>JAXGLO010000001.1:0-1635000 GCA_040769125.1 Thermoleophilia bacterium | reverse complement strand
GCGGTAGTTGCCGCGCGGTAGCTGGCAGACGAAGCGCGCGGCGAGGTTCCTGCCGGTGGCTCGCTTACCGAGACGGATGCGCTTGACGATCGTGCCGCTTTGGCGTCGGATCAGGATGGAGGCCGTTGCCGTCTTGCTTCCCGGTGCAGGGTCGTCGACGCGGTAGCACAGAGTGGCGGTTCGGCCACGACGGACGGTGGCGCGCCGCAGCGCCTTCGTTCGCGGCCCCACGGTGTCGAGCCTGATGGAGTCTGCAACAGCGGTCGCCGCGCCGGTGGTCATGCGGTATTCCGCCTCGACGGTCTTGATGCCGTCGCCCTCGCCGAGGAGCCAGCTCCGGCGTGCCGCGTACGGGCGCCAGGGCGACCAGTCGCCGGGGACGGTACGCAGCCGGATTACGCAGTCGGAGGATTGCCAGGCGAGATCGTTCAGCGCTGGGGCGATGACCGTGCCCATGACGGCGCAGCCCGCAGCTGTTGGATGAACTTGGTCCACGTAGTAGTACTGCCGATCCATGTTGTCGCCCGTATCGCCGATGCGGGGGTCGGCGGCCACATCAGCGAGCCCGTCCGCGAACTCGCTCCAGCCGCTGCGGACGAGCTCGTTGAATGCAAGGCGCTTCTCCTCGAAGCCCGCCGGTCGTGTGCGCGGAAGGAGGGTGACCACGACGACCCGGAAGCCGGCGGCCTTGCGCTCGAGGCAATACCGCCGAAGCATGGCGTACACGCGGTCGACGTCGTGGCCGCTCACGAAATCGCCGCTGCCGGCCATGACGACGCAGACCGAGGCGTCGGCCTTGGCGCTGTAGTGGGCGTCGACCTCGATGCTGGCCTCGGCGAGCATCCTGGCGATGGTGGCGCCACTGCTGATCGAGGCGATGCTGGTGACCGGATGCGGCACCAGGCGGAGAGCCTGGGCAGGCGGCCTGAACTGGGCGGCTGGCACCACGGATCCGCCGAGGATGCTGCCTCCATCCCACACGACGACGCCCGGCCGGAAGAACGGCGACTTACCGCCATCGCCGACTGTGACGGCCTCTCTTTTCGCCCAGGCGGCTCCCGCGTTGATGGAGAATCCGCAGGGGAGGAGGTCGTCCGCCGCGGCGGCCGGTTGCGATCGCGCTCCAGTCGCCCCGGCGAGCATCGCCAGCAGGCCGAGCACAAGGAGGCGACGGATCCACGGGCGCCGCAGGGCGAACGAGGTGCAACGGTGGAGCTTGAGTCCGTACGGCGGGTGAGCGGGCGTAGCGCTCTGCTCGGGGCAGCGATTCCAGTTCAAGTTCATGGCGCGGACGATAGCAGGGCACGCGGCCTGACGAAAGCGGCAGCGGCGAGATCTCGCCGCTGCCGGCGGGCTGCCCGCGAGGGCACATCCCCCTGTTTCTGGCAGCAAGTGTTAAGCGGACGTTAAGCATCCAGATAAAACCTGTTCACGCTTGAGGGCCTGTGTTACCATGCCGCGAGGCCAGTGTGAATCGCTGGCCGTTCGGTTGCAGGAGGCTGGTTGTTTTGACTGAAGAATTGCTGGAATGTCAGGAGTGCTCGGCGCTGTGCGAGAAGGTCGTCTACCCGGCGAGCTGTCTTAGCACGAACTGCCGGTTCCTGTATGCGTTCAAAGAGGATGGCGACACGTTCTTCGGCTGCATCGAGAAGGTGTTTGCGCACGAGATCGACCTGAAGATGTTCGAGGGTATCGAGCGCGGCAAGGGCGGGTTTGGCGTGGTCAAGGTCGCCCGTACCCCCTTGTCGCAGTGCAACGTCGCCGTGCAGAGCTGCTACGCATCCGGCGAGGGGCCGCTCTGCCGCAACATGTACTTCCGGCGCCGCGACCGGCGCGAGGTGCAGACGGTCGAGGACTGACCGGCGCAGTCGGGTCGACGTCGGGCGTGGCGTGGCGGCGCCCGACAGCGGCTTCTGGAGATGGAACGTACGCAGGCGAAACCGCGGCTTTGCCGCGGTTTCGCCACGTCTGGGCGCTGGTATACTGATGCAGATGCGGCCACCAGGCTGCCCGTGGGGGCGAACAGGTTTCGACATGGGCTGTACCGAGGTGGGAGCAGCAGGCCGAGGTCCGGTGGCCTCGTTAAACTGCCGGAACACCATAGTTGCCGAGAATAACAATCTCGCACTCGCCGCCTAACTGATTAGGTAGCGCATCGCGCCCGGCACGCCCGCGGCCGGGGCTCGCGGTGTCATTCAGCGGGCTGGGATGCGGTTGCACTGCTCCGCGCGAACGCATCCGAGACTGACCGGAGCTGGCGGACGACACCCGGCCGACGCGGGGGTCGCGAGCGAGATGAAATGCGACGGCTAAGCCTGTAGAGACTCCGCCGAGGCGTCCGTGGACGCGGGTTCGATTCCCGCCGCCTCCACCATTACCCTCCACGGGTGTTTGCAGCGAGCGCGACCGCGTGCTTCAGATGGCGGAGGCCTGCTTGGGGCGTGCACTATACTGCTCGCGTGGATCCGCGCAGTGAGACGCCCGCAGGCAATCCGGCGCCGGCCGGCCGGCGCGAGCCGTTGCTCCGGCGCCGCAGACTCCCGCTGGCCCTCAGCGTTGCCGCTGCCGCTTTATTTGCGGCGGTGGGCGTTGCCGAGGTGCTCCTGCGTGATCCCGTTGCGGCGAGTTTGCGCTCCGACGACGCCTGGCTTGTCGCGCTCATGTTCGTGACGGCTCTCCCTCTGGCGCTGCTGTGGCGGCTTCCCTTCGTCGCGCTCTGTCTGACCGTAGGCTCCCTGCTGATCCAGCTTGTGCTGGGCTACCAGTATCCGCAGACGGCGGTGTGGGCTGTGGTCGCCGCCTCGTTCGTGACCGTCCTCTTCGATGTCTGGCCGCGGGCCATTGCCGGCGGATTCGTCGTCGCCGCCGGCTTCGTCGCGCTGTTTTTCACGGTCGGCGGTGTCACCTGGACGGACGCCGTCACCACCTGGCTGTTGCTGTCCGTGGTCTGGAGTCTCGCCATCGCCCTCCGCATCTACCGCACGAACGCAGTTGTGGCCGAGCGTCGAGCGGCGCTTTTCGCGGGCGACCGCGAGGCGCGCGCCAGAGAGGCGATCGCCGACGAACGGGCGCGTCTCGCGCGTGAACTGCACGACAGCGTGGGGCACGCCCTCAACGTGGTGGTCCTGCATGCCGGCGCGGCGCGGTGCGTCCTCCCGGAGAAGCCCGATGTGGCGCTCGAGGCGCTCCAGTCCATCGAAACGGCCGGCCGCCAGGCGCTGAACGACATCGAGCGGGTGCTCGGCATCCTTCGGGAGCCGGGCGAGGATGTCGGCTACGATGCGCAGCCGGGGCTTCGCGAGATCGAGGCGCTGTGCCAGCAGGTACGGGAGGCGGGTTTGCCGGTGCGCCTGAGCGTCGCTGGCGAGCGTCGGCCGCTGCCGCCGAGCCTCGAGCTCACGGCTTACCGCATCGTCCAGGAGGCGTTGACCAATACGCTCAAGCACGCCGGCAGGACGGAGGCGAGCGTTTCACTAGGGTACTCTGCCCGGGCGCTGACGATCGAGGTTCTCGACGGCGGCCGTGGGCTGACCGTCGGCGATACTGAGGGCGGGCGCGGCCTGCTCGGCATGCGCGAGCGGGTGGCGGCGTTCCGGGGAGAGCTGGTGGCGGGGCCTCGTGCGGAGGGCGGATTCGCCGTTCGTGCGCTGCTGCCCCTTGAGAAGGAGGACACATGAGCATCAGGGTGGTGCTCGCCGACGATGAGCAGATGGTGCGCGCGGGTCTGCGCCTGATCCTCGAGGCCGAGCCCGACATCGAGGTCGTCGGCGAGGCGGACGACGGCGCCGAGGCTGTAGCTCTCACGCGCCGTCTGGACCCCGACGTTGTGCTGATGGACGTCCAGATGCCGGTGCGCAACGGAATCGAGGCGACGCGCGAGATCGTCGCGCTGGGGCGGCACGAGAGCTCCCGCGTCCTCATTCTCACGACCTTCGACCTCGACGAGTACGTGTACGAGGGCTTCAAGGCCGGAGCCAGCGGCTTCCTGCTCAAGCGCACGCCGGCGGCCGATCTCGTGGCCGGCGTGCGCGTGGTCGCGGCCGGCGACGGCATGATCGACCCATCTGTGACGATGCGGCTCATCGCCACGTTCCGCGAGAGCGAGCGGGGTGCCGCGTCGCGGGATCCGGCGGTGCTGGACGATCTGACCGGGCGCGAGCGCGAGGTGCTCATGCTCGTGTCGCGCGGCCTCAGCAACGGCGAGATCGCCGCGCGCCTCTTCGTGAGCGAGGGCACAGTCAAAACCCATGTGAAGCGCATCTTCGCCAAGCTCGGCGTCCACGACCGCACGCAGGCCGTCATCCTTGCCTACGAAATGGGGCTCGTGCGGCCCGGCGATACGGAGACCGGATAGGCGACAGATCGCGCCTGCGCGTCTCGGCGGCGGGAGAGGGGCATACCTCGCCGGGGGTAGAGGCGGTGCGGTGGGAATCCCTCAGCCGGCTCAGCCGAGGTTCCTGCGTCGGGGTGACGACGCCCGTTCCGTGCGGCGGTACGCTGACCCCACAGAATGCGGTTCAAGGTGGGTGTTGGCGACGTGAGCGGTTCCCGGATCAGGCGGTTCTTCGGTGTGGCTTTACTGCTGCGCACGTGGCTCAACTGCGTCTACCTGTGCCTCGCCCTTCCACTGGGCATCTTCTACTGCGTCTTCCTGACTGTCGGCCTCTTCCTGGGTGTCGGCCTCGTCATCGTCTGGATCGGCATTCCGATCCTCATGGTCGTGGTGGGGTCCTGGTGGCTCTTCAGCGCTCTGGAGCGCATCCTCGCTCGTGGTCTTCTGGGCGCCGACGTAGGCCCGGCGCCCCGTGCATGGGAGACAGTTGACGGTGTATGGGCGAAGCTCAAGGCACACTTCTCGAGCAGTTCGACGTGGATCGACCTCGTGTTCCTGCTCGCCAAACTTCCATTCGGCGTCCTTTCCTTCACGTTGCTGGCGACGGGGGCGGGCATCGTGGGCTGGCTGCTCGCCCTGCCCATCGCGGCCGTCGCCGACCTGACGGTTGTGGGCACCTGGGTGCCGCCCCTCTGGGTCGGTGTGCTGGCGGCGCCTGCAGGCGTGCTGCTCTTCTTCGCCGTGCTGCACGCCCTCAACGCCTGGGCGTGGGTCTGTGCTCGCTGGGCGGAAGCACTGTTCGGACCCGTGAGCGTGGCGCGCGTGCGGTCGGCTCCCGCCGCAGGATCGCTTGTGCCGCTCGTCGAGGTGACCCGCAGGCCGGAGGCGCCCGCGCCTCCCGACAGTACCGACAGATGACCGTGTGGTCGTGGAGGTGAAGCGATGAGTGTGCTCAGAACGGGATGGTTCGCGGTGGCGGCCGTCGTGCTCCTCTCCGTCGTGGCGCTGGCCGCGAGTGTCGCCGCGGCGCCGGCGGCGTCGGCGGCGACGCCCGCCGTGCCACCTATGGCGGCGGTGGCCGTCGAGCAGGACGACTCAATCATCGAGATCGGCAAGGATGTGACGATCGCCGCCGGACGTACGGTGGGAGCCGTCGTCGTCATCGGCGGCGACGTACGTGTCGACGGGACGGCCAGGGACGCGGTCCTCGCCGTGGGCGGCGAGGTCGTCGTGAACGGAACCGCACGGGACATCGTCGCCGCGATCGGCGGCGACGTCGCCGTCAGCGGCGAAGTGGGACATACCGTCCTCGCCGTGGGCGGCGATGTCGATCTGGGTCCTTCCGCCGTGGTCGGTCGCAGAGGTTCGGACGGCGATACGTCGATCGTGCTGGTCGGGGGGGCGCTCACCAAGGCGCCCGGCGCCCGGGTCGTCGGCGAGGTGCAGCGCGAAAAGGGTGTCTACTGGGGTCAAGTGGCCGAGTGGATGACGACGCACACGCTGGTGAAGCCGTGGTGGGGCTTCTCTGTCGTCGGGTGGCTGGTGCAGACGGCCGTCTTTCTCGTGCTGGCCCTTGTGGCGGCTGCCCTGCTGCCGAAGCAGATGCGCGCCGTGCAGCGCCAGCTCTCGGGCAGAACGGCGGGATCTCTGGGGTGGGGCGCACTCACTTTCTTCGTCGCAGTGCCCGTCATCCTCATCATCCTCGTCGTCAGCATCGTGGGGCTGCTCGTCGTGCTGCCGTACATCCTGTTCGTGCTGCTCGCCTACTTCTTTGCGACGACGACGGTGGCGGCGTTCATCGCCGAGCGCGTGCTCGGCGGCACGCGCCATAAGGACAACCTGATGCTGGCCACGGCGCTCGGCGCGGTGGGCACTGCGCTCGTCTCGCGCATCCCCGTCGGTGGCGTTGTGGCGCTGGTGGTGATGATGGTGTTCGGCGCCGGCGCCGTGGTTCTGGCGACGGCGCAGTGGCTGCGTGAGCGGCGGGTGGCTGAGGCTTCGTCGTCGGCACCCGTTGGGGCAGGAGCAGGGCCAGCGTCGATCGAAATGAGCCCGGGCGCGACCGGTGCTGACGCTCCAGCTGTCGAGGCGCCGCCTGCCGTTGAGACGCCGACGGCAGTCGAGGCGCCGCCGGCCGGCGACACGCCTCAATCTCCTGCGGGCGGAGAGCCTCCGGCGGAAGGAGAGCCCCCGGCGGGAGATGAAGAGCCCCCGGCGTCTCAACGGCCGGCGACGGACTAGGCCTCACGGCCGCGCGGGATGTAGAAGGAGACCATAAGGAGGACCGGCCGCGCGTCGCGCGGCCGGTCGGCGATTCCCAGACACCAAGGCCAGGAGCGAGGGAGATACGTTGGACAACGGCACTCAGACTCAGACGCCGGGCACGGCAGCTCCACTGACCACAGCTACAGCGGCCGCGTGCGCCACCGCGGCGGATGCCGCCATCGGTGACGCGGTTGTGCAGGCCCGCGACATCACGCGCGACTACGGGGTCGGCGCCGCCGTGGTTCACGCTCTCGCAGGGGTGAGCATCGATCTCGGGCGCGGCGCTTACACGGCGATCATGGGCCCGTCGGGCTCCGGCAAGTCGACGCTGATGCACATCCTTGCGGGTCTCGACAGACCCACAGCCGGCGGCGTGTGGGTCGACGGCGTCGAGATCACGAGGTTGAAGGAGAGGGCCCTCACGCGCCTGCGGCGCGATAAGGTCGGCTTCATCTTCCAGACGTTCAACCTGCTGCCCACGCTCAATGCGAGGGAGAACATCGTGCTGCCCTTGACGATCGCGGGGCGCAAGGGCGACAGGGAGTGGGTCGAGCAGCTGATCGACACCGTCGGTCTGCGCGATCGCCTCAGGCACAGGCCGGCCGAGCTCTCAGGCGGGCAGCAGCAGCGCGTGGCTGTGGCGCGAGCGCTCGCGACGCGGCCCGCTGTGCTCTTCGCCGACGAGCCCACCGGCAATCTCGACTCGCGTACGGGTGAGGAGGTGCTCCAGCTCCTCAGGCATTCATGCGATGAGCTCGGCCAGACGGTGGTCATGGTCACGCACGACGCTCATGCGGCTACGTACGCCGACCGCATCGTCTTCCTCAAGGACGGCATCATCGCTCATGATTGTGGCTGCCTCGGGAGCGACGATATCTACGGGGTCATTCAATCGCTCGAGGACGTCCGATGATCCGTGTCGCGTGGCGCAGCGTCTGGGCGCACAAGCTCCGCACGCTCTTCACGATGCTCGCCATCCTGCTTGGGGTGGCCATGATCAGCGGCACGTTCGTGCTCACCGATCAGATCGACCGGGGATTCAAGCAGATCCTGTCCAGCGCTTACGAGGGTGTCGATGTGACGGTGGCGCAGAAGACTGCGTTCACCGACCAGATGGGGGGCGCTGCGACCGGGCTGCCCGAGTCCATGGTCGGCACCGTCAAGTCGGTGGACGGCGTTGCCAAAACGACGGGTTACGTCGCGGCGGTGGGGGCCGTGGCGGTGAAGGGCGAGGTGGTTGCCACCGGCGGCGCCCCGACCCTCTTCTTCTCCTGCTCGGCCGATGACCTGACGCCGCCGGAGTACATCCAGGGTGCGCCTCCCTCACAGCGCGGCGAGGTCGGCATCATCGAGCGGCTCGCCACCGGCCAGAAGCTGAGCGTGGGCTCGCCGATCACCGTGATCACGGCGGAGCGGGCGGAGCAGGCTCGCGTCTCGGGTGTGTTCCGCTACGCCGAGCAGTCGTCGCTGGGCGGCTCGCTCATCGTGTACAGCACCCTGGATGATGCCCAGAGCTGGTTCGGGATGTCCGGCAGAGTCTCCGGGATCGACGCCCAGGCGACCCCCGGAGTGCCGGCCAAGGAGCTGGCGAAGCGCATTCGCGGCGCGCTCCCCGCGGATGTCGAGGTCAAGACGGGAGAGCAGACCGCGGCCGACCAGACCAAACTGATCAGCGACGCCGTCGGCACCTTCCTCACGCCGGCCCTGCTCTCCTTCGGTGGGATCGCCATCCTGGTGGGCGCCTTCATCATCTTCAACGCCTTCTCCATGACGGTGGCGCAGCGGCGGCGCGAGCTCGGCATGCTGCGCGCGCTCGGGGCCTCACGCAGACAGGTACTAGGGAGCATCGCCGGCGAGGCGCTGCTCATGGGCGCCTTCGCCTCGCTTCTCGGTCTCTTCGCCGGCCTCGGTGTGGCGGCCGCCGTCAACTCCGCCTTCAAGCAGTTCGGCATGGACATTCCGCAGAGCGGGCTCGTGATGGAGCTGCGCACGGTCGTCGTGGCCTTCGCCGTGGGGATCGTCGTGACGCTCCTGTCGGCGCTGGTGCCGGCTGTACGTGCCACTCGTGTGCCGCCCATCGCGGCGCTGCAGGAGGGCACGGAGCCGCCTCGCTCGCGGTACGCCTGGCTTACGCCCTACGCCGCCGCTGCGGTGGCGGCGCTCGGAGCGCTCGGCATCGTCGGCGGAATGTACGGCCCGGGTACCACGGCCCAGCGCCTCGGCGTCATCGCTGCGGGCGCGGTCCTGGTCTTCATCGCCGTGGCGATGGTGAGCAAGTATCTCGTGCCCCCGCTGGTCGGCCTCCTCGGCTGGCCGCTGCAGGCGTTCTCGCCGGTCAGCGGCCGGCTGGCGCGCGACAACAGCCGGCGCAACCCCGCGCGCACGGCGGCAACGGCCTCGGCGCTCATGATCGGTCTTGGCGTTGTCGTCTTCGTGGCGGTGGTTGCCCAGGGGATGAAGAGCTCCTTTATCGACACCTTCGACCGTACCGTGCGCGCCGACTATCTCATCGTCGGCTCAACCAATATGCCGCTGCCGGCCGAGTTGCTGATGCGCGTGCGCAGCGTCTCCGACGTCCAGGAGGCGGTGACTCTTGACGCCCAGGAGGTGCAGGTAAAGGGCGGCGACATATCCATCATCTGGGGCATCGATCAGCACGCTCTCTCGCGGTTGTGGCAGTTCGAGTGGCTCGAAGGCCCTGGAGACCGCGCGTTGACGGCGCTCGGCGCCGACGACGCGATCCTCGAGGAGCAGACGGCCAAGAGCCTTGCCGTCGGCGTCGGGGACGCGCTGAAGGTGACCACAGCCGACGGTAAACGCGCGGAGCTGCGGGTGCGCGGCATCTACCGTGACCCCATGATGCTCGACGGGATCGCGGTGGGCAAGGAGGGATACGCGGCGCTGTTCTCGAGGGCCGTGCCCATGATGATCATCGCGGATCGCGTGCCGGCGGCCGGCGTCGACGAGACGAAGGCCGCGATCACCGCCGCTCTTGAGGACGTGCCCTCCGTCACCGTGCAGACGGGTGCAGAGTTCAAGGAGACCGTGGTCGGCAAGCTGAGCCAGATCCTCAACCTACTGTACGGCCTGCTCGCCCTGAGCGTGATTATCTCGGTGTTCGGCATCGTCAATACGCTGGTGCTCTCCGTCTACGAGCGCACTCGCGAGATCGGGCTGCTGCGTGCCATCGGTATGTCCCGCCGCCAAGTGCGATCTATCGTACGCTACGAGAGCGTGATCACGTCGATCATCGGCTCGCTGCTAGGCATCGCCGTGGGCATCCTCTTCGCCTGGGTGGTGACGACGCGCTTCGCGGGGCAGGGGATCACTTTCTCGATCCCCGGCGTGCAGCTCGTGGTGTTCCTGGTGATCGGCATCCTCGTCGGTGTGATCGCCGCCATCCTGCCGGCGCGCCGGGCGGTGCGGATCGACATCCTGGACGCGATCCATTACGAGTGAGCGGAGGCTGCGACGCGAGGTGATCGAGGCGGCCCCGCCCGGAAGATTGGGGGCGGGGCTGCCATCGCTGGTATGATTCAAGGAAGCACCGGCTGAGCCGGGCGTGCGTCGCGGGCCCGACCGACTGTACGCACTCAAGGAGGAAGCGCTGTCCTGATGCTCGCCGATCAACACTGGCACGCGCTTCCGGCCGAGGAGGTCGTTGACCTCCTCGAAGCGGACGTCGAGAACGGCCTCGACGTCTTGGCCGTCGAGCATCGCCAGGAGCAGTTCGGGCCGAACGCCCTGACCCCGCCAAAAGGCCCCAGCGAGCTACGCCGCTTCGCCGTGCAGTTCACCGACCCACTGGTTGCCATCCTTGTGGTCGCGGGCATCGTCACCGTCGTCCTCGGTGACTGTATCGATGCCACGGTGATCTTCGGCGTCGTCCTGCTCAACGCAGTCGTCGGGTATGTGCAGGAGGCGCGCGCCGTAGCGGCCATCGAGGCGCTGCGCCAGTCGATGACCACGGAGGCGACGATCATGCGGGCGGGCGAGCAGGTCCGCCTCCCGGCCGAGGAGATCGTGCCCGGCGACCTGGTGCTGCTTCAGGCCGGCGACAAGGTGCCGGCCGATCTGCGGCTCACGCGTGTGCGCGAGTTGCGGGTCGACGAGTCGGCCCTGACGGGAGAGTCGCTGCCGGTCGAGAAGAGCTGCGAGCACGTGGCCCGGGACTGTGCGCTGGCGGAGCGGGTAGGCATGGCCTACGCCTCCTCCCTGGTGACCAACGGCATGGCTGCGGGCGTCGCGATCGCCATCGGGGACAAGACCCAGGTCGGTCTCATCAGCCAGCTCATCGCCGAGGCCGGCGACCTCAAGACGCCGCTGTCGAGGAAGATCGACCAGTTTTCGCGCCTGCTGCTCATTGTCATCATCGGCCTCGCGGCGCTCACCATGGCCGTCGGCCTGCTGCGCGGCCAGGGGCTCGTCGAGATGTTCACGGCGTCTATCGCCCTCGCCGTGGCCGCCATCCCCGAGGGGCTTCCGGCCGCCGTCACGATCACGCTTGCCATCGGGGTTCACCGCATGGCCAGGCAGCGGGCGATCATTCGCAAGCTGCCCGCCGTGGAGGCGCTCGGCTCCACGACGGTCATCTGTACCGACAAGACCGGAACCCTCACCAAGAACCAGATGACGGTGCAGCGTATCGTGGCCGGCGGGGAGCGCTTCGCGGCGAGCGGCGGCGGGTACGGGCCCATCGGCGAGATCACGCCGGCTCCAGGGCCAGTCGCCCTCGAGACGCTGCGCGCCGGCTTGCTCTGCAACGATGCGTCGCTCACCGAGAGCGGGGGCGGCTGGCAGGTCGTGGGCGATCCTACCGAGGGCGCCTTGATCACGAGCGCCATGAAGGCGGGTCTCCAGCGTGACGCCGAACTCGCGCTGCTGCCGCGCCTCGACGTCATTCCCTTCGAGAGCTCATACCAGTACATGGCGACGCTGCACGGGAGTGGTGCCGACGCCGGGGCAGGCGGGCTCGGGCTCGCGTCCGACGGCCACGTCGTCTACCTAAAGGGCGCCGTCGAACAGGTGCTCGAACGCTGCGAGGTCGCCATCGGGCCCGACGGCGCTCCGGCGCCGCTCGACGTCGAGGCGGTGCTGGCGGACGTCTACGCCCTGGCGGCGAGCGGGCTGCGGGTGCTCGCCTTCGCGAGGGCAGAGCTGCCCGCCGGCCACGACGAGCTCGCCCACGATGACGTCGCCTCGGGCCTCACCTTCCTGGGATTCCAGGCCATGATGGACCCGCCCCGCACTGAGGCTATTGCGGCGGTGCACGCCTGCCACCAGGCAGGCGTGACGGTGAAGATGATCACCGGCGACCATGCGGCCACGGCCGCGGCCATCGCCGGCCAGATCGGTCTCGCCGGCGAGGGCTCGGTGGTCGTCACCGGCGCCGAGATGGTCGCCCTGAACGACAGAGAGTTCATCGATCTCGCCAATCACATCGACGTGTTCGCGCGCGTCTCGCCCGAGCAGAAGCTCCGCCTTGTAGAGGCGCTGCAGTCCCGCGGCAGCATCGTGGCCATGACCGGAGACGGCGTCAACGACGCGCCCGCCCTCAAGCAGGCCGATATCGGCGTGGCCATGGGGATCAGCGGCACCGATGTGGCCAAAGAAGCGGCCGACATGGTGCTCACCGACGACAACTTCGCGTCGATCGAGGCCGCCGTCGAGGAGGGTCGCGGCGTCTTCGACAATCTCGTCAAGTTCCTCGCGTACGCCCTGCCCACGAATGTGGGGCAGGGCCTCGTGATCATCGCCGGTATCCTGCTCGGCACGGTCCTGCCGATCCTGCCGCTGCAGATCCTGTGGATCAACATGATCACGGCCGTGCTGCTCGGCCTCGGTCTGGCCTTCGAGCCCAAAGAGCCGGGCATCATGACGCGCCCGCCGCGGGCGCCAGGCGCGCCGATCATCACGCGCTCGGTCCTTATCCGCATCATCGTGGCCGGCCTTATCCTGCTCATCACGGCCTTCGCCGTATTCGACTGGGTTGAGGGCCGCGGCCTGGGCGACGCCGTCGCGCGTACGGCCGCCGTCAACGTCTTCATGTCGGTGCAGATCTTCTACCTGTTCGCCTGCCGCTCGCTGCGTCGCTCGCTATTCACCTACAACCCGCTCAGCAACCGGATCATCCTGCTCGGCGTGGCCGTCGTCGTCGCTCTTCAGGCGCTCTTCACCTACGCGCCCTTCATGCAGGTCGCCTTCAAGACGGACGGCCTTACGCTCGGCCTGTGGGTGGTCATCGCGGCGATCGGTGTGGCCGCCATGCTGCTCATGGACTTCATCGGAGTCGCTCTGCGCAGGCTGCACATCGAGTGAGCTGAGCCGCCGCGCTCACTTGGGAGCGGGCAGCTTCCTGAGATACTCCATGAACGCCTGGTTGCGCTCGTCTTTGCACCACGCCTTGATCGTCCAGCGGCCCCAGCTCTTGAGGAGTACCTTGACCGCGTTGAAGCTGAGCGCCGCCTTAAGCCACCGACGGCGGGAGTAGAAGCGCTTGTAGGCGCGCAGCACTTCGTCTTGCAGCTCGCAAGCGCGCATGTGCCTGGGGTGGAAGACGACGTGGTGTGAGTCGTAGTGCTCCCAGCGATGGTCGAAGATGCGGCCGGCGGACTCCAGCTCGTCGTACTGAGCCGTGCCCGGCAGCGGCGTCAGGGCGCTCATCATGATCGAGTCGATATCGTTCTTCAGCGCGAACTCGACGGTGTCGGTGATGGTGCGCAGCGTGTCGGGGTCGGCGCCCAGCACGAACATGCCGTGGCTGAGGATCCCGACGTCGTGCAGCTTGCGGATTGAATCGGCGATGTCCTGGACCGTCTGGCTCTTGTGGTAGGCGTTCAGCGTCTCCTGGCTGACCGACTCGAGGCCGAGGAAGACGATCAGGCAGCCCGACCGCTTCATGAGGTCGAGCAGCTCCTCGTCGCGCACGACGTCGGTGCGGACCTGCGCCATCCAGGGCACGCAGAGATCCTCGGCGATCATGCCGCGTAGAAGCTCCTTGAGGCGGCGCTTGTTGGCGGCGAGGTTGTCGTCGTAGAAGAAGATGCGCTTGGGCTTCTTCTCGCGGATCTCGGCGAGCACGCTCTCGGCGCTGCGGAAGCGGTACTTCTTGCCGAACATCGCCGTGACCGAGCAGAAGGTGCAGTCGAAGGGGCAGCCCCAGCTGGTCATGATCGGGGTCGTGAGCAGGCGCTCGTGGCCGCGGATGGCACTGATGTCGGGGTGGGGCAGCGTGTCGAGGTCGGCGCAGCGTTCCCGCGGCGGGTTGTGCTGCGCGACGCCGTCGCGCAGGAACGAGAGCCCGGCGATGCTCTCCAGCTCGCGCCGGCCCTCGAGCGCCTCGACGAGCTCGAGCATGAGCAGCTCGCCGCCCTCGCCACGGGCCACGAAGTCGGTGTGCTGGAGCGCCTCCTCGGCCATGAAGGTCACGTGCGAGCCGCCGATCACCACCTTGATGCCGCGGCCGCGCAGATCTTCGCTGATCTGGTAGGCGGTGGGCGCCGTCGAGGTGGTGCTCGACAGCCCGACGATCTCGGCGCCGTAGACGTCGTCCCAGTCGATCGGCGCCATCTGCGGGTTGTAGATCAGCACGTCGTGGCCGGCCGCCTTGAGCTTCGCGGCGATGATCGGCAGGCCGAGGCGCGGGAGAAGGACCTTGCTGAACGTGTGAATGCCGGGCGGTTCAGGCTCGATGAGGCGAATCTTCATGCTAACTCCGGTTCTGCGGTGAGATACCGCTGTATCGTCGGCCCTACGAATGCGGCGAGCTGGTCGGCCGGGGTCGACGCGAGGGGCTCGATTCTTGCGACGTAGCGCATCATCGCGAGGCCCATGAGCTGCGAGCCTACCAGAGTGGCGCGCAGCCCGGCATCCGGGCCGCCGACGGCGGCCGAGACCGGGCCGAAGACGCGGCGCTCCAGGTACTCGCGCACCATGCTCATGGCCGTCTCGTTGGTCATCGCCGAACGCATCATGGCGACGAGATGCTCGCGGTTCTCGGGCGCATCCCAGGTCTCGAAGAAAGTGCGGACGACGGCGGCCCCCAGGTTGTGCGGCCCTTCGGCCGCGGCCATCCGCAGAACAGACTCAGGCTCCACGGGGAGCTCGAGGGCGGCGACGAAGAGCCTGTCCTTGGAGGAGAAGTAGTGGAGCACGAGGGCCGGGTCGACGTCTGCCTCGGCGGCGATCGCGCGGATCGTGCTCCGCTCGTAGCCGCGCTCAGCGAAGCACGCGCGGGCGGCCCGCAGGATCGCCGCGCGGGTGTCGCTGCCGGCCGGGCGTCGGCGCCCGGCGCCCGGCTTCGACCGGGCGCTCACAGCCGTCGCTCCGCACGCCCGGCGCGGTGCGCCGCTTCGGCGGTCTGCTCCCGGTGGTCGTCGTCGACCGTAACGGCGGTCCTGCCTCCGATGAGGAGCAAGAGGGGTGGGAGGAAGAGCATCGCCAGGGTGCGCCGGTCGCGGCTGAGCTGGCGGAGCTCCTTCAGTGCGATAGCCCACATGAGTCTCCCCTTGGTCACGGCGGGGCACTGGCGGCCGGCGCTCGCTCGCCCCGGAGGCGGGCACCCAAACACGATTCAACGCTTGTTGAACTTTACGCAGAGACCCGGCTGCGGTCAAGAAGACGCGGAGAGCCGGCTACGGCCAAGAAGCAGGAAGCGCAAGCTAAAGTTTAAGGTGCAAGTAGAGAGTTACGGTTTGCCTTAGTGACGCTCCGGGCGGCGTCGGGCGAGGAGTTGACAGCCGTGGATAGCCTCGCCGGCCGCCGTTCCGGCGCGCTCTCCGTCCGTCCGCATGCCTGCGCGTGGCGCACGGTCCGGTCGTGCTGAGGAAATTTGTGCTGACGTGCGGTTGTCTGGTACGTTTTTGACTCATGCGGTCGCAGCGCCGCGTCGGGCGCCGGTCTGCGGGCCGGGGCCCCCTGTCTGCAGAGGAGTCCCACTGCGCAGCATCCGCCTCAGACCTTGCATCCTCAGCTTTGCGCTCGTGGGCGTCGGCGTGCTGCTGGCGCTGTCCGTCCTGGTCGGGCTTCCGTCTTCCGCCGGCGCCGCATCGTTGAAGGCCGAGCGCGAGAAGGCTCGCCGGCTTGCCGCGGAGGTCGTGCGCCTCGACGAGAGAATCGACGCCGGCGTCATTGCCTTCTCACGCGCCACCGTTGCGCTCGACGCTGTACAGACGCAGATCTCCCGCAACGACCGTCTGCGCGCAAGGGTGCTGCTCCGGCTGAAGAAGGCGCGCAGCATCCTTGCGGCCTGCGCCGCCGATCTCTACAAGCGCGAGGATGTTACCGGCCTCGACGTGCTCTTCTCCGCCGCCGACTTCCGCGATGTCGTCGACCAGCTGGCTCTGCAGCGATGTGTGGTCCGTACGCGCAGCGACGCCATCGATACCATCGGGAAGATGCAGCGGCAGCTTACGGTGCGCGAGGTCTCCCTACGCTCCGACAGACGGGCGCTCGAGCGGCTGGTGAAGGAGCGTAGTCAGCAGCTCGCCGCAATCCGCAGCCGGCTCGGCGAGCGTCGCGCCCTGCTCAAAGGTCAGCGCTCGCGGATCCGCAAACTTGTGGCCGAGCGGGTCAAGAGCCGCAAGGTCACTCCCGGCACGGCGGTGGAACCGCAGCCAAGCTCGACCGTGGAGCCGCAGCCAGGCTCAACCGTGGAACCGCAGT
This sequence comes from Thermoleophilia bacterium, assembly GCA_040769125.1. GTDB lineage: Bacteria > Actinomycetota > Thermoleophilia > UBA2241 > UBA2241 > CAIXSE01. The sequence continues at coordinate 1,618,739 of JAXGLO010000001.1, read as the reverse complement.
CAGATCCGGATGACGATTCCGGCGCCGGTCAGGGGCAGTGGTGGCCGCTCATCCGAAGTACTGCCGCCTCACGTGGGGTCGATGCAGGCGGCATGTACCGCCTGATGATGATCGAGTCAGGTGGCTCGGCCACCGCCTGTGGGCCGGGTGGGTACGTCGGTCTCTACCAGTACCACCCTTCCACCTGGAAGGGCTCCTGGAACCCCTACCGGGGCTCTCCGATTACCGATGGCGCCGCCCAGATCAAAGCCACGGCTCTCGCCCTTCAGCTCGGCTACGGGCCCCGCTGGTGGCCCTCCTCCTACCCGTGGGCGTTCGGAGGGGTCTGATGCCGCCGCTCCTCATGTTCGACCACGACGGTGTTCTGGCCGACTCCCTGGACATCGCCGGCGCAGCTCTCATCGAGGCCTGCCGCCGTGTCGGCCTGCCTCAGGTGGAGACGCTCGAAGACGTGCTCGCCCTCTACGAGGGCAACGTCTTCGACGGGCTGCGTGCCCTCGGCGGCACCGAGGAGCAGGTCGAGGTGGCGGTGCGGCGCACGCTCGACGCTTTACGTGTAGGCCTGCTCGCCCAGCGGCCGTTCCCGCTCATTCCGCAGCTCGTGGGCGAACTCGCAGAGGTACGTCGGCTGGTGGTCGTCACCTCCAATTCCGCCGATGTCGTCGAACAGTTTCTCCATCGGCACGGCATCGAGGGCATCGCCGAGGTCGCCGGCGCCGAAGCCGGCTGGAGCAAGGTCGCCAAGATCGAGGCGCTGATCGCTGCGGCTCCCGGCCAGGAGCGCTACTGGTACGTCGGCGATACCGCCGGCGACATGCGCGAGGCACGCCTCGCGGGAGCCACGCCGGTCGGCGTCGCCTGGGGGTGGCACGAGCCTGAGTTGCTGCTCGAGGCCGGGGCGGAGAGCATCGCCGAGACGCCGCTCGACCTGCTGCATGTCGTCGCGCCGGAGGTCGTCCCGGACTTCCTCGGCCTGGGCTGAGCGCGGCTGCCCCGCGGCTCCGGGCCCATGCATGGCGCGGCGTCCGCCGGCCGGTCTACCTCAGTCGCCTCACTATCGCAAGGCTGCGCCGCGCCAGGTCGTCCGCGTAACGTGTGAGCAGCGGGCCGGTGATCGCGCAGATCAGGACGTAGGTGGCCGCCAGCGGTGCCAGGAGAGAGCTGCTGCCGGCCGCCACCGCGAGGCCGGCGATCACGATGCTGAACTCGCCGCGGGCGACGAGCGCCGTCCCGGCGCGAAAGCGGCCCGGCACGCCGCTCGTCTTGCGCGTCCCGTACCAGCCGGTGATGAATTTCGTCGCCGAGGTGACGAGCCACAGCACGACGGCCGCTCCGAGAACATCCGGCACGTGCGCGATGTCGACCTGCAGGCCAAAGAACACGAAGAAGAGAGCTGCGAAGAGGTCGCGCAGGGGCTCGAGGAGCTGGCGGGTGCGCTCGGCCAGGGAGCCCGTGATCGTGAGCCCGATCAGGAAGGCGACGACGCCGGCCGAGACGCGCAGGGCTTCGCCGAAGCCTCCGGCGATGAGCAGCAGGCCACAGATGGTGAGAAGGACGACCTCGTCGCTGTCGTGCGAGACGCGGCGGGTCACGCGATGGCTGTGGCGTGCGGCGATCACCATCATGATCACCACTGCGCCTACGGCCACGGTTATGGAGATCGTGCCGACGGCGAGTCCCCCGCCGGCGATCATCACGGCCACCAGGGGCAGATACAGCGCCATCGCCAGGTCCTCGAACACGAGCACCGAGAGCACGGCCGGGGTTTCCTGGTTGCCGAGCCGGTTGAGGTCGTCGAGCACCTTGGCGGTGATGCTCGAGCTGCTGATGTAGGTGACGCCGCCGAGGAGCAGGCACTCGAGCGGCGACCAGCCCAGCAGCAGCCCCGCGAGGAAGCCGGGAGTGAAGTTGAGCGCGATGTCCATGAGGCCTGCCGGCAGGCCGGTGCGCAGGCTCTCGGAGATCTCCGGGACGTTGTACTCGATGCCCAGCATGAAGAGCAGAAGGATCACCGCGACCTGCGTCTCGACCTCGATCATCGTGCTGTTGAGGTCAAGCGGCGAGACGGCGGCGATGCCGAGCCCCGCGAGCAGGTAGAGGGGGATCGGCGAGAAGCCGGTGCGGCGCGCCAGGCGGGCGAGCACGGCGAGCATGAGCAGGACGGCGCCGAGCTCGACGAGAATCCAGGCGACGGCCTGCGTTGAGGAGCCGAGCAGGGGCGTCACGCCATGGCCTTCGTAGCCGAAACCGACATGCGTCAGCCACCCTGCAGGAGTGCGTAGAGCGCTTTGGTGCCCTCCGGTGTGCCTATCGCTACAGCCGTGTCGCCCGGCTCGAGCACGAAGGTGGAGGGCGGCGCGGCGATCGTCTCGTCGCCGCGCACGACGGCGACGATGGTGGCGGGCGACTCGTCCTGGTGCTCAACATCGTGGAGCGTGCAGTTGGCGCAGGGCGCCCCGGAGCTTACGGGCACCCAGTCAAGGGAGAGTCCCTGCAGGCTGAGCCGCATCTTTCCCATCTCCTCGGTGACGTGCGACTGGCCGAGGATCTCGGCCAGAGCGCGAACATCCTCTTCTTCGAGGCGCACGACATGGCGGCAGACGTCGGGGTCGTCGGTGCTGCAGACGATCAGCTCGCTGCGTCCGCTGTGATGGGCGATGACGCCGAGTCGCTCGCCGGTGCAAGTGATGAAGTCGAAGCGAATACCTACGCCGGGGAGGCGTGTCTCGTTGATCTGGGGCATTGTGACCTCATGAGGACGGCTTGGCGGCTCCCGCTGTAGCGAGTCGCTGTGCATGGACGGTGCAGCCGCACTATAGCACCGGCTAGCGATGCCGCGACAGGCGGCGCCGGCCGGCCGCTCGCGGCACGCGCTACAACAGGCAGCCTGCTCTTATTGTCTCATCATCGTGTTACGGAAGTGCTACGGAAACGGGCGCCTGTGCTCGCGTGCACGCACCGACTGCACGCTCCCTGCGCGATGGATCGAGCAGAGTCGCTGAGTTCGTGAGCTTCACGCGGGGAGGAGGGAGGAGGACCGCCCTTGCTGAGCATGGATACCGGACTCATGGTCTGGGCCTTGGTCTCGATCCTGCCGGCCGTCGGCGCGCTGGTCGGCCTCGTCTTCGTCGTGCGTTTCTTCGTCCGGCTCAGCCGTCGCGTTGAGCGCCTCAGTCTCAGGGTCGACAGTCTCGCTGAGAGGCTGGGCGACGCGCACACCGTCGCACACCAGTAAGAAATGAGCGGAGGGCTTGGCGGCTGATGCGCAGGAAGGTTCTCATTGTTTGCGTATGCGTGGCGGCAGCTGTCGGCGCCGGCCTCCTCTTCCTCCTGCGCCTCGCCGGCGGTGAGCTGCTGGCCAGCGGCCACGACGCGCCCGCCGACGCAGTCGAGGGGCGATTGGCGTAGCCTGGTTGCGCTCGCCGCTGCTTGACGACCGTGAGCGGTGCTCGGTACGCTTCGGCCCCCGCGCGGCCGGCCGGATCTCCAGTTCCTGGTCGGACGCGGCAGTACCTTCGACGCGCGAGGGCACGGTGTACGAAGCTCAGCTCGATCCCGGGATCGTCTCTCGCTGGCGCGGCGGCGCGCGCGTTCTGGAGCGCGCTCTCCGCGTCGTCGGTTTGCGATGAGTCTCGTCACGCTCATGGGGATCGCCGTCGGCCTTGCCATGGATGCTTTCGCGGTCTCCATCGGCATCGGGCTGTGCGCGTCCCACGTGAGCACGCGCACCACGCTGCGTCTCTCCTGGCACTTCGGGCTGTTCCAGGCCGTGATGCCGGTGCTGGGCTGGCTGGCGGGCCTCTCGCTGGCCGGCTGGATCTCCAGGTTCGATCACTGGGTGGCGTTCGGTCTACTCGCCTTGATCGGCGGCAAGATGATCTACGAGGCGTTCCGGGGCAGCGAGGAGGAGCGCGCCTGCCGCGATCGCACGCGCGGCGTCTCGCTGATCGTCCTTTCCGTGGCGACGAGCATCGACGCGCTGGCGGTGGGCCTCTCTCTGGCCCTGCTCGGCGTCGACATCTGGTTCCCGGCTGCGATCATCGGCGTGGTCGCCTTCGCCTTCACGGCCGTGGGTCTGCATCTGGGGCGGCGGCTCGGAGGGCTTCTGGGGCGGCCGGTCGAGGTTGTGGGCGGGCTCATCCTCGTGGGCATCGGTGTCAAGATCCTGATCGAGCACCTGTCCGGCTGAGCGCCACCGGCTGAGCGCCGCGGGCTGAGTCCACGGGCTGAACGCCGCGGGCTGAGGCTGCGGGGTGAGCGCCGGCGTCGGGATGGCGTACCCTGTGGTGGGGTGAGCCGTGCCAAGAGCGCAGAGGACAGATCTCGGAGGTATCTGGCGGACGGTCCGCGAGGTGGACGTCAATGCCGTGCGCCGTGAAGCGCAGCGCGGCGTCTCCATCGCCTGCGTCGGCGACCGCGGCGCTCTGCGGCACGTCCACCGTCTGCTTCGCGGGGGCGCCCACCGCTTCGCTCTGGCGCCCAGCCCACTGGCGCTGATCCCGGCTTCGCAGGTCGCCACCCGCGTCGGCGAGGTGAGCGGCGCCGACCTGCTGGTGGTTGCCCTGGACTCCTCGGCGCCGCTCGGCGCCGAGGATCTCGCCGGCCTCGACCTTCTGAGCCGGGTCGAGCGTCCGGCGCAGATGCTGCTGCTCTTCGGCGACGCGGCGGATAAGGCGGGGCCCTGGCCGACGAGCCTGGATCGGCGGGCGCCGACCGCTGTCGACCCCCAGGCGCTTGACTCGGCGGAGCGTGTGGCGGCCGCGATCCTCGGCGGGCTGCCGGCGGGGCTGCACCTGGCGGCGGCGCGGCGGGCGCCGGGGCTCCGCGCCGAGGTCGCGCGCCGGGTCATCGCCGAGGTCTCGCTGTCCAACGCCGCCTTCGTGCTGGCCACCGGTGTGCCCGCGGTCGTGCCCGTCCTCAGCCTGCCCATATCGGCGGCCGATACCGTCGTGCTCACCAAGAACCAGGCGCTCATGGTGTACCGCCTGGCGCTGGCTTTCGGGGCGCCGCCGGAGTTCCCGCGGCGGATGGCGGAGATCGCCTCGGTGGTGGGTGTCGCCTGGGTCTGGAGGCAGGCCGCCGCCGCCCTGGTCGGCCTCGTCCCCGGGTACGGGATCGTGCCCAAGATCGCGGTGGCCTACGCCGGCACGTACGTTGTCGGGCGTGCCGCGGAGCTCTGGTACGAGACGGGTCTGATCGGCAAGGCCGACCTGAGGCGGTTCTCGGCTGAGGCCGGGGCGAGGGCCAGGGAAGTGGCCGAGCGGATGGCCGAGCAGGCCCGGGAGGCTCGCGGCAGGGCGGGGAGGGGCGCCGGCCGCCTGAGGAGGCGGCTGTGGAGCCCGCGGCGGGCGTCGCGAGGCCGCGGGCCGGTCGGCGACACGAGCGGAGGCTCGGCTGGGGGAGGAGGCCCGGCTGGGGGCGGAGACTTGGCCGGAGGCGAAGGCTTGGCCGGAGGCGAAGGATCGGGCAGAGGCGAAGGATCGGGCGGAGGCGAAAGCCCGGTTGGCGGAGGCTCGGGCGGGAGCAAGAACCTAGGCGGGAACGCGCCGGGGTAGATGCCTGCCGGGCGGCGCGCTCGGCGCGTCGTCAACGCCTGCCCGCGACATTCATTCTGGATCTCGGCGCCCCGGGGCTCGAAGCGGTGAAGCGGTCGAATTGTCCACCCCCGTAACCCTTGACCGTGCATCTATGCGGCGCGATATGGTGCGAGGCGCGAGGCCGAGGGGCGACCAGTGTGTCCTCTCCTTCGGTGCCGGCGTGCGTGGCTCGAGTCATGTGTGCGAGGCATCACGTCGGGAGGGGTCCGGGGGAGCGGGCGGCGAGCACCGCACACTGGTTCCCCGAGCGAGGAGACTGCCATGAACATCCGAAGAGCCCTCACCTGTGCGTGCCTGAGCTGCCTGGCGTTGGTCTGCCTGCCGGCGGCGGCTTACGCTGCCGCACTGGTCGACGACCCGGCGAGCGCCGCCGCCATTCCGTCTGCTGCCAAGTCCTACTTCGCCGATGGTGAGGCGGAGTATCAAAGTTGGCTCGCCGCCCGTGGCGGGCCGAGCGTACGCCCTGCGCGCACGCTCGTGGATGCTCCGCACCGCCTGCTCGACACCACGAGCCACAAGCAGGTGCGCAACGACTTCTGTGTCCCGGCGACCACCACGATCATCGATCACTTCCTGCGCGGCGCGAAAGCCCACTGGACGCAGCGGCAGTGGGCGCGGTACCGCTACGGTGGCGTGCCGCTCTGGACCGACGCCGGCGGCGGCAACATGTGGGTGATGGCCATGGGCCTCAAAGAGGTCACCGGTCGCAGGTACGCGTACTCCAGCGGCAATACAGCGACCTCTGTCTACAACCGCACCGAGTACGGGATCTACCAGAAGGGTCGTCCGGTCGCGTACGGCCTGCGCATCTTCGCCAGCAACTGGCCCAACTACCAGCTCGACCATACGGGTCACATCGTCTGTGGGCGCGGCTTCGACTGGCGCTTCGGCTTCATCCAGGTGGACGACCCTTACCCCGAGAACGCACCGCCGCCACTGGGGCATGGCTCCGCGGGCGGCGACACTTACGGCAAGAAGACCTACAAGAAGGCGGTGGTGGCCGGCGGCGTCGTTGCCAGCGCCAGCCAGCAGGTCGTGTACTGATCACCGCGACTTTCAGGAGGCCGAGCCATGAAACGACATCTACGATCGAGCGCGGAGCGCGTGGCAGGCCTCCTGGTCGTGCTCTTCTCCCTGGTGGCCGCCGTCGGCACGGCGGCCTGCGGCAGCTCGACGGCGCCGCCTTCATCGGCGGCGCCGTCGAGCAGTCCCTCTGCTGCTCCGGCGGCTGCGGTAGAGCGTCTCGACACCGAGGGCGCCAAAATGTTCTCGCGCTCGGCCGAGCGACTCGAACTGCCGTATCGCGAGTACCGCTGCGCCGGCTCGCTCAGCCTCGCCGACGCGACGGATCGGGTGGCGGCCTTCGAGCGCAACGTGCCGGAGGGCAGCGAGCTGGTGCTCATGGACGCAACTACGGGCAGGACCCGTTGTGCGCTCGCGCGCGCCACGTACCGGGGCAGCCCCGGGTACTGGATCGGCGGCGTACGGCTCTCCGACGGCTGGATCGCCTGGGAGGAGGTTGGCCCCGGCGACGATCTCATCGAGCAGGTACCCTGGCGGCTGTACGCGGCCCGGCTGGACCGTGCCTCTCTCGTCGTCGGCAAGCCGCGACTCGTCGCCTCTGCTCTCAACACCGAGGGGAAACGGCCGCTGTTCGACCTCTCGGGCTCACGTCTGGCCTGGGTGACCACTGCGTGGGCGAAGGGTGGCAAGGCTGCCTCGTCGCGGCTCACGGTGTTCGACCTCATTTCACGGCAGCGCCGCGTCCTCTACCGGTCGTATGGTGTCCTCGAGACGGTCGGCTGCCGTCGCGGAGAGGTGATCGTCAGCGAGGTGCTGCAACAGGATTCGCCGGCGAGTCGCTTCACGGTGCTCGACATCGATACCGGACGGCGTCTCGCCGCCTTCGACGCCGGCAACGAGCATCCGCTCTCGCACTGGCCTGCCTGGCGCGACGGCTGGCTTGCCTGGGCGCCCTTTCCAAGCGCTGAGGCTACATTTCCGCTGCTCTACCTGCGCGACGGCGAAGGGCGCGTCTTCTCGGAGGGGGGCCTCGCCGTCGATCCGTGCTTCGTCGGAGGGTACCTCTTCTTCCGTACGCAGAGCTCCGGCGCATCGGCAGCCGGCGACACCGCGGAGCTGCGTGCGCTCCGCCTCGCCGACATGACGAGCCTGGTGCTCGTGGCGACGAGCATCGACGACGGCTGGTGGCGGAGTGCGATAGGCGCGCCGGAGCTGGAGCATGCCTTCATCGCTTGCCGCGACAATACCCTCACGTCAACGTCGCGGCGCGAGTGGCAGACCAGAATTCGGGTGTATCGCGTGCCGTAGCGCAGGTCGACCTGGTCTGGTGGCTCGGCGGGCGTCGGCGCGGCGTCGGCGGAGAGCTCACCGCCGTCCGGCGCCGCCTTGTGTCGTTGTCGTCCGGCTCATACGTCATACTGGGCTCCATTCCCGATCACGGAGCGTGATGCATGAACGACACCGTTCTCTGGCTGCTTCTTCTGGTGGTCGCCGCCGACGCTGTGCTGCTGATCGTGCTGCTGGTACGCAGCTCGGTCGACTCCCGGGGTGGCGTCCAGGTTCTCCGAGCCGAGCTCCGCGCCGGCCGCGAAGAGGCGGGCAAGGCGGAGCGCGAGGCGCGGCAGGAGCTCGCTCGCGGCCTGGCCGGCGCCAACGAGACGCTGGCCGGCACGCTTGAGGGGATGGCCACCGTGCAGCGCGCCCAGCTCAGCGACGTTACACGGAGCCTCACGGAACTCGTGCAATCCAACCAGACCTCCATCGAGCGCTTGCGCGGCACGATCGACGCGCGCGTCAGAGAGCTGCAGGACGGCAACGAGCGGAAGCTCGAGGAGATGCGGAGGACCGTCGACGAGAAGCTCCAGACCACACTCGAGAGGCGCCTCGGCGAGTCCTTCAAGCTCGTCAGCGAGCAGCTCGAGTCGGTGCAGAAAGGCCTGGGGGAGATGCAGAGCCTCGCCGTCGGCGTTGGCGACCTGAAGCGCGTGCTCACCAACGTCAAGGCGCGCGGCACCTGGGCTGAGGTTCAGCTCGGAGCCCTGCTCGAGGAGATGCTGGCGCCGGGCCAGTTCGAGCGCAACGTCCACGTCGAGGAGGGTGCTTCCCAGGTGGTCGAGTACGCGGTGCGGCTGCCGGGGCCCGAAGACGAACCTGGCAGCTGTATCTGGCTCCCGATCGACGCCAAATTCCCACAAGAGGACTACGCACGTATCCAGGACGCCGCTGAGATCGGCGACGCAGAGGCCGCGCAGCGGGCGGCAGAGGGGCTCGCCAGGGCGATTCGCCTGGCAGGGCAGGATGTCCACACGAAGTACGTGAGGCCTCCGCATACCACCGACTTCGCGATCATGTTCCTCGGCACCGAGGGGCTGTACGCCGAGGTCGTGAGGCAGACGGCGCTGGTCGAGGAGCTACAGCAGCGCTATCGCGTTGTCGTAGCGGGGCCTACAACTCTTGCCGCCCTTCTCAGCAGTCTTCGTATGGGTTTCCAGACACTGGCCATCGAGCAGCGGGCGGTTGAGGTATGGCGTGTGCTGGCTGCGGTCAAGACGGAGTTCGGCAAGTTCGGCGAGGTGCTCGCCACCGTCAAACGCCAGCTCGAGACCGCGAGTCGCACCATCGAGAAGACGGGCGTGCGTACACGGGCCATGGAGCGCAAGCTTCGCGCCGTCGAGCAGCTTCCCCCTGACGAGGCTAATCGCGTGCTTGATCTCTGCCCGGCCGATGGGGAGGCAGAGCCTGTGGGCGGCGGTGAAGCTGCGGGAGGCAGCGGGCCCGTGGGTGGCAGCGAGCCGGTGGGCGGCGGTGAGCCCGTGGGTGACAGCAGGCTCGCGGACGGCGGTGAGCTGGGCGACGAGGGCCCTCCGGCTAGCGCCGACTAAGTCGGTTCGCCGACCTGCGCGGCGGGCTCCGCTAACGGTGCGTCAACGGCATGATTCGCGCGCGGACGGGTAGTTCAGTCCTACAGGGCGCGGATACGGTGAAAGGGGGTGAAGCCATGGCCGTCTATGAGTACACATGCCGGCAATGCCAGGCGCACTTCGAGGTCACCTGCCGCATCGCTGAGCACGACGCCAAGGCGGTCTGCCCCAAGTGCGGCAGCCGCGACGTCGCGCAGAAGTTCACCGCCGAGTTTTCATCACCGCCACCCGAGAAGTACTGACGCGGGCGCTGGGCGGTCTCGAGTTCCGTCAGCCAGATGCTGCTCGCTCGTGCGCCTGTCGTCCCCTCGTGCGCCTGCCGCCCCTCGTGCGGCTGCCGCCTCCTCGTGCGCCTGTCATTCCTCGTGCGTCTGATGCTCCCTCGTGCGCCTGCCGCCCTGGCGTCAGCTCGCCACGTGGCCCTCGTGGGGCGGATCCGGCACGGACTCGGGAAACAGCAGCTCGATCTCGTCGAGGCGCTCTCTCAGTCGCGCGGGTCGTCCGTCTGGGCCCGCCTCCCGGGCCGGCGACGCGGTCGTCATTCCGGCCTGCCCGGCCGCCAATTCGGCTCTGCCGGCCGTCAATCCGACCTTCCTGGTCGCCATTCCGGCCTCCTCAGCCCGTCCGGTCGCCATTCCGGCCTCCTCGGCCTGCCCGGCCACCATTCCGGCCTCTTCGGCCACCATTCCGGCCTCCTCGGCTGCTCGTTCAGGGCCGCCCGCCACGGGCGGCTTCTGGCCGTCGATTAGCTGGGCCGTGAGCGCGGCATGCTCTCCGGGGAGCGGCGCCTTCACCAGCTCGCGGAGGAAGGGGTGCCGGTACGGTCGGGAGGTGTCGAGCGTGAGCAGGATGCCGTGACGGGCGCGTGTGACGCCCACGTACAGAACGCGGCGCTCCTCCTCGAGCTGACCAGGCTCGAGGCGCGTGAGGTCGCAGTCGTAGTCGGGGATGACGACCGCGTGATACTCGCGGCCTTTGGCTGCGTGGATGGTGAGGATGGCGACGCGGTCGTCGCCGCCGGCCACGCTCGGGTCGGCGGATCCGACGGCGGAACTGCTGGGCGGGCCGGCAGAGGACGCGTCATTGTCGATTCGGTCCCTGTCTTCGTCGGCCAGCAGGCGGTCCCAGGCTCGCTCGTAGGCGGCGGGGTCGGGGAACGTCTCCGCCACGAGCAGCAGCGCGTCGAGCACCTCGAAGGGGCCGGCTTCGTCGCGCGGCGCGCCGGCCTCGTGCAGGCGATCCCAGGTCGCTTCGAGGTCGAAGCCGTCGATCGCGGCCCAGACGAGCTCCGCGGACGTGAGGCCGGGCGCGCCGGCGAGGGCCGCGGCGGTGGCGCTGGCCTCGTCTCGCAGCGTCGTGAACGGACCCGGCCGCACGGCGCCCTCTGCGGCCGCGAGGGTCAGGAGCTCGCTCCACGGCTCGCGGGCGGCGGCCACGCGCTCGAGGTCGGCGTTGCGTACAGCGCGCGCGGTCTGCGTGAGCACGCGGCGTAACTGTTCGCCGGTGGCTCGGTGCGGCTCACGCGCGAGGGTGATGCAGGCGCGCAGGAGCCTCGCCGCAGGGTGGGTGAAGAGGCGGCAGCCGAGGGCGGGGCTGCGGGGTACGCCGGCCTGGTCGAGGGCGAGCGCCACCGGCAGCTGCTGTGAGCGGTAGCGGCAGAGGACGGCCAGCTCGCGCCAGTCGCAGCCGAGGCGCGACTTCTGCGTGTGCAGAAACGCGCACATGGCGGCTGCGCGCTCCTGCCAGGTATCTGATCCCGCGAAGCGCACGGATCCATAAGGGGCACCGTCGCGCGGCCGTATGGTCTTGGGCTCGCGGCGGACGTTGTTGACGATGAGCCGGGCGGACGCCTCGATCACCGAGCCGGCACAGCGGTAGTTGGTGCCGAGCGTGTACGTGGCCGACCACGGACGGGGAGGCATGCGTTCGTGAAAGCCGAGGATGCCGTCTGGGTCGGCGTGGCGCCAGCCGTAGATGAGCTGGTCGTCGTCGCCGACCACGAAGAGGTCGCGCTGCGGCCGCGAGAGCACGTCCACGAGGGCGAGCTGGGCTCCGTTGAGATCCTGGAACTCATCGACGAGGACGTGTCTGAAACGGCTCTGCATAGCTCTCCGGCGGGTGGGGTGCGCCAGGAGGTCGGCAACCGCGAAGTAGACCTGGTCGTCGAAGGATTGACATCCGGTGACCAGCTGGCGCTGCATGTAGGCAGTGTGGACCGGAGCGAAAGGAACGTGGATGACCGGCTCTTCGCCGAGGGAGTCCACGGATACGGTGAGTGCCTCCGGCGCCTCGAGCCCGGCGCGCACGCGCGCCAGCGTGGCCAGGAAGGCGCCCAGGGGATCGCTGCCGCGCGGCGGGCGCAGGGCGGCGATGGCGTAGCTGGCGTCGGTGAGCGCCTGCGACATGAGTTCGCGCTGGGCGTGGCCGTTGGTGTCGAGGTGGACCCGGGCGTCGGCGATCTCGCGCAGGTAGCGCGCGCCGAATGCGTTGAACGTCGCGCAGTGGACGGCGCCGTGAGCTTCGCAGAGGCGTCGCGTGGTGGGGACGCCCTGCGCTTCGAGTCGCTCCTCGAACTGTTCGGCGGCCTTGCGATTGAAGGCGAGGAGCAGGACGCTCTCCGGCGCGACGCCGCGGGCGAGCAGGGTGCGGACTCGCGCGACGATCGTCTTGGTCTTGCCGGCGCCGGCGGGAGCCAGGATGCGCGCTGGTCCGCACTCGTGCTCGGCGGCGGCCTGCTGCCACGTGTCGAGGCCTGCATCGAAGCCGGGCGCCTTGGCGCTCGCGCCGGCATGCGCGTCGCGGCGGCCGGCGCCAACCTGCGTGCTTCGGCGGCTGGCATCAACCCGCGCGCCTCGACGGCCGGCGCCGGCCGGAGAGATCCCGCCGCCCGCTCCCGGCGCGCGGGCTCCCATTGGCGCGCCGCGGAATCGTTGTGGCGGCGCCGCTGCGACGGCCTCGGTGGTCTCGGGGTGCAGGAGCGCGCCGATGTCCTCGACGTCGAGGGCGTCGCGCTCCTGCACGCTGAGGGAGCGCGGCGCGAACACGTCGGCCGCAAAGGGGAATCCGAAGCAGCCGGGGGTCTGCGCGGTCACCAGGGGGAGCACGAGCTGCAGCAGGATCTCACGCGCGCGGGTGCACAGGTCGTCCTGGGAGCCGGCCCACCACCAGGCGCCCACACGACCGGTTCGTACGCGCGGGGCGTGGCCCCAGGAACGTTGCGCGCCGAAGCGTACGCCCGGGTGCTCGGCGCGCAGCCGGCGGAGCAGCTCGCGGCGGCTCTGCACCTCGCACAGGAGGCGGCGCGACCCCGCCGGAAGAGGGCGGGCGCGATCTGGAGGGCAAGCTTGCGGCATCGTGTGCGCCTCCGGCCGGCGTGCGCCTCCGGCCGTTGATTCACGCTAGCAGGCCGGCGGCGCGGGTGGGAGGGTGACAAGGGTGGACGTTGCCGCCGTGCCGGGTCGGCGAGGCTCGCCTACGACGCGCCGCGTGAGTCGCTCTCAGGGAAGGTTCCGTGCCGGGCCGGCGGAGCCGCGCCCGGCGCCCTCGCGGGCAGGAGTAGGATAGGTGCGAGCGCGCGGATCGTCGTGATGCTCAGGAGCAGGGAGCCACGTGACCATCGTCGAGCACACCAACAGCCATGAAGCCGCAGTCAGGCGTCACCCGCGCCTCGTGAGGCACACGGTGTGGCTGCGGCGTCACTCGCGCCTGGTCGGGGTGACGGCTGCCTCCCTCATCGCCGTCGTGGCCCTTCTCGACCTGTTCGTTCACCCCCTGATCATGGCCGGCTTCTACCTCGTCCCGATGATGCTGCTCGCCCTCGCGGGTCGCGAGCGCCGCGTGCTCTTCGCCGGCGTGATCTCCGGCCTCCTGACCGTCGTGGCCATGGTGCTCCAGGACAACCTGGGCACGGGCAACTGGTTCAGCCTCCTGTACGGCGGCCTCGCCGGCGCCGGCCTGATCGCATTGGCCTACCTCATACGCCGCCTCAGCGCCGTGAGCGAGTACGCGATGCTCCGCGCCCAGCTTGCCGAAGCCGGCGCCGACATCCTCATGAGTGGCGGCGAGACGGCCGAACTCGACGAGCTGCTGGAGTATGCGGTGGCTCGGCTCGGCGAACTGCTTCGGGCCAGCGACGGCATCGTGCTTGTGCGTGAAGGCAGACGCTGGTCCGAGCGCGCTGCCGTCGGCCACCTCGCCCATGCGGAAGCGTTCTCCGCTGCGCACGGGGACGTGCCTCTGGCAGATGAGGCGCTGCGGGACGACGCGATCGTGCAGAGCGGGGCGGCCGACAACGCTGCGGCTTTGCTCGGACCCCTGGCCTCGCTGGCGCCGTTCGAGCGCATGCTGGTACTTCCTATGCGGTCCATGGAGCACGACATCGGAGTGATCGTCTACAATCGTCCGCAGTCCTCCGGCGAGTACAACGCGGAGCGGGTGGCCGTCGCCGGTGGCCTCGCCAGGTACCTGGGGGTTGCGATCGAGAACGTCCGCCTGATGCAGGAGATCAGCAGCCGGCGTCGCGACCTCGAGGTGGTGCGCGACGCGAGCCTCGACTTCGCCCAGAGTCTGGAGATGACCGAGGTGCTCGAGGCCGTGGTGTCGCGGTTGATCGATGCCCTCGCGATGCCTGCCTGCGACGTGTTCGAGGTCGACGAGGAGGCCGGAACGGTGCGCGTTCTCGTGAGCATCGACGGTAACCTCGCTCAGCCGGCGTCGTGGGTCGGACGCGAGTTCCCTCTCACTCGGCTGGGGGTCACGGGGCTGGCGGTGGCCAGCCGTCGCCCTGTCCTGGTCACGAGCGTCGACGATCCGCGGCTCAGCCATGTGGAGCGGGACGAGCTCACGAGCGCTGGCCGCTGCACGCAGTTCTGCATCCCGTTGTACATTCGCGAGCGTGTGCTGGCGGCGGTCGAGATGTACGACAGCGCACCGCGGAACCTGAGCGCAGAGGAGATCGAGCTGGCGCGGACCATCTGCCGTTTCGCCGCGCTGGCCGTCGACACGGCGCGACTCTTCGATCAGGAGCGGGCGCTCACCGATCGGCGCGATCGCCTGGCGCGTCGCTTGCAACGCCTGCAATCGTTCGCTATCGACCTCAACCGGAGGCTCGATCGCGCCGACGAACAGGAGATCCTCGACGAGGTGGTGGGCGCCGCCGTCGATCTCGTGCACACGCGTGTCGCAGCGGTGGTGAGCGGCGCCGGCGAGCTCTCCGCGGTGCGGGCGTTCGCCCTGGCGGGTCCGGAGGGCGGCCCGACCGGGGCTGCCGCCGAGGCCGATCTCCTCGAGCGCTGTGGTGCGGCGGTTGCGCCGTCGGTGGAGGCGGCCGCGGGCGGCGGGGACATCCTGATGGCGAGTGTGGTCGAGGCCGGAGGCCTGCTGATCGCGCCGCTCGAGACCGAATCCACCCTTCAGGCGTCGGCGCTGGTGGTTGCCGACAAGGCCGACGGGGGCTTCGACGACGAGGATCACTTGCTCCTGGCCACGCTCGCTGCCCAGCTCAGCTCCAGCCTGCACAACGCCACGGCCTACCAGCGCGAGCACGCCATCGCAGAGACCTTCCAGGCCGCTCTGCTTCCGGAGCCGCCGCTCATTCCCGGGGTGGAGGTGGGCGTGCGGTACCGGGCGGCGACCGAGGCCGCGCGGGTGGGCGGCGACTTCTATGACCTCGTGATGCTGGGGCGCGGGCGGCTGATGGTGAGCGTGGGCGACGTCTGCGGGAAGGGCCTCGGTGCGGCCGCGCAGTCGGCGATCGTGCGATACATGCTGCGCGCGTACGCGGCCGAGGGCTCGCCGGGGGAGGCTCTGTCCCGGCTCAACGCCGCCCTGAGCACGCAGACTCCCGGTCAGCCCTTCGTGACTCTGGTGGTGGCCTACGTCGACGTCGCGCGGCGCATGTTCGAGTACGCTGTCGCCGGGCATCCCCGGCCGGTGGTGGTGGCCGGCGACGGGGAGTTCCCCATCCCCTCGGACGGCAATATTCCCGTGGGCATCTCCCACGGGGCCGTGTATCCCACGAACCGCGCGGTTCTCCCCCGGGACGCCCGCATCGTTATGTACACGGATGGCATCACCGACGCTCGCCGGGACCGCGTGATGTTCGGCGAGCGGGGCGTGAGGCAGGCGGTCATGGCCAGCCTGGATCTCTCGTCACAGGGGCTGGCCGACGCGCTGCTCGAGGCTGTCCGCGATTACGCCGACGGCGTGCTCAACGACGACTGTGCCGTCGTATCGATCAGGCTTCCGTAGGCGCGTCGGGCGTCTCCGTCGCCCCACCTCAGTGAGACAAGAGACTTTCGAGTGTCGGTACTTCTCGGGGATAGGACACGTTAGCGGCGCGCGTCATGAGCATCCGGAGCCGGCCGGTCACCGCGTTGCGGCCGTGCGGTGACGCCCGGGGCGCCAGAGCAGATACATGGCGACGGCGCCAGCGATCGGGATGAGCGAGGCAATGAAGCCGCCGAGCATCCAGTTCAGGCGACTTTCGCGCCGCCGGCGTGCGAGCGAGTACGCGAACCAGAGGCAGAGCGCGAGCTGCGGGCCGAGCGCCCAGAAGGCCCAGGCGAGCTTCAGCAGCACATAAAGGATCATGCTCACGGTCGGCCCTCGTAGATCGTGAGGAGTCGCCCTGCGGCGGCGCGGAGATCGGCGGTCGCCTCCGTGGGGCCGAGCGGGCGCGCCTCGCCGGCGAAGCGCAGCAGATGGCGCGTGAGCCATTGGGGGTCCACGTATGGCTGCGACGTAACGCAGGAGCCGTCGGCGAGCATCTCCACCGGCTGGCGCTCGGCGATCCACCGGCTGACTCGCTCGCTGTAGTGGATCGTCGCTGATCGCGGCGCGTAGGTGCCCGACGCGGGGATGCCCTCGCGCCGATACATCTCGAGCTCGACCTCGGGGCGCGGCGTGAACGACTCGTCGAGGAGCCGCGCCGACCTCGTGGTGGCGACTCGGAACACCCGTGTACCCTCGGCGGAGCGGCACCAGCACACGTAGTACCACTCGCCGCTGCTGCGCACGAGGAGATAGGGCTCCACCAGGCGATCGCGCAGCTGGTCGGAGCCCTCGCTCCAGTACTCGATGGCGAGCAGGCGGCGCTCGACGATGGCGCGGTTGACCGCGGCGAGGATCAGGTCGTCCGGCACGAGGAGCTCGCCGACGTCGATCTGTGCGGTGGCGCCTCCGCGCGCCGCCCGCAGCTTGGCGGCGGCGGCCTCGAGGGCCGCCCCCGTGGATGTGGGGAGCTGGCCGCCGACGAGCTTGATCGCGAGGAGGAGGGTGTCGGCCTGCAGCGGCGAGAGGTGCGCCGGGCGCACGAAGTGGGACCCAGCCAGATCGCTGGTGACGCGGATCCTGGTGCGGCCCTCGAGCTCCGCGTAGAGAAGCGCGCCGTCGCCGCCGAAGTTGACGAGGTTGAGAAGGCGCATGTCGGCGCGCAGTTCCTCGGCGCTGAGGCCGAGATCGGCGCGCACCGTGGCGGCCTCGAGCAGCGCCTCGCCGTCGCGGTCGCAGGCGCGCAGGAGGTAACCCGCCAGCGCCGTGAGCCTGGTGAAGTGGTCGACCTCGACGCGCCAGTCGACCGCGACGGTGCGCCGGCGGCGTGGCGGCGTCACCGCCGTCGCACGTTGTGCCGCCGGGGCCTCTGTCGACTCGAGGACGGCGAGAGTGCGGCGGAGCCCCTCGGCGAGCCGCGCACGCAGGTCGGCGGGTTCAAGGAGCTCCGCCGCGTCGGCCATGCCGAGCACCCAGGAGAGCAGCGGCCGGGCGTCTGCATAGGCCGTTTCGTAAACGATGGAGCCGTCGTCGCCGGCAGCGACGGCTCCGCAGTGCGCCCAGTGTGCCTGTACCCACCAGGCCAGCGACGGCGCGACGCGGATGCGGGCCGTGCCGCGCGGCTCGGCGAGCTGCCACGCCGGCCGGTCACGGAAGGAGCCGATGTCGAAGCCGCCGGGCGGCGAGAAGTCATGTGGCGCGCGCGTGGCATAGGTGACACGCGAGCGCACGCGCGAGAGGCGGAAGGTGCGAAGCGCATCGCGCTCGTGGCAGCGGCCGATCAGGTACCACTCGCCGGCGACGAGCTGCAGGCCGTATGGGTCGACGGTGCGCTTCGTCTCCTCATCGCGGGTGATGGCATAGTAGGTGAAGCGGATCGTCTTGCGCTCTACGACCGCGGTCTGCATCTTGGGGAGCACGCCAGGGGCAGGCGCCGCCTCGGGTACCAGGACCATCGGCGCCGCATCGGCGTCGCCGAGCAGCTCGGGTCGCCCCTGCGCGAGGCTGAGGAGCGCCAGGCGCAGGGGTTGTACGTACGCGAAGCGGCCCTCCAGCACGGTGAGGCAGGCGCCGAGGGCGGCGAGCTCCTCGGGCTCGAGGGGGATGGGCGGCAGGTAGTAGGCGTCGGCCGGCAGGCTGAAGACATCGGCGCCGTCGTCGCCCGGCTCCGAGGTGATGGCGATGCCCAGGGCGGCGAGTTCGGCGCGGTCCTCGTAGAAGCGGCGCTTGAAGGCCTCCTCGGTCATCGTTGGGTACCCCTCGACGCTGCGGCGTATCACGCTGCCGCTCACCGGCTGCCCGCGGCGGGAGAGCAGCAGGGCGACCAGGGAGAGCCGGCGCACCAGCTTGTCGGCGTCTTTGGCGAACCCTTCTTCGCGAATCCTGACGTCGGCCATTGTCACTTCACGACCATCTCGAGCACCTTGCTGCTGTTGGCCGCATGCGGCACCGGGGCGGCGGGCGGCGGCTGGGTTGTGGCCCCGCTGGAGCAGGGGTTGATGCCATGCGCGAGTCAGGCGGGCCCGCCGGGGCCTTCCGCTTCGCTAGCCGGAGTCCTCCGCCCCTGTGGGACGAGTCTAGCACGGGCTCGCCGGTGGTCACGGGCTCTACGGTGCCGGCGGTGGTCACGGGCTCTACGGTGCCGGCGGTGGCCACGGGCTCTACGGCGCCGGCGGCCTCCATCCTCGTCCCGGCGACGTACCTGCTCGCCTCACCGTCGCGGGCGTCATCACCGGGCCTCGCGTTGACAGGTCCGGACACCCCTCCGTAGTCTTGACAAGAATAGTCGGAAATCGCTGGCCCGGCCGGCCGCCGAGATCAGCGTGCTCGACGTGGTGGCCGTGCTGGAGGGTGTGCCCTCGCCGGCCGAGTGTACGCAGAGGCAGTGCGCCAGCGTCGACATGTGCGGCGCCTCCCCGGTGTGGTTCGAGGCGCGTCGGGCTCTCAAGCAGGTCCTCGGCCACATCTCGATCGGCGATCTTCTGGCGCGCGAGGACGCTCTCCGGGTTCGCGCGCTCACGTACGAGGTCTGACGAAGAGCAGGGCGCGGTCCTGCTTGGCTGCGAGGAGGCCGGATGAAGAGGGCTGGCAGTATCACGGAGCTCATCGGGCGCACGCCGCTGGTGCGCCTCAACCGCATCTCCGACGAGACCGGCGCCGAGGTGCTGGGCAAGCTCGAGTCGTTCAACCCCGGCGGCAGCGCCAAGGACAGGATCGGCCTCGCCATGATCGAGGAGGCTGAGCGCGAGGGGCGCATCTCACCCGGCCGGACGACGATCATCGAGCCCACCAGCGGCAACACCGGCATCGCCCTGGCGATGGTCGCGGCGGCGCGCGGCTACGAGGTCGTGCTCACTATGCCGGACACGTTCAGCGCCGAGCGGCGCACTATGCTGCGCGCCTACGGCGCGCGCCTCGTCCTCACGCCCGGCGCCGAGGGCATGCAGGGGGCGGTCGACAGGGCGCTGGCGCTTGCCGAGGAGGGCGACGACACCTTCGTACCGCAGCAGTTCCTCAACCCCGCCAATCCGGAGATCCACCGGCGCACGACCGGCGAGGAGATCTGGGCGGACACGGGCGGCGAGGTCGACGCCTTCGTCGCCGGGGTGGGCACGGGCGGCACGCTCACGGGCGTCGGTCGGCTGCTCAAGGCGCGGCGCCCTGAGGCTCTCGTGGTGGCCGTGGAGCCGGCGGAGTCGCCGGTGCTCTCCGGCGGCGCGGCCGGGCCTCACCGTATCCAGGGCATCGGTGCCGGCTTCGTCCCCGAGGTGTTCGACAGGTCGGTGTGCGACGAGGTGCTCACGGTCTCCGGAGAAGACGCAATCGCCACGGCGCGCGACCTGGCGCGTCTCGAGGGTGTCCTGGTGGGCGTGTCGGCCGGCGCGAGCGCGTTTGCCGCCGGCCAGATCGCACGTCGCTCAGCCATGCGCGGCAAGGTGATCGTGACCGTGCTGTGCGACACGGGGGAGCGCTATCTCTCGACGCCGCTCTTCAGTGAGCTGCCGTAGACGTACGCCTGAGCGGCGCCCCATCGGACGCCGCGCCTGCCAGGCGGCGCATGGCTCGTGTGTCCGGCTTCGCCGGGCCGCGGGAGGGCTGGTCGACGATGACTGAGACGAACACCCGGTCGGGAAGTTCACGGGAGCGGCTCGAAGCCGAGCTGGCGAAGCTGGGCTCGGTATGCGTGGCCTTCTCCGGCGGCGTGGACTCGAGCCTCGTCCTGGCCGTCGCCGCCGGCGTCCTCGGGCGCGAGCGCGCGGTTGCCTTCACCGCCGTCTCGGCCACGTATCTCCCCGAAGAACTGGAGGCGGCCCGGCGTCTCTCCGGGCGGCTCGGGGTCGAGCACGTGGTTGTCGAGACCGGTGAGCTCGACGATCCCGCGTTCGTGGCGAACTCCCGCGAGCGGTGCTGCATCTGCAAGCGCCGGTTCCTCGAGCAGATGGTGCGCGTGGCGGAGGAGCGCGGTTGCGCGGCCCTGGTCGACGGCGTCAACCTCGACGATCTCGGCGATCACCGTCCGGGCATGCGCGCCGCCGCCGAGCGCGGAGTGGCGCATCCTCTCGTGGCCGCCGGTATCGGCAAGGATGAGGTGCGGCGGCTCGCATACGAGCTCGGGCTGGCTACCTGGGATGCGCCTCAGCAGGCCTGCCTGGCCTCGCGTATTCCATACGGTGAGCCGATCACTGCCGAGAAGCTGCGTGCGGTAGCAGAGGCTGAGCGTGCGCTACACGCGCTGGGCTTCCGCCAGTGTCGCGTACGGCATCACGGTGCGGTCGCCCGCCTGGAGGTCGAGCCGGACGAGATCGAGCGCGCCGCGGCCGTTCGCGCCGAGATCCTGCGGCGCCTTCGGCCGCTGGGCTTCACGTACGTCGCCCTTGACCTGCAGGGCTTCCGCTCCGGGAGCATGAACGAGGCCGGGGCGTAAGGGTGCCGCAGGGAGTTGCGGCCGCGTGCGGTGCGCCCCCGTGATAGCGTAGGCAGAGAGACGCGGCGGGCTTCGTCGGCCGCGCGTACCACAGCGAAACCGAGGTGAAGGTCGTGATCCGCAAGCTGCTGCAAGGGGCTCGCCTGCCGGCCGGCGCCGGCCGCCCCGTCGGGCACGACGCGCAGCGTCTGCCCCTCGTCGCCCGCATCGTGGCGGAACTGCGCCACGACGCCTCCGTTGCCGTCGACGAGATCAGCCACGATTTGCGCGCCGTGCAGGAGCGCGACCCGGCGGCTACGTCCAGGCTCGAGATCCTCACTTCGTACGCCGGCCTGCACGCCCTCTGGCTCCATCGCCTCGCCCACCGGCTGCAGAGGGCCGGGCTGCCGGTCGTCCCGCGCTGGATCAGCCAGTTCAACCGCTTCATCACCGGCGTCGAGATCCACCCCGGCGCCTGCATCGGGCGAGGCCTCTTCATCGATCACGGCGCCGGCGTCGTGATCGGCGAGACGACCGAGATCGGCGACAATGTGACCATCTACCAGGGGGTGACCCTGGGCGGTACCGGCAAGCAGTCGGGCAAGCGGCACCCGACTGTGGGCGACAACGTCATCTTCGGCGCCGGCGCGAAGGTGCTGGGGGGTATCACGGTTGGCGACAACGCCAAGATCGGCGCCGGCAGCGTCGTCATCAGCGACGTCCCCAAGAACTCGACCGTCGTGGGCAACCCGGGCCGCCCCGTTCTGCTCCAGGGGCAACGCGTTGGCATCCCCGACATCGACTATCGTCACCTGCCCGACCCGGTCGCCGAGGCCATCAAATGTCTCGTGGCGCGTATCGTCGAGATGGAGCAGGAGCTCGACGAGATCAACCCAGGTCGCAAGGCGGAGCGCACCGCCACAGTGAAGCAGGCCCAGACGGCCCTCGACGACCTGCTGGACTTCGCGGGAGGCGGCGGGATCTGAGAGCGGTCGCAGGCCGCCGGTATGCTACGATCTGGGCCTCCGCAGGCGACTCGTGAACGGAGCGTAATCACCACATGAGCGAGATCAGGCGAATCGTGCTCGACGTCCTTAAGCCGTATAAGCCGACGATGCTCACCCTGGCCGACAAGCTGGGCGACCTGGAGGGTATCCAGGGCGTCGACATCACACTGATCGAGATCGACTACAAGGTCGAGAACATCAAGGTCACGCTCGAGGGCGACGACATCGACTTCCAGGCCGTGTTGAAGGTCGTTCAGGAGTCGGGCGGCAGCGTCCATTCCATCGACAAGTGCTCCACGGGCAAGCGGCTCATCGACGCGGCCGAGACGCCCCAGGATGCCGGTGTCTGCTGGCCACGCTGAGTCCTGCCTCCCTGCCTGCCTGACGCCCAGGTGATGCGCGCGTGAGCTCTTCGGCCCGACCCACTGCCCGGGCGCGCCTCCGTGAACTGATCGCCACGCTCAAGGATTACCACGAGATCGCCGACGTCGGCGAGATCGTGCGCCGGTACTTCGCGCTCAACGCCTTCGACGGGGTTCTCACGGCGGTCGGCGTGCTCGTCGGCGGCTACCTGGCCGGCGTCATTGTCCCCCGGACTATCGTGATCCTCATGCTTACCACCGCGGTCGGCATGGCGGTCTCCGGCTTCTACGGCTCCTATCTCGTCGAGAAGGCCGAGCGCAGCCGGGCGCTGCGCGAGCTCGAGGAGTACACGTTGACGAGTCTCGAGGGCACCAGTATCGCCTCGGCCTCCACCTATGCCGCGATCGTCATCGCTTTGGTCGACGGTGGGTCGCCGTCGGCGGCCATTCTGATCGCCGCGACGCCGTTTCTGTTCGCCGGCATGGTCGGCATCAAAGCGGCCTACTATATCGCGTTCGGAGTCGCGTTCACCGAGTTGTTCCTGCTGGGCGTCTTTCTGGGGGCGGTGTCGCGCGAGCGGTTCTGGGTCTCCGGCCTGCGTCTCATCGTAGCCGGCGTCGTCGCTCTGGTGATCAGCGTTCTGCTCGGTGGAGGCGTCAACTGATGGGCGCGCTGTGGGGCGAAGAGGGCGTGGAGGGTGGAGCGGCCGGCGGTGTGGCGCAGCCGGAGCATCCACTGCTCGAAGGCCTCAACGAGCCGCAGCGTGAAGCCGTCGCCCACTTCGAGGGGCCGCTACTGATCCTCGCCGGCGCCGGCTCGGGCAAGACCCGGGTGCTCACGCACCGCGTGGCCTATCTCATCCAGGTCCATGGTGTGCGGCCGGACGAGATCGTCGCGATTACGTTCACCAACAAGGCCGCCGGCGAGATGAAGGAACGCATCGAGCGACTCGTCGGATCGGTGGCGCGCACCATGTGGATCAGCACGTTCCACAGCATGTGCGCTCGCCTGCTGCGCCGCGAGGCCGAGCGTATTGGGTACAAAAGCAGCTTTACGATCCACGACGAGGACGACCGCCGCCGACTCATCAAGCGTTGCCTTGAGGAGCTCAACGTCGATCCCAAGCGCTTCCCGCCCGACGCCCTGGCGCGGCAGATCAGCGACGCCAAGAACCAGCTCATCGGGCCGGCGGAGCTCGGCGAGCGCCTCGGCGGGCGGTTCGCTCAGGTTGCGGCCGACGTCTACGCCCTCTACGAGAAGCGGCACGCCGAGATGAACGCCATGGACTTCGACGATCTGCTCATGAAGACCGTGCAGGCGCTCGAGGCGTACCCCGACCGGCTGGCGCACTACCAGAGGGCCTTCCGTTTCGTGCTCATCGACGAGTACCAGGACACCAACCACGCCCAGTACCGCCTCGCCAACCTGCTCGCGGGAGGGTCGCACAATCTCGCCGTGGTGGGCGACGACGACCAGAGCATCTACTCCTGGCGCGGCGCCGACATCCGCAACATCCTCGAGTTCGAGCGCGACTACCCGGAGGCCAAGGTCATCCGCCTCGAGCAGAACTACCGCTCGACGCAGAAGATCCTCAACGCGGCCAACGCGGTCGTCACTCACAACCGTCGGCGCAAGGGCAAGAGCCTCTGGACGCCACGCGGCGAGGGCTCCCTGGTGCAGGTCGTCGAGGTCAACGACGAGCGTGCCGAAGCCCAGTTCGTGGCCAGCGAGGTGCAGAAGCTCCTCGATGGCGAGGCCGGCGCCGAGAGGCCCTACCGGCCGGACGAGATCGCGGTGCTCTACCGCACCAACGCCCAGAGCCGCGCGCTCGAGGAGCAGTTCGGCCGCTACGCGATCGGCTATCAGGTGATCGGCGGCCCCAGGTTCTACGAGCGCGCCGAGATCCGCGATGCGATCGCGTACCTCACGGTGCTGGTCAACCCCGACGACGCGCAGCGTCTGTTGCGCATCGTCAACGTGCCGCGCCGCGGAATCGGCGCGACGAGCCTGCAGCGACTGCAGGCGTACGCCACTACGATGGGCATGAGCCTCTGGGAGGCGATGCGTGGCGTCGAGGACGTGCCCGGGATCTCCGGCGTGGCGCTCAACGGCCTGCTCGGTTTCGTGCGTCTCATCGAGGGTCTGCAGGCCGGCATCGCCGGCCGCCCGGCCGCCGAGGTCGTGCGCAGCGTGCTCGAGGAGAGCGGCTACGAGGCCGCCCTCAAGGCGCAGCGTACGCTCGAGGCCGAGGGTCGCCTCGAGAACCTCGAAGAGCTGGTCGGCGTGGCCGCTGAGTACGACCGGCGATCTGAGGAGCCGGGCCTCGGCGGTTTTCTTCAGGAGATCAGCCTCTACAGCGACAGCGACGCTCTGGCTGACGCCTCGTCGCTCCTCACCTTGATGACGCTGCACAACGCCAAAGGCCTCGAGTTCCCCGTGGTCTTCCTGGTCGGCATGGAGGAGGGCGTCTTCCCGCATCAGCGCGCCCTCGACGAGCAGAACGTCGAGGAGGAACGGCGTCTGGCCTACGTCGGCATTACGCGCGCGATGGATCTGCTCTACCTGGTGCACGCGCGCGCCCGCACGCTCTGGGGAGCCTTACAGTACAACCAGCCGTCGCGCTTCATCGACGAGATCCCCGCCGAGTACTGCGAGCGGCAGGTCGTCGGCGGCGGTGGCGGTGGCTGGGCCGCCGGTGGCGAGAGGTTCTGGTCCGGCGCCCGTGAGGGTGGCTGGTCGGGCGGTGGGCCGGCGGGTCGTCGCCCCGCCGCTTCCGGTGGGGAGGGCTTCGGCGGCGGCGGAAGCGGCCGCGGCGTCCGCCGCGGCCCGGACGGCCGCATCGACGTCGGCGGCGGCAGAATCGACGTCGGCCGCCGCCGACGTGAGCTCGACGCCGAGGTCGTCGAGCAGTATTTCTCGGCCGGGGAGCGGGTGCTCCATGCCACCCTGGGTGAGGGCACGGTGCTCGCCGTGCAGGGTGGCGGCATCATCGTCGTGCGATTCGAGAACGACGGCTCCGAGCGGCGCCTGATGGCCAGCGTTGCCCCCCTGCGCAAGCTGCGCGGCTAGTTGGACTCCGTCCGGGTTACGGCCTTCGCCCGGCCAGGCGTCGGTATGCCGCACCGTCGCGCGCGACGCGGCGCCGCCCAGGGGCCGGCGACGAGGGGGTCGTGCCGTCGCCCTCGGGCGTCGCTCACGGTACGGCGAGATCATCATCTATGATAAAAAGGGCGCTTCCGAGGGGTGTGCATGCAACGATTCTCCGACAGGCTTGCATCTGCGATCCTTGCGCGCCGCAGCGTAGTGTGCGTGGGGCTCGACCCCATGCTCGAGCGCATGCCGCCGGAGCTCCTCGACGTCCATCGCGCTCGCGCCGCCGAAGTCGGCGACGAGGAGGCTGTGGCGGCCTGCTTCGAGCAGTTCTGCTGCGGCATCGTCGAGGCGGTCGCCGGCAGCGCCGCCTGCGTCAAGCCTCAGGCCGCGTTCTTCGAGCAGTACGGAGCGCCGGGATGGCGTGCTCTGGGTGCGGTCATCCGCTGTGCCCACGAGCATGAGCTGCCCGTGATCCTCGATGTCAAGCGCGGCGACATCGCCTCTACCGGCGCCGCCTACGCGCGCGCCGCCTTCGGCGGGGCGCCCGGCTTCGAAGGCCCGGTCGCCGGGCTTGGCGCCGACGCCGTCACGGCCAGCCCCTACCTCGGCGACGACTCGCTGGCGCCGGTCGTCGAGCACTGCCGCCGCGGGAAGGGCGTCTTCATCCTCACGCGCACGAGCAATCCGGGCGCCGCGCTTCTCCAGGAGCAGGCAGTGGGCGGCCGGCCGCTCTATCTGCGGGTCGCCGATCTGGTCGCCGAGATGGGCGCCAGCGAGGTAGGGGAGGCCGGCTACAGCGATGTGGGCGCGGTCGCCGGAGCCACCGCGCCGGAGTCGCTGAGGCTCGTCCGCGAGGCGCTCCCCAGCGCGTTCCTGCTGGTGCCCGGCTATGGAGCCCAGGGTGCCGCCGCCGACGCGCTGCGCGGCATCGCCGCCGGCGAGGCGGCCGGCTTCGTCGTCAACGCATCACGTTCGATCATCTACGCCTGGCAGGGAAGCGAGGGCGACTATCGCAGGTTTGTCGCCGCCGCCGCCGAATCCATGCGCAACGAGCTGGCTTTCACACTATGACGGACCATACGCACTCGACAAGCCACTTGACGGGCGGCGACGCCCCGGACGCCGATCTCGCCGACGCCCTCGGGCGTCTGCGGGCGATCGAGTCTCGCCGCGGCGCCGGGTCTGGCGAGCCACCGCGTCCAGCCCCGCGACCCTTGCGTGCCGCGCATGCCTCGCGGGGCATGCCTCACCATGCGCGGTTCGGTGCGAACGAGCGCACAGTCGCGCGCATCGCCGCGCCGGCCGCGTTCCTCGTCGCCGTCATCATCGTCCTCAGCCTGGCGGTCCAGTCCGGCGTGATCGGCGGCGGTACGCCATCGCCCTCTCCGTCCCCCTCGCCCGCGAAGTCGGCGGCCGCGAAGCGGACGCCCAGGGTGTACGTTGTCAAGAGCGGCGACACCTTGTCGGGGATCGCCGCACGCTTCGGTACCACGCCCAAAGCTATCCTCGCGCTCAATCCGGGCGTCTCCAGCACCTCCCTGGCCGTCGGCCAGAAGCTTCGCCTGCCGCGGCGGTAGCCGAGATTCCCCCGGGCCACATGCCTGCCCGGTCGCCCGGGGCATGATGCCGTTCCGCCGGCGATTCTGAGCGTGTGCGCGGGCTCATCGCCCCACGCGTATCGTCCCTCATCAGCTCTCGCGCGCGTTCGAAGTTCATCAACGCTCACGCGCTCAAGGGAAAACCGCCCCCGGAATCCCTTGCCGTCCTCCGCTCTCGCGTCCGCCGGGCTCTGGTTCGCTCCGTTTTCGCGGCGCGGTGTTGGCAGGTGGCGTTTGGTGGGGAATAGTGACAGTAATGTGTTGCATCGTGGGGGAAAGTGGATTACAGTGGCTGCCATGCAGCGGCCGATCCTGGTGGGCGAGTTCGAGTTCACGCTGGATGCGAAGAATCGCATCGCCATCCCGGCACGCCTGCGCCCGCACTTCTCCGAGGGCGTCTACGTCACCAAGGAGAACGAACGCTGCCTCGGCGGCTACTCGCCGGACGAGTTCCAGCAGCGTCTGGCCGAGGACACCGAAGCGACTGCGGCGGGCTCCGCGGAGCGCCGCGACGTCAAGCGCTTCCTGGCCGCCAACGCCGTGTTCCAGGAGTTCGATCGGCAGGGCCGCGTCACGCTCTCGTCCCGGCACCTCGAGTATGCCGGCATCGGCCGCGACGTCACCATTATCGGGGCGGCCGACCACATCGAGATCTGGGATCGCGCCGCCTGGGCCGAGTATCTGTCCCGACTGGAGGAGGAAGCCGATGCTCCCGCTGACGAGCGCGCATCTTCGTGAGCCCGAGATGGCTCTCGCGCACACCCCGGTGCTCCTCTCCGAGCTTCTCGATGTGCTTCGGCCAGCCGCTGGTGAAGTGGCCGTCGACTGCACGTTCGGGGCTGGCGGCCACGCCGAGGCGGTAGCGGCTGCCCTCGGCGACACGGGCCGGCTCATCGCCATCGACCGCGACCCCAGCGTCGACGAGTACTTCCGCGACGTGGCGGCCGCGGCTCCCTGCGCCTGCGAGCTCCACCACGGCACGTTCAGCGACGTCCTGGCCGGCTTCGCCGACGGCTCGGCCGACATGATCTATATGGATCTCGGCGTCTCATCGATGCAGCTCGACCGGCGCGAGCGGGGCTTCTCCTACGCCTACGACGCGCCGCTCGACATGCGCATGGACCCGGACCTCACAGTCACCGCCGCCGATCTCGTGAACACGCTGCCCGAGGCGGAGCTGAGCGACATCTTCCGTCGGTACGGCGAGGAGCGCTATGCGCGCAGCATCGCCCGCGGCATCGTCCAGGCGCGTGCCCGACGCTCGCTGACGACGACCCGCGAACTCGTCGACATCATCAAGCGCAACATCCCGACGCCGGCGCGCTTCGGCGCCGGCAATCCGGCCCGGCGCGTCTTTCAGGCGCTGCGCATCGTCGTCAACGACGAGTTGCAGTCGCTTGCTCACGGCCTGGACGAGGCGTATCGGGTCCTGCGACTGGGCGGCCGCCTCGCCGTCATGAGCTTCCATTCACTCGAGGATCGCATGGTCAAGGAGTTCTTCCGGGGTCATGCCGCAGGCTGCATCTGCCCGCCGGGCCTTCCGCAGTGCGTCTGCGGGCACGAACCGACGCTGCGCGTCCTCACGCGTCGTCCGCTCACGCCGCGGCCTCACGAGGTCGAGATCAACCCGCGCAGCAAAGCGGCCAAGCTGCGCGCCGCGATCCGGCTCGGGTTGTAGACGTGGGCGCCGCGGCAGAGGCTCGGCGCCCTGTTTCTTCCAGGGCTGGCGCCGGGCGACCGTCCATCTCCAACGTGCAGCAGCGCAGCAGCCCCGCTGGGGCTGTTCGTCGCACCGCCCCCGTGGCCGCCCGCCGGGTCGCTCCCGGCCCGCGCCTGATGCGCCTCTTCGTGGCCTTCGTGGTCTGCGTGGCGCTGCTCGCCGTCGGGCGCGTCTGGATCAGTTTTGCCGTCGTCGAGAAGACGCTGCAGACCGACGCAATCGTCCGCGAGGAGCGCCGGCTCAGCGCCGAGAACGCGCGGCTCAGTGAGGATCTGGCCGAGCTCGGCTCGTCGGTTCGCATCCAGCGGATCGCGTCCGACAAGCTCGGCCTGCAGTACCCGGCCCACCTCGAGTACCTGAAGGCGAGAAAGGGCGCGGGCGCGGGCCTCACCAGGGTGGCCGCGAAGCCCTGATGGCGGGCGTGCCCACATCGAGGCGTCGCGCAGGCAGCCGGCGCGGCGCCGGGTTCCGCGCGCCCGGAGGCCGCGCGACAGGTGGCGGCGGTGTGAGCGGGGTCGACGGCCGCATCCGCCTGCTCCGCTTCGTCTTCATCGTGTTTCTGGTGTTCGTGGGCGGGAAGGCGGTCGCTCTCGCTACGTCGTCGGAGCGCCTCACCGAGCTGGCGCGGCAGCAGCAGACCGCGCGCGTGACCGTCCCGGCGCATCGCGGCGCTATTCTCGATCGTTACGGTCAGGAGCTGGCCGTGGGCAAGTCGGCGCAGACGGTGTTCGCCACCCCATATATGCTGGACAACCCCGCTGTCGCTGCCCGCCGGCTCGCCGATGTGCTCCAGATCCGCGAGAGTCGGGATCGCAAGGCGATCGCCAAGGCTCTGGCCGACCGCGAGAGCGGATTCGCCTTCGTGGCGCGCAAGGTCGATCCGGCGTTGGCAAAGGCCGCTCTGGCTCTCGATCTGCCGGGTGTTGGCGCCTACGAGGAGGTGGAGCGCCTCTATCCGATGAAGGGCTCCCTGGCGCAGGTGCTGGGCTTCGTCGGCGTCGATAACACGGGTCTCGCCGGCATCGAGCTGGAGTTCGACAAGGAGCTGAGCGGCACACCCGGCAGCGAGGAGGTCGTGCGCGATCCCGCCGGCCACGCTCTGAAGGTCGTCAACCAGAAACAGCCGGTGGCCGGCACCGATGTGCGCCTGACCATCGACGAGAACATCCAGTTCACCGCCGAGGACGTCCTTGCTCGCACCGTGAGCAGCTCCTCCGCCAAAGCGGCCGTCGCCATCGTCATGGCGCCGCGCACCGGCGATATCCTGGCCATGGCCAGCGTGCCCAAGGTCAAGAACCACGATTTCAGCCGCAGCGCCGACGCCAACCGCAACCGCTGCATCACCGACGTCTACGAGCCCGGGTCCATCTTCAAGCTGGTCACGATCTCGGGGGCGCTCGCCGATCGTGTAGTTACGCCGACCAAGCACTATACGCTGCCGTCCTCGCTCACTCTCTACGACCGTACGATCAACGAATCGCACGAGCGCGGCGTCGTCACCTACTCCGTGAGGGAGATCCTGCAGTGGTCGAGCAACGTAGGGTCGGTCAAGATCGGCATGGAGATGGGCAAGGCTAGCATGCTCAGGTGGATGAAGGCCTTCGGCTTCGGGCGGCCGACCGGGGTCGACTTCCCCGGCGAGGCGGCGGGCATCGTGCCGCCGGCCAACCAGTGGTCGGGCACGTCTATAGCGAACATTCCCATGGGGCAGGGTATCGCCGTCACCCCGCTGCAGATGGCCGTCGCCTTCTCGGTCGTCGCCAACGGCGGCGTGCGCGTCGAGCCGAGGCTGGTCGCCCAGGTGGGAGACGATGTGGTCGAACGCAAGTCGGGCCGCCGCGTGATCCCGGCGAAGGTGGCCGCCCAGGTGCGTTCGATGCTGGCCACGGCTGTGGCCGCGGGTACGGGCACCAAGGCGCGGATCCCCGGCTACGCCGTCGCCGGAAAGACCGGCACCGCCGAGAAACCCCTGCCCGACGGCAGCGGCTACTCCAAGACCAACTACGTGGCGTCTTTCGTCGGCATGGTGCCCGCCTCGCGCCCGCGGCTCGTGGTGCTGGTCGCCGTCGACGAGCCTCGCACCTCGATCTACGGTGGCGATATCGCAGCGCCGGCCGTTCGGCAGATCATGCGCTACGCCTTGCAGCGCCTGGAGATCGCGCCGTGAAGCCGGCCGTCGTGTTCAGCGCCGGCCGCTGTGCTTCGCCGGGCTGGCCGTCGAGTAGCTCCGGGTCACCGCTTTGGTAGAATGGCTGAGGATGAAGCTTGCTGCGTTGCTCGAGGGGGTCGCGAGCGTCACCGTGCGCGGCGATGCGTCCACCGCCATCAGAGGGCTCGCCTGCCATACGCGTGACGTCGCCGACGGCACGCTTTTCTTTTGTGTGCCCGGCGCCGCCTGCGACGGACACGAGTACGCAGGGCAGGCGGTCGCCGCAGGGGCGACCGCGCTCGTCTGCGAGCGCGAGACCGCTGAGCCGGTGCCGCACGTCGTCGTTCCGTCGGTGCGGCGCGCAATGGCGGCCATCGCGGCGCGCTGGTACGGTGATCCATCGCGCGAGCTGCGCGTCGTGGGCGTCACCGGCACCAACGGCAAGACCACCACGGCTCATCTGCTCGCCGGGATCTTCTCCGCGGCTGGCCTGCCCTCGGGGCTGCTCGGCACCGTCGTCAATCGGATCGGCAGTCGTGAGTACCCGGCGCCGCTCACGACGGCCGAGTCGCTCGATCTGCAGCGCATGTTTCGCGAGATGGTCGAGGCGGGCGACGGGGCGTGCGTCCTCGAGGTCAGCTCCCACGCGCTCGCTCAGGAGCGCAGCGCCGACATCGACTTCGACGCGGTCGTCTTCAGCAACCTCACGCGCGATCACCTCGACTACCACGCCGATCTCGACGACTACTTCGCCGCGAAACGACGGCTCTTCCTGCCTGACGGCGCGCGCAACGGCTCGGCGGTCGCGGTTGTCAACGTCGGCGACGCCTACGGTCGGCTGCTTGCAGAGGAGTGCCGGCCAGTGTACGGCGATGCGCTCTGGACGTATGCCGTAGAGGGCTCGCGCTCCGGGGAGGAGCCAGCGGACGCGCTGGCCTCAGACCTTCAGCTGCGCGCCGACGGGTCGGCCTTCACGCTCCGGGTGCCGCGTCTGGGCGTCGAGCAGCGCGTCACCTTGCTGATGGCGGCCCGCTTCAACGTCGAGAACGCGCTGGCGGCGGCCACCACGGCGCTCGCGCTGGGCGTCTCGCCGGCGGACATCGCTGAGGCCCTCGCGAGCATGCAGGGCGCGCCCGGCCGGTTCAAGCCGGTGCGCGCAGGGCAGCCGTTCAGCGTCGTGGTCGACTACTCGCACACACCGGATTCGCTCGAGAACGCCCTTCAGGCGGCGCGTGCGCTGACCGGCGGCCGTCTCACGGTCGTGTTCGGGTGCGGGGGCGACCGTGACCGTGGCAAGCGACCGTTGATGGGGGAGATCGCGGCGCGCCTGTCCGATATGACGATCGTCACATCGGATAACCCGCGCAGCGAAGATCCTATGAGCATCATCGACGAGATCATGGCCGGCATCCCCGCCGAGAGGGCCGGCGCCGTCGTCGTCGAGCAGGATCGCCGCAAGGCCATCGCCCGGTCGCTCCGCGCGGCCCGCCCCGGCGACACCGTGCTCATCGCCGGCAAGGGACACGAGCAGGGCCAGATCATCGGCGAGCGGCGGTTGCCGTTCGACGATCAGGCCGTCGTCGTCGAGCTGCTGGCCGAGTTCGGCGAGGAGGCATGAGCCCGTGATCCCGATGATGCTCACCGAGGTAGCTGCGGCTTGCGGCGGCCTCTTCGAGCGCGGCGACCCGTCGGCCGTCGTGGAGCGCGTCTGCACCGACTCCCGGGTGCTGCGGCCGGGCGACCTGTTCGTCGGCTTGCGCGGGGAACGGTTCGATGGCGACGCGTATGCCGGCGCGGCTCTGGCGGCGGGCGCGGCGGCGGTCGTGGTGCGCCGGGAGACGGCTGAGCGGCTTTCTGAGGCGGCCGCCTGTATCGTCGTCGACGACGGCCTCGCCGCCCTCCAGCGGCTGGCCGGCGCCGCACGACGCCGGCTCTCCGCCGACGTGGCGGCGATCACCGGTAGCGCCGGCAAGACCACGACCAAGGACATCCTCGCGGCGCTGCTGCGGCCGCTGGTCGACGTGGTCGCCACGCGCGACAACCTGAACAACGAGATCGGCGTACCGCTGACGCTTCTGGAGGCCGGGCAGGGCACCGAGGTGGTCGTCGTGGAGATGGGCATGCGCGGTCGCGGCCAGATCGGCGAGCTTGCGAGGATCTCCTGCCCCAACGTGGGGGTCATCACCTCCATCGCGCCCGTGCACCTGGAGCTCGTCGGGACGCTTGCCGACGTCGCGGCGGCCAAAGCCGAGCTTCTGGAGGAGCTGGACGGGGGCACGGCGGTGGTGCCGGCCGCTGAGCCGCTGCTCGCCGGGCACGTGCGAGGCCATCGCGGTCGCGTCGTCACGTTCGGGGGCGCGACCGCCGGTGCGGCAGTGGCGGCGGACGTGCGCATCGTCGATGCCGAGCGACGAGGAGCGAGTACGCACGCGCTGGTCGACGCATTCGGGCGTCGTGCCCGGCTCGACTTCAGCTTCACCGGCAGCCACTATCTCGAAGACGCTACGGCGGCGCTGGCCGCCTTCCTCGAGCTCGGTCATCCGCTCGAGGCGGCGGCGGAGGGAGCTGCGCAGGTCGTCTTCAGCGCCTTGCGCGGCGTGATCACGCTGCTGCCCGGCGGCGGCCTCGTGCTCAACGACGCCTATAACGCGAACCCCACAGCCATGAAGGCGGCCGTCGATCATCTCGTGAGCATCGCCGACGGGCGGCCTACCGTCGCCGTTCTCGGCGAGATGTACGAGCTCGGTCCGGGCGCGGAGGAGTACCATGAGGATGTCGGCCGCCACTGCGCGGCGGCAGGGGTACGCCTGGTCGCTATCGGCGAGCTCGGCCGCAGCTATCTCACGGGTGCGCCCGGCGAGCGCTGGTTCGCGACGGTCGAGGACTGTCTGGCGGCGCTCCACGAGGTGGTGTCGCCGGGGAGCGCGGTTCTGGTGAAGGCCTCGCGTCTGCTGCGCCTCGAGAGGGCGGCCGAGGCACTCGCGGAGATGGGGGTCGATTGATGCTGAGAGCGATGGGTGCAAGCGTGGTCGCCATGGTCCTCATGTTGCTCATCGGACCCCCCTTCATTCGCTGGCTGCATCTTAATGAGTTCGGCCAGAACATCCGTGAGGAGGGGCCTGACGGCCACAAGACGAAAGCGGGCACACCCACCATGGGCGGCGTGCTCATCTGGTTCGCGGTGCTCGTGCCGTTCGTGATCTTCAGCCGCTTCTCCGTCGCCTCGCTGACCGTGATGATCGCGGCGCTGGGCAACGCCCTGATCGGCTTCGCCGACGACTGGACGAAGATCGTGCGCAAGCGCTCCCTCGGCCTGCCGGCACGGGTCAAGCTGCCGCTGCAACTGCTCCTCGCTCTGTTCGTCGGGTTCATAGCGCTGCGCTTCGCCGGCCTCGACACCCGCGTCGACGTGCCCTTCATCTCGCACCAGCTCGAGATGGGCACGGTGGGCTTCTACACGCTGATCTTCCTCACGATTGCCGGCTTCTCCAACGCGGTCAACCTCACGGACGGCCTCGACGGCCTGGCGGCCGGGGCGTCGGCGATCGTGCTCGTGGCTTTGGCCGGCATAGCCTTCATCATCGGCCGCAACGCACACGACCCCGGCATTACCGACCTCATGGTGGTTGCCGGCTGCATCGGTGGCGCCTGTCTCGGCTTCCTGTGGTTCAACACCTTCCCGGCCGACGTCTTCATGGGCGACACCGGTTCGCTGGGTCTTGGGGGGGCGATCGCGGGCCTGGCCGTTCTGACGCGCACCGAGTTCGTGCTGGTGATCATCGGCGGCCTGTTCGTCCTCGAGGCTCTGTCGGTGATGATCCAGGTCGCCTCGTTCAAGCTGTTCCGCCGCCGGGTGCTGCTCATGGCCCCCCTCCACCACCACTTCGAGCTTAAGGCGTGGTCGGAGACGAAGATCATCGTGCGCTTCTGGATCATCGCCGCCGTCTTCGCCGGCGCCGGGTTTGCGGCGTACTATGCGACGTTCTAGCGGGGGGTGATGGTGGAACTCGGCGATGTGCGCTGCCTGACGGTGGTGGGCCTGCGCCGCAGCGGCCGGCCGGTGGCGCTGCTGGCGTGCGAGCGGCTGCGCGGTGCGCGGGTGGTCGGGCTCGACGAGGGTGCGGTGCCGGACGACGCCGTGGCGGAACTTCGCCAGGCCGGCGTCGAGGTGCTCCTGGGGTCTGCCGCCGTCCTGCCCCCCGACGCCGATCTTCTGGTCAAGAGCCCGGGCGTGGCGGACGAGAGCGCGGTCGTACAGGAGGCCGTGCGCCGCGGCGTCACGGTCTGGAGTGAAGTCGAGTTCGCCGCACGTTTCCTCACGAATCGCCTGATCGGCATCACCGGGACCAACGGGAAGACCACCACCACGGAGCTGACGGGCACGATCTTGCGTGATGCCGGCCTGCCTGTGGCCGTCGGCGGCAACATCGGGCACGCGCTGGCCGGCATGCCGGCCAGCGTCTCGTCTGCGGCCGCCGTCGTCGCGGAGCTCTCCAGCTTCCAGCTTCAGCACATCGAGCGTTTCCGTCCCGACGTCGCCGTGCTGATCAACCTGACGGAGGACCACGTCGATCGTCACGGCACCTACGGCGCCTACGTCGACGCCAAGCTGCGCATCTTCGAGAACCAGGGAGACGGCGATCTCGGCTTACTGAACGCCGACGACCCGGAGACCCTCCGGGTGTTCGCCGAAGGGCGCCTGCCGGGTCAGGGAAGGCGAGGCTGGTTCTCGGCGCGGCCGGGAGCTGAGTCCGGCCCGTCCGGAGCCGAGCTCGTCGCTGGAGTGGACGCCCGGGGCGTTCTGTGGGTGGCGATCGAAGGGGAGCGCGTCGCGCTGTGCCCGGCCGTCGAGCTCGCCCTGCGCGGCGAGCACAATCTGCAGAACTCGCTCGCCGCCGCGGCCGCCGCCTGCGCGGTCGGTGTGCCGCCAGCCGCCGCCGCTCAGACGCTCCGTACGTTCGCCGGCGTTCCGCACCGTCTCCAGGTGGTCGGCGTGGTCGACGGAGTCACCTACGTCAACGACTCGAAAGCGACGAACGTCGACGCCACGCTGAAGGCTCTCACCGCCTACTCCGGCGGCGTGCATCTCATCCTCGGCGGCTGCGACAAGGGAGCGGAGTACGCCGACCTCGCGACGGCCGTCGAGGGGCGCGTGCGGCAGGTGCTGCTCATCGGTGCGACGGCGCCGCGGCTGGCGGCGGCCTTCGTCCGGAGGGCCGCCGTGGGGGCGTCGCGCGCCACCCCGGCGGTCGACTGTGGAGATCTTGCCGCCGCCGTGCGCAGGGCGGCGCACGACGCCGTGGACGGCGACGTCGTGCTCCTCAGCCCTGCCTGCGCGAGCTGGGATCAGTACAGGGACTATGTGCAGCGGGGCGAACACTTCATTGAGCTGGTCGCCGAGGTGCGGGGAGAGCGGGGGGCGTGAGGTCGAGTCATCAGAGGGTCGGCGTGGTTGCGCCGGATCGCCGAAGCTATGCTGCGCGAAGCTATGCTGCGGGTCAGGGCGGCGCTCGCCACGGAGGCGTCGACCGGCGCGGCAGCGTCGATCGGCGCCGGGGGGCGGGCGCTTCAGCCATTGAACGCCGCGAGGCCGGGCGGCGTGACGGTCCGTCGCGGCGCGCCGCTTCATCGCGCACGGCGCCGTCCTCGCGCCCGCGCGCCGGTCTGGCTGCCGGCGCCCGGCTGGCGCCGGGCATTGGCGCCCGGCGGAGTCTGCTGCTGGTCGTCTTCCTCCTGCTGACGTACGGCCTTGTGATGTCGTTCAGCGCCTCCGCCGCGGAGGGCTACTTCGAGCACAAATCCAGCTTCTACTTCCTGCTTCGCCAGGGGCTCTTCGCGGGGATCGGGGTGGCGGTCATGCTAGCTCTCTCGCGGATCGACTACGGCATGTGGCGCCGCTGGGCGAAGCCCTTGGCGGCGCTCGCCCTGCTCGGCCTCGTGGCCGTGCTCGTGCCGGGTGTCGGTACGACTATCAACGGCGCCAGGCGCTGGATCATGGTCGGCGGCATCACCTTCCAGCCCAGCGAGGTCGCCAAGCTCGCCGCCGTGGTGCTCATCGCCACCCTGGTGGCCCGTCGTCCCGGGATGGTCACGACGGCGCGCGGCTTCCTGTCGCTGGCCGGCCTCGGCATCGCGCCGGCCGCTGCGCTGATCATGCTGGAGCCCGACCTGGGCACCACCCTCGTGCTCACCTGTGCCGTCGTCGGTGTGCTGATCGCGGCCGGGGCGCTCCTCCGGCACCTGCTGGCGGCGGTCGGTGCCGCCTGCCTCGTCATTCTCGGCCTCATCGTGGCGGAGCCTTACAGGCTCGAGCGGCTGACGACGTTCTTCGACCCATGGAAGGATCCGCAGGGGAGCGGCTTCCAGGCCACGCAATCCCTCATCTCGGTGGCGTCGGGGGGTTTCTTCGGAGTAGGGCTCGGCAACTCGGTGCAGAAGTTCGGCTTTCTGCCCGAGCAGGGCACCGACATGATCACGGGCATCATCGGTGAAGAGCTTGGCCTCCTCGGTCTGGCGGGCCTGCTCGCGCTCTACGTCGCGCTGGCATGGGCCTGCTTCCGCATCGCCCTGGAGTGCAGGGATCTCTTCGGGAAGCTGCTGGCCAGCGGTATCGCCGCGATCATCATCAGCCAGGCGAGCATCAACATGGGGGCCGCCCTCGGCCTCCTGCCGCTTACCGGGGTGCCTCTGCCGCTCGTCTCGCTGGGCGGCACCAACCTGATCATCATTCTGGGCGCCATCGGCATTATGCTTAACATTGCGACCAACCGAAGGAGCTACATTGTCGTCACCGCTGAGCGGCGCGACGGTGCTGCTCGCGGCGGGAGGGACCGGAGGTCACCTTCAGCCGGCGCTCGCCGTCGCGGCTGAAGCACAGGATCGCGGCGCCCGCGTCGTCGTCGTGACGACGCCCTCGCAGGTCGGCCACGTGGCCCCGCTGTTCGAGACGCACGCTCTCGAGCTGAGCGGCTTCGCGCGGCGCCTGGCGCCTTGTGAGCACGCACGCGCCCTCTGGTTGCTCGCCGCCGCGGTGCCACGAGTCGAGCGGATTCTCAGGCGCGTGCGCCCCGAGGTAGTGGTCGGCGCCGGCGGCTTCTCCAGCGGCCCCGTGGTCGCGCTCGCGGCGCTTCACGGGATCCCCGGGGTCGCGCTCGAGGCCGACGCACATCTCGGTGTTGCCAACCGCCTGCTGCGGCCCTTCGTGCGGAGAGTCTGCCTGAGCTTCCCGATCGCCGGGCTGGAGCCGCCCAGGTTCGTCGTCACCGGGCGGCCGCTGAGCGTCGCGCAGACAATGGCGACGGCCGCGGAGGGGCGCGAGGCCTTCGGCCTCGAGGAGGGGTCGCCGGTGCTGCTCGTCTTCGGCGGCAGCCAGGGGGCGCGGAGCATCAACTCGGCGTGCGTCGAGGCCTTTGGAGGGCGCGACAGCGAACTTCAGGTCGTCCACGTCTGCGGCGCGCGCAACCACGCCGCGGTGCGCGAGTCGCTGGAGGCGCGCGGCGAGCGCTTCGAGCGCTATCACCTGGTCGCCTACACCGACCTTCTGGCTCAGGCGATGGCCGCCGCCGATCTCGTGGTTGCCCGCTCAGGCGGTTCCATCGCGGAGCTCGCCGCCCTGGGCAAGCCCGCGGTGCTCGTGCCGTACCCTCATGCCACCGCCGACCACCAGCGGCTCAACGCGCAGTGGATGGTCGCTGCGGGGGCGGCGGTACTGGTCGACGACGACGATCTCAACGGCGCGGTGCTGGGCGGCCTCGTCGCCGGGCTTCTCGGAGACCGCGCGCGGCTGGCCGCGATGGCCGCTGCGAGTGCTGCCCTGGGCAAGCCAGACGCCACGCGACGCGTCGTCGGCGAGGTGGAGGACATACTGACCGAACGGAGCAGACGATGACCGACGAGCGAGCCATGTCCTTTCCCCAGCCGGTGCACTTCATCGGCATCGGGGGCGCCGGCATGAGCGGCATCGCCATGGTGCTGCATCGTCTTGGTGTCGCCGTGAGCGGCTCAGATCTCAAGGCCTCGCGGTACACGCGCAACCTCGAGGAGGCCGGTGTGTCCGTGGCGATCGGTCACCAGGCAGCCAATCTCGGTGACGCCGCGCTGGTGGTCATCTCCTCCGCCATCGGCGAGGGCAACCCGGAGCTGCAGGCTGCTCTCACCGCCGGGCTACCCGTGCTCCGCAGGGCCGAGATGCTGGCCCGGGTGATGACGCTGCGCCGCGGCATCGCGGTCGCCGGCGCGCACGGCAAGACGACGACTTCGTCGATGATCGCGCACGTCCTGCGCCAGGCCGGGCTCGATCCCACGTTCCTCGTCGGCGGGGAGCTGAACGATGTCGGTTCTAACGCCGGCGTGGGGGAGGGCGAGTGGCTGGTGGCGGAGGCCGACGAGAGCGACGGCAGCCTTCTCTACCTTCGTCCCGAGGTCGCCATCGTCGGCAACGTCGAGCTCGACCATCACACCCACTACGGCTGTCTCGACGACCTGCTCGAGGTGTTCCACAGGTTCGTCGCTCTGTTGCCGGCTCACGGGCTGCTGGTGCTGACGACCGACGGCCGCCTGGAGAGCCTCGCCGCCTCCACCCAGGCCGCCGTCGTGCGCGTCGGCATCGGCGAGGGCGATCTGAGCGCCGCCGTGACGCGAGTCGACGACCGCGGCAGCGCGTTCACGGTCTTCGAGGAGGGCGTGGAGCTCGCCCGGATCACCCTTCGTGTGCCGGGCTCTCACAACGTTCTCAACGCGCTCACCGCGCTGGCCGTGTTGCGGCACGTCGGCGTCACGCCGGCCGAGGCGGCTCCGCACCTGGCGACGTTCAGTGGCGCCGCGCGGCGCTTCCAGGAGGTCGGTCGTTATGGCGGCGTCATCGTGGTCGACGACTACGCGCATCACCCCACCGAGATCGCGGCGACGCTGACGGCCACCGCGAGAGGCGGGTACCGACGCGTGATCGCCGTGTTTCAGCCGCATCTGTTCTCACGCACGCGGTACCTGCAGTACGAGTTCGGCAAGGCGCTGACGATCGCCGACGAAGCGATCGTCACCGAGATCTTCCCCGCTCGTGAAGAGCCGGAGCCGGGCATCACCGGCAAGCTGGTCGTCGACGCCTATCTCGCGGAGCGGCCTGCCGGTCCCATCTCCTACCTGCCTCGCTTCGCGGATATCGTGAGGAGCCTCGCGCTCCGTGTCCGCGAGGGCGACCTCGTTCTCACGCTGGGAGCCGGCGACATCTACCGCGTCGGCGAGCAGCTGCTCGCTACGCTCGCCGGTCAAGGGGAAGCTCGGCCCGCCGCCGAATAAGTCCACGCAGCGGCTGTCTCCCTCCGATGAGGTCCGGCGCCAAGATCACGGGTCGCAGGGCACAACGCCTGCGCTATCGTCTTCTTCCGACCGTGCTGCTCGCTGCGGCGATCCTCGTGGTGCCCGCGGTGCTGTACGCATGGGGGCGCAGCTCGTCCTCGTTCGCGGTGCGTGAGATCACGGTGACCGGGGCGGAGCGCACATCCGCTGGCGCCCTGATCCGGCACCTGCGCACGTCGTTCGTCGGCGGTAACCTCTTCACGGTCGCCGAAGCCGAGGTCGCCGAGGCCCTGGCTTCGTTCCCCTATGTGGCGCGGGTCGATGTGGATCGCGACTTCCCCTCGACCCTGCGTGTTGCGGTCGTGGAGCACCAGCCGGTCGCCAATGTTCTCGCGACCGGGGGCTGGTATGTCGTCGCCGACGACGGATACGTGGTCTTCAGGATGGGTCGCGATGGGACGCCCGCCGCCGTCGGCACTGCGGCGACCGCTTCAGCCGCTCCAGAGCCGTCGATCTCGCCGAGCCCGGCGGTGTCGGCGGCGGGCGCGCCCGGGAAGTCCACGGGGACGCAGGGCCTGACCTCAGAGCGCCGTGAACGGCTGAAGGTCGGCCCGCCGCGGGCCGCCCCCAGGTTGCCCCGGTTCGCCGTGCCGGGCGCCCTCACGCCGGGCTCGTACCTCAGGGATCCGCGCACCCGGGCCATCTTCTCGGCGCTCGACGCGCTGCCCGCCGAGCTGCAGCATCGTGTCGGCGTCGTGGACGCATCCCCCGAGGGCCAGGTGAGTCTGCGGCTGGCTCCTCGACTGGAGGTGGTGTGGGGCGGCGGCGATCGGGCGAGGGCCAAGGCGATCGCTCTCCGCACCGTGCTCGCGCGGTACGCGGCGGAGGGTGTCTCGTGCACGTTCGTGGACGTCACGATCCCCGATCGGGTTCTCGCGCGCCCTATCCTCAAGTGACGGCTCAGGCCGGTGTGAAGTCGAGGTCGAGGCCGGTGCGCTGCGCCGGGCGGTCCCCGGTGTTTGACACCTTTAGAAGGCCTCAGTATGTTAAAAGTTACGATCCGTTTGCGAGACGGGCGACCGTGGCGGAGCCGGTAAAAGTGCAGCAAAATGGCCTTTTCAGCGACTCATGAAGAGGACCGGGGCCAGGTCTCAAGGCCAACTTGAGAGCTTGTGACGAGTCGTGATGAGAAGTCTCGACCACGACAGGAGGGTCATCACCATGATCGATGCTTCAGCCAACTACCTCGCCGTCATCAAGGTTGTCGGCGTGGGTGGCGGCGGCACCAACGCCGTCAATCGCATGGTCGACGCTGGCTTGCGCGGGGTTGAGTTCATCGCCGTGAACACCGATGCGCAGGCGCTGCAGATGTGCGACGCCGACGTCAAGATCCACATCGGCAGCAAGATCACCCGCGGGCTGGGCGCCGGCGCCAATCCCAGCATCGGCTACCAGGCCGCCATGGAGAGCAAGGACGAGCTGCGCGACGCGCTCAAGGGCGCCGACATGGTGTTCGTAACGGCCGGCAAGGGCGGCGGCACGGGGACCGGCGCGGCGCCGGTCATCGCTGAGCTTGCCAAGGAACTGGGCGCCCTCACAGTCGGGGTGGTCACGCGGCCGTTCGCCTTCGAGGGCAAGCGCCGGGGGCGCCAGGCGGAGGACGGCATCCAGGAGCTTCGCGAGAAGGTCGACACGCTGATCATCATCCCCAACGACCGCCTGCTGCAGGTGGTCGAGCGGCGCACCTCGGTGATCGAGGCGTTCAAGGTCGCCGACGACGTGCTTCGCCAGGGCGTCCAGGGCATCACCGATCTCATTACCGTACCGGGGCTCATCAATCTCGACTTCGCCGACGTGCGTACCATCATGCAGGATGCGGGCTCGGCGCTTATGGGCATCGGCGTCGCCGGCGGCGAGAATCGCGCCGTCGAGGCGGCTCACGCGGCGATCAGTTCGCCTCTCCTCGAGGCGAGCGTCGAGGGCGCGCGCGGCATCCTCCTCAACATCACCGGCGGTGGCGACCTCGGCCTGTTCGAGATCAACGAGGCGGCGGAGATCATCTCCAGCGCCGCCGACGCCGACTCCAATATCATCTTCGGCGCGGTCATCGATCCGTCGTTCGGCGACGAGGTGCGCGTGACGGTCATCGCCACCGGGTTCGACCGGGTGGCGAAGCCGGATTCCACTCCCGCCGTTCCTGAGGCCGCCGACGATCCTGCGAGGGAGACGACGAGCACGCCGCTCTTCGCCGACGAGCAGCGGCCGTCCTTTGAGGTCAACGAGGACGTTCTCGACGTTCCCAGCTTCCTGCGTGATCGCTGAGGCCGCGGGCTGTGACGCGTGTCGCCAGCTGCGCCTGCGTACGCGGTTCAGCTGCGCCTGCGTGCGCGGTTTATTCTCAGTTGCGCCTGTGTGTGCGGTTGGGTAAGCTCTGCGCCTGTGTCTGCTAGCGGCATAGGATTCGTTTGACTCTGTGAGAAGGCATCGCAACCTCATCATCCTGCTCTTCATGCTCGCGCTCGTCGTGGTCGCTGTGTACTACATCGTGCCGCCGGGCGAGAAGACGCGGCTCGGCCTCGACCTCCAGGGCGGCCTCGAGGTGGTGTATGACGCCACAACGGCCGACGGCAGGAAACCCACGTCGGCGCAGGTCGACCAGGCCATCGCCATCCTCGACCGCCGCGTCAACGGCCTCGGGGTCACCGAGTCGCAGATCCAGCGCCAGGGAGCCGACCAGATCTCGGTCGCGCTTCCCGGCATCAAGGGCAAGGAGCAGGCGCTGGACGTCATCGGCAAGACGGCACAGCTCCTGTTCTTCAAGGACGACGCGCAGGCGCGGCCGGTCAGCCCTGTGGCCTCCAAGGAGCAGGCCCTTACCCAGCTTCGTCGCCAGGGTGTCTCCAAGTCGGAGATCGCGCAGCTGCGCGCTGCGGGCAGCACCGCCGACCACGTCCTCGTCGAGATCCCACCGGGCGTGCGCGGCAACGAGAGCACGCTCTGGGCGGTTTACCGGCTGCCTCCGGCCATGACCGGCGACGCCGTCTCCGATGCCACCGCCGGCTTCGGCCAGGACGGCAAGCCCCAGGTCGCCATCGAGTTCACCAACGAGGGCTCCAAGCAGTTCCAGCGCATCACGCGGGAGCTGTTCCGTACCGGCCTGCTCAAGAACGAGCCGCAGACGTTCGCCATCGTGCTCGACGGCGAGATGTCCTCAGATCCGATGATCGACTACACCGACCCCGACCTGCGCGACGGCATCGCCGGCGGCGCCGTCATCTCGGGCGGCGCCATGACCGTTCAGGAATCCAAGGATCTCGCCTTCGTCCTCAAAACCGGCGCGCTGCCGGTCAAGCTCGTGCCGGCCTATCAGCAGCAGGTTTCGGCGACGCTGGGCAAGGACTCGCTGCAGCAGGGCCTTATCGCCGGCCTCATCGGCCTCGGCCTGATCTTCGTCTACATGATCGTGTGCTACCGCTTCCTTGGGGTGGTGGCCGACCTCGCACTGCTGGTCTACGGCGTCCTGCTCTGGGGTCTGTTCAACGCCATCCCGGTCACCCTTACCTTGCCCGGCATCGCCGGCATGATCCTCACCATCGGGGTGGCCGCCGACGCCAACGTGGTCATCTTCGAGCGCATCAAGGAGGAGGTACGCGAAGGCAAGACCGTGCGCTCGGCCGTCAACTCGGGCTATATCCTCGGCTTCCGCACGATCCTTGATGCCAACATCCTCACCATGCTCACGGCCGCCGTGCTGTTCGTGTTTGCGAGCGCCCAGCCCAAGGGCTTTGCGCTCACCCTGATCCTGGGCACCGCGGTCAGCATGCTCACTGCGGTGCTCTTCACCCGGGCGATGCTCGGTATGCTCGCCGGCCTCCCGTTCTTCAACCGGCCGGCGTTCGTGGGCGTCAAGGACGATCAGATCGAGGCCGTCGCCGGCGTGAGCGGCGGCCGCCAGAGTGGGCAGGCCCCTGCGGCCGCGGCCGCGGCCGCGGCCGCAAAGCCGGCCGGCCGGCCGAAGGCTGCTGCCGGACGCACGTCGGGGCGCCGCCGCACCACCTCCAGCAGGAAGAAGAAGAGGAGGAGGTGAGCCGATGAGCTTCCTGCGGCGCATCTACAGCTTCGATTTCGTCGGGCACAAGGCGTGGTGGTTCACGCTGTCGGGCGTCATCATCGCCATCGGCTTCGCGAGCCTCCTCATTAGAGGCGGCGGTAACCCGCTCCACGGCCTCAACTACGGGCTCGAGTTCCAGGAGGGCACGCGTATCGGGGTCGCCTTCGAGGAGAGCCCCGACCTCGCCGACGTGCGCCGTGTGGTGGCTGAGGCGGGCTACGCCGACGCGAGTATCCAGGCTGTAGAGAGAGTCGCCGGCACCGGCACCGCGGGCTTCCAGATCCAGACCGAGTCGCTGTCGCCGGCCGCGCAGGAGGAGCTCAAGACGGTGCTCGACCGGGAGTTTACGATTGCCGAGCGCGACGGCAGTCAGGTGTTTACCCTGGAGACCGTCGGCGCCACCTTCGGGCGCCAGATCGTCGGCTCGTCGCTCAAGGCGGTGGTCATCGCCCTGCTGCTCATC
The DNA here is from genome assembly GCA_040769125.1 of Thermoleophilia bacterium. GTDB lineage: Bacteria > Actinomycetota > Thermoleophilia > UBA2241 > UBA2241 > CAIXSE01. Next base: position 1,574,227 of record JAXGLO010000001.1, on the reverse strand, counting down.
CTTCTGTACGTCGCCTTCCGCTTCCAGTGGAAGTTCGCCGTCGGTGCCATGGTGGCCGAGGTGCACGATATCCTGATCGTAATCGGCATCTACTCGCTGACCGGGCGCGACGTGACCACCGCGACGATCGCCGCCGTGCTCACCATCCTGGGCTACTCGCTCTACGACACGGTGATCATCTTCGACCGCATCCGCGAGAACCAGCCCAAGATGGGCCGTGCGCCTTACGCGGACATCGTCAACCGCTCGCTCTGGCAGAGCCTGACCCGCTCGCTGAACACATCCGTGATGAGCCTGCTGCCGGTGCTGTGCCTGCTCTTCTTCGGCGGCGAGACGCTCAAGGACTTCGCTTTCGCGCTCGCCATCGGCATCATCTCCGGCGCCTACTCCACGATCTTCGTGGCCAGCCCGGTCCTCACGATCCTCAAGGAGCGCGAGCCGCAGTATCGCAAGCTCAAGCTTGCGGCGCGCGACGAGCGGGCCTGATCCGCGGTCGTCGGCCAAGGCCCGGCCGGCGCGACGCTCGACCTGCTCGGTGCCGGCTCGCTGAGGTGCCGCGTCGGAGCTGGACCCGCTCAGTTCGCGCGTTTCACCCTGTGTAGATCGCCGAGACGGCGTGCCGCCGCCACTCGTGCCTGGAACGCCTTCATGCGGCATGCGTCGGTGCAGTACTTCTTGGCCGGGTTCGTGGTGGCGAACTCCCGGCTGCACGGCGCGAATGCGCAGCGGCGCGTGATCTGCTCACGCCGGCTGGCCTTGCGCTCGCTGCGATGTGGATCCTCCTGCCACGCGCCGCTGTGCATGGCGCACCGGCTCGACGGGTTGTAGGAAGAGAGCCGGGTACCGCATCCTTCGACCGCGCACACGCGGTCGGCTCCGTATGTCTTCGCCTTCAGCGTGTCGCCGGCCATGGCTTGAAGGCTGTGGCCTCGAAGCATCTTTGCGCTGCGCAACTCCATCGTCGCTCTCGCCTTCCAGTGGCTGCTGCGCCGAGCGTGGGCCACTGCTGGTTGCTGTGATCAGGCGTGCAGCATAGTCAGGATACCGACGCCTCGATGGCCTCAGTCCGTGACAGGTGGATGTCGAAGACGCGGTCGAGGCCGGTGATCTCGAAGATACGGATGATGTTCTCGTCGGTGCAGACGACGTCGAGGTTGCCGTCGCGCGGGCGGACGCGCCTGGCTCCGCTCACGAGGACGCCCAGGGCGGTGGAGTCGATGAACGTAACGTCTGTGAGATCCACGATCATGCGCCTGGCTCCGGCGTCGATGCCGGTGACGAGAGCCTCCTTGAAATCGGGCGCCGCATAGATGTCGATCTCGCCCGCCAGTGTCACGACGCCGACTTCGTCGGAGTACGTTTCGTAGGAAACGCTGAACTGCGGTTCGTTCTCCATCACCGTCCTTTCTGTGCGCGGAGTCCGGATGCATGGGCGCACACCACAGCATGTGAACCGATCGTTTCCGGTGGGCACCGGCGCTAAACCCGGGCGCCGGGGGCCCTTGCTGTCGCGCCGGCGTCGATTCGGCTGCGCGAACCGTCGGCCGAGGGCCGCCGTGAGCAGCCACATGTGCGACGGGAGGAGGAGTTGATCGTCGGGGCGATCGGGAGGCTCAAGAGGGTGAAGAGCTGGTGGAGGTAACCGGGCTCGAACCGGTGACCTTTTGGCTGCCAGCCAAACGCTCTCCCAACTGAGCTATACCCCCACCGGAGGCGCCGACAGCGTCGGCGAGAAAGGAAGTATAGTCACGTCGCCCGCGCCTCGCAACTTCGCGGGCGCGGGGCGCTTGGGACGCACCGCCGCCTCACAGACCCCGAGCTGCTCGCAGCTTCGCCGGCGTGGGGCGCTCGGCCGCGGCGGGCTCGTGTAGAATCAGGCGCCGGGCGCGCCCGGCCGCTGCGCGGGCCGCGCCGCGTTGCAGACCGCCGCCAGAGAGGAATTCATGGATCGACGCTACGACCCGCACGCCATCGAGGAGAAGTGGCAGCGGCGCTGGAAGGAGCGCGGCGCCTATCTCACTCCGGACGAGAGCGACAAGCCCAAGTTCTACTGCCTCGACTTCTTCCCGTACCCGTCGGGCGATGGGCTGAGCGTCGGCCACTGCCGCAACTACGTGCCCACCGACGTCATCTCGCGCTACAAGCGCATGCAGGGCTGCAGCGTGCTGCATCCGATGGGCTGGGACGCCTTCGGGCTGCCGGCCGAGAACTACGCGATCAAGATGGGCGTGCATCCGCGCGTCACTACGGAGCGCAACATCGCCAACTACCACCGGCAGATGGATCTCATCGGCCTCTCGTTCGACTGGACCCGCGAGATCACGAGCTGCCATCCGGACTACTACCGCTGGACGCAGTGGTTCTTCCTGCTGCTCTACGAGCGCGGGCTCGCCTATCGCTCGACCGGCCAGCAGTGGTGGTGCCCGAGCTGCAAGACCATTCTCGCCAACGAGCAGGTGGAGCAGGGCAGGTGCTGGCGCTGCAGCAGCGAGGTCACCAAGAGGGATCTCGAGCAGTGGTACTTCCGCATCACCGAGTACGCGCAGAGGTTGCTCGACGACCTGGCGACGATCGACTGGCCCGAGCAGATCAAGCTCATGCAGACCAACTGGATCGGTCGCAGCGAGGGCGCCGAGGTCGACTTCGGCCTGGAGGGCCGCGACGAGACGATCACGGTGTTCACGACGCGGCCCGACACGCTCTTCGGCGCGACCTACATGGTACTGGCGCCGGAGCATCCGCTGGTCGACGCGCTCACGGCTCCCGAGCAGCGCGAGGCGGTGAGCGCCTATCAGGTCCAGGCCCGACGCCAGAGCGAGATCGAGCGTCTGAGCACCGAGAAGGAGAAGACCGGCGTCTTCATCGGCGCGTACGCCGTGAATCCCGTCAACGGCGCGCCGGTCCCGATCTGGATCAGCGACTACGTGCTCATGGGCTACGGCACCGGCGCCATCATGGCGGTGCCCGCGCACGACGAGCGTGACTTCCAGTTCGCCACTCAGTTCGGGCTGCCGATCATCGAGGTCATCGCGCCGCCGGGTGGCGCCCAGGGCGCGCTCGCCGAGGCCTACACCGGCGACGGCGTCATGGTGAACTCCGGGCGGTTCGACGGGCTGGCCGCGCCGGGCGAGGCTTTCGACGTCGTCGTCGCCTGGCTCGGCGAGCGTGGCCTCGCCCGCAAGAAGGTCAACTTCAAGCTGCGCGACTGGCTCATCAGCCGGCAGCGCTACTGGGGAGCGCCCATCCCGATCGTGCACTGTGACACGTGCGGGCCGGTGCCGGTGCCGGTCGAGGAGCTGCCGGTGCTGCTGCCCGATCTCGAGGATTTCCATCCCACCGACGACGGCCGCTCGCCGCTGGCCCGTGACGAGGCGTTCGTCAACGCTCCATGCCCACGCTGTGGGGGCCCGGGCCGTCGTGAGACGGATACGATGGACACCTTCGCCTGCTCGAGCTGGTACCACTTCCGCTACGCCTCGCCGCGCGAGGAGAGTGCCGCCTTCGATCGCGAGAAGGTCGAGTACTGGCTGCCGGTCGACCTCTACGTGGGCGGCGCCGAGCATGCGGTGATGCACCTGCTCTACGCCCGGTTCTTCTGCAAGGTCGCCCAGGACGCCGGTTACGTGAGCTTCGGCGAGCCCTACACGCGCCTTCGCAATCAGGGCATGATCCAGGCCGAGGACGGCCAGAAGATGAGCAAGAGCAAGGGCAATGTGATTACGCCCGACAGCGTAGTCGAACGGTACGGCGCCGACAGTCTGCGGGTATACGAGCTCTTCATCGCGCCGTTCGAGCAGAGCGTCGCCTGGAGCGACCGCGGTGTACAGGGCTGCTCGCGCTTCCTGACGCGGTTCTGGAACCTTCTCGGCGAGGTCGTCGAGGCGCAGGGGAGCGGGGTGGCGGCCGACGAAGCCGAGGTCGAGCACGGCCGCCGGTTGTTGCGCACTCTCCACAAGACCATCCGCAAGGTCACGCGCGACCTGGAGGGCTTCCGCTTCAACACCGCCGTGTCGGCGCTCATGGAGCTGCAGAACGAGGCGCTCGACGTGTGGAACAACTCGCGCGGCGCGCTCTCTCTCGCGCAGTGGCGCGAGCTGGTGCGGGATATGACGCTGCTGCTGGCGCCGATGGCGCCGCACCTCGGCGAGGAGGCCTGGGAGCTGCTCGGCAACGGCGACACGGTGCTCGACGCATCGTGGCCGACCTGGGACGAGGAACTCGCCGCCGACGAGGTGGTCACCATCGTCGTCCAGGTCAACGGCAAGCTGCGCGACCGCCTGCAGATGCCCGTCGACGCGGAGAAGGACGAGGTCCTCGCGCAGGCGCGCGCGGCGCAGAACACCGCGCGCTTCCTCGACGGCAAGCAGGTCGTCAAGGAGATCTACGTGCCCGGCAAACTGGTCAATCTGGTGGTGAAGTAGCGGCGCTCGCGGGTCGCCCGCCGGGCCGGCACGAGCCAGTCATTCTCGGTCAGTCAAGCCTCTCCACGTCCGCTGGTCACCCGGTGTGATCGCCCCCGTGGGGCGATGCGCGGCCGCGGCCGCCAGCCTAGCATGCGGCGCGGGGCGGAGATTCTGCGTCGCCGCCCACGCACTTCATGCTTCGCTGTCAGGGGGGGTACCATGTCGCTCACTCGCCGCCAGATCCTGGCGTACGTCGTTCTCGCCGTGCTCGTGATCGCGGCCGGCGTGCGTTACGTACTGCCCTCAAGAGGCTCCGGGGAGCCGCCCGGCGAGGAGCTGGCGCTCGTCGTCGCGAGCCCGTCGCCGCCCGCTTCCTCCGCGTCTCCCGAGGCTCTGGATGTCGTCGTTCACGTCTGTGGTGCCGTGCGCTCACCCGGCCTCGTCCGGCTGCCTGCCGGATCTCGCGTTGCCGACGCCCTCAAGCTGGCGGGCGGGGCTGCGGCAAAGGCAGAGCTCTCTGCGCTCAACCTCGCTGAGCGCGTCGTCGACGGCCAGCAGATCCTGGTGCCGCGGCGCGGGGCGGCCATGGCCGCCCCCTCGGCGGTCGGCGGATCGGCAGCTCCTGAGGGCGCTGCGGCGGGGGTCGCCGGGGCGCCGGTGAACATCAACACGGCCTCGCTTGAGGAGCTCGATCAGCTCGACGGCGTCGGGCCGGTTACGGCGCAGAAGATCATCGACTACCGCACCGCCAACGGCGGCTTCAAGACGATCGAGGAGATCAAGGAGGTCCCGGGCATCGGCGACGCCCGGTTCGACGCGATCAAAGACAAGATCACGGTGTAGTCGCGATGCCGCGGGGGCTCTCGGCGCCGCACCTGCTGCTCGCCGGCTACTGTGCGGGGCTGATGGGTTCGCTTACCCTGCGGCCGACGCCGGATATGCTCGTCGCGGCTGCAGCCGCGGCCACCGCACTGGCGGTGGCGGCGGGGCGCCGGCGCCCCGCCGCCGGCTCCGAGGAGCATGGCCGCGCCGGGCGGCTCATCGTGCTCTGCGGCCTCATTTCGCTTGCCGCTCTCGCCGGGCTTGCGGTGGGGGGATGGCGCCTCGTGGCGCTCGAGCGCTCGGCGCTGCGCTCCTCCATCGGGCACGCCGTCGACCTGCGGGCGACGCTCAGCGACCTGCCGCAGGTCAAGGGTTGCGCCGTGACGCTCCCTCTCACGGTCACGGCGGTCGACGGTCGCGAGGTTCGGGAGCCTGCCCACCTGAGGCTTCGTCTCGCCGACGGGCAGCAGGTCCGGCTCGATTCATCCGGCCCGCTCGTCGAGGGCGTCACGGTCTCGGTGAGCGACGTGCGCGTCGAGGAGCTTCCGGCGCCGCGGCCGGGCGCCTTCGACTACGGCCGCTATCTCAGGCGCCGCGGCGAGCACGTCATGCTCTCGGGCTGCTGGCCGCGACTCACGGTCACGGGCCGGCGCGGCGGGCTCGCCGGCGTCGTCGACAGGCTGCGACAGGCCTCGCGCGCGCACCTGCGCGCCGCCGTCCGCCCTCCGGTCAGCGAGATCCTTCAGGGCATGGTGCTGGGCGACGATGAGGGTGTCGATCCGCAGTCGATCGACGACTTCCGGCGCAGCGGCCTTCTGCACATCATGGCGGTCTCGGGCGAGAACGTGGTGCTGCTCTGCGGCATGTGGTCCTTCATTCTCACGCTGTTCGCGGTGCCGCGGCTGGCGCGCACGGTCATGCTCGTTCCCCTGGTGGTCGTCTACGTGATGCTCACCGGGGCATCTCCCTCCATTGTGCGCGCCGGGGTCTCCGGCGTCCTGGGGCTGCTCGCCATCCTCGCCTCGCGGCAGGGCGACGGCTGGCTGTTCTGGCTCGCCCCGGCCGCGTGGCTGCTCAGCGCCAACCCGCAGAACCTCCACGACGTGTCGTTTCAGCTGTCCTTCGCCGCCGTGGCCGGCCTCCTGCTCCTGGCGCGACGGCTGACGCGCCTGTTCTCCTTTCTGCCCGGTCCGCTCTCTGAGCAGGCCGGCGTCACCGCGTCGGCCAGCCTGGCCACCGCGCCCGTCTCGATGCTGGCGTTCGGCTCGGTCTCGCTGGTCTCGGTGCCCGCCAACCTGGTCGGCGGCTTCGTGCTGGCGCCCATCATGTTCCTCGGCATGCTCTCGCTGGTCGTCGGGTTCGTGAGCCCGTGGCTCTCCGCGCCGCTCAACGTGCTGTCTGGAGTGCTTGCCGGCTTCCTGCTCACGACGGCGCGCGTGTTCGGCCGGCCGACGTGGGCGGTCTGGGAGTGGCAGGGGCTCAGCGTGACGCTGCTGCTCGTGTGCGCTCTCCTCGCCGAGGCGCTCGCCGTGGCCTGGCTGGCGGTGCGCGCCGGCGAGCGGCCCCTGAGATACGCGCTCGCGCCGGAGCGGCGCCGGTCGCTCCTGGTTATCTCGGCCGGTCTGCTGGCGCTCATCCTCATCGTGGCCCCGCGTGGGCCCTCGGCGCCGTCGTCGCCGACGCTCACGTTCCTCGACGTCGGCGAGGGCTCAGCCGCGCTGCTGCAGGCTCCCGGCGGCCGCACGGTCCTCTTCGATGCGGGGCCGGCGCCACTCGCACGCACGCTGAGGGAGCACGCGGTACGCCGCATCGACCTCCTCGTGCTTTCGCACGGGCACGCCGATCACACCGCGGGCCTCAGCGATGTCGTCGGTCACATCGACATCGCCGTCGCGCTGCTGCCGCGGCCGCCCGAGGGGTCTGCTCTACCGAGCATTGCGCGGACGCTGGCGGCGGCCGGTACGGAGGTGCACTGGTGCAGTGAGCCCACCGAGCTCGACGGGGGCGTCTGGGGTCTGCGGGCCATTCCGTCCGAGCCTGTTGCGGGGGAGAGCGACAATCAGGGCGAGAACGACAGCGCCCTCGTGGCCGTCGTCCGGCTCGGGAGCGAGGGCGTCCTGCTGCCCGGCGACTGCGAGGCGAGGGCGCTGCGCCGCCTCGATCTGCCGCCTTGCGCCGTGGTCGGCGTGCCGCACCACGGCAGCCGCGGCGGCCTCGAGGAGCCCGAGTTGCAGCGACTTGCGCCCCGGCTTGCCGTGATCTCCGTCGGTCCCAATACGTACGGGCACCCGACCTCCGAGATGCTCGGCGTGCTCGCCGCCCACGGCGTGCCGTGCGTCCGCACCGACCACGCCGGCGACGTCGCCGTGTCGCTGGTCGGCGGCCGGCTCCGCGCGACGGCCGAACGCGTCGACTGAGGTGCGCACGCTTCCGGTGAGGGCCGAGCGCCCGTGCTATCCTTCGGGACGCATGAGCGATCCGTCACCTCTCGAGCCCGCGTACCTCATCCTCGGCAGCGACCGGCCGAAGGTGCGTCGCGCCGTGACCAGGCTGCGGCAGCGCGTCATCGGTGAGTCGGGCAGCGACCTCAACATCAGCATCTTCGACGTCGAGAGCGGCAGGCCCGAAGAGGTCCTGCAAGCCGTGCTCGACGCCTGCGAGATGCCGGGGTTCGCCCTGGGCACTCGGCTGCTGCTCGTGCAGAACGCGCACCGTCTGCAGGCGAAGCAGCGCAGGCGGCTCTCGGCCTGTGCCGCCGATCTCCTGCCGGGGACGTGTCTGGCGGTGGAGGCGCCCAAGCTCGCCAAAGACGATCCCTTGTACAAGGCGATCGCTCGCGTGGGGATGGTGCTGTGCTACGACCTGCCCAGGAAGTACGAGATGGCAACCTGGGTCCAGGGTCGCGCCAGGGCTCGCCGGCTACCGCTCAGCGCGCCCGTGGCGAAGCACCTGCTCAACGTCTGCGGCGACGATCCTCAGCACGCCGAGCGGCTGGATCGCGAGATCGAGAAGCTTGCCCTGTACTGCCGCGGCGAGGCGGCGACGGTGCAGGATGTCGACGAGGTCTGCACTCCGGACGACGAGGCGCGCATCTTCGATCTCCTGGACGCCGTGGGCCACCGCGACCGGGCGCGGGCCTTTCGACTGCTCGAGACGATCTTCGCCTCGGGCGATCCCGGGGACGATGTGGGCAGGGTGCTCTATATGCTCCTGCGGCATGTACGGCTCATCGATGCCGCCGTGCGGCTGGAGCACACGGACGCCCAGCAGGCGGCCAGAGAGCTGAGCGATGCCATCGGTGGCTCGGTGCACGTGTTCACTGCCCGCAAGGTGCTCGAGCAGCGGTCGCGCTACGATCGTAACCGGCTCGACTGCGCCCTCAAGGCTCTGGCCGCCGCGGAGGTGGGCATGCGAGGCCGCGCTCCGGCCACGCTCGAGTCAGGGTCGGGCGTCAACCACAGCGATCGCCTCGTGCTCGAGCTGGCGCTGGGGCAGATTCTGGCGTAGGCGGGCCGAGAGTCGAGCAGCTTGGGGAGCAGCTCCTGGCTGAAGGCAGATTCTGGCGCAGGCGGGCCGAGGCGGGGAGGTGGCCCGGGCACGATCCCGAGCGCCGGGCCGGGCGCGAGGCTTGCTTCCGATCCAGCACGTGACAACGCCACGGTGGCCGGGTCTCCCGCGACCCGGCCACCGTGGCGTTGAAAGCTGCGCCCGCTAGGAGGAGATGCGCGCCAGCATGCTGGCGACGCGGCTCTTCTTGTGAGCGGCGTTGTTCCTGTGGAGGACGCCCTTGGCGGCGGCCTTGTCGATGCGCGACGTGAGGAAGGCGGCCGTCTTGGCAGCCTCCTCGCTCTGTGCCTCGGAGACCTGCGACTCCAGGCGCTTGAAGAGCGTCTTCAGCGTCGACTTCGCGTGACGGTTGCGCAGCCGCTGCTTGGCTGCGAGCCGAATGCGCTTCTTCTGCTGCTTGATGTTTGCCACGTAATACCTTCGCTCGGGGTGGTCGTGACTACGTCTTCGTATGGTGAGGCAGTGGGGCTGCGCTCAGACGCAAAACCCTACCATGGGCGTGCGCGACCGACAACTGCCGCGCTCCGCCTCTGCTAAACTGGCCGGCGGCTCGAGGTGGAGCCGGCCCGTCGGCGGACGAGGGAGGGGATGAGCGAGCGGAGTCGCAAGCTTGCCTGGGCGGCGGTGATCGTCGCCTCGGCGACCGCCATCTCCCGGGTCACGGGCCTCGGGCGGGAGGTCGTCGTCGCCGCCGTGTACGGCGTGGCGGCCGACTACAACCTGCTCGTCTCGGTCTCCGTCATTCCTACCCTCATCCAGCAGCTCGTCGCCGATGCGGCCATCAGCGCCGCCTTCGTGCCCGTGTTCACGGCGCTCCTGGCCGAGGGCGACCGCGAGCGCGCCTTCCGGCTCGCGGCCAACCTGCTCGGCCTGATCGTCGTCGTCGTGGGCGGCCTGGCGGCGCTGCTGATGCTCGCGGCGGCGCCGCTGGCCGGGGCGGTGTTCCCCGAGCTCACGGCGACGCCGGAGTCCGCCGACCTCGCCGCCAACCTGCTGCGCATCCTCATGCCGATGGTGCTCTTCCTCTCTCTGGCTGGGGGGCTGAGCGGCGTGCTCTATTCGCTCGAGCGTTTCACCATGCCCGCCGTCGTCTCGATCGTCTGGAACGTCACGATCATCGTCGCCGTCCTCACGCTGCACGGTGTGCTCGGCGTCTACGCGGCGGCGATCGGCATGCTCGTCGGCACCCTGCTGCAGTGGGCGCTGCTCGCCGCCGCCATGGGCCGTGCGGAGCGCTGGCTCTGGCCGCGCTTCGGCCTGCGCGACCCCCTGCTGCGGCGCGTGCTGCTGCTCATGGTGCCCATCACCATCACCCTCGGCGTCCTCAACTTCAACGCCCTGATCGGCACCTGGTTCGCGCAGCTCGTCAACGATCGCGCCGCGGTCGAGATCGGCTATGCCTTCCGGCTCTATCAGCTTCCCCAGGGCGTCCTCGCCGTCACCCTGGGTACCGTCCTGTTTCCTTCGCTCTCGCGGCTCGCGCTCACGCGGGCGGACGGGCGCTTCGCGGACACCGTCTCCTTCGGCGTGCGCCAGATGATCGTGGTGTCCCTGCCCTTCGTGGCGTGGTTCGTGGTGATGCCGGATGCTTTCGTCAGGCTCGTCTACGAGCGCGGGCAATTCGGCCCGCAGGCGACCGGCGAGGTGGCGCAGGCGCTGGCCTTCATGGCCGTCGGCCTCGTCTTCGCCAACGCCAACATCATGCTCAACCGCGCCTTCCAGAGCATGCAGCGGCCCTGGTTGCCGCTCTTCGTGAGCCTGCTGAATCTGGCGGCGATGATCGTGCTCTGCGCGCTCCTGCACCGACCGCTGGGCGTCGCGGGGATTACGCTGAGCATGGGGCTCGTCTCACTGGTCAACTTCGCGGCGCTCTTCGTGCTGCTGCGCCGCGAGCTCGGCCGGCTCGGCGGCCGCCGCATCCTGGGGACGGCCGTGCGGGCGCTGGCGTGCACGGGCGGCCTGGCGGCGGCCTCCTGGGTCGTCTGGGACGCGCTCGACGAGTACGCCGCCGGCGGTTTCGTGCCGCTGCTGCTCGCCGTGCTCGCGGCGGTGGCGGCCGGTGCGGCGGTGTTCGTCTGCCTGGCCCGCCTCCTGCGGCTCGACGAGCTCACCGCCGTCTGGCGGGCCCTGCGCCAGCGGAGGGCCGCGGCGGAATGATGCTCGCCGACGAGGTGGGTCTCGGGGAGACCGTCGAGGCTGGCACAGCCTTGTGCCAGATGCGGGCGGAGCGCAAGCGCCGACTCCTTGCGATCTGCCCTTGAGCTCTACGGCTCGTCGACCGCGGTCGACGAGCTGATCTTCGGCGGGCCGGGCGGCGCTGAGGCGGTAGCCGGGTGGTGTGGCGGAACTCGCCGCTCTCGTGCCGCTGCGGCCCCGGACGCTGTATCATTCCCGTTCGTGACCCAGCTCGACCACATCCGCAACTTCTCCATCATCGCCCACATCGACCACGGCAAGTCGACGCTGGCCGATCGCATCCTGGAGCGCACCGGCACCGTGGCGGCGCGCGACATGAGGGAACAGCTGCTCGACAAGATGGACCTCGAGCGCGAGCGCGGCATCACGATCAAGAGCCAGGCGGTGCGCATCGCCTACACGGCCCGGGACGGCCGGCAGTACCAGCTCAACCTGATCGACACGCCCGGCCACGTCGACTTCACCTACGAGGTCTCGCGCAGCCTCGCCGCCTGCGAGGGCGCGGTGCTGCTCGTCGACGCCACCCAGGGAGTGGAGGCGCAGACGGTGGCCAATGCCTACCTGGCCATCGAGAACGACCTCGAGATCATCCCCGTGCTCAACAAGATCGACCTGCCGGCCAGCGACGTGCCGGAGGCCGAGTTCGAGATGCACGAGCTCACCGGCGCCACGCACGACGAGATCCTCACCATCTCGGCCAAGACGGGAGAGGGCGTGACCGAGGTTATCGAGGCCGTGGTCGCGCGCACGCCGCCGCCCACCGGCGACGTCGGCGGCGCCCCACGCGCCCTCATCTTCGACAGCGAGTACGATCAGTACCGCGGCGTCGTCGCCTACGTGCGCGTCGTCGATGGGAGCTTCCGCCGGCGGCAGCTCGTGAAGCTGATGAGCACGGGGCGGGAGGCCGAGATCGAGGAGCTCGGCTACTTCGGCCCGGGGATGAAGTCCACCGAGCGGCTCGAGACCGGGGAGGTGGGCTACATCATCACCGGTGTCAAGGACGTGGCCCAGGTGCGCGTCGGCGACACGATCACCGACCGGCGGCGGCCGGCCGGCGAAGCCCTGCCAGGCTACAAGGTCGTGCAGCCGATGGTGTTCACCGGCCTGTTCCCGACCGAAGGCGACAAGTTCGAGGAGCTGCGCGAGGCGCTCGAGAAGCTCAAGCTCAACGACGCGGCCCTCGTCTACGAGCCGGAGAGTTCGGTCGCGCTCGGCTTCGGCTTCCGCTGCGGCTTCCTCGGCCTCCTTCACATGGACATCGTACGCGAACGCCTGGAGCGTGAGTACGGGCTCGATCTCATCACCACGATGCCCAACGTGGAGTACCACGCCTACCTCACGAACGGCACGATGACGGTGGTGCGCAATCCGGCTCAGATGCCCGAGGTAGCGGTGATCGATCGCGTTGAGGAGCCGTTCGTGGCGGCCAGCATCCTCGTGCCCGCTGAGTTCGTGGGCGCGATCATGGAGCTGTGTCAGGGGCGGCGCGCCGACTTCGTCGACATGAAATACCTGTCGCCCGAGCGCGTCGAGATGCACTACCGCCTGCCGCTCGCCGAGATCGTCCTCGACTTCTTCGATCAGCTCAAGACGCGCACGCGCGGCTACGCCTCGCTCGACTACGAGTTCCACGGCTACCGCGAGAGCGACCTCGTGAAGCTCGACGTGCTCCTCGCCGGCGAGCCCGTGGACGCGCTCTCGCTCATCACCCCGCGCGAGCGCGCTCATCAGCGCGGCAAGGCGCTGGTCACCAAACTGCGCCAGAAGATCCCGCGGCAGATGTTCGAGGTGCCGGTGCAGGCGGCGATCGGCAGCAAGATCGTCGCTCGCGAGACCGTCAAGGCGATGCGCAAGGACGTGGTCGCCAAGTGCTACGGCGGCGACATCAGCCGCAAGCGCAAGCTGCTCGAGAAGCAGAAGGCGGGCAAGAAGCGCATGAAGCAGCTCGGCGTCGTCGAGGTGCCGCAGGAGGCCTTCCTCGCCGTCCTCGAGCTCGACACCGGCGACAAGGACCGCTGAGATGGCCGGCGCCGCCCCTGCGGCCGCGCCGCCGCCTGCGAGGGAGCCGCGAAGGGCCGATCAGCTGCCGCCTGCGAAGCGCCCGCGAGAGGCCGCTCCACCGCCGCCTGCGAAGCGCCCGCGAGGGGTCGCTCCGCCGCCTGCGCCCGCGCCGCCGCTTGCCTTCGCCGGCCCCGTGCACCACCTCTACGTGCACGTGCCCTTCTGCCGGGCGCGGTGCGACTACTGCGACTTCGTGTCGGAGGCCGTGGGGGCGTCCGGCGGCGGCGCGCATGGCGACGCCCGGCTCGACGACTTCGTCGAGGGAGTGGCCGCCGAGTGGGAGCGGGAGCGGGCGGCGCACGACGTGCGCCGGCTCCACACGCTCTACCTCGGCGGCGGCACCCCCAGCCTTCTGGGGCCGGCGCGGCTCGAGCGCCTGCTCGAGCTGTTCCGGCCCCGTCTCACGCCGCGCGCCGAGGTCACCGTCGAGGCGAACCCCGAGGACGTCGACGACGCCTTCGCGGCCTGGGTGGCGGGGCGCGGGGTGCGTGTCTCGCTCGGCGTGCAGAGCTTCCTGCCTGAGTTCAGACGGGCGCTCGGCCGGGCGTCTCGCGCCGATCCGGCCGCCGCCTTCGCGCGCCTGCGGGCGGCCGGCTGCGCCGATCTCAGCGTGGATCTCATCCACGCCGTCCCGGGGCAGACGCCGGCGGCCCTCGACGAGGACATCGCCGTCGTGCAGGAGCTGCGGCCTGAGCACGTCTCCTGGTACGAGCTCACGCCGGCTTACGGCACGCCTCTCGCGGCGCGGCTCGCGGCGGCCTCCGCGCCGCCCGATGCGGATGCGAATGCCGAGCTGTACCGGCGCCTCGTACGGGAGCTCGGCCGCGCCGGCTACGACTGGTACGAAGTGAGCAGCTTCGCGCTGCCGGGGAAGAGGGCGCGCCACAACGTGGCGTACTGGCGCGCGCGGCCGTATCTGGGCCTGGGACCCGGCGCCGTGAGCACGGTCGGGCAATGGCGCTGGACGAACCTCGCCGCGCCCGGCGCCTGGCGCCGGGCGGTGGCCCGCGGCGCGGCTCCGCCCCGCGACCGCGAGGCGCTCGACGAGTCTGTGCGCGCTCGCGAGCGCGTCATGCTCGCGGCCCGGTGCGGCGCCGCTGTCCCGCTCGCGGAGATCGCCGCCGTCGTCGACCTGCAGGCCGCGTCGCGCTTCGCCGCCGCTGGATTGGTTTCCCTGCACAGTGGTACAATCTGCGTGACGCGAAAGGGGCGGTACGTGGCCGGTGAGCTCTGCGTACGCTTGTTTCGCGATTGACGCTTAAGGAGTCGGTTTCGAGAGGTCGACGGTGAGCCTGAAACCACGCCTGGAGCGGGTCCTCCGCGCCGTTATCGAAGAATACATCGCCCTCGGTGCACCGGTCGGGTCCAAGTACCTGAGCGAGCGCGTGTCGCTGGGCGCGGCTCCCTCGACGATCCGCAACAAGCTCGCCGAGCTCGAGGAGCTCGGCATGCTGGCCCATCCTCACACCTCGGCAGGGCGTGTGCCCACCGACGCTGGCTACCGGCACTACGTGAACCTGGTCCTCAGGGAGCGACAGCAGTCTCCTCCGGCGCTCGAGGTGGAGCAGGTGGAGGGTCGCAGCGAGATCGACGATGCGCTCCGCGAGACGGCCGACGCGCTCTCGCGCTTCACGGAGCTGATGGCCATGGTCACTGCGCCCTCCGTATGTACGTCCACCGTGCGTCACATCGAAGTGCTCCCTCTGCAGCGGCGCGTCGTCATGGTGGTGATCATCACGTCGTCCGGGCAGGTCACGAAACGCAGCTTCGAGCTGGGAGAGGCCATCGACGAGGGCCTCACCGAGTTCGCCCGCGACTACCTCAACGAGCGGCTCGTGGGCGCTCAGCTCGGGACGTGGCGGGTGGCCGCCGCGTTCGAGAGCTCCGAGCTGCACCCCAGGGAGCGCGCCTTCCTCGATGTACTGTGGCCGGCGTTCGAGGGCCCGGACGCCGACGACGTCGAGGGGCTGCATCTGGGAGGCACCTCACGGCTGCTCGACAACCTCTCCCGTGAAGGCGTAAGCCATCTCAACGAGCTCTTCGAGATGCTCGAGCAACGCTACAATCTGCTCGAGATCCTGTCCGACGCCATGCGCGAGGACGATGTCTACCTGCGTATCGGCGAGGAGATGGAGCCCCCGTCGCTCCGCTCCTGTTCGCTGGTCGCCGCCAACTACGGCGTGGCCAATCGCGCGCTGGGCACGGTGAGCGTCCTCGGTCCGACGCGTATGGACTACCCGCGCATCATCGGCGTTGTGCGGGCAACGGCGGACAGCCTCAGCAACTACCTGGAAGAGACCTGGTGAAGAGAGACTACTACGATGTGCTCGGCGTCGGTCGCGACGCCGAGCAGAGCGAGATCAAGAAGGCCTTTCGCAGGCTTGCCCGCGAGTGTCACCCGGACGTCAATCCCGGCGACCCGGAGTGCGAGGCGCGCTTCAAGGAGGCCGCCGAGGCCTACGAGGCCCTGAGCGATCCGGACTCGCGCGCCGCCTACGACCGCTACGGCTTCGACGGCCTGCGCGGCCGCCACATGACCGACTTCGATCACGTCGGCTTCAACGACCTCTTCAACATCTTCTTCGGCGGCGGCATGTTCGATTCCGTCCTGCGCGACGCGGGCGGCGCCTGGGGAGCCGGCGCTCAGCCGGCGCCGCGCGGCCACGACGTGGAGGCGCGGATCGAGCTCACCTTCGCCGAGGCGGTCTTCGGCGTCACCAGGGAGATCGAGATCGAGGCCGACGTGGCCTGCGAGGCCTGCGGCGGCAGCGGGGCCCGGCCCGGCACCGGCCGCGAAACCTGCCCGCAATGTCGCGGCACCGGCCGCATGCAGGAGGTCTCCAGTCTGGGCGGGTTCGGCCAGTTCGTGCGCACCAGCACCTGTAACGTCTGCCGTGGCCAGGGCAGTATCGTCGAGGAGCCGTGCGAAGACTGCCGCGGGGTGGGTCGTCTGCGCGGCGTTCGCACCGTCTCGGTCGAGGTGCCCGCGGGCATCGACGACGGCCAGCGTCTGCGTGTCACCGGGCAGGGCGGCGCGGGCGCCCAGGGCGGCCGCGCCGGCGACCTGTACGTCGGTATCCACGTCGCGCCCGACGAACGCTTCGTGCGCGACGGCAACGACCTGATCTACCGCGTTGATGTCACCATGATCGACGCCGCTCTCGGCACCACGGTCGTGGTGCCGGCGCTCGACGGCGACATCGAGATCACCCTCAAGCCCGGCACGCAGCCCGGCGAGGTCAAGACGTTCCGCAATCGCGGCGTGCCGGTACTGCAGGGCTACGGCCGGGGCGATCTCAGGGTCGTGGTCAACGTGCTGGTGCCGCGGCGTCTCACGCCGGAACAGCGCGGCCTGCTCGAGCACTTCGCGGAGCAGAGCAGCGAGGCCGACTACCAGGCCGACCCGAGCTTCTTCGACAAGGTGAGGGCTGTATTCCGCTCGTGACGCGGCCCGCCTACACGCGCTTCACCTTGCGGCTGCTGCCGGGTGTGGAGCCCCCCGGGCCGGCGTACGCGGCCGCCGGTGTCGCCGGGTCTCGACAGGCGCTCTCGGCGGAGGCTCTGCTGGAGGCCGGAGTTCAGCCCGACGACTGGTCGGGGGCCGCTGCCCATGCGCGCGGCGTCGATCCTGAAGCGCTCGACTATCTCCATCCTGAAGCGGTCGCGCTGGTGCGTGAGCTGCAGCCCGGCGGCTGGCAGACCGACGACGCCCGCCACGTGCTCACGTTCTGGCTCGAGGAGGGCGATGAGGAATCGCCGGAAGTGGCCGGGAGGCTGGCGCGTCTCCGGGCCTTCGGTGACCTCCACGCCGCCCCTGAGGCTCCCGGGTGGGAGTTCGCCTGGCGCCGGTTCCACAAGCCGCACGCAGTGGGGCGTCTGTACCTCCGGCCACCGTGGTATCCGGCGCGCGACGACCTGCTCGACGTGATCGTCGACGCCGGTCTCGCCTTCGGCACCGGCGGGCATGCGACTACGCGCCAGTGCATCGAGGAGATCCAGGACATCGAGCCGGGGCCGCTGCTCGACCTCGGCAGCGGCTCGGGCGTCGTCGCTTTCGCGGCGCTTCGTCTCGGCTTCTCCCCCGTCTGGGGCGTCGAGATCGACCCACTGGCCGTCCGGGCTTCGCGCGAGAACGCCAGGCGCAACGGGCTGGCGCCCGAGCTGCTGGTGGGGGATGCCACCGATCCGGCCTTCCGGCTGCCCGCCGCGGGCACGATCGTCGCCAACATCGCCCTCGCGCCGATACTCCGCCTGGCGCGGCGCTTCGACCGGCGCGAAGCTGGTGAGGGCGTCCTGCGGCCGGGCAACCTCGTGCTCGCCGGCCTGCTGGTCGAGCAGGCCGACCGGGCCGCAGCCGCCTTCCCCGACTACGAGATCGTCGGCCGCCGCGATGACGGGATGTGGATTACCCTGCGGCTGCGGAGGCGCGCGTGACGCGCGTCGCCAGCGTCTTCGTCGGCTGCAAGATCAGCCAGGCGGACAGCGACGCCGCCGCCGCTGAGCTGCGCGCTGGCGGCCTGCTCGGCGCCGCCCGCCGTGAGGAGGCCGATGTGGTGGTGGTGCACACCTGCTGCGTGACCGCCGAGGCCGAGCGCAAGTCACGGCGGCTCGCGCGTCGCTGGGCTCGTGCCGGCAAGCGCGTGGTCGTCGCCGGTTGTGCGGCAACCCTGCGGCCGGAGCAGTTCGAGGCGCCCGGCGTCGAGCTGCTCGGCGAGCGTGGGTGGGGGGCGCTGGCGGCGGAGGCCGGCGGGGCAGGCGTGGGTACGCGCGGGAGTGAGGGCGTTGCGGAGTCCTCGGCCGCCGGGCGTACGCGCACGGTGGTCAAGGTCCAGGACGGCTGCGCCGGCGCGTGCAGCTATTGCGCTGTGCGGCTGGTTCGCGGCCGTCCCTGGAGCCGCCCGCTGGCCGATACGATCGCCGCCGTCGATTCCGCGCTCGCGGGTGGCGACGGCGAGGTCGTCCTCAGCGGCGTCGATCTGGGGAGCTGGCGGGAGGGCTCGCTGCGTCTGGCTGACCTGGTCGCTGCAGTTACGGCATGCGCCGCCTTCGTGGAGCAGGGCCCTCGCCGGCGGCTGCGGCTGTCTTCCCTGGAAGTGCGTCACCTCGATGGAAGGCTGCTGGAGGCGCTGGCGCACCCCGCGGTGGCGCGGCACCTCCATCTGCCGCTGCAGTCCGCCGACGACGGCGTGCTGGCCGCGATGCGGCGGCCCTACACGTTCGCGGCCTTTCGGGAGGCGGCGGCGCTGGCGCGGGCCGCCGTCGGCGAGCTCATGATTTCGACCGACGTGATCGTCGGCTTCCCCACGGAGGACGAGGCGGCGTTTGCACGTACGCTGGCCGCCATCGAGAGCGGCCTCTTCGGGCGCGTGCACGTCTTCGCGTACTCGCCGCGGCCGGGCACGGCGGCAGCGGAGCTGCCGCCCCTCCCGGCCGAGGTCGTGGGCGAGCGCATGGCCAGGGCGCTGGCGGCCGCCGAGTCCGCCGCGGCGGCGGCGCGGCGCGCCGCTCTTGGGCGGCGGGCGGAGGTGCTCGTCGAGGATCGGCGCGACGGCCTCGCGAGGGGGTACAGTTCGGAGTACATGAGGTACTACGTCAGCGGCTCTGCCCGGCCCGGCGCTATGATCGGCGTGGTGGCCACGCAGGAGTACCGTGACGGCGTGGCAGGGGAGCCGGCGGAGTGACGCGGGCGGTGCGGCGGGGAGGCCGGGTATGAGAGAGCTGGGCAGCATCGAGCAACGGATCAAGGACGACTCCACGATCGCCCTCAAGAGCGGCGACAAGCGCCTGCGGGAGGCGCTCTCGTCGTTCGCGGCGGCGCTCAAGAAGGAGCGCATCGACAGCCGCAGGGAGCCCACCGAGGCGGATGAGATCGCCGTGCTCAGGCGCGAGTGCAAGCGCCGCGCCGAGGCGATCGAGGTCTACGATCAGGCCGGTCGCGACGACCTCGCCGGGCAGGAACGATACGAGCTGGACCTCATCAAGGGGTATCTGCCGGAGGATCTGGGCGACGCCGAGCTCGAGAAGCTCGTCGACGAGGCGGTCGCGACCACCGGCGCCGTGACGGTGAAGGACATGGGCAAGGTAATGGGCTGGCTGAAGCCGAGAGTCGCCGGCCGTGCCGACGGCAGGAGGCTCAGCGGCATGGTGCGCGAGAGGCTGGGAGGCTGATCGTGACGCAGGCCGCCCGTGTGGTCATCGAACTCGACAGCAATGCCGTCGCCCTCGAGCTCGCCGGCGAGCGCGACGCGCACCTCAGGATCATCGAGGCCCGGCTCGACTGCCGGCTAACGCTGCGCGGCAACGTGCTCACCCTCAAGGGGGAGGAGAAGGCCGTCGCCCAGGCGCAGGCGGCTCTCGACGAGCTGGTCGCGGTGATCCGTGGGGGCCGCCCGCTGAGCCCGGAGATCGTCGAGTCGCTCATGGATATCGCGATCGACGCCACGGGAAAGCCCTCGGAGGTGTACGGCGACATCGTCTGGACGCATCGCGGGCGTCAGGTGGGGCCGCGCACGGTCAACCAGAAGCGCTACGTCGACGCGATCCGCCGCAACACCATCACCTTCGGCATCGGTCCCGCGGGCACCGGCAAGACGTACCTTGCGACGGCGATGGCCATCAGCTCCTTCTTCTCCAAGCAGGTCGGCCGGATCATCCTCACGCGCCCCGCGGTCGAGGCGGGGGAGAGCCTCGGCTTCCTGCCCGGGACGATCTCGGAGAAGGTCGACCCGTACTTCCGCCCGCTCTTCGACGCGCTCTACGACATGATCGACGGCGAGAAGCTTGCCGTGCTGATCGAGAAGGGCGAGATCGAGGTCGCGCCCCTTGCCTTCATGCGCGGTCGCACCCTGAACGACTCGTTCATCATCCTGGACGAGGCGCAGAACACCTCGCCCGAGCAGATGAAGATGTTCCTCACGCGGCTGGGGTTCGGCAGCAGGATGGTGGTGACCGGCGACGTCACGCAGATCGACCTGCCGCACAGCCAGACCTCGGGCCTCGTGACGGTGCCCGAGGTCCTCGCGGGCATCGACGATATCAGCATGGTGCGCTTTGACGGTCACGACGTGGTGCGGCACAAGCTGGTACAACGGATCGTCAACGCGTATAAGGAGCACGACGACAAAGCGGGGACGGCCTGCCTGCGGCGGCCGCCTGCGCACGAGCGGCAGGGAGGGCCTGGACGGTGAACTTCGTTGAGGTCTACAACGCGACACGGGTGGCGGTCGACGAGGAAGCGCTGGCGGTGCTCGTCGACGGGGTTCTCGCCGCCGAAGGCGTCGACCATGCGGAGCTGGCCGTCGAGCTCGTCGGCGAGCGCCGCATCCGCGACCTGAACGCGCGGTACCGCGGCCAGGACCAGGTGACGGACGTGCTGGCCTTCCCTCTCGAAGATGGGGGAGAAGGGCAGGACGAAGGATCTGGCGGCCCGCCGCGCCTGCTCGGCGACGTTGTCGTGTGCGCGCGCCAGGCGCTTCGCCAGGCGCGCGCCGACGGCCTCCCTCCGGCCTTCGAGGTCGCGCTGCTGCTTGTGCACGGCACCTTGCACCTGCTCGGCTACGACCACGAGGTCGACGCCGGCCAGATGGCGCTGCGCCAGGCCGAGATCCTCGAGACCCTCGCGTGGGAGGCGCTGCTCGTTGAAACGCCGCAGTAGCCTGCTTCAGAGCTTCAACTACGCCTTCGCCGGCATCGTCCACGCGCTCAGCTACGAGCGCAACATGTGGGTCCATTTCGGCATCGCCGGCGCCGTGCTCTTCGCCAGCCTCTTCTTCTCGCTGACGCGCCTCGAGGTGGTCGCTCTGCTGGTGGCGATCTCGTTCGTGCTGATCACTGAGATGCTCAACACGGCGATCGAGAATGTCGTCGACATGATCACCGACGAGCATGATGAGCGCGCCAAGATCGCCAAGGACGTGAGCGCCGGCTCGGTGCTGATCGCCGCCGTCAACGCCGTCGCCGTGGCCTACCTCGTCTTCTACGACAAGTTGACAAGCTTGCCGTACACGGTGCTCAGCAAGCTGAGGGGATCGCCGATCGACATCACCGTGATCGCCCTGTTCATCGTCATCCTCGTGGCGATCGCCGTGAAGGCGCTCACGCATCGCGGTACCGCCTTCCACGGCGGCCTCCCCTCGGTGCATGCCGCCGTGGCCTTCGCCTCCTGGGTTGCCGTGAGTTTCGTCTCCACCGGCACCGCCTACGCGCTGCCCGTCTCTGCGATCACCCTGCTGCTGGCCGTCCTGGTCGCTCAGAGCAGGGTGCAGGCGCGCATCCATAGCCTGCTCGAGGTCGCCGTCGGCGCTGCCCTGGGCATCACCGTCTCGCTGGTGATCTTTCGCCTCTGGTACCCGTTGTGAGCCGCGCTCCGGATCTCGACGAGACGCGGCTGTACGAGGAGGCCGCTGCGCTCGCGGAGCGCGCCTACGCGCCTTACTCGGGCTTCGCCGTCGGCGCCGTGGTGGTCGGCCCTTCCGGGCGCCACCACCACGGCGTGAACGTGGAGAACGTCTCCTCGCCGGTGGGCCTCTGCGCCGAGCGCGCCGCGCTCGCCGCGGCCGTGACCTCGGGCGAGCGCGGCGTGCGCCTCGTGGCGGTGGCCGCCGCCGGCCGGGACTGTCTGCCCTGCGGGATGTGTCTGCAGGCCCTGTCTGAGTTCGGTGACCCGCGGATCGTGGCGCGCGTCGGCGGTGAGCTGTGCGTGATGCATCTGCACGACCTTCTCCCCGCGCCGTTCGCACGGGGCGATGAGGAGGCCGGCCGATGAGCGACGAGTTCCGCTCCGGATTCGTCGCCCTTTTCGGCCGGCCGAACGTCGGCAAGTCGACGCTGGTGAATGCTCTCGTCGGCCAGAAGGTGAGCATCGTCAGCGATCATCCGCAGACCACGCGGCGGCGCATCACGGCGGTGGTCAACCATCCCGGTTGCCAGATCGTGCTGCTCGACCTGCCGGGCTTCCAGAGGCCGTTCGACTCGCTGACCAGGCGCATGCAGAAGGCTGTGGACGAGGCCCTCTCCGAGGTCGACGCGGCCCTCGTGCTGCTCAACGCCGCCGAGCAGCTCGGCGGCGGCGACCGCTTCGTGATGCGCGCCGTTGCAGGCGCGGACGTCCCCTCGCTTGTCGTGCTCAACAAGGTCGATCTCGTCGACGCTTCGATCCTGGCGGCGCGCCTCGAAGAAGCGCGCCGCCTTGCTGGGGGCAACGAGGTGCTGCCGGCCTCGGCCCTTCGCGGCGACGGCCTCAGTGAGATCGCGGCGCGCCTCAACGCGGCGATGCCCCCGGGGCCCCTCTACTTCCCCGAGGAGCAGCGGAGCGACCAGCCGCTCGAGCTGCTCGTCGCCGAGCTGGTGCGCGAGCAGGCCCTGTGTCGCACCCGGGAGGAGGTGCCGCACGCCATCGCCGTCGAGGTTGCGGAGGTCAATGAACGCCGCGACCGTGACCTTCTGGAGATCTCCGCTGTACTGATCGTCGAGACTGATTCCCAGAAGGCCATCGTCGTCGGCAGAGGGGGCAGCGTCGTCAAGGCCATCGGCACGGGCGCCCGGCACGGGATCGAGGCGATCCTCGGGGTGCAGGTCTACCTGGATCTGCGGGTCAAGGTGCGCAAGCGCTGGCGCCGCGATGAGCGCTTCATCGAGCGCTTTCTCTGACCTCTCGCCCGCCCCCTTTGATATACTCGGATCAGCGTCACCGAGCTCATGTGCCTCCTCGAAGGATCCCTGCGTGAACGTAGCGCAACTCGCGAAATCGATCGATCATACGCTCCTGCGTCCGGATGCGGCTGCGCCGGATATCGAACGCCTGTGCAGGGAGGCGCTAGAGCACCACTTCGCGGCGATCTGCGTGCTCCCGTATTTCGTACCGCTGGCCGACTCTTTCCTGCGACAGGCCGACGTCAAGGTGTGCGCGGTGATCTCGTTCCCCTACGGAGCCGACAGCGCCCGCACGAAGGTGGTCGCCGCTGAGGAGGCGGTCTCCAGAGGTGCCGGCGAGATCGACGTGGTGATCAACATTCCGGCCTTTCTCTCGGGCGACTTCCAGTACGTTCGCAACGAGCTTGCCAGCGTGGTCCGCGGCGTGCGCATGAAGGGCATCAACAGCGGCCGTGGGCACATCGCCGTCAAGGCGATCATCGAAACGTGCTACCTGGGCGCGAAGATGAAGCGGCTGGCGTGCAAGATCTGCGAACAGGCCGGCGTCGACTTCGTGAAGACCTCGACCGGCGTGGGGCCCAAGGGCGCCACGGTGCGCGACGTCGAGCTGCTGCGCGAGTGCCTCGGCGAGCACATCGCCGTCAAGGCGTCCGGCGGCATCCGCACCTATCGTGACGTGGAGCTCATGATCAACGCCGGCGCCGCGCGCGTCGGCACCAGCGCGGGAGTCGCCATCATGAAGGATTTCTCCGGCTAGCCACGGGCGGCTGGGGTAGATCAGCGGAGGTTCCCCTCATCGACCGGCAGACGTTTCTTCAGCTCGTGCGCTATGGCGCCGGCGACCTCGTCCCCTGCGTCGTCCAGGACGCGGCCAGCGGCGAGGTGCTCATGGTGGCGTGGGCCAACGCCGAGGCCCTGGCCATGACCCTGCAGACCGGCGAGGCTCATTTCTGGAGTCGCAGCCGCAAGGAGCTGTGGCACAAGGGCGGCACCAGCGGCAACGTCCAGCGCGTCCTTTCGGCGCGGCTCGACTGCGATCACGACACGGTGCTGCTGGCGGTGGCGCCGGCGGGCCCGGCCTGCCATACCGGCGTCATGAGCTGCTTCCGCGACGAGGCCAACGAGGGCGCCACCCTCGTGCTCGAGCAGGGAGGCGCGTGAGGCAGGCCGCTCGGCTCTGGCGGCGCTTCGGGGTGACCGGGGCGCTGCTCGCTGCCGTTCTCGCCCTGGCTCTCGTGCTGCGCCTCAAGGGCATCGCGTGGGGGCTGCCGTACAGCTTCCTCAACGTCGACGAGAGCGTCGTCATCCCCAAAGGTTTCGCGGCGGCGCGCGGCCACCTCAACCCGCAGTTCTTCCTGTACCCCTCGTTCTTCTTCTACCTGATCGCGGCCGTGTATTTCGTCGCGGCGCCGGTGCTGTGGCTGCTGAAGCAGGCCAACCCGCTTGCCGCCGGCGCTCTCGTCGTCGACCCGGGACCGTACTGGCTGCTGGCGCGCCTCGTCTCGGCGGCGTTCGGGGTCGTCGGGGTGTGGCTCGTCTACCGTCTCGGCCGGGCGGCCTTCGGGCGCCCGGCCGGCCTGCTCGCGGCCTTGTTCCTGGCCGTCGTGCCGCTGCACGTCGCCTACTCGCACATGGCCGTCACCGACGTTACGGCCGCCACGCTGGCGCTGCTGGCGCTCCTGCTGGTCTATGATGCCGCGCAGGGCCGTGGCGTGCGGTGGCTGATCGCCGGGGCGGTCGCGGCCGGCCTCGCGACGTCCACGAAGTACAACATGGGGATGCTCGTCCTGCCGGTCACCGTCGCGGCCGTCTTCGTCTGCCGCGAGGAGGCAGCTCGCCGCGTCGCCGAGGGCGCCGGTGCGGCCTGGGCCTGGGTGCGCCTGATCCTGTGGCGCGCCTGGGGGCCGATGCTCCTCGCCTTTGTCACGGGGTCGCCGTTCGTGCTGCTCGACCTCATCCACTTCGTCGGCGATTTCATCACCCAGAGCCGCATCATGAACCGCGGCTGGCTGGGCTTCGAAAACGTCGGCAACGGCTTCTGGTTCAACCTCAGCGTTAACCTTAAGGGCAGCCTGGGGATCGCTTTGCTGGTGCTGGGCCTCGCCGGGCTCGCCTGGGCGGTCTGGCGGCGCAGCCGCTTCGACCTGGTCGTCGCTCCCTACGTCATCGTCTACCTCGTGTACATCGGCACGTGGAAGGAGCTGATGGACCGCTACCTCCTGCCCGTCATCCCTCTGCTGATCATCTTCGCCGTGCGGCTCTGTCTCGAGGCGGCGCGCGGCAGGGGGAGGGGGGACGTTGTGCGCCGGGCGGCGGTCGGCGTGGTGCTGGCCGTGGCCATCGTCGCGCCGCTGGGCAGCTCGCTCGATTTCGTCCGTGGCCTCTCCGGCGTCGACGTGCGCGTGCGCGCCAAGGCATGGGTGGAGCGGGAGATCTCGGCCGGC
The DNA here is from genome assembly GCA_040769125.1 of Thermoleophilia bacterium. Taxonomy (GTDB): domain Bacteria; phylum Actinomycetota; class Thermoleophilia; order UBA2241; family UBA2241; genus CAIXSE01. The sequence goes on along the minus strand of JAXGLO010000001.1, from coordinate 1,549,083 downwards.
TCGACCGTGGCGACCGAGAACTACGGCCCGCCGCTTGTCTCGGTGGCCGACCTGCCTCACTATCGTGCTGCCGGCCAGGCTCCGCGCGCCTACAATGTGCTCCGCCTTGAGCTGCCGTTGCCCGGCGTGCCGAACCCTTCTCACAGCTTCGCCTGGCTACGGCGTGAGCGAGTGGACTACGTGATCATCGCCTCCACGGTGCGCGATCGGGTGCTGGCTGCGGCCGGGCACTACCCCGGCATCGCGGCCTTCTACCGCCGCCTGGGCCGCGAGGCGGTGCGGGTCGCCGCGTTCCGGCCGGGGCCGGGCGAGAGGGGGCCGTCTCTCGATATCTACCGCGTCCCGGCGCCGGGGCCGGCGGCCACGGGCGGGTCCGCTGGAGCTTCGGCGCCCTGATCACTCTCCGGTACGCCCGCGACACGCCCGCGTCGCCGGCTGCCGGCGAGACGATGGACGCCGCCTCACCGGTGGTCGCCGCTATTCCGACCTTGGTGACTGGCTTCCGGCTGGGCGGACGATCAGGTAGGCCAGGAGGCCCGGCGGGATCGGCAGCCAGAAGTTGATGAGCCGGTAGACGAGCACTCCAGCCACCGCCGTCGCCGAGGGTACGCCGAAGCTCACCGTCAGGGCGATCAGGATCCCTTCGACTGCGCCCAGGCCGCCCGGCGTGGGTGCCAGCGTGCCGATTGCGTAGGCGACGACGAAGCTTACGGCCAGGGCTCCGAACGAGACGTTGTGGCCGAATGCGAGGAAGGTCACGTAGAGGCAGAGCAGGTCGAAAGTCCAGTAGCCGCAGGCGAGCAGGGCGGCCTTGCGGTAGGAGCCGCGATGCGAGTTCATGCGCCGCATGCCGGCGAAGAGGTTGTCGAGCCACCCGTCGATGTGGCTCTCCTGGATCACCTCGCGGCGCAAGATGGTGTTGACGAGGCGCGCGAGCTGGGCGACGCGGCGGCGCATCTTCGTCTTGCGGTGGTAGAGGTAGACGCCGTATGCCGTGAGCCAGAGCAGCAGTACGATGAGCACGAGCCCCACCATATAGCCGGCGATCGACTGGCCACGGCCCAGCACGAGGTACACGAGCGCCAGGGCGAAGACCGCCCACAGCACGACGTAGTTGAAGAACTGCTGCGCGGCGATCGCCACGAAGATGAGCCCGTGGGGCACATGCCGCTTGAGCAGCGCGTTGTATGTGACCACCCAGCCGCCTACTCCTCCCGCCGAGAGCACGTGGCTCACCGCCAGCCCGCTCAGCGTGATGGAGAGCACCTCGCGCAGGCGCATGCGGATGTCGAGCAGCTTGAGGATGAAGCGGAAGAGGTTGGCGTAGGAGAGTGCCGCGAGCACCTCGAGGGCCACGGCTGCGCCGAGCACGACGTAGCTGGCCCCCGAGAGGAGCCTGAGCGTCTCCTCGACATTGACCAGCCGCGGCAGGAGCAGGTACAGGATGAGGACGACGACCGCGAAGACGGCGATATGGCGGATGGTCTTCTTGATGGTCTGCCCTCCCGGCGCCTCGGCCCTTCGCGCGTCCCGGCCCTTCGCGCGGTGTGACAGTACCATACGCGCGCCGCTGGGCCGCACCCGAGTTGCACGGGTGTTGCCGAGATGGTTTACTGTCCCCTTGAACGAAAACAACGAGGCGTCTCCGCACGCCCTTCATCCGTTCGCCCTCTCTCTCCCCATTTTTTACTTTCCCTCCCGTGGCGCGCGCGTGCTGGGTGCATGCTCTCTGAGAGACGCGGCACGCTCCGCGGGCACAGGCTACGCCGCTGCTCCCGGGGACACCCTGTCGAAAGGACGTTGTGATCCGATGCAAGAGCTGGATTGCGCTGTTTGCGCTTCTCGTCATCGCCACCGCCCTTGTCAGCGCCGTCATTCCGCAGAGAGCGGACGCGGCTCCATCATTGCGCGCGAGACTGGCCTGCGCCAAGGCTGAGCTCCGCGAGAAGCGCGTCCGCCTTGTGCGGGCGAACGCGCTCCTGCGCGCGGCCCTGGCGGCCGCGGCCGGCGAGCTGTCGGTATCGACGCCGGTTCCGCTCCCCACTCCGAGAAGGTCTGCCGAGGCCACGCCTACGGAATCCCCTTCAGTCACCCTTGCGGAGTCTCCCTCGGCTCTGCCCACGGAGTCTCCCTCAGCTCTGCCCATGGAGTCCCCTTCGGCTGTGCCGGAGGCTGAAGCGACGGACGCGGCGAGCGTCGCGCCGGCGCCCAGCATCGAAGAGCTGCGCCGGCGCGTGATCACCCTGCGCCGGGCCGTGCGTGCCTGGCGCGGCAAGGTACACCGGCTTTCGGTGCGCTATGCGGTCCAACGGCGCCTGGCGGCCTGGAACCGCAGCGGAAACTGGGGCGCGATCATCCGTGTGGCCGCCGCCAGGTACCACGTGAGCGCCGGCCTCATCTACCGCATGATGATGTACGAATCGAGGGGGAGGCGGTACGCGGGGACCATGTACAAGGGGCTCTTCCAGTACTACCCGGGCACCTGGTCCGGGAGCTGGAACCCCTACCGCCGCTCGAGCATCTACGACGGCAAGGCGCAGATCTTCGCCACCTGCTACGCGGTGGGCAAGGGCTGGGGCCCTCGCATGTGGCCGGTGACCTACTGGATGGCGCGCTGAGCCTGCGGTGAGGCGAGGGGAGCGGCCGCCGCGGCAGCGCCGGCCGCTCCCTTTGTCGTCGTATTCGCGATACCATAAGCCGTCGCTTGCGCTCAGCGTGCCGAAGTGGCGGAACCGGTAGACGCGTCGGACTCAAAATCCGGTGCCCTTTGCGGGCGTGTGGGTTCGATTCCCACCTTCGGCACCAGGACTTTGCGGGCGCGGCCGGTGCGGCTCCGAGCGGTCTTCTGCTACCATTGGGCATTGAACATCGTTCGCGTACAGAGCCGATCAAATCCAACCCCAGCTCTCCGTCCTGAGGTGGGGTGCGCACATAAGGGAGCGTCGCTTGGCCGTACGAATTCTAGGGCTCAACTGCAGCCCCCGCGATAACAGCAACAGCAGCATCATGCTGGAGAAGGCATTCGAGAAGCTGGACGCCGTTTACCCCGGTGAGGCGGAGCACGAGGTCGTCAATCTGCGCGACCTGCACATCGAGCCGTGCAAGGCCTGCGCCGTCTGCGGCAAGTCCAAGAAAGACGGTAAGTTCCTCCCCTGCGCGCGCGCCGACGAGGACGACGTGCAGATGGTCCTCGACAAGATGGTCGCCGCCGACGGCCTGCTGGTCGCCACGCCCGTGTACTTCGGGCTTCCCTCCGACCTCTTCAGCAGGTTCATCATGCGGACGCGGGTTCTGCGTCATCAGGACTTTAAGCTCGCCAACAAGTCTCTCGGCGTGATGGCCGTCGCAGGGCGTCGCTCCGGCGGCGCCGAGACGTGCATCATCTCGACCTGGCTGCCGTTTATCCGCAACGGCTGCCTGCTCGTCGGCAACGGCGACGGTACGAGCCAGTTCGGCGCGTACGGCTGGGCGGGCGCCCGCGGCCATATCCTCAGCGACGAATGGGGCCTCGAGCAGGGCTTCCAGACCGCGGAGCGTGTGTTCACGGTCGCGAAGGTCATCAAGGCGGGGGTGGAGGCATCGGGGTTCGAGAGCCCGATGCGCTTCTCGTACAGTCAGGGGACGCGCGCCTGAGCGTGGGCGCGCCACAGACCGAAGGACGTGATATGAGCGACGCTGAGCTTATCCTCGAGTTCATCCGCGACGAGGCAGACCTGGAGGAGGGCGAGGTCGACAGCGATACGTCGCTCTTCCGCGACCAGCTGCTGGACTCCATGAACCTCACCGCGCTGATCGCGTTTCTCGAGGAGACGTTCTCCATCAAGGTCAAGCCGATGGACATCGTGTACGAGAACCTCGACACCGTGAACCACATGCTGGCCTACGTCGAGCGTCGGAAGGCAAGCGATGCCTGAAGGCGGGGCCAAAGGGGCTTCGCCGGCCGGCGGAGGCGGCGAGCGGACGGCCGCTCGCGCCGACGCGCCGAAGGCGGCCAAGGAGGGCACGCGCTGGCTGCCGTACTGTCTCGGCCTCGGCCTGCAGACCTTCCTCTGGTTTCTGCTGTTCTTCGCCATCATCGTGGCGGTCCTCGTGGGCGGCGAGCTCACGGAGTTCCGCTACGTCGGCTTCTGAGCCCCGACCCCGACGAGACGCTCCGTTGTCGACGCCTGCCACCATGACCGACGCCCTGGCGCGCCTGCGCCGCTGGGCCGCTGAGCGGCCCGAGGCGGTGCTGCTGCTCACGCGCGGCCGCGCGTACTCGTATGCGGAGTTTCTGCGCCGCGCCCAGGCCGTGGCCGCCGCTCTGCAGGCGGCCGGCGGCGGCCGCGGAGGCCGCGTCGCGCTGTATCTCGACGAGTACGATCAGTATTACGTCTGCATGTTCGGCGCCTGGCTGGCCGGCGCGCTCGTGGTGCCGCTCAACGTGACCCTGCCGGCCACCGACATCGACTGGCTGCTCGCCAGGTCGGCGCCGGACGTGCTGATCGTCGCCGACGACGGGGAGTGCGTCTCGGCCTCCTGTACCCGTCTCGTGGTGGCGGCCGACGCCGACGGGCTCGTCGGCGGCCTGCGCCCGGCGGCGGCCGCCGCCGGGGACGTCGACGACGTCGTCTCTCCGGCGCTCGCGGAGGCCGCCGATGCGGCGCTCACGCCGCTCGCCGAGGACGATTCGGCGATGATCATGTTCACCTCCGGCACCACCGGCCTGCCCAAGGGCGTCAGCCAGACGCTGCGGGCGATCTCGAGCAATGCCGGCTACGTGGCTGAGGTTCTCGAACTGAGGTCCGACGACCGTATCTTCATCAACACGCCGCCGTACTTCACGAGCGGTATCTGCCACTTCCTCACGCTGCTCGCCAACGGCGGCGGTACGGCCGGCCAGCTCGGCTTCTTCTTCGGGGCCGGCCTGCTCGACGAGATGGAGGAGCTGGGCTGCACCGGCTTCGGCGGCGCCCCGGCGCATCTCGTGCGGGTCGTCGAGCCGCTCGAGGAGCCGGTCGGGCACGCCCTTCGTTTCTGGGTGAGCAGCGGCGATCACCTGCCTCTGCCGGTTATCGAGAAGCTCCGCCGCGTGTTGCCAGGCATCGAGCTGTTCAACATGTACGGCCTCACGGAGGTCAGCGGCCGGCTCTGCATCCTGCCGCCGGCCGCACTCGACGTCCGCGTCGGCTCCGTCGGCAGGCCCATCGGCGACATGCGCGTGGTGGCGCGGCGCGACGACGGCACGGTGGCCGACGCCGGCGAGACGGGCGAGATCTTCGTCACCGGCTCGCTTCTCATGCAGGGCTACCTCGATGAACCGGAGATCACGGCGCAGACGCTCACCGAGCACGGCCTGCGCACGGGCGACTTCGGCCGCGTCGACGCCGACGGCTACGTCTGGATCGAGGGGCGCAAGGACGACATCATCAAGCGCGGGGGCGAGAAGGTCAGCATCATCCACGTGCAGCAGGCGCTGCAGGGCCTCGGTCGTTTCGCCGACGTCGCCGTCCTGGCGGCGCCCGACGAAATCCTCGGGCACGTGCCTGTGGCCTTCGTCGTACCGCACGACCCCGAGGGCTTCAAGCCGTCCCGGTTGCTGCGCGAGCTGCGCGGTGTGCTCCCCTCCACCTCGCTGCCCAGCCGCGTGATCGCCGTCGAGGCGGTGCCGCGCACCGGCTCCGGCAAGGCGATCCGTGCCGAGCTGAAGGCGCTGCTCGAGCGGGAGCTCGAGTGAGGGGCTTTCGGGCCGGTTTCCGCCATCGCAGCCTGCTCGTGCTCGTCGCCGCGCTGCTGCTACTGCCACTGGGGCTGCTCGGGTTCGAGAAGCTGTTCACGAGCGGCGCCTGGACCGCGGTGCCGCTCAAGTACTGGATCAGCGATACCTTCGACTCCTTCACGTATGTCTCGTGGGGCGCCGGGGCGCTCAAGCTGCGTCCTCCCGCGAAGCCGCTCGTCGTGCTGGTCGGCGGCTCCAGCGCCCGTGAGTCGATCTGGAGCGGCGAGGCTCTCGCCAATGAGATCGAACTCGCCGGCGGCCCGGATGTCGCGGGGAGGAGCCTCGCGGGGCCGCACCAGTCGCTCGGCGGCAGTCTCGCGATCATCGACAATCTCCCGAATACGCCGACCACCGTGCTCTACGGCATCAACTTCCATCGGCTCGGCGGGGGCATGAAGCAGCAGTTCAAGCAGATAGACGGCCGCGAGCTGCTCCTGAAGAGCGAGACCTTGCGTCGCTTCGCGGCGGAGCGCTCCGCGGAGTACCGGCGCTCGTATTCGATCCTGCCCGGCATCTTTCAATCACTGGCCACGCGAGCCTCGGCGCTCGGCTCCTCGGTCGCCCAGGGCCGCGGCCTTCTGATCACGTACGACGTCCATTCCACCGATCGCAAGCCCGATCTCACGCCAGTGGAGCTGGCGAAGGTCAACAGGTGGATCAACAGCCCGGAGCGTCTCCGCCGGCTCCGGAAGGGCTTTCCGGAGATCCTCGCGCTGCTCGACGAATCGCTGCTGGTCGCCAGGCGTCGGGGCCTCGACGTGGTGCTGGTCGAGCTCCCTCACAACCCAGCCGTCTCGGGAACGGGTTTCAGGGCGGCCCAGTCGTACTACCAGGGGCACATCCGTGAGCTTGCGATGAAGTACGGCATCACCTACCTCGACTTCAGTGACGATGTCGACCTGACTGCGGCCGACTTTCACGATCTCTCTCACGTGAAGGCCAGCGGCCGCACTAAGTGGCAGATGCGCCTTGCCCGTGAGCTGGCGCGCCTCTACCGCCAAGGCGCGCTCCCCCGTGGCGCGACCGCTGCTGGGGTCGCCGCCGGTGCCCAGCTGTCCTTGTCACCTCTTGTCCAGCCTCAGGGAGGCCAGCCGCTGTGAGGATCTACTTCACCATCTATCTGATCCCCGTCGTCCTCGCCGCTCTCGGCGTCTTCTGGCTGCTTCTCAGGGACGAGCGCCACCGCTTCCTCTTCGTGCTCGCCCTCTCGGTCGCCGTGCTCGCCGTCCTGCACCCGATCTTCGCGGCGGTCGCCGTCGGCCTCGTGGTCGTCACCCATCAGCTCGTCGCGCTGCGCCGTGCGGAGCGCCTCTCGGGCGGCCGCGTCGTGCTCATCGCTGTGCTCATCGCGGTCATCACCCTGGGCATCGGCAAGTATGGGCAGCGCGGCGCCACCGCGATCTGGGGCCCGAACGACTGGTTCGTCGCCCACCTCATCATGCCGCTCGGCATCAGCTACTTCGTCTTCCGCCTTCTGCAGTACGTCTTCGACTGCCTGCGCGGCGTGATCCAGGAGAACTCGCTGCTACGCCTGGCGGCCTTCGTGATGTTCATCCCCACCTTCCCGGCCGGCCCCCTCGAGACCTACCAGGGCTTCTACGAGAAACGCTCGGCGCGCTTCGACCGCGAGCTCTTCTACTTCGGCCTGCGGCGCATCGCCCTGGGGTACTTCAAGAAGGTCTTCGTCGTCGACTTCCTCTTCGTGATCCTCTTCGGGCCGATCACCAAGGCCATCGGCGGCGGCTACTTCAACCCCGACAAGGTCGGCCTGCTCTGGCCGCTGGCCTTCTGCATCATCATCTTCGTGCGCGCCTACTTCGATCTCTCCGCCTACACCGACCTGGCGATCGGCTTCTCCGCCCTGTTCGGCTTCCGCATCATGGAGAACTTCCGCTACCCGTTCTGGCAGAAGAACCTCGGCGACTTCTGGCGTAGCTGGCACATCTCGCTCTCCTCCTGGTGCCGGAACAACGTCTACTTCCCGGTCTACGGCCTCACCCGCAAGCCCTGGCTGGGCCTCTACGCCAGCATGCTGACCATGGGGCTCTGGCACTGGGTCAGCCCCACCTGGGCGGCCTGGGGCCTCTACCACGGCAGCGGGCTCGTCGTCGTCAGCCGCTGGGAGCGCTGGAAGAAGGCCCGCCGGAAGCGCCGCAAGAAGGCGGGCCTGCCGCCGGCCGCCCCCTACGAGCGCTATATCAGGTGGCTCGGCTACCCGGCGACCTTCCTCTACGTCGCCCTCGGCTACGCCTTCGTGGCCAGCGACAGCCTGCGCCAGGCCCTCAAGATCATCGTCCTGGCGCTGCTCGTGCCGTTGCGCTGGTTAGGGGTGCCTCTGCCGTGAGGGGCTTCCGGGCAGGGCTGCGCTGTCGCAGCCCGCTGGTGCTGGTGGTGGCGGCAGGGCTGCTGGTGCCCGTTCTGCTCCTGCTCCAGTGGGTGTTCGCCAGCGGCGCCTGGTCGAAGGTGCCGCTGGAGTACTGGCTGGCCGCCGACGACAGGGACAACGCCAACCGGTATGTGGCGTGGACGGTAGGGCGGCTCAAGGCCGACCCCCCGGATCGCCCGGTGCTCGTGTTGCTGGGCGGCTCCACGGCTCGGGAGGCTACCGTCGAAGGAGGCGATTCTCTGGCGGCCGTGGTGAGGCGTGAGGGCGGCCCGCTGCTCTCCGGCTGGAACCTTGCGACCTCCCTGCAGACCTACGCTGAGAACTTGGCGATCGTCGATAATCTGCCGGGAACGACCCCGACGACCGTGGTCATCGGGGTCAGCCCGGGGCGCTTTACGAGCGACTTCGTGGCGGCCGCGCGCCAGCTTGAGGGGCGCGGCCTCATGCTGTGGAGCGACAGCCTCAGCCGCTACCTGGATCGCGAGTACTCGCTGGTCAACCGCGGATTCACGGTCCTGCCGGGCGCACTGGGCATGGTGGCCAACAACGTCGCGGCCAGTACGCGAATGCTCGCGAAGGGCGAGATGGCGACCGGCTCCTACACCCAGCACCGCCTCGACGACAGGCCGGTCAAGTCGGAGGAGGCCAAGCGCGACGTCCTCATGAACTGGTGGCGCGTGCGTCGTCCGCAGTTCCGCGAGAATGTCGGCTTCAACATGGCACTGCTCGACGAGCTCGTGAGAGCGAGTCCACGAAGGGGGTTCGGTGTCGTGCTCGTCGAGCTGCCCCGCAATTCGGAGATGATCGGCACGTTGTGGGATGGAGTCGACCGGAGGTACCAGCCCGGGGTGCGAGCGATCGCCGACAGGCACGGTATCGTGTACCTCAACTTCAACCGTGGGCTGGGGCTCCGCTCGGACGACTTCTTCGATTACGGCCACATGCGTCGCTCGGGGCGGGTCGTGTGGGAGGCGAGGCTCGCGCGCGAGCTGGCTCGTCTGTATGGCTCTCGGCCGATGGTGGAGGGCATGTGAGGGCGCGGGATTGAGGGGCTTCCGGGCAGGGCTGCGCTGCCGTAGCCCGCTGGTGCTGGTGGTCGCGGCGTTGCTCACGGTGCCGGCGCTGGTCGGGGTCTATCATCTCGTCGCCAGCGGCGCCTGGACGGCGGTGCCGCTCAAGTACTGGATCAGCAGCCGCTCTGACTCGTCCTCCTATGTCTCCTGGCACACCGCCGACCTCAAGCGCCGTCCGCCGGAGGCGCCGCTGGTCGCGGTAGTCGGCGGCTCCAGCGCGCGGGAGTCAATCTGGAGCGGCGATGGGCTCGCCGCGGACATCTCAAAGGCGGGCGGTCCCTGCGTCGTGGCGCACAGTCTGGCGTCGCTAATGCAGACGATGGGTGGCAGCCTCGTGGTCGTTGAGAACCTGCCCAGCACGCCCACCACCGTCGTCCTGGGGGTCAATCTCGCCCGGCTCTACGCGCCGCCGGCGAAGAACCTGGAGCAGGTCAGCGGGCGCAAGCTACCGTTGCCGGGCGCCAGGTTGCGCCGCGTCGCGATCGATCAGTATGGACAGTACCGGTACTCCGTGCCTCTTCTGCCCGGCGCCTTTCAGATGGCGGCCACGCGGATCTCCCGCCTGTACGAGGCCGCCCTCCGCGGCCGGAGTCTTCTGACGCCGTACGACCCCCACTCGATGGACAAGCTGCCTGAACTCACGCCGGAGAGGATCTGCCGGTATCGCAGATGGGCCAACGGGGACAAGTCGTTGCGGGCCCTGCAGACGAACCTCGGCGCGTCGGTGGCCCTGATCGACGAGATGATGCGGATCGGCAGGGAGCGCGGCCTCAAGATCGTTCTGCTGGAGCTGCCTCACAACCCACTTATCGTTCGGCAGGGCTTCGCCAGGACGCGCGCCTACTACCAGGCCCCGCTGCGCGAGCTGGCGGGTCGATACGGCTCCGTCTACCTCGATTTCAGCGACGAAGCCGGGCTCGAGCCGGCCGACTTCATCGACTTCTCGCATCTGCGGCCCAGCGGACGTACCAAGTGGCAGGCGAAGCTCGCACGCGAGCTCGCGCGGCTCTACGCGAGCGGCGTCCTTGAGGACGAGATTAGCGCACCACCCGGGCGACTCTGTGCTCCTTCCGCTTTATGAGAAGCGACGGCGGCATCAGGGGGTTCTCGGCAGGATTCCGGCAGCGGAGCCCGCTTGTGCTGGTGGCCGCGGCGCTGCTCGCCGGCGTCGCCTTGCTGGGCCTCCAGTGTTTCATCACCAGTGGAGCATGGACGGTCGTGCCGCTGGAGTACTGGCTGAGCTCCAGCAACGACCCGTTCACGTATGTGACGTGGCACACAACGCGGCTCAAGCGCGAACCACCTGAGAAGCCGCTGCTGGCGATGGTGGGCGGATCCAGCGCCCGCGAGGCCATCTGGAACGGCGAAAGCCTCGCCGCCGAGATCAGGCGCCTCGGCGGCCCCGATGTCAGGGGTCAGAGCCTCGCGGGCATGAACCAGACGCTCGGCGGCAGCGCGGCCGTCATCGACAACCTGCCGCACACGCCCACGACGGTGCTTCTGGGCGTCAGCCTGTTGCGCATGTACGACATGCCGGAGACGCTTATGGAGCAGGTCGGGGGGGAGGAGTACGGGCTTCACGGCGAGTCCCTGAAGGAGTTCGCCGCGAGGCGCGGCAGACGCTCCTGGCTGGGCATGGCCATCCTGCCCGGCGTGGCTCGGGCCCTCGCGACCCGCCTCAATCGCCTGAGCGAAGACATCGCGACCGGCAAGCCCCTCACGCGCCGGTACAACGAGCACCCTATGGACGGGAACCTGCCGCTGACTGCGGCGAAGCGCGAGAAGATCTTCGGCTGGGCGAACGGCTCCTGGGCCTCCGAGAGGCTGCGTCGCCAGATCGACTCGACACTGGAGCTGATGGATCTGATACTACGCAACGCCGACGCCCGGGGGCTCCGCGTGGTCCTGCTCGAGTTGCCGCACAATCCGGCCTTCATCGAGGCTGGTTACCGGGAGACGGCGTCCTGCTATCAGACGCGCCTCAAGGAGCTGGCGCGCAAGCACGACGCGATCTTCCTCGACTTCAACGAGCAGCTTCCTCTGCAGGACGCCGACTTCATCGACTTCTCGCATCTGCGGCCGAGCGGGCGCAGCATCTGGCAGGCCGGCCTGGCGCGTGAGCTGACATGCCTGTACCGCTCAGGCGCGATCTCCGGCGAGCGGCCGGCGGCGCCTGCTCCGTGAGAGGCTTTCGCCAAGGGCTGCATAACCGCAGCCCCCTCGTGCTGGCGGCGGGCGTCGTCCTGGCTGTCGCTGCGCTTCTTGTGTTCCGGTACGCGTTCGAGCGCGGCGCCATCACGGCCGTGCCGAAGGAGCGCCTGCTGCGTATCGTCAACGACGACTACGTCCACGTCTCCTACCGGGCGACCCAGCTCAAGCGCCGTCCTCCGGCGCGGCCGACGGTCTACCTGTTCGGCGGATCCGGCGCCATGGAGGCGCTTGTCAGCGAGGCCTCCTTGGCGGGGGCGCTGCGGCGCGCCGGCGGCGGGCGGGTGGGCGTCGTGAGCCTCGCCGCGCACGGGCAGAGCCTCGCCCAGACGCTGGTGCTGGTCGATAATCTACCGCCGGGGCCCGGGGTCGTGGCGGTCGGCCTGACGCCGATGCGCTTCACGCAGTCGGCGGCCGCCGACGCCGGCCTGCTCTCGGGTCGGCCCATCCTGCTGAGCAGCCCGCGTCTCGAGCGCCTAGCGCCTGCCCTCTACGGCGAGACGGCGTCCGTCGGCGGGCTTCTGCCCGGGGTCTTCGACTACGTCGGCGCGTATCTACGCGTGCGGGGCATCGACGGCCCGCTCTGGGGCATAGGCATCCCGTACGAGCCCCACTACTACCCGGAGGGCGCCAAGGGCGCGAGGCCCGAGGCCAAGCGCCGCCATGTGCCCGAGGTTCTGGCGCGCGACCGGCGGCTCTACAGAGAGAACGGCGACTACAACTTCGTCGTCCTCGCCGAGATCGTGAAGCTGGCGAAGGAGCGCGGGTACACCGTGGTCTTCTGGGACCAGCCGCTCAACACCGACGCTGCCGACGCGGGGTGGGGCGGTGTGGTGCCTGCCTACCAGGCCCGCGCTGCGGAGCTGGCCGCTGCGCGGGGCGTCACCTACCTCCACGTGGAGCGTGGCCTGCGTCTGCGCGACGCCGACTTCGCGGATCTCTATCATCTGCTGCACCACGGGCGGGTCAAGTGGCAGGCGCGGATGGCGCACAAGCTGGCGCGCGTGACGCGGGCGTTGTCCGGAGCGGCCGGCGGGCGATGATCGACGGGAGGCCGGTGCGGCCATGACGGCCGTTCTCCGACCCCTCCGGCGAGAATCGTGCGGGATGCCGCGAGGGCGTCCCGCACACAGCTCAGGCTCTCGGCACCAGGCGCGTGCGATCCCAGTCGTCGGCGAGTCGCCGCGTGAGGCCGGCCACGATGCGCGCTGCCGCCTCCGCGTCGGACGGCTGAATTACCTCGAAGGCCGAGTGCATATTGCGCAGCGGGACGCTCAGCGAGAGCACGGCCGTCTCGCCCGAGGCCATGAGCTCGTCGGCGTCGGTGGAGGCGCGGCCGGGCGCGGCCTTGATCTGCACGGCGATGTTTTCGGCGGCCGCGACCTCGCGGGCCAGCTTGACTAGGGCGTGGTTGCTGGTCGCGCCACGATGGATCACAGGACCGTCGCCCAGCTTGACCTCGCCGCCCACCTTCTTGGGGTCCGCGCCCGGGTCGTCGCTGGCGAACTCGACGTCGACGACGATCATGACGTCTGGGCGCCAGCGCGTGGCCGCTGCCTTGGCGCCCATCGAGGTGGTCTCCTCGTGAACGGTGGCCAGGGCGGTGAGCTGTGCCGCGGCCGGCGACGCGGCGTAGTGCTCGAGGGCGCGGGCGCAGACGTAGACGCCGGCCCGGTCGTCGAAGGCCGGCGAGGCGTAGCGCTCGTTGGCGAGCGGCACGAACGCTGCGGGGAAGGTGATGGGGTCACCGACGCTCACCAGCGCGAGCGCCTCGTCGCGGCTGGACGCGCCGATGTCGAGCCACTGCTCGCTGATCTCCGGCGCCTTGCCGCGCTCCTCCGCGGTCATCTTGTGCGAGGCCTTGCGGCCGACGACGCCGTTGACCGGCCCCTTTGCGGTGTGGATCACGAGGGCGCGGCCAGGGAGGAGGATGGCGTCGATGCCGCCGATCCGCTCGAACGAGATGTAGCCCTTCTCGTCGATGTAGGTGACGATGAGCCCGATCTGGTCGTTGTGGGCGGTGACGACGATGTGCGGGGAGCCCCCGGGGCAGACGCTCGCCCAGGCGTTGCCGAGCGGGTCGCCTTCCGGTGCGGCCAGGGTCGAGACTCGCCGTCGGAAGACCTCCTGGGCCGGCGCTTCGAAGCCGGTGGGTCCGGGGGCGGCGCAGAGCTCGCGCAACAGGTCGAGATCGGTAGCCATGAGTACCTCCGCGAAGAATCGTGCGCTGGTGATGCTGTCGTGTGCCGGCGGCGCCGCTGCGCGCCGGTGGAACGGCAGTGAGCCGGTGGCACAGTGCTCGCCGCCAGCTCTCGCGCTCATCCTAACCGCATCCCGGAGAGGACGCAGGGAGGGGGTTCAGGGAGGGGTACGGCGCGTACGATCCGGGCGGCGAGATTGTGCGCCGGCTGTCGCGAGACCGGCGACCCGGCTGTTGCCAAATTGGCGAGCCGGCTGTCACCAGACCGGCGACCCGGCTTCGCCAGATCGGCGGGTCGCCTGTCGCGAGATCAGCGAGTCGCCTGTGTACCGCCTGTACAGCCTTCCCGGTCGCCGTAGTATCGTGTGCACATCGTGCCCGCTTCAGCCAGACCAAGACCAGCGCGCCGGCCACGGCGCCCTTCCGCGCAGCGTCGCTACCAGGTGAGGCGTCGCCGCGCCGTCGCTCTGCTTGTGCTGGTGGTGCTCGTGATCCTTCTGGTGGTCGCGGTTTCGCGGCTGGCTGCCTGCGCCTGCGGAGGCGGAGAGGATGGAGCCGGGGCCGCGTACGGGGCCGTCCCGCCGGCTCCGCAGCCCTCGCTCGCCGGCGACGGCGTCAAGGTCGGCACTTTCCTCGGCGACTACTCGCGGCGCTTCTACGGCCTGGGGCCGGCGCCGAGGTGCCTCGACGTGCTCTGGAAGGTCCGTCTCGGCGAGGGCTGGACCAGCGGCAAACGCACCGAGGATCCGCCCGGCAAGTGGGCCGGCAGCGGCTGGACGGGCCAGCCCGCGGTGGTCGTCGACGGCGGCCGCACGTGGGTGATCGCTTCCGGCTACGACCACCGCCTGCGCAAGATCGACGCCGACACCGGCGAGGTCGCCTGGGCCTACAGGTTTGACGACATCATCAAAAGCAGCCCCTCCGTCTTCCAGAATCCGAATCCTACGGGCGACGACGACCGCTACGTCGTCTGCGCGGGCTCGCGGCGCGGCTACCCGCTGGCTTTCGACGACCCCGGCGTGGCGCCGTACCGCGCCATCGCCTTCGGCAGTGGCAAGGAGCTCTGGCGCCTGCCGGTGCCGGAGACCTCCTGCTACAGCCGCGACACCGACGGCAGCGGCTTCTTCCTCGACGGTCGCCAGTACATCGGCGTGGAGAGCGGCTGGATGTACGCGCTCGACCCGTTGCGCACCGAGCCTTGGAACGGGCGCAAGAAGCCGGTGATCGCAGCTGAGCGCCTGCTGCTCGGCGACGAGCGAGCGGCCTCGCACGAGGGCAACATCTGCCTCGAGTCGTCGGCGACCGCACTCGGTGAGCGCATCTACATCACCTCGGGGGCCGGCCACGTCTATGGCCTGCGGCGCAGCGATCTGGCCGTGCAGTGGGACTATTACATCGGCTCCGACATCGACGGCACCGTCGTGCCCTCGAGCTGCGGCAAGCTGCTCGTCGCGGTGGAGAAGCAGTACATCAAGGGCAAGGGAGGCGTGCTCTGCCTCGATCCCTCGAAGCCGCCCGCCCAGGCAGTCGTGTGGTACTACCCCACCGGCAACCGCAGGCTCGGGGAGTGGCTCGGCGGCCTGATCGGCTCGGTGGCCGTCAACGACGGTTACAACCCGGGCGGCAAGCGGCCTTCGCTGGCCGCCTTCAATGCGATCGACGGCCATCTGCACGTGATCTCGCAGACCGAGCTGGCGGACGGGACGGTGCGCGGTCCCAACCGTGAGCCAGACTTGAGCACGCCGCTTGAGGTCGCGAAGATCTGGAACGGCGGCGCGATCTCAACGCCGCTGCTGGTGGGCGACACGATCATCTCGGCCGCGTACGACCAGCGTGTGAGTCTCTACCGGCTCACCTTCAAGCGCGCCCAGGCGGGCGACCCCGGCGCGCTGCCGAGCGCCAACGGCGACGGGAAGTACTGGACGGTGAGCGTGCGGCGCACGGCGCAGTCGCCGTTCTTCAACGGTGGCCTCGAGAGCACGCCCGTGCTCTGGGACGGTCGCGTCTACGTGGGCTGTCGCGACGGCTGGTTCTACTGCCTGGGGGAGGCCGGCTGAGCCTGGCACCGGCGCGGCGCCGCGAGCATGTGGCCGGCGGCCGCAGGCGCGGCCGGCTCCGGCGCGGCGCTCGCTCTGAACCGGTCTGAGCCCGCCGCGGCGCGGCCGGCCTCGTCCTGAGCCCGCCGCGGCGCGGCCTGCCCTTTAGCTTTAGCTTCAGCTCTCGCTGTGCTCGCTGATGCTGCGGTAGAGCGCGTCGGCGAAGGGCAGCAGCGCGATCGTCTGAGCGTGCCGCAGTTGTGCCGGGTCGGCCGCCTCCCAGGGGCTGAGACGCACGCGGTCGAGGGCGTCGGCATCTTTGAGAAGCCAGAGGACGCGCAGGGCGCGTTCGGGGTCGGCGAGCGGGTGCGGCTCTGCCGCCGGCGCCTCGTCGCCCGGCCGGCGCGTGGCGGCCCGCAGCCTTGCCGCGTGCCACCAGCCGGCCGCCTCCTCAGCCTGAGCGTCGTCGAGGCAGTGGTGGACGATCGCGAAGAGCACGAGGTCGGCTTCGTCCTCCAGCAGCTCGTCGAGGAGGCCGAGCCTGAGGGCTCGCGCTGCGCTCTGCGCGCCGTGCCGCGGGTCGAGGCCGTCGTTGCTGCGGCCGATGTCGTGCCAGAGGGCGGCGCACAGCACGAGCCTGATGTCGGCCTCGTCCCAGCGCAGCTCGCTCGTGAGCCGCTGCGCGTGGATGTGCACGCGCTGCGTGTGGCGCACGCCATGCACCTCCGTATGGTGTGCGAACCACTCGGCCGGCACCTCCGGCGCCAGCGCGGCCCAGAGCCTGGCTTCTCCCTCGCGGTCACGCATGGTGGCGCAAGCATATCGCGCGCCCCTACAGGGTCGTCGTCGCGGTGCGGTCGTGCGGGCGGCCGTCGCGGTGCCCGCCGCTCACCGCGCCGTGCCCACGGCGCGGCGCTGTGACCGAGACGCCGCACCCCCGGGGGTCTCCCGACGTGCCGCGCATGGAGCGCGGGCCGTGGTGCAGGCCGGCGCCCGCCGGCCGTTCGTCACCTTGACCGAATACAATACGGCTCGAGCGGTACCGGGGAGGGGCGCATGTCAGGGTATTGGTATTCGTCGCCGGGGCGTCTGGAGCCCGTCGACTGGCGTGAGGCGTGGAAGAGCGAGCCGCAGGTTTTCACGCATGTACCTGGCACAGAGCACCGTGCTGCGCGCGATTGGCAGCGCCATGCGGCAGCGCCGCCGGCGTCGCATTCCACACGCCACCATTATCAGGAGGCCGCAGCGTGAGCGACATGAAGACCTGTTTCAAACGCGTCGACTACGATCTCTCCGGCCTGCTGCATTACCTTGATGTCGGCGACATCGGCCTGCCAGATATTCAGCGACCCTTCGTCTGGTCCAATGCCAAGGTGCGAGACCTCTTTGACTCCATGTACCGCGGTTTTCCGGTCGGCTACCTGCTGTTCTGGGAGAATGACCAGATCAGCGGGGTCAAGCAGATTGGAGTGGACGAGAAGGCGCACTCGGCGCCCGCGCTGCTCATCGTGGACGGGCAGCAGCGCCTCACCTCGCTCTACGCCGTGTTCCGCGGCAAGAAGGTGCTCGACAACGATTACCGCGAGCGTAAGATCGAGATCGCCTTCCGGCCGCGCGACGGGAGCTTCGCAGTGGCCGACGCCGCCGTTCGCCGCGATCCCGAGTGGATTCCCGACATCTCGGAGCTGTGGGTCTCCGGCAAGTCGAGCTATCAGATGGTCAAAGCGTTCCTCAAATCCATAGAGGAGAAGACGCAGATCACGGACGAGGATGAGGAGCGTATCAGCTTCAACCTCGATCGACTCTTCGACTTGCAAAAGTACCCTTTTACGGCTCTCGAGATCGCTGCTTCGGTCGAGGAGGAACAAGTCGCGGACATTTTCGTGCGCATCAACAGCGAGGGCGCGAAGCTCAACCAGGCGGACTTCATTCTGACGCTGCTCTCGGTGTTCTGGGACGAAGGCCGCGCTGACTTGGAACGCTTCTGCAGAGGATCGCGGCGCCCGCCGGCGCCGGGCGCGTCCGCCTCGCCGTTCAATCACTTCATTCAGCCCGATCCCGACCAGATGCTGCGCGTGGCTGTCGCGCTGGGCTTCGAGCGCGCCCGCCTCAAGAGCGTCTACCAGGTGCTGCGCGGCAAGGATCTTGAGACCGGGATGTTCTCGGCTGAGAAGCGTGAGGAGCAGTTCGGAGTGCTCAAGCGCGCGCAGGCACGTGTACTCGACCTGACGTTGTGGCACCGGTTCCTGAGCGCGCTGGTGGGCGCCGGCTACCGCAGTAGCCAGATGGTGTCGTCCAAGAACGCTCTGCTGTACGCGTACGCCTTCTATCTCATCGGCCGCGAACGGTGTGGCGTGCCGGAGCATCAGCTCCAGAAGCTGATCGGCCGGTGGTTCTTCTTCTCCAGCCTCACCGGTCGCTACACGACGTCTCCCGAGACCGTCATGGATGCCGATCTCAACCGCCTCCGGGGTATTACCGATGCCACCAGGTTCGCCGCTGTACTCGAGGACCTGATGCGCTCCACGCTCACCGGCGACTTCTGGACCATCACTCTGCCCATGGAGCTCGACAGCTCGGCGGCTCGCAGCCCCCAGTTTTTCGCGTTCGTGGCGGCGCAGAACCGGCTCGACGCGCCGGTGCTGTTCTCGCACAAGAGGGTCGCCGACCTTATCGACCCGGCGCTCAAGACGCAGAAGAAGGCCCTGGAACGCCACCATCTTTACCCGCGTGGCTGGCTCGAGCGGGGAGGCGTGACCGACTTGAAGGTGATTAACCAGGTCGCCAATTACTCCTTGCTGGAGTGGCCCGAGAACATCGCCATCAGCGACCACCCGCCGTCAAGCTATGTGCCGATGCTCCGGGAGCGGTTTGCCCCTGATGACTGGGAGCGGATGCACGATCTGCATGCGCTGCCGATGGGGTGGGAGCTGCTGGAGTACGACGTGTTTCTGACGAAGCGACGCGAGCTGATGGCGGGCATCGTCCGCCGGGGGTTCGAAAGCCTGCAGTAAGCGGCTACTCGGTGCCCGGAGCCACAGCGATACCCGCGAAGCTCATGGTCGGCAGGGTGATCTGCCCCCACGGCATGCGGCTCGTGAGCATCAGCAGGTATTCGCGCGCCGACGAGTAGAGGATCGACGCGCCGTTGACGGCGACGATCTGTGCGACATCCTGTTCCGAGCCCTCCGCTCCGGACCAGCGGAAGAACCCGATGATGCGCAATCGGAAGCGGTAGCGGGGGGTCTCGCCGTCGACGTCCTTGTCGGTGAGGTCCAGCGCCACGCGCAACATGCCCGGGCTGTCGTCGAGGGTGGCGAGGTCGATATGAACTTGGACGCCGTGCTGCTGCGGCCGCCCCTCGGTGCTGGGCGAGTGCTCCGGCACGGCGTCCACGCGCACGGTGTCGAAGAACGACTCCTCAAGCTGCAGAGGTGGGCCGGCCATCGCTCACCCCCTCGTTTCCGATCGCGAGACTGGCGAGAGGCGTGGAGGCAGCGGTGAGGAAACGTGGGTGCTTGTGGGCCGGTTCCGCGAAGTCGACCTCGATGACGCTGCCGCCTGCCGTGGTCGTGCGGGCGGCGGGAGCGTGGTCGTGCCAAGTGGTTACCATGCGCACCGGTGCGAGGTGTATCTTCAGCTCCTTGCCCAACGCCATGGCGAGCTTGGTCATGCTGCCGAGTGTGAAGTTGGCGCCGCCGTTCAGCACGCGGGAGATGTACGCCTGGGATGCTCCGATGCGGCGGCCAAGCTCGGTAGCCGTAACCCTCTGCTCGCGCATCACCCGCGAGAGCTCCTCGGTGAACTCGATGATCGCCAGCTCCTTGTAGAACTCCGGGTGGCGCTCAGCCTCGTCGAACAGCTCCTTGAACGACCTGCCGTTCACGTTTCCTCCTCGATGGTCGGAGATCGCCATGACGTTCCGCGTGCCCTTTGCGATGGATTTTCAGCTTCATCATAACTCAGGAGTTATGTTGGGCTAGTGGGTCGCAGAGGCGCCTCTCCCTGGCGCTCCGCGTAGCCTCTGGCGCTGCTAGACTTGTCCCGGGCGGCGCCGGCCGTTGAGGCGGCGCCGGTCTCAGCGACGTGAGGAGGCAGGCGTGACCTCCATCCGCAGGATCCAGGAGGAACACGGCATCGTCGGCCGGGAGGCCGAGCTGGGAATGGCGCTGGCCGTGCTCGGAGCGGGGCGCTGTCTTCTGCTCGAGGGCCCCGTCGGCGTGGGGAAGACGAGCATCGCGCTCGCCATCTGTGCCCATCTCGGCCGCGAGACCGTGCGCGTCGACGGCGACGACCGCTTCTCCGAGGGCAAGCTGACCGGCTGGTTCGACCCGCCGCTCGTCCTCAAGCAGGGCTACCGCGAGGAGACGTTCTTCGCCGGGCCGCTGGTGGAGGCCATGCGCGGCGGCAAGGTGCTCTTCATCAACGAGCTCAACCGCATGCCGGAGTCCGTGCAGAACGTGCTGCTGCCGGCGCTCGACGAGCGCCTGCTGCAGGTGCCGCACATCGGTGAGGTGCGCGCCGCTGAGGGCTTCCAGGTGATCGCCACGCAGAACCCCGTGGAGTACGTGGCCACCGGCCATCTCTCGGAGGCGCTGCGCGACCGCTTCGAGCACCTGGCGCTTGAGTACCAGGCGGCCGCCGAGGAGGAGGCGATCGTCGTCGCCGAGACGGGCTCGCAGGACGAGGATCTGGTGCGCACGGCGGTGCGGATCGTGCGCGGCACGCGCCTGCACAGCCGCTTTCGCAAGGGCGCCTCGGTGCGCGGCGCCATCTCCATGGTGGCCATCGCCGAGGCTCTGGCCGGTGGGCAGGACGAGGCCGGCGGGCGACGCGAGGCCGATGGGCAGCACAAGGCCGGTGGAAAGCGCGAGGCCGGTGGGCGGCGCGAGGCCGGTGGGCGGCTCGAGGCCGACGGCGGCGTGGGCCGCGAGACGCTGCGCCGCGCGGCCGAGGCCGCGCTCGTCACGCGCGTCGACCTGCGCGACGACATCGACGCCGATTTCGGCGCTGCCCTCGACGAGCTGTTTACGATCGTCGTCGATCGCGGCGAAGACCCCGACGTCGTCCTCCTCGGCGAGCGGGAGCGCGACCGCCCAAAAGCGTAGACGCCCCCGGCG
This sequence comes from Thermoleophilia bacterium, assembly GCA_040769125.1. Lineage (GTDB taxonomy): Bacteria > Actinomycetota > Thermoleophilia > UBA2241 > UBA2241 > CAIXSE01. The sequence continues at coordinate 1,528,302 of JAXGLO010000001.1, read as the reverse complement.
GGCGGAGGTTGCGGCACCGGGGGCGCTTCGAGATCGTCGGGATGCCCGGCCGCGCCTCGACGCACGAGTCGATGCCGACGAGCGACGAGGCGATGCCGGCCCTCGCGGCCAAGTACAACGTGCCGCTCGACAAGCTGGACGGCTGGACTGTTGCCGTCAAGATCTCGGCCGCGGGCTGCCGGATCCTCAACCCCGACCTGCGCATGTACGCCGAGCGTCTTGCGGCGCGCTCGGTCCTGGCGCGCGCCTCCCGCCTCGTCGGCCCCCTCCGCGGCGCCACCCAGACGATCCGGGAGCCGATGCGGGAGCCGCACGGGGGAGAGCTGGACCTCGAGGACACCGTCGATAACGTCCTCGGCAAGCCGTACCCTGAGCCGGGCGACTGGGTGATGCGTCGCCGTGTCGAGCGCCGCCACCAGGTGGTGCTCATGGTCGACGCGTCGCTCTCGATGTCGGGCGAGAACACGGCGATCGCCGCGGTGGCCGCCGCGGCGCTTGCGCTCAAGCTGCGGCCCGAGGACGTCTCGGTCGTCACCTTCGGGAGCGATGCTCGCGTCGTGAGTCGCCTCGACGTCCCGGATCCTCCGGAGGAGGTGGTGCGGCGCATGCTCGATCAGCCGGTGCGCGGCTATACGAACATCGCGGCGGGGCTCGAGGAAGGAGCCAGGGAGCTCGAGCGCGGCCGCAACCCGCGGCGGAGCGGCCTGCTCATCACGGACGGGGTCGTGACCGCCGGCGACGACCCTCTGCCGTTCGCCTATCGCTTCCCGCGGCTCTTCGTGCTCCTCACCGAGGACTACAAGATGAACCCCGGGCTCTGCCGCCGCCTCGCCGACGCCGGCCGCGGCGACGTCTTCCCGGTGCGCGCCTACCGTGACCTGCCGTCGCGCCTCATGGACGTCGCCAACCGGGTGTTGCGGTAGGGCGGAAGCTGGCGCAATGATTGAAGCGTCGTCACGGCGGACAACACCATCGGGCAAACGGTCAGCTTGCTGAAGCTGGTGTACCCTACGAGACAGTGCGAGGTGACGATGAGGTGACGATGAGGTGACGATGAACGGAAGCTCAGGGGCCGGCGCTCGCGGGGCGGTCGGCAGCAAGAATCAGGTGCCGGCCGTGCCGATGGCCGGCGAGGGCGTCGTCGGCGTGGTCAAGCGCGTGCCGGTCTCGCCGGTCGAGGGCTGGACGGGCTGGGTGATGCGCCTCTTCGACATCGAGCCCGGCGGCCATACGCCGCGGCACGCCCACGACTGGCCGCACATCAACTTCGTGGCCTCCGGCTGTGGCGAGCTGCACCTCGACGGCGTCGATCATCCGCTGGAGGCAGGCTCGTATGCCTACGTCCCGTCCGGCGTCGTCCATCAGTTCACCAACTCCGGCGACGAGCCGCTCTCATTCGTCTGCATCGTCCCCGAGGAAGGCGAGTACTGAGCCGCCTGCTCGGGCGTGAGCCCTTGTCAAACGCGCGCCAAACCGGTTGACTAGCGCGATCAGCTGCGGAAGGCCGCCCTCACCCCCGACCATATAGAAGGCAGGCAGCATGACCGAGATCGCCGTGGCGCACGATGCGGCGTTCGCCGATCGATGCGTCGTCAACACCGTCTGTTTCCTGGCTGTTGACGCCGTCGAGCGGGCCGGCTCCGGGCATGCGGGGCTGCCCATGGCGCCGCCCCCGGCCGCACGTGTCCTCCGGGCCTGGCGTCGGCGCCACCGCCCGGCCGACCTGCATGTGCCCGACCGCGACCGCTTCGTGCCCTCGGCCCCGCACGGCAGCGTGCTGCCCGCCGCCCGTCGCCGCCTCTCGGCGGCCGAGGCGGCCGTCGGCGTCGGTCGGGGGCGCTGGACCTGCTGTGACGGCGAGATCCTCAACCTCGATTGCTGCGGCGCCTCGGCGCCCGCCGAGGGCCTCCTCGCCGAGCTCGGCTTCACCGTTGAGAACGTCTACGTCAGGGCGCGTGCCCTGTCGGCGAGAGGAGAGTGATCGCGATGCCGAGAGTCGCTCAGAGTCGCCTCGCGCAATTGCGTCAGTTCGGCCAAAGCCCGTGGTTCGATTACATCAGCCGCGAACTCGTCTCCAGCGGCGCGCTGGAGCGCATGGTCGAGCGTGACTGCCTGGGCGGCGTCACGAGCAACCCTGCCATCTTCGAGAAGGCCGTGGGCGCCGGTAACGCCTACGACAAAGACATTCTGGCGCTTGCCGAGAAGGGCCTCGACGCTCACGAGATCTTCGACCACCTGGCGGTGGCCGACGTGCGCGCCGCCTGCGATGTGCTGGCGCCGGTGTACCTCGAGAGCGGGGGAGAGGACGGCTTCGTCTCCATCGAGGTCTCGCCGCACTACGCCTACGATGTGCAGAATACCGTTGAGGAGGCCGAGCGGCTGTTCGCGGCCGTCGATCGCCCCAACGTGATGATCAAGATCCCCGGCACCAAAGAGGGCGTGCCGGCCGTTGTCGAGTGCCTGCGCAACGGGCTCAACATCAACATCACCCTCCTCTTCTCGATGGCGCAGTACGAGGCGGTGGCCGAGGCCTACCTTGAGGCCCTCGAGTACCGCCTGCAGCGCGATCGCACCATTCGCGCCTGCTCCTCCGTCACCAGCATCTTCGTGTCGCGCGTCGACACGCTCGTCGACAGGCTGCTCGACGAGCGCATCGCCGACGCGGACGATGAGGGGGAGGCCCGGCAGTTGAAGGCGCTCAAGGGCAAGGCTGCCCTCGCCAACAGCAAGCTCATCTACGAGCGCTTCTGCAGCTACCTGAACGGCCGTGAATGGCAGCTGATCGCGGCCTCCGGCGCCAAGGTGCAGCGCGTGCTCTGGGCCAGCACGGGCACCAAGAACCCGGCCTACTCGGACGTTCTCTATGTGGACGAGCTCATCGGCGAGCACACCGTGAACACGCTGCCCGAGGCAACCTGGAACGCGTTCAACCACCACGGCGTGCCGGCGCGGACCGTCGATCGGCACCTCGACGAGGCGCATCGTATACTGCGTGAGCTCAGCAGGCTGGGCATCGAGATGGAGCGCGTCGGCGCTCAGCTCCAGAAGGAGGGCGTCACCCTCTTCGTACAGGCTTACGACGCCGTCGTCGCGATGGTCGAGGAGAGGCGACGGGAGCTGTTGACTGGAAGGATGGACTGACATGGGTGCGGCGGAGGTATTCGAGGCGGCGCTGGCGAAGCGACTCGCCGCCCTGGACGAGGCGGGCGTCCCCGAGCGTCTCTGGAGCGCGGATCCGTCTCTCTGGAAGGCGGACGACGACGCCCATCAGGCGATCATCGGCAACTCGCTCGGCTGGCTCGGCGTCTTCGAGGGCGTTCGCGGCGAGATCGAGGCGCTCACGGAGTTCGTCGACGAGCTGAAGGCCGAGGGCTACCGCTCCGCGGTCCTGCTCGGCATGGGCGGCTCAAGCCTGGCGCCGGAGGTGCTCCAGGCGGTGCTCGGCACGGCCCCCGGCTACCTCGAGCTGCACGTGCTCGACTCCACCGACCCTGCCGCCGTGGTCGCGGTGGAGGCGGCCGTCGACCTCGAGCGCACGCTCTTCATCGTGGCCAGCAAGTCCGGCGGCACCACCGAGACGGCCAGCTTCCATTCCTACTTCTACGAGCGCCTGCGGGCTCTCGACGGCGATCACGCCGGGCGCCACTTCGTGGCCATCACCGACGAGGGAACCTCGCTCGGGAAGCTCGCCGTGGCGCAGGGCTTCCGCGCCGTCTTCACCAACCCCGGCGACATCGGCGGCCGCTACTCGGCCCTCAGCTTCTTCGGGCTGGTGCCGGCCGCCCTGATCGGCGTCGACCTCGAGCGCCTGCTCGACGGCGTGCGCGCCGTCGCCACTGCCTGCGGCCCCGACGTGTCGGCCGCCGAGAACCCGGCGGTCCGTCTCGGCGCGGTCCTCGGCGAGCTCGCCCTGCGCGGTCGCGACAAGCTCACCCTCATCTTTGAGCCGCCGCTTACGGCGCTGGGCGCCTGGGTCGAGCAGCTCGTGGCGGAGAGCACCGGCAAGGAGGGGAGAGGCATCCTGCCGGTCGACCTCGAGGAGCTGGGCTCGCCGGCGCTCTACGGCGACGACCGCGTGTTCTGCAGCGTACGCCTCGCCGGCGCCGCCGAGCCCGCCATCGCGCGCTCGCTCGGCGCCCTGGGCGAGGCGGGCCATCCCGTCTCCGAGCACGAGCTGCCAGACGCGTACGGGCTCGGCGGCGAGTTTCTCCGCTGGGAGCTGGCCACCGCTGTGGCCGGCTACGTGCTCGGCATCAATCCCTTCGACCAGCCCAACGTGCAGGAGAGCAAAGACAACACCAAGCGCCTGCTGGCCGGCTACGTCGCCAGCGGCGAGCTGCTCGAAGAGCTGCCCGGCGGCGAGGCCGCCAAGCTGGCCTTCTCGATCGGCGACGAGGGCCTGCCGGCCGCCCTCCGCGAGTTCCTCGCGCAGGCGGCGGCCGGCGACTACGTCGCCCTCCAGGCCTACGTCGCGCCGGATCCCGCCGCCTGGGAGCGGCTGCAGGCGATTCGCCTGCAACTGCGCGACGGCCTGCGGCTTGCGACCACCCTGGGCTACGGGCCGCGCTACCTGCACTCCACCGGCCAGTACCACAAGGGCGGCCCCAACCGGGGTTTGTTCCTGCAGATCCTGGGGCACGACTCTGGAGACATCGAGATCCCGGGGCAGCCGTACGGCTTCAGCGTGCTCAAGCGGGCGCAGGCGCGCGGAGATCTCGCGGCATTGCGTGCACACGGGTGCCGGGCGCTTCGCGTGAGCCTCGGCGACGACCTGGAGGCAGGCCTGGCGCGGCTCTCCGAGCTGGTCGCCGGGGCGGTGTAGGGAGCGGCGGGGCGGCCGCCGAGCTGCCACTGAACGGTCGCCAAGCGGCCGCCGAATGGCCGCCAAGCGGCCGCCGAATGGCCGCCAAGCTGTCGCTGAACGGCCGCCGAACGGCCGCCGACGACCGCTGAACGGCCGCCGAACGGCCGCCGACGGCCGCTGAACGGCCGCCGAAGCTAGGCGCCCCGCACGGCGTCGCCGCGGCGCCGGTGCACCGGCGGCCTGCACATGAGGCACACGACGCGGCAGCGGGGCTGCCCAGAGACCGAGGGAGCGTCACATGAGTATCGAGATCCTGCCCGACGCCGAGGCGCTCGCGCTCCGCGCCGCCGATCTCTTCGCGGCGGCTGCCCAGAGAGGCGCCGCGGCGCGCGGCCGCTTCGCGGTCGCGCTGAACGGCGGTGAAGCCTCGCGCGGCCTCTACCGGGCGCTCGCCCGGCAGCAGTTCAGCAAGAAGGTGCCGTGGCGTCGCGTCCACGTCTACTGGAGCGACGAGCGCTGCGTGCCGCCGGATGATCCCGCCAGCAACTACGGCATGGCGCGCGACGCGCTGCTCAAGCACGTACCGCTGCCGGAGGCCAACGTGCACCGCCTGCGCGGCGAGGACGAGCCCGGGGCGGCTGCCTCGGCCTACGACGGTGAGCTGCGGGCGCTCGCCGCCCTCGAGCGGCCGGCGAGCGAGCTGCCCGTGTTCGACCTCGTCCTGCTCGGCCTCGGCGCGGACGGCCACACGGCGGGCCTCTTCCCGCATGCCGATGCCCTGGAGGAAGACGATCGGCTGGCGGTGGCTACGGAGGCGCCCGACGGCGCCGCCAGGCTCACTATCACGTACCCGGTGATCAACGCGGCTCGCCGCGTCTGGTTCCTGGTGAGTGGCGCGGCCAGGGTCGGCATGGTGGCCGAGGTGCTCGAGGGCCTGCGCGTGCCTCTGGCGGTTCCGGCGCAGGCCGTCTCGCCGGTCTACGGCCAGCTCACCTGGTTGCTCGACGAGGCGGCTGCGTCCGAGCTGAGCCCGGATCTGCGAGGCTGACGGCGCTTCGCCGCCGGCGACCGGCGCCATCGCCTTCCGCGCAATCGTCTTCCGGCGCTTCGCCATCGCCTTCCGCGCCATCGCCTTCCGGCGCTGCGCCGTCGGCGACCGCGACCATCGCCTTCCGGTGCGACGTATGCCTGGACGACAACGTAGTCGCCGGCGCCCCGACGCCCGGCGGCAGCGCCGGCGATGGTACACTGTTCGAGCAAGCCAGGTGGCCGCGGCGGGGCCGCGTCGCGACGCCCTTCGGAGCTCGCGAGGCTCTCCGTCGAGGAAAGTCCGGACACCACAGAGCAGGGCGCTGGATAACGTCCAGCCGGCGAAAGCCGAGGGATAGCGCAACAGAGAGCAGACCGCCAGCGGCCGTCGGCGGGGCAGTACGAGCTCCGACGACGGTGCGGGTAAGGGTGAAACGGTGAGGTAAGAGCTCACCAGCGGTCCTGGTGACAGGCCGGCTCGGCAAGCCCCGCCCGGTGCAAGGCCAAATAGGGGAGCGTTTGAGGGTTGCTCGCCCGAGGCTCCCGGGTTTCGGCCGCATGAGCTGTCCGGTAACGGGCAGCCAAGATGGATGGTCACCCACGACAGGATCCGGCTTACGGCTTGCTACGCAGAGGCCCTCGGTTCTCCGGATCGAGGGCCTCTTCATCTTCCCGGCTGTCCCCTTCCGACTGTCCCCTCCCGGCTGCCCTCTCCTAGCTGTCCCCTTCCGGCTGTCCCCTCCCGGCTGTCCCATGCTGTGCTGTGCCTTCGCATGCGTTGCGGGCCAGACGGGTAGTCTGAATCTATGATGCCGACTATCGCGGAGATCAAGGCGACGCTGGGCCTGGAGCCGCATATCGAGGGAGGGTACTTCCTCGAGACGTACCGCGCGTCCGCGACTGTGGAGACGCCGTACGGGTCGCGACCCGCCGCGACCGCCATCCTCTTCCTCGTGACTGCGGGGAACAGCAGCCGTCTGCACCGTCTGCGGAGCGACGAGCTCTGGGTCTTCCAGGGCGGGCTGCCGCTCGAGCTGGTGACGATCGCGCCGGGCGGCGAAGCCACGCGGCGCGTGCTGGGAGACTCGGCGGCCGCGCAGGCCTCGCTGCCGTACGGCACACCGGCTCCTCAACCCCTGGCGCTCGTGCCGGCCGAGAGCTGGATGGGCGCGCGCCTCGCCGGCGGACCGCACTGCGCGGACGAGCGCGCCTGGGCGCTGATCACGTGTGTCGTCGCACCCGGCTTCGTCTACGACGACTTCGAGCTCGGCGAGCGCGCGGCTCTGCTTGCCGCTTATCCGCAGCACGCCCGTCTGATCGAGGGGCTCACGACGGTCTGAGCGCGGTATCCACGACGATCTGATCCCCGCACGCCGGGCGGCGTGATCCGTGGCGCTCGACCGTTCGACGAGTTCGACCGCTGATCCCCACACGCTGTACGGCCTGATCCCCACAAGCAGCACAGTCTGATTCCTGCATGCCGCACAGCCTGATCCGTGGCGCTCGACCGTTCGACGATCTCGATCGCTCGCCGGCGTCGTCCGAGGCGCGTGATACGCTCGCAATCAGTATGTGGGGCGACGATGCACAGGTCTGTTCGGAGGAGCCTGAGGGCCGCGGAGGCGGCAGGAGAGAGGGCCGGAGAGAGGGCCGGGAAAAAGGCTGGGAAGAGGGCTGCGGAAAGGCCCCGCGCGGCCTGCTGGTGAGCGGCCGCTTCCCGGAGCTCGAGCGGGCGCTCGTGGAGCGTGTGCACGAGCTGCGGCGGGGGCGGCCGCTGCGTCCGCTGACGATCGTGGTCGGCTCGACCGCGCTCCGTACGCGGATCGGCGACCTGCTGGTGCGGGAGCTGGGCGCCGTCGCCAACGTCGAGGTCGTCATTCTGCTCGGCTGGGCGCGCGACCTGTATACGTGTCGCTATGGGGCACCGCCGGCGACTCCATCGGCCCTCGTCCGCGAGCGGCTGCTGCGCGGCCTCGTCGAGCAGCGTGCGGCGCACGACGGCCTCGCCTACTTCGCGCCGGTCAGGCAGCGGCCTCACTTCGCGCAGGCGCTGGCCGCTACGTTCGCCGATCTCCGGCAGGGCTTGGTGCCGCCGGGGTCGGGCTGGGCTGCTGCCGCGTTCGCTTCCGGTGCTGCCTGCACCTCCGGCACCGCCACCGCCTCCGCCTCCGGCGCCACTTCCACCTCCGCCTCCGGCCCCGCTCCCACTTCCGCCTCTAGCGCCGCTTCCGTCCCCGCCTCCACCTCCGTCCCCGCCTCCACCTCCGTCCCCGCCTCCACCTCCGGCGCCGGGGACCAGGGAGCGGCTGGCGCCGACGCGGCGCGCGACGCCGACCTCGAGGCTCTCTACGCAGACTACTGCGCCGAGCTTCGGAGCCGGGGCCTCTGCGACGATGCCGAGGTGTATGGCGGCGCGGCAGCGGCCGTCGAGGAGACGCCGCCGGCTGAGCACACCCTCATCTACGGCGTCTACGACCTCAATGCGGCCCAGGAGCGGCTCGTCGCGGCAGCTTTGGCCGCCGGCGCCGACCTGTTCGTCCCGCTGCCGCGCGGCGCCGCCGTCGATTCCGTAGCGGCGCTGGGCATCGCACACGAGGCCGGGCTCTTCGAGCGCCATATCGCGCCGCCCGACGTCCTCTTCGACCGCGACCTTGCGGCCGCCGTCTGGCAGCGTCGCACGCGCGGCGAGCCGTTGCGGCTCGCCGGCGACGGCACGCTGGCCGTGGTCTCGGTCGCCGACGAACGCGCCGAGGTGCGCGAGGCGGTGCGCGCCGTGCTCGCCGCCGCGGAGGGCGGCGCCCGGCTCCACGAGTGCGCTGTCGTTGTGCCGCACGGCGAGGAGGTTGAGTGGTACGCCGCCGGGCTGCGTGGCGCGGGGCTTAGGCCTGCCTGTCGCCTGCCGGATCGCTCGGTCGGGGTCCGCATCGTGCGGCGCCTCGCCGACTGCCTGGCGCCGGCGGCCGGCGAGCCGTTCGCACGTGCGGCGGTCGTGGAGCTGCTCACGGTGGCGCCCGTGCAGGGCGTCGGCGCATCGGCGCGCGAGAGCGCCCTGTGGCTCGACGAGGCGAGGCGCGCCGGCGTGGTCGCCGGCGCCGAGGGCTGGGGCGAGCCGCTGCGCCGCCGCTGCATGCGCCTCGAGCGCAAGTTCGCGGCGGCCGAGGCCTGCGGAGCGGCTGCCGAGGCCGACTTCGACAACGATGACGGTTCGCTCGAGGCCGCGCGCACCCGCCTCGTGGCGGCCCGCGGCCTCGAGGCCGCCGTCGGCGCGCTCCTGAGCGCGGCCGGGCGCCTGCCTGCGCGCGCCGGCTGGGCGGCGTGGGCCGGCGCGCTCGCGACGCTGGTCGGCGAGGTGTTCGAGGCCGCGCCCGCTGAGGCCGCCGCCGACGTCGTAGCGCGCCTGCGGCCGCTCGACGTGCTCGGCGAGGAGGTCGACGTCGCCGAGCTCGCCCGCGTGCTGCGGGAGCAGGCGGGCGGCGTCGTCGCCAAGGGCCGCGTGGGCCGCAACGGCGTCGCCGTGGTCACGCCGCTCGAGCTGCGTGGGCTCAGCTTTCACACGGTCGTGTTCGCCGGGCTCGCCGAGGGCGGCTTCCCGTCTCGCGGCCGTTCAGACCCGCTCCTCGGCGATGCCCCGCGCGCCCGCCTCACGGAGGCGCGCGGGTGGCGCCTGCCACTGGCTGCGCAGCGCGAAGCCGAGTCGCTGCTCCTCTTCGCCTTCGCCTGCGAGGCGGCGCGCGAGAAGCTCACGCTGCTCGCGCCGCGCGGCGATGCTGCCACCGGGCGTCCGCGCCTGCCGTCGCGGATCTTGCTCCGTCTCGCTTCGCAGGCGGCCGCCCGCCCGGTCGGTCTCGACGAGTTCCTCACCGGGGCGCCGCTCGGCGCCGTGTGGCGTTACGTCGGCGGGTCGCCTGCCTTCACCGATGACGCAGACGTCGTCTGGCTCGACGCCCGTGAGCGCGACACCGCGGCGCTGCTCTTGCTCTCCGCCGACGGCGTCGCCGGGGCGCGGGAGTACCTCGCGGCTGTGCTCGGCGACCCGGAGGCGGCGCGCCGCCGCCTCGCCGACTGGGCGGCCGCCCGTGAGCCGGCCCCCGGCGCCTGGGACGGTCTGCTCGGCGAGGAGGTCCGCGCCACTCTCACTGCCCGCCATCCCTTCGACGCCGAGATGCACCCCACGCGGCTCGAGCGCTATCTCAATTGCCCGTTCGCCTTCCTGCTGCGCGACGTCCTCGGCCTGCGGCCTCCGGAGGAGCCCGGCGACGGCCTCGAGATGGAGGCCAAGGACTTCGGCACGCTGGTCCACCGCATTCTTCAGGTCACCTATGAGGCGGTGATCGCCGACGACCTCGGGCGCGACGCCGCAGTGGAGGCGCTTCGGCAGGCATGGGATGAGGAGTGCACGGCGGCCGAGCGCGCGGGTGTCACCGGTGCGGCGCTGGCGTGGGAGGTTCGCCGCGAGCTGCTGTATCAGGATCTGGAGGCGGCGGTGAGCCGTGATCCCGTGTTCGAGCCGGACGGCGTCGGCGGCCGGCCGGCGTGCCTGGAGTGGCGCTTCGGTGAGGCGGCCGGCGCGGCGGTCGCGCTCGAGCTGCCGGAAGGCCGCGGCGTGCGCTTCGCCGGCCGCGTCGACCGCGTCGACGTCACCCCGGGCGGCGCGCGGGTCATCGACTACAAGACCGGTAGAGGCACGAGGGAGAAGGACTGGATGAAGCGTGGCCTCGGCGTGCAGCTGCCGGTGTATCAGCTGGCCGTTCGTCAGGCCGGCGGTGAGGAGTACGGCAGGATCGCCTGCGAGTACCGGTTCGTGACGCGCAGGGCGAAGGCGACTGAGCTCGAGCTCAAGGCCGACGAGGAGCAGGTGACTGCGCGGTTGCGTCGGCTGGTGGCCGCCGCCGTCGATCTGGTGGACGCGGGCGTGTTCGCGAGGGCGCCCGCAGGTTTGTGCGACTACTGCGACGTGCGCTACGCCTGCGGCTCCACCGCCTGGACGCGGGGGCGTCACCGCAGGCACGAGGCTCTGGCGCCCCTTGTGGAGCTGCAGAAGCACGGGCCGGGGGATGGGGGCGACGATGACGCCGGCTAGGCTGCCGATCGATCAGGACGTGCGCGAGCGGGTCATCGGCGACCTCGGCACCACGTTTCTGCTCGAGGCCGGCGCCGGTACAGGCAAGACGCGGGTGCTGGTCGACCGCTATGTGCACTGCGTGCTCGACCCCGAGCGCGGCAGCGGCGACGTGCGCACCGTGGCGGCCATCACCTTCACCGAGAAGGCCGCCGGCGAGCTTCGCCAGCGCGTGCGCGAGGATCTCGAGCGGCGGGCGGCCGACGCGACCTCTGGGTCGCCTGAGGCCGAGGTCGTTGAGCGCGCGCTGGAGGACCTCGACGAGGCGCCGATCGGCACCATCCACAGCTTCGCCGGCCGTCTGCTGCGCGAGTTCCCCGTTGAGGCCGGGATCGACCCCGCCTTCGAGCAGCTCGACCAGCTGGGGAGCGAGCTGCAGCTCGCGCAGCTCTGGGACGAGTGGGTGGCCGGGCTGGCCGTCGGCGAGCCCGGCCAGGCAGGCCAGCGCGCCCTGCTCTCGCGTCTCCTGCGCGCCGGCGTGAGCCTCGCCTCGGTGCGCGGGCTGGCGATCGGCGCGAAGGGCGTGTTCGCCGAGCGCTACGACGTCGACCCGGCGCGACCGCCGGAGCGGGAGCCTGAGCTCCGCGAGGGGCTCGCGGCGCTGGCCGCCGCCGCCGACCGGCTCCGCCAGTTCTGCGACAGCGCCTGCCTCAAAGGCTCCGACAAAGGCTTCGAGGCCGCCATGACGCTGGTCGAGGCCTGCGAGCGCCTCATCGAGGCGCCGCCTCCCGCCGCCGACCGGTTCGCGGCGGCCCTGTACGCGCTCAAGCTCAGCACCGGCAAGAACGCGCCCGGCGGCAGGAAGGACAACTGGGATCCGGCGGCCGGCGGCAAGGAGGAGCTGCAGGCGCGCTTTCACGCGGTGACCGCCGAGATACTCGCGCTGCGCGACCGGTATGCGGAATTCGTTACCGGCCTCGCCGTCGCCGTCGCCGATGCCTTCGCGCGCTGGGCGGGCGACACCCAGATCGAGCTCGGCCTGCTCGACTTCACCGATCTCCTCGGGCGCCTGCGCGATCTCCTCCGCGACGACCTCGCCACGCGCGGCGCCCTGCAGCAGCGCTTCCGGTACGTTCTCGTCGACGAGTTCCAGGACACCGATCCGCTGCAGGCGGAGATCATGTTCCTGCTGTGCGAGCGCGAGCCTCGCGTCCGCGACTGGCGCGAGGTCGTGCTCGAGCCCGGCAAGCTGTTCGTCGTCGGCGACCCCAAGCAGTCGATCTACCGGTTCCGCCGCGCCGACATCGGGATGTACGACGAGGTGAAGCGGCTGATCGCCGGCCAGCCGGACGAAACCGGCGTCCTCGAGTGCATCCGCCAGAACTTCCGCACTACGCCGACGGTGGTCGAGTGGGTTAACGGTGTGTTCGCGCCGGTCTTCGACGGCGATGCGGAGGAGGGGCGCCAGCCCGAGTACGGCCTGGTCGAGCCGTTTCGCCCGTGGATCGCTGGCCCCAAGGTGATGGTGATGGACGGCGGCGAGCCCCCTTCGGGTGCGGGCGCCGTCGACTCGATGCGGCGCGACGAGGCCCGGGCGCTCGCCTGGCTGCTGCGCGACATCGGCGACGACCGCGAGGGCCGCTGGCTGGTCCAGGACAGGGATGGCGGCGCCGGCGCGGTCGCCGGCGGCGAGGCCGTCTCCAGGTCGCCCGCCGGCCAAAGCTCCGGCGCCGCCAAGGACTCCGGCGCCGCCGAGGACCCCGGCGTCGCTCAAAGCTCCGGCGCCGACGCCGCCGCCGAGCCCATGCGCCCGGCGCGCTGGGGCGACATCGCGCTGCTCGTGCGCGGCATGACCGACATCGAGATCTACGAGAACGCGCTGCGCGAGGCCGGCGTGCCGTACAGGGTCGAGGGCGGCAAGACCTACTTCCGGCGCCGCGAGGTCGCGGACGCCCTGCTCTGCCTGCGCGCGATCGCCGATCCCAGCGACGAGCCGGCGGTGTACGGCGCGCTGCACTCCGTCCTGTTCGGCTTCAGCGACGACGAGCTCTTCCGCTTCTCGGCGGCGGGCGGGCGCTTCGACCTCTTCGCCGAGAGGCAGCCTCCGGGCTGGGAAGCGGTGGCCGCCGCGCTCGGCGTGCTTCGCGGGCTGCACGAAGGGGCCGCGGCGGCGGAGCCGCACGAGGTCGTCGCCGAGCTGGTCTCGCGGACGCGCGCGGCCGAGCTTCTGGCCGCTACGGGCGCGGGCGCCGCTCAGGCTCTCGCCAATCTCGACAAGCTGGTGGAGCGGGCGCGCGCCTTCGCCGCCGCCGGGGGCGGCGGCCTGCGCGCGTTCCTCTCCTGGGCCGCCGAGGCGGGCGATACCGCCGGCGAGCAGGAGTCGCAGGTCGACGACGAGGGCGACGTCGTGCGGCTGCTCACCATCCACAAGGCCAAGGGCCTCGAGTACCCGATCGTGGTGCTGGTCGGCGGCACTCGGGGTGGCGGCGGGAGCAGGGATGCGGTGCAGTCGATCGTCGACCGCGCGGCCCGTCGGGTCACCGTCAAACTCACAGCAGAGCTGCCGGGCCATGGTTCCGCGACCCTCGAACCGCAGGCGTATGCCGCGCTCAAGGAGCGCGAGACGGCGATGGCGGCGAGCGAGCTGCGGCGGCTGCTCTACGTGGCCGCCACGCGCGCCCGGGACATGCTTGTGATCCCCGTGTTCGGCGCGCTCGTCAAGAAGAGTGGCGAGCCGTTCACCAACGTCCTGCTGGCCCCGATCAACGAGATGCTGGCCGAGGGTGCCGCCGGCCCCACCGCGTGGGATGAGGCGCACGAGGGAGTGCTCTCCCTGGTTCCGGGCGAGCCGTCGGCGGCCGGGCATGTGAAGGCGCCGGACGCCGCGACTCTGGTCGCGTCCCGCGACGACTGGCTTGCGGAGCGGGAGGCGCTGCTCGCTAAGGCTCGCAGGCCCGCCCGCGCCACCAGCCCGAGCGGCCTCGAGCACGTGGATGAAGAGGCGCGGAGCGGCGGCCCTGGGGCGCCGCCGGGCCGCGCCACGGCGCTGGCGCTCGGGACGGCGGTACACCGTGTGATGGAGCTCTGCGACCTGGCCGACGAGGGGTCGCTCGCGTCTACCGTCGCCGCCGTGGCGCGCGAGCTGGGGCGCGTCGACCTGGAGGACGAGATGGCCGCGCTGGCCGCGGCCTGCTGGCGGGCGGCGCCGGTGCGCACCGCCGCCGCGGCGGCGGCCGCCGACCCCGAGGCGGTGCACCGCGAGCTGCCGGTCGGGGCGCTGATCGACGATGCCGTCGTGAGCGGCAGTATCGACCTGCTGTACCGCGACGGCGGCGCGTGGGTCGTGGTCGACTACAAGACCGACCGTGCCGCCGCGCTCGAGGTGCTTCTCGAGCGCTACCGGCCGCAGGGGGCGGCCTACGCCGTGGCCGTGGAGGCCGCCCTGGCCGCCGCCGGCGCCTGCGGCGACGGCGGCCTCGTGCGCGAGGTCGTCTTCGTGGCCGCCCGCAGCCCCGGCGCGGACGGCGCGGCCCTCGTCGTCCGCGTCCCCGTGGACGACGAGCTGCGCGCCCTCGTGAGCCGCGAGATCGGCGCGGCCGTCGTCGACGGACGGGCGATCAGCGAGGAGGACCCTGCGCTCAGGCCGTGAGGCCGAGGCGCGCGCGGTAGAGCTCCGCGTCGCTCGCGCCGAAGCAGCAGAAGGTCACGGCGCGCGGCAGCTCGTGGGCCTGGAGCCAGTCGTCGACGGCCTGGACGGCGACGTCGCAGGCCGCCTCCTTGGGATACCCGTACACGCCGGTGGAGATGGCCGGGAAGGCGATCGTCTCGAGCCCGGCCTCGTCGGCCAGGCGCAGCGACTCGAGGTAGCAGGAGCGCAGAAGATCCGGCTCGCCGTGGCGGCCGTCGCGGTACCGCGGCCCGACAGTGTGGATTACGTGGCGGGCCGGCAGGCGATAGCCGCCGGTGATGCGCGCCTCGCCGGTGGGGCAGCCGCCCAGGGTGCGACACTCGGCCAGCAGCTCGGGCCCGGCGGCGCGGTGAATGGCGCCGTCCACGCCGCCGCCGCCGAGCAGCGACTGGTTGGCGGCGTTCACGATTGCGTCGACGGCGAGGCCTGTGATGTCGCCCTCGACGACCTGGATGCGATGGCGGGGATTCTCCGGCAACTTGACCTCCTCGGCGGTTGGGCGGGTCTACGAAACCATACCGTCACCGTACCCGATGCGGCGCCTGATGCGGCGCCCGCTGCGACGAAGTGTGTCCTCCAGCGGTGGCGCCGCCACAGCGTGGCTCAGGGCGCGAAGAACTCGTTCAGCACCGCGAGCACGTCGGCTGCCTCCTGAGGCTCGAGGGCGCCGAGGCGCTTTGCCAGGCGGGTCTTGTCGACGGTGCGCAGCTGGTCGATGACGACCTGGCCGTCTCTGCCGGCGAAGCGCGTCGGTACGCGGGAGGGATAGCGTCGCGTGGACGTCGTCACCGGAGCGACCACCACGGTGCGGATATGACGGTTCATCTCGTCCGGCGAGACCACGACGCAGGGGCGCGACTTGCGGATCTCACTGCCCACGGTGGGGTCGAGGTTCACGAGGAAGACGTCGAAGCGGCTCACTCCCACCGCCAAGACTCCTCCTCGAAGGATCCGGTGATGGGGAGATCGCCGTCGAGCAGGGCGTCGTCGCCGTGCGCGGCCATCTGGCGGAAGGTTTCATCCCAGCCTTGCCGCGCGGTGTTGACGCGCGTGATGACCAGCGCGCCCTCACGGACGCTGATGTCTACCTCGCCGCTCAGGCCCGACTCCTCAAGGAACGCCTTGGGGATACGGATGCCTCGCGAGTTCCCGATCTTGATGATGCGCGTTCGCATGCGACCACCTCCGTGTATCTACATTGTAGATACCGAAGAGCCGGCACGCAATGCTGCGGCGTGTGGTGCAGAGAGTGGCCCGGCGCGACTTCGGCGGGCCGGGGCTGGATGGCGCGCGGGGGTTGGGCGGTTCGACGGGGCGGTTCGGTGCTCATGGTCACGACGATAGCAGCATCGTTCCGCTGTGGCGGGGGTGTCGCTTCCGGTCGGTGGGATGACGTTCTGCCCGACGGGTGGTTGACGTTCCCCTCGTCGTTCCGCCTTGGCTGTGACCGTCGCACATTCCGTCACCGGTATCCATTAGACTGCATAAATCGCCTGCGAGGGGAGCGCAGGACAGAGGCAGAGACAGCGGGGGGGACCGCGTGCGGCAGCTCGTCATCGAAAACCCGGTGATCAACTCGGCGTTCGAGGAGCCTAGGCGCCATTACAGGTTCACCGACGAGGGCATCACCAATGAGATCGTCGAAGAGCGCCGCCCCAGCGCCTACTTCATCCCAGTGCCGCAGCCCAAAAAGAGGGGCAAGCAGGAGAGGTGCTGAAGGTGTACGAGGTTGGAGCCTGAATGGAACTTGCCAGCCACAGAACTGGATGGAATGACGCCTCTCGGGAGAAACGATGAGCGGGACTCCGGATCTCCGACAGCAGGCACATTCGCTCTTTACGTTTCTGCGAGAACTCGTAGCTCTCAGGGGGAAAGTGGTCTACTCGCTTGACCACTCAGACTACGAGCTCGTCAAATGGCTTACGGACATCCCCGAGGCAGACGGCTGCTACTGTGTTCTCAGGGATGAGCCTGATAGCAACGAGATCCCACCCGAGCAGTGGTTGGAGATCAAGAAGCCCAAGGCGAAACGCCATCCTCCGCTTCCTGCATCGCTCAAGCCCTGGGTGGATGCAGCGGAGGTCGCGGACTCGAGCCTGTCCTATCCGAATTTGCGTGAAGAGGCTTTTGTCGACGATGCGAATAGTGCGGGCAGTAGAAGTGACCACCTGACGGCAGTGTCTCTAGAGACATGTCCCCAGATTCTGGATCAATGGCATGACTACGTAGAGCGCAGCTGGATGCCGTGGGCAGAGCGCGATCGCATTGTGCGAGGCGTGCAGGACATCTACGACGATCTGTTCGCGACTCATCAGTCACTTGAGACGAGGTCTGAGGAGCTTGAGCTGCTCATGGGGTTCGGTCTGCTGTCGTGGAAGAGTTCCGCAGGCCACGCGGTGAAGCGCCATCTGGTGACGACCAAGTGCGACCTTGTGTTCGACTCCGCAGGGGGTTGTATTGCGGTGGGGCCAGGCCCTGAGGGCCCTCAGTTCGCGCTTGAGCAGGACATGCTGGATGTTGACGAGCAGCCCAAGGCCGGAGATGCAGACAGAGTCCGGCAGAGTCTGGATGACGTAGACGGCTCGTTCTGGTTCAACGACTCGCTGCACGCGGTTCTCCGAGAATGGGTGAACTCGGCCGAAGGCTCCGCCGGAGTGTATTCTGAGGAAGAGTGGCCCCAACGCGATGCGGCCACGGAGGCCATGGCGGTTTCTTGGGCGCCCGCCCTCATCCTCAGAAGGCGGAGCGACCGCCCGATTCTCGACATGTATGACCAGATCTTGGCTCTGCTCGAGGACGGTGACGGTGGCGATGTCCCTGCTGGCGTTGAGGCCCTGGTTTCGGTGGAGGGGTCTTTGTCCTCTGCTCCGGACATGGTCGGCATCTCACCCGGTGATTTAGAGGGGGATGATCGGGTCTACTTTCCCCTTGAAGCCAACGAAGAGCAGTACAGAATCGTCGAACGCCTTGCGAGGTCCGGGCGTCTTCTGGTTCAGGGTCCGCCTGGCACCGGAAAGTCACACACTATTGTCAATCTCATCACCCATCTCTTGGCATCTGGTCAGAGAGTCCTCGTCACCAGTCAGACTCCTCGCGCGCTGCGCGTCTTGAAGGACAAGATGCCACCAGAGATCGCCGGCCTGTGCGTCTTCTTGATTGGCGATGACAGGGCAGCCATGAACGATCTCGAGCAATCGGTGCAGGCGATCACTGACCGCTACAATACGTGGGACCCGGACGTGAATCGCGAGCGGATTAACCGTCTCGAAGACGCCTACGATAAGGCAAAGCGACTCGAAGCGGAGTTGCTCCG
Organism: Thermoleophilia bacterium; assembly: GCA_040769125.1. GTDB lineage: Bacteria > Actinomycetota > Thermoleophilia > UBA2241 > UBA2241 > CAIXSE01. Next base: position 1,510,409 of record JAXGLO010000001.1, on the reverse strand, counting down.
CGACCTCGTGGTGCTGAGAAAGGGTGAGGTCTCCGAGTGTTCCGCAGTGGCTGGACGGTATTCGGGAACCCTCCAGGCGGTCGGGGAGTGCCTGGGTCGCGAACGCCCACGGTTCTCATGGCTGACCCTGGACGAGAGCATCACCATTTCTGACAGCCAACCTCTCACTGAACCTCTCACTGATACAGAAGCGCTTCGGCTGCTTGAGCTCACGCGCTCCGGAGCGGGCCTTGAGGTTCGTGACCATGAGCTGGCAGCCCCAGACCTTGGGAGCGTGCCCACACCGCTTGCCTTCGAAGCTTTGATCGCGGCTGTCAATGGGGCTGCGGCCGATGTCCTCAGTCTTACTCCCGATACCCTGAACAGCCAAGTCGAGCAGGGCGCCGCGGAGTCAGCCGACCAGCTGTACGCCGTCATTGACTCCCTTGAAAAGCTGATACGAGTCCGCCAGGCCGCCCTGTCGTGCGGAGGCCCTTGGTGCGAAGAGGCGGTGGGGCAGGTTCTGAGCGGTCGAGCAGGCGCCTGGGCGGAGCTTGAAGAGGTCACGAGGGAGACCCTCGCATGGGTTGACCAATTGCCTGCAAACGTGATGGAGGCGGACGTCACGGGACTGGGCGATCGTGAGCATGCCGCAGTGCGTTCGGACGCGCAGGCCCTTCACGACCACCTGACCACTGGCGGCGGCCTGGGCAACTGGCTCTTCCGGCCAAAGGTAGTCAAAGAGTGTCGGTATCTCGTTGAGAGCGTCAGACTTGATGGATCTCCAGCCAACACTCCCGATGTTCTTCAAAGACTCGTGCACTGGTGCGATCTAGGCAGCGCCATGGATCGACTGTTCTCGATGTGGAATCCCCTAGTATCGACAGTCCCCGGAGACATGAGGCTACAACTGGCGGCCTTCCGTGATCTCCATTTGATCTTGGCCAAGGTCCTTGAACTCAACTCCGCCCTTGAGGGGGCCAAGCGAGCTATGGAGGCAATCCCAAGCGTCGGTCTGCCGGAATGGCAAGATCCAGCGGCGGCGCAGGAGATGCTCGCTTTAGTTCGAGCCGCACTCGCTCATCAAAAACTCACCCAGGCAATCGCAGAGGTCAATGGGCTACGCCACGCAGTCAGATCGACTATGCCGAGCGGGGAGGAGCATCCTGATGCCACACGACTTCTTCGCGCGATTGACCAACGTGACACACGTGAGTTCTCTGAGGCAAGGGCGCGTCTGGAACGACTCGCGGAGGCCGTCGAGAACATGCGTACGCACGCAGATCTACTTGGACGGCTCAGGGCTGTCGCTCCTCAAGTTGCCGATGCCCTCATGCAGAACCCCGAGAATCCAGAGTGGGATGAGCGATTCGGTGCATTCCAAGCGGCTTGGGCGTGGGCGGTGGCATCCAAATGGCTAGAGGGCAAGACGGACGCCGGCGCCCTTCGCGCACTGCTTGACAGTCTTGAGCGGAATGCAGCCGATCGCAGACATCTCATCACTCAGTTGGCTGAGGCGAAGGCTTGGGGTCACTGTTTCGAGGGCCTCACCGAGCACGAACGCAAATACCTCATGGCGTGGATGCTTGCCACGCGACGGATTGGCAAGGGTACAGGCAAGAACGCGCCCCGATACCGTCGCGAGGCGCGCGACAACATGAGGGAGTGCCGTTCGGCTATTCCGGCTTGGGTCATGCCGATCTACCGCGTCGCCGAGTCCTTTACTCCCGGTGCGGATCAGTTCGACGTGGTCGTGGTCGACGAGGCCAGCCAGTCCGGCATCGACGCCCTCTTCCTGCAGTACCTCGGCAAGAAGATGCTCGTCGTCGGCGACGACAAGCAGATTGCGCCGGAATTCATCGCTACGAAGAAGGCTGCGGTCGTGGAGTTGCGGGAGCGACACATTAGGGACTTGCCTGTCGCTAACACCTTCGACAATGAGTCCAGCCTCTTCGACCAGGCCAGAATTCAATTTCCCTCGAGCATTCGCCTGAAGGAGCACTTCCGGTGTATGCCGGAGATCATCGAGTTCTCGAACCGCCTCAGTTATCCCAATGAGCCTCTGATTCCGCTCAGGCAGTATGGCGCTGATCGGCTGGATCCGATCCGGTGTGTGTACGTGCCGGACGGTTACCAGGAGAACAAGTCAAGCAGGGCGCTGAACCGTCCGGAGGCGGATGCTGTGGTTCAGACCATCAAGGATTGTTGCCAGAAAACACAGTATGAGGGCCTGACGATGGGAGTGATCAGCCTCCTTGGCGGGGCTCAAGCGCGCCACATCGAGCGTGCGCTTATCCGTGAGATTGGGCCGTCAGAGATGGAGAGTAGGCGGCTTGTATGCGGGGATGCCTATTCCTTCCAGGGAGATGAGCGCAACATCATGTTTCTCTCCATGGTTTCCGCCGTAGGGGACCACCGCATCGGCGTACTCAGCAAGGCCGGGGATGAGCGACGATTCAATGTCGCAGCAAGTCGCGCCAAAGACCAGCTGTGGCTGTTCCACTCCGTTGAGCCAACTGATCTGAATCCGGAATGCATGCGGTTCAAGCTGCTCGATTACTGCATGCATCCAAAGGAGGACGAGTTCGTCCGAGGAACCGAGCTTTCTGTCGAGGAGTTACGGCAGCAGGCCTCAGGCCCACGGCGGGCAGGCAGCCAACCGGAACCATTCGGTAGCTGGTTCGAGGTCGATGTGTACCTCAAGCTCTCCGCCCGCGGGTTTCGCGTCACACCGCAATATGAGGTAGCAGGCTATCGCATTGACCTCGTCGTGGAGGGCGGCCAGAGCAGACTCGCCATCGAGTGCGATGGAGATCAGTGGCACGGTCCTGAGCAGTACGAACAGGACATGCGTCGCCAGCGACAGCTGGAGAGGGCCGGATGGAGTTTCTGGCGCGTGCGAGGCAGCGAGTTCTACTGCGAACCAGACGTCGCTCTACTGGACCTCTGGCGCGCGCTCGAATCTCGTGGCATTCATCCGGCCGGATGGCGACCGCCAGAAGGTACTCAGCGCCAACAGATCAACGGAGTTGCCGGACTGCCGGTCGGCGAGGACGAGCCTGGCGAGACATCCTCCGGGCCCCGGTCGTCGAACGGCCCATGCAACGATGATGCGCAGGAGACCGACCACAACCGAGTACCGCTGAAGCCAGGTGAATTCAGAGAGGGTTCGTCCGACGTTGGGCTGTCGCATCCCGTCACCGGCCGCCTACCGCTGGGCTTCGTTCCAAGGGTGGCCGCCTACAAGCTGGCCGAGATGCACATCGATGGCGACGTGCCGGATCTCGCCGAAGCACCACAGAGCAGTCTCATTGACTGGCTTGTTGAGGTTGTGAATGTTGAAGGACCGATCCATCTACATGAGGCCACTAGGCGAGTGGCTCAAGCCGTCGGCGTCATGCGTGTGGGGCACGTTATCAGCGCGGCCTTCAGCCGAGCTGCCACCGTGGCTGCCGGCGAGGGGAGGCTCGTCGTGGTCGACGACTTCCTGTGGAGCGCGACCAATACCGATGTCGTGATCAGGGACCGGTCGAGCGTGCCTCCTGCTGGCCGCAAGATACATCTGGTGTGCGACCATGAGATCGAGTGGGCGATCTGCTACGCCCTATCGTCGACCGGGAGGATTGAGGAGGACGATATCCCTCACCGCGCGATGGGTGTGCTCGGCTTCGGTCGCACGAGTCGCGACGCCAATGCGCGAGTGCGAGATGCACTGCAGCGTGGCATTGACGCGGGGGCGTTCGTGCGTGTCGGGTCGGCGGTCGCTCTCCTTGGCTGTGACGGCGAGCTCGCCCCCAGCCTCAGCCGCAAATGACAAATCGGAGACACAGCTTGCGCCTGGCGTACAGCCGTACCAGCTCGCGGAACCGGTACTTGAGCTTAGGGGGGCTAAGTTCCACGAGCTGTCGAGGGACTACATATCGAATGCCCTCCAAGGAGTCGTTGCGATCGAGAGCCCGATTCACGTTTCTGAGGCTGCGCGGAGACTGGCGAATGCAGCGGGTCTGGACCGTGTTGCCCATCGTATCCAATCCTCCGTGTCGGAGGCATGCTTGTTGCTTGATAGGCAGCAACTCATCGAGCACAGGGGTGATTTCCTGTTGTCACTGCCAGTGTGAAACTGACCCACCTCTGCTGGTCGGCCTGTTCGGCCCCTGCTGTATGGGCCGGCTCATTTCGTGGATCACCGGTTCAGAGCCGAGCCCCAAGCGTGCGGCGACGATCCTGTGACACCATTGGCGCTTGGTATCCCGACAGACGAGCTTTGTCGTCATGCCTGGGGTGGAAGTGCCGGCGCTGCCATGGTGGAGATCGGTCTCGTCGGTCGCTTTCGTCGGCAGCTCGGGCACTACCACGCGGTACTGATCTCGGGAAACTAAGGAGGCCGTACAGACCGAAACGCGAGCCAGTCTGCGTCCCCAGCACCTCACGCGTACAAGACACGGCGATGGCGAGTAGCCGTGTGGCACGTAGGCAGCAGTGAGAGTCGTTCTCTGAAACGCCTCTGTATAAGCGCGACTGCTTGCCGGTACTAGCTCGAATCATCCGACCAGGGCCAAAGGAGCACTGGCGTCCGACCGCACGCCACCAGGCCAGACCGAACTAGGGTACGACCTCCAATGCCTGCTTCGCGTACTGGCGTACCTCATTGGGCGTCAGGGCGTCCCAGCCGGGGACGTCGTCGGATGCGTGGTGGCTTGGTAGCGTGGCTCCGTTGATGGCCTCAAGAATCGGAATCTTGTCCTTGAGAACGGAGATCCTAGAGTCGTCTGCGCTATTCCGAACCTTGCCAATCATCTGACCAAGGCTGTCGCCACTACCGAACGGCGAGCCTGGGAATAGGTGGCGGAGTCGCTGCTCCACGTAGGGTCTGATGCTCTTGGCGGCTGCCACATGGTCACCGCCCTGATCCAAGAACGTCGCAAGGCAGAGGTAGTCATTGACATACTGAGATCGAGTCGCCACCTCGATGTCCCAGGGCTTGAGACCGCTGGAGTCTCGGACCTTCTCTACTTCGAGACAGACGGCGTCCTTGCCCAGTCTCTGGTCTCGCCAGATTAGGGCCGCTAGCCGTTCATCGTGCGTCATGACGACGATCTGTGCTCCGCGACGCTGAAGGTCTCTCAATGCCGCAAGCAGTGATTGCCGGCGTGCTCCCCCAAGGCTATTGACGGGGTCATCGAGAACCACGACACGACCTCCCAGGTCCTTGATGCCATGCAGTCGCGCCAGAAAGAAGCACAAAGCGAGCGTGTACTTGTCTCCCTCGCTCAGGACGGTCTCGAAGCAGGGAGCCTCCAAAGAACAGCCCAGCTGTATCTCGTGGCCGTAGGCCGTTAAGCGGTACTTCACGCTCGCTCTTCCTCCAGGGAACGCGGCCTCCACCTTGTCCACGCGGATGTCGCATCCGAAGAGCGCAAGCTGCTCGTTGATGCTGTCCTGATACTTGCCGACAACGCTCTTCGCGTGGGCGTCGATCTCCACCTTGAGCTGCTCCTTCTCTCGAAGACAAGCCTCACGTTTGTCGACGGCTGCTGTGCGCTGTTCCACGAGGCTCAAGGCTGTCGGCTCGTGGCGAGACTTCCGGTTCTCCAGGCAGCTGAGATGCTTCTGGGCTTCGGTTTCATCAGCGCTCCTCAGCCCGGCCTTTACCGACTGCGCCTTCTCGCGGATCTCCGTTAGTCGGTTGTTCACGATATGCGCTTTAGTTAGCGCATCGTTCAGGAGGTCGAGTCCCTTCTGAGCAGCTGTCGTATCCATCACCGTCAGCGGGTTGGCGAGCTTGGCCGTGAAGACGACGCCGAGCTCTTCGGCTCCTTGCTTCCAAGTGTCCTCTGCAGCCGAGACCGCCTGATTAAGTCGACCCTGTTCTTCGATGCTGGCCTCGTCCCATGAGTACGCGGTCGTCAGCTGACTCAGTAGGTCCTTGCAAGTGGAGGCAAACGCCTTATCACCGAGAGCGGCCTTCATGGTGGCCACGTCCTCCACCAAAGCCTCGGCGTATTCGCGGTATTCCTTGCTGAAGTACGACTCGAGTGCCTTCGCGAGGTCGGAAGGGCCGAGGTCCTGCCCACAATAGGGGCATGCGGTCTCGGCGTGTCGGGCTCCATAGGAGAGCCAGGCCTCGCCCTCTTCGTCCAGATGACTTCTGATATGGTTGAGAACAATCGAGGTTGCGCCATCGCTGACGCCCGAGTCGGTCCGTTCAAGAAGTTTGATGAGCCCGGGGCGGTCTATATCGGGGAGGTCGACCGGTTCCGGAATAGCCTTCGCAAGGGTCTTCTCCCTGTCTCGTATCTCATCGAGCTTCCTCCTTGCGGAGGCTATCGCGCCATCGATCGTCGGACTTGAAGGGAGCGCAAGGTACTCATCGAGGGTATGCGGTGGCTTGATCAGGAGTTTGAGTGCGTCTTCTACGTTCGACTTCTCGGTCAGTGCCTCGCGAGCTTCTTTGTCAGCTGCCATGAGTCTGGCCACCTTCTCCACGGCTCTTCGACCTAGGACGAACTCGCAAAGACCGCGTTGCTGGCCCACCTCGATGCTGCTTGCAGCGTGGACGTTTCGCGAGACAAAGCCGGAGAAGAAGACTTCCAGGGTGTTGTGAGGCAGTTCGCCATCCCACGCACCTTCGCTGAAGGTGTACGTGACTCCGTCCAGGGTCACTGCCGCCGAGGGCTCCGAAGTACCAGGCAGCCGTGTTCGTCTGACGATTTCCGCGGGATTGCATTCACGAAGGGAGTCCAGCACTGCCGCGATGGTTGATTTCCCGGTGCCGTTCTCCCCGAAGATCAACGTCACGCTTCCAAGCGCGCACTCCGGGGCATGCGCGTAATCGTCGAACAGGCCGATCATCTTGACTTGGTCGATCCGGTCCAGCACTGGGTCCTCGTGAAGTGTCGCGCGATGGCCGTATTACGAAGCTGTGGCGCGTCCGCAGTCTACTTCTTAATGCGTGGAGAGGCACGCGTGCCCTTTGTCGGTCTCGGCCACGTTCGACTAGTGGTGTAGTATCCTTTACAGGGCACCATCTCAATAAGCTGCCGGAGGCTGCTGGCCGGCGGTTCTTCGAAGAAGACGGCAAGCTAGCAACCGTCTGCTTGGAGCCGCACTGCAGGCTGAAGAAGGGCGACCTCGAAGCGTTCGGTGACGATTTCGAGTGGACCAGCGGCGGCTTCATCGACTTCCTGTGGAGTTGCCAGTGAAGATGTCCCTGGCATCGCTTCTCCGCGAAGATGGTGCTGAGCTCCGTCGACCGGACTGACTGGTGCAAGAGCGTGTCGGTTCTCGGCGAGCATCTTCTCGTACTCGGCCGGGGAGCGGTAGCCCAGAGCCGAGTGCCGGCGGTGCGGGTTGTAGAAGCCTCCGATGTAGCTGAACACGGCCAGACGTGCGTCGTCCCGCCGCTTGAAGCGTTCACGCTGTCAACGCCGGTCTCAAACTGACCCACCTCTGCCGGTCTCGATCTGCCCCAGCTTCAGGTCGTCCTGGTCTCGGTCTTAGCGTCTTTGCCTGAGAGCGTGCCGCCCTTGCGTTTGTCGCGCAGCCGGTAGCTCTCGCCGCAGATGTTGATCACGTGGCTGTGGTGCAGCAGGCGGTCGAGGATCGCTGTAGCGATCACGCTGTCGCCCGAGAAGACCTTCCGCCCATTCGCTGAAGCTCTTGTTGCTGGTGAGCACGATCGAGCCCCGCTCGTAGCGGCAGCTGACGACCTCGAAGAGGAGCGTCGCTTGGGAGGTGGCCTGAGACGGGAGCACTACGCGACGTCCCAAGGCCGGCCGCCGTCCGGACGAGTCGGTCCGCCGAGTCCGCCTCGCGTTCTGCTCCCCGGATCACTGAGCCGGCGTCCAGCTCGGAGCCGGCATGCGGTCGGCCCTCACGCAGGACGGTAGGGCGAGAGCAGGCAGAATGCGGTGTACCCATTGAAGAAGTATTCCGCCCTGAACCTCGTGGTCTGGGCGCGACCAGTCTCAATCAGTACGTCGGTTACGATGCTGTCGGCGATGTCTCGCCCGGCGGCCCAGACGTGAGCGACGTGGTCGTCGTTATCGTCGCGCAGCCAGCTGAAGTAGCGTTGCGCGAAGCTCGGTGACGCGATGCTGTATCGCACGGAGCTGCGTCGCCGCCCCGCTTCTGTGAGGCCCTGGTCCTGGTAGACGACCAGAAGGTGCGGCTTGAGGCTGCCCTCAACCAGGTGGCGGGCAGTCGACTCGAACGAGGTGCCGAAGGCCTCTGCCGTCTGTTTGATCGTGGCTGCCGATACCGGGAGCGCGGCCGTCTCCCGTTTGAACAGCCGGCCCTTGAATTGAAGCTCCGCTGCAAATGCATTGGCCTCTCGCTCCTGCACTCTGGCCGCATTCACGCCGAGATCCTGATCGCCACAGACGATGATCTGCCCGAGATGCTCGGGGAGAACGTAGTGGCCGATCTCATGCAGTGCGCTGAAGCGAGATCGTTTGGCGCTGAGGGAGCTGTCGACGGCGATGATGCGCTCGCCGAAGTGCAGCAGGGCGCGAACAGGCTCGCCGCTCGCCGTGCGCGCCTCCGGCAGCGTGTCGTCGAAGCGCGTATCGAGGCGCAGCAGCGAGAGCAGTTCGAGGATCGGATCGGTCTGCACGGGCGAGGGATCGAGCTGGTCCGTCTCGGCAAGCAGGTATTCGACCAGTTCGTCTGGGGTGGGGACGGTCGCGGCTGCCTCCAGCCGTATCATCGCGTATGTGCCTCTCTGCCGGCCAGCTCGAGCAGACGTGTGCGCAAGGTCTCAGCTTGATTGTCGTCGAGTGCTCCGCCGTGGGCGGCAAGGGCGTGCGCCGCCGCCGCTTTGGTTGCGGGGAGGTCCGCCACGTAGTCGCGGACCTCCCTGTCGCGGTCTGGCCTTCTGCGGGCCTCGATCTCGAGGAGGATTGCGGGATGCTGATCCGCGAGTCGTACAAGGTTGTCCATCGACTTGGTTTGAGTGGACAGCCCGAGCTCCCAGCGCGTGTAAGTCTTCTCGCCGACGCCGAGCAACTTGGCCATATCGCGCTGCGAGAGGCCCACGCGTGCCCGCACCTCCTTGAGCGCCTCGGGGCTCAGTAGACCGTCGAGCCGGTAGCGCTCGGCCTCGATGCGCGCGACGAGCTCCGGTGGAAGCTCCTCCTCGTCGCACTCACTGCAGACCAGCCAGGTGGCGTCGTCGAACGTCGACGCGCTGACGGACGCACCCTGCGGCCACTCGAAGACAAACGCGCCGTGTCGCTCCTCTAGTGCGGCGGCGCCGCACGCTGCGCAGCGCATCCCCCTCATGAGCCCTGGCCTCCTCCGTCGCGGTGGGCTGAGATGATGAGCAGCAGCTCGGTCTGGATGCCGCGCCGAACGATGCCCAGCTTGATGAACACGTCGACCCCCTCAATAACCGGATACAGCTCGTAGGCCGGCTCGCCTACATGCGCCGGATCCTTGGCGGTGATGGTGCACATGAGCGCCTTGCCCGCGTCGATCCACGCACAGATCTCGTAGCAGACCCCGGCAACCGTCAGCCGCAGTGCGCCCATGTCCCGGAGCGCGCGTTTGGTTACGCGGACGGCATCCGGATGAGCGGCGAGCTCCCGTATGGTGCGGACGACCTTGCGGTCCTTGAGCTCCCATCGTTTGGGGACACGTGACATGGTATCATTTGATACCACGTTGTGCCATCGGTCAAGGTGGACGATCCTGGCGTGGACCGTGCATGTCGTGGGACGACAATGGAGTTGGAGCTGCCCCGTCTTCGTTAACTCCACTAACTCCTGCGAACGAGCACGCGACAGCTTCCTGCCGTCGCTGCTCCAGTCTCCGCTCGAGCTCTGCCGGCGACAAGTTGCCGAGCGACGAGTGCCGCCTGTGCGGGTTGGAGAAGCCCTCGATGGAGGCGAACACCGCGAGCCTTGCTTGGTCTCTCGTTGTGAAGCGCCCGCGGTGCACGCACTCCCTCTTGATGGTCGCCATCACCGACTCAGTCACGGCGCGCAGTGAGCCCTGCGAGCTCGTGGGGCCGCACGCGGAGGTCGTCCTCTCGGCCATGAGCCTCGACCTCGCCTTCGCGCGCATCCGCGCCGCGCGCCAGCGCGGTCCGCGGCGCTCCGGAGCTGCATCCGCGGCGCGCGCCAGCGCGGTCCGCGCACGCGCTGCGCATGTGGCCGACTTCGTCCGCGCCAACGCCGCCGAGATGCGCGCGCCGTGCATGCTCCGCGCATGTTGTTCCCCGCGCGAATCCCGCGTACATTGAGCAGAAGCGCGCAGCAGGTGGCGCCGGCGTAGCGCGCGCCACCGTCGCAACGTAAAGGGGAGCGTCATGAGGTGGAGCCGTCGCGTGGCCGCGATCGCCCTGGCGGGCGCGGCGTCGGCCCTGCTCGGTCTCACGGCGCTGTACGCGCCCGCGCCGGCGAGCTCCGTGGCCGCCTCTCCCTCTCCCCGTCCGGCCACGGCCGCAACGGCGGAGCCGGGCGCCGTCATCCAGGGCTTCGAGGCGCCCGGCCCGGCGCTCGCCGTCACGCACGACAACCCCGGCTTCAAGCGCGGCAAGCCCTACGTCGGAGTCAAGAAGGTCGCCTTCGTGCCGGGCCGGTCGGGCAACGCCATGCGCGTCGACTTCTCGATCATCGGCGGCTTCCGGCGGAACGTCATGGTCAAGCTCAACCAGGGTGAACCGTGGAACCTGAGCGGCCAGACGCAGCTCAGCGTGACCATGAAGGGCGACTGGGCCGACAAGAGGGGCGCCCGGTCCGTGAGACTCATGATGAAGATGCTGAACGGCTCCTTCTGGGGCGTCTCGTTCCCCGTGACCAGGCAGTGGAAGACGTACGTCTTCCCGCTCGACGCCGCCGGTACCGGCTGGTGGTCGCCCGGCCCGAACTGGGGCTGGAAGGACGACTTCACGCCCGACAAGGTCGCCTGCATCACCTTCTTCGTGAGCCCGCCCAGGACCGGCGACTACAGGCTGTGGTTCGACGATCTCTCCGTGCAGGGCGGGCCGCTGCAGCCCTACGTCGACGCCGACGCCCCCGTGGCGGAGCAGTTCACCTCGATCCCCTACGCCGTCGGCCAGGCGGTGGACGACATGGGCCGGCGCGACTGGAACGTCCGGCGCCGGTCCGTCAGGAACTACCAGAGGCCGCGCAGGGAGCGCCCTACCCTGCGTGACTACCAGACGGTCGTCGACATCGGCAAGGCTGCCGGCACGCGCCTCACCACGGCCTGGATCCTCCAGGATCTGGACAAGCACAACGTGAGCGCCAAGGCGAAGTACAACACGCCGCGGGCCCGGTACGACATGACCATCCACGGCAGGCGGTTCCGCAACCGCGTCGGCCGCGCGCAGCGTCGGGCGATGAACCTCGTGAAAGGCAACGCCGCCTACCTGGAGTTCGGTATGCACGGCGTGGCGCACGAGCACTTCCGGCGCGGCGTCGCGCGGCCCGCGGAGTACGCGCGCATCGACAGGAGCAAGCCCGGCTGGGCGAAGACCTGGGGCTGGCGTGACATGAACCTCAAGGCGCAGTGCTACCGGGAGATCCTGCGCCAGTGGTTCACCCCGGCCCAGCTCAAGTTCCCGGTGGCCGCCGTGCCGCCGGCCCACGCCTACTACTACAGGCAGACCGACCCGCGCACGACGGGGGCGCTGCTGCGCAAGTACGGCGTCAAGTACGTCAACGGCGGCATGAACGTCTCGACGCGAATCACCAAGGGCTACCTCATCGACCGCGGCGTGCTGTTCATCAACCGCGCCTACGGCGCCAACCGGGACTGGGTCGGCGCCACGCCCTGGGAGGGCCACCGGAACGACTTCGACAAGCCGTACTATCCCTCCGACAACTACGCCTGGAGCGAGGCGCACTTCCCCAACCTGTGGGGTGCCAAGGGCAAGTGGGTCGAGTGCCTCATCGGTATGAACGACAGCCAGCGGCGCTTCCTGGCCAGGAACTCGGCGCAGGCCTCGTGGCAGTACCTGTACCACGAGGGTGGCGCCATCTCGAAGGCCGGCGATACGTACACGATCGATCTGACGGGGATGGACCGGGCCGCGTACAGGTGGGACCTGCTCGGCCCGATGGTGCTCAAGACCTGGGTGGGCGAGCGTGAGATCTCGTCGGTGTCGCTGACCGGAGGAGCGACCGTGCTGGGCTCCTGGAAGGACACCTTCGGGTACGCCTACCTCGAGCTCGGCGTCAACGGCAATCCGCAGGGGCGGCTCGACCCGGCGGTGTACGAGATGACGGTGACGTTCGGCGACGAGCCGATGGCGAGCTTCGTCGACCTGGCCGGCGCGACCTACAACGTTACCTCGTTCAGCGCCGGCGCGCACAGCGCCAGCCTGAAGCTGCAGATGTACGGCCGGCAGACGGTGAAGGTGAAGCTGCCCTTCGTGCCGGCCTCCGTCGAGTCCGACCATCCGGGCCTTGAGATCCGCTCGTGGAAGTACGAGGGCGGCTATCTCGTCATGGACGTGCGCGGCGAGCGCCTGACCGGCGAGGAAGGCGTGATCACGGTCGCCGACACGCCCTCCGTGCAGCCCGCGTACTCCGACGTCGACGACTTCCTCTACCAGCTCCAGAACTTCGACTTCGTCAAGGCTGGGAACAGCCGCTTCGACCTAGTCATCACCGACTACTCCAAGGACGGGCGCGAGGCCACGCGCTTCTCGCCGGCCCAGATCGAGGGGCTCAAGCACAGCCCGGGCGGCCCCAAGCGCGTGCTCGCCTACATGAGCATCGGCGAGGCCGAGACCTGCCGCTGGTACTGGCGGAAGGCGTGGGACGCGAACCGCGACGGCGTGCCCGACAAGGGCGCCCCGTCGTGGCTCGGGCGCTCCAACCCCGACTGGCCCGACAACTACAAGGTGCGCTTCTGGAGTCCGGGCTGGCAGAAGCTCATCTACGGTACGCCGGAGAGCTACCTCGACAAGATTATCGCCGACGGCTACGACGGCGTGTACCTCGACATCATCGACGCCTACGAGTACTGGGGACCGGGCGGCAAGGGCAGGCCGACGCGGGCGACGGCGGAGCAGGACATGGTCGACTTCGTGCGGGCCATCGCCGACTACGCTCGCGTAGTCAAGGGCCGCCCGGACTTCGCCGTCTTCCCCCAGAACGGCTCCGACCTCGGCAAGCACCCCGAGTACCTGGCGGTCGTCACCGGCCTGGGCAAGGAGGACACCTGGTACGACGGCGACCGCGTCTCGCCCTGGAGCAAGGGCGACATCAGGTCGATCTCGCGCTTCCGGGACGCCGGCAAGCTGGTGCTGTGCACCGACTACTGCCGGCGGCGGGCGCACATCGACCGCTTCTACCGCCTGGCCAGGGCCGGCGGCTTCGTGCCGTACGCGACGGTGCGCGACCTCGACCGCCTGGTCGTCAACCCCGGGCACGCGCCTGACTGAGGCGAAGCAGTTGACCTGCGCTCTCCCTGTGGTCGAACCCAGGGATGGGGAAGATGGCCGACGAGCCGAGCGCCGCGAGCGTCAACGCCGGCAGCCGCTCGCGGCGCCTGGCGGCGCTTGAGGGCGTCGCCCGCGGCAGCTGCAACGGAATCCGCTCCGCGTCGCTGTGTACTTATCGGTAGTAGGGAGTAGGAGGGGTTATTCACACGAAGCAGGGGGTAGGAGGAATAATTCACACGAGCCGGCGGGAGGGGGGTCATGATCACGATCGTTATCTCGGTGCTCTCCGCGCTCGTCGTGATCATGGTCGTTCTTCTGCTGGTCGGGCTGTTCAGGCCCAGCAGCGTGGGTCGGCTCATTCCGTGGATCGCCGGTCGGGAGCCGAGCCGCAAGCGTGCGACGGCGATCCTGGCCCCTGCGTTGGCGGGCGCCGTCGTGCTCCTGGTCGTCGTCATGGCTCTGCCGCGCTTCGAGGTGAGCCTGCCTCCTGGCGAGAAGGTCGTCGCCGGCGAGTCGAAAGGGCTCGGCGTCGCGATCCGCAACGCAGCCGTTGTCGCCAAGGACTTTGAGGTCGCGTACTCACTGGACGGGGCCGCGCAGCCGGACATCACTGTGCGCATCCCAGGCTGCGAGACGGCAAGGGTCGATCTGCCGCTTCCCGCGGACCTCTCCCCGGGCGAGCACACGGTGCTCGTCGGCGACCAGGAGTTCACGATCAGAGCGCTGCGCCCGGCGGCGTTCTCGGTCACGGAGCTTGGGACCAGCACGAAGATCGCCCGAACCGGCGATCGTGTCCAGGTCTCGGCGGACGTCACGAATACCGGGGAGGTGCCCGGCGAGTTCGACGGGGAGCTGCGGATGAATGGCGCGAGGTACGACGCCAAGCCGTGCACCATCGATCCGGGAGCCCATCGGGATCTCCAGTTCACCGTCCACGGCGATAAGCAGGGCAAGTACCGCCTTCGTCTCGGCGACGCTACCCGCAGCTTCGTGGTCGTGAAGCCCGTGCGCTACGCCAACGGATACTATCTCCGCAGAACCGCCACGGGGGGTCGGGGGCAGCTGCGCGTGAAGAACGGCAACAGCATGGACGCCGTCGTCGTGCTCACCCGTACATCGGCGCCGCGCAAGCCGGTTATCTCCTGCTATCTCAGGGCGCGCCGGTCGTTCACCGTTACCGACATCCCCGACGGCAGCTACCGGGTGTACTACGCCATCGGCAAGGACTGGAACACGTACACGGACGACTTCCTGACGGTCGCGGAGCGCCGCAGATTCGACGACGTCTGCAAGTTCACGACCCGGACGTGGACCACGTCGTGGAGCGACTCGGCGTATCGGTACACACAGGGTCATGCGCGCTACACGGTCTGGCGGATCTCGCTGAATCCGGTCGCCGGCGGCAAGGGGCATACCAGCAGTGCGCCGGAGAACAAGTTCCCGAAGGCTCACTAGGTAGCCCCGGGCCGAGGCGCCGTCGAATGACCTATGGCTCGGAGTACGCCGGCCTGATACCCTAGGCAAAGCAATCAATGGTGGAGCCCAGCTGCGTCGGGCTCGATCCCGGATCGCAGTGAGGGGGCCATGACGTCTATGAAACAGGCCGTGCTTCGGCGCGGGGGCACTTCGCTGGTCTTCAGCGGCTACGCCATGGCGCTCTTCCTGCTCGTTCTCCTGTTCGTCCTTCTCGCCGTTGCCACGGAGGGCGCCGTCGCTCTGCCGGGGCAGGCGCGGACGCCACAGCTCGACGTCCTCCCGCCGTGCGCTCCCGCCCACAAGGCTCCCGTGGTCGACCCGTCCGGCCCATCGGCGTCGGTCACCGCGCCGGCGCACTCGACGATCTCTTCGACGAAGACGAGCTTCACCGTGTCGTGGGCGGCGAGCCCGGCGCTCCCCAGCGGCGGGTTCGACGCGTATCGCGTCGAGTACCGCGAGCCCGGCGTGGACTACTGGCTCGCCTGGGAGGAGGCAACCACGGCGCGGTCGGCGAAGTTCACCGCGCAGGCCGGCCATGCCTACGAGTTCCGCGTGGCCGCCACCAAGCAGGCCGATCCCTCCGTCGTCGGCCCCTGGTCGCCCGTGCGCAGCACCGCCGTGCCCGTCGATGACGCCTCCTTCGCCGTCACCGGGGCGTGGAAGCGCGTGTCGGCCTCCGGCGCCTACCTCGGCCGGATCCGCGTCGCCTCGCGCAAGGGCGCCGCGGCGACCTGTCGCTTCAAGGGGACCAGGCTGATGCTCATCGCTCCGCGAGCCCGCTCGTACGGCAAGGTCGGGGTATACGTGCGCAGCCTCTCGGGCAGCACCTGGAGCAGGTACAAGCTGGTCAAGACGGTCGACCTCTACTCCCGCAAGGCGCGGACCCGCGTGGCCACCAGCATCGCCAGCTATTCCTCATCCGCCGTCGAGCGGCAGGTCAAGCTGGTCGTCACCGGCACCCGTAACCGACGCAGCACGAGCTCCAGGGTGGCCTTCGACGGCCTGGCCGTGTACGGCGCTCCGCACGTCACGGGCAACTACTGGGTCAACATGTCGCCGGACAGGCCGACGGTGGTCATCACCGAGCAGCTCCAGTTCACGGCGAGCATCCCCGGCTGCCTCGACCAGCGCGTCGAGTGGTCGGCCTACCGCGTGGACAACCTGGGCACATGGCACACCGACGGGGCCGGCACGATCACCGACGGCGGCCTGTATACCGCGCCGGCGCTGCCCAGCAACACGCAGATCGACGCCGGCGACGACTATCGCCGGTACATCGTCACCGCGGTGAGCCGGGCCAACCCGGAGTGGCTCTTCACGTCCCGGGCGGTCGAGGTCACGCTGGGTCCGGCGCCGGTCGTCACCGGCGTCTCGCCGACGTCGGGCGACGTGGGCAGCTCGGTGGTAATCAGCGGGAGTCACTTCACCGATCACGGCGGCGTACCGGAGGTGTTCTTCGAGGGCACCCAGGCCATCGTCGGCAGCGTCAGCGACACGTCGGTCACGGCCACCGTCCCTGGAGGTTGGCAGGGGTGGAGCACCTCCCGGCTCATGTACGTCTGGGTGCGCACCTGGGGCCAGCAGTCCAACGGCAAGCTCTTCACGGTAACCGGCCTCAAGCCGTCACCACCCACGTCCTTGTTTCTCAACGACGACAATGCGAGCGTCGGCGACACGATCAGAGTAAGCGGACACGGATTCTCCCCGACCGTCTCCAACAACCGCGTGCGCTTCGGCGGGGGCGTCATCGCTACGGCGAGCGACTACAGGGCGGATCCGTACTGGCCAGATGTAGGGACGCTCTCGGTCGTCGTGCCGGAGGGCGCGCAGAGCGGCCCGCTGGCCTTCCAGAGGACCGACGGCGACGGCGGCTGGAGCGCCGAGGATCCCGTGTATGTCAACCTCGAGGTGAAGCCGGCGACCCAGCCGACCGTCGCCCTGCACTCCAGCTTCAACGGTTTCGTCACCGGCCCGTACATGGCGCGCAACGGGCAGTGGGCCGGGGGGCCGGAGGAGTGGCTGCTGCAGGGCGGCAACTTCATGAAGCTTCGCATCACTCAGTACTCGGACACCCAGGCGGGCGTCTTCTGGCTCGACATCCGCCGTAACGGCGTCACCTGCTCGCGCATCATGCGAGCCGTCTCCGACACGCTCGCCGTGCCGCACCGCTACTGGGGCGAGCAGCTCATGTTCCCCGACGAGATCTTCGCCAGCGCGCAGCCGGGCGACACGGTCGAGATCCGGATCCGCGGCAACGAGCTCACCAACCGCTACGAGCGCGTCTCGGGGTGGGTATCCGTGCCCCTCGGCCCGCGGCCCGTGTACGGAGCGGTGCTGAGCCTTCCCGTCGACGGAATGGTGGAGTGGTGGGGCACGGGGTACAAGATCGCCCGTGGCGACTGGCTGCGGCTCTACTGCGACGGCGGTCCGGCCACGCAGGAGGTGAGCTGCCCGGGCGTATGGACGGGCAGGATCCCACTGGGTGCGGACGGCATCGACGTGAAGCTCGTGCATCTCACGACGGACGGGACGTACACGGTCACCAATCACACCACCGGCGAGTCCACGACCTTCACCGTCGGCGACATGGGCAAGGAAGACGGCAAGACCTATCGCCGGGATGATCTGCTCACCGACGGCCTTCTGATGCGGAGCAGCGGCAGCGAGATCGATGTGCCGCCGGGGGCGTTCTCCCCCGACGACCTCGGCTCATCTACGACCTTCCAGGTCTCCATTTATCGCGAGCCCGGTGCGAGCGCCACGTGGGATCCGACGATCACGGACGGAGGGCACAGGTTCACCCTCGAGGTGTTGCCGCACGTCACCAAGCTGCTCAAGCCGATCAGGGTGACCGTGCCGTACGAGGTCGGCGAGCGCACCACCGTGCCCTTCCTCGGCATGTGGGATCAATCCGCCGGCCTCTACTTCGACTTCCGCGTTCCGAGCACCGCGATCGATACGGTCAAGCACAGGATCACCTACATAATCCCTGCGGGCGACTACCCCCATCCGTCGGCGCCGCCCGCCGGTTCGTCGAGGTCATCCGCCAAGTCGTCGGCGCCGCCCGCCGTCAGGGGCGCGGCGCCCCCCAATATCCCGTTCAACCAGGCCTTCTCCAAGGTCGGCGCGGTCTCGGCGAAGGTCGCCACCAGCGGCGAGGACTACGTGTGGCACTCGCCCACCGACCCGAGCTGGGGCATCCGCGTCGACGCCGTCACCGACCCGGACTCGTCCAGCTACGTCCCGCCGGCGAAGGCGCAGAAGGTCCTCGACACCGCTGTGGCTACCTGGACGAACCTCGTGGGCAAGGGCTGGACCGAACCGGATGCGATGATCACGATCACCGTCCGCGACTACGGAGACCCCGGGGTCTACCAGGGATCCACCACCAAGGGCGTCTTCGGGCAGCCCTGGGTCTACGTCAACAGCCGGCTCACGGCCGGCCCCAAGCTCGACACCGCCGTGTCGCACGAGATGGGGCACGTCTTCCAGCGGCAGCTCACGACCAACATCACCACGAAGTGGATCGACGAGGCGGTCGCCGAATGGATCGCGTGGGACACGCTCGGGTCCGGTAGCGACCTCCGGGCGAGCTTCGAGGCGGGGTGCGATTTCCCGACGGTCGCCTTCCCGGGGGGCTTCTGGTCCGGGTACACGCCTGAGCAGGCCTACGGCGCCGGCGCGTTCATCATCTGGCTGGCGGACACGTACGGGGCGGCGGCCGTCCTCGACATCTACGAGACGCTCGCGTACAACCCTGAGTATTGGTACGACGCGCCGGCGACCTTCCAGGAGGCCACCCGCCAGACTGTGCCGCAGCTCGTGGCGGGCTTCGCCTCCGAGTTCTGGCTGCAGACCTACGATCCGATCAAGCCGTACACGTGGTCGAGCCGGGCGAGGGAGCTGCTGCCCGCCTTCACCGGCAAGACGCTCGCGCTCTCTCTGCCGACCGATTCGAGCCGAGGTCTCGTCTTCGCCCCCACGGCTCAGTTTTCCGCGACGCTCAGCGGCAAGCCAATGGTGGCTCGCGCGCCGGGGCTGCCGGTGGGCGCGTTCATCGACGTGTACCGTGACTCCACCACCGCCTCCGCGCCGCCGTCGGCGCCGGTCAAGATCGGGACGCTCTCGAGCCTCGAGCCGGTGCTCGACCTCGGCACGTACGGCGGCGGCTGCTACCGCATGGTCGCGGTCACGCCGCCGGGCGCGTCGCTGACGGCGAACGTTACGGTCGAGGCGGTGCACCTCGCGTCGATCTCGCCGACCAGTGTGCGCAAGGGCGGCGGCACCATCGTCACCCTCAGCGGCTGTGGCTTCGGCGACCAGAAGGGCATCGTCATGGTGGGGCCGGCCAGCGCGAGCGGGGAGTCGATCACGAGCTGGACGGACACGCAGATCAGGTTCGTGATGCCGAACATGGGCACCCAGACGGGCGTGCATCCCGTGGATGTGCGGCCGGTGATCGGCGGCATGTCCAACAGCGTCGACCTGACGGTGACGAACTGAGGCGTGCCCGCGGGCGGGGGTAGGATAGGGCAGCGCGCAGACCTCGCCCGGCCCGGCCGGGCGGAGACCGAGGAAAGGACGTCAACGTGCCGCCGGTCCAGCCCTTGCCTCCCGAGGCGCTCTACACGAACTCCTCTCTCGATCACGTCGACTTCACCACGACCGACGATCTCACCGACGAGATCGAGTTCATCGGCCAGGAGCGGCCCATCGCCGCCATCGAGCTGGGCGTCTCGATTGGGCGCCAGGGCTACAACATCTTCGCCCTGGGCTCGAGCGGCACCGGCAAACACACGCTGATCCAGCGGCTCATCGAGCGGCGCGCCGCCAGCGAGCCGGCCCCGGACGACTGGTGCTACGTCAACGACTTCGACAACCCCTCCGTGCCGCGCGCCCTGCGACTGCCGGCCGGCAGGGGCAAGGAGCTGCAGCGCGACATGCAGCACCTTGTCGAGGAGCTGCGCAGCGGCCTCTCCGCCGCCTTCGAGAGCGACGAGTACGCCACCCGGCGGCACTCGCTCGAGGAGGAGTTCCAGGAGCTCCAGCAGGAGAGCCTCAAGGATCTCCAGGAGCGCGCCCAGGCGCAGAGCATCGCGCTGCTGCGCACCCCCGCAGGGTTCACCTTCGCGCCTACCAGGGAGGGCGAGGTGGTGCCGCCGGAGGACTTCCAGAAGCTGCCCGAGGAGGAGCAGAAGCGCGTCCAGGACGAGGTCGAAGCGCTGCAGGAGCAGCTCCAGAGGGTCCTGCTGCAGATGCCGCGCTGGAAGCGCGAGTTTCGCCTGCGCCTGCGCGAGCTCAACAACGAGGTGAGCGCCCTCGTCGCCCGCGAGCTGCTCGACGACCTGCTCGCCAAGTACGAGGAGCTGCCGGCGGTGGTGGCGTATCTTCGCGCCGTGCAGCACAGCGTCGGCGAGCACCTCGGCGACTTCCTCGACGTCGCGGATGAGAAGACCGAGCAGAGCGCCGCCGCGGGCCTGCCGGTCCCCGATCCCTTCGGGCGCTCATCGGCCTTGCGCCGCTACCAGGTCAACGTGCTGGTCGACTCGACCGGCGCCCGCGGCGTGCCGGTCGTCCACGAAAGCAACCCGTCGTACCTCAACCTCGTGGGCCGTGTGGAGCAGATGCCCATGATGGGCGCGCTCGTCACCGACTTCACGCTCATCAAGCCCGGGGCGCTGCACCGCGCCAACGGCGGCTACCTCATCCTCGATGCGTTCAAGGTTCTCACCAGCCCGTACGCCTGGGAGGTTCTCAAACGCGCCCTTCAGTTCCAGGAGATTCGCATCGAATCGCTCATGCATATGCTCAGCCTCACCAGCACCGTCTCTCTGGAGCCTGAGCCAATCCCGCTCGACGTCAAGGTGATCCTGATGGGCGACCGGATGCTCTACTACCGGCTCGCGCAGCTCGACCCGGACTTCACCGAGCTCTTCAAGATCGCCGCCGACTTCGACGACGAGCTCGTGCGCGACGCGTCGACCACCGGCGAGTACGCGCGACTGATCGCCGCGATGGCGCGTCGCGACAAGCTTCTGCCGCTCGACCGCTCCGCCGTCGCCCGCGTCATCGAGCACGCGGCGCGCCTCGTGGGCGACTCGGAGCGCGTCACGGCGCAGATGCGGGCGATCGCCGACCTCCTGCAGGAGGCCGACCACTGGGCGCGCGCCGCTGGCGCGCGCCTCGTGGGCGCTGAGCACATCCAGCAGGCCATCGACGCGCAGATTCATCGTGCTGACCGCGTGCGCATGCTGATGGAGGACGAGACCCTGCGCGGCACGCTGCTTATCGACACCGAGGGCTCCCGGGTCGGGCAGATCAACGGCCTCTCCGTGCTCTCGCTCGGCACCTACGCCTTCGGCCGCCCGAGCCGCATCACCGCCTCCGCGCACATGGGCAAGGGCGAGGTGGTCGACATCGAGCGCGAGGTCGAGCTGAGTGGCCCGCTACACTCCAAGGGCGTGCTCATCCTCTCGGGCTTCCTGCGCGGCCGGTACGCGCAGGACAACCCGCTCTCGCTGAGCGCGAGCCTCGTCTTCGAGCAGTCGTACGGCGGCGTCGACGGCGACAGCGCCTCGTCCACCGAGCTGTACGCGCTGCTCTCGGCGATCGCCAGGGTGCCCATCAGGCAGTCGCTGGCCGTGACCGGCTCCGTCAACCAGTTCGGCCAGGTGCAGGCCATCGGCGGCGTCAACGAGAAGATCGAGGGGTTCTTCGACCTCTGCGCCGCGCGCGGCCTCACCGGCGAGCAGGGCGTGCTCATCCCGGCCGCCAACGTCAAGCACCTCATGCTCCGCCGGGACGTCGTGGAGGCGGTCGCCGCCGGCCGCTTCGCGATCTACCCGATCGCGACGATCGACGAGGGGATCGAAGTGCTCACCGGTGTGCCGGCGGGTGAGCCGGATGCGAAGGGGCGGTACCCCGCCGGAACTGTGAACCGTCTGGTGGCCGACCGGCTCGCGGAACTCGCCGAGAAGGCCAGGGCGCTGCGCGAGGACGCTGCCCCGCGCCGGCCGCGCCGCAAGGCGGCTCCGGCCGGCGAGGCCGGCGGCGGCGATGGGGCTGTTGGCCATGACGAACCCGGCGGCGACGACCAGGCTGGCGACGGCGACGAGGCCGTCGGCGGCGAGACCGTTCGCGGCGGCGAGGCCGGCACCGACGACGGAGCCGGCACCGACGACGGAGCCGGCACCGACGACGGAGCCGGCGGCGACGGCCACGAAGCGTTCGGCGACGAAGCCGTCGGGCTGAGCGACGGCCGGGCATGAGCGAGCCGCGTCTCCCCGGGCGCTCCGAGCGCATCGTCGTCGCCCTCGACGCCTCGCCCCAGAGCGAGAGAGCGCTGAGGGCTGCGGTCGAGCTGGCCGCCCTGCTCGACGCCGAGCTTGAGGGCCTGTTCGTCGAAGACATCAATCTCCTGCACCTGTGCGGCCTGCCGTTCGGCAGCGAGATCGGTTCGTACACGGCGGAGCGTCGCTCCATCACTAGCGCCTCGATGGAGCGCCAGCTGCGCGCTCTCGCCACGGCGAACGAGCGGGCGATCCGACGGGCAGCCGCGCGGCGGGCGGTGCGGTGGAACTTCCACGTCCGTCGCGGCTCGGTGGTCGACGAGCTGCTGGGCGCCGCGAAGGGAGCCGCCCTGATGAGCGTCGGCCGCGCCGGCGGCGCGGGGCGGCGCGGTATCGGATCCACGGTCTGGTCGCTGGTGGGGCGCTCGCAGCAGCCTCTCCTGATCGCCGGCGAGAGGGGAGGTCTCGAGCTCCCGCTCACCGTGCTGTACACGGGCACGCCGGCGGCCGGGCGTGCGCTCGAACTGGCGCTGCGCCTGGCGCGAGTAAGGCCCGGCCGGCTGCGCGTGGTGGTGTGGCCGGGTGGCGAGCCGGTGCGCCCCGACCCGGCGCGCGGCGAGCCAGCAGGCGGTTACCCGGCGCGCGGCGTCGCCGAGCTGGAGGAGGAGGTCCGCCGCCTGACTGAGGCCTGGGCGGGCCCTGGGGGCGGCGCGCTCGAGGTGCTTCGCCCCGAGCGCGTGGCCCACCTTTCCACGGCCTTGCGCCGGCTCGGCGGCGGCACGCTCGTGCTGCCCGGCGAGCAGGCCGCGCTCGTTCCCGAGCGCGGCCCGGCCGTGCTGCTGGTGCCGTAATCGGGCGGCGGGCGCCTGCGGCCGCGCCGCCCTGACGCCAGGCGGATCGAGAAGACCGACGCCGCGAGACACGTGCCCAGAGTCACTATCGGATACTCGCCGTATTGCCGATACTCTCAAGGGTCGCTATGAATCAACTCCGCCGACGTGGGGACGCTCCTCGAGCATGCGGAGGTCGCTCTCCGTGGCGCCAAGGCGCGCGGCGGCGACCCCGCGTCCTTTTACTCTCAAGGCGTGGATGAGGAGAGCCGGCGGCGCATGGGCCTGGTCGGCGACCTCCACCGGGCGCTCGCCGATGCCGACCGCCAGTTCGAGCTGTACTATCAGCCCGTGGTCGCTGCGGAGAGCCTCGACGTCACCGGTGTTGAGGCCCTGATTCGCTGGTGTCATCCAGTACGCGGGCTCCTTTCGCCAGGGGAGTTCCTGCCCGTGGCCGAGGAGACCGGGCTCATCGTCCCCCTCGGCGACTGGGTGCTGCACACGGCCTGCAAACAGGCGGCGCGCTGGCGCGAAAGCGACGTGCCCGTCCGCGTATCTGTGAATCTGTCGGCGCGGCAACTGCAGCAAGCCCGGTTGGTCGACAGGGTTCGCGCTGCCCTTCAGGATACGGGGCTTCCCGGCAGCATGCTGGAGCTGGAGGTGACCGAGACGATGATCATAGCCGACCCTGCTGCGGCCGCCGTCGCTCTCAAGTCCATATCGGATCTCGGGGTCACAGTGGCGCTCGACGAATTCGGGACCGGCTGCTCGTCGCTGCGGCATCTCGTCGAACTGTGCGTCGATCGGCTCAAGATAGACCGCTCGTTTGTGCAGCACCTTCCCGACGACGAGAACTCGGCCGCTGTGTGCGGAGCCGTTATCGGCATGGCGAGACGGCTCGGCGTTCCCGTCACCGCCGAGGGCGTCGAGATGGCCGAGCAGGTGACGACTCTCACCGCTCAGGGGTGTAACGACCTGCAGGGCTACTACTTCGCTCAGCCGACATCGGCCGCACAGCTTGAGCGCAGCAACCTGTTCGTTCGCGCCCGGCGTTTTGCCGCGGCGCCGCCGCGCGATTACGGCTCCCGTAGGGCCTGACGCCACTCGCTGGGCGCCTGCGCTGCCGCCCTTTCGCATCAAACACCCTGAACGCTCAGCGGCAGAGCGCCGGGATCTCGCTGGGGCGCTCAGCTACTGCGTTGCTCCTGAGCAGCTCGCCGACAGTCGTCTCCATGGCAAGCAAGTCCACACGCGGGTTGTGGCGTCCGCGACCGGCGTCCGTCAACGGGGCGCCGGTGCAGGATAGAGTAGTTGCGGGAGCGTTTTGCGGCGCTGCGGGCAGGCCTCCCGCTGTGAGCGGCGAAGCATGCCTCACGACGTGCTCGTCGGCGAGCCGGTGACGGGATCACACGGCTCCGTGCGGGTGAGTGCACCAGCGCCGCGGCCGAGCCGCTCGCCGGCGAGCCGGAGACGGGATCACACGGCTCCGTGCAGGCGGGTGCCCGAGGAGGCTGGAGGTACAATGGGTGTGAGCGCTGCGCTGAGAAAGGTCGCCGACGCGGTCGGGGGGTTCGCCGGAGGGTGGACTGGGCAGGGTACGTATCATGACCATGATGCCTGCGACGAGTACGGCCAGCTCGATTCCTGCGAGACGAGCGCACCCCATGGCGGGCGGTGCCTCACGCTGGTCGGTGCGTCGCGCCAGCAGGTCGAACTCGTTGTGCCGCAGCGCTTCGAGGATGCGCAGCACATCGCCGATCGTTTTCGCGAGGGCGCCAGCGTGTTCGTCGACATGGCGGCCTGCGAGGCCGAGCTTGAGAAGCGCCTTACCGACTTCTGCAGCGGTATCACCTGTGCGCTCGAGGGCAGCATCGAGCGCATCGACGGCCGTGTCCTGCTGCTCGCTCCCGGCAACGTCGAGCTCTGCGGCATGGGCTCCTCGGCGGCGGCGGGCTTCTTCAACCAGTTCTGAGGCGCGCGGGTGCGGCACGCCCGCCGCCGGCCGCCTGCGGCCGCGCCGGCCTGACGCCGGGCGGAGAGAGACCAACGACGCCGGGAGAAGCTTGGCCAGAGTCGCTATCGCATCAGCACTGTTCCGCCGATGCTCTCAGTTGGCATCATGAATCAACTCGCGCTCAACAGCATGATCATGGGGCTCACCGCGGCTGCCCTCTTCCTGGAGGCGTGGTACGTCAGGCGCTACGTCATGTTGACCGGAGTGCGATTCCTCTCAGAGACTCTCATGGCCGGCGGCGTGGGCGCCGCCTGCGCAGCGCTGATGTTCCTGAGCACTAGCGAGGCGGCCGTTCTGCGCTTCGCCGCCCTCTGGGAGGCGACGGGCGGGCTGACGCTTGCCGTGCTGTTTTTCCTCTTCGCCGCGCGGTTCACCGGGATGCGCCGGCTGACCGGCCCGCGCGTGGTCACAGCGTTCCAGGCTGTGTCGCTGGCGCTCATCGTGGTGGTCGGCATATGGCCGGAGCTTATGTATCGGCAGGGCTACGGTTTGAACCCCCTCAGCTTCGTGGCTGAAAGCGTCGGCCCGGCCAACGGGGTGCTCTTCTGGCCGCAGAAGATCCTCTACTTGATCCTTATGGCGGTGAGCCTCGGGCTCCTCCTTGTCGAGGGGACGCGTCAGTGGCGGATCCGTCGTTCCTTCGCTTACATCACCTTTGGTGTGGTGGTCGGTGTGCTGGTCTTGAGTCAGCTCCTGTCCGTAGCTGGGCTCGAGGCGCTTCCCGGCTTGCATATGGGCCTCGTCATGGCTGCGATAGTCTTCATGCCGGCGCTCCACCTCGGAGTCCGCTTCCACATCGTCGAGGTCCGGCGCGCCTCCCGGTCGCGCATCGTGGAGGTGATGACAGACGCCGTGATGGTCGCCCACAACGACGGTGTCCTCGAGGCCGTCAACACGTCGGCCGTCGAGCTGCTGGAGGCCCTGGGCGTGGGCCGCCGCGCAGGCGCGACCCAGGTGCCGCTGTCGAGTTCCGCGATCCTGCGAGATCTGGCCGAGCGCATCCGTGCCGAAGGGCGAAAGATCGGTGAGGGATTCACTATGACGGTCGATCTCCATGGCACTCCACGACACCTCAACATACGCTCCGCCGGGATCGGCGGCGACGACAGTGACGGTGAAGAGCACGGTGCGGTGGTCGTCGTACGCGATATCTCGAAGCAGGTCGAGACGGCGAAAGCTCTCCACGACGCCACCGAGCGCATGAGCCTCGTCTTCCAGCAGTCTCCCGTCGGCCTGGTGGCCTTCGACCGGGATCTGGTGATCCAGGACGCCAACCTGCCGTTCGCCGCCGTCATGGGCGACACCCCAGAGGGCCTGCGCGGCCACGTGCTCGACTACGAGAGCGTGGCGGCGATGGCGAGCTGCTGCCGCGACGCCCTGCGCTCCGGGAGCTCGGCGAGGTACCAGGGGCCGATCCGCCCACGCGGCGGGCAGGAGCGCTGGCTGGAGTGTGAGGCGAGCCCTCTGTGGCGGGAGGACGGCAGCATCCGCGGCGGCATGTGCATAGTCAGGGACCTCACCGAGCACCGACGCAGCGAGGAGCTCATCGAAAAGCTGGCGTTCTCGGACACGATCACCGGGCTGCCCAACCGCTCGTTCTTCCGCGATCGGATGCGTGTCGCCCTGACCCAGGCGGAGCAGAACGATGAGTCTTGTGCGGTCGCGATCATCGACCTCGATGGCTTCACGACGGTGAACTCGACGATCGGCCACGCGGCCGCCGATCGCCTGCTCAAGGAGGTGGGGGAGAGGCTGGTCGCGCGGCTGCGGGCGGGCGACTCGGCGGCGCGCTGGGGCGGCGATGAGTTCGCCGTGTTCGCACCGCATACGGGGTCGAGCGACTCGGTCTTCGCGATCGTCGACGGCCTTCGTTCGGTCTTCGCCAGGCCCTGGACGGTGGACGGCACCGAGGTGTGGCTGACGGCGAGCATGGGGATCGCCACCTACCCCGACGACGGCAGCGACGCGGGGACGCTCCTCGAGCACGCGGAGATCGCTCTCCGTGGCGCCAAGGCGCGCGGCGGCGACTCCGCGTCCTTCTACGCCGACGGCATGGACAAGGAGAGCGAGCGGCGCGTGAATCTGGTCGGCGACCTCCACCGGGCGCTCGCCGACGCCGACCGCCAGTTCGATCTCTACTATCAGCCGGTGGTCGCCGCCAGAAGCCGCGACGTCTCCGGCTGTGAGGCCCTGATCCGCTGGCATCACCCGGTTCGCGGGCTGGTCTCGCCAGGGGAGTTCCTGCCGGTCGCCGAGGAGACCGGGCTCATCCTTCCCCTCGGCGACTGGGTGCTGCACACCGCCTGCAGACAGGCGGCGCGCTGGCGCGAGCAGGGCTCGCCCCTGCCCGTGTCCGTGAACCTTTCGGCCCGGCAGCTGCAGCAGGCCGAGCTGGTCGACCTAGTCCGCGCCGCCCTTCAGGATGCCGGGCTCCCCGGGAACATGCTCGAGCTGGAGGTGACCGAGACGGCGGTCATCGCCGATCCCATCGCCGCCGCTACCGCCCTCAAGTCGATCACCGACCTCGGGGTCACGGTGGCGCTCGACGACTTCGGGACCGGCTACTCGTCGCTGCGGCATCTCGTCGAGCTCTGCGTCGACCGCCTCAAGATCGACCGCTCGTTCGTGCAGCCCCTTCCCGACGACGAGAACTCGGCGGCCGTCTGCAGAGCCGTCATCGGCATGGCGCGAGAGTTCGGCGCTCGCGTCACCGCCGAAGGCGTCGAGACGGCCGCGCAGGTGGAGGCCCTTACCACCCAGGGGTGCAACGACCTGCAAGGCTACTACTTCGCCAGGCCGACGCCCGCCGCCGAGCTCGAACGGAGCGACCTGTTCTCTCGCGCTCGGCATCTTACCCCAGCGCCCCAGCGCGACTGCGGCCTTCGCGGGATCTGACGCTACCCGATCCGCTGGGAGATACTTGTCCAGAGTCGCTATCGCATCAGCACCGTTCCGCCGATGCTCTCAGTTGGCATCATGAATCAACTCGCGCTCAACAGCATGATCATGGGGCTTGCCGCGGCGGCCCTCTTCCTGGAGGTGTGGTACGTCAGACGATACGTCGTGCTGGCCGGAGTGCAGTTCCTCGTCGGGGCTCTCGTAACCTCCGGCGCGAGCGCCGCCTGCGCAGCGCTGATGTTCCTGAGCACCAGCGAGGCGGCCGTTCTGCGCTTCGCCGCCCTCTGGGACGCGACGGGTGGAGTGCCGCTGGCCACCGTGTTCTTCCTTTACGCCGCGCAGTTCGCGGGGGTGCGCCGGCTGACCGGCCCGCGCGTGGTCACAGCGTTCCAGGCTGTGTCGCTGGCGCTCATCGTGGCCGTCGCCATATGGCCGGAGCTTATGTATCGGCAGGGCTACGGCCTGGATCCCCTCAGCTTCGCCAACAAGAGCGTCGGCGAGGCCAACGGGGTGCTCTTCTGGCCGCTGGAGGTCGGCTATGTGATCTTCGGCGTCGCGAGCCTCGGGCTCTTCCTTCTGGAGGGGACACGTCACTGGCGGATCCGTCGTTCCTACGCCCTCGTCACCTTTGGTATGGCTGGTGGGCTGTTCTTGCTTCAGCTCCTGGCCTTGGCTGGGCTCGATGCGTTTCCCGGCTTGCATATCGGCCACGTCGTGACTGCGATAGTCGTCATGCCGGCGGTCTACCTCGGAGCCTGCTTCCACATTATCGAGGTCCGGCGCGCCTCCCGGTCGCGCATCGTGGAGGTGATGACAGACGCCGTGATGGTCGCCCACAACGACGGTGTCCTCGAGGCCGTCAACACGTCGGCCGTCGAGATGCTGGAGGCCCTGGGCGTGGGCCGCGGCGCAGGCGCGACCAAGGTGCCGCTGTCGAGCTCCGCGATCCTGGCGGATCTGGCCGAGCGCATCCGTGCCGAAGGGCGAAAGATCGGTGAGGGATTCACTATGACGGTCGATCTCCATGGCACTCCACGACACCTCAACATACGCTCCGCCGGGATCGGCGGCGACGACAGTGACGGTGAAGAGCACGGTGCGGTGGTCGTCGTACGCGACATCTCGAAGCAGGTCGAGACGGCGAAAGCTCTCCACGACGCCACCGAGCGCATGAGCCTCGTCTTCCAGCAGTCTCCCGTCGGCCTGGTGGCCTTCGACCGGGATCTGGTGATCCAGGACGCCAACCTGCCGTTCGCCGCCGTCATGGGCGACACCCCAGAGGGCCTGCGCGGCCGTGTACTCGACTACGAGAGCGTGGCGGCGATGGCGAGCTGCTGCCGCGACGCCCTGCGCTCCGGGAGCTCGGCGAGGTACCAGGGGCCGATCCGCCCACGCGGCGGGCAGGAGCGCTGGCTGGAGTGTGAGGCGAGCCCTCTGTGGCGGGAGGACGGCAGCATCCGCGGCGGCATGTGCATAGTCAGGGACCTCACCGAGCACCGACGCAGCGAGGAGCTCATCGAAAAGCTGGCGTTCTCGGACACGATCACCGGGCTGCCCAACCGCTCGTTCTTCCGCGACCGGGCACGCGTCGCCCTGACTCATGCAGAGCAAAGCGCCGAGTTCCCCCTGGTCGCGATCATCGACCTCGATGGCTTCACGACGGTGAACTCGACGATCGGCCACGCGGCCGCCGATCGCCTGCTCAAGGAGGTGGGGGAGAGGCTGGTCGCGCGGCTGCGGGCGGGCGACTCGGCGGCGCGCTGGGGCGGCGATGAGTTCGCCGTGTTCGCACCGCATACGGGGTCGAGCGACTCGGTCTTCGCGATCGTCGACGGCCTTCGTTCGGTCTTCGCCAGGCCCTGGACGGTGGACGGCACCGAGGTGTGGCTGACGGCGAGCATGGGGATCGCCACCTACCCCGACGACGGCAGCGACGCGGGGACGCTCCTCGAGCACGCGGAGATCGCTCTCCGTGGCGCCAAGGCGCGCGGCGGCGACTCCGCGTCCTTCTACGCCGACGGCATGGACAAGGAGAGCGAGCGGCGCGTGAATCTGGTCGGCGACCTCCACCGGGCGCTCGCCGACGCCGACCGCCAGTTCGATCTCTACTATCAGCCGGTGGTCGCCGCCAGAAGCCGCGACGTCTCCGGCTGTGAGGCCCTGATCCGCTGGCATCACCCGGTTCGCGGGCTGGTCTCGCCAGGGGAGTTCCTGCCGGTCGCCGAGGAGACCGGGCTCATCCTTCCCCTCGGCGACTGGGTGCTGCACACCGCCTGCAGACAGGCGGCGCGCTGGCGCGAGCAGGGCTCGCCCCTGCCCGTGTCCGTGAACCTTTCGGCCCGGCAGCTGCAGCAGGCCGAGCTGGTCGACCTAGTCCGCGCCGCCCTTCAGGATGCCGGGCTCCCCGGGAACATGCTCGAGCTGGAGGTGACCGAGACGGCGGTCATCGCCGATCCCATCGCCGCCGCTACCGCCCTCAAGTCGATCACCGACCTCGGGGTCACGGTGGCGCTCGACGACTTCGGGACCGGCTACTCGTCGCTGCGGCATCTCGTCGAGCTCTGCGTCGACCGCCTCAAGATCGACCGCTCGTTCGTGCAGCCCCTTCCCGACGACGAGAACTCGGCGGCCGTCTGCAGAGCCGTCATCGGCATGGCGCGAGAGTTCGGCGCTCGCGTCACCGCCGAAGGCGTCGAGACGGCCGCGCAGGTGGAGGCCCTTACCACCCAGGGGTGCAACGACCTGCAAGGCTACTACTTCGCCAGGCCGACGCCCGCCGCCGAGCTCGAACGGAGCGACCTGTTCTCTCGCGCTCGGCATCTTACCCCAGCGCCCCGGCGCGACTGCGGGCCTCGCCGGGGTTGAAGCCACCCGCCGCCGGGCGATCGGCCGCCATGGTCTGTTGCGTTCGCGCTCGTGTATAATACGCGTTTTCCCAGAGCGGGCTGGACTCTGGTACCTACCGCCCCGGGGTGCCTTTGGGCGTCACGGTTGGCCGCGGCCGAAGAGAGGAGGGTCCTTGAGCAGGTTCGAAGCAGAACACGCGCCCGGAGATCTGGAAAAGCTCTGGGCGGGCTGGGCCGGGAAGCTCGAGTGGTTCAGGCCGTGGGAGCGCGTGCTCGACGACGACGACGCGCCCTTCTACCGCTGGTTCACTGGCGGCCGCACCAACATCGTGCTCAACGCTCTCGATCGGCACCAGCACACTGCCGTGCGCAACAAGCTGGCGCTGGTCTGGCAGGGCGAGGACGGCAGCGAGGTCGCCTACTCCTACTATGCGCTCGACCGCGAAGTCACACGCTTCGCCTGCGTCCTGCGCAGCATGGGCGTCAAGAAGGGCGATCGCGTCACCATCTACCTGCCGCGCGTTCCTGAGCTGATGATGGCCATGCTGGCCTGCGCCAAGATCGGCGCTGTGCACTCGGTTGTGTACGGTGGCTTCTCCGTTGAGTCGCTGCATTCGCGCATCGAGGATTGCGCTTCCCGGGTGCTGATCACCGCCGACGGGGGCTACATGCGCGGCAAAGTGGTTCCTCTCAAGGAGATGGCCGACGAGGCGGTCAAGCGTGCCGGGGTCGTCGAGCACGTGCTCGTGGTGCGGCGCACCCGGGAGCCGGTCCGCATGCAGTACGACCGCGACTACTGGCTCGACGAACTCATGGCTTTGCCGATCGCCAAGGTCAGTAATGACCTGCTGACCGAGGAGATGGACGCCGAGGATCCGCTTTTCATCCTCTACACGTCTGGTACCACGGGGAAGCCCAAGGGCCTGCTGCACACCCACGGCGGCTACCAGGTCGGCGTGGCTGCTACCCTCGAGTGGGCCTTCGACCTGCGCCCCGAGGATCGCTACTGGTGCACGGCCGACCCCGGATGGATCACCGGCCACAGCTATGGCGTCTACGGGCCGCTCTTGGTGGGCGCCACCTCCATCATGTACGAGGGCGCGCCCACGCACTCGTACCCCGACCGCTGGTGGCGCATCGTTGAACAGTACGGGGTCAACGTCTTCTACACCTCGCCTACGGCTGTGCGGGCTCTCATGCGCTTCGGCGAAGCCTGGCCAGCGCGGCGCGATCTCTCCAGCCTGCGCCTGCTCGCCACGGTCGGCGAGCCCATCAACCCGGAGGCCTGGCGCTGGTTCCACAAGGAGATCGGGGCCGGGCGCTGCCCGATCATAGACACCTACTGGCAGACCGAGACCGGCATGATCGTGGTCGCGCCGTACGCCGAGGACAGGCAGAAGCCCGGTTCGGCGGGCCGGCCGATGCCCGGTATTGTGGCTGAGGTGGTTGACGACGCCGGTGAGCCCATGCCCGTCGGCGAGGAGGGTAACCTCGTCCTCTCAACTCCCTGGCCGGCCATGGCCCGCACGATCTATCAGGATCCCGACCGCTACTGCTCCCAGTACTGGGAGCGGTTCCCCGGCAGGTTCGCTACGGGCGACTCGGCACGCATCGACGCCGACGGCGACCTGTGGCTCATCGGGCGCAGCGACGAGGTGATCAAGGTCAGCGGCTACCGGCTCGGCACGGCGGAGATCGAGTCGGCCCTGGTCAGCCACGGCGCGGTTGCGGAGGCGGCTGTGATCACGGTGCCGGACGAGATCAAGGGCAGCGCGATCTGGGCGTACGTCGTGCTGCGCGACGACGTTGAAGAGGACACGCAGGAACTCATCGATGAGCTCGTAGCCCACGTCGGTCACGAAGTGGGCCCCATCGCTCGCCCCGCTCATCTCGAGATCATGCCCGATCTGCCGCGCACGCGCTCGGGCAAGATCGTGCGTCGTCTGCTGAGGGCACGGGCGCTTGGCCAGAACGAAGGCGACACCTCGACGCTCGAGGATTGAGCTGCGGGCTGGCGTCGGCCTTGTCTGCGTCCGGTGGGTAGACTCCTCTCCTCGAGCCGCTGCGATTCCCCGGCAGGGCGCTCGGGGCCGGGAGAGAAGAGGTTCGAACGGGTGTCCGGGTCGTTCTGGGACGAAGTCAGGGCCGTCATCAATCCCTGGCCGATCCTCGCGGTGCTGTCGATCGGCTTGTTCGTGATCCTCCTGGAGCGCGCCATCGTCAGCATCACCATTTGCCATTTCCGACATAAGCGATGATCTCATCCGTACACAAGGTGTACAATGTGTCGACCTGAGGCTTGGAGGCGGTTGGTCAACGGGCTCTGCTATTGACAATGAGCAGCTGGCTCAGTACGGTATTATTTGATGATTACTCGATTCACGCAGTCATCTTCGCGCTATTCGCTTGAACGAAGACGTGATGAGGCGAGTCGGGCTCCGCGTGGAGGCTGCCGCTAGAGTGGTCACAGGGGCACAATGCGATCACCGGTGATGGATCGCATGTCCGGTACGCACGCCCGAGGTGAGGAGGGTCCTCGCGGCACTTGGCATCGTGCGCGAGCAGCCGCCGATGTCGGCTGTGATTCTTGTCTTGAGGTTCTTGATGTGTTCGTTACGCCGATCTGACAACAGATCGTGGCGCGGAAAGCCCAACTACAAAAGGGGTGAGCATGGCTGAGAAGACCAAAGTCCTGATCATGGGGGCTGCGGGTCGCGACTTCCATAACTTCAACATGTACTTCCGGGACAACGAGGCCTACGAGGTCGTGGCCTTCACCGCTACGCAGATCCCCTGGATCGACGATCGCAAGTACCCGGCCGAACTCGCCGGCAAGCTCTACCCTGACGGCATCCAGATCTACGACGAGTCCGAGATGCCCGAGCTTATCAAGAAGCTCGGTGTGCAGCAGGTCGTGTTCTCCTACAGCGACGTGCCGTACGAGTACGTCATGCACCGCTCCGCCCTCGTGAACGCCTGCGGCGCCGACTTCCGCCTCATGGGTTACGAAGCGGTCATGGCTAAGAGCTCCAAGCCGGTCATCTCCGTCTGCGCCGTGCGTACCGGCGCCGGCAAGAGCCAGACCACGCGCATGATCCAGCAGCTGATGCGCGCGGCCGGCAAGAAGGTCGTGTCGATCCGTCACCCCATGCCGTACGGCAACCTCGTCGCTCAGAAGTGCATGCGCTTCGCGGAGGTCGAGGACCTCGCCAAGCACAACTGCACCATCGAGGAGATGGAGGAGTACGAGCCGCACGTCAAGGCCGGCAACGTGATCTACTCCGGCGTCGACTACGAGTTCATTCTGCGTGAGGCCGAGAAGGAAGCCGACGTCATCCTGTGGGACGGCGGCAACAACGACTTCTCCTTCTATCATTCGGATCTGTACATCACCGTCGCAGACCCGCATCGTCCTGGCGATGGCCTTGTGTACTACCCGGGTGAGGTCAACCTGCGTCTCGCCGACGTCGTCGTTCTCAACAAGATCGACAGCGCCGACCGTGCCGGCATCGACGCCGAGCTCGCCGCCGTGCGCAGCGTCAACCCCGACGCGCAGATCGTCATGGGCGCCTCGCCGGTCACCGTCGACAAGCCCGAGCTCGTCAAGGGTAAGCGCGTCCTCGTCGTCGAGGATGGCCCGACTCTCACCCACGGCAATATGACCTATGGCGCCGGCACCGTTGCCGCCCGTCAGCTCGGCGCTGGCGAGTACATCGATGCGCGTCCGTTCGCCGTTGGCACGATCAAGGACACCTTCAAGACGTACCCGGATATCGGCGTTGTCCTTCCGGCCATGGGCTACTCGGACTTCCAGCTCAAGGACCTCGAGGCCACCATCAACGCCTCCGACGCCGAGCTGGTCGTCATCGGCACCCCGATGGATCTCCGTCGCATCATCGACATCAAGATCCCGGCTGTGCAGGTGGGCTACGATCTCCAGGAGATCGGCGCTCCGACCATCGAGAGCATTCTCAAGGATCGCGGCTTCATCTGATCAGAGCGGCGTGAAGCGGCGGCCGCAGCCGCCGCTTCACCGCTCGTCCCGCTCGACCGCGGTGGGGACCGGACGCTCGTCGTCCGGCCCCCACCGGCAGGTCGGCGTCTTCTTTTCTTCGTTCTGACACCCAGGTAGACTAGGGACCGTCATGCAGCAGGGCACCATCACCGCAGGTATCGTCGGAGCCTCAGGATTCGCGGGCGCGCTTCTCGCGGAGCTGCTGCTTCGCCACCCCAGCGTACGTCTCGTCGCCGCGAGCTCAACCTCTCTGTTGGGCAGGCCGCTCAGGGAAGCCCTGCCGCGGCTACGCTCGGATCTCCGCTTCTGCACGGACGACGAGGTCACGGGCGTCGACGTCGCCTTCACCTGCCTGCCTCACGGGCGCGCTGCCGTCACGGTGAAGCGCCTGCTCGACGAGGGGATCCGCGTCGTCGACCTGTCGGCCGACTTCCGTCTGACTGCGGACGAGTACGCGGAGTGGTACGGGGAGCATCCTTATCCCGAGCTGCTTCCGGCCGTGTACGGTATCCCTGAGTTCAATCGTGAGGCGATCGCCTCAGCTGCGCTGGTGGCCAACCCGGGCTGCTATTCCACCGGGGCGCTGCTGGCCCTGCGGCCGCTGGTCGAGTTCGGCGTCGTCGACGCCGTCGTCGACGCCAAGTCCGGGGTGAGCGGCGCCGGCAAAGTGCCCAGTGAGCGTACGCACTTCTGCACGGTCGACTCGGATCTCTTCGCCTACGCGCTTGAGGGGCATCGCCACTTCCCGGAGATCGCCGCCGGCATCGGCGCCGGTGTGGCGGGCGGGCCGTCGCTGACGTTCGTTCCGCACCTCGCTCCCCTGCAGCGCGGCATCGAGTCGACCATCTACGTGCGCACCAGGACGCTGCCCTCCGCCGAGGAGCTGCGCGCCGCCTACGAGCACGTGTACTCCGGCGCCAGGTTCGTGGAGGTCATCGACGAGGCCCCGCAGATCAAGGATGTAGTCGGTACCAACTACTGCCGCATCCACCCGATGGTCGACCAGCGGGCCGGTCGGCTGGTCGTCCTCTCGGTGATCGATAACCTCGTCAAGGGCGCCTCGGGGCAGGCCGTCCAGAACATGAACGTCATGTTTGGGCTCGACGACAGCAGGGGGCTGTTGTAGATGTTACCCGCGACGCGCTTCGCGGTTCTCCCGTCCCACGTGCTTCAGGCGGCTTACAGCGTTACAGCCCCACTCGGTTTTCGCGCCTCGGGCATCGCCGCGGGCATAAAGGGCAGCAATCGCCTCGATCTGGGGATATTGGTTTCCGACGAGCCTTGCGTGTCCGTCACTATGACGACCGTCAATGCGGCGGCCGCTGCGCCGGTTCAGCTCATGCGGTCCTCGTGCGACTGCAAGCATCTGCGCGCCGTGGTCGTCAACTCCGGAAACGCGAACGCCTGCGTGGGTGCGACGGGCATGCGTGACGCCGAGCGCATGCGGCACCTCACAGCGGGGGCTCTCGAGCTGCCCGAGCGTGAGGTGGCGGTCTGCTCCACAGGCATCATCGGTGCCGCTCTGCCGATGCCCAAGGTGGAGGCCGGCATCGAGTACGCGTTCGCCGAGCTTGACTACGACGGCGGCGACCACTTCGCCGCCGCCATCCGCACCACCGATCGCACATCCAAGCACGGCGGCCTGCGTCTGCCGCTGGCCGGCGGTGAGGTGCGCCTTGGCTGCGCCGCCAAGGGTGCGGGCATGATCTCGCCAGACATGGCGACGATGCTCTGCTTCCTCACCTGCGACGCCGTCGTTAGCGAGGTCGACTGGACGACGATCGTCTCGTCGGCCGTCTCCCGGTCGTTCAATCGGATCACCGTCGACGGGCAGGCGTCCACCAATGACACGGTAATCGCCTTCGCCAACGGCGCTTCCGGCGTGCGTCCCACGGATGCTGAACTGGAGACGCTCAGCGCGGTCGTCCACTCCGCCTGTCTCTCGCTGGCCATGGCGATCGTCGCTGACGGTGAAGGCGCGACCAAGGCGATCCGCCTGGAGGTGACCGGTGCGGCCGCGTCCGCCGAGGCTGAGGCCGTCGCGCGGGCGATCGGCAACTCACCGCTGGTCAAGGCCGCTTTCTACGGCGAGGATCCCAACTGGGGCCGGGTCGTTCAGGCCGTCGGCCAGGCGCTCGCCCGCATCAGCGGTGGGGCAGACCTGGCCATCGACATCGACTACGGGCCCATCCGTCTGCTCTGTGGCGGTCTACCGGTCGACTTCGGCGTTGAAGACAGGCAGTCGCTGCGCGACCTCATGGCGGGATCCGAGCTCGATCTCACCGTCGACCTGCACCGCGGCACGAGCTCGGCCGTCCTTTACTTCAGCGATCTCACGCATCAGTACGTCACCTTTAACGCGGAGTACACGACATGACCGTTCAGGAGCGCAAGGCCGCGAAGCTCGTCATCGAGGCTTTGCCGTTCATCAGGAAGTTCGCCGGCACTACTGTCGTGTTCAAGTACGGCGGCGCCGCCATGGTCTCGGAGCACCTCCGCGAGGGATTCGCCTCGGATGTCGTGCTACTCAAGCTGCTGGGCATCAAGCCGGTGATCGTGCACGGCGGCGGCCCAGAAGTGACGCGCATGGTCACGCGTCTCGGCATTGAGACCAAGTTCGTCGACGGCCTTCGCGTCACCGACGCGGACACCATGGAGATCGCCGAGATGGTGCTGGTTGGTAAGGTCAACAAGTCGATCGTGAGCATGATCAATCGCCACGGCGGCACGGCCGTCGGGCTCTCCGGTAAAGACGGCCACCTCATCGAGGCCGAACCAATCGAGTACCGCGACGCCGCCGGCAACAAGGTCGATCTCGGCTACGTAGGGCAGGTCAAGCACATCGACGTCGGTGTGCTCGATGTTCTCGTGCCTTTTGCCATTCCCGTGGTTGCCAGCATCGGCGCCGACGCCGAAGGCCAGTCGTACAACATCAACGCCGACACCGTCGCCGGTGAGCTGGCGGCAGCGCTCAACGCGGATCGGGTCATCTTCCTCACCGACGTCGCCGGCATCTTCGACAACTCTCAGCCGGCGGAGACCTGGGTGCACACCTGCGATCTCCCCCTGATCGGCCAGCTGGAGGCTCGCGGCGTGATCACCGGAGGGATGCTCCCCAAGGTCAAGGCTGTGCGCCGTGCCCTGGAGGCGGGCGCGGGTAGCGCGCACATCATCGACGGTCGCGTCGAGCACGCCCTGCTGCGAGAGATCCTCAGCGACGAGTCGGTCGGTACTACCATCACCCGCTGAGTCGCGCTGCTGGCGCCCTGCCCTCGCCGTCTCTCGGATTCGCGCCGCTGGCGCCCTCACCACCTCTCAGATTCGCGCCGCGGCTACCTCCGCTGCCTCTCAGATCCAGCTGCGGAACCACATGATGCGCGAGAAGTGGTCGGGGGAGATGGGGATGTTCAGCACCACCGGGATGAACGCTACGACGATGCCCGTGATGCAGCCGGCCAGCCCCATCACCAGCCATGGCCGGGCGGCGCGCAGGCGCGGGGACGAGAGGATGGCGACGCCGGCTGCCGCGAGCCCCAGTCCGAGCGCGAGCCCTACCCAGCTGAAGGTGGGCCCCAGTCGTCCGGGCAGACCCCAGAAGACCCACGCGCACGTTCGGCCCACCGGATCCCAGAGAAGCGCGGTCAAGGCCGCTGTGACGGCGAGAACCGCGATGCCCCGGCGGGGGAGGGTGGCGGTGCCCGCCATCGCCGCGAGCGCGGCGGCCACGAGAATGGCGAGGAGGGGCGCGACCGGCGTCATGTAGTAGAGGAACGAGGTGCGTGTCGCCGCGAACCAGGGGACGTACAGGATCGCCACGAGGATCGCGGTTGGCAGCAGCGCGGTGGCCCGGTGGCGCACGACGGGGATCAAGGTGGCCAGGAGCGCGAGCGTGGCCGACCACCAGAGGAACGGATTCCCCATTGCCACGACGCCGCGGTAGACCCCGTCTGCGCTGTTGAAGTAGTACCAGACGGGCCGCAGGTCGATGATCCAGGATGGGGCCACCGACGCATAGCTGTGAGTCGCGTCGAGGTGCAGATTGAAGTGGAGGGCCTGCCGCTGCAGCTCGATCCAGTCCGCCGGGGTGTGGCCGGCCGCGAAGTACTGGATGTAACTGAGCAGGTAGATGCCGAGCGGCAGGAGCACGAGAGCCGCGAGCGCTGCGAGGGTCGCCGGCGTGGGGCCGCGCGCCGGCGTCACGCCTGCGCGGCGGTCGCGCATCCGGCAGTACAGAAGAATTGCCGCAGCTGCGGCCAGCGCCAGGGCGCCTGACCACTTGGTGCCGAGCGCCATGCCGCCGGCGGCGCCGCACAGCCAGAGCCATCTTTGGCGGCCGCCGCTCTGCACGTAGCGCAGGGCGAGAAGGATGCAGAGCAGAGACCACGCCGCGACGAAGACATCCAGGGTGGCGATACGTGACTGGGCGATGCCCAAGGTGTCTGCGGCCGCCAGCAGCAGGGCGATCAGCGACCATTCCGGCGTGAGGCCCAGGCGGCGGGCGATAGGGTAGACGCAGCTGAGCAGTACCATGCCAGCCACGACCGCCGGGATCCGCCAGCCGAAGGCGCGATCGCCGAAGAGCACTATGCCGGCGGCGATCGCGAACTTGCCCATCTCGGGGTGTGGCCACGAGACCTCGTCGCCCGCTTCCCACCGCAGCGGCGGCTGCGGGCCGACGCGGCCGTCCACGATCGCCTTGGCGTCCTTGGCGTAATACACCTCGTCGAACATGAGCTCCGCCGGCGTGGCAAGCTGCCACAGTCGTATGCCGGCAGAGGCGAGGAGGATCAGGGCGACGGCGATCGCGATCCGCCGGCTTCTCCGGGGGTCGGTGACCGGCGCGGGTGGTTGCAGCACGATTGCGTGAGGCTCCTTGGTGCGGGAACGGGCGGCGCGCCGACAGTATAGTGAATTCCTCGCCGCGGGCGATGGCGAGGTTCTGGGCGAGTGTAAGGCTCAGGGCGAGTGTAAGGCTCTGGGAGAGCGCGAGGCTGTGGGCGAGGGTAAGGCCCAGGGTGAGCGTTAATGCGGCGAGTTGCTCCGCCCAGTGCGCCTTCTTCCGTCCGGGTCGCGCGCTACCATCTTCCTTGACACGAACGTGTGTTCACGCTACGGTTAACACGAACACATGTTCGCCAAGGGAGGAGTGGTGGAGAAACTCACACGTCGGCAGGCTCAGGTCCTCGCCTTTATCCGTGAGAGCCTGCGCGCCAATGGCTATCCGCCCACCGTCAGAGAGATCTGTACGGCGCTGCAGCTCTCGTCCCCGTCTACGGTGCACGCCCACCTGGCCAATCTCGAGCGTCGGGGGTTCATCCGGCGCGATTCCGCCAAGCCGCGGGCCCTCGACCTCATCGGCGAGCAGCGCAGCCCGCGCCCACTGCCTCTGGTGGGGCGGGTGGCCGCCGGCACGCCGATCCTCGCGGAGCAGAACATCGAGGATCTAGTCGACGTCCCCGCATTCCTGCGCCGTGACGACGACGACTTCGTCCTGCGTGTCCACGGCGACTCCATGTCCGGCGCCGGCATCATGGACGGCGACTACCTGGTGGTGCATCCGCAGGGCGAGGCGGCCAACGGTGAGATCGTGGTGGCGCTGGTCGACGACGAGGCCACGGCCAAGCGCTTCTTCCGCGACGGCAGGGGCGTTCGGCTGGAGTCCGAGAACGATCTCTACGAGCCCATGCTCCTGGATGCTGCCGATGTTCAGCTCGTCGGCAAGGTCGTCGGCGTTCTCCGGCGGGTATGAGCCTCGCGCCCTTCATTTCGTCTGTGGCGCCCACGCTGGCCGAGGCCGTCGACGCGGTCCTCGCAGGCGGCCTGTCGGGGCGCGAACAGCGGTGCCTGTGGTGCGGAGCGTCGCATCTCGTCGCCGGCCACACCGACATCTGGAGCGGATCCATCACCATGCGCTGTGCCTCCTGCGGGAGCGAGCTCAGCGGGGTCGCTCCACGTCGCTTGCGCGAGGTGAAGCGGTGAGCGCCCTGGCGCGGCGCACGGTCAGGCGGCGCATAGAGTCACAGCGTCGGCCGGCTCGGTCGCAGCAGGCGCTGCGCCCGGCGTGCCCCTATGTGCGCCGCCATGTACGCCGTCGTCGAGTTGGTGGCTGGCTTCGGCTCTGTGTGTTCCTGCTCCTCGTCTTCGGCGCGGCGTGGGCGGGTGTGCGTGTCGCCCTGGCCAGCACAGACGCAGGGGCCTTCCGGGGGCAGGAGTACGTGGTTCGCGACGGCGACACGCTGTGGGAGGTCGCCGCATCCGAATACGGCTACGATCTCGACCTGCGCCGGGCGGTCTACGAGATCCAGGTCGCCAACGATCTCGGCGCCGCCGCCATTCAGCCGGGCCAGAGGCTCACGCTGCCCCGCCTCGGCGAGTGAGGTTCGCAGGCGCGAGCGCGGCTTCCGGCGCGAGGTGCGGTATACTGGCAGCGCGCCGGGACGTGGCGCAGCCTGGTAGCGCACCTGCTTTGGGAGCAGGGGGTCGGCGGTTCGAGTCCGCCCGTCCCGACCAGCGCATCTCCTCGGGCGGGAGTAGCTCAGTTGGCTAGAGCATCAGCCTTCCAAGCTGAGGGTCGCGGGTTCGAGGCCCGTCTCCCGCTCCATCTTCTTCTCTGCGCCTCGCTTCCGCCCCACTACGACTGAGGCCGCGCTCGGCGATCCGAGGTCGTGTCGGGCCGGCCGCCGCCCATCCGCGCAGGATCGGAGCCCGGATACCGTCGGCCCTGCGTGTCGCTGGGCCGTCGGTGTCGACGCGGATGGTGCGAGGAGGGCGCAAAAAGAATGGCCGCCGGCGTGTCCAAAGACACGCCGGCGGCCATTCTGGTGATCGCCGCTGAGGCGGTAGCTCCGCCCGTTGGGGAGGCCTTACCGCGTCGCGGCAGCGCCGGTCTTAAGCACCCAGCGTTGCCACCATGACGGCCTTGATGGTGTGCATGCGGTTCTCGGCCTGGTCGAAGACGACGGACGCCTCGGACTCGAAGACCTCCTCGGCGACCTCCATGCACTCCACGCCGAACTCCTGGTAGATCTCTTCGCCGATGGTCGTGTCGCGGTTGTGGAACGCCGGCAGGCAGTGCATGAACTTGACGTTCGGGTTGCCCGTCTTCGCCATGGTTTCGGCGGTGACCCGGTAGGGGGTGAGCAGCTCGATGCGCTCCTTCCAGACCTCCTTGGCCTCGCCCATGGACACCCACACGTCGGTGTGCAGGAAGTCGGCGCCCTTGACGCCCTCGTCGACGTCTTCGGTCAGCGTGAGCTTGGCGCCGGTCTGCTCGGCGATCTCGCGAGCCTTGGCGACCAGATCCTCGGACGGCCAGAGGGACTTGGGGGTGCACAGGCGCACGTCCATGCCCAGGAGGCAGCCAGTGATCATGAGGGAGTTGCCCATGTTGAAGCGCGCATCGCCGAGGAAGGCGAAGGTGATCTCGTTGAGCGGCTTGTCGCAATGCTCGCTCATGGTGAGCATGTCGCAGAGAGCCTGCGTGGGATGGAACTCGTTGGTGAGGCCGTTCCAGACGGGGACGCCGGCGTTGGCGGCGAGATCCTCGCACGTGCTCTGCGCGAAGCCGCGGTACTCGATGGCGTCGTACATGCGGCCGAGGACGCGAGCGGTGTCCTTCATGGTCTCTTTGTTGCCGATCTGCGATCCCGAGGGGCCGAGGTAGGTGACGTGCGCACCCTGGTCGTACGCCGCGACCTCGAAGGCGCAGCGCGTGCGCGTGGAGGCCTTCTCGAAGATGAGGGCAATGTTCTTGCCGTTGAGGCGTGGAACCTCGTAGCCGCCGTACTTGGCAGCCTTGAGGTCGGCGGACAGCTTCAGGAGGAAGCGAAACTCAGTCGGGGTGAAGTCTAGCTCTTTGAGGTAGTGACGATTACGCAAGTTGACTGCCATCTCTGAACCCTCCATCGTGGTGATCGGCCCGCACGGCGCACAGACGCAGACGTGATGGCCCCTTGTGCTCACAAGATTCTATCGCCTATCGCAGCCGAGGTCCACGTTTATGTGCGCGCGTCAGCTTAACGGCGGCTCCTGCCGAGAGAATGGCCTGGGCCGCGCCTTCGCGAGCACCGCGGTGTAAGATGCCAGCACGCGCGATCGTGCGCCCGTAGCTCAGCTGGACAGAGCAGGAGACTTCTAATCTTCAGGCCGTAGGTTCGAATCCTACCGGGCGCGCCACTTGCTCCGATGCTCCGAAGAACTCGCGCACTCTCTCGAAGTCGGCGCTGCGCTTGCTGCGGGTTGTGGTGCGCTCTCTCTTGCAGGGGTGACCTGGAGATCACATGCATTCCATGGCCCTTCGTCCGTGCTACGAGCTTCTGCACACAACTCGGGACACTGCTGCGCAGGGCGGAGTTGCTGAGTTTCGATCGTCGCCCATGATCGCTCGGTGGCGTGGCGCACCGATCACATCCTCGAGGTGCAGGATGGGCGCCTGCTTCAGGATCTGTGCAACCCATATCTCGAGCCGCTCCCCGATGCCGTCGCCGTCGCCGCTTCCTCGTCGTGACGAACCCGTCACCGGGGTGGTATCCTTGGCTGCCGGTCGCGCGAGGCCCTCTCGGAGAGAGTTCCGGGAGCCTCTCGAATCGGTAACCGGTGGTGGACGTAGCTCAGATGGTAGAGCTCCAGGTTGTGGCCCTGGTGGTCGCGGGTTCGAGTCCCGTCGTTCACCCCATTCCTGTCGATCATCGGCCGGCGATGTCGCCGGCCGTCGGGGTTTGACGCTGTGCGGGTGTGGCGGAACTGGTAGACGCGCTAGACTTAGGATCTGGTGAGCCAAGCTCGTGGAGGTTCAAGTCCTCTCACCCGCACCACAAGCCCCTGCCTGACCTCATACGGACAACTGGGCGGATCCCGATGCCAGCGGTATCCGGTGTGCCCCATCGAGATACGGAGATCGGATAGTGAAGACGAACGTCAGTCCCGCCGGCGAGAACGAGGTCGAGCTGTCTGTCGACGTGCCCGCCGAGGCGGTCAAGAAGGCATACAACCGTACGCTCGCTCAGGTCCGCAGCAGGCTTCAGCTCCCTGGCTTCCGCAAGGGCAAGGTGCCCGTGGAGCTGGTAATCCGCCAGGTTGGCGAGGAGTACCTTCGCCACGAGACGCTCGAGGCCGCCATGCCGAGGTGGGGCGACGAGGCCCTCAAGGAGTCCGGTCTGTGGGACGACGCCGTGGGCACGATCGACCTCAAGGCCGGCCCCCTCGACGAGACCGCCGACTACAGCTTCTCCCTGAAGGTCCAGATGATGCCCGTGCCCGCTCTTGGCGAGTACAAGGGCCTCGAGGTGCCACGGCGTGAAGTGGCGGTTACCGACGAGCAAGTGGATAGCCAGCTCGCGCAGCTCCGTGAGCGCGGTGCGCGGCTCCAGCCCGTCGAAGGCCGCGCCGTGCAGAGCGGCGACTTCGTCCTCATGGATTTCGAGGGGATGCGCGACGGCGAGCCGATCGAGGGCGCCCAGGGCGCCGATCAGGTAGTCGAGATCGGGCGTGGCAACCTCATACCGGGCTTCGAGGAATCCGTGATCGGCATGCAGCACGGCGAGGATACGACCTTCGCCGTCACGTTCCCGGACGATTACCACGCCGGGCACCTCGCCGGTCAGGACGCCACCTTCAAGGTGCAGGTCAAGGAGATCAAGGAGAAGGTCGTCCCGGATCTCGACGACGCCTTCGCCGCCGACATCAGCGAGTTCGAGACACTCGAGGAGCTGCGCGCCGACGTGCGCAAGCGTCTCGTGGCGGCGGCAGAGGTGAGCGTCGCGCGGGAGTATCACGCGGCGGCGGTCGAGAAGGCCGTGGAGAACGCCACGCTGCGGGTGCCGTCCACCATGATCGACCGTGAGGCGCACCGCCTCTATCATCAGCTCGAGCAGAATGTCGCCTCGCAGGGCATGTCGATGGAGTCGTACCTCGGTCTCATCGAGAAGTCGCCGCAGGCGATGGAGGAGGAGCTCCGGCCGCAGGCCGAGTTCGTCATCAAGCGTCAGCTCGTGCTCGAGGCGATCGCCGAGGCTGAAGGGCTGGAGGTGACCGACGACGACATCGCCGCGGTTGTGCGTCGCGACGCCGAGATGCTCGGCCGTGATCACCTCGAGCTTCTCGCCGATCTCCGGAAGTCGGGCAGGCAAGAGGTCATCCGCAGCGAAATGCTACTGGCGAAGGCCGCCGACATGGTTGCCGAAAGCG
This sequence comes from Thermoleophilia bacterium, assembly GCA_040769125.1. Lineage (GTDB taxonomy): Bacteria > Actinomycetota > Thermoleophilia > UBA2241 > UBA2241 > CAIXSE01. Next base: position 1,465,481 of record JAXGLO010000001.1, on the reverse strand, counting down.
CCGTCGCGGTCGCGATGACGGAGGCCGCCGAGGCGGCCGCCGAGGCGGTGGCCGAGGCGGCCGAGAGCGATGACGCCGCTGACACGAGCGACGGGGCCGATGAGGTGAGCGACGGGGCTGCGGCCGAGCCGGCGCGCGACTGAGCGCATCGCGCCGGGCACGGCCAGTACAGCGCCAACAGACGAGAGGGATGAGTCAGTGACACCACTTGTACCGTTCGTGATCGAGCAGACCAGTCGTGGCGAGCGTTCGTTCGACATCTTCTCGCGGCTCCTCAGCGAGCGCGTGATCTTCCTTGGTACTCCCGTCACCGACGACATCGCCAATCTCGTTGTGGCGCAGCTCATTCATCTCGAGTCGGACGACCCGGACAAGGACATCAGCCTGTACATCAACAGTCCCGGCGGCTCGGTGTACGCGGGTCTGGCGATCTACGACACTATTCAGTTCATCAAGCCCGACGTGAGCACCATCTGCGTGGGCAGCGCCATGAGCATGGGGGCGTTGCTGCTCGCCAGCGGCGCCAGGGGCAAGCGCTTCGCGCTGCCCAACGCGCGTGTGCTCATCCATCAGGTGGCCGGCGGCTACGAGGGTCAGGCCACCGACATCGAGATCCACGCCAGGGAGGTTCTCAACCTTCGGCAGAGGCTGGACGAGATCATCGCGGAGCACACCGGCCAGCCCGTCGAGCGCGTGCGCCTCGATACGGAGCGCGACTATTTCATGTCCGCCGCGGACGCCAGGGACTACGGCATCATCGACGACGTCATCGCCCACCGCTGAGGCGGGCGGCGGCGTCCAGCGAGGAGGAGCGAGAGTGGCAGGCACGACCGAGGGCAACGAACAGCTTCTCTGCAGCTTCTGCGGCAAGTCGCAGCGGCAGGTGAAGAAGCTCATCGCTGGGCCCGGAGTGTACATCTGCAACGAGTGCATCGATCTCTGCAACGAGATCATCGATGAAGAGTTCGCAGAACCGGCCGGTCTCGATCTCGAGCAGCTCCCCAAGCCTCGCGACATCTACGCGATCCTCAACGATTACGTCGTCGGCCAGGACGAGGCGAAGCGCGCCTTGGCGGTGGCCGTGTACAACCATTACAAGCGTGTCCGCGCAGTTACCTCCGGCGAGACCGACGTCGAGCTCCAGAAGAGCAACATCCTTCTGCTCGGGCCCACCGGCTGCGGCAAGACGCTGCTCGCCCAGACGCTTGCCCGTATTCTGAACGTGCCGTTCGCGATCGCCGACGCCACCGCCCTCACGGAGGCCGGGTACGTCGGCGAGGACGTCGAGAACATCCTCCTGAAGCTGATCCAGGCCGCCGACTTCGACACCAAGCGCGCCGAGACGGGCATCATCTACATCGACGAGATCGACAAGATCGCCCGCAAGGCCGACAACCCGTCGATCACTCGTGACGTCTCCGGCGAGGGCGTGCAGCAGGCGCTCCTCAAGATCCTCGAGGGCACGGTCGCGAGCGTGCCGCCGCAAGGCGGTCGCAAGCACCCGCACCAGGAGTTTCTCACCATCGACACTACCAACGTGCTGTTCATCTGCGGCGGCGCGTTCGCCGGGCTCGACAAGATCATCGAGCGTCGCATAGGCAGGCAGGGCGTGGGCTTCATGGCCGACGTCATCAGCAAGGCCGAGAAGGATCCAGGCACGATCTTCGCCGAGGTGCTGCCCGAGGATCTGCTGGAGTTCGGCCTCATCCCCGAGTTCATCGGGCGGCTGCCGGTGGTCTCGGCGGTGCACAATCTCGACGAGGGCGACCTCCAGCGCATCCTCACCGAGCCCAGGAACGCCCTCACCAGGCAGTACCAGAAGTTCTTCTCGCTCGACGGCGTCGAGCTGGTCGTCGCCGACGAGGCGCTGGCCGCCATCGCCGCCAAGGCCCTCGAGCGCGGCACGGGAGCTCGTGGTCTGCGGTCGATCATCGAGGAGTCCCTGATGGGCGTGATGTTCGATCTGCCTTCACGCCGTGACGTGCGCAAGTGCGTGATCACCCGTGAGACCATCGAGAAAGGCATCGACCCGACGCTGGTGACCGAGGCCGAGAAGGCGCTCCCCGAGCGTGACGCCGAGTCTGCCTGACGGGGGCTCGGCGCCGCGCGGTCCGGAGGAGGGCGCGGCGCCGTCTTCAGCAGGAGCGACCAGTCTGCCGCTTCTGCCCACGCGCGAGCTCGTGGTCTTCCCGGGGATGGTCACGTCGCTCCTGGTCGGTCGCGACAAGTTCGTCCGCGCTGTCGAGAACGCCTACGAGACCAAGACTGGGCTGGTACTGAGCGTCCAGCGCAAGCCGGGCATCGACGATCCGCAGCCGGGCGACATCATGGCTGTGGGCACGCGCGTCGCGGTGTTGCAGCTCCTTCGGCTGCCGGACGGCAGCGTCAGGGCGCTGGTCGATGGGCAGGAGCGCGTGCGCATCGAGCGGTTCGAACTTACCTCACCGTATTTCGTCGTTGCGGCCGTGTCCCTGGTGTCGCCGGACGGCACCGCGTTGCGCTCCCGCTCGCTGGCGAGGCGGGTGATGGCGGAGTTCGCCGCCTACGCCCAGCTCAATCCACAGGCTCCGGACGAGATCGAGCATTTCATAGCGCGGATCGCCGAGCCCGAGCGCATGGGCGACGTGGTCGCCGCCCATCTGCAGATCCCTGCCGCCGAGAAACAGGCGCTGCTCGAGAGCGCCTCGACGCACGAGCGCCTGGCATCGCTGCTGGAGATCCTCAAGGAGGAGAACGCAGCGCTTCGCCTCGAGCAGGAGATCGGGGAGCGGGTGCAGCGGCGCATCGAGGGCGCCGAGAGGCAGCTTCTGCTCCACGAGAAGCTGCGCGTGATCCGCGAGGAGATCGAGGAGTCCGGCGGCAGCGCGGACGAGGAGTTCTCGGAGTACACGCGGCAGCTCGCTGAAGGCGGCCTCTCGCCCGCCGCCGAGAGGCTGGCGCGACGCGAGCTCGGGAAGCTCAGGCAGACGTCGCCGATGAGCCCCGAGGTGGCCGTCATCCGCGGCTACCTCGACACCCTCCTCAGTCTGCCGTGGGGCCGGCTGGCGCCCGCCGACGTCGACGTGGCGGCGGTGGCGCGCCACCTTGAGCGGACCCATTACGGCCTCACCGAGGTGAAGGATCGGATCCTCGAGCACCTCGCCGTCTGTAGGATGCTCGCCGGGGCAGGCGCGAAGGCCGGGCGTGGCGGGTCGCGCGCGGCGCGAGCCGATCAGCCGACCACCATTCTCTGCCTGGCGGGGCCTCCCGGCACCGGCAAGAGCAGCGTCGCGGAGTCGATCGCGGGGGCGCTTGGCCGTCCCTTCGTCCGCGTCGCCCTCGGCGGCGTGCGCGACGAGGCCGAGATCCGCGGCCACCGGCGTACGTACGTCGGCGCCATGCCGGGGCGCATCGTGGAGGGCCTCGCGAAGGCCGGGGTCGACAACCCGATCATACTGCTCGACGAGCTCGACAAGCTCGACCAGGACTGGCGCGGCAATCCGGCGTCGGCCCTCATGGAGGTCCTCGATCCTGCGCACAATGCGAGCTTCAGGGACAACTACCTTGAGTGCGAGTACGATCTCAGCCGGGTCTTCTTCGTAGCTACGGCCAACGACGTCGACGGAATCCCGGCGTCTCTGTACGACCGCCTCGAGGTCATCCATCTCAGCGGCTACATGCCGGCGGAGAAGCTGGCGATCGCGCGCCGCCACCTGATCCCGCGGACGGCGGCGGACTCCGGCATGAGGCGCGGCGACATGAGCTACGGCCGCGGCGCGCTTCACGGCATCATCCGCGGCTATACGCGTGAGGCGGGTGTGCGGGAGCTGGAGCGCGCCCTGCGGCGCATCGCGCGCAAGGTGGCGCGCCGCCATCTCGAGTCGGGCGAGCCCCTTCCGGTTGCGGTCGGGAAGGACGATCTGCGCGGCTATCTCGGTGAGGCCTTGTGGCTCGAGGACGCGCTGCCCACCGCCGCGCGGGTTGGGCAGGCGTACGGCCTCGCGTACACCACCGACGGCGGCGAGGTGTTGACCATCGAGGCCGCCCTGGCCAAGGGCCGCGGTGAGCTGGTGCTCACCGGTCAGCTCGGCGACGTCATGCAGGAGTCGGCGGCTGCGGCCTGGGGCTACCTTCTCGCCAGCGTCGAGCGCGACCGGGATCTGCGGGCGCTCATCGGGCGCTCTCCCCATCTCACGAAAGACGGGCTCGATGTGGCCAATCAGGACGTGCGCGTGCACGTCCCCGAAGGCGCCGTGCCCAAGGATGGCCCCTCGGCGGGCCTCGCTCTGGCGGTGGCCATGCTCTCGGCTCTCGGAGCCATTCCCGTGAGGGCGCGCGTGGCCATGACCGGCGAGATCACGCTGGGAGGCCGCATCCTGCGCGTCGGCGGCCTGAGAGAGAAGCTGCTGGCAGCGGCGCGCAGCGGCGTGCGCACGGTCGTCCTCCCGTCGGCCAATCGGGCCACCGTCGCCGAGCTGCCGGTGGATCTCGTCGAGAAGCTCGACCTCGTGTACGTGGGCAGCTTCACGGAGGCGCTGCCGCACGTTCTCGTCTCCCGCCGGCCGGCCGTACGCCGTCCCGGCCGCGTTTCTCGCTGATCCGGCCGCGGCGAAGCTGGGTCGGCGCGCCGTCTGCTGAGGCAGGCTGGGCCTTACAGCGCGGCCGCCGCCCTGCGCGTTCGGCAAGGGCGGCCGGCTCTCGCTATACTGCGCTCAGGCCGCGGGCGGCGTAGCCTGCCCCGCGGCCGTGCGTTGTGCCGCTCACCTGCCACGACGCGACGTCAGTCCACATCCGAGGCCCCGAGGCGTCATGACCGACCCGCAGACCTATCTGAAGGAAACCACCCGTTTCGAGCCCGCGGCGGTCGAGTCGCGCTGGATGGATGAGTGGCTCTCCGAGCGTCTCTTCCACGCCGAGCCGGACCCCGAGCGCGCGCCCTACTCGATCGTCATTCCGCCGCCGAACGTGACCGGCAGCCTGCACATGGGCCACGCCCTGAACGGCGCCATCCAGGACGTGCTCACGCGCTACCATCGCATGCTGGGCGAGAACGCCTGCTGGCTGGTGGGCACCGATCACGCCGGAATCGCCACGCAGAACGTCGTCGAGAAGCTTCTCCGCAGCGAGGGGCTGACCAAGGAAGACCTCGGTCGCGAGGAGTTCACGAAGCGGGTCTGGGCCTGGCGCCGGGAGTACGGCGGCACGATCATCCGGCAGCTCAAGAGCCTCGGCTGCGCCTGCGACTACGAGCGCGAGCGATTCACCTTCGACGAAGGCTACGTCAAGGCCGTGGTGCGGGTCTTCGTCGCCCTGTACGAGAAGGGCTACGTCTACAAGGATTCCTACCTCGTCAACTGGTGCCCGCGCTGCGGGACGGCGATCAGCGACCTCGAGGTCGCGTACAAGGAGATGCCGGGAACACTCAGCTTTATCCGTTACTCGGTCGACGGCGGGGACTCTGTGACGATCGCCACCACGCGGCCGGAGACGATGCTCGGCGACACCGCCGTCGCGGTGCATCCGGACGACGAGCGCTACCGGCATCTGGTCGGCAGGACCGCGACTCTGCCGCTGCTCGGCCGCGAGCTCCGCATCGTCGCCGACGAGCGCGTCGATCCCTCGTTCGGCACCGGCGCCCTCAAGATCACCCCGGCGCACGACCTGACCGACTTCGACATCGGCCGCGACCACGGCCTCGAGTCGGTGCAGGCTATCGGCCAGGACGGCTGCATCACCGCCGCCGGCGGGCCCTACGTCGGCCTCGAGGTCGAGGAGGCCGCTGATCGCGTGATCGCCGATCTACGCGCGCTCGGTGTGCTCGAGAAGGTCGAGGATTACCCCCATAGCGTGGCCACCTGTGATCGCTGCGGCACCCCCATCGAGCCGCTCATCAGCGAACAGTGGTTCATGCGGATGGACGAGCTCAAGAGGCCCGCCACGGAGGTCGTCCGCGACGGGAGGGTGAAGTTCACGCCGGAGCGCTGGGGCCGCGTCTACATCGACTGGATGGAGAACCTCCGCCCCTGGTGCATCAGCCGTCAGCTCTGGTGGGGGCACCAGCTGCCGGTGTGGTACTGCGAGCACGGCCATATCACGGTCGCCGAGACCGAGCCGGAGGCCTGCGGGGAGTGCGGTTCGACGACGCTGACGCGCGACACCGACGTCCTCGATACGTGGTTCAGCTCGGCGCTGTGGCCGTTCGCCACCTGGGGCTGGCCGGACGAGACCCCCGATCTCGCCTACTTCTACCCGACGAACCTCCTGAGCACCGCGCGCGAGATCATCTTTCTCTGGGTGGCGCGCATGGTGATGATGGGCATGGAGTTCCTCGGCGAGGTGCCGTTCCACGACGTCTACATCCACTCCGTGATCCAGGCGCCCGACGGCCGCCGCATGAGCAAGAGCCTCGGCACCGGCATCGACCCGCTCGAGATGATCGAGAAGTACGGCGCCGACGCTACACGCTTCGCGCTGCTGCTCATGAGCAGCAGCCAGGACGTGCGCTTCAGCGAAGAGAAGATCGCCATGGGTCGCGGGTTCGCCAACAAGCTCTGGAACGCCTCACGGCTCGTCCTGCTGGCCAGCCACGAGCACGAGCCGCGGCGGAACGACGCACATCAGGTTGACCGCTGGATCACCAGCATGTTTCAGCGCTGCCTGGGTGACGTGGAGGCGGCGGTTGCCACCTTCGACTTCGCCGCCGCCGTGGACACGCTCTATCACTTCGTCTGGGACGAGTTCTGCGACTGGTACCTCGAACTTGTCAAGACGCGCCTCTACGGAGACGATCCGGCGGAACAGGCCGCCGCCGCCGGGCATGCCCGCTGGTTGCTCGACCAGATCGTTCGCCTCCTGCACCCATTCCTGCCGTTCGTGACTGAGGAAGTGGCCGCGCAGTACGGCGCGGCGCCCTTGCTGCGCCGGGATCATCCGCGCCGTGACGACGCGCTGCTCTCTCTCGTGGACGAGGCGGCGGTCGCCGACGTGCAGGCGGCGATCAACGCTCTCCGGCACTTCCGCGCCGAGGCCAGAGTAGCTCCAGGACAGGTCCTCGAGGCCGTCTTCGTGCGCGATCCGGCCGCCGCGGGCGGCGAGTGCTACCCGCAGTACGCGGCATCGTTCCGCCAGATGGCGAGGGCCGAGGTGCGCTTCGGAGAGGCGCCGGCGACCGATGGGACGGTCGTGCTGGTGCCCGGCGGCCGTTTCGAGGTGGCCGTCGTTGTCGACAGGGCCGAGGAGCTGGCCCGCCTCGAGCAGCAGCTCGCGAAAGTCGAGAAGGAGGTCGCGCGCGGCGAGGCGAAGCTGGCCAACGAGAACTTCGTGGGGCGCGCTCCCGAGGCGGTGGTCGCCAAGGAGCGCGCCAGGCTCGCCACCTATCTGGCCGACCGTGATGAGCTGGCGTCGCGCCTCGCCCAGCTTCGCGCGGGCTGAGCGAGGCAGCGGAGTGAGCCGCGACGCAAGCGGCGGTTCGGGCCCAGGCTGGGCGGCGTATCTCGAGTCGCTCGCGGTCTTCGGCATGCGCCCCGGGCTCGAGCGGGTCAACGCTTTGCTCGAGAGGCTTGGCCGCCCGCAGGACGCCTATCGCGTCATCCACGTCGTGGGCACCAACGGCAAGTCGTCGACGACGCGCTACTGCGAGGCGGTGCTCCGCGCTCACGGCCTGCGCTCTGCTGCGTATCTGTCGCCGCACATCTCGAGCTGGACCGAGCGTGTGCTCATCGGCGGCGTTCCCGCCGGGGAGGATCTTTTCGGTCGCAGCGTCGAAGCCGTGCGGCGGGCCGTCGCTCGGTTGCCGGAAGACCTGGGTGAGACGACGCAGTTCGAGGTGCTCACCGTTGCAGCGCTGCTCTCCTTCGCGGAGAGCGGGGTCAAAGCGGCGGCGCTCGAGGCCGGTCTGGGTGGCCGCCTCGACGCCACCAACGTGGTGTGCGCTCCCGTGGTGGCGCTCACCAACATCGCTCTCGAGCATACCGAGGTACTGGGCGAGACGAGGGAGCTGATCCTCTCCGAGAAGGCCGCCGTCATTAAGGGCGGCGATGCAGTCTTCGGAGCGCTGGACGGCCTCGAGGGACAGGTGCGCCGAGTCTGCGCCGAGCGCGGCGCGCGGCCTCATGTAATGGGCTCCGATTTCTCGGTCGCCGGCGATCCCAAGGGGTTTACCGTGGCCGCCCTCGGCGAGTCATGGGCGGGGCTCAGCGTCCCGACTCCCGCCCTCTATCAGGTCGACAATGCTGCCCTGGCGGTGGTCGCCGTGCGCCTGCTGCTCGGCCGCCTCGACGAGGCGGCCACGCGGAAGGCGCTAGCCGGCACCGCGGTGCCCGGCAGGCTGCAAAAGGTCGGCGAACGGCCGCTGATTCTGGCCGACGGCGCCCACAACCCCCACGGCGTGGCCGTGCTGGCGCAGAGCCTCGCGGCGGTGACCGTGCCACGGCCGGTGGTCGGCGTTCTGGCCGTGATGAGCGACAAGGACTACGGCGCCATGCTCGAGGGGCTCCTGCCGCTGCTGGACGAGGTCGTGTGCACGCGGGCGAGCGAGGCCAGAAGCCTGAGCGCCGCGGATCTGGCGGCTGCCCTGCGGACAGCCGCCGCCCGCCGCGGCGCGGCCCCACCGCCCGTGCACATCGTCGCCGATCCGTGCACTGCCGTTGGGCTCGCGCGGAGCAGGGCGGGGGAGGGGGGAGCCGTCCTGATCGCCGGCTCGCTCTACCTCCTCGAGGATCTGCGCGAACTCATCGCGGCGCCCGCCTGAGGCAGGTCGGCATCGCCCTGGATGCTGGCGACGATGCATTGTCGGCTCACCCGTGTCCGATATACTTGCGCGAAACCCCCAGGGAGGGACGCAGGATGGCAAAGAAGAGGGCGCATCCGGCCGTGAGATTGCTGGTCGCGTTGCTGGTAGTGGTGGCGGTCGCGTTCGTCGCCTTCTTCGTTGGCTACCTCCTGGGCATGAAGCTCGCCGTCACGCCCTCGCTCCTCTGGGCGCTTTTCTAGGCTTTCGCGCAGGTGCACCGGCGCGTGACGCCGGGTGTGGCCGGGCCTCTGGATCGCCGTCCGTCACGCGCCAGGCTGCCAGGCGGTGTTCTCGGGTATGATGGCGGCGCTGGCCTTCTGGGTCAGCCGGCCGGTGGCGCTCCGCCGGGCTCCCGCGTCGTCGACGCTGGCGAGCGGTCGTCATACCCGTCGGGGCAGAGGACGGAGTCCCGGCGACGTGCGCATGAGGAGGGCAGGTGCCTCACGAGATCACGGTCGCGGCGGCGAAGAGCGCCAACCCGCTGCAGTCCTTCGTCGACTTCTTCGGCTCGCCGACCTGGGGCTTTCTCGCCAGACTGTCGGTCTTCTTCCTGGTTGCGCTGTGGCTGGCTTGCGCCTTCTGGGTGTTCAAGGACGCCCGCCGAAGGATCGACGACAAGCTCGTGCTGATCGCGGCGGTGCTCACCGGCCTCGTGTTTGGTCCCTTCGGCCTGATCATCTACTCCATCATCCGGCCTGCAGAGCTCATCTCAGATCGGCGCGAGCGAGAGCTCGAGATGGAGGTCATGGAGCGGCGCCTCGGGGATGTGGAGCGCTGCACGGCCTGTGGCACGCCGCTGCAGGACGACTTCCTCGTCTGCCCCACGTGCGGGCAGCGGCTGCGCACGCTCTGCGCCAGCTGCGGCAAGCTGGTCGACAGCGACTGGCGGCTCTGCCCGTACTGCGGGACGGAGCAGCGAGGCCCGGCGGCGACCGCGCACGAGCGCGTCTAGCTCCACGGCATCCAAGTAGTCCGGCGCCGGCGCGCGCCAGACGCGACCTTCAGGAGGCATCATTGGAACGCACGTTCGTCATGGTGAAGCCCAACGGTGTGGCCCGCGGCCTTGTGGGTGAGATCGTCGCCCGTTTCGAGCGCCGCGGCTTCCGGTTGTGCGGCCTCAAGGCCCTGCAGATCGATCGTGATCTGGCCGAGCGTCACTACGCGGAACATGTCGAGAAGCCGTTCTTCGAATCGCTGGTCGCATTCATCACGTCCGGACCCGTGGTCGCCATGGTCTGGGAGGGTCGCGAGGCGGTCACCGTGGCCCGCGCGATGATGGGCGTCACCGACTCCGCGCAGGCCGCACCGGGCACGATCCGCGGCGACTTCTCTCTCTCGAAGGAGGAGAATGTGGTCCACGGCTCGGACGGCCTCGAGAGCGCCTCGCGCGAGATCGCCCTCTTCTTCAGCGAGGATGAGCTCATCTGACGTCGCGCCGCGTCTGCCCGACGATGAATCGCCCTGTCTGAAGCTGGTTCTCGCGTCGCGTTCGCCGCAGCGGGATGCGCTGCTCAGGCAGCTCGGAGTGCCGTTCCGCGTTGTGGTGAGCGCGTACGACGAAGACCACCATGACGGTGATCCTGTGCGGACCGTCGAGCGCAACGCTCGCGGCAAGGCCGATGAGGTGCTGATGCGCGTGCGTCTGCGCGCCGGCGAGCTCGTCCTCGGCGTCGACACCGTGGTCGTGGTCGACGGCCGGGTGCTGGGAAAGGCGGGCGGCGAGCAGGAGGCTGAGGAGTACCTCCGCCTGCTCGCGGGCCGCCGGCACGAGGTCTACAGCGGTCTCTGCCTGTGCGCCCCGGGCCTCAGCGTGGTCCGTCACGCCGTCACCGGTGTGACGTTTCGTGCCCTCTCGGCGACCGACATGGCGCGCTATGTCGCCTGCGGCGAGTGGCGCGACCGCGCCGGCGCCTACGCGATCCAGGGTGTGGGCTCAGCTCTCGTGTCGGCTGTGGACGGCGATTACTTCAACGTCGTGGGGCTTCCGGTGGTCGCTCTCGTGGACGCGCTCGAGGAGTGCGGCGCCTCACCGTTCTCGTGGCTGGTCCCGGGCGCGGCGTGTTCACCTCCACCGGCCTGAGGGCGGCGGCCGTCCGCCGCAATCCGCTCGCCCCGGCTGGCGATGAGGCTGGGCAGCGTATACAATCCACCTTCGTTCCACCTTCGTTCGCTCACTGAAAGGAGCCCTCCATCAGTCTCCTTGGATTCATCACGGGCTTCGGCGCGCGTGATATGGCGCTCGACCTCGGAACCGCAAACTCGCTGGCTTACGTGCGCGGTCGCGGCATCGTGCTTTCGGAGCCGTCCGTGGTCGCTATCGATCATCGCACCGGAGAGGTCCACGCCGTCGGCGCAGAGGCCAAGCGCATGCTTGGCCGTACGCCGGCCAGCATCAGCGCGGTACGGCCGCTCAAGGACGGGGTCATCGCCGACTTCGACATCACCGAGCAGATGCTGAGGCACTTCATTCGCAAGGCAACGGGCAACAAGTGGTCCCATCCACGCGTCGTGATCTGCGTACCGAGCGGCGTCACGGGCGTCGAGAAGCGCGCCGTCGAGGAGGCCACCTACTCGGCCGGTGCGCGCTGGGCGACGCTGATCGAGGAGCCCATGGCCGCCGCCATCGGCGCCGGGCTACCGGTCGCGGAGCCCACCGGAAGCATGATCGTCGACATCGGCGGCGGCACCAGCGAAGTCGCCGTCATCTCCCTCGGCGGCATCGTCGTGAGCCAGTCCATCCGTGTGGGCGGCGACGAGATCGACGAGGCGATCATCAGCTACGTTAAGAAGGAGTACAAGCTCCTGATCGGCAGCCAGACCGCCGAGGAGATCAAGCTCGAGATCGGCTCTGCGTACAAGCTGCCCCAGGAGGAGCAGGCCGAGATCCGCGGCCGCGACCTCGTGACCGGCCTGCCCAAGACGGTCGTGCTCTCATCCGAAGAGGTGCGCGCCGCGCTCAATGAGCCGACGCAGGCGATCGTCGACGCGGTGAAATCCACCCTCGACAAGACGCCTCCGGAGCTCGCCAGCGACATCATGGACCGCGGCATCATGCTCGCCGGCGGCGGTTCGCTGATGCAGGGTTTCGACGAACGGATGCGCGTCGAGACCCAGATGCCGGTGCATGTCGCCGAGTCGCCGCTCACCTGCGTCGCCATCGGCTCCGGCAAGTACCTGGAGGAGTTCGATGTTCTGGTCAGGACCAAGAAGCGTTCGCAGTTGCGCTACCGGTAGCCAGATCGCTTCCTGACTTGTGAATCGCCGGCGCGTGCTCCGGCGGCGGATCCTGGTGGCAGTGCTGCTGCTGCTCTCCGTCGCGATGCTTACTCTCTACTTCCGTGAGTCCAACAGCGGGCTCGCGCACAGCGTGCAGGGCGGCGTCCTGACGGTTGTCCGCCCCCTTCAGTCGGGCACCGCGCGGGTCACCAAGCCGTTCCGCGACGCCTGGAACTGGACGGCCGATCTCTTCCACGCGAAGTCCGAGAACGCCGAGCTGCGCAAGGAGATAGAGATCCTCCGGGCGGGCGTCGCCAACCAGCTCGCCACGCAGTCGCAGAATGAGGAGCTCAGGGGTATGGTCGGCCTTCAGGGTCGCGGCATCTATCCGAAGGAGGCGGAGCTGGTCGCGGGACGCGTGATCGCGCGGTCGACCACGGCGTGGTACTCGACGGTCACGGTCGACGTGGGCAGCAACGACGGCGTGTCGGTCTACGACGCGGTGGTCAACGGTGCGGGCCTGGTGGGTAAGGTGACCGAGGTCACCCCCACGGCGTCTCAAGTGACCATGGTCACCGACCAGTCCAGCTTCGTCGGGGCGATGGTGCTCCCCGGCAACGCCCAGGGGCTCGTCACGGGCAGCGTCACCGGCGACATGATCATGCAGTACGTCGACAAGAACGAGCGGGTGAAGCCGGGCCAGTACGTGGTCACGTCCGGCCTGCGCGGATCCGTGTTCGTGCGCGGCATCCCCATCGGCGTTGTGGAGAGCGTGGGCTCGCAGGACGTAGAGCTCTACCAGAGCATCTCGGTGCGGCCTTTCGTGAACGTCCGCAAGCTCGACCTCATCCAGGTGATCGTCCGATGAGGCTGCGCCGCCGGCCGGCCGACGACGGCCGCTGGACCCGGTCGTCCGCCGGCGAGGTCGGCCGTCTGGCGGTCCTTCTGCTGGCGGCCGTTCTGCTCCAGTCCACGGTTGCCGCTCACATCCGTATTCTCGGCGCCGATCCGGACTTCGCCCTCATCATCGTGGTCTGCGTGGCGCTGCTGAAGGGCTCGGAGGTGGGCGCCGTGTTCGGGTTTCTCGCCGGCGCCCTCGTCTCCGTGGCGCTCATCGAGCCGCCCGGCCTGGGCGCTTTCGTCTTCGTGATCGTCGGCTTCCTGGCCGGCCGGTACGCCGAGACGGCCGACCTCTCGGCCGGCTTCGCGCCGCTCGTCGCCGTCTTCGCCGGTAATCTGGTGGCCAACATCCTGTTCGCCATTGCGCAGTTCCTGCTCGCCCGGGAGGTGCCGCTCGGGTTCTTCCTCTGGCGTGTGCTGGTTCCCTCGCTGATCCTGAACACCCTTCTCGCGGCGCCGCTCTATCTCGTGGTGCGATGGTGGCTGCGCGGGTCAGGTGATCTTCATGCTGCGCGGGCGGGCTGATCGCTGGCGCGGCGGCCCGCGCCGTTCCGGCGCGGGCCGCCGCGATCGCCCGGTGATGGCGCTGCCCTCCGTCGCCCTGCGCGCGGCCATCCTGGTCGGCATCGCGCTCGTGGCGCTCGGCGTCATCCTGTTCCGGCTCTGGTTCCTGCAGATCCTCAGCGGGCAGGAGTTCCTCGCCGAGGCCAACAACAACCGCCTGCGCTCGGTCAAGATCGTGGCGCCTCGCGGCGTCATTCAGGATCGCAAGGGCCGCGTGATCGTCGACAACCGCCCGGGCCTGGCGGTGGGCATTCGTCGGATGGACGTCGCCGAGGATGAGCTACCGGCGCTCGTGAAGCGGCTCGCCAAGGTTCTGCGGTTGCCGGCTCGCAAGGTGCAGAGCCGCCTGGACGACAGCAGCGGCTACCCGTACGATCTCGTGATCATCGAGGACGACGTCTCGCGCAGGGTGGTCTCGTACCTGCTGGAGCGCAAGATGTCGTTCCCCGGGGTGGAGATCCGGAAGAGCTATCTGCGCGCGTACCCGAACGGCGACCTCGCCGCCCATATTCTGGGGAATCTGGGTGAGATCACCCGCGAGCAGCTCAAGACGCGGCGTTACAAGGGTTACGCGGCCGGGGACGTGATAGGGCAGGGGGGGCTCGAGTGGACGTACGATCGCTGGCTTCGCGGCCGCGACGGAGCCTCCCGGATCGAGGTTGACGCTCTCGGCCAGCCCAAGGCTCGTCAGCCGGTCGGCAGCCGCCTGCCCGAGCCCGGCAACACGCTGGTTACGACCATCGATGCCGGGGTGCAGAAGAAAGCCGAGGAGGCTCTGCGCTACGGCATCAAGCTGGCGCACGCGGGCGGCGACACGGGGGCCAACGGCGGAGCTGCCCTAGTGCTCGACGCCCGCAACGGCCAGGTCGTCGCCATGGCCAGCTACCCCACCTTCGATCCGCGCGAGTGGGTGGGCGGCATCAGTACCAAGGACTACAGGAAGCTGGCCGATCCGTCCGCCAATACTCCGCTGCTGAATCGCTCGATCCAGGGGTCCAAGGCGGTCGGCTCGACCTTCAAGCCGGTCGACGCTGTGGCGGCGCTGGAGGAGGGGGTCATTAGCACCTCCACCACGTACTTCTGTGACGGCAGCTACATCGCGCCAAACACCTCGGACGAACAGGTCTTCAAGTGCTGGGCGCCCAGTGGCCACGGAAGCGTCAACCTTACGCAGGCGCTCAGCCAGTCCTGCGACATCTACTTCTACAACATCGGTTACAGTTTCTACCTGCGCGAAGGCACGGAGCTCGCGGACTGGGCCGTGCGGCTCGGTATGGGCAAACCGACCGGCATCGACATCCCGGGCGAGGTCTCCGGTCGCGTCCCTACGCCGGAGTGGAAGCGCTCCTACTTCAAGAGCGAGGTCGACAAGATCTGGAACCCCGGCGACTCGGTCCTCCTTTCCATCGGGCAGGGGAATCTGGAGGCGACGCCGCTGCAGCTCGCCGTGACCTATGCGGCGATCGCCAACGGCGGCACTATCGTCACCCCGCACTTGGGGCTCAAGGTGGTGGATGCCCAGGGCGAGCTCGTGCGCAACGTGGAATCCAAAGGAAGTCGCCGGGTCGACATCTCGTCGGGAACCCTCGAGGCGGTGCGCGCGGGGCTGCGCCAGGCGGCGACGTCGGGAACGTCCGGACCCGTCTTCGCCGGGTATCCCGTCGCCGTCGCCGGAAAGACGGGGACTGCCGAGGTTTGGGACTCGGACCGCTCCGGCTACGTCGACTACGCCTGGTATGCGAGCTACGCGCCCGCCGACGACCCCAGGTACGTGATCGTCGTGATGATCGAGAAGGGCGGCCACGGCGGTTCCACGGCCGCCCCCGCGTCGCGGCTGATCTACGATCAGCTCTTCCACGTCAAGGGCGGCGCGCCGCCCATCAAGTCGGGGTACAGCGACTGATGTCGGCGTTGCGCGAGTACTTGCGGTACCTCGACTACCTTCTCCTGGCGAGCACCGCCGGGCTGATCGCCTACGGCGTGACCCTCATCTACTTCGCGACTCGTCAGGACGTGGCCGGCGACCCGCTCGCCTACGTCGGGCAGCAGCTCGTCGCCGTCGTGCTCGGTCTGCTGGGGGCCGGTCTGGTCGTGTTGATCGACTACGACATCTACAGGCGCTTCCAGTGGTTCCTGTACGGTTTCGCCGTTCTCGCGCTGCTGGCGGTGCTGCCGTTCGGTCAGCTCGTCAATGGTGCTCGCCGCTGGATCGATCTGGGGTTCGCCATGTTCCAGCCGTCTTCGCTCGCGGTCCTCCTGCTGGCGCTGAGCATCGGCGCGGTGCTCGCCGACCGGGTCGAGCTCGTCGGCGCGCCGCGTGTCACCGCTCTTGCTCTGGCCATGGTGATCCCGCCCGCCTTTCTCGTCTACAAGCAGCCGGACTTCGGCTCGGCCATGGTCCTGGTGGTGCTCACGCTGGCCATGCTCTTTTTCTACGGCACCCCCTGGAAGCACTTCGCGCTGCTGGCCGGCGTCGGCGTGGCCGCGTTCGTGACGGCGCTCAAGCTGCTGCCGCTCGCAGGGCTGCAGCTGTTTCACTCGTATCAGATCGATCGACTCCTCGTGTTCCTGGACACCAACCGCGATCCCAAAGGCAGCGGCTACAACATCATCCAGTCGATGATCGCAGTGGGCTCGGGCGCTCTCACCGGCCGGGGAGACATGGCTACGCAGACGACCCTGGACTTCCTGCCGGAGCATCACACCGACTTCATCTTCGCGGTCCTCAGCGAGCGCTACGGGTTCGTCGGGGGCCTCCTGCTGTTGCTGCTGTATGCGATCTTCGTCTGGCGGTGTCTGCGGATCGCGACGCTGTCGCGCGACATGTACGGCAGTATCCTCGCCGGCGGTATCGGCGCCACCGTCATGTTTCAGGTCTTCGTGAATATCGGCATGACGATTGGTATCATGCCGGTGACGGGCATCCCGCTGCCGTTCGTGAGCTACGGGGGTACGGCGATGGTCACGTTTCTGATGCTCGTCGGCTTGCTGCAGTCCGTCCATCTGCGGGGCACGATGGCGACGAACGCCAGGGGGCGCCTTGTCCGGTAGCTTCAGTCTCTTGAGAATCATCAGGGCCATCGCCGATGCCATGTCGTCCGCGGCGCCTCCAGCGAAGCTCTGCGTCGTCGGAGCCGCATCCGAGCTGGCGCGCGTCGTCGGGGCTCTCTCCGCCGGAGCCGTCGACGAGCGCGACGGAGTGAGCGGCGGCATCGACGCGCTGACGTTCGCCGACTTCCCGCGAGAGGGGCGCCTCGTCGGTCGCTGGGACATCGTCGTCTTCGTCGCTGCGGGATGCGCCGCGGAGCGGGCGGCTCCACATGTGCGGGCGGTACGGCTCGCCGGCCGCCAGGTGGTGGGCCTCGTCGAGCCAGGCGTCGACGCCGGGTGGGCAGAACGCGCCGGATTCACCGCCGGCGAGGTCGCCCGGGGCATCGGCCGCGGCAGCCCGACGCTCGAGAACCTGATCGTGCGCAGCGCGCGGGACGCGGCCGCAGACCTCGCGGTGCGACTGCCGGCTCTGCGCCGCGCCTACTGCGATCGCGTCGTCCTCGCCAGCGCGGCCCAGAACGCCGCCATCGGTGTGGCGATCATCATTCCGGGCGCCGACATGCCGGCCATGACGGCGAATCAGATCCGCATGGTCCTCAAGATCGCCGCTGCCTACGGAGAGGAGATCGGGCTCGACCGTGCCGTCGAGATCCTCTCGATCGTGGGCGGCGCATTTGTGTTCCGCACGCTGGTGCGCCAGGCGCTGGGCTTCGTTCCCGGTTTCGGTTGGGCTCTCAAGGGGTCCGTAGGGTTCGCCGCAACCGCGGTGCTCGGCCAGGCGGCCATCGCGTACTTCGAGGCCGGAGCTCCGCTCCGCGTCTCGCGCATGCAAAGGATTAATCGTCAACTTGAACGCGCACGTTCCAGGCTCCCTGGAGCATTGCAGCGGGGTTTCAGTATCGGATGAGCTAGCGAGGTTGCTGGCGCGGGTAAAGCGGCCCGGGCGCTATGTGGGCGGGGAGTTCAATGTTCGCCGCAAGCCTGGGGCAACGCCGCGAATCGTGCTGTCCTACCCGGACGTATACGAGATCGGCATCTCGAACCCGGCGCTCCAGATCCTCTACACGCAGCTCAACGACGCTACGGCGGCCTCGGCCGAACGCGCCTACTGCCCCTGGCCAGACATGGCCGAGGCTATGCGCGGCGCCGGTGTGCGGCTGTGGACCGTGGACTCCCTGCAGCCCGTGTACGGCTGCGATCTTTGGGGCTTCACGCTCCCTCACGAGCTCTGCTACACGAACGTGCTCGAGATGCTCGACCTCGCCGGCGTGCCGCTGGCGGCCGTCGAGCGGTGCGACGACGACCCCATTGTTCTCGGCGGCGGTAACGCGGTGGCGAACCCCTGGCCTCTGGCGCAGTTCTTCGACGCGTTCTTCGTCGGAGAGGTCGAGCACCGCCTCGAGGAGATCGTCGATGCGCTGCAAGGAGCCACCCGGGGCGCTCGTCTGTCGGCGCTCGGCGCCGTTCCGGGAGTGTGGCTGCCCGGAGCGAGCGCCGTGGCCGCGCGCCGCCAGGTGTTCAGCGGCTTCTCCGTCACGCCGCCTGCTCAGCGGCCGCTCGTACCCGTCCTCGAGGCCGTTCACGATCGTGTCGTCGTCGAGGTCATGCGCGGATGCACGGCCGGCTGCCGGTTCTGCCAGGCCGGCATGTGGTATCGGCCGGTACGTGAGCGGCCCGTCGGCCTCGTCGTCGAGGCGGCCGACCTGCTTCTGCGGGAGTCGGGCTGCGATGAGGTGTCGCTGCTCTCCCTGAGCTCCTGTGACTACTCCGGCGTGGAGGAAGCGCTGACCCGTATCCGTGCGCTTCGCCCGGGGCTACGAGTCTCCCTGCCGTCCTTGCGGATCGACTCGGCGGCCGGCAGCCTGTCGCGGTTCGGGGCGGATCAGCGAGGTTCGGTGACCCTGGCGCCTGAGGCTGGCACCCAGGAGCTGAGAGACGCCATCAACAAGGGCGTTGATGATACCCAGTTCGAAGAGGCCGTCTGGGCGACCTTCAGCGGCGGCTTCACGGGCCTCAAGCTGTACTTCATGATCGGCCTGCCCGGCGAGACCGACGCCGATGTGGCCGGCATCTCCCGGATGGCGAAGGTCGCCTCGCGTCTGGCGCGCGAGCTCGCCGGCGGGCGCGCGCGGTTGAGCGTCTCCGTGTCTTCGTACGTCCCGAAGCCCCACACGCCTTTCCAGAGGGAGCCGTTTGCCGGGGAGCCCGCGCTGCGGCGGCGTCAGCGGCTCCTGCGGGAGTCGATGCCGCGCAACGTGCGGGTCTCATTTCACGATGTTGACGCATCGGCCGTCGAGGCCTCACTGGCGCGCGGCGGGCCCGGAAGCCACCGGCTCGTCGAGGAGGCTTGGCGCCGCGGCGCGCGGTTCGACGCCTGGCGCGAGCACTTCCGGCCGGATGCCTGGGCCGCTGCGGCAGCCGCCTTGGGCGTCGAGCTCGGGGCCGCCGATCTCAGCGGCGGCACGCTGCCCTGGGAGCTGGCGATCGACGCCGGGATCGACCCGGGTTTTCTGGTGGCCGAGCGCGAGCGCAGCGCCTGCGGCGAGCGTACGGCGGATTGCCGCGACGGCCGTTGCCCAGGATGTGGCGTGTGCGGCGACGGTGTGAGAATGGACGTTCTGCGATGAGCTGGTGGCTGCTGAGATTCTCTCGTGGCGGCTCGGCACGCTATCTGTCGCATCTCGACACGGCGCGCGCGCTGCAACGCACGTTCACGCGCGCGGGCGTGCCCATTGCGCTCTCGCAAGGCATGAGGCCGAAGCCACGGATTTCGCTGCCGCTGCCGCTGCCGGTGGGAGCGGCGGGTGTAGAGGAGCTGGCGGTTCTCGAGGTGCCGGACGAGGTCGGCGGATCCATTGCCGTGGTGCGCGCCTTGCGTAGCGCTGCCCCGCCCGGCATCTCTCCGCTGTCGCTGCTCGTCGCGGGTGCTGCCCGCCCGCGCCCGCAGCCGCTGGAGGCCATCTACGAATGCGAGCTCGACGGTGACGCCGGAGCAATCCGCGACGCCGTCGAACGCTATGTGAGCGCGACGTCGGTCGAGTATGAGCGTGTCTCTCCGAAAGGGCGGAGGCGCCTCGATCTGAAGGAGTACATCGGCAGCGTCGCCTCCGTCGACACTGAAGCAGCAGTGCGACTCCGCTTCGGCGTCAGGCACCGCCACGACGGAGCGGCGCGACCGCAGGAGCTTATCGACCTCATCGCCGCTTGGGCGGGGGTCGAGCCCGTGATGCGCGGCCTCACCCGGCGGAGCATCACTTGGAAAGGTTTGCCCGCGGGCTGGGAGCCCGCGGGTGGAAGGAGTGGGTCCACGTGACGAGAGTCAAGAAGGCCGAGCTCGTCCACGAGGCGACGGCCGACGCCGCAGGCGAGTCGACCTCAGAGCAGGCGGAGCCGGGAGCCGCGGGCGGCGCCGGCGAGGGTATGACGACGCGCCGCCGGCGCGGCAGCCGCGGCGGCCGGCGCCGCAAGGGCAAATCGCGGTCTGACGCCGCCGAGACGCCGAGCGGTGCGGGCGTCGGCGACGCGCCGGTCGAGTCGGCCGACGGTTCCGGGGTTGTGGCGCGTATCGCGTCTGCTGACGTCGAGCCTGCCGGCCCCTCCAGCGAGGGTGGAGAGGGGCGGCCGGACGAGGAATCCGGCGGGAGCGAGACGCGGCGCAGGAGTCATCGCGGCAGCCGCGGCGGCCGGCGGCGACGCAAGGCCGCCGATGCGGAGCACGTCGAGGTCGAGCACCAGATGGAAGATGCCGCTGAACCGGCCGAACCGGAGCCCGAGGAGCCTGCGGCCGCGGCTTCGGCAGCCGCGGCGGTCGCGCCCGCCGAAGCCTCCGGGACGTCGCGTCGCGGGGGCCAGCGCCGGAGGTCCCGAAACGCCGCCCCGTCGAACAACGCCGTCGGTGAGGCTCCGACAGGCGTTGCCGAGCCCGGCACGGAGCAGCCGGACGGCGCCCCGATCGCGCCCGCAGAGGGCGTGACTCCTCAAGAGGTGGCGGCGTCTGCGGCCGCGTCGGAAACCGGGGAGGATTCCGTGGAAGACGCGACGCCGGCCTCCGGTGAGGCCGCGGAGAGCCGGGAGACCAAGCGCCGCCGGCGCGGCTCGCGTGGGGGGCGCCGCGCGCGTGAGCGTCGCCTCGAATCCCCGCCGGCCGACGCCGTGGCGGAGGAACCAGCGACGGCGCCCGAGGGCCCTGTCGCCTCGGAGCCGGACGTCGATCCAGGTGAGGAGCCGGCTCCGAAACCCCGGCGGAGGGTGCGGTCGCGCCGGGCGGGGGCTGACACTGCTCCAGCTGACGACGAGGCTGCGTCGGCTGCGGCTGAACCCCCGGCGGCTGAGGCCGCGCCCGCCAAGCCGGCTCGTGACGAGCGTCCCCGCGTGCGCGACCGCCGTCGGCCCAAGGCGATCGTGCGCCAGGACGAAGGGAGCGGGTTCGGCGCCGGAGTCCCGGCGTCGTCGCCGCAGCGCCTCGGTATCGTCGCGGAGGAGGCCGTACAACGAATTCTGCTGGTCTCCGACGACGGCCAGGAGCTGCGTGTCGCGCTCGTGGAGGACGGGCGGCTGGCCGAGATCTACATCGAGCGCCCCGAGCGGAAGTCGTACCTCGGCGATCTCTACAAGGGACGCGTCGAGAGCGTGATGGGCGGGATCGATGCTGCGTTCGTCAACTTCGGTCACGAAAAGAACGGGTTCCTGTACGTCGACGAGGTGGTCCTGCCGGACGCCGAGAAGCGCCCGCGGCGCATCGCCGACGCAGTCAAGTCGGGGCAGGAGATCCTGGTTCAGGTCACCAAGGATCCGATGGGGCACAAAGGGGCGCGGCTGAGCACCAAGATCTCTCTCGCCGGCCGCTATCTCGTCTACGTGCCGGGAGGCAGTGGGGTGGGCGTGTCTCGGCGGCTGAGGCGGAGCGAGCGGGAGCGGCTGCGCGAGATCTCCAAGCAGCTCAGGCCGAGGAACGCGGGGCTCATCATCCGCACGCTGGCCGAGGGCCACGGTCTCGAGGATCTGCGCCGCGACATGCGTTCTCTCTCGCGGCGCTGGTCGCGTCTCAAAAAGAAGGCGGAGACCGTCAAGGCACCCGGTCTCGTTTACAAGGAAGTCGACATCTCGATCGAGGCCGCCCGGGATCTCTTCAACGACACCTGTGAGAGTCTGATCGTCGATGACGCCAAGCGTCACAGGGCGATCCTGGCCCTCCTCAACAGGGAGGCTCCCGAGCTGGCGTCGCGGGTCCAGCTCTACGACGGCACAGCGCCGCTCTTCGAGGCCCACGGCATCGAGGATCAGATCGCGCGGGCGCTCGAGCGCCGTGTGGCGCTGCCGAGCGGCGGCAATCTCGTGATCGACCATGCCGAGGCGCTGACGGTGATCGACGTCAACTCCGGGCGCTTCACGCGCGGCAAGGGCCTCGAGGATACGATCACCAAGACCAATCTCGAGGCCGCTCGCGAGGTAGTGCGCCAACTGCGTCTGCGCGATATCGGCGGCATCATCATCATCGACTTCATCGACATGGCGTACGTCAAGAATCGCGAGATGGTGCTGGCCACGCTCGAGGCCGAGCTGGAGACCGACCGCACCAAGACCTACGTCGTCGAGCTCTCGCCGCTGGGGCTCGTCGAGATGACCCGGCAGAACACGACCGACGGCGCCCGCGGCATCATGACCCGCACCTGCCCGGCGTGTCAGGGCAAGGCGCGCGTCCTGAGTGAGGAGACTGTGGCCCTCAACGTGGAGCGGCGTCTGCGCGGCCTCGCGCGCCGCTCCCAGGCCAAGGCGTGGCTGATCGAGGTCAACGCCGGCGTGGCGGAGCGCCTCAGCGGCGATCGCCTCAAGCGGCTCGAGAAGCAGACCGGACGGCGCGTCATCTTCGAGGGCGCCTCCAGCCTCCCCATCGACTCCTTCCGCATTCTCGCCGAGGGTGCGCCGGCGCAAGTTCTCGCGCAGCGCGTTCCCGTGAGCGAGGGTCAGGAGATCGAGGTGGAGCTTGAGTTCAGTCTCACCTATAGTCCCCGAGATGCTGTCGGCTACGTCGACGGCTACATGGTCATTGTGGAAGGCGGCCGGCAGTACCTCGGAGAGCGTCGCAAGGTGTGTATCACCAGCACTGCCCGCACTGGCGCCCGGGCCATTGTGGTAAAGCGGCAGGCAAATTGACGGTGCCTCCGCAATTGGCTAGTATTCTCGGCCGGTGTCCTGTGGGGAGTTGACATGACGAAGTCCGAAATCGCCTACGTGGTCATCCGCGTCGGCGGGCAGCAGTTCAAGGTGAGTGAAGGCGACAGTATCGTCGTCGACCGTGTCGACGCCGAGGAGGGCGAGAGCCTCACGTTCGACACTCTGGCGGTACGTGGAGCCGGCGCCGACATCGACGTCAGCGCGTCCGCCAAGGTGAAGGCCACCGTGGCTGAGCATCTGCTCGGCGACAAGATCAAGGTCTTCACCTACAAGCCCAAGACCACGCTCAAGAAGACGAAGGGTCATCGCAGTCGTCTCAGCAAGCTGACGATCGAATCGATCACCCTTAACTAAGAAGGAGAAGGAGCAGCAGGGTGGCGCATAAGAAGGCTGGCGGCAGCAGCCGCAACGGCCGCGACTCAGCGGCCCAGCGCCTCGGCGTCAAGGCGTTCGCCGGCCAGCTCGTGCCGGCCGGGTCGATCATCGTGCGCCAGCGTGGCACCAGGTTCCGCCCCGGCGAGAACACGGGCATCGGCGTCGACCATACGATCTTTGCGACGGCCACCGGCCGTCTGGTCTTCACCAACAAGGCTACCGGCCGCTTTATCTCGGTCATCCCCGAGTCCTGAGGCGGGCCGGCCCCGGCCGGCCTGATCTGCCATGCTCGACAGGGCCAGCATCTGCGTGCGCGCGGGGCGCGGCGGCGACGGCGCGGTGAGCTTCCGCCGCGAGAAGTACGTGCCCAAGGGAGGCCCGGACGGCGGCGACGGCGCGCCCGGCGGAGACGTCGTCCTGGTCGCGACCCGCCAGTTGCAGGATCTCAGCCGCTTTCGTCACAAGCATCACTTCCGTGCCGCCGCCGGCGGCAATGGCCGCGGCGCGAACAGGCACGGTGCGCGCGGCCAGACCCTCGTGATCGAGGTGCCTGTTGGCACCGAGGTTCGCGACGCCGAGGGCGCCCTTCTCGGCGATCTCGTGCGCGAGGGCGAGCGCCTTCTGGTGGCCCACGGCGGAGAGGGCGGCCGCGGGAACGTCTGCTTCAAGAGCTCCGTCCGGCAGACGCCGCGCTTCGCCGAGCGCGGCCTCGAAGGCGAGGAGCGCTGGTTGATGCTGTCGCTTAAGCTCCTCGCCGACATCGGTTTGGTGGGGTTGCCCAACGCCGGAAAGTCGTCTCTCCTCGCGGCCCTGACGCGGGCACAACCCAGGATCGCCTCGTACCCGTTCACCACACTCGAGCCGAACCTTGGCGTGGTCTCCCTGGAAGACGGTCCGGCCGTTATCGCCGACATCCCCGGCCTCATCGAGGGCGCCAGCCGGGGCGCCGGGCTGGGGCACCGTTTCCTGGCTCACATTGAGCGCACCGCCTTGCTCGTCTACGTCATCGACGCTGGCGACGGGGTCGAAGAGTGGCCGCGGGCGCTCGCGACCGTCCGCGGCGAGCTGGCGGCCTTCAAGCCGGAGTTGCTGGACCGCCCGGCGATCGTCGCGCTCAACAAGGCCGATCTGCTGGGCGGTGCGGCGAGGGCGACGGCCGCCGAGTTCCTCAAGGCGCAGCGGTGGCCGCTCGCGGCCCTCCTTGTCTCCGCGGCCGACGGATCCGGCCTGGAGGGCTTCGTGGCATCGCTGAGCGAGGCCATGGCTGTTGTGCGCGCTGGCGAGGTGGTGGCGGAGGCGGCGCAGGAGAGGCCGGAGGCGGCGGTCCTGCGGCCGGGCGCCGATCGCCTCGAGGCCTTCACGGTGACCCGCGAGGGCGACGGCTTCGTCGTCTCCGGACGGCGGCTCGAACGGCTGTTCGCCAAAGCGGATCTCGATAACCGGGACGCGCTTGCCTACCTGCAGCTGGTGATCGAGAAGGCAGGGCTTAACGCGGCGCTGCGGCGGGCGGGCGCCCAGCCGGGCGATACGGTCGTGATCGGCGGCACGGAGTTCGAGTTCAGCTGAGGCCGCCGTTCAGGCACTTTGCTAGAATCACCGTGTGAAGACGATCATCGTCAAGATCGGGTCGAGCAGCGTCACCGACGACGATCTTCAGTTGCGCCGACGGCTGCTCTCCGGCCTCTCGGCCGACATCGCGGGGCTCGTGCACGCTGGGCGGCGCGTCGTGCTCGTCTCCAGTGGTGCGATCGCCTGTGGGCAGCACGTGCTTGGCGTCGCCGAGCGTCCTCGGCTCGTCCCGGAGTTGCAGGCTGCGTCGGCGGTGGGGCAGGGTCGCCTCTACGCGCACTGGGAGCGGTTGTTCGCCGATCAGGAGGTCACGGCGGCGCAGGTGCTGCTCACGAGCGACGACTTCTCGCGGCGCACGAGCTACGTCAATGCGCGGAACACGCTACGCCGTCTGTTGAGCTGGGGGATCGTGCCGATCGTCAATGAGAACGACACGACGGCCACCGATGAGATCCGCTTCGGCGACAACGACATCATCGCCGCCCAGGTCGCTGTCATGCTCCGCGCCTCGGCGCTGGTGCTGCTCACCGATCAGGACGGCCTCTACACCGGCGACCCGCGGCGGGATGCCTCGGCTCGCCTGGTGACGCGCATCAGGCGCCCGCAGGAGCTCGCCGCCTTCGACGTTGGTGGCGCTTCGAGGCGCGGCGCCGGCGGAATGCGCGGCAAGGTCGCCGCGGCCATGATGGCCACCGCCGCTGAAGTGCGCACCATCATCGCCAACGGCTCGACGCCGGGAGTGCTCAGCTCCCTCGTCGCCGGGGAGTGCCTTGGAACCTGGATCGACCCGCGGCCCTCCGGCACTTCGGCGTTCAAGCTCTGGCTGCGCTACGCAAAGCCGCCGCGTGGTACCCTTGAGGTCGACGCCGGCGCAGTGCGTGCGCTGGAGTCGGGGGGGAGCAGCCTGCTGCCCGTGGGTATCCGGGTCGTGCACGGCAGCTTCGCGGCCGGTGATGCAGTCGCGATCGTGGGCGCCGACGGGGTCGAGGTCGCCCGTGGTCTGACGACCATGAGCGCTCGCGACGTACGCCGTGTGGCCGGTATGCATACGAGCGAGCTGCGCGCTGCGAACCCATATCTGCAGGACGAGGTCGTGCACCGGGACAGCCTGGTGCTGGTCGGCGAGGAGGTCGAGTGACTGTCAAGAAGATCTGCGCTGGCGCCAAGGTCGCCTCTCGCGCTCTCGCGGGGCTCTCCCGGGCGCGCAAGGACGAAGCCCTGCACAGCATCGCCGACGCGCTGGAGAGGCGCACCGACGAGATTCTGGCCGAAAACCGGGAGGATGTTCGCCTGGCGCGGGAGAACCGGCTGGCGGACGCCCTCGTCGACCGCCTGCTCCTCGACGAGGACCGGCTGAGTGATGTTGCGGCCGCCGTGCGCGGCGTGGCCGCCCTGCCGGACCCTGTCGGCCAGCTGGTCGACGGCTGGCGCCTCGACAACGGCATCGAGCTGCGCAAGGTCCGCGTCCCGCTCGGCGTGGTCGCCGTCATCTACGAGGCGCGGCCCAACGTCACGGTCGACGCGGCCTGCCTCTGTCTCAAGACCGGCAATGCGGCGATCCTGCGCGGCGGCAGCGCCGCGTCGCACTCCAACCGCATCCTCTCCGAGGCCGTGCAGGGCGCCCTCATCGAGAGCGGGCTTCCCCGTGAGGCGGTTTCGTATCTCACCCCCGACCGTCGCGAGCTCGACGAGCTGATCAAGCAGCGTGCGTACGTCGACCTCGTGATCCCCAGGGGCGGAGAGGCGCTCAAGACGTATCTCCTCGACAACAGCAAGGTGCCTGTCGTGTATGCGGCGGGCGGCAACTGTCATGTGTACATCGATGCCGCTGCCGACATCGACAAGGCGGTGCCGATCATCGTCAACGCCAAGTGCCAGAGACCTGGCGTGTGTAACGCGGCGGAGACCCTCCTCGTGCACCGCGACGTGGCGCCGGCGTTCCTGCCTCGTGCAGTAGAGGAGCTCAAGCGCCGGGGCGTCGAACTGGCCGTCGACCGAGTGGCGGGTGAGCTGCTGGGCGATTCCTCGCTCAAGCGCGCCAACAAGACCCACTACGAGACCGAGTTCCTGGCGCTCAAGCTGGCGGTGCGGGTGGTCGACTCCCTGGACGAGGCGCTGGAGCATATCGCCACGTACGGAACCAAGCACTCGGAGGCTATCGTCACGGAGGATCTCGCGGCCGCACGGCGCTTCAGCGCCGAGGTCGACGCCGCCTGTGTGTACGTCAACGCGTCGACACGCTTCACCGATGGGGCCGAGTTCGATCTGGGCGCCGAGATGGGCATCTCCACGCAGAAGCTGCACGCGCGCGGGCCGCTCGCCCTGCAGGAGCTCACCTGTGTCAAGTACGAGCTCTGGGGCGACGGTCAGGTGCGAGGGTAGCACTATGGCCGCGGCTGGTCCGCGCCTCGGCGTTCTCGGCGGCAGCTTCGATCCGCCGCATCTGGCCCACCTGGCGATCGCCTCGGAGGCGGCCGAGGAGCTGGGTCTCGAGCGCGTGCTCTTCGTGCCCGCCGCCGCGCCGCCGCACAAGGACTCCGTGGGCCGCACGTCCGCGTCCGTGAGGCTCGAGATGGCGGAGCTTGCCGTGCAGTCTGACCCGCGCTTTGTCGCTTCCGGCATCGAGATCGACGAGGGACTGGTGTACACCCATGAGACGCTTGCCGCCGTCTCCCGGCGCTTCCCTGGCCGGAGACTCGTCTTCATCCTCGGTTCGGACTCCCTGCTCGATCTCGACGAGTGGCGCGACCCTGAGGAGGTGCTCTGCCAGGCGTCTCTCGCCGTTGCGCTGCGGCCCGGCGACGAGGTCTCGCGCATCCGTTCTGCGGTGGAGCGGTGGGGAGCGGACCGGGTGGTGATTCTCGATGCCCCGCAGCTGGGCATCTCGTCGAGCGGCCTGAGGGCGCGCGTCGCTGCCGGCCGCCCGATTCGCTACCTGGTGCCGGAGGCAGTCGAGGAGCTCGTGGTGGAGCGGGGGCTCTACCGGCGGCCGTGATCGACGCCGCCACCGCCGACGCCATGGCCGCAGCCCGCCTCTCCGGGGCACGGCTTGCCCACTCGCGCCGTGTGGCGGCGGAGGCGGCGGCGGCGGCGCGGCGATTCGGCGGCGATCCTGCTGCCGCGGAGATTGCCGGCCTGCTCCACGACTACTGCCGCGAGCTGACCGCGGAGCAGATGCTGGAGGCGGCTTGCGCCTACGGCATCGCAGTCGGCCCGGTCGAGCGGCGCCGGCCCGTCGGCCTCCTGCACGGCCCCGTGGCCGCGGCTGAGCTGGCCGACGTGGGGCTGGCGGCCGCGATCGCCGGGGCCATTGCCCGGCATACGGTCGGCGCGCCCGGCATGACCGTTCTCGAGAAATGCCTCTATGTGGCCGACTTCTGCGAGCCTGGGCGGGAGTTCCCGGAGGCGCGCGAGGTGCGCGAGCTCGCCCGCGGTTCGCTCGACGGGGCCGTGGCCGCCGCCGCACGCCTCAGCCTGCTCAACGTGATCGGCCGTGGCCGCGGCGTGGCCGCCGCCGCCCTCGATCTCTATAACGAGTTTCATGCCGGCGCGTAGGGGTTACCGTGTCGAGCGCCTTCGCCGCAGGCGTCGCGAGGTTGTCGAGAGGCGCCAGGCATGGCTGCTGGCCGGGTTCGCGGCCGCCGTGGCCTTTGCGGCCGTGTTCGGTGCGTGGCAGCTGACGTCCCGCCTGCTGGGCGGTTCGGAGGGCCCTGGCCCGGCCGGCCGGCTCGTCCTGATCACGCTGATCAGCTCGAGCCGGCAGGAGCCTGTCGCGGCGCTGCTCGCGGTCAGGAACGCGGACACGGGTCGCTGCTCCGCCTACACCATCCCTGCGGAGCTTCTTCTCGAGGGCTCCGACGGCGAGTACGTCTTCTCCGCCGATGCTGTTGAGGCGGGTACGCTGTGTGAGGATCTGCAGCGAGTCATCGGGGTTCCGGTCGATGCGCAGTATTCGTTACCGGCGAGCGCTCTCACGGACCTCGCCGGCGTCAAGCCACTGCGGCTCGTGCTGGAGAAACCCCTAGCAGTGACCTCCGACGGTGTGACCCGCCGGTTCAAGTCGAACGATCGGCTGCAGCCGGGCGAGCTCGAGGGTCTGCTGGCGGCAGCCGTCGCGAAAGAGGCTGCAGGCGCGACCCTGCAGGCCGCCCTGGTTCGCGCGGCCGTCTCGGCTGCAGCCGCGCGCCCGGCCGGCGAAGCCGCCGCCGCCGTGGCGCGCCTGGCGGCTGGTGTTCCGGCAGACGGCCCGCTGCTGAAGGAGATGCTGACCGGGCTTGTCGGGAGCGACGCGACGGTCGACCGCCTGCCGTCCAAGTCGCGCGTCGCCGAGGGGCAGTTCGCATTCCTGCCCGACGCCGAGGCCGTGATGGCGGACGTCACGAGGAACTCATCGGCCTTTCGGGCTGAGCATACGGTGATCGTCCGCAACGGGACGGGGAAGGTGGGCGCCGGCCGTGCGGTCGCCCGGCGCTTGGCGGGTCTCGACGTGAATCTCGCGCCGGTGGGCAACGCCGCCACCTTCAAGTACCGTCACACGCAGATCCTCGCCGGGGAGCGCGCGTTGCCGGTGGCCCAGGATATCCGTGCTATACTCGGCCGCGGCGTCGTCTTGAGCGGAACAGACGTGCCCGCGAAGAGCGTAGTTGTCATCGTCGGCGCCGACCTCAAGCTCAGCGAACCCACAGCAAAGGATCAGCCGTAGTCACCGAGGCAGAGCTCACCGTGTCGGAGGATCTGGCGCAGGCCATCGCGCAGCTCGCCGCCGACAAGAAGGGCGAGGACATCGTCATCCTGTCCATGGACGAGGCGGTCGGCTACACTGATTATTTCGTCATCGTCACGGGCGCCAACCCGCGCCACACCAGAGCCATCGCCGACGAGATCGGCGGGAAGCTGCGTCCCCGTCGTCCCGCGCGAGTCGAGGGCGACCGGGAAGGCGAGTGGATCCTCCTCGACTACATCGACGTCGTCGTGCATGTGTTCACGTCCGCCTCCCGTGACTACTACCGTCTCGACCGCCTCTGGGGCGATGTGCCCCGGCTGGAGGCGCTCGCAGAGGCCTGAACGGCCCTCCGTCGAACAGAGCTAGAACGGCTGACCCCAGGAAGGGGAGGACTCCATGCGAAAGCTGATTCCTGCGGCGCTCGTCGCGATCATGCTCCTGACGGTCTCGGTTGCGGCGCTGCCGAGCTCTGCGCGCGCTCTCGATCGTGCGGCCAACGAGAGAGCTATGCTGAAGCTCATCAACAAGGCGCGCACCTCACGCGGCCTGGCGCCCGTACGCCTCCAGAAGGCTCTCGATCGGGCGGCGCTGGCGCACTCTCGCGAGATGCTCTCGCGTGACTACATCGCCCACACCTCGTGGAAGGGCGCGAGCCTGGGGACGCGTCTGGCGCGCGCCGGGTACAGCCGCACCGGCTGCAGGTCGTGGTCGGTGGGTGAGGTCATCGGCTGGGGCAAAGGCGCGGTGGGGACGCCACGGGCGGTGTTCAGGACCTGGATGAAGTCGTCGGGCCATCGGGCGGTGATCCTGAGGGCGCGCTGGCGCGATGTGGGCATCGGCTGCGCCGGCGGCTCTCTCAGGAATGTGTCCGGCGTGGCGATGTACTCAGTCGACTTCGGCCGCCGGATCCGCTGAGGCTGGGCGCCCGGACGGCTCCGCGCTACCGCCGGTGGAGCCGCCGCTGAGATCTGCCAAAGGTTGACCGCGCGTCGCTCGCGGGGCTAGTATGCGAACATATGTTCGTATCACCCCGGGCAATCCTGCACGTCGACATGGATGCGTTCTTCGCCTCGGTCGAGCAGGTCCGGCGTCCCGGGTTGCGGGGCCTGCCGGTCATCGTCGGCGGCGAGCGCGGCGGTCGCGCCGTCGTCTCCGCGTGCTCGTACGAGGCGCGCGCCTTCGGCGTTCACAGCGCCATGCCGATCAGGCAGGCCGAGCACCTCTGCCCGACGGGGGTGTTCCTGCCGGTCGACATGCCGGCCTACGCGCAGGTGCACCACGGCCTCGTCGAGATCCTGCGGCGCTACACCGATCTCGTGGAGGTCGCCTCCATCGACGAGGCCTACCTCGACGTCACAGGCAGCCGGCGGCTGTTCGGGCCATCCCGTACCATTGCTCTGCGCATCCAGGAGCAGGTATACGACGTATACGGCCTGACCTGCTCCATCGGCATCGGGCCCACCAAGTCGCTGGCCAAGCTGGCCGCCGGCCTCAATAAACCGGCCGGCGTCGGCGAGCTCACCGAGGCCGATGTGCACGGACGCCTGCGGGATTTGCCGGTCGACGCGATCCACGGCATCGGCCCCGTCATGCGAGAGCGGCTCGGCGCCCTCGGCCTGAGCACGATCGGCATGTTGCAGGACGTGCCGTTCCCGCTGCTCGCCGCGGCGTTCGGTCGTGGCGCTCACAGTCTGCGCCAGCTCGCTCTCGGGCGCAGCTCCTCGCCGGTGCGCGGCCGCCGGCCGCTGCCCAGGTCGATCGGCCGCGAGGTCACCTTCAGCGACGACACCAACGACCTCGAGCTGCTGCGGGGCGCCGTGCTGTCGCTCACCGATCACGCGGTCGCGGAGTTGCGTCGCAAGGGCCTTGCGGCGCGCACCGTGGTGCTCAGGGTGCGCTTCAACACGTTTCACACCGTCAGCCGGCGGCGCACCCTGCCTCTTCCCGTGAGCGCCGTGCGGCCGGTCTATGAGGCGGCGGCGGGGCTTCTCGACGAGCTGACTTCCGGCGCCCGCTGGGTACGGCTCGTCGGCGTCGGCGTCACCGGCTTCACGCACAACGCCTTCCAGCTCACGCTCGACGAAGGCTGGCGGGAGGCGGCGCTCAGCGAGGCCGTCGATCGGGTGCGCGACAAGTATGGATTCGGGGTGCTGGGGCCGGCTGCCGCTCTCGCCGGCCGGCGCAGAGCGCACGTCGGACCTGGGGTCGCGCTTGCGCCGCCCGAGCTCTGAGCCGGTTCTCTGTACGCGAAGCGGGCAATCCGGAGTCGCTATGCTAAACTTCAGCCTTCCGAGAGGAGGCTTCCGGTTGTGGTTGTTCGCGTGCCCGCGTCCGGGGGCCGGCGAGACGACACACGAGGAGAGCCGGTATGACGGATCCAGGCAAGATCAGGAACATTGCCCTCGTTGGGCACCGCGGTACCGGCAAGACGTCGCTCTTCGAGGGCCTTCTCTTCTCCGCCGGTGCGGTCACCCGGCTCGGCAACATCGCCGACGGCACGACCGTGTCCGACTGGGACGAGGACGAGAAGAAGCGCCGGATGAGCCTGTCGGCGGGCCTCGCGCACATCGAGCGCGAGGGTCTGAGCTTCAACCTGATCGACACCCCCGGCGACTCCAGCTTCCTCGCCGACGCCATCGCCTCGCTGCAGGTCGTCGAGACTGCCGTCGTCGTGGTCAATGCCGTTGTCGGCGTCGAGGTTCAGACCGAACGCCTCTGGGCGCGTGCCGAAGAACGCGGATTGAGTCGCGTGCTGTTCTGCAACATGCTCGATCGTGAACGTGCCGATTTCGCCGCCGCCGTCGAGGGTCTGCGCGAAACCTTCGGCAACCAGGTCGTCGCCGTACACATGCCGATCGGCAAGGAGCAGGACCTCCGCGGCACGATCGACCTCCTCGAGATGCGCGCCTGCATGCTCAAGGACGGCAAGCCCGACGTCGGCGAGATTCCGGCCGACCTCCTCGCAGAAGCTGAAGCCGCCCGCGAGACACTGGTCGATGCGATCGCGAGCACCGACGATGCGCTCGCCGAGAAGTACCTCCTTGAAGAGGAGATCACTACGGCGGAGCTCGGTGCGGCGTTCGCGGCCGCCGTGGCCGGCGGGCAGATCTTCCCGGTGACGTGCGGCGCCGCCACGGCCGGCATCGGCGTCGACGGGCTCTTCGATCTCCTCAGCCTGATGCCGGCGCCCGGCGAGGTTCCGGCACCGGCGCTGGTCGACGCAGACGGCGCCGAGGTGGCCGTGTCGTGCGATGCGGACAAGCCGGCCGTCGCGTTTGTGTTCAAGACGCTCGCCGACCCGTTCAGCGGCCACGTCAACGTGTTCCGGGTCTTCCAGGGCACGATCTCGAGCGACTCTCAGATCTTCATCTCACGCGACGGCCACAAGGAGCGCCTCGGCCAGCTTCTGCGCCCCATGGGCAAGGACAACAAGCCTACCGATGCGCTGGTGGCCGGCGACATCGGCGCTATCGCCAAGCTCAAGGATGTCGTCACCGGCGACACCATCTGCACGGAGGCGGGCTGCGGAGCATTCCCCGCTATCGACTTCCCCGAGCCGCTCATGAGCTTCGCGATCAGCGCCAAGAGCAAGGGCGAGGAGGACAAGGTCATCGTCGCCCTCCGGCGTCTCTCGGAGGAAGACCCGATGCTCAGGGTGTATCGCGACGAGCAGACCGGCGAGATGATCGTGGGCGGCATGAGCCAGGTTCACGTTGAGGTCACGGTCGAGCGCATGCACCGCCGTTTTGGCGTGGAGGTCGAGCTTAATCCTCCGACTGTCCCGTATCGCGAGACGATCAAGGGCAGCGCCAAGGCCGAAGGCAAGCACAAGAAGCAGACCGGGGGGCGCGGCCAGTTCGCCGACACCTGGATTGAGGTCTCACCGCAGCCACGCGGCGAGG
This sequence comes from Thermoleophilia bacterium, assembly GCA_040769125.1. GTDB lineage: Bacteria > Actinomycetota > Thermoleophilia > UBA2241 > UBA2241 > CAIXSE01. The sequence continues at coordinate 1,432,237 of JAXGLO010000001.1, read as the reverse complement.
GCTTCGAGTTCGTCGACAAGATCGTCGGCGGAGCTATTCCGCGCAACTTCATTCCGGCTGTCGAGAAGGGCGTCCGCGCCGCCATGACCGAGGGTTTCCTCGCCGGCTACCCGGTCGTCGACGTCAAGGTCGAGCTGTACGACGGCAAGTTCCACCCCGTCGACTCGAGCGACATGGCCTTCCAGATCGCCGGCTCGATCGGCTTCAAGGCCGCCGCCGAGAAGGCTCAGCCGGTGCTTCTCGAGCCCATCATGAGCGTCGATATTACGGTGCCCGACGACAACGTCGGCGACATCATCGGCGATCTCAACTCACGGCGCGGCCGCGTGCTCGGCACGACGCCGCGAGGGCGCACCACCGTCGTGAACGCGGAGGTGCCGTTTGCGGAGATGCTGACCTACGCACCAGACCTCACGTCGATGACCGGCGGCCGCGGCGACTATCACATGGAGGTCCTGCGGTACGACGAGGTTCCGGCCCACCTGACGCAGAAGATCGTGGATCAGGCGAAGGCCGACAAGGAAGACGCCCGCAAGAGCTGAGCTGAGGCCGCCGGGCGGCCAAAAGACCCGCATATGTGCGCATTCTGAGGCCTCCCTGCTGGTGGCGTGGCAGTTTGGCGCTGCGGTAGAATCGACACGCCAAGACTACGGAGGTTCCCGTGACAGATTCCGCTACCATGCGGGTGAAGAACGGCCTTGCCGACATGTTCAGGGGTGGCGTCATCATGGACGTCACCAACGCCGACCAGGCGAAGATCGCGGAGGAGGCGGGCGCTTGCGCGGTGATGGCGCTGGAGCGCGTGCCCTCCGACATCCGCGCCCAGGGCGGCGTGGCGCGTATGGCCGACCCCACCAAGATCCAGGAGATCCAGGAGTGCGTCACCATCCCGGTCATGGCCAAGGCGCGCATCGGCCACTTCGTGGAGGCGCAGATCCTCGAGGCTCTCAAGGTCGACTTCATCGACGAGAGCGAAGTCCTCACGCCGGCCGACGAGGCCAACCACATCAACAAGTGGAAGTTCAACGTGCCCTTCGTCTGCGGCGCCGTCAACCTCGGCGAGGCGCTGCGCCGCATCAGCGAGGGCGCCGCCATGATCCGCACCAAGGGCGAGGCCGGGACCGGCGACGTTGTGGAGGCGGTCCGTCATATGCGCACCATCATGGGTGAGGTTCGTCGCCTGCGGACCCTCGACGACGACGAACTCTTCGTTGCCGCCAAGCAGCTGCAGGCTCCCTACGAGCTGGTCCGCTGGGTGGCCGAGAACGGCAAGCTGCCGGTCGTCAACTTCAGCGCCGGCGGCATTGCGACGCCGGCCGACGCTGCGCTCATGATGCAGCTCGGCGCCGAGGGCGTCTTCGTGGGCTCGGGCATCTTCAAGAGTGAGGACCCCCGGAAGCGCGCTAACGCCATCGTCAAAGCCGCAACCAACTACCGCGATGCCGGCATCCTGGCCGAGGTTTCCGTGGGTCTGGGAGACGCAATGGCCGGCATCGATGCGGCGCGCATGGACGCTGAGGCCAAGCTGCAGCATCGCGGATGGTGAGCGCGGCTGCATGACGCACGACCCCACTAGTCGACGGCTCGACCGGATTCCCTCGCCCGACCCCGATCCCAGCCCGTGCGGCTCGGGGGTCGGTCTCACGGCGGGCGCGCTCGCCCTTAAGGGCGACGTGTGTGAGCACCGTGCCGCGCCGGAACGCTCCGGCGCGGTCGCTCGCGAGGCGCGGGCCGCCGGCGATCCGCAAGGCGTCGACGGTCTGGTGATCCCCGGCGGCGAGAGCACGTCCATCGGCACGCTGACGGACGTCTGCGGTCTCGCCGAGCCGATTCGCCGTTTCCATCGCGGCGGCGCGGCCGAGCTGCGCGCCCTCCATGGCGTGCGCCACGCCGCCGCGTCCGTCAATTTCTGAGGCGGGAGGTTCCCTGGTGTCCGGGCACTCGAAATGGTCGACCATCAAGCACAAGAAGGGCAAGGAGGATGCGAAGCGAGGCAAGCTCTTCTCCAAGCTTTCGCGCGCCATATCCGTCGCTGCGCGGGAGGGCGGCACCGATCCCGGTATGAACGTGTCTCTGGCCAACGCTATCGAGAAAGCGAAGAGCTACTCGATGCCGAAGGACAACATCGAGCGTGCCATCCAGCGCGGCGGCGGGGGCTCCGACGGCGCCGCCTACGAGGCCATCATGTACGAGGGCTACGGCCCCGCCGGCGTGGCGGTGATCGTCGAGGTGCTCACCGATAACCGTAACCGCTCTGCTGCGGACATCCGCAACATCTTCGCCAAGCACGGCGGCCAGCTGGCGCAGCCGGGGGCCGTCGCCTGGGTTTTCGAGCGCCGCGGCTCGATCGTCGTCGACGGCGCGAAGCACGGCGAGGACGAGATCATGGATGCCGCCCTCGAGGCCGGAGCCGACGACATCGTGCAGGACGGCAACGAGTTCGAGGTGCTCACGCAGCCGTCGGAGTTCGTCGCCGTTCGTGATGCCATGGCGGCCGCTGGCATCGAGTTCGAGCAGGCCGAGTTGACGATGGTTCCCAAGAGCACCGTGAAGCTCGACGAGAACGATGCCCGCAAGACCATGAAGATCATGGATGCCCTGGAGGACAACGACGACGTCCAGGGGGTCTACGCCAACTTCGACATTCCGGAGGACGTCCTCGAGGCGCTCGCCGGCTGAGGATGGCGAACGGTGCGCGACCTTGGGCGCGCTTCGCGGTGAGGAGGCAAGCATGATCGTCCTCGGCTTCGATCCCGGTACGGCAAATACCGGCTGGGGCGTCGTGGAGCAGGAGGGCAACCGCCTGCGAGCGCTGGGGCACGGCTGCATCACGACGTCGTCGAAGCAGGAGACGCACGTGCGCCTGCGGCAGATCCACGAGCAGGCCTGCGACCTCATCGAGCGCTTCTCACCGGATTTCGTGGTGCTCGAAGCGCTCCTCGTCAATGTCAGCGTCAAGACGGCGCTGGCCGTGGGACAGGCGAAAGGCGTTCTCTACCTGGCTGCCGCCGGCCTCCGCAACGCGCCGCTCGAGTACTCGCCCCTGCAGATCAAGCGAGCGGTCACCGGCTACGGCCGCGCCGGCAAGGTCCAGGTGCAGGAGATGACCAAGGTCATCCTCGGCCTGGCGCGCATTCCGCAGCCAGACCATGCCGCCGATGCGCTGGCGGTCGCCATCACGCACGCGCATAGCAACGGCGCTCCGTACGCGCGTGCCCTTCGCGGCGTGCCTGGCGGCCGGCCGTGATCGCCGCAATCCGCGGCGAGCTCGTATCTGTCGGCACCGAACGCGCCGTAATCGAGGTCGGGGGGTTCGGCGTCGAGGTGCTCGCCTCGGCGCGCACGCTCGGCGCGCTGGCCGGCGATCACGGCCGGGAGGTTCACCTCTACACGCATCTTCACGTGCGCGAGGACGCGCTGCAGCTCTTCGGCTTCCGCAGCGTCCGGGAGCGAGCCTTCTTCACGTGGCTGATCGCCGTCAGCGGCGTCGGCCCGAAGGTGGCGCTGGCGGTGCTCTCAGGGTATCCAGTGGAGGAGCTCGAGGCCGCCGTGGCCCGCGACGACGTCAAGAAGTTCCAGAGCATCCCGGGGATCGGCAGGAAGCTGGCGCAGCGCCTCGTCGTGGAGCTCAAGGATCGTGTCGGCTCGCTGCCGCCGGCCGCGCCCGGCGATCGCGATGCGGCCCCAACCGGCGCTGCGGCCGACACCTTTCTCGCCGCGCGGTCGGCGCTGCAGAATCTCGGCATGAGCCTGCGCGAGGCCGAGGTGGCGCTTCGCGGCGCCCCCGACGACGCCTCGCTCGAGGATCTCGTGAAGCACGCCCTGGCTCACGACAAGGAGGGGTGATGGCCGGTTCTCGGGAGCGCGTCGGCGACCCCAGCGAACGTCTCGAGGATCGCGAGCTGGAGCTCACGCTGCGTCCCCGGCGATTCGCCGAGTTCGTGGGCCAGCACGTCGCCAAAGAGCAGCTCGAGATCTTCGTGGAGGCGGCGCGCAGGCGCGGCGAGACTCTCGACCACGTTCTGCTGGCCGGCCCGCCCGGCCTCGGCAAGACGACGCTCGCGGGCATCATCGCCGCGGAGCTGGGCGTGGGGGTGCATACCACGTCGGGTCCGGCGCTCGACCGCAAGGTCGACGTCGCCGGCCTGCTCACCAATCTGCAGGAGGGCGACGTCCTTTTCGTCGACGAGATCCACCGGCTCAACGCGGCCGTCGAGGAGGTTCTCTACCCGGCGATGGAGGACTTCGAAATCGACATCATGATCGGCGAAGGGCCTGCGGCGCGCAGCATCCGCATGCAGGTGCAGCCGTTCACGCTGATCGGGGCGACCACTCGCTCCGGGCTGCTCACGACGCCGCTGCGCGACCGGTTCGGTGTGTGGCAGCGGCTCGAATACTACGAGGTCGAAGAGCTCGCGCGCATCGTGCGTCGCTCCGCGAACATCCTGAACGTGCCCATCGACAACGCATCCGCGCTCGAGATCGCCGGTCGGTCCCGCGGCACGCCGCGCGTCGCCAACCGTCTGCTGCGGCGCGTCCGCGACTTCGCCGAGGTACGCCACCAGGGCGCTATCGACCACGCGATCTGCATCGCCGCCCTGCAGCTCTTCCAGGTCGACGGGGAGGGACTCGACAAGCTCGACCGCGACATCCTGCACGCGATCGCCGTGAAGTTCGACGGCGGGCCCGTCGGTCTCGATACGCTCGCGGTCGCTCTCGGCGAGGAGGCCGACACGATCATGGACGTGTACGAGCCCTACCTCATCATGCAGGGCTTCCTCAAACGCACGCCGAGGGGACGCGTGCTCACGCGTACCGGCTTCGCGCACTGCGGCCTCGTCCCGCCGGCCGCGGCGAGCACGCTCTTCGACGAAGGCTGACGCTCGCCGGAGCGATGCTATGCTTTCGCGGTGAACGATCTGCTGCTGCACGCCTGCTGCGGCCCCTGTGCCACCGTCGCCCTCCCCGCGTGGAGGGAACGTGGCGTCGAGCCGCTGGTGTGGCACCGTAACCCCAACATCCAGCCTGAGCTCGAAGCGCTCCGTCGCCTCGACGCTCTTCGGCGCTACTGCAGGGCGGCCGAGGCACAGCTCGTCGTCGACGAGCGCTCGCCGGGCCCTGCCTGGCGGTCCTGGCAGGCGCGGCAGCACTCGGAGGATTCGTCCGGGCGCTGTGCCCTGTGCTTTCGTCTGCGCCTGGGGGGAGCTGCGGCAGCGGCTGCGGCCCGCGGGATGAGGCGCTTCAGCACGACCCTGAGCGTCAGTCCCTACCAGCGCCACGACCTTCTCGTCGCCGCCGGCGAGGCGGCGGGCGAGGAGCACGGCGTGCGCTTCGTCTATCTCGATCTGCGCGAGTCGTTCCGCGAGAGCTACGCAGCCTGCCGCCGCTACGAGCTGTACCGGCAGCGGTACTGCGGGTGCGCGGCGAGCAAGTGGGAGGCCTGGCACGAGCGCCGGGCGCGAAAGGCTCGCGCGTGAGCGTGCCGCGTTGCGCCACAGGAGCCCCCACACTCACTCTGGCCGACCTCGACTACGCGCTGCCCGCCGGGCTCATTGCGCAGACGCCGGCGGATCCACGCGACGCTTCGCGCCTCCTCGTTTACCGTGGTGCCCGGCGGGCGCTGCAAGACCGCTCGTTCAGCGAGCTGCCAGCCCTCCTCCGCGCCGGCGATCTGCTGGTGCGCAACGACACGCGCGTGTTCCCGGCGCGCAGCTTCTTCAGGCGTGTCACCGGCGGTCGTATCGAGGCGCTGTTCCTGCAGCGCGCGGCCGTGGGGGGGAGTGCGGCGCCTCCGTCTTGCGGAGCCGGCGAGGACGCCGCGACCCTGGATTCGCCGGTCGGCGTCGAGCGCTGGGAGGTGCTCCTGCGTGGCCGGCCGCGCCCGGGAGAGGTGCTGCTGAGCGAGGATCTCGCCGGGGAGTGGCCGCTGCTCTGCGAGCGGCCGCTGGGCGACGGTCGCTGGCACGTTGTCAACCAGGCAGAGCAGCCCGTGCACGCACTGCTGGAGAGGGCGGGCGTGACGCCACTGCCTCCGTACATTCGAGCGGGCATCGACGATCCCGAGCGCTACCAGACGATCTACGCGAGCGCGGTGGGCTCGGCCGCGGCGCCGACGGCCGGTCTGCACTTCACCGCCGGCCTCGATGCGGCCCTGCGCGAGGCGGGGATCACCATTGAGACGGTGACGCTTCACGTGGGCCTCGGCACCTTCAAGCCGCTGCAGGAGGAGACGCTCGCGGCGACCCGCCTGCACAGCGAGAGGTACGAGGTGAAGGCCAGCACCTGGCGCCGCCTGCGCGCGGCGCGCGCCGAGGGGCGCCGAGTCATCGCCGTGGGCACCACCACGCTGCGCACTCTTGAGCACCTGGCCCGCGACGAGGCGGCGTCCGCCGCCGGCGAAGAGCCTCAGGTCGCCCGGGTCAGGGAGGGAGAGGGAGGCGCCGCGAAGAGCGATCTTCTCCGCGGTGAGACCGATCTCTTCATCACGCCGGGATTCGAGTTCTTCGTGGTCGACGGCCTGCTCACCAACTTCCATCTGCCGCGCACCAGCCTTCTGGCGCTGGTCATGGCGTTTTGCGGTATCGAGGCGACGTGGAGGATCTACCGCCACGCGGTCGCCGAGGGCTACCGCTTCTACAGTTTCGGCGACGCGATGCTGGCGCTCTGAGTTGGCGGCCGCGGGAATGACGACGGAGGGCTTCGCCTTCACGGTGGAGGCCCGTGACGGGCGCGCGCGGGCCGCGCGTCTCTCCACTCCGCACGGCGACGTCGTCACACCGTGCTTCATGCCGGTGGGCACCAAGGCGACCGTCAAGGCCGTGGCGCCGCGCGAGCTGCGCGAGCTCGGCGCGCAGGTGGTTCTCGCCAACACGTACCACCTCTACTTGCGGCCGGGCTCAGAGATCGTGGCGGCGCACGGCGGCCTGCACGGCTTCATGGGCTGGGACGGACCGATCCTCACCGACTCGGGCGGCTTCCAGGTGTTCAGCCTCGAAAGCACGCGTGTGATTCGCGATGAGGGGGTGGAGTTCGCCTCCGTGTACGATGGATCCCGTCACGTGTTCACTCCGGAGCTCGCGGTGCGCGTGCAGGAGGATCTCGGCGCCGACATCATCATGGCCTTCGACCAGTGTGCCCCCGGGACGCTGTCGCTCGACGAGGTGGCCGCCGCCGTGGATCGCACGACGCGCTGGGCGGCGGCCTGCAAAGCAGCCCATCGACGGCCGCGCCAGCTGCTCGTGGGCATCGTCCAGGGCGGCGTCGACGAGGCGCTGCGCCGCCGCTCGGCCGCCGAGATCGGCGACGTGGGCTTCGACGCCTACGCCATCGGCGGCCTCAGCGTCGGCGAACGCGGCGACGACATGCTCGCTACGGTCGAGCTCATGGATGAGCTGCTGCCCGGCGATCGCCTTCGCTACTTCATGGGGATCGGCGATCCGCTGGGGATGATCGAGGTGATCCGGCGAGGCGTCGACGTCTTCGACTGCGTGCTGCCCACGCGCCTGGCGCGCACCGGAACCGTGTTCTCGGGTGTCGGCCGCATGAACCTGCGCAACGCGCGCTTCGCCGACGACCTCGCGCCGCTCGACGAGAGCTGCGACTGCTACGCCTGTCGCACCTTCTCGCGGGCCTACCTGCGTCACCTCGTGGTCCAGCGCGAGATCCTCGGCGCACACCTTCTCAGTCTGCACAACCTGCGGGTTCTGCTAAGATTGTGCGCGGACGCCCGCACGGCCATCCGCGCAGGGCGATTTGCAGAGTTCGCCGAATACGTCGCGGAGCGTTACTCCGCAGGGGGGTAGGCCTTATGGGCGGTGGCACCGGCGCCATTCTGATCTATATCCTTCTCTTTTTCGGGATCTTCTACTTTCTGGCGATTCGTCCGCAGCGCAGGCAGAAGCAGCAGCACGCCAACCTCCTTGCCACGCTGAAGAAGGGCGACCAGGTCGTGACCATCGGCGGCGTATACGGCACCATCACCGCGATCGGCAGCGACTGGGTGGAGCTCGAGATCGCCCGCCGCACGCGCGTCCGCATGCTCAAGCGCGCCGTCGCCTCCGTGACCGCTGCCAGCGAGTACGACGAGGAAGAGGACGACGACGAGTACGTCGACGCCGACGAGGGCGAGTACGTCGACGTCGATGACGACGAGTACGTCGACGCCGCCGACGACGACGAGTACGTCGACGCCGACGAGGGCGAGTACCTCGAGTCTGACGCGGACGTCGTCGAGGATGAGATCGAGCCCGCCGTGGAGGAGCCGGTCGCCGAGGCCGAGGACGCTCAGCTGGAGCAGGCCCCCGAGGCTCCACAGCCCCCCAAGGTCTGAGCCCTTTGCCTTCAGAGGTCGTCGGCGAGGCTCGATCGTCGAGCCCTCGTCTTCGCACGCGTCCCGTCGAGCACGCACGAAGCAGGGAAACACGGCTGCGGCGCGAACAGCGGTCTGATGTGCTGTTGATAGAGGGGGTGACCTTTACATGGCTCACGTCATCGCCTTCGCCAATCAGAAGGGCGGGGTAGCCAAGACCACCTCCACCGTGAACCTGGGCGCGGCGCTGCGCGAGCACGACCTGCGCGTGCTCGCCGTCGACATGGATCCCCAGGGGAACCTCACGATGAGCCAGGGGATCGACACCGAGGGCCTTGCGAAGTCGATGTACGACGTGCTGGTGCACCGTGCGCCCCTCGAGGAAGTGATCCACGAGCGCGAGTTCGATGTGGCGGCCTCGACCATCGACCTGGCCGGCGCCGAGATGGCGCTCGCGCAGATGATCGGTCGCGAGCGGGCGCTGCAGCGCGCGATCGACGGTGTGCGCGACCGCTACGACTACATCCTCATCGACACGCCTCCGTCGCTCGGCCTCCTGACGATCAACGCGCTTACCGCGTCCCACGGCGTCATCGTGCCCGTCCAGTGCGAGTACCTCTCGTTGCGCGGTTTGCTGCAGCTCGAGAAGACCCTCGAGATGATCCGCGAGAACCTCAATCCGGACGTGCGGATCAAGGGCATTCTGCCGACGCTGTTCGACGCTCGCACCAGCCACGGGAAGGAGTCGATCGAGGTGCTGCGCGACAACTTCGGGCCGCTCGTCTTCGACACCGTCGTGCGCAAGACCATCAAGTTCGCCGAAGCGCCGGTGATCGGCTCCTCGGTCCTCAAGTACGACCCCAGGGGCCGGGGGTCGGAATCGTACCGCGCGCTCGCGCGGGAGGTGCTGAATGGCAGATCGTCCTAGCATGAAGGATGGGCTCAGCGAGCTCTTCCGGCGCACCCATGCGGGCGGCCCGGTTCCGGAGCACGACGCGCAGGACACGGTCGTCGCCGGCCGGCCGTACGTGACCACCATCAAGGTGGTCGGTATAGGCGGCGCCGGCACCAACGCCGTCAACCGGATGGTCGACTCGGGTGTCAAAGGCGTCGAGTTCATCGCCGTTAACACAGACGTGCAGCAGCTCGGCACCTGCGACGCCGACGTCAGGATCCACATCGGCCAGGAAGTCACGCACGGCCTCGGCGGCGGCGCCGATCCCGATGTCGGTCGTGAGGCGATGGAGGTATCTCGCGACCAGATCAAGGCGGCTCTGCGGGGAGCCGACCTCGTCTTCGTGACGACGGGCGAGGGAGGCGGCACCGGCACCGGCGGGGCGCCGGTGGTGGCGGCCGTCGCGCGTGAGCTGGGCGCCGTCACGATCGCTATCGTGACCAGGCCATTCGGCTTCGAGGGCAATCGGCGGCAGCGTCAGGCTCTTGCCGGCATCGAAGAGCTGCGCCGGGTGGCCGACACGGTCATCAGCATCCCGAACGACCGTCTTCTCGACGTGGTCGAGCGTAACACGAGCGTTGTTGAGGCGTTCCAGCACGCCGACGACGTCCTGCGCCAAGGGGTGCAGGGGATCACCGATCTCATTACCGTACCGGGTCTCATCAATCTCGACTTCGCCGACGTGCGCGCCGTCGTCAAGGACGCGGGTACCGCACTGCTCGGCATCGGCATGGCGAGCGGCGAGAACCGCGCTCAGATCGCCGCCGAGATGGCGATCCACTCGCCGCTCCTCGAGACCTCGATCGACGGTGCGCGCGGCCTGTTGCTCAACATCACCGGCGGCGAGGATCTTACGCTCTTCGAGGTCAACGAGGCCGCCGGCGTCATCAGCGAGGCGGCCGACGACGACGCCAACATCATCTTCGGTGCGGTGGTCGACGAGCGCCTCGAGGGCCAGGTCTCGATCACGGTGGTGGCCGCCGGGTTCGGAGAAGGCGCATCCCGGCGCGACGCCGCGCCGGACGCCGGGCTTCGCGGCCTCCCGCACGAAGCGGTTCGCGAGCCGGAGCGAGATCCCGCCGGGCCTGGTGCTCCTGTCTCCAGTCGTGCGCCGAAGCCTGACGGCGACGCCTTCGACTTCGAGATCCCCTCATTCGTGCGGCAGCCGGAGGGCTGAGAGCACAGTGCGGCGAGGGCAGGGCGGCGACGATGCCGGCTGAGATCGCAGTCGCGGCGAGCGGCGCGCTCGAGCTCGATCTCGACGTCTTCGACGGGCCTTTCGATCTGCTCGTCACGCTTATCCTCAGAGACGAGATCGACATCTGGGAGGTGCGCGTATCGCGCATCATCGCCGAGTACGTTCTGAGGCTCGTCGACAGCGGCGAGTTCGATCTCGATGCCACGTCGCAGTTCGTCGTCCTCGTTGCGGCGCTTCTCGAGATGAAGTCGCGTCTCCTTCTCGAGGGGGAGCCGGACGACGAGATCGAGGAGATCGACTCCGACGACGCCGCCCAGCGGCTCCTCGAGCGCCTCGTCCGGTACGCTCAGTTCAAGCGAGCCGCCGAGGCTCTCGGCGAGCGCTGGCAGGTGCATGCGGGGCGGCTGTACCGTAACGCGCCCGTCCCGCCGGCTCTGCTGCGGCGACCGGCTCCCGCGGGCGTGCTGGCGGCTCGATCCCTGGCCGATGCCCTGTCGCCCCTTCTGCGCGAGCCGCCGGTTCCCGATACGAGCCACCTCACCGACCTCGCGGTCTCCCTTGTCGACGAGGTGCGTCGCCTGCGCCTGGTCCTCCACGACGAGGGCTCCTTCACGTTCGCCGGGGTCGCCCCTCAGGAGCGTCTGGAGCGGGCGGTCACCTTCTGCGCGTTGCTCGAGCTGCACTCCGCCGGCGAGGCCGTTCTGCGTCAGACGCGGCACTTCGGCGACATCGTCGTGACGCACACCGGATACCGGCCGGGCGTTGCGGCGGCCTCCGCGGCCGGATGACGCCGGTGCCGCCCCTGCGGTAGCATCGATGCCACAGTCGTCGGTCTTTCAGGATCTCATGCCCGATCTCGCCCGGCGCCTTGAGGCGCTCCTGTTCATCTCCGCGCGACCCGTACCGCCTGCAGAGCTGGCGGCGGCCTGCGCCTGTTCGCCTGACGCGCTGCGCGTTGCGCTCGATGCTCTCGCCGAGGAGCTTCGCCCGGGGGCGCGTGGTGTGGAGTTGCGCGAGGTGGGGGGCGGGTACGCGCTCAGCGTGGCCGACGACTGTGCCGAAGCCGTCCGCCGGTTCACGGGGGCTGAGCGCCCCGACGAACTCACGCCGGCCCTGCTCGAGACGCTGGCGGTCGTGGCCTACCTGGCGCCGGTGACGCGCGCCGACGTGGCAGAGGTCCGGGGCGTCTCCTCGGAGTGGGCGCTCTCCTCACTCGAAGAGCGCGGCCTCGTCGAACAGCAGGGCCGTGCGGCCACGCCCGGCGCGCCCATCCTGTACGATGTCGGCGAGCGTTTCCTGAAGCTCTTCGGGTTGCGCTCCCGCGAGGATCTCCCGCCATTGGAAGAGTTCTCGCTCGACGCCGCCCAAACCGACGAGATCCGGGCGCGCCTGTTCGCCAACGCCGAGAGGAGGCGCGCTTGAGCCCGGCGATGAACCTGGTGGTCTTCCTCGCCCGCTCCGGCGTCGGGTCGCGGCGCGCCTGCGACGACCTGGTGCGCGAGGGTGTGGTCACGGTCAATGGCGAGGTGGTCACGTTCCCCCGCCAGAAAATCGGCCCCGACGACGTCGTGGCGGTCCGCGGCGAACAGGTCGCGACGAAGAGGTTGCGCTACATCCTGGTGAACAAGCCGCGCGGCGTGGCCAGCACACGCAGCGACCCGCACGCAGACAGGGTGATCGTCGATCTCGTGCCCGATGGGCGTATCCTTTTCCCGGTTGGCCGCCTCGACGTCGACACGACGGGGTTGATCGTGCTCACCAACGACGGTGTGCTGGCCAACCGGCTCATGCATCCGCGGTACGGGGTTCCCAAGACCTATGTGGCGAGGGTGCGCGGCAAGGTCGGCCGCCGGGCGCTGGCCGCCTTGCGTCGAGGCGTGGAGCTCGAAGACGGTCTCACGTCGCCGGCCGAGGTGGTCCTCAAGAAGCAGAGCGCGAAGACGGCGCTCGTAGAGCTGACGATCCACGAGGGGCGCAAGCGGCAGGTGCGGCGCATGTTCGCCGCGGTGGGGCTGCCGGTGGAGGATCTGCACCGGCGGCGTTACGGTTCGATCTCCGACAAGGGACTTGGGCCGGGCGCTCACCGCGAGCTGTCGAGCGACGAGGTCGACGCCCTGCGGCGCGCGGGGGAGGAAGTGGCGGTCGCCGTAGCCGGCGAGACGGAGGGTGATGCCGTGCTACTGGCCGCGGTGCCTTCTGCGGCGTCGGTGTCGCCGGCCGATGATGCGGCGGCCGGCGATGTGGCGGCGGACGAGGAGCCGGCGGGCGACGAGTCGCGCCCAGGCGGCTCCGGTGAGGACGCGGTGTCTGCAGGGGGGCCATGAACCTGCTTTGTCGTCTCTTCGCGCTCCGCGGAGCCATCGACGGAGCAGATGCGGCGATCTTGCGAGGCGAGGCGCTGGGCGTCGGAAGGAGGCCACACCGAGCATGATGGTGGTCATGCAGGAAGGCGCCACCGAGGCGCAGGTCGCTCATGTCGTGGCGCGCGTCGAGGAGATCGGGGCCAGCGCTCACATCTCCAGTGGCGAGCGCGTCACGCTCATCAGCATCATCGGCGACCGAGAACAGATCACGCAGCTACCGCTGGAGGTCATGCCCGGCGTGGACCGGGTGGTGGCCATCCTCCGCCCCTACAAGCTGGTGGGCAGGGAGGTCCAGGCCCGTGACACGGTCATCGACGTGCGTGGCGCGAGGATCGGCGGCGGCCACTTCGCGCTGATCGCCGGTCCATGCTCGGTCGAGTCGTCCGAGCAGGTACTCGAGGCCGCCCGCGCCGTCAAGGCGGCCGGCGGTCACATGATGCGCGGCGGAGCCTTCAAGCCGCGTACCTCGCCCTATGCTTTTCAGGGACTCGGCGAGGAGGGCCTGCGCATGCTCGCCGCCGCCCGCGACGAGACGGGCCTGCCGATCGTCACCGAGGTCATGGATCCGCGCGACCTCGATGTGCTCTGCGAGTACGCCGATGTGCTTCAGGTGGGCGCCCGCAACACACAGAACTTCCTGCTTCTCTCCGAGCTCGGCAAAGTGCGCAAGCCCGTTCTCCTCAAGCGTGGCCCCTCGACGACGATCGAGGAGCTGCTCATGGCGGCGGAGTACATCGTCAAAGAGGGCAACCGCGAGGTCATCCTCTGCGAGCGCGGCATCCGCACCTTCGAGCCGGCCACGCGCAACACCTTCGACGTGAGCGCCGTGCCCGTCATCAAGCTGCTGAGCCATCTGCCGGTCGTGGTCGACCCGAGCCATTCCGCCGGGCGTCTCGATCTCGTCCTGCCGCTGTCGCTGGCCGGAGTGGCCGCCGGCGCCGACGGCGTGCTCGTCGAGACGCACCCGAACCCCGAGCACGCCCTCTGCGACGGGCCGCAATCGCTGCCCACGGCGGCTTTCGGGGAGTACGCGGAGCGGGTGCTCGACCTGGCGCGCTGGGCCGGAAAGACGACGGATTGACGCCATGGTCGACCACGAGGTGAAAACCGTCGCCGTCATCGGCGTGGGCCTCATGGGCGGCTCGCTCGGGCTCGCCGCGCGGGAGCGCGCCGGCGTCGAGCGGGTCATGGGGTACAGCCGCACTGCGGCATCTCTCCAGCTGGCCGTCGAGCGCGGCGCCGTCACCCGGGCCTGCGACAGCCTCGAGGAGGCTGTCGCTGAGGCCGACCTCGTCTTCGTGTGCACGCCGGTCATGCGTGTCGTCAAGGACGTGCGGGCCGCCCTCGCCGCTGCGCCTGCGGCGGCCATCGTCAGCGACGTGGGGAGCACGAAGGGTCCGCTGATGCGCGCGCTGTCGTCCGCCGACCAGAGGCGCTGCATCGGCGGCCACCCGCTCTGCGGCTCGGAGAGCGCCGGGGTCGAGAACGCCCGCGCCTCAATGTACGAGGGCGCCACGTACTTCGTCACGCCCGGCGCCCACGTCGAGGCCGACGCCTATCAGAGGCTGTACGCTTTTCTCGGCGAGATCGGCGCTCGCCCGGTCGCGATCGATCCGGAAGAGCACGACCGGGTGATGGCTGTGGTGAGCCATCTGCCGCACGTCCTCGCCAACGTGCTGATGACCCAGGCAGGTCTGCACCCCGGCTCCCGCGATGCGTTGCTCTCGGCCGGGCCCAGCTTCCGCGACCTGACGCGTATCGCCGGCAGCAACCGCCGCGTCTGGACCGACATCTTCCTCGAGAATCGCGCGGCGCTGCTGGGCGCCCTGGCGACCTTCCAGCACGGGCTGCAGGAGGTGATCGAGGCGCTGGCCGCCAACGACGTGGAGCTTCTGGGCGACGCCATCTCGCGCGCTGCCGAGCAGCGCGAACGCATGCTGGCGGTCGGCAGCCTGCCCGCCCGCGAGCTCCATCGCCTCATCGTCCGCGTCTCCGACCGGCCGGGGGCTTTCAGCGAGATCATGGTGACTCTGGGAAACGCCGGCATCAACATCGAGGATCTCTCCATGCATCACATGAGCGCCGAGCTCGGCGGCACGCTGACCCTCTATGTGCTGGGTGAGGAGACGGCCAGGCGCGGCCGGCATCTCCTGGCCGGCCAGGGGCACGACGTATTCACGGGGAGCGTCGCCGAATGACCGTGGTCGCCATCGACGGGCCTATGGGCTCGGGCAAGAGTACGGTGGCGCGGCGGGTCGCCGAGCGCCTGGGCTTCATCTACCTGGACACCGGCGCCATGTACCGCGCCGTCGGGCTCCTCGCCGCGGAGGCCGGCGTGTCGCTCGACGATGAGGAAGCGGTCGTGCAGGTGGCGGCGGGCGCGAACCTGAGCTTCACGGCCGACGGCCGTCTGCTCGCTGGTTCTCGCGATGTCGGCGAGGCGATCCGCAGCCTCGAGATGGCGGCCGCAGCCTCTCGTGTGTCCGCGCTGCCGGGTGTGCGCCGTCTGCTCTCACGCCAGCAACGCGCGCTCGGCGACGACGCCGATGTCGTGATGGAGGGCCGGGATATCGGCACGAGCGTGTTTCCGGATGCGGCGGTCAAGATCTATCTCACGGCCCGCCCAGAGGTGCGCGCCTGGCGCCGCACCCAGGAGCTGCGCGCCAAGGGCCGGGACGTCGACGAGGTCGAGGTGCTGGCGGCCCTCATCGAGCGCGATCACCGCGACTCGACACGCGAGGTGGCGCCGTTGCGCAAGGCGCCGGACGCGGTTGAGGTCGACACCTCGGAGCTCGTCTTCGAGGAGGTCGTGGATGCGGTCACAGCGGTCGTGCGCCGCCGGCTGGGCTGACGATGAGGCTCTGGGGGCTTCCTCTGCGGGGGCGGGGTGACAGCCGCCTCTATACGTTCTGCCGGTGGCTGGCCGTGCCGCTCTTCGGTGGCCTCTATCGCTGTCGGGTCGAGGGCACGGCCAACCTCCCGCGCGACGGGGCCGTGATGGTGATCACCAATCACAAGTCCAACGTCGACCCGGTCATCGCCGGCATGGTGCTCGACCGCCCGCTGCGCTACATGGCGAAGAAGGAACTCTTCGGGCACAGATGGTTGCGGGGCCTGATCACCACGCTGGGCGCATTTCCCATCGAACGGGGCGCCCGCGACCGTGCCGCACTGGTCGCCGCCTTGGAGATACTGCGCGGCGAGGAGGTGCTCCTCATGTTTCCGGAGGGCAGGCGCTACGAGGACGCCGCCGTGCACGAGTTCCTCTCCGGGGCCGGCATGATCGCCTTGCGAAGCGGCGCGCCCGTGGTGCCCATGGCCATGGACGGCACGCAGCGGCTGGTGGTGGGCCGTCGGCCCGGTCTGCCTGCTCTGCGTGTCCGGATCGGGCCGCCAGTCGACCTCAGCGACATCACGGGCCGCAACAGCGGGGCCTATAAGGCAGCCGCCGGCCGCATGCAGGCCGCCGTCGCGGAGCTTTATGCGCGCCTCTGAGCGGAGGCCGGACGCTGCGGCGCCGCCCGCAGACGGCAGGTGCTCCGGCCGCGACGACCTTCTCCGCATCGATGCCGGGCGGTTCGAGATCTCGGTGGCCAGGCACGCCGGCTACTGCTACGGCGTCGAGCGCGCCCTGCGCATTGCGGAGGAAGCGGCCCGGGAGTCGGCCCACCCCGTCGCGACGCTCGGCCCGATCATCCATAATCCCAGCGTCGTGGCCCGGCTCGCGGAGCAGGGCGTCGGCGTCGTCGAGGACGTGGCGGATGCCGCTGCCGGCACGCTCATCGTGCGCACTCACGGAGTGGCGCCCGACATCGCGGCGAGGGCTCGCGCCGGCGGCCTTCGCGTCGTCGACGCCACCTGCCCCTTCGTCGCCAAGGCCCAGCGGAAAGCCGAGGCTCTGCAGAAGGCGGGCTACGTCGTCGTGATCCTCGGAGAGCGTGACCACCCCGAGGTCGCCGGCCTCGAGGGATTCGCGGGCCGCGGAGCGCTTGTGGCCGAGGAGGCCGCAGGGCTGTCGCTGGCCGAGCTGCGGGGCAGGCGCGTCGGGGTGGTCGTGCAGACGACGCAGACGCGGGCGAACCTCCAGGGTCTGGTCGCCACCCTCGCGCCGGTGGCGCGTGAGCTGCTCGTCTACAACACCATCTGCGATGCTACCGAGAAGCGCCAGAGCGCTGCGTGCAGGCTGGCCGCCGTGGTCGATGTCGTCGTCGTCGTCGGCGGCCGCAACAGCGCCAATACGGCGCGGTTGGCGCAGCTCTGCCGCGCCATTGAGGAGCGCACCCATCACATCGAGTCGGCTACCGAGCTCCGTGCCGAGTGGGTCGAGGGGGCGCGGCGTGTAGGCGTTACCGGTGGCGCCTCGACCCCTGATCAGGCGATCGCGGCGACGATCGACGCGCTGCGGGTGCTCGGTGGCGCCTGAGCGCGGGGGGGCGGCCCGGACCGCCGGCCTTCCGGTGGTCGACGTCTGCGCCGCCGCCAGTCGTGCCGGGGTGCGCTGCGGCGATCTCATCATGTGGCTCGACGGCGAGCCGCCCGTCGACGTCCTCGACCTCGAGATGGCCGCCGCAGACGGCGCCTTCCGCGTGACGGTGCTGCGCGACGGGCGTCCCCTGGAGCTGTCCGTCGAGCTTGGCGGCGGCGAGTGGCACGGCATCTCCCTCGGCCACCAGGGGCTCGGGGCGCCGCCGCGGGTGTGCCGCAATCGCTGCCGGTTCTGCTTCGTCGATCAGGTCCCCCGAGGACTGCGCGCGCCGCTGTACGTCAAGGACGACGACTACCGTCTCTCCTTCCTGCACGGCAACTTCACAACGCTGACCAACCTCGCGGAGGCCGACATCATGCGCATCGAGAGCCTGCGCCTGTCGCCGCTCTACGTGTCGCTGCACGCCTGGGACGACGCCGCGCGGGTCCGTCTGATGGGCGCGGCAGCGGCCGGCTCGCGAGCCGTGCTCGAGCGCCTTGCCGCCGCCGGGCTCGAGCTGCACCTGCAGGTGGTGCTCTGCCCCGGATGGAACGACGGCGAGGTTCTCGCCGAGACGATCGCCCGTACGGGCGCCCTCGACTCGGTGAGCGATCTGGGTATCGTGCCCGTCTCGCTGGCCGCCGAGGGCGAGTTGCGACGTGTGACAGCCGTAGACGCTCGTGGTGTGCTGGACCTCGTGGAGCGGGCGCAGGCTGGCTTCTTGGCCGGCCGCGGCCGGCGCTTCGTACACGCCGCCGACGAGCTGTACCTGCTCGCCGGGCGGACTCCACCTGCCGGCGACGCGCCCGAGCAGTACGAGAACGGCATCGGCATGGCGGCGCTCTTCCAGGAAGAGGTGGACGATCTTGTCATGGGCGCGGGAGAGGGCATCGCGAGAGGCAGCCGGAGCAGAGTCCCGGCGGGGGGCGTTCGGATTCTCACCGGGGCGCTCGCCGAGCCGGTGATCGCGGCGGGCGCCGCGCGGCTCAAGGCTGCCCTCGGCCGTCCGGTGCGCGCCTTTCCAGTCTTCAACCGGCTCTTCGGATCACACGTGACGGTGACCGGCCTGCTCGGCGGCGAGGAGGTGCGCGCGGCGCTCGCCCGGCGGCCGCTCGCGGACGATGAGTGGCTGGTGGCGCCGCGCGGTTTTCTGCCTGCAGCTCTGGGGCGCACCCTCGACGACGTCGGCGCCGGCGAGCTGGCGGCCGCCTGCGGCGGCCGCCTGATTCTCGCCGAGTCCCTGACGGAGGCGTTTGGTACACTACTCGGATGCAGCAGCCGCCCCTCGTTGCCGTCGTCGGCTCGCCCAACGCCGGCAAATCCACTCTCGTGAACCGCCTGAGCGGCACGCGTCAGACCGTCGTGCACGAAACGCCCGGCGTGACTCGCGACCGCAAGGAGGTCGAGGTCGAATGGGGCGGGCGCTCTCTGCGGCTGGTCGACACCGGTGGCTACGACACGAGCGGGGACTCTCCGTTCGCCGTGCAGATTCGCGAGCAGGTGGAGGCTGCGGTCGCCTCCGCCGATCTCGTCCTGTTCGTCGTCGACGGTCGCGCCGGGGCGCTCGCCGACGACTTCGAGATCGTCGAGGTGCTGCGCAGGACGCGGGTTCCCATCATCCTCGTCGCCAACAAGATCGACGATCCCGCCACCGTCGTCGTTTCTCCCGACCTCTACCGGCTCGGCCTCGGTGAACCCATGATGGTCTCGGCCGTGCACGGCCTCGGCACCGGCGAGCTGCTCGATCGCCTCGTCGCGGAGGCCGGGGCGAGCCCGGTGGCGGAGGCTGAGCCGTCCCTCGAGATACCGGTGGCCATCGTCGGTCGCCCCAACGCCGGCAAGTCGTCGCTCTTCAACGCGATCGTCGGCGAGCCTCGTACGATCGTCAGCGGGATCGCCGGCACCACGCGCGACGCCATCGACACGACGGTCACCACACAGGAAGGCACCTTCCGCTTCATCGACACCGCCGGCATACGCAAGGCCGCCAAGGTCAGCGGCGTCGAGTACTACGCGTACCTTCGCAGTGTGCAGAGCCTCGATCGCGCCCACGTGGCGGTCGTCGTGGCCGACGGAACCGGGAAGTTTGGCGAGCTGGATCTGTCGATCTGCACGGAGGCGACGAAGCGCCATTGCGCCACCGTCATCGCGGTCAACAAGACCGACATCTCCGCCCCCGACATCGAGGAGATCGCCGGCATTGCGCGCCGCAAGCTCCGCCAGCGGCCGCCGGTGGTGCCGGTCTCGGCGTACACCCACCGCGGCGTGCGGAAGTTGCTGGCGACGGTCGCTTCGCTTGAGGCGCACTACGCGAATCGTCTGCCCACGGCCGAGCTCAACCGCACGCTCGCCGATGTGGCCGGCGGCCGTCCGCTTCCCATGAAGCACGGCAAGCGCCTCAAGATGTACTACATCGCCCAGTACGGCACGGCGCCGCCGCGCTTCGCTATCGAGGTCAACGACCGCACGCTGGTCACCCGCGACTTCGGTTTCTACGTCGAGAACCGCCTGCGCGCCCAGTACGGGCTCGACGGAGTCCCTGTGATCATCGACTTCAAGGGCAAGAAGAAGTGAGCCTCGAGGTCGTCGCATTCGTCGTCCTGTTCGTGTTCGCCTATCTCGCCGGCGCGATACCCTTCGGGCTGGTCGTCGGCAAAGTCTTCTACGGCGTCGACGTGCGCACGCGAGGCTCAGGCAACGTGGGCACCACGAACGTCTTCCGCGTCCTCGGCGCCAAGGCGGGCGTGGTGGTGCTTCTCTGCGACATGCTCAAGGGGCTCGTACCCGCGCTCGTGGCCGCTCAGCTCTTCGACCCGTGGTATGCGATCTTCGTTGCCGCCGCACCTGTAGTGGGGCACATGTACTCCGTGTTCCTCAAGGGGTTCGGCGGCAAGGGCGTGGCGACCGGCGCCGCCGTCGTGCTGGCGCTGGTGCCGGTCATCTTCGTGGTCATCATCATCGTGTGGGCGACCGTTGCCCTCGTCACGCGCTACGTGAGCGTCGCCTCGCTCACCGCGGCGATGCTGGTCCCGGTGCTGGCCATCGTCCTCGGAGAGCCACTGCCCTACCGGATCGCCGCCGTGCTGGTGGCGATCATCGTCTGGTGGGCTCACCGCGGGAACATCCGGCGTCTGCTCGACGGCAGCGAGCACCGTATTCGCAGGCCGTGGTCGCACGGAGGGTCGTCCTCCACACTGGCTGGCCGGGGAGGGCTCTGAAGTTGCGCGTCACCGTCATCGGTTCCGGGAGCTGGGGCTGCGCTTTCGCGCGGCTTCTGGCGCGCAACGGGCACAGCGTGGAGGTGCTGACGTTGACGGCCGAGGAGGCCGGGCGGCTCAACGAGACGCACGAGAATCCTCACTTCCTTCCCGGCGTTTCCCTGCCTCGTGAGATCCGGTTCGCGGCGATCGCCGGAGCAGATCTTACCGACGCGGAGCTGGTCGTCTACGCCGTACCGACGCAGGCCGTGCGCGAGGTGGCCCGCGGGATCGCTCCGCGGCGCTCTCCGACGTCGCTTCAGCTCTCTCTGGCCAAGGGCTATGAGCTGGGCACGCTGAAGCGGCCGACCGAGGTGATCGAGGAGGAGACCGGCGCGGCTGCGGCGGCCCTCTCAGGCCCCAACCATGCGGAAGAGGTCAGCAAAGATATGCCGTCGGCGACCGTCATCGCGGCGGTCGACGAGGCCGTCGCCCTCAGGCTTCAGGCGGCCGTCACCAGCGACACCTTCCGCGTGTACACCAACGACGACGTGGTCGGTGTCGAGTTCTGCGGCGCGGCCAAGAACCCGATCGCCGTCGCCGTGGGCATGTCGGACGGCCTCGGTTTCGGCGACAACTCGCGCGCCAGTCTCATCACGCGCAGCATCGCCGAGATGGCGCGTCTCGGCATGATCCAGGGCGCGCATCTCGCCACTTTCACCGGCCTCGCCGGCATCGGCGACCTCATCGCCACCTGCACGTCGCGGCACAGCCGCAACCGTCTCGCCGGCGAGCTCCTCGCCACGGGCGCTTCGCCCGCCGCTGTCGAGCGCAAGGTCGGCCAGGTGGTGGAGGGCATCCCAACGGTTCGCGCGCTGCACGACCTTGCGCAGCGGTTCGGCATCGACATGCCTGTGACGGAGAGCGTCTATCTCGTTCTTGAGGGTCTCCGCACGCCGCGGGAGTGCGTCGCCGACCTCATGGGGCGCTCCCCGAAGAAGGAGCGGAACGAGGGCTGACCGCTGCGGCGCCCACGGATGTCGGCGGCGCAGACCGCGGTCTGCGCACCAGGGCGTTCGCGGCCGTTGGTGACCGCCAAAACCGTCTGCTAGACTGCCTCAGGCCGTGCGTCGACCGTCGGCATGCGCTCACGCCCACAGAGCATCGACGGATGGCGATTCGCGGCCGGCTAGCCCGATCCAACCTGCGCCGGCACCGACGCACCGACGCCTTGCCGCGCGTGCACACCAGGAGGCACGGTGGAGAAGAGAAGCCATCTGTTTACGTCCGAGTCGGTCACCGAGGGCCATCCCGACAAGCTCGCCGACCAGATCGCGGACTCGATCCTCGACGCGATCCTCAAGGAAGATCCGTACGGCCGCGTGGCCTGCGAGACGCTCGTCACGACCGGTCTCGTCTTCGTCGCCGGCGAGATCACAACCGACTGCTACGTGGACATTACCAAGGTCGTCCGCCAGACGGTCAAGGAGGTTGGGTACACCGACGCCGCTTTCGGCTTCGACTACAAGACGTGTGCGGTTACCGTCGCGATCGACGAGCAGTCGTCGGACATCAGCCAGGGCGTCAGCCAGGCGCTCGAGGTTCGCACGGGCGTCAACGACGACGATGCCCTCGACGCCCAGGGGGCCGGCGACCAGGGCATGGTGTTCGGCTACGCCTGCACCGAGACGCCCGAGCTCATGCCGCTGCCGATCGCGCTCTCACACCGGCTTGCGCACCGGCTGGCCGACGTACGCAAGGCCGAGGTGCTCCCCTATCTTCGTCCGGACGGCAAAACTCAGGTGACCGTTCGCTACGAGGACAACAAGCCGGTCGAGATCGTCAAGATCGTGCTCGCCTCGCAGCACGCCGAGAACGCCGACCTCGAGACGCTCATCGTTCCCGATCTCCTCGAGCATGTGGTGGCGCCGATCCTCCCCAAGGACCTCTACGACGGCTCCCGTCTCGAGGACATCACCGTCATCAACGCCACCGGCAAGTTCGTGGTCGGCGGTCCGATGGGAGACTGCGGCGTCACCGGTCGCAAGATCGTCGTCGACACTTACGGGGGCGCTGCGCCGCACGGCGGCGGCGCCTTCTCTGGCAAGGACCCGAGCAAGGTCGATCGCTCCGGCGCCTATGCTGCCCGCTACGTCGCCAAGAACGTCGTGGCCGCCGGCCTCGCCGAGCGCTGCCAGGTTCAGGTGGCGTACGCCATCGGCGTGGCGCATCCCGTCTCGGTGATGGTCGACTGCGAGGGCACCGAGAAGATCGACAGGGCGCTCATCGAGCGGCTGATCACGGAGCACTTCGACCTCCGTCCTGCCGCCATCATCCGCGATCTCGACCTGCGCCGGCCGATCTACCGCAAGACGGCCGCATACGGTCACTTCGGCCGCCGCGACCACGACTTCACGTGGGAGCGCACCGACAAGGTCGCCGCGCTGCGCGCCGCCGCCGGCCTGGGCGACTGAGCCGGCGGACGCCGCGGGAAGACGGCGGCGCGCCGTGAGCTACGCCGCCGTCTTCCCGCTGCTCCGCACGCGCGCCTTCACGGCGCCGTTCGACTACGAGATACCACGGCGCCTTGAAGGCGCTGTGGCTCCAGGCGCCCTCGTCGCCGCGCCGCTCGGCGCCCAGACGATCATCGGTGTGGTTCTCGAGGTGCGTCCGGAGTCGACCTACCAGGGTCGCATCGTGCCGCTGCGCGACCTGCTCGACGTGCCGGCGATCCCGCCGGACCTGCTCGATCTGGCCCGTCGTGTCGAGCGGCACTACCTCACCTCCTTCTCCGCCGCGCTGGGTCTGGTGTGCCCGCCTGTCGCGGCGCTCCGGGTTGTGCGGCAGTACGAGCTCACTCTGGAGGGCGCCGCCGCCCGTGAGGCCGGCGAGGAGGACCTGGGTCTCGTCGCCGGCCTCAAGCTGCCGGCCGGCGCGCACGCGCGTCTCGCCGAGCGCTACCGTCGCAAGGGTTGGCTGCGCATCGGGTATCGGGTGCGTATCGCAGGTGCCGCCCCCGCGCTTCGCTGGTTCCGCCGCGGCGCAGAGACTCCTTCGCGCCTCGGGCCGCGCCAGCGCGCCGCTCTGGATGTCGTGGCCGCGGCCGGGACGCTCGACGAGCGAGAGCTGAGGGCGGCGAGCGGCATCGCCGCGCCCGCGCTGCGCCGCCTGCTCGAGAGCGGTGCTCTCGTCGAGGCGAAGCGCGCCGCCGTCGCCCAGGCGCCGGGCGAGACTGCGGCGCCGACCTCCGGGCCTGCCGAGACCCCTCCTCAGCTGGTGCCGGGGCAGCAGGAGGCGTTGCGGGTCATCCTCGAGGCGGCGCGCCCCGGCGACGAAGTGCTGATGCACGGGGTCACCGGCAGCGGCAAGACCGAGGTGTACCTGCAGGCCGCGAAGGCGGCGCTGCGGCGCCGCCGCTCGGTCCTCGTACTCGTGCCCGAGATCGGTCTCACTGGCCAGACGGTGAACCGCATCCGGCGGCGGTTCGCGGGGGAGCGGATCGTGGTCCTGCACTCGCGTCTGAGCGTCAGGGAGCGCCTGCTCGCCTATCGTACCGTGGCGGAGGGCGAGGCCCGCATCGTCGTGGGGGCGCGCTCGGCGGTCTTCGCCCCGATGCGCGACCTCGGGCTGATTGTCGTCGACGAGGAGCATGATGTTTCCTACAAGCAGGAGAGCGAGCCCTGCTACGACGCGCGCACGGTGGCTCGCTGGCGCGCGTCGCAGTCGGGCGCCGTCGTCGTCCTGGGCTCGGCGACGCCGAGCGTCGAGAGCGTGGCGCGCGTGCCCTTGCGCGCCGACCTTCGCCTGCGCGTTGACGGCACCCCGCCGCCGAGGCTCGAGGTCGTCGACATGCGCGATCATCACGGCGTCTTCTCAACGGTCCTGTCCGAGGCGCTGGCGGCGACGATCGACGCCGGCGAGAAGGCGATCATCTTCCTCAATCGGCGGGGATTCGCGTCCTATCTCGTCTGTGATCACTGCGGCCGCGCCTGGATGTGCCCCCACTGCGACGTCGCCCTGACGCTGTTCAGGGAGCGAGGGCTGCGCTGCCGGACCTGCGGCTACGCCGAGGAGGCCCCCTGCGGCTGCCCGTCATGTGGCGGCGCCGATCTCGTCCGCCACGGCTTCGGCACCGAGCGGGTCGAGCGTGAGGTTCGCGATCTCCTGCCCGGCGTCGAGCTTCTGCGCCTCGACTCCGACGTCGCGGCGTCCTACGGTCGACTCCGGGCAGTTCTCAGCGCCTTCGCGGCGCCGGGCCCGAAGGTTCTCGTCGGCACGCAGATGATCGCCAAGGGGCACCACTTCCCCGAAGTCACGCTGGTCGGTGTCGTCAACGCCGACCTCACGCTGTATTTCCCCGACTTTCGCGCCGAGGAGCGAACCTTCGCCATGCTGCTGCAGGTCGGCGGGCGTAGCGGCCGCGGCGATCGCTCCGGGCGCGTCGTGGTACAGACCCTGAACCCCGAGGCGCGGCCGATCGCCTACGCTGCTGACGGGAAGGAGGAACGCTTCTACGCCGAGGAGGTGGAGCGGCGAGCTCTGCTCGGGTACCCGCCCGCCACGTCGCTCATCGCCCTGGAGATCTCCGGGGAGCACGCCTCGCAGATCGAGGTCGCCGGGGCCTACACCGCCGAGAAGGTGCGCGGCCTCCTGGCAGGTCTGGCGGAGGTGCTGGGCCCTGGGCCGCAGTATCGGGAACGCCGGCGTCACGCCTGTCGCGTGGTAGTAAAGACGGCGCACATGGGGGACACTCTGGACGCGTTGCGAGACTGGCTTGCCGGCGCTCGCGACAGGTACGCGGCTCGCGGCGTCAGGCTGGTGCCGGACGTCGACCCTCAATGGCTGTGATGCGAGTGTGAGGTACCATACGGGCATGGCGGAGAAGAAACGGAGTGGGCGTGAGCAGGCCGAGCTGCGGCGGAGGCGCGAGGCCTGTGCGCAGATCCTGGTGATCGGCGATCCCGTGCTGCGCGAGCGCGCCGGTGAGGTGGCGGTCTTCGACCGTCGGCTGGCGAAGCTCGCCCGGCGGATGATCCGCATCATGCACGACGCGTCGGGGGTCGGCCTCGCCGCCCCGCAGATCGGTGTGCTGCGGCGCATGCTCGTCTACGACGTCGGTGAGGATGAGCCCGATCCGCGGGTTCTCATCAACCCGGTCCTCGACGAGCCCTCCGAGGACACCGAGGAGCTGGACGAGGGTTGCCTGAGCGTCCCCGGAGCGATGATGCCGGTTACGCGCGCGGTCAGCGTCCGTGTGCGTGGCGCCGACGAAACGGGCGCGCCGCTGGACTTCCGCGCCGAGGGTCTCGAGGCTCGCGTCATCCAGCACGAGGCCGATCATCTGGACGGCGTGCTGATCGTGGATCGCACGACCCGTAGCGCTCGGGCTGCCGCCATGCGCGCCCTGCATGAGCGAGAGGACGCAGGCTTCTCGAGCGAGCCCGGCCGGGGCCGGTGACCCACATGCGGGTGGCGTTCGCGGGCGGAGCCCCGCTCGCCCAAATCGTCCTCGAGGGCCTGCTGGCCGCAGGCATGAAGCCGGCGGTGGTTGTGACGAACCCCGACCGCCCGCGTGGCCGGCGCGGCACGCCTCAGCCGCCACCTCTCAAGGTCTTTGCCGAAGACCGTGGGCTGCCTGTCCTCCAGCCTGTCTCGATCTCGTCGGGCGAGGCGATCGACGACCTCCTCGGCTTCGACCCCGACCTTCTGGTCGCCTGTGCGTACGGGCAGATCCTGCGCCCCGCGCTGCTCGATGTGCTGCCGACTATCGTGAGCCACCCCTCGGATGTGCCGCGCTGGCGTGGCGCGGCGCCCGTCGAACGGGCGCTCATGGCGGGCGAGACCGAGCTGGGGGTCGCGACCCTGAAGATGACGGCCGGCGTCGACGAGGGGCCGGTCGGCGACCTGCGTCGCGTGCACGTGCCGGAAGATGCCGACGCAGGCCGCGCGTACGAGCTCATTGCGCCGGAGGCGGTCGCCGGCCTTCTGGCGACGATCGCCCGCATCGAGGACGGCAGCATCATCTGGGAGGAGCAGGTGGGCGAGCCCACCTACGCGGCCAGGATTACGGCTGCCGACCGCGTCATCGATTGGTCTCAGCCTGCGGCGGCGATCGTCGATCAGGTACGCGCCCTGTGCCCTCACATCCTGGCGGTGACGGAGCTGCTCGGCCGGCGTGTCCTCATCTGGCGGGCTGCGGTGGGCGCCGGCCCGCTTCCGCCCGCAGGCCCCAGGCGCCTGGCGCTGCCGGCGGGCGACGGGTGGGTCGACGTCCTGGAGCTCCAGCCTGAAGGACGGAAGCCGATGACCGCGGCCGAGTACCTGCGGGGCGCGGGGCGCGCCCTGGCGGGCGCGTGAGCGCGCCGCGGGGAGGCGGCGCGGCCGGCGCCGCGAGGCGGCCGCGCGGCGCGGAGCCCGTGAGCCCCGCGCGCGCTGCCGCATATCGGGCTCTGCTGCGCCTGCGCTCCGGTGGCCGCCTCGACGAGTCTCTCGCCGCCCTGCCGGAGCTCGACGGGCTTGGCGAGCGCGATCGGGCGCTCGCCAACGAGCTGGTCACCGGCACCGTGAAACGCCGCGGTTCGATCGATGCCGTGCTCGGCGCGTACACGAAGGCGCCCCTGCGCCATGCAGACTCCAGGGTCCTCGAGGCATTGCGGCTCGCCGCCTACCAGCTCCTCTTTCTCGACCGCGTGCCTGCATACGCCGCCGTGAACGACGCGGTCGCCATGGCGATGGCCGGAACCCGGGGAGCCCGGGGGTTCGTCAACGCCATCCTCCGACGTGTGGCCCGGGAGGGTGGCGCGACTCTCGCGACCCTGGCGGCGGGTGACTCCGCGCGAGCATGGTCGGTGCGGCATTCCTGCCCGGCGTGGCTGATCGGTCTGCTGCGCGCG
This sequence comes from Thermoleophilia bacterium, assembly GCA_040769125.1. Taxonomy (GTDB): domain Bacteria; phylum Actinomycetota; class Thermoleophilia; order UBA2241; family UBA2241; genus CAIXSE01. Next base: position 1,404,858 of record JAXGLO010000001.1, on the reverse strand, counting down.
GAGCTGGGGGACGAAGCCGCCGAGCGGTTCTTCCTGGCGGCCAACGGGGCGCCGGAGCGCTGTCTGCGTGTAAACCGGCTCAAGGGAGACGTCTCCGCGGCGCGGGCGGAGCTCGGCCCCACCTTCGTCACGCATGAGGTGCCGGGCCTTCCCGATGCCCTGCTCTACGAAGGTTCGCCGCTCGAGCGGTCTGCCGTATTCCGCGCCGGGCTCGTGACTCCTCAGTCGCGCGGCTCGCAGGTCGCCGGCCTCGTCGCGGCCGCCGGAGCAGCGTCCGGGGCGAGGGTTCTCGACCTCTGCGCAGCTCCCGGCACCAAGACTGCCCAGCTCGCCGGTCTGGCACCCGGCGCGAGTGTCACCGCAGTCGACGCCGATGCTGGTCGCGTCGAGACCCTGCGCGCCAACCTCTCACGTCTCGGCGTCACGGCCGACGTCGTGCACGCCGACGTGCTCGAGCTTTCGTCCGCGTACGACGCTTCCTGGGACGCTGTACTCCTCGACGCGCCCTGCAGCGGGCTCGGCACCATGGCATCACGTCCGGACCTGCGCTGGCGCCGTCGTCGCGAAGACGTCGATCGGCTTGCCGCCCTGCAGAAACGTCTGCTGGCGCGGGCGGCGCGCTGCGTGCGGCCGGGCGGCACGCTGACGTACTCGGTGTGCACGCTGCCGCGTGCCGAGACGGTTGATGTCGTGGACGACCTGCTGCGAGGGGGCGGCTGGGTTGCCGACGACCTCGGCCCGGCCTGGCCGGGGCTCGCGCATCCGGCCGCTGGCGGGTATCTGCTCCTTGTGCCGCCGGCCTGCGGCTCCACCGGCTTCTTCGTGGCCCGCTTGCGTCGCGCCGGCGGCGCCGGGCTGTAGAATGGACAGGCGGCAGCGGCCGCCCATCACCCCCGTCTCCGGAGGCTCTCATGAGGGATCTGCTGCACGAGATCACGGTGGCGCCGTCCATCCTGTCGGCCGACTTCACGCGGCTCGGCGAGCAGGTGGAGGAAGTGCTCGCCGCCGGCGCGCGCGTCATCCACGTCGACGTCATGGACGGCCACTTCGTCCCCAACATCACCATCGGTCCGCCGGTCGTTCGCGCCCTGGCTCCCCAGGTACATGCCGCGGGGGGCATCCTCGACGTCCACCTGATGATCGAGCGTCCGGAGCACTACGTCGACGAGTTCTGCACGTCCGGCGCCGACCTGCTGGTCGTGCACCAGGAGGCCTGCCCGCACCTTCACCGCGTTCTCGCGCAGATTCGCGAGCACGGTGTCGCCGCCGGTGTTGCCCTCAATCCGGCGACGCCGCTCGAGACCCTGGCAGAGGCGCGCCACCACTGCGACCTCGTGCTGGTCATGTCCGTGAACCCCGGGTTCGGGGGGCAGAGCTTCATCCCGACGTCGACCGACAAGCTCGCCCGCGCCCGCGCCTACCTGCCACCGGAGGTGGCGCTCGAGATCGACGGCGGCGTCACGCTTGCCAACGTCGCTGAGCTTACGGCGGCTGGCGCGACGCTCCTCGTCGCCGGCTCGAGCGTCTTCGGCGCCGGCGACGCCGGGTCGCGCTTCACCGAGTTGGCGCGCGCGGCGCGCGGCGCCGTATAATACCTACTGCACATCAAGCTGCTTCAGGGCGGGGTGGAAGTCCCCACCGGCGGTCATAGCCCGCGAACCTCCTCGGAGGCCGACCAGGTGAAACTCCTGGGCCGACGGTCAGAGTCCGGATGAGAGAAGCATGCAGTGGCGCCTTGGCGTCGCCGGCCCTGGAGCATGTCTCCGGGGCTTTTGTCGTTATGGACGATGCGCTCTACATGGAAGAGGCGTTTCGGCTTGCAGAGAACGGCCGTGGGCGCACGCACCCCAACCCGCTCGTCGGCGCCGTGCTGGCGCGGGGCGACGAGATCGTGGGGCGTGGCTGGCATCTCGGACCCGGCGAGCCGCATGCCGAGACTGTAGCCCTCGGCGAGGCGGGTGATCGCGCCCGCGGCGCTACGCTTTACTGCACGCTGGAGCCTTGCCGCCATTACGGCAAGACGCCGCCGTGTACCGACACGCTAGTGGCGGCCGGCGTCGCGCGGGCGGTCATCGCCCTCCGTGACCCCAATCCGCTGGTCGACGGCCGCGGCCTCGCCGATCTCCGCGAGCGCGGCGTCGAGGTCGATCTCCAGGAGGGGCGCTGGGGGGGGCGCGCCCGGCGGCAGAACGCACCGTTCCTGAAGTTCCAGTCCGCCGGACTGCCTTTCGTCACGTACAAGGCGGCCGTGACGCTCGACGGCAAGGTTGCGGCCGCCGGTGGCGACGCGAGGTGGATCTCGTGCCTGCAGAGCCGGCGCGTCGTGCACGAGTTGCGCGCGGCGGCGGATGCCGTCATGGTCGGGGCAGGGACGGTGCGCCGTGACGACCCCGAGCTCACTGTGCGGCTGGCGGATGGGCGCGACCCCGTCCGCGTCGTCGTGACCGGGGACGTCGATCTGCCTCCGCAGGCCAAGCTCCTCACCACTGTGCACACGACTCCCACCATCGTCGTCGCGAGGCGAGCCGACGCCGGCGCCCGTCGTCTGCTCGAGGCCCGCGGCGTCGAGTTGATCGAGGTGGGGGAGGGTGGGCTGCGCGACGGCCTGGCTGCGCTGGCCGCGAGGGGCCTGCTCGACATCCTGTGCGAAGGCGGCCCGGGTCTGGCTGGGGCTCTGCTGGCAGAGGGCCTCATCGACCGGCTGCTGCTCTTCGTGGCGCCGCTCATCGTGGGGCGCGGCGCACCCGATCTGTTTGCGACTCCGGCCGTGACGGAGGTGGCGCGCGCGTGGCGCCTGAGCGATGTCGAATGGCGCACGGTCTGCAACGACCTGTTTCTGTCTGGGACGCTCTCACGGGAGGTGTTGTAGGTGTTCACCGGCATCGTTGAGGAGATCGGTGTGCTGCGGCGGATGCGCACGGGCGCCGCGAGCGTGGCTCTCGACGTCGACGCACCGCTGGTGACCGGGGGAACGTCGGTGGGCGACAGCGTGCTCACCGACGGCGTCTGCCTCACCGTGACTTCGCTGCGGTCTGGGGGGTTCACGGCCGACGCCATGCCGGAGACGGTGCGGCGCACCACGCTGGCCGGGCGGCGCGCCGGCGACCTGCTGCATCTGGAGCGCGCGCTCACGCTGCAGTCGCGCCTCGGCGGTCACCTGGTAACCGGGCACGTCGACGGCGTCGGCCGGGTGCTGCGAGTGGTGCCGGAGAGCATCGCCGTCGTGATCGAGATCGAGGCGCCTCAGGCCGTCGTGGCGGTGACCGTTGCGCAGGGGTCGGTCGCCGTGGACGGCGTCAGCCTGACGGTCGTGGGGGTTCAGGGTGAGCGACTGCGCGTCTCGCTGATCCCACACACAGCCGCCGTCACGAAGCTTGGGCGGCTGGTGCCCGGGTCGAAGGTCAACCTGGAGGCCGATGTTATTGCCAAGTACGTGCACGCGTTCGTCGGTGGGCGCAAGGCCGCTGCCGGACTCACCTGGGACAAGCTGGGCGAATCGGGGTTCTGATGAACACTAACGAGACACGGGCGACCGGCGGCGGCCATCTGTCGCCGTTCGCCGGCGTCGAAGAGGCTCTCGCCGATCTCCGCGAGGGCAGGATGGTTATCGTGTGTGACGACGAAGGCCGCGAGAACGAGGGAGACCTGACGCTCGCGGCGCAGTTCGCCACCGCCGAGAAGATCAACTTCATGGCCAAGGAGGGGCGCGGGCTCATCTGCCTCAGCCTTACGCAGCAGCGTTGCGCGGATCTCAACCTGCCGCCGATGACCGCCCACAACCAGGCTCGTCAACGCACGGCCTTCACGGTCTCGGTCGAGGCTCGCTCGGGTGTGACGACCGGCATCTCGGCGGCCGATCGGGCGCGCACCATCCAGGTGGCCATCGATCCCGAGTCGCGGCCCGACGATCTGGTGCAGCCAGGCCACGTGTTCCCGCTGGTGGCGCGGCCCGGAGGAGTGCTCGAGCGCGCCGGTCAGACCGAGGCCGGCGTCGACCTCGCACGTCTCGCGGGCTTGAACCCTTCCGCCGTCATCTGCGAGGTCATGAACGATGATGGGACCATGGCGCGGGTGCCCGATCTCATCCCGTACGCCCAGAGGCACGGCCTCAAGATCATCACCGTGGCGGACATCATCAGGTACCGGCGTCGCACCGAGAAGCTGATTCGCCGGGCCGCGACCGTCTCGATGCCCACCAAGTACGGTGACTTCATCGCCGTCGGCTATGAGTCTGTGCTCGACGGCGCTCAGCATGTGGCCATCGTCAAGGGAGACGTCGCGGGGCGTGAGGACGTGCTGGTACGTGTCCACTCCGAGTGCCTCACCGGCGATACCTTCGGCTCGAGGCGCTGCGATTGCGGCGAGCAGCTCGCCGAGGCGCTGCGCCGCATCGAGAGCGAGGGCCTGGGCGTCGTGCTCTACATGCGGCAGGAAGGACGCGGGATCGGGCTCATCAACAAGCTCAAGGCGTACGCTCTGCAGGAGCAGGGGCTCGACACCGTGGAGGCGAACGTCGAGCTCGGCTTTGCGCCGGACCTTCGGGAGTACGGCACGGGCGCGCAGATCCTCGCGGATCTCGGGCTCACGACCATCCGTATCATGACCAATAATCCGGTGAAGATCGTGGCGCTCGAAGGGTATGGGCTGCGAGTGACCGGGCGGGAGCCGATCGAGATCCCGCCGCAGGACGCCAACGTCACCTACCTGCGCACAAAGAGGGACAAAATGGGCCATATGCTTGAGCATGGCGATCTTTTCGGGCAAGGAGAAGAGGGTCTCGAAGGCTGACGCCTCCGCGGCAGAACGGAACACAGACGACGGCAAAGGAGCCGCACGATGACGATCTTCGAAGGCAAGCTGACCGGGCGGGGCATGAAGTTCGCCCTCGTCGTCGGGCGCTTCAACGAGCTGATCTCCACGCGTCTCTACGAGGGCGCGCTCGACTGCCTGCGGCGGCACGAGGTCGCCGAGGACGACGTCGACGTCGCCTGGGTACCGGGCGCCTTCGAGATGCCGCTCGTCGCCAAGCGGCTCGCCGGGGACGGCCGCTACGACGGCGTCATCTGCCTCGGCGCCGTCATCCGCGGCGGAACGCCGCATTTCGACTACGTGGCCGCTGAAGTGGCCAAGGGCGTCGCCAGGGTCAGCCTGGACACGGGCGTGCCCGTCGTCTTCGGCGTGCTCACGACCGACACGATCGAGCAGGCCGTGGAGCGCGCTGGCACCAAGGCAGGCAACAAGGGCTGGAGTGCGGCCGCGACCGCGCTCGAGATGGCGAATCTGGGCCGCGCGCTGCCCTGATGACCGACGCTCGAAGCGCACCTCCCGAGGGGGGCAGGCGCGGCCGCACGCGCACCTGGCTTCTGCTGCTGATGGCCGTCCTTGGGGTCTTCGCAGCCCTGGGCCTCGGGCGCTTCGGGTATACGGCGCTGCTGCCCGCCATGCAGGACGGCCTGGGCCTTTCCAACACCCAGGCCGGCGCGCTGGCCAGCTGGAACCTCGCCGGCTACCTGGCCATGGCTGCGGTCGTCGGCAGCCTGATCCAGCGTTTCGGGTTGCGTCGCGTCGTCACTGTGGGCCTCATGGTGACCGCCACGGCCATGATCGCCACGGGGTTCGCGCAGGGCGTGGTGTCGGCGTCCCTGGCGCGCGCCGCCGCGGGGCTGGGCGCCGGCGCGGTCAGCATTCCCATGACGTCCGCGGTCGGAGGCTGGGTCGCCGAGCACCGCCGCGGGCTTGCGTCCGGGATCGCCGTCTCCGGCTCCGCTGTTGCCCTGGTGCTGACCGGCCCCTTCGTGCCGGCCGTCATCGCCGCCACCGGCGAAGCGGGCTGGCGCATCTGCTGGATCATTTTCGGCGTGACCGCCCTGGCGGTGGCGGTCGCGTCTTTCGTGGTGCTCCGCGGGAGGCCGCGCGACGAGGGGGAGGCGTCGGCTGAGGGATCGTCCCGGCGACGGCTGGATGTGGGCTCGGTGTACCGCTCGCCGTATGCCTGGCGGCTGGGCGCGGTCTACTTCGCCTACGGTTTCTCCTACATGATCTACCTCACCTTCTTCGTGAGACGGCTCACCGGCGATCTGGGCATGAGCGGCGCCTCGGCCGGCACCTACTTCATGATCCTCGGCTGGGCGAGCCTGTTGTGCGGCGCCATGTGGGGCTACGTGTCGGACCTGATCGGCCGCAAGCGGGCGCTGGTCGTCATCTGCGTGCTCCTTGCGGTCACCTTCGCTTCGTTCGCGGTGTGGACGACGCCGGTGGGGATCGCGTTCTCGACCGTTCTGTTCGGCCTCGCCGCCTGGGCCGCGCCGGGGGTCGTCGTGGCTGCCTGCGGCGACGCCTTCGGGCGCGCGCTGGCCGCCACCGCCGTCGGCTTTCTCACCGTGTTCCTCGGGGTGGGCCAAGTGGTAGGGCCACTCGTCGGCGGGATGCTCGCGGACGCCCTCTCATCGTTCTCGTCGGCATACCTGGCGGCGGCGGTGGTCGCCCTGGCAGGAGCCGTCGCCGCCCTGCTTCTGCCGACGGTCGCGTCCGGCGTGGTGAGCGGGTCGCCCGCAAGGCGAGAAGAGGTTGCCCGGGGACTCGCGGCCGACGGATCGGGTCAGACGTCGACCGGCGTCTGACGGCGCGGGCGCGGGAAGCGCGCCGGGCCCGGGCATGAAAACGGCCGGCTTTCGCCGGCCTGGTCTTACTCGTTGCCTGCTGCAATCACCCTTGCATGAGCGTCAAGGCGCTGCGCAGATGCGGTCGCTATCGCAAGAGGGATTCCTCAGATAGCCTTGGTGACGCGACCCGACTTGAGGCAGCGGGTGCACACGTACGCGTTTCGCGGACTACCGTCGACGAGTACGCGCACGCGCTGGAGGTTCGGGCTGAAGGTGCGCTTGGTCGCGCGGTTCGAGTGGCTGCGGTTATTCCCGACGACGGGCGCCTTCCCGCAGGTGAGGCAGACTTTGGACATGGCCGTTCCTCAGCTTGATTGGTGATCGGTCGCGCTAGTATGCTGCACGCGGTCGGGCAACGCAAATGGGGCTTGCGCGTTTGGCCACGCCCTTGTCGCTTCGAGGCGTCATGGATCGTTTTCACAAAGATATGTCGATCTTCGAGGCTCTGGAGAGTGATCCGAGGGCACGCACCGTCTTCGAGAGCCATGGGATGGCGTGCTGTCTCTGCATCGGCGCCCAATCCGAGACGATCGAGGCGGGCGCGATCCTTCATCAGGTCGACCCAGCGGTCGTCGTCGAGGAGCTCAACGGCCTCGGCGCGCCAGAGGCCTGAGCGAGCGCTGCCGCGTGTCGTCCTCCGACCTTCATCTTCCGTACGACCCGCCCGCCTCCGAGGGCGGCCTCACCGTCTCCAGTCAGGTCGTCGCCAAGCTCGCCGGCTGGGCTGCGCGCACCACGTACGGCGTCGTGGCCATGCAGGAATCCGTCGCGCGGCGTCTTACGCATCTGTTCAGGGGTTCGCTCGACGAGGGCGTCGAGGTGCGAGCCGAAGGCGCCGCCGTCAGTATCAGGCTTCACGTCGTCATGGAGCGCGGGCTCAACCTCGCCCAGGTGACGGCGAACCTTCAGGAGCAGGTGCGCTATGAGGTCGAGCGGGTCGGCGGCCTGCCGGTCGGCGAGATCAGTGTCACCGTCGAGGATGTTCGGGATTGAACGTCAGGCTCGCCTCGCTTGCGGTCATCGGAGCCGCGCTCAGCGCGCTAGAGTCGGAGCGCGGCGTCATCAACGATCTCAACGTCTACCCTGTGCCGGACGGGGACACCGGCACGAATCTGGCTCTCACCGTGAGGGCGGTTCTGGAGGAGCTCGAAGCCAGCGACGCTGAGGGCATCCCTACGGTTGCGGCGGCGGTCGCCCATGGGTCGCTCATGGGCGCGCGCGGCAACTCAGGGGTCATCCTCTCGCAGATCGTGCGAGGCGCGTGCGAGGTCTGGGGCGCCTCCGAGGAGCTCTCCACACCCCGTTTCAAGGAGGCGCTGATCGAAGGCTCCGCCTGCGCCTACCGGGCGGTGCGGGAGCCTGTGGAGGGCACTATGCTGACGGTCGTGCGCGAGATGGCGACGGCCGCGCGCAGCCTGCCCGACAGCCTCAGTCTCGAGAACCTGCTCGTCGCCGTGGCGGAGGCCGGCAGGCTTGCCGTCGAGAACACCACGTGGCAGCTTCCGGTGCTGGAGCAGGCCGGAGTCGTCGACGCCGGCGGGTACGGCCTGCTCGTGCTCTTCCAGGGGCTTGAGCGGGGCATCGGCGAGCTGCTGCACCGCGGCATACACACGCCCGCCGAGGTCGTACTGCGCCCCCGGGGGGCACGCTTGCGGCCGCGTCCCGCAGCCCACGAGTCGGGGCTCTCGGTGCACAAGTACTGCACGAGCTTCGTCATCCAGGGCGAGGATATCGATCGTGATGCCCTGGAGAGCTTCCTGCTGCCCATCGGCGACAGCGTACTGGTTGTCGGGAGCGCGGACGTCGTCAAGGTGCACGTCCATGCGGACGATCCGGGAGTGGTGATCAGTGAGGCGCTGAGGTACGGCAGTCTGGGCGAATTCGAGATCAGCAACATGCACGAGCAGACGCGGGACCGCGACGAGCGCCTGCGGGCGACGACGACGGCGGCTACTGCCGTTGTGGCCGTCGTCGCGGGAGAGGGCAACAAGGAGCTCTTCCGCGATCTCGGCTGCACGGCGATCGTCGAGGGGGGGCAGTCGATGAACCCGAGCGCCAAGCAGGTGCTCGAGGCCGCCGAGAGCCTGGGATCCAGCGAGGTTATCGTGCTGCCGAACAACGGCAACGTCATTCTGACCGCCGAGCAGGCGGCCGGCATGAGCGAGTGTCGCATCGAGGTCGTGCCGAGTTCGTCGATCGCCGCGGGGCTGGCCGCCATGGTCGCCTTCGATCCAGAGGCGGACGCTGCCGCCAACGCCGAACGCATGCGGGAGACCATCGCCTGTGTGCGCTCGGCCGAGGTCACGCGCGCGGTGCGCGACTCGGAGGTGGATGGCGTCGTGGTGCAGACCGGGCAGGCCATGGGAATCGTCGACGGCCGTCTCGTGGCGGTCGCCGACGACGTGCCCGCGGCTTTCGCCGGCGTGCTCGAGGAGTTCGCGCGCGGTGACGCCGAGCTGGTTACTGTTCTCACTGCGCTCAATGGGTCAGGCGCGACGCGCGAGGAACTCGAGGAGCTCGTCGGGCGCATTGTGCCCGATATCGAGGTCTCGTTCCACGAAGGCGGCCAGCCCCTCTATCCCGTCCTGGCGAGCGCCGAATGACGGGCCTGCTGACTCTCGACAACACGGCGATCGTGCTCGACTCCACCTGCGACCCGCCCACCGGTTTCTTCGAGCGTCCCGGGATGCGCCTCGTACCGCTCAAGGTCCACTTCGGCGACGAGACCTTCCGCGACGGCGTCGACATGACGTATCGCGAGTTCTTCGCCAAGCTGGAGGCGTCGTCGGTGCTGCCCACCACATCGCAGCCCACCACCGCCGAGTTCGTGGCCACCTACCAGGAGCTTCGCGAGCGCTACGACCACGTGTTCTCCCTGCATCTCTCCGGGGAGATGAGCGGCACGGTTCGGTCTGCTCGGGAGGCCGCTTCCCGCGTCGACGGCGTCGACGTCTTCGACATGCGCACGGTCACAGCAACCCTGGCTCTCGGCGCCGAGCGCTTGCGCGCCCGTCTCGAGAGCGGTTGCACCCTGACCGAGGCGCGCGACTACCTTACGCACTTCGCCGCGGGCTCCCGGCTCCTGATCCACGCCGCGACGCTCGAGTACCTGCGGCGTGGAGGGCGCATCGGGCGAGCGGCGTCCTTCGTCGGCGGCGTCTTCGACGTGAAGCCCCTGATTCACGTAGAAGATGGTGTGATGAAGGGTTATGCAAAGGTTCGCGGCCTCAAGAAGGCAATGGCGGCCATGGAGCGCTACATCGAGGAGACGACCAGCCCGGACGACGAGCTGTACTACGCTCTCATCGACGGGATCAACGACGAGGAACCGGAGCTCATCCGCGAGGTGATGGAGCGCGTGCGGCCGAACGCCCGCTACGTTCTGCACGGTCACGTCGGGGCCGTCGTCGGCACCCACATCGGCCCGGGTCCGGCGGCCTTCGCGCTCATCGTGGAGTGACTCGGCTCCGGCTCCCGCAGCGCTTCGGCGGAGGCCTCTGCGACGAGCCTCCGCCGACCCCGCGGCTCTTCCTCTCCGACGCCGTTCTCAAGAAACCTCTCAGCGACCTGGATCAGGTCTCTGTGCCCGTCGCCCGTCGTCTTGCGGCTCTCGGCCTGGAGACGCTGGGCGATCTGATCGGGCATCTGCCGCGCAGGTACCACGACTACCGCGACCGCAAGCACATCCGCGATCTGCAGGTCGGCGAGGAGGCGACCGTGCGCGGGGTCGTGCTGCGGGTGAGCGCCGAGCGGACGGCGAGGCGCCGCGTGGACGTCGTGCGGGTTCTGCTCAAGGACGAGACCGGCGCGCTCGACGCCGTCTGGTTCAATCAGCGCTATCTGCTGAAGGTCGTGCGCGAAGGCGCGCGCCTCAGCGTTCGAGGCGTCTTCCGGTTCCTGGGCAGGCGCGCATCATTCGTAGTCAAGAGCCACGAGCTGCTCGACGACGACGAGGAGGAGGGCCTGCACACCGACGGCATCGTGCCCGTGTATCCGGCCGGCGAGCGGGTTTCCGCACGGCAGCTTCGCGACTTGCTGATCGGCGTCCGCCCGCTCATGCGGCTCCTGCCCGACCCTCTGCCGGCAGAGCTGCGGGTGTGTGAAGGGCTGCCCTCCCGCGCCGACGCGCTGCTCGCCGCTCACCAGCCGCGGGATCCCGAAGAGGCCGGTCTCTCACGCCAGCGGCTCGTCCTCGAGGAGCTGCTCCTCATGCAGCTCGGCCTGCTTGCCTACAAGCGTGAGCAGCAGTCGCGGGTGCAGGCGGTTCCGTTCCCGCCTCCGGCGGAGCTCACCCGGGCGTACCTCGAAGCACTTCCGTTCGCCTTCACTTCATACCAGCGTACGGCGCTTGAAGAGATCGAGGCCGATCTCCGTGGGACGACCCCGATGAGGCGCCTGCTGCAGGGCGACGTCGGATCCGGCAAGACGGTGGTCGCCCTTCACTGTCTTGTGCGGGCCGCAGAGGCTGGTCTGCAGGGCGTGCTCCTGGCTCCCACAGAGACGCTTGCGGCGCAGCACGCGGAGACCGCGGAGCGGCTCCTGTCCGGCCTCGTCGGCATTACGCGGCTGACTGCATCGATCTCCGCGGACGAACGCCGCGCCGCGCTGGCGGGCATTGCCGGCGGCGGGAGTCGCCTGGTGATCGGGACTCACGCCGTCCTCCAGGAGGACGTCGCGTACGCCGACCTCGGGCTGCTGGTGGTCGACGAGCAGCATCGCTTCGGCGTCGAGCAGCGTGATGCGCTGGTACGGCGCGCCGAGCGCAGCGGGCGCGCGCCCCATGTCCTTCACATGACGGCCACTCCGATCCCGCGAACCCTGGCGCTCACCGCCTACGGGGATCTCGACGTCACCGTGATCGCGGGCGTGCCGGAGGGCCGACAGCCGGTGACCACTCGCCTCGTCGACGACGCCCGTCGCGAGGAGGGCTACGCCTTCGTCCGTGGGCAGCTTGCGAAAGGGCGCCAGGCCTACGTCGTCTGCCCGGCCATCGAAGAGTCGGCGGCCATCGATGCGGCCACCGCCGTGGCTGAGGCCGAACGCCTCCGCGCGGGGCCGTTTCACGGGCTGCGTGTCGCCGTCGTGCACGGCCAGCTGAAGGCCTCCGAGCGGGGCGCCGTGATGCAGGCTTTCACTGAGGGCGAGATCCAGGTGCTGGTGGCGACCAGCCTGATCGAGGTCGGTATCGACGTGCCCAACGCGACCGTCATGATCGTGGAGGGCGCGGAGCGCTTCGGGCTGGCGCAGCTCCACCAGCTCCGCGGACGGGTGGGGAGGGGCGCTGAGCGCTCGTTCTGCCTGCTGTTTGCGCGGGCTGAGACCGGGGCGTCGCAGGCGCGTCTCGAGGCGCTGCTGGAGACCACCGACGGCTTCGAGCTCGCCGATCGGGATCTCGAGATCCGCGGCGAGGGCAAGCTGATGGGAGCTCGTCAGGCGGGCGCTTCCGATCTCAAGCTGGCCCGCCTCGCGCGCGATCGCGCCGTGCTGCGCCGCGCCCGTGAGATGGCCGAGGACATCCTGAGCGACGACCCGGGCCTCGACGATCCTCGTCACCGGCCGCTGCGGGACGCCGTCGCCGCGGCCTTCGGGGCCGATCTCGCCTGGCTGCTGAAGGCCTGACGGGGCGGCGTCGGCGCTCCCGTATACTTCTGCCATGCATCTCGCTGAGCTCATCGTCGCGCACACCAACACCGACTTCGACGCCTTCGCGGCGATGGTCGCCGCCCAGAAGCTGTACCCGGAGGCGGGCATCTGTCTGGGCGGGGCCGTCAACCGCAACGTGCGTGAGTTCCAGGCGCTGTACGCCGACCTGATCCCCGTCGTCGACCCGGCCGACGTCGACCACGAGGCTGTGAGGCGCCTCGTCATGGTCGACACCATCCACGCCAATCGTCTGGGCGAGCTCGGCGATCTCTGCATGCGCGATGGGGTGCAGGTTGTCGCCTTCGACCACCACACGCATCGCGGCGACCTGCCGTCGTACATCTCGCCCGACAACCTGGTTAACTCGCGTGACGGATCGCTGGTCACGCTGATGCTGCGCATCATTGCGCGGCGGGAGATCCCCGTTACTCCCTTCGAGGCCACGGTCTTCGCGCTCGGCATCCACGAGGACACAGGCTCTCTGATGTTCACCACGACCACGCCGGAGGACGCCGAGGCGCTGGCGTTCTGCATGAGGCTCGGCGCCGACACCGCGGTGCTCGAGAGGTGGCTGGCCGGAGTCCTTACTCCGGAGCAGCGTCGCACGCTTGCGGCCGCCCTGGAGTCGGCCCGTGAGCTGCCGATTCCCGACGCCTCGGTGCTCATCGCGTCGCTTCATGAGGATCTCTATGTGCAGGGCGTCAGCATCGTAGCGCACAGGGTCATGGACCTCACCGGCTGCGATGCCTTCTTCCTCCTCGTTGCGATGGAGAGCCGGATCTTCGTCACGGCGCGGAGCCGCGGCGGCCGGCTCGACGTGGCTCAGGTGCTCGCCGCGGTCGGGGGCGGCGGCCATCCTGCGGCGGCCTCCGCGGTCGTCAAGGACCGCGGCCTGGAGAGTGTTGCTGCGGCTCTCGCCGCCGCCGTGCCCGCGGCGCTGGCGCCGGTGCGCACCGTCGGAGAGGTCCTCGTCGACGATTACGCGATCGTCGATCTCGCCTCCCTGGTGGACGCGACGGCGGTCCGCTGCTATCAGGACTCACTTGGCGGGGTGGTGGTCGCCGACGGCGAGGAGCTGGTCGGGACGGTGGCCCTCGCCGATCTCGAGCGCGCCGCCGCTCACGGCCTCGGTCACGCCCCTGTCAAGGCGGTCATGTCGTCGCAGGTTACGACGCTCGCTCTCGACATACCCCTCAGCCGGGCTGAGAGCGTCCTCGCCCAGGAGGCGATCGGGTGGGTTCCGGTCGTGAGCCCGGAGCACGCCGGCCCAGTGAGGCGCAGCGACGTCTTCGGAGCGATCACGCGGCGCTCCGTCATCGGCGACGTCGCGGCGTCCGAACCGCCGCCGTCGGCCGTCGCCAACCTCGCCGGGTCGCTCGGAGATCTCGGCATCGACGGCCTGCTCGAGCAGATCCAGGCGGTCGCCGCCGGCGAGCGCGGCGTCTACCTCGTGGGCGGGGCCGTGCGCGATCTCGTGCTTGGGAAGCCGCACATCGACGTCGACCTCGCTGTCGAGGGCGACGGGATCGCGTTCGCGGAGGAGCTGGCCAGGCGCCTCAAGGGGTACGTGCGGGCGCATCAGAAGTTCGGCACGGCCGTGGTCGTGGCGCGCGACGTCGACGGACGCCGACAGCGCGTCGACGTTGCCTCCACGCGTTCGGAGTCGTACGACTACCCTGCGGCGCTGCCCAAGGTCTGGCGTGCCGGGATTCGCAGCGACCTGGCGCGGCGAGATTTCACCATCAACGCGATGGCCGTCTCGCTCAAGCCCGAGACGTACGGTGACCTCCTCGACCCGTTCGGCGGCATGGAGGATCTTGCCGGGCGGCGCATCGCCGTGCTGCACAACCTCAGCTTCATCGACGATCCCACACGTGTGCTGCGTGCGGTGCGGTACGAAAGCCGCTACGGTCTGCGCATGGACGAGCGCACCCTGAACCTTGCGAGGGCCTGCTGCGCCATGGATCTCGTGGGCGACCTCTCGTCGGTGCGCCTTCGCGATGAGCTTACTGCGCTCCTCGACGAGGAGGAGGTCGAGTTCGCGCTCCGGCGTATCGAGGAGCTCGGGCTGGCTCCGTCGATTCACGGTCGCCTTCGCACTGGACCGCGCACCCGGGAGCTCGTGCGGGCCGGAGATCTGGCCAGGGTCACTCATCAGCTCACGCGCCAGGTGCCGCTGTGGCGTCTCCGGCTGGTGTGGATGCTGCGCGACCTGGTCCCGGAGGAGATCACAGCCTGGTGCGAGCGCATGCGGATCCGTCGGCGCGACGCCGACGTCCTCGAGCGGGCGCTCGTACTCGGCCGCAGCCTCATGCGGCGGGCTGAGCGCGGCCCGAGCGAGGCGGAGCTCTTTGAGCTCGCCTGGCAGGAGCCCCTGGAGGCGGTGCTGGTGGCGATCGTCCTCGACCGCATCGGCATCGCCGCCGAGCGCCTCCGCAATTACCTCGACGTCACGCGGCACGTTCGCCTCTCCATCGGCGGGAAGGATCTTCTGGCTATGGGCTTCACCTCGTCGCCATGGCTGGGTGACGTGCTGCGCAGCATCCTCCGTCTCAAGCTGAACGGCGTTGTGCGCACCCGTGAGGACGAGCTCGCCGCCGCCGAGCGGATGCGCACGTGAGCATCGAGTCCCTCCTGATCCGCTTCGGGACCGTCCTGCCGGTCCTCCTGATCAGCCTCGTGCTGCACGAGCTCGCTCACGGCTGGGTCGCGGACCGGCTCGGCGACCCGACGGCGCGGCAGGCGGGGAGGCTCACCCTCAATCCGTTGAGTCATCTGGATCTCTGGGGCACCGTGGCGCTCGTGGTCACGTTCGTCGGATCGGGCGGGGGGTTTCTCTTCGGCTGGGCGAAGCCTGTGCCCATCAGTCCCTGGCTGTTCCGCGACCCTCAGCGCGGGATGATGCTGGTGGGGGCCGCGGGCCCTGCCAGCAACATCCTGCTGGCGCTGCTGTCGGCGGCGCTGGTCTGGCTCACCTGCGGGTGGAGCCTCTTCCTTGCGGAGATGTTCGTGCTCACGTTCGTGTTGAACGTGGTGCTCGCCACCCTGAATCTCGTGCCGGTTCCGCCGCTCGACGGATCGCGCGTGGTGGGCGGGCTGCTGCCGCGCGGCGTGTACGAGTGGTGGCTGAGCCTGGACCGGTACGGCAACTTCGTGTTCACTGGGCTCATCCTCATCCTGATCGCGATGCCCGGCGCCTTCCACGCCACCATCGGGGCGGTGGTGGAATGGTCGTTCCGGCTCCTGCCGGGAGGCTGATCCCGTGGTCGGGCGGGAGACGGGCGACACCCACCAGGGTGGTGATCTCGTGTCGCGGGCGCATGGCGGGCTGCGCTGGCTCGAGTGGCGGCACGCCGGGGTGGTCGCCGCCTTTCCCCTGCGGGCGGGCGGCGTCTCGGAGTCGCCGTATGCCACCCTGAATCTCGGCCTCAACGTCGGCGATGAACCCCGGAAGGTCCTGGAGAACCGCCGCCTGCTGTGCGCCGCGCTCGGCCTGGATCCGGAGCGCCTCATCGTTCCCGACCAGGTGCACGGCACGAGCTGGACCTGGGTGGGCGAGCCGGAGGCGGGGCGCGGCGCGCTCGCCCAGGATGCCTGCCTTGAGGGGCGCGACGCTCTGCTGACGGCGGCGCCGGCGCTGGGTCTGGCGATCAGCCACGCCGACTGCGTGCCGGTGATCGTCGTCGCCCTCGGCGATGGGGGGCCGCTCTTCGCCATGATCCATGCAGGCTGGCGCGGCATGCTGGCCGGCATCGTCGGCCAAGTGGCCGGTGAGCTCGCCCGCCATGGGAGGCTGTGCGCCGCGGTCGTCGGCCCCAGCATCGGCGCCTGCTGCTTCGCGGTCGACGATTCGCTGCGGCGGCGCTTCGAGGAGCGCTTCCCGGGTTGCGGGAGGCCGGGCCACGTCGACCTCTGGCACTGCGCCCGGGCCGATCTCGAAGCGGCGGGTGTGCCCCCTGCCGCCGTGACCGTCGCCGGCATCTGCACCGTCGACGACGGCCGCTTCTTCTCGCATCGCCGCGAGGCAGGGTTGACAGGCCGCCATCTGGCGATAGCTTGGCGGCTGAGGCAGGGCGGCCCGCGGCCGCAGTCCTGAGGAGGAGGGGTAGTGGTCCGGCAGTACGTTCCGGAGGGCGGCGAGCTTCGCGAGCGCTTCGCGGCCGTCGAAGCCCGTGTAGCGGCGGCGGCCAGGTCGGCCGGGCGCGCGCCGGGAGATGTCAGGACGCTCGTCGCCACGAAGTACGTCGCGGCGGAGCACCTCGGCGTACTCCACGAGGCGGGCATTCGCCTGATCGGAGAGAACCGCGCCCAAGACCTGGTGGCCAAGCACGAGCTCTACGGCACGGCCTTCGAGTACCATTTCATCGGGCACCTCCAGAGCCGGAAGACGCGTCTCGTGCTGCCCATCGTGACGCTCGTGCACTCGGTCTCCACCATGAGTGTGGTGCGCGAGATCGAGGCGCGTGCCGAGACGGTCACAGATGTACTGCTCCAACTCAACGTGGCCGGTGAAGCGAGCAAGAGCGGCATACTGCCTTCGGCGGTCGACGCCTTTCTCGAAGAGGCCTCCTCCTACGATAAGGTGAGGTTCGTCGGTCTGATGTGCATGCCGCCCCTGGGCGACGAGCCCGAGTCCGCGCGCAGCTACTTCGCTCAGACGAGGGAACTCGGCGCGCGGCTTTCGGAGGCGTGGGCCGGCAAGTATACTT
Source organism: Thermoleophilia bacterium (assembly GCA_040769125.1). Lineage (GTDB taxonomy): Bacteria > Actinomycetota > Thermoleophilia > UBA2241 > UBA2241 > CAIXSE01. The sequence continues at coordinate 1,387,844 of JAXGLO010000001.1, read as the reverse complement.
TCGCGGAGCTATCAATGGGTACGAGCGCCGATTACGAGGTCGCCGTCCAGGAGGGCGCAACCATCGTGCGTATCGGCGGCGTGCTTTTTTAACAGAGCATTCGCGGGAGGAACCCATGGGCCTGGGCGATGCGTGGCACAAAGTGGCGGTGTACTTCGGCATCGCCGACGACGAAGACGACTACTACGAAGACGAGACGCTCGCTGCTCAGGAGGAGCTCGAGCGGAGCTACTCCGAGCGGGCCAGCGTGCGCAAGATCAACAGTGGCCGCGGCCGCAATGAGTACGACGACATCTTCGCCGACGAGCCTCGGCATCGTGGCGGCGCGCAGCCGGTCGTGCGCGCGATCGAGCCGGTTCGCCCACCACGCGTGCAGATGCATCTCATCATCCCCAAGAGCTTTAACGACGCCCAGCAGGTCGCCGACAAGTTCAAGACGGACGTCCCGGTCATCATGAACCTCCAGAGCGCCGACACCGAGCTGGCCAAGCGGCTCATCGATTTCAGCAGCGGGCTCTCTTACGCGCTCGACGGCGGCATGCAGCGCGTCGGCGACAAGATCTTCCTCCTGACGCCGTACAACGTCGAAGTCTCCGCAGAGGAGCGGGCGCGGCTCATGGAGAAGGGCTTCTTCAACCAGTTCTGATCTGCGGTGTGTCGGCAGGCTGGGTTACGCCCCGAGCCTTGTAACAGCGATCTTACGGAGTGCAACATGAACGTCGGCATCATCGGGGCAGGGCACATCACGCACGCTCTCGCCGAGGGATGGTCGCGGCCTGAGCTCAGCGCCGCACCGCACCTTAGTTTTTGCGACATCGTCGCCGGCAGGGCGGAGGAACTGGCGGCGGCCGTAGGAGGCAGCGCCGCCGCAACGATTCCGGAACTCGTCGCCGGCTCGGATATGGTCATCGTGGCCGTGCGGCCCCAGCATGTCGCCGGCGTTCTGCAGGAGGCTGCGCCTCATCTGCAGGACCGCAGCCTCGTCTCGGTGGCCGCCGGTGTGCCGGTTGAGCGGCTGCGTGCCAACCTTTCCGAGGGCGCGCACGTCGCTCGCATCATGCCTACTGTTGCGGCCGCCATGGGCGTCGGCGTCGCCGTCTTCGTCCCGGGCACTCTGTCGGCGGAGGGGCAGGCGGACGTCAGGCGCCTCTTCGCGATGAGCAGCACCGTGCTCGTCGTGGACGAGCAGCACTTCGACGTCGCCACCGCGGTCTCCGGCTGCATGCCGGGCATGCTCGCCACGATCGTCGAGTTGCTCGCGGCGGCCGTCGAGGCCAAGGGCGTCGAGCCCGAAACCGCGCGTCTGCTGGCCGTCGAGGGCGTGCACGGTGCTGCCGCCGTGCTCGCGCAGAGCGGCGATCCCGCGGCCGTGCGCAACGTGGTGGCGACGCCCGGTGGCGTCACGGCCGCCGCGGTCGAGGCGTTGCAGCAGGCGGGGGTCGAGCGCGTCATGTGCGAAGCGGTGGATGCGGGTGCGCGCCGCGCCAAGGAGCTCACGTAGGCATCCGCTAGAATGGGAAACGTGACCAGAATCGCCTGCGGCGTCGGCTGCAGGAGCGAGGAGAGGACCGCATGAAGCTCACACCGCTCGATATCCGCCACAAGGAGTTCAGGCGCGCGATGCGCGGCTACGCCGACGTGGAGGTTGACGAGTTCCTGGACCAGGTCGCCGACGAGTACGAGCGCGTGTTCAAGGATAACATCGACCTCAGCGAGCGGGTCGAAATGCTCGAGAACCAGGTCAAGGGTTACAAGCGTCTCGAGGAGACCCTGCAGAATACGCTGATCTCCGCGCAGCAGAGCGCGGAGGAGCTCAAACAGAACGCCACCAAAGAGGCTCAGCTCATCCTGCACGAGGCCGAGCTCAAGGCCCGGCAGATCAACAACGAGTCGTACGCCGAGAAGCAGGCCATCGAGCAGTCCATCGCAAAGCTGCGCAGCGCCGAGCAGGACTTCCGCTTCAGGTTCCGGCAGATGCTGGAGGGCTACCTCGACAACATTACCGAGCCTTCGGCGCTCACGGCGGCGCAGGCGGACGCGGAGTCGACGGTCGACTTCGCGCGGCGAGCCGAGGCCATCAAGGCAGCCATCGCCCGCGAGGAAACCGTCGTGCAGGCGCCGCGCTACGACGACCCCGAAGTGACTTCGCCGGATTCGCCGGCGGCCGCAGTGACTCCGGAAAGGCAGTCGCAGCCGTTGGCGTCCGCTGCGCCAGGCGGGGGCGTCGGGTTCGGGGCGGTCGCTCCGGAAGCGCCTGGCGCTGAGGCTCCCGAGCCAGCGCCGGCCAAGGAGCGCATCCTGTTCGGTGAGAGCGATGATCTGCTCGCCGATGTCGACGCCGAGGTGGACGAAAACGACTTCAAGTGGTGAGTCAGGGCCTTTGCGGGCGATCCCCGGCGGCGTGAGCCTCGCGGTCTGGGTCTCGCCCGGGGCCTCGCGCAGCGAGGTCGTCGGTGTCGTCGACGATCGCCTGCGGCTGCGTCTTTCGGCGCCCGCTCACGAGGGCAGGGCGAACGCCGAGCTCCGCCGCCTCACGGCGGAGCTGCTCGGCGTCGCCCGTCGAGACGTCAGCCTCGCCAGCGGCGCGGGGGCGCGGCGCAAGGTGGTTCGAGTCCGGGGAGTGGGACTGGACGAGGCGCGTCGCCGCCTGCAGCTTTGAGCGACGCGGGGAGAGCGTTGCCGCCGGTGCAGCCGCTGCGGGGGCGCGCGGGCGGCCTGCGGAGGCAGTTCGCATGACGCTCATGCGACGAAGGCTCGCGCCGGCGCTGGTGGCCGCCGGCCTGGTGCTCGTTCTCGATCAGGTCAGCAAGTGGCTGGTTGGCCGGGCCGCAACCGATCTCCCGATCGACATCGGCCCGGTCAGTCTGCATCCGACATTCAACTCCGGCATCTCCTTCAGCCGTCTCGCCGACGCCGGCAGCGTCGTCGTCGTGCTCGTCGCCTGTATGGCCGCAGCCGTCGCCGTAGCCTTGGTGGTGGTGCCGCCGCGCTACCGCCTTGCGCTGGGCATCGCTCTCGGCGGCGCGCTGGGGAACCTCGTCGACCGTCTGCGTTTCGGAGGCGCCGTGGTCGACTTCATCGTGGTGTGGAGGTGGCCGTCGTTCAACGTGGCGGACGCCGCCATCCTGCTCGGGGCGGCCCTTCTCGTCGTCCAGGTGCTCCGTGCCTCGCGCGCCTGAACGCGACGGCGCCTTCACGGTCGTTGACGCCGAGGCCGGCGCGCGCCTGGACGTCATCCTTGCCGCGCGGGCGGGCTTGAGCCGGTCGGCGGCGCAGCGTCTCATCGCGGAGGGGCGGGTGACCGTTGACGGCGTGACGGGCGTCAAGCGCGCCACCCTGCGCGCCGGGCAGCGCGTCGCCTGGGAGCGGTGCCCTGGAGAGCCGCGTGTCCCGGAGCTCGAGGACGTTCCCTACACCCTCGTGTACGAGGACGAATGGCTGCTCGTCGTCGAGAAGCCCTCCGGTGTCGTCGTGCACCCTGCGCCCGGGAACGAGCGCGGCACGCTCGTGCAGGGCCTTGCGAGCCGCGGGGTCGGCGGCGGCTGCGGGCAGCGGCCCGGCATCGTGCACCGGCTCGACAAGGATACCTCGGGGCTCCTCATCGTCGCCAGGGGCGATGAGGCGTATGGGGCGCTGGTGGCTGCGATGAAACGCCGCGACATCACGCGGGTGTACGTCGCCCTCGTGTGCGGCGACGTACTGCAGGACCGTGGCACGATCGATGCCCCCATCGGACGTCACGTGCGCGATCGCAAGCGCATGTCGTTGCACACCGTGTCGGGGAGGCGGGCCGTGACGCACTTCCGGGTCCTCGCCCGGGGAGGCGGCTACACGCTGGTTCGCGTCCGTCTCGAGACTGGCCGGACACATCAGATCCGGGTGCACTTCGCCGCTCTCGGCCATCCTGTTGCCGGGGACACGCAGTATGGGCAGCGGCCGCGGCCGCAGGGTCTCGGCCGCCAGTTCCTCCACGCAGCGCGCCTCACATTTCATCATCCGCGCGACGGTCGCGAACTCACCTTCTCGAGCGCCCTGCCGGCTGATCTGGCGGCGTTCCTCGAGGTGCTGGGGCTGCTCGACCCCGGCGAGGTTTGAGTGATGTCGGCGGCCCCTCTATTGATGCCGGCGGACCCTCTATCGCTTTGCTGGAGAGGGTGGCGCTTGTTACAGTACAGCCAGACCTTTTAACCGCGTCCGGAGAGACGGAAAGGGGGTGCAGCGCTGCCGTACGCTCCTGCAGTCATGGCGGCGCGTTTTTCATGTCTGAGCCCAGACCCGCCAATGAGGCTGTCGTCCTGACGGCCGAGCAGATGTCGCGGACCATTATGCGCATCGCTCACGAGATCCTCGAGAAGAACCCCGGTCAGACCGATCTCGCCGTGGTCGGTATCCACACGCGCGGCGCCTACCTCGGCGCCCGCCTCCACCGAGTGCTGTGCGAGGTCGGCTCTCACGACTTCGCGTCCGGCAATCTCGACATCTCCTTCTACCGTGACGATGTCGGCGTCCGGGGCTCCGTGGACATCGCCCCCATCACGCTGCATCCTGTCGTGAAGGGCACCGACCTGCCGCGCGACATCGACGGAGCGACGATCATTCTCGTCGACGACGTCCTGTACACCGGCCGCACCATCCGTGCCGCCATCGACGCGCTCTTCGACTTCGGCCGGCCAGCGTCCATCCAGCTCGCGGTCCTGGTCGACCGCGGCCACCGCGAGCTGCCGATCCGGCCAGACTACGTCGGCAAGAACCTGCCAACGGCGCTGTGCGAGCGCATCAGCGTGCGCGTGCTGGAGTGCGATGGCGCCGACGAAGTCGTCCTCGTCCGTCCGAAGGAGGTGTGACGATGGCGAAAAGGGACCTGATCAGCATCGAGGATCTCTCGCGCGCCGACATCGATCTCCTGCTCGACACGGCCGAGAGCTTCCTTCCCGTGCTCGAACGAGACATCAAGAAGGTGCCGACCCTGCGCGGGCGCACGATCGTCAATCTGTTCTGGGAGGCCTCGACGCGTACCTCGTCGAGCTTCGACCTCGCCGCCAAGCGGTTGTCCGCCGACACCCTGGCCCTCAAGGCCAGCGGCTCGGCCGTCGAGAAGGGAGAGACGCTCAAGGACACGGCCATCACCCTGAGCGCGTATTCTCCCGACATCATCGTGATGCGTCATCCTTCGGCGGGCGCCTGCCAGACGCTGTCGGCGAACACCGAGGCCAGCGTCATCAACGCCGGCGACGGCAAGCATCAGCATCCTACCCAGTGCCTGCTCGACCTCTTCAGTATGCGCCAGAACCTCGGCCGCAACCTTGAGGGCCTGCGTGTCTTCATCGTTGGCGACATCCTGCACAGTCGTGTCGCGCGGAGTGGCATCATGGGCTTTCAGATGCTCGGCATGGACGTCACCCTGGTCGCGCCGCCCACCCTGATGCCGCGGGGCATCGAGGCGATGGGCGTCAAGGTGCAGCACGACCTCGGCAATCTCAGGGACGCCGACGTCATCTATCTGCTTCGTATCCAGCGCGAGCGCATCAAGGCGGGCGCCAACTATCTGCCTTCGCTGCGTGAATACGCGAGCCTGTGGGGGATCTCGCAGGCCCGGTTGCGGCCTGGGCAGCGAGTCATGCACCCCGGCCCTATCAATCGGGGCGTCGAGATCGCTTCGGACATCGCCGACGACGATGAGAACCTGATCGCCGACCAGGTGTTCAGCGGCCTCGCCGTGCGGATGGCCATCCTTTACGGGACTATCGCCGGTTACAGCGCCGGCGCCGTCAGCGGGGAGGTACTCTGATGGAACGTGTCTGGTGCAAGTCCCTGCCCGCTGCGGATCTGCTCATCCGGGGCGGCCGGGTCGTCGATCCGGACGCCGGCGTCGACGCAGTACAGGACGTGCTCGTCAAGAACGGCCAGGTCGCCGAAGTCGGCGCGGGGCTTGACGCGGGCAAGGCGCAGGTTGTGGACGCCGCCGGCATGCTCGTTCTCCCCGGCTTCATTGATCTGCACGCGCACTTCCGTGCGCCGGGCAGGGAGGACGCCGAAGATCTGGCGAGCGGTTCCGCAGCAGCAGCGGCCGGCGGCTACGTGGCCGCCTTCGGCATGGCGAACACCGATCCGGTCGTCGACACGGCGGCCGTGCTGCGTGGGCTCGCCGATACAGCTGCCCGCGACGCCGTGATACCGCTGGGATTCTTCGCCGCCGTCACGCGCGGTCTCGCCGGCGAGCAGCTCACCGAGATGGGCGAGCTCGGTGCCACCGGGGCAGTAGGGTTCAGCGATGACGGCAGGCCCCTGGGGACCGCGGCGCTTACGCGCCGCGCGCTCCAGTACGTCAAGGTCAGCGGCCGCTTCGTCGCGATTCACGCCCAGGACGACTCGCTCTTCAAGGGCGGCCAGATGCACGAGGGCCCTGCGTCCGCGCGCATCGGTCTTACCGGTATCCCGTCGCTCTGCGAAAGCCTCGACGTCTCGCGCTCTCTCGATATTGCGGCGTACGAGGACGCCTCTCTGCACATCTGCCACGTGAGCACGGCGGCGTCGCTCGAGGCGATCGCGCGTGCCAAAGAGGCGGGGGTCAGGGTCACGGCCGAGGCCACGCCGCATCACCTCACGCTCACCGACGAGGCGGTGGCCACGCTCGACCCGAACTACAAGATGAATCCCCCGCTGCGTGAAGAGAGCGACCGGCAGGCGCTGGTCGCGGCGCTGGCCAGCGGCCTGGTCGACTGCGTCGCCACCGATCACGCGCCTCACGTCGTCGAGGACAAGGAAGTGCCCTTCGAGGAGGCGCCCTTCGGCGTCGTCGGGCTCGAGACCGCCTTCAGCGTTCTGCACGCTGAACTCGTCGAGAGCGGCGCGCTCGATCTCGGGACTCTCGTGACCCGCATGAGCACGGCGCCTGCGCGTATTGCAGGGCTGCCTGTCCCCAGCATCCGGGCGGGCGCCCAGGCCAACCTCTGCGTCGTCGATCCCGGGGCGACGTGGACGGTGACCGCCGAGGCCCTGCAGTCGCGCGCGGCGAACTCGCCATGGCTCGGGCAGGTCCTGCGCGGCAGGGTACGGTTGACGGTCGCCGCTGGACGCGTCGCCTGGGAGGCTCTTGCTTAAGCCGGCCGTCATCGTCCTTGAAGACGGTGCCGTCTTTCGGGGTGAGGCGCTCGCGGGGCGAGGGTCCTCAGGCGGCGAGCTGGTGTTCCATACCGGCGCGACAGGCCACCAGGAGCTCGTCACCGACCCCTCCTCCTGCGGCCTGATCGTCGCTTTCACGTTCCCGATGATCGGGAACTACGGAGCCGATCCGGAACGCGACGAGTCGGGTCGCGTCCACGCGCGCGCCATCCTCGCCCGTGAACTCACGAACTATCGCTTCAACCGGGCGTCGCGGGCCACCTGGCTCGACTGGCTCTCGGAGTGCGGGGTGATCGCGGTTACGGGGGTCGACACGAGCGCCGTCGAGCGACACCTCCGGGACAGGGGGGCGCAGCGTGCGGTGGTGAGCACCGAGACGGCCGACACGAAGCACCTGCGTCGAGCCGCCCAGGATCTGCCGAAGTCGGGAAAGCTCGATCTCGCGCGCATCGTCACCTGCGATCAGGCGTACGAGGCGCCGGCGCCCGCCGGGGCGCCGGCGCCCGACCTCCACATCGTGGCCTACGACTTCGGTATTCGGCGCTCGACGGTGGCGCAGATGGGGCGCTACGGCTTTCGCATGACCATCGTACCCGCCCGCACGAGCGCTCGCGAAGTCCTCAAAAGGGAGCCGGACGGTGTCCTGCTGAGCAGCGGTCCCGGTGACCCTGCCGCGGTCACCTACGGCGTCAAGGCCGTCCAGCGACTCCTCGGCAAGGTGCCGGTGTTCGGCATCGGCCTCGGGCATCAGATCCTCGCGCTTGCGCTGGGGCTCCGCACGCAGTCGCTGGCGGTCGGCCATCGCGCTACCAACCGCCCTGTTCGAGACACGCGTACGGGCGCCGTTGCGATTACGGCGCAGAACCACGGCTTCGTCGTGCGCGAGGGCGGCTCCGGGGTAGCGATCACGCATGTCGACGTCGAGGACGGTGCGATCGAGGGGATCGCAGCTCCGGATCGCTTCGCCTTGTCGGTTCAGTTCCGTCCGGAGGCGGCGCCGGGGCCGCGCGAGTCAGGGCATCTCTTCAAGCGTTTCCGCGAGGAGATCGCACGCTTCAAGGCGGAGGCGCGCTGATGCCACGCCGAGACGACCTTCATAAGATCCTGATCGTCGGCGCGAGCGCGACGGATACGGGCGCGTGGGATGAGCTCGATCGCGCCGGGGCGGAGGCGTGCAGGATCCTCCTCGAGGAAGGCTGCGAGGTGGTGGTGGTCAGCTCGAGTCCAGCGACCATCCTCAGTGAGCCCGCGCTGGCTACGAGGACGTACATCGAGCCGCTCGATGTGGCGACGCTGACCCGGATCATCGAGCTGGAGCGGCCGGATGCCTTGCTCGCCACCTTCGGCGGTTCGGCGGCACTGCGTCTTGCCGGCGAGTTAGATGAGGCGGGCGCGCTCGAGCGCTTTGCGGTTCAGCTGATCGGCGTGGGCGAGCGCGCCGTCCGACTCGCGAGCGATCCCCTGCGGCTCTGCGCCGCGGCCGAGGAGGCAGGCGTGGTCGCGCTGCGCGGGTCTCTGGCCGCGGGCCTGGGCCAGGCGGCCGCTGCGGCGGAGGATCCGGGCCTGCCGGCGCTCGATAATTCCCCGGCAGGGTGGCAGCGCTTCGAGATCGAAGTCGTTCGCGACAGCCGCGACAACGCGGCGGTCGTGTGCTCCATCGAACATGTCGACCCTCTTGATGCTTGGGCCGGAGCCGGCGTCCGCGTAGCGCCGGCTCTCACGCTGACCGACGGCCAGTACCAGGGCCTGCGCGACGCCGCCCTGCTCATGGCACGCCGGCTCGGTGTTTTCGGCGGCGGCGTCGAGTTCGCCGTGCATCCGGAGACCGGTGTCGTCGCAGTCGTCGGGGTGAAGCCGTACTACTCGACGAGCTCCGCTTTCGCGGCCGGCACCACCGGCTTCCCGATCGCCGCGACCACCGTCCGCCTCGCCCTCGGCTACACGCTCGACGGGATCGCGGGGATCCCTGGCGGACTCCCGACCGGCCTGGAGCCGGCGCTCGATCACATCGCCGTGGCGATGCCCCGACGCACCGGCGAGGGCGGGCTGGCTACCGCGGATCGGCCCGGCTCGTCGGCGACCGACGATCTGCCCGGCCCGCCGGCGGTCGTCTGCGGGCACGTCATGGCGATCGGGCGCACCTTCAAAGAAGCGTTTCTCAAGGCGCTGCGCTCTCGCCATCACAGCGCTTCTGCCGCTGCGCCCAGCGATCGCAGCACGCTGCGCAAGGCTCTCGCAGCGCCTGGCGGCGACCGCTGCGAGCTCCTTCTCCACGGCTTCCGCCTGGGCATGGAGATCGACGAGCTGCGCGACCTGACGGCGATATCGCCGTTCTTCCTCTCCGAGCTGCGGGACATCGTCGAGCTCGAGGAGGAGGTGCGCGGCGTCGGGCAGCTCACGCCCGATCTGTTGCTCCGCTTCAAGCGCTTCGGTTTCGCCGACAGGCGTCTCGGCGAGCTTACGGGGCGTGCTGAGGGAGAGGTGCGTGCGCTGCGTCTCGCGGCCGGCGTCGTCCCGGCGTTCAAGGAAGTCGACGCACGGTGCGAGTTGTCTGGCGGCGGCTCCGTCGCGCGCTACTCCACCTACGGAGAGGAGAGCGCGACGGAACCGGGCGGTGGCGAGCGCATTGTGATCCTTGGGACCGGCCTCAGCGGATCCGCGCAGGGCGACGGCGTCCAGAGCGGATGCGTGTACGCGGCCGTCGTCGCTGGCGAGCTCGGGTACGAAGTCGTTGTTGTTGACTGTGATCTGGGCGCGGTTTCTCCCGGCGGGGAAGCACCCGGCCGCCTGTACGTGGAGCCGCTCACTATTGAAGATGTGGCCAACGTCGTCGCGGCCGAGCGGCCGAAGGGCGTCGTCGTCCAGTTCGCCGGCCGGGAGTGCCTCGGCATCGCGCAGGCCATCGCCGAGTCGGGCGTCCCTGTTCTCGGCACCTCGCCCGCCGACCTCGCCCTTGCCGGCGACCCGGACGGCTTGCGGCGCCTGCTGAGCGAGCTCGGCATCCGGAGCCCTCGCTGCGGCCAGGCGGCGACGTTCGCAGAGGCGGAGGCGTGCGCCGATCGCCTGGGCTATCCGCTGATTGTGCGGGCGGCGTCCGCGCCGGGCGAGCGTTCCCCGGAGATCGTGTATGGCCCGAGGGAGCTGGGGCGGCTCATGGCGGGGCCCGGGTTCGGCCCCGGTCGCCCGGCGGTCGTCGAAGAGCTGTTCGATGATGCGATCGAGGTGGGCGTTGACGCCGTAAGCGATGGGGAGCGCGTGTACATCGGCGCCGTCGTGCAGTTTATCGAAGACACGTGCGTCGTGTCCCGTGGCTCCGCCTGTATCGCTCCCGTCGTATCGCTTGGCGAGCGGGCTCTCGAGGATGTGCGTCGTCAGGCAGAGTCCCTCGCGCGGGGGTTGCGCGTGCGCGGGCTGCTCAGCGCGCGCTTCGCCTGCCGCGCCGGGGGCATCACGCTCATCGAGGCGAATCCGTGGGCCTCGCCCACCCTGTCGTTCGTGAGCAGGGCGGCGGGCGCACCGATGACGGCGCTGGCTCTGCGCGTCATCCTGGGTGAGTCGCTCGTCGGCGTCACTCCATCCGCTCGGGAGAGTAGCGGCGCGAGCGCCTTCCCGTTCGTCAGGCTCCCGGTCCTTGACGTCGTGCCTGGCGTCGAGTTGCCACCTGCGCGCGCGGTGATGGGCTGCGGTGAGACCCTCCCGGAGGCCTTCTCCAAGGCTGCGCTGGCGGTCGGGGTGCCTTTGCCGGGCGGCGGCGGCGCATTCGTCTCCGTCTGCGACCACGACAAGGCTGTCGTGGCGATCCTGGCGGCGCGCCTCCACCAGCTGGGCTTCACGATCTTCGCTGCTGGCGGCATTTCGGCAGCGCTCAGCGGCATCGGAGTCCCCGCGAAAGCCGTCGGCAAGGCGTCGAGGGGCGAGCGTGGCGCCGCCGATCTCATCGCAAGCGGCGAGATCACGCTCGTGGTCGACGTACCGTCCGGCCATGAGGCCCGGCGTGATGCTCACGGGGTTCGTGCGGCGGCGCGACGCGCACGAATTCCAGTCATCACAACCTTGGCTGCGGCTGCAGTCGCGCTGGCCGCGATCGAGGTGGCCGACGGGCGAAGTATTGATGTCCGGTGTCTCCAGAAGCCTCAACGGCCGGAGGAACAGGAGTGAGCATGGCGGGATCGAGAGCGGTTCAGCACGTCGATCAATGGGCTGAGACCTCGCACTGCCGGGTGTCCGCCATCCGCCGCCTCGGGTCGTTTTCGGCCGTCGAACTCATCGCCCCCAGAGTGGCCGCCAAAGCGGCTCCCGGCCAGTTCGTGATGGTGACGGTGCCCGGCGGCGCTTTCTTCCTGCGCCGCCCACTCTCTCTCTTCACAGTACGTGACGACAGAGTCGGACTGCTCGTCGAGAATCGCGGCGCCGGCAGCGAGCGCCTCACGCGCCTCGAGGTGGGGGAGATGGTCGACCTCGCTGGCCCGCTGGGCAGCTCCTTCCCGGTCGGCGGCGTCGAGAGCGCTCTGCTCGTCGGCGGCGGCATCGGCTGCGCGCCGCTCCAGTACGTCGCGGATGTCCTCGCCGCCGCGGGGGCGAGCATCACGGCTGCCTTCGGGTTCCGCGACCATCGTGCTGCGCGGCTGGTCGCCGCTCTGTCGATCGACGACCTCACGGTCGCGACCGAAGACGGCAGCCTGGGTCGGCGCGGCTCGGTCGCGAACCTCCTCGCCGATCTGGCCGTCCCGGAGGGGACGGTCGTCTACACCTGCGGCCCGCTCCCGATGATCGCGTCTGTGCAGGGATGGAGCGCGCAGCATGGCCTGTCAGGGTACGCATCTCTCGAGGCGCACATGGCCTGCGGCACAGGATCGTGCCACGGCTGCGTCGTCGACACGGCTCGCGGCAGGCTGCGGGTCTGCAGCGAGGGTCCCGTGCTCCCTCTTGAGGAGGTGTGCCCGTGACCTCGGCGTTCGGCCACAGCGACGTCGACCTCAGCGTCGAGCTGGGCCCGCTGTGGCTCTCCCACCCGTTGATCAATGCCTCGGGAACCTTCGATCTCCTCGAGTACGTGCGGCGCTACGAGGGCGACTACTTCGCCGACTTCCCGTACGCGGCGTACGTTCCCAAGACAGTCACGCTCGATGCACGCACCGGCAATCCGCCGCCGCGCGTCTGTGAGACGGCGGCTGGAATGATCAATGCCATCGGCCTTGAGAACCCGGGCATCGCCGCCTGGATCCGGGAGCTGCCGGAGTGGGCGCGCCTTGAGCAGCCGGTCATTGTCAGCATCGGGGGCAACACACCCGATCACTACGCCGCCGCGGTGGTCGCCGTCGAAGAGCATCTCACGGCGGCCGGCGGCGCTGGCCCGCATCTCGAGGCGTACGAGCTCAACGTCTCGTGCCCCAACGTCGCCAGCGGCCTGCAGATCGGCGCCGACCCTGATGCGACGGCCGACGTGGTCGCCGCCGTGCGCGCCCGTACGTCGCGGCTCCTGCTCACCAAGCTCACGCCGAACGTTACCGACATCGTCGCCGTGGCTCGTGCTGCTGTCGCCGCGGGAGCCGACGGGGTGTCACTGGTGAACACCTTCAAGGCGCTCGTTCTCGAACCCCGCAGCCTGCGACCGTTCCTGGGTAATCGCACCGGCGGTCTCTGCGGGCCCGCCGTGAAGCCGATCGCACTGCGACTGGTCGCCGACGTCGCCGAGGCTCTGCCCGACGTACCCATCGTCGGCATGGGCGGCGTGGTGTCGGGTCTCGACGCGCTGGAGTTCATCGCGTGCGGCGCCACCGCCGTCGGTGTGGGCGCCGCCAACTTCACTTCTTTCGAGACCCCTGCCCGTATCTTGGGGGAGCTGCGCGCCGAGCTCCTCGCCCGCGGGCTGCCCTCGGTGCGCGCCGCGCGCGGCCTGGCTCTGTCGCCGTAAATCGCGGGGAGCGCCCCCGGCGAGGCCAAAACACCAGCTAGCAGCGGGCTTTTCGGGGGAGCCTTCGTGTTGAACTCGGCGTTGCGCATCACGTATACTTCCGCGCAATGTCCAGTTCCCCGAAGCAGCCCAGCACAGCTCCGCAGCGCTCCCTCGACCAGCGTCGGGAAGCGCTGAAGCGGGCGAACCAGGTGCGCAGCCGTCGCGCCGCTCTCAAGGTCGAGCTCAAGCGCGGCGACGTGAGCATGTGCAGCATCTTCGCCGCCCCGCCCGAGTTCCTGCTCACCGCCAAGGTCGTCGATCTCCTCATGGCCGCTCCCAAGTGCGGCAAGGTCAAGTCCGCGAAGATCATGGAGCAGTGCCGCATCAGCCCGAGCAAGACGGTGGGCGGGCTCTCGGAGCGCCAGCGCAGAGAGCTGATCGCGTACTTCGGGGGCTAGCTATCGCCTCGGTCTTCGTGATCTCGGGGCCGTCGGGCGCCGGCAAGGGCACCGTGATCGGACTCGTGCGCGAGCGACTGCTCCGTGTCGCCATGGCTGTTTCGGCGACGACGAGGCCGCCTCGCCCCGGCGAGCTGGACGGCCGCGAGTATCATTTCCTCAGCTGCGCCGCGTTCGCCGCGGCGGTCGAGGGTGGGGAGTTTCTCGAGTGGGTCGACTACGGGGGCAACAGGTACGGCACGTTGCGCTCCGAGGTCGCGGGGAAACTCGCTGGAGGAGACGATGTCGTCCTCGAGATCGAGCTGGCAGGCGCGCGCGCGATCCGCGCGGCGATGCCGGAGGTGTGCACCGTGTTCATCGCGCCTCCCTCGCTGGAAGAGCTCAGGCAGAGGCTGAGGGGCCGGGCGACCGAGAGCGATGAGGCCATCGCCCGTAGACTGCGCATCGCCGAGACCGAACTCGCGGCGGCCGACGAGTTCGATCACGTCGTCGTCAACGACGACGCCGGCCGCGCCGCCGACGAAATCGTGAGGATCATCGAAGACAGACGGAAGGGATTGTAGTGGACAAGCCTCGCATCGATGAGCTGCTGCCGTACGCCGGCGGTTCACGGTACGCGTTGGTCATGATCGCCGCCAGACGGGCCCGGCAGATCAACACGTACTACAACAGCCTCGGCGAGAATACCCTCGGCATCGAGGACTTCGCGCCGCCGCTGATCACCACACGGAGCACGAATCTCCTGACGATCGCGTTCGAGGAGATCGTCGACGAAAAGATCGAGTACCGGGCCCCCGAGTGACCTGGACGTGGGTGCGGCGGCGACAGAGGCTTCAAGCAGGCCGACCGTCCTCGTGGGGGTCTGCGGCGGGATCGCCGTGTACAAGTCGGTCGAACTCGTGCGCGGCCTCGTTAAGGACGGGCTACGACCGCTCGTGGTCGCCACGGAGGCGGCGGAGCGGTTCGTAACGCCTCTCACCTTCGCGGCGGTCTCACGGGCGGCCGTCCTCGACGACAGGAGCGCCTGGCAGGCGGCCGGAGGCTGGTTCCAGCACATCGAGGCGGCCAGGGAAGCCGACGTGATGGTGGTGGCGCCGGCGACGGCCAACACGCTCGCGAAGCTCGCCGCCGGCATCGCCGACAACCTCCTCACGAGTACCTATCTGGCGTTCCGCGGGCCGGTGATCGTCGCTCCCGGCATGAACTGGGCGATGTACGAGCACCCGGCCACGGTCGCGAACCTCGAGGTTCTGGCGCGGCGGGGTGTTGAGGTTCTGCCGGCCGAGGTCGGCGAGCTCGCCTGTGGGGAGCAGGGCTCCGGCCGCATGGCGTCGCCGGAGGTCATCCGGCTGGCGGTGCGTCGCGCCCTCGCCGTCTCGGCCGCCGGTCCACTTGCCGGCCGTAAGGTCGTGGTCACATCCGGGGGCACCCGGGAGCGAATCGACGCGGTGCGATACGTCGGCAATCGCTCGAGCGGCAAAATGGGCAAGGCGTTGGCCGACGAGGCGCACCGTCGCGGAGCCCGTGTCGTGCTGGTGACGACGCTCGCGCCGCTGCCGGCGCCGTACCAGGTTGTTCCGGTCGAGAGCGCCGATGAGATGGCCGTCGCGGTGCGCGCCCACACGGGCGACGCCGACGTGCTGGTGATGGCGGCGGCTGTGGCCGACTACCGGCCCGTCGACGTCGTGGAGGGCAAGATCGAGCGCGCGGAGAGCGAGACGGTGACGCTGGAGCTGACGCGCACCGTCGACGTGATCGCGGGCGCCGCGCGCCCGGGCCTCTTCCGCGTGGCGTTCGCGGCGGAGGTCGGGCCGCGACTCGCGCGCGCCCGGCAGAAGAGGCTCGACAAGGGCGTCGAGCTGCTCGTCTTCAACGACATCGCGGCGGAGGGCGTCGGCATAGCCGCCGACGACAACGAGGTGACGATCATCGGATCCCGCGGGGAGGTGCACGTGCCGCGGGCAGACAAGGCGGTCTGTGCCGCACGTATCCTCGACGAGGTCGAGCGTGGGCTGGAGGATTCGTGAGCACGCCACAGCGAGATACGGTTCTCGCGGCCGTCCACGCACACGTGGCCGGCGACAACCTGAGGCGCCACATGCTCGCTACCGAGGCGATCATGCGACGACTTGCCGCACGCTTCGACGAGGACCCCGAGGCGTGGGGTCTCGCCGGCCTTGCCCACGATCTCGATGCGGAGGAGACCGAGGCGGACTTCTCGCGCCATGGGGCGGTGGCTGCGGAGGTGCTGCGCGGGCTCGGCGTGGCCGATGATGTTGCGCGGGCGGTCGCGGCCCACAACCCGGAGACGGGCGTCCCGGCACGGTCGCGACTCGAGATCGCGTTGCTCGCCGGCGACCAGGTGAGCGGGCTCATTACGGCCGCCGCTCTGGTGCGCCCTGAGCGGGATCTCGCCGGGGTCAAGCTCAAGTCGGTGCGCAAGCGCTATCGCGAGACCGCCTTCGCCCGCGGCGTCGACCGCGCCGCGATCGCCCGCTGCGAGGAGCTGGGACTGGAACTCGACGAGTTCCTGGCCCTCTCGCTCGAGGCGATGCAGGGCGTGGCTTCCGAGCTCGGCCTGTAGCGGACGCCCGCGGCCCGGCACTCGTCGCAACTCCGGGAGGGGCCCTGCCGGCCGCACCAGGCGCGGCTCGCTCGCGACTCTCAGTCAGGTGCCGGGGAGCCCTGAGCGCCGGCCTCATCCAGCGCCGGCGCCGGCTTCGCCGGGCTCCCTGGCGCCGCGGCGAGCGCCTCCGGGCCCACGTGCGCCATCTCGAGGAGCACGGCGATACGATGCTGGATCGGGGGATGAGTGTCGAAGACTCCGGCCGACTCCTTGACCTTGCGGCCCTTCAGGGGATTGGCTATGTACAGGTGGGCCGTGGCCCGGTTGCGGCGGCGCAGCGCGTGGGTGTCGCCGGCGATGGCGTGGAGGGCGCGGGCCAGGCCGAGCGGGTTGCGCGTGAGCTCGACCGCCGAGGCATCCGCGAGGTACTCGCGGCGGCGGGAGATGGCGAACTGCACGGCGTAGGCGGCGAGCGGCGCCAGAATCGACAGCACGATGGCGACGATCGTCATGATGGCGCCGAGCTGACTGTCTTCGCTGCGCCGCCGGCCGATGCTGCCGAAGAAGCTCCAGCGGAGAAAGAAGTCGGCGATGAGGGCGATCATGCCGACGAGGACGCCGACGAGGGTGGCGAAGCGGATGTCGTAGTTGCGCACGTGCGAGAGTTCGTGGGCGATTACGCTCTGCAGCTGATCGCGGTCCATCATGGCGAGCAGGCCGCTGGAGACCGCGATCGACGAGTGCTCCGGGTCGCGGCCCGTGGCGAACGCGTTGGGAGCGGGATCCTCGATGACGTAGACCGCCGGCGGCTTCGGCAGGCCGGCGGCGATCGTCATCTCCTCGACGATGTTGTACAGCCGCGGCTCGTCGTCGTGCGTCACGCGTCGCGCCCCCGCCGCGGTCAGTACCACCTTGTCGCCGGAGTAGTAGCCGATCAGGCTCCAGATGATGGCGCCGATGCCGAACAGGCCGAGAAGCCCGAGCCCGCCGCCGTTGGTGCCCGCGATCGCCACGCCGATCACGTAGCCCAGAGCGGCGAGCAGGGCGATGACGATGCCCATGAGCAGCCATGAGGCGCGGCGGTTGGCGCGGATCTGCTCGTACATCAGGCGAGCTCCGGGCGGACGTGGGTCAGCGCAGGTCGACCTTGGGGACGGCGCGATCGCCCTCAGGCGCCTCGAAATACTGCCGCGCGGTGAAATTGAACATACCGGCGATCAGGTTCGAGGGGAACATCTGGATCTTGTTGTTGAACGTGAGGACGCTGTCGTTGTAGAACTGCCGCGCGAAGGAGATCTTGTTCTCGGTGGCGGTGAGCTCCTCCTGGAGGTTGAGCACGTTCTGGTTGGCCTTGAGATCGGGGTAGCTCTCGACGACCGCGAAGAGCGACTTGAGGGTGTCGGTGAGGACGCTCTCGGCCCGCGCCTGGGCCTGCGGCCCCGCGGCCCCTGCGCTCATTGCCGCCGTGCGCGCTTCGGTGACCTTGGCGAGGGTCTCCTGTTCGTATGCCATGTAGTCCTTGACGGCTTCAACTAGGTTGGGAATGAGGTCGTACCGTCGCTTAAGCTGGACGTCGATCTGGCTCCAGGAGTTGTCGACCCTGTTCCGGCTGCCGACCAGGCCGTTGTAGATCCCCACGAAGATGATCCCCAGCACCACGAGGATCACGATGATGACGATGGCCAGGATCACCGGCTCTCCTTTCATAGCAGGCTGTGATGGACACTAGTCTACGACACTCGGGCATCCTTGAGCCATGCCTCCGTGTCTACGGGGGCGATCGGTCATCATCGGCGGGCTCGCACGTCACCTTCATCATGCCTCGGTGTGTACAGAGGGCGATGTCTCGTCTATCCTCCGAGGAGGATGGAACATCGACGTCGCGACATGCTGACTCTTGCTTTCGGCCTGGCCCTAGTGGCCGCGCTGGCCGTCGGCGGCTACGCTTTGCTCCAGGCCCGCGCCGAGGGCATCCCTTCCCGGCAGGCGCTCGCGCCAGTGCCTTCCGCATCGCCTTCCGGTCGCGCCGATAACGGTGTGGCGTCGGCGCCACACTGGATCGTCGGCAAGGCCGTTCGTCCGTTTGCCGTCCGCCGGTCGCCGCGGAACGACGCTCGTCCCCTGGTGCGCCTGGGCCGCGTTAATCCCAATGGCTATCCCACGCTGGTGCTGGTGGACACGACGCGCGACGTCGACGGAGTTTCGTGGAGCCGGGTCTGGGTGGCAATGCGTCCCAACGGCTCGCGAGGGTGGGTCAGGGAGGGCGATCTGTCCTTCTACACGACCACGGCCAAGATCGAGATAAGCCTTTCGCAGCGGCTCCTCCGCGTCTACCGTCGCGGCGAGGTGCGAGGATCGTTTCGTGTTGCTGTTGGGCGCCGGGGTCTGGAGACGCCCACCGGCTTCTTCTTCGTCAATCAGAAGCTCAGGCCGGCGTCTCCGGACGGACCGTACGGCGTGCTCGCGATCGGCATCAGCGCCTTCCAGCCCAGCCTGTCGCATTGGCCACAGGGAGGGCCCGTGGCCATTCACGGCACCAATCAGGAGGAGCTGATCGGCCAGGCCATCAGCCATGGCTGCGTCCGCATGCGCAACCGGGACGTGCTGCAGGTCAGCCGCCTGGTTCCCGCGGGCAGCCCGGTCGTCATCCGGAAGTAGTGAGCAGGTCGCGGGCCTGCGGCGGGCGCGGCGCGGGCACGACAGGGAGCGGCCTCTGGTTGGTCCCTCCGGGAACGACGGACGGGCATGCGGCCGGGGTGCCTGTGTGCTACAATCGCTCTGTTAGCAAACACACCACGAGGCGGGTTCTTGAGCAGGAAAAGTCGGTGTCGGTGACCCCGACTTTTGTTTTGTCAGGAGTCGAATGGTGCGGGAGACGAGAGAGGATCTCGAGGCACGGATCGAGGCGGCGCTTGCGGCGCACTTCCCGGATGTCGAGCTGGTCGACGTCGAGGTGCGCGGTGGCCCCGCAGGAACGCTCACGCTCTTCATCGACTCGCCCGGCGGGGTCGACCTCGAGCGGTGCAGCGCCGTGAGCCATGCGCTCGACGATCTGCGCGAGCGGTACGCCCTGGAGGTTTCGTCGCCGGGTCTGAATCGGCGGCTGCGCAAGCCGGCGCACTTCGCCGCGGCTGTGGGTCGCGATGTCGCAGTGGCGACGACCGAGCCTCTGCAGGGGCGCCGCAACTACCGCGGCGTGCTGCTGGCAGCCGGCGAGGCGACGATCACGCTCGATCTCGGCGGCGACGGCAGGGTCGATCTTCCCCTGGCCGCTGTCGCCAAGGCGCACGTGGTCCACAACTTTGGGAGTGAGCGACGGAGGCCAGAATGAGTAGAGAGATCATCGAGGCTCTGCGACAGATAGAGAAGGAGAAGGGCATCGCGTTCGCTGCCCTCGTTGCGGCGCTCGAAGATGCGCTGCTCTCGGCCTACAAGAAGACCGCGAGCGCGGTCGAGCATGCCAAAGTCGAGATCGACACCGAGACCGGCGACATGCGGGTTTACGAGCTGATCTTCCCCGAGCACATCGACGTGGAGGCGCTCAAGGTTCGCGACACCGAGACCGGTGAGGAGATCGGCCTCGATCTGTCCAGCGTCGATATGACCGAAATCGAGCGGGTGGAGGTCACGCCCGACGACTTCGGCCGTATCGCCGCGCAGACCGCCAAGCAGGTGATTCTTCAGCGTATCCGCGAGGCCGAGCGCGACCTCATGTACCAGGAGTACATCGACCGTGTAGGTGAGCTCGTCACCGGCATCGTGCAGCAGAGCGATCCGCGTCACAATACGCTTGTCGAGCTGGGCCGGGTCGAGGCCGAGCTCCCGCGTGGCGAGCAGATCGAGACCGAGCACTACGACCATGGCGCCCGCATCAAAGCCGTGATCCTGCGCGTCGAAGAGTCGGCGAAGGGTCCGCAGGTCAAGCTCTCAAGGCGGAGCGACGAGCTGGTGCGCCGGTTGTTCGAGCTCGAGGTGCCCGAGATCGCGGACGGCCTCGTGGAGATCAGGCATATTGCCCGCGAGACAGGCTATCGCGGCCGCGACGGCCGGCCCGTCCCGGGCCGCTGCAAGATCGCCGTCGTATCGAACACCGACGGCGTCGACCCCGTAGGAGCGTGCGTCGGCCCGCGTGGCTCGCGCGTCCGCATGGTGGTCAGCGAGCTGCGCGGCGAGCGCATCGACATCATTTCGTATAACGAGGATGCCGCGAGGTTCGTGGCCAAGGCGCTCTCGCCGGCCCGCGTCAGGGAGGTCATCGTCGACGACGAGGAGCGCTCCGCGACCATCGTCGTCCCCGACGACCAGCTTTCGCTGGCGATCGGCAAGGACGGGCAGAACGCGCGGCTCGCCAGCAAGCTCACCGGGTGGCGGATCGACATCAAGAGCCAGCAGCAGATGGCCGAGTCGGAGACGACGATGGACCTCGTCGACGAGGGAGCGGCCGACGGGCAGTGCAACGCGGTGATGCGGACCGGGAAGCGGTGCCCCAACCAGGCCGAGCCTGACTCCATGTACTGCAGCATCCACACCGACTATGTGGCTCCGGAGCCGGAGCCGGAGCCCACGTCCGCCCATCCGGACGCACCCGAGTCGTCCGTCGACGGCGACGCAGAGGCCGTCGACGAGTGACGATCGTGGCCGCCAGCCCCGAGCGCATGTGTGTCGGCTGTCGCCGCCGGCGTCCCCAGGCCGAGCTGATACGGCTGTCGGTCGAGGCCGGTCGTGTCGTACCGGCGACGCCCGGCGCGATGGGGAGGGGTGCGTACCTGTGCCCGAGTGCCTCTTGTCTCGAGGCTGCCGAGAAGCGTCGTGCGTTCGTGCGAGCGTTCCGTGGATCGGTGAGGCTCGATCCCTTAGTGCGAGACACCGTCGCCCGTCACATGGTAGCGCAAGACAACTCCGCGGCCTCACGAGCGTTTCAGCGCACGCGAGGCGGCTGCTGCTGATGAAAGGTGGTGAGGTGAATGGCGAACAAACGTAAGGTCTCGGACATCGCCGCGCAGCGAGGCATGAGCGTCGACGACGTCCTCGCCCACCTCAAGAAGGTGGGCATCAAGGTCGTCGACGGCGAGGTGAGCGTCGGCGATGCGACCATCGAGAAGGCGTTCGCGCCTTCAGCCGCGGGTGCCGTGCGCCGTCGTGCCGGCGGCCCCTCGGCCGGCAGGCGCAGGCGCGTGATCATCGATGCCGGCGCCTCCCGGCGAGGCGGAGGTGGTCGCGGTGGCCGCGACCGCCGCCGTGGGCGTAAAGGTCGCCAGGATCGAGGTGAGCAGGCCGCAGCTCCGGTTGTCCCCACAGGCGTCGTCAAGGTGCCGTCCGGCTCGACCGTCAAAGACGTGTCACAGTTGCTGGGCGTCTCCACGCCGGAGATCATCAAGGCGCTCATGGGCTACGGCGAGATGGTCACGATCACCGAGACACTGAGCGACGAGGCTATCGAGGTTCTCGCCAGCGACTTCCGCCGTGAGGTCGAGATCACACGCGCCGCCGATGAAGAGGCCGAGCTCGAGCGTGAGGCCGTAGATGCGCCCGAGGATCTCGAGGCTCGTCCGGCAGTCATCACCGTCATGGGGCACGTCGACCACGGTAAGACCAGCCTGCTCGACGCGATTCGCCATGCCACCGTCGCGGCCGGCGAGGCCGGCGGTATCACCCAGCATATCGGCGCCTATCAGGTAACGCACAGCGGGAAGAAGATCACCTTCATCGACACGCCGGGCCATGCCGCGTTCACCGCCATGCGCGCTCGCGGCGCCAAGGTGACCGATGTCGCGGCGATCGTGGTCGCGGCAGACGACGGTGTCATGCCCCAGACCGTGGAGGCGATCGACCACGCTCGGGCGGCGGAGGTTCCGATCCTGATCGTCATCAACAAGATCGACAAGCCCGAGGCCAACGTCGATCGCCTCAAGCAGCAGCTCAGCGAACACGGCGTCATCCCCGAGGCGTGGGGCGGCGACACCGTGTTCGTCGAGGTGAGTGCCAAGAAAAAGATCGGCCTGGAGAACTTCCTGGACATGCTCCTGCTCGTGGCCGAGGTGGCCGATCTCAAGGCTAACCCGAATGCGCCGGCCAGCGGCTACGTAATCGAGTCCAAGGTCGACCCGGGGCGTGGCGTCGTCGCGACCGTCCTCATCAACCGAGGCACCATTCGCGTGGGTGACGCGATTGTGGCCGGCGAGGCCAGCGGCCGCGTGCGCGCCATGCGCGACTACAAAGGTGAGCCGCTCAAGAGCGGGGCTCCTTCGACGCCGGTCGAGATCGTCGGCTTCGACGACCTGCCGCAGGCCGGTGAGTTCAGCCGCGTCGTCAAGAACGAGCGCATGGCGCGTTCGTTGGCGCAGAGGCGCGCCAACCGCATTCGCTCCGAGGCTCTCGCCAAGCAGCGTTCGCTGACGCTCGACGACGTTTTCGCACGCATTGCCGAGGGCAAGGTCCGTGATCTCAACCTGGTCGTCAAGGCCGACGTGCAGGGCAGCCTCGAGGCGCTTCACGACGCGCTCCTCAAGATCCAGCACCCCGAGGTCAAGGTCAAGGTCATCCATCTCGGCGTGGGCGGGATCAACGAGAGCGACGTGATGCTTGCCAGCGCCTCCAATGCAATCATCATCGGTTTCAACGTGCGGCCCAGCGCCGCCGCCAGCGCCCTCGCTGAGAGTGAAGGGGTCGACGTACGTACGTACAGGGTCATTTACAAGGTCACCGAGGACATCACGGCGGCGCTCGTGGGTATGCTCAAGCCGACCTTCGAGGAGGTGGCGCTCGGCCAGGCCGAGGTGCGTACTACGTTCAAGGCCTCCAGGCTGGGAACGATCGCAGGCTGTATGGTGACGCACGGCATGATCTCGAGAAACGCAGGCATCCGGCTGTTGCGGGACGACGTCGTGGTCTACGAGGGCAAGATAGCCTCTCTCAAGCGCTTCCAGGAGGACGCGCGTGAGGTGCAGGAGGGGTTCGAGTGCGGCATTCTGCTCGACGGCTTCAACGACCTCAAGGAGGGGGACGTGCTGGAGGCGTACGAGACCAGAGAAGTCGCCCGTGAAGCGTAACGCCTGCGTCGGCATTCTGCTGGCGGAGCTGCATTTTCCGGCCAGTCGCTCCCTCAAGGACAAGCGCGCTCCGCTCGCCTCGCTGCGCGACATCATGAACGGGCGCTTTCGTGCGTCCTTCAGCGAGGTGGGCGAGCACGAGGCGTGGCAGCGCGCGCGTGTCCTTGTCGTGCTCGCCGCCTCGTCGCTCCAGCAGGCCCGAGAGCGGCTGGACGACGTCGACCGTTACCTGCACGCCCAGGAGTACGACGTGTCGCGTGTCGTGCTGAAGACGACCGATCCGGTGGATACGCTGTGGGACATCGACTACTGAGAGTAAACGAGAGCATCAAGGAGACGCTCTCCTCGATCATCTCCGCAGAAGGGCTTAAGGATCCGCGCGTCGGCTTCGTGACGGTCACCGGTGTGGAGACGACGCCCGATCTGCGCTCCGCGAAGGTGTTCGTGAGCGTCCTCGGCGGCGAGGCGGAGCGTGAGGCGACGATGCGCGCTCTGAAGCACTCGCACGGTTTCCTCCAGGCCTGCCTCAACGCCAAGTTGCATATGAAGCGCACGCCGCGGCTCACGTTCCACTACGACGCGACGCTCGACAACGCGCTGCACATCGAGCGGCTCATGAAGCTCGAGGAGGCGGTTCTCGGCAGCGAGCCACCGGAGATCGAGGTCAGCGGCGCCCGCGACGAAGCTGTCGCGGGCGTGGAGGACCCGGAGGATGCGTCAGGCGCGCGCGTGGAGGGCCCCCGGTGACGGCCTCACGTGACGATGTGGCCGCCGTCTGCCGGCGCATACGCAGTGAGCGCGAGGTTGCGCTCGCCGTGCATACGAAGCCTGATCCGGACGCGCTCGGCGCGGCCGCCGGTATGCTCGATCTCTTCGCGCAGCTCGACGTTACGGCGCGGCTCTACGTCGACGCCGTCGAGATCCTCCCACTGGTCGACCTGCTGCTTCCTTCGGAACGGGTGGAGCGGACGGTGCCGCCGTCCGGGCTGCCTCTCTACGCTCTCGACTGCGCGCGATTCGAGCGCATCGCGCTACCTATCCAGACCTGGAGCGCTCCAGTGGTCAATATCGACCATCATCACGACAATCCCGGCTACGGGGACACTGTTCTGGTGCGCGGCGCCGCGAGCAGCACCTGTGAAATCATTTGCGAGATCGCCCAGGGCCTCGGCTTGCAGCCGTCGCTGCAGGCAGCGACGGCCCTCTACGCCGGCATCTCGTTCGACTCCGGACACTTCCATCACCAGAGCACGAGCGCCCATACGTTCGCCTGTGCCGCCTGGCTTCGCGACCTCGGTGTCGATGTCACCGCCGTGTACGGGAGGCTCTACGAACGTCGCACCCTCGGCGCGCTTCGCCTCTGGGCGAGGGCCGTGGAGGCAGCCCAGCCCGTGCTCGGCGGCAGGGCGCTCGTCGCCGTGCTGCGCGGCTCAGACTACGCGGCCACGGGTGCGTCGCCCAGCGAGGCGGAGGGCGTCGTTGAGAGTCTGCGATCTGTGGAGGGCGTGGAGGTCGCAGCCCTGGTCAAGGAAGAGCCCGTCGCTGGGGGCGTGCGCGTGAGCCTGCGGTCGCGCGCCCTCGACGTCAGCGAGGTCGCCGCCCTCGAAGGCGGCGGCGGCCATCGACTCGCGGCGGGGTTTTCTGCCGCCCGAAGCCCCGAGGAGGTGACCTCATGGCTCAGTTCAGAACTCGAAAGACGCCTCTCGACGGCATCCTGCTGATCGACAAGCCCGCGGGGATGACATCGCATGACGTCGTCGCCAGGGTGCGGCGTCAGGTGAGGCCGTCGATCAAGAAGGTCGGCCACGCCGGGACCCTCGACCCCTTCGCCACAGGCCTGCTGGTCGTACTCCTCGGCCGCGCCACGAAGCTCGCGCGCTTCTTCGTCGACCTTCCCAAGGAATACGAATGCACGATGAAGTTCGGCGTGCGCTCCGACAGCGGCGACCTCACCGGCGAGCTCAGCGAGACTGGGAGCACTACCACGCGTGAGGCCGTTGAGGCCGTTATCCCCGAGTTCCTCGGCGCGGTGACGCAGCGGGTACCGATGACCTCTGCAGTCAAGGTTGACGGTGAGCGCCTGTACAAGAAGGCGCATCGCGGCGAGGTCGTCGAGACGCCCGTCAAGGAGGTCTGCATCGACGCGATCGAGGTGCTCAGCTTCGACGAAGCCGCGCAGGAGATGCGCTGCCGCATCGAGTGCTCCAAGGGAATGTACGTGCGCCAGCTCGCCGTCGACATCGGTGAGGCCGTCGGCGCTGGTGCGCATCTCGTCCAGCTCGCGCGCACGGCGACCGGCGAGCTGCGTCTCGAAGATGCCATGTCGCTCGCAGGCTTTGAGGATGCCATGGCGGCGCGAGAGGCCGGCGACGACCGTATCCCAGGGCTCGTCGGCCCGGCCGCGGCCTTGAGCTTCATGACCGGGATCGAGCTCTCGGCCGCCCAGGTAGGCGCCGTGCGCAATGGCGCCCGGCTTCCGGGCGGCCCGCAGGAGCCGGTGCGGCTCACCTATCGCGGCGAGCTGGTGGCCGTATACGGACCCGCGGAGGAGGGCCACGCGATGAGGATGCTCGTCAAGATCTGATGCGGGTCGTCGCCGGAGTCGAGGAGCTTGAGGCCGTCCCGCGCGCACTCGCCATCGGGACCTTCGACGGGGTGCACATCGGGCACCGCGCAGTCATCAGCCGAGCGGTGGAGGTCGCGGCGGCCCGTGGTCTGCGCAGCGCCGTCGTTACCTTCGACCGGCACCCGCTCGAGGTGGTCGATCCGACGAGGGCGCCGCGGCTGCTGATATCGGCGGCGGAGAAGATCCGCCTCATCGAGGAGCTCAATCCTGAGGAGCTCGTGCTGCTGCACTTCAACGCGCGCCTGGCATCGCTCACACCGTCCAAGTTCTGTGAGGAACTTCTGGCCGACACGCTCGGGGCGCGTGTGGTCGTCGTCGGCGAGAACTTCCACTTCGGCGCCGGCGGCGCCGGCGACGCCGACTGTCTCCGCGCCTGCGGTGAACGGCATGGCTACGAGACCTGTGTCGTGCGCCTTGTGACCGAGCGCGGCAAGACGATCAGCTCCACGCGGATCCGGGAGCTCCTCAGTCGCGGCGAGCTCGAAGAGGTTCGGGACATCCTGGGGCGGCCGCCCTCGGCCAGCGGTCTCGTTGTGCCGGGCGATCGCCGCGGCCGCACGCTGGGCGTGCCGACGGCCAACATCGACCTCGAGGCGGGCACCATCTTCCCTGGTCCAGGGGTCTACGCTGGGCGGGTGCTGGTCGCCGGCGGGTGGTACCGGGCAGCGGTGAACATCGGTCACAACCCGACCTTTCGCAGTAAAGACGCGCCGACCACTCGCGTCACGGTGGAGGCCTATCTGCTGACCTTCAGCGGCGATCTCTACGCGCGTCCCGTGCGGGTCGATTTCCTTCACAGGATCCGCGACGAGCGCCGCTTCGACTCACCCGGCGAGCTGGTCGAGCAGATGAGGCACGACATCGCGGTGACCGCCGGGCTCGCTGACCCGGCCTACGTCAAGGCCGGCATCTGAGGCGTACGCCGGCGGCCGCAAACGCGGTTTCTCGCTTCATCCGACTGTGCTACTTTAATTGAACCGCCTACTCGGTTGTGGGCCGCCAACCTGCTACTGGGTTCCCGGATACTCCTGCAAGGGAGGTGAAACGTATGGCAGTCACCAAGGAAGTCAAAGAGACCATCATCGCCCGGCACGCCAAGCACGACGGCGACACCGGCTCTCCTGAGGTGCAGGTCGCGATCCTTACGGCTCGTATCGAGACCCTCACCGAGCACCTCAAGATCCACAAGAAGGACCATCACAGCCGCCGTGGTCTGCTGAAGATGGTTGGCCAGCGCCGCCGTCTGCTCAACTACCTGCAGTCGCGCGACCTCGAGCGGTATCGCGCTCTGGTCAAGGAGCTGGAGCTTCGCAAGTAGCATCGCGACGTGGCGCTCGACGCGCCGTTGAGAGCGCTCGCGCACCCGGTGTGCGGGCGAGCCAGCACCCGTGCGCAATGGGGCGCCGGGGCAGAAGCTGAAGGAAGAGATGAACTCAGTTGCAGTAGAGGTCGGGGGCAAGACGATCACCCTGGAGACCGGCCGACTGGCCAAGCAGGCGAACGGTGCGGTTCTCGTGCGTTGCGGCGACACGGTGGTGCTGGTCACCGCTGTGGCGCGCGACGACGTGCGTGAAGGTCAGGACTTCTTCCCGCTCACCGTCGACGTTGAAGAGCGTCACTACGCGGCGGGCAAGATCCCTGGCGGTTTCATCAAGCGTGAATCCCGGCCGAGCGAGAAAGCGATTCTCACGGCGCGGCAGATCGACCGTCCGATACGGCCGCTCTTTGCGAACGGCTTCATGAATGAAGTTCACGTGGTTGCCACGACGCTCTCCGTGGACTTTGAGAACGCCTACGAGACGCTCGCGACGATCGGGGCCTCTGCAGCGTTGACCGTCAGCGACATCCCGTTCCTCGGGCCGATCGGCTCTGTGCGCATGGGTCGCATCGACGGTGAGCTCGTGGTCAACCCGACCCTCGAGGAATTGCAGGACGAGAGCGATCTCGACCTCGTGGTCACCGGCACGCGTGACGCCATTGTCATGGTCGAGGCCGGCGCCCAGGAGGTCTCCGAGAAGGTTGTGGTCGAGGCGCTGCGCATCGCCCACGAAGAGATCCAGAAGATCATCGACGTCCAGGACGAGCTGCAGCGTCTGTGCGGCCTGCCCAAGCGCGACGTTCCGGAGTGGACCATCGACGAGAACGTTCTGGCAGAGGTCCGCGCGGGGTACGGAGCAGCCCTGGACGAGGCCACCCAGATCGCCGACAAGCATGGTCGCCAGAACGCGACCGCCGAGGTCAAACGCGCCGCCATGGAAGCGCTTGTCGCCGAGGATTCGGAGCCGGAGCGCATCGTTCACGTCAAGCGGGCGCTCGCCAAGGTCGAGAAGGATCTGGTGCGTCAGCGCATCGCCGTGCAGAAGCGACGCCCCGACGGTCGTGGCCTCGACGAGATCCGGCCGATCTCCTGCGAGGTCGGCCTCATTCCGCGTACCCACGGCAGCGCCCTCTTCACGCGCGGCGAGACGCAGGCCATGAGCCTGCTGACGCTAGGGGGCACCGGCGAGTTCCAGCGCATCGACGGCCTCGGCCTCGAGGACAAGAAGCGCTACATCCACCACTACAACTTCCCGCCGTACTGCGTGGGCGAGACCGGCTTCATGCGTGGCCCCAAGCGCCGTGACATCGGCCATGGCGCACTCGCCGAGCGGGCTCTGCTGCCCGTGATTCCAGAAGAGGTCGAGTTCCCGTACACGATCCGCATCGTCTCGGAGATCCTCGAGAGCAACGGCTCGTCGTCGATGGCCAGCGTCTGCGGCTCGACCCTCGCCCTCATGGACGCCGGTGTGAAGATCAGCGCCCCCGTAGCCGGTACGGCTATGGGGTTGATCAAGGAGGGCGACGACTACGTCGTCCTCACTGACATCGCCGGCGTCGAGGATCACCTCGGCGATATGGACTTCAAGGTCGCCGGCACCGCCGAGGGCATCACTGCGCTGCAGATGGACATTAAGATCACCGGCGTTACGTTCGAGATTCTCACCGAGGCCCTCGAGCAGGCCCGCCAGGCCCGTCTCTTCATCCTCAGGCGCATGAGCGAGGCGATCGCGGAGCCGCGCGACGAGCTGTCGCCCTGGGCCCCGCGGATCTTCACCATCCAGATCAACCCGGATCAGATCGGCCTCGTCATCGGCAAGGGCGGCGAGACCATCCGCGGCATGACCGACGAGTTCGGCGCCGACATCGACATCGAGGACAACGGCACGATCTTCATCTGCGCTCCCGACCAGGAGTCGGCCGAGGGCGTCATTAACCGCATCACGGCGATGACCAAGGAGATCGAGGTCGGCGACGTCTTCACCGGGCGCGTGGTCAAGACCACCGACTTCGGCGCCTTCGTGGAACTCAAGAAGGGCACCGACGGCCTCCTGCACATCTCGCGGCTCGGCAAGAAGGGCAAGCGCGTCGCCTCGGTCGAGGACGTCGTGAAACGCGGCGACATGATCACCGTCGAGGTCATCGAGGTCGACAAAGTACGAAACCGCATCGGGCTCAAGCTTCTCTCGAAGCCCGACGCCGACTGACGGCGGGGAGCGGTGACGGCCACTGCGGCCTACCGCCTGACCACGCTGGACAACGGCCTGCGAGTGGTCACCGAGCGCATGGAAAGCGTGCGCTCGGTGGCCCTCGGGCTCTGGGTCGCGGCCGGCTCGCGGCAGGAGCCGCGGGAACTGGCCGGCGTCTCGCACTTCATCGAACACCTCATCTTCAAGGGCTCCGCGCGCTACAGCGCCTGGGACATCGCACGGATCTTCGACGACATCGGCGGTGAGCCCAACGCGTCGACCTCCAAGGAGTACACGCTGGTCTACGCGAGGTTCCTCGACGACGATCTGGACACTGCCTTCGAGGTCATGTCGGAGATGGTGGTGCGACCCACCTTCGTCGATCTCGACCAGGAGCGTGAGGTCGTCCTTGAGGAAGTCGCCATGTACGAGGACTCGCCCTCCGAGCTGATTCACGACGATCTCAGCGTGACCGTCTTCGGCGAACATCCCCTCGGTCGTCCGATCATCGGGCAGAGCGAGAGCCTGCAGCGCCTCGACCTGGATACGGTGCGCGGGTACCACGGCGCCAACTACGTCAATCCGGGCATGGTGATCTCGGCCGCGGGCGCGATCGACCACTGCGCGCTCTGCGAGCTCGCCGCACGGCACTTCGGGCCGGGGGCGGACGCTCGCCATGGCCGGCTGGAGCTGAGCGCCCCGGGGTCGCGGCACGTCGCCCGCTTCTCACGCAAAGACACCGAGCAGTACCACGTGTGTCTCGGCGGCCCCGGGCCGAAGCGGGGTGATCCCGACCGCTACGCGGTGTTTGTCGTCGACACGCTGCTCGGCGGCTCATGGAGTTCACAGCTCTTTCAGGAGGTTCGCGAGAAGCGCGGACTGGCCTACGCGGTCTACTCGTACACCTCTCTCTACACCGACGCGGGCCTCGCCGCCGTCTACGTGGGGTCGCGTGAAGAGGCCGTCGAAGAGGCCGTCGCTGTGATTCTCGCGGTGCTGCGCGGCCTTGAGACGGAGATCACGGAAGAGGCGATCCAGCGAGCCAAGAATCACCTCAAGGGGCAGATCGTCCTGGGCATGGAGAGCCCGTCGAGCCGCATGCAGTCGCTGGGTCGGTCCGTGCTCATGGATCTGCCGGTGCTCAGCGTCGACGAGGTATTGCGACGCGTCGACGAGGTCACCCCGGAGGACGTGCTAGCAGCCGTGAGGCGCTACTACGATCTGGAGCAGTGGTCTGCTGTGTGCATCGGCCGGAGGCCGGAGCCGTTCCGGAGGGTCTCCGAAGGTTTCGCCTGGGAGGAAACATGATCGACGTTCTGGTCACAGGAGCGGCGGGCAGGATGGGCGGCTTGAGCGCGGCGACGATCGCCGCTCAGGACGACCTCAGAGTGGTGGCGCTCGTCGACCCCAAGGGTGGAGCGAGCGCCGGCGAGTCGCCGTGCTTCCGGGATCTCCCGGAGGCGCTGGCGGCTACCGCTCCGCAAGCGGCGCTCGAGTTCAGCGTGCCGGCCGCGGTGTTCGAGAACACGAGGACGCTGCTGGAAGCTGGCATCCCTACGGTGGTCGGTGCGACAGGGCTTCGCGACTCCGACGTCGAGCAGCTGGCGGCCACCGCGAAGCGGTCCGGAGTCGGTGTCGCGATCATCCCCAATTTCGCGCTCGGCGCCGTGCTCATGATGCGCTTCGCGGCGATGGCCGCGCGCTACTACGAGCACGCCGAGGTCATCGAGCTGCACGGCGCGCAGAAGATCGACGCACCGTCGGGCACCGCTCTTCGGACCGCCCGCCTCATGGCGGAGGCGCCGGGCTCTACGCTGCTCGAGCCGCCCGGCGCTGGTCAGCCGGCCCGGGGCCTTGCCTCCGACAGAGTGCGCATCCACAGCGTGCGCCTGCCAGGTATGGTCGCCCATCAGGAGATCCTCTTCGGCGGCGACGACGAGATTCTCACCCTGCGCCACGACTCGTTGTCGAGACGCTCGTTCATGACCGGCGTGCTCCTCGCGCTGCGTCGTGTTCAGAGCATCCGGGGTATCGTTATAGGGCTCGAGAACCTCCTCGATCAGTGATATTCGCTCACCGTATCGTGACGCGTAGAATGCAAGGAGTCGCATCATGACTGACAGCCTGGGAACGATCCTCACCGCAATGGTGACGCCGTTCGATGCCGACCTCGCCGTGGATCACGGCCAGCTCGCGAGTCTGGCGGAGCACCTTCTTGCCAATGGGTCGGACGGCCTCGTGGTCGCTGGCACGACCGGGGAGTCACCCACGCTCGACGACGCGGAGAAGCTCGCCATGTTCCGCACCGTCGTCGAGGCCGTCGCCGGTCGGGGTGCGGTCGTCGCCGGTACGGGGAGCAACAACACCCACCACAGCGTCGAGCTCACCCGACAGGCAGAGGCCTGCGGGGTCGACGCGGTTCTGGTGGTGTCGCCGTACTACAACAAGCCGCCCGAGCGCGGCCTGATCGCGCACTTCCGCGCCGTGGCGGCGGCCACGGCGCTGCCGGTCATCGTCTACAACATCCCGGGTCGCTGCGGGGTCAATCTTTCTCCCGAGGCTCTCGCGACCCTGGCCGAAGTCGACAACATCGTCGCCGTCAAGCAGGCGAACCCCGATCTCGAGCAGCTGGCGAGAGTGCTTGATCTCACCGACCTCGGGGTGTACGCGGGCAACGACGACATGCTGCTCGAGGTGGTGCGCGGCGGCGGCTGGGGGGGCATCTGTGTCGCCAGCCATGTCGTGGGGCCGCGCATGGCCGAGATGGCGCAGCTTGCGCGCGCCGGCCGTCTCGAGGCGGCCAGCGCGATCAACGACGACCTCAGTGACCTCTTCGAAACGCTCTTCATCACGACCAACCCCATCCCGGTCAAAGAAGCGCTGAACCTGCTCGGTCACGAGGTGGGAGGCCTGCGCCTGCCGCTGGTGCCTGCGAGCGCCGAGGAGTCGGCGTCCATCGCGACCGCGCTGACCGACCTCGGTCTCCTCTCCAGAGGGTGAGTTCGGCCGCGCCTTTGCTCGCACGACAGCCCGGGCTCGCCCGCTTTCTGGCGGCCGGCCTGCAAGGACAACACAGTGCTGTGGGCGCCGGTTCGGCGCCGTGGAGGAGGTTTCGTCGTGGCTCGTGAGGATTCGGTCAGGGTCATTCCGCTCGGCGGCCTCGGTGAGATCGGCAAGAACATGATGGCCATCGAGTACCGCGGCAAGATCGTGGTCATCGACTGCGGCGTCGAGTTCCCGCGCGACGACATGCTCGGCATCGATCTCGTTCTGCCCGATCTGAGCTGGCTCCTCGAACGACGCGACGACGTCCTTGCCTTCTTGATCACGCATGGTCACGAGGATCACCACGGCGCCTTGCCGTTCGTGCTCAGGCGCCTGAACAAACCGGTCTATGCGAGCCGCTTCACCCTCGCCCTGATCAAGTCGAAGCTCGACGAGTTCGGTCTCCTCAAGACCGTCGAGGTCAACGAGGTCAGCGAGCGCTCCCGGCTCCACATCGGCCCTTTCACGGTCTCGTTCGTCGCCGTAAGCCACAGCGTTCCCGACGCGCTGTCCGTCGTCCTCAGCACGGCGCTCGGCCATCTCATCATCACCGGCGACTACAAGTTCGATCATACGCCGATCGATGGGCGCATCACCGACGTGAACACCTTCTCCCGGCTCGGCCAGGAAGGTGTGCTGGCGTTGCTGGCCGACTCCACCAACGCCGAGGTTCCGGGCTCTACTCCCTCGGAGAGCAAGGTCGGCCAGGCCTTCCATCAGATCTTTGCCGAGGCCGAGGGTCGTGTCATCGTCGCCAGCTTCGCCTCGCACATCCATCGCGTGCAGCAGGCGATCCAGATCGCTCACCTCTACGGCCGCAAGTTCGCCGTCTCGGGCCGTTCGATGCAGAAGAACGTGAACATCGCGCGGAACCTCGGGCTCCTGCAGGTTCCCGACGGCGCCATGGTCAAGCTCACCCGGATCGACGACTACCGACCCGAGGAGATCCTCATCCTGTCGACCGGCAGCCAGGGCGAGCCTCTCTCGGCGCTGACTCGCATGGCGTTCAACGACCATCCGCAGGTCGCGCTCCACGAGGGAGACACGGTAATCATCTCGGCGACTCCCATCCCCGGCAACGAGCTCAGTGTGATGTCCACCGTGAACCGCCTCCTCAAGGTCGGTGCTACCGTCCTGTACGGGGAGGAGGCCGGCATCCATGTGTCGGGCCACGCCGCCCGTGAGGACATGCGCATGATGCTCAACCTGACGCGCCCACAGTACTTTGTGCCGGTGCACGGTGAATACCGCCATCAGCATCTGCACGCCCAGCTGGCGCGCGAGTCGGGCCTCGGCGACGAGGACATCTTCATCCTCGAGAACGGCGATATGCTGGAGCTTCGCGCGGATGACGCCGAGATCGTGGACAAAGTGCCAACCGGCATGGTGTTCGTCGATGGGTATGAGATCGGCCATGCCGAGGGTCTCGTGCTGCGGGATCGTCGCCAGCTCGCCGACGACGGCATCCTCATCGCCGTGGTCACGATCGACGCGCAGACCGGCGACTCGGTGGCTCCTCCGGAGCTCGTGGCGCGTGGCTTCCTCCACGACGACGACCGGCTGCGCGACGTGCTCGACGAGTGCGCCGAGACCCTTGCCGACCTCATGCGGGAGCTGGGCGAGGTGCACGTGACCGGTCACCGACTCATCAAGGAAGACATCACGGAGCGCCTCTCGGAGCTCCTGTGCAAGCGCACGAAGCAACGGCCACTCGTCCTGCCGGTCATTGTGGAGGTCTGAGACGCCGGGTCACGCACAGCGGTGAGATTGTCCTGTCGGCCGCCCCGGTCGCAGACAGGTGTCGGCCTGCGGCCGTCGAACTGACGAGCATGGCGACTGCACGCTCCAAGCAGGCTCGGCGGCGCGCGGGCGCCGCGCCGCGTTCGCGCGCCTCTCGTTCTGCCGCCAGGAACCAGCGTTCGACTGCACACGGCCGTGAGCTGTGGGCGATCGCCTGCGTGGCCCTGGCGTTGTTCCTCGCCGCCATACTCTACGGGGGCGTCGACGGCGGATCCTTGGGGCGGTGGCTCGACGGAGCCGTTCGGTGGCTCTTCGGCCTGGCTGCCTTCGCGTTACCGATCCTGTTTCTCTACGTCGGCTACCTCCTGGTTGTGCGCCGCGAGCGCCGGCCGCCCCGCGGCCTCACGTGGGGTCTCGGTCTCATGGGCGTCGCCTTCCTGCTGGCCGCGGCGGCCGACTCGTTCGGCCTGTTCAGCGGCGAGAGGCCCGCGGCCCTGTTCACGGACGCATACATGCGGAGTCACGGAGGGGTTGCGGGCGAAGGGCTTTGGGCAGTGCTGCACGGCGTCATCGGGCGTCTCGGCGTCAATCTGACGGTTGCGGCATTTGCCGTCGCGGGCCTTCTTCTGGCGACCGGTTCCTCCCTGCGGCAGTGGGCGCACCACTCGCGTCGCGGCGTCGCCGCCGCCGGCCGCGCCGCTCGCACCAGGGCTGAAGCCTTGAGCGCGCGGCGCCGCGAGGCCGCCACCACCCGGAGCTACGCTACGGATGATGAGGCGACTACCTGGGCGTCGGACGAGTGCGTGACGCAGGTGGCGTCGCGCTCCGCCCGGGCCGGATCCTCCGTACGCCAGCCGCCGTGGCTCATCGACGCCGAGATCGAGACACCCGAGTTCTTCCCTGATCTGCCCCGGCCTTCGCAAGATCTCCAGCCCGAGCCTGTCGGTGGGCGACACGAGGAAGAGCAGCTCGCGCTGGTGGATTCCGCCGACGGTTCGGTCGAGGGCATCGCCGCGACGCCGTCCACCGATCCGGTCGTCACGGACGCCGGCTCCGACCAACGCCGCGAATGGGTCTTGCCAGACGACTCCTTTTTGAAGCGCCTCGGTCATGGGTCGGGGGAGACGGCCGACACGATACGCGCGGTCTCGCAGCGTCTCGTCGAGACCCTCGGGCATTTCGGTATCCAGTCGCAGGTGATCGGCACCGTCTCCGGGCCCCGGGTGACGCGCTACGAGTTGCAGCTGGCTCCCGGCATCAAGGTGAGCCGTGTAGCAGGTCTCAAGGACGACATCGCGTACGCGCTGGCCGCCACCGATGTGCGCGTCCAGGCGCCCATCCCGGGGAAGACGGCCGTCGGCGTCGAAGTGCCCAACGTTCGCGCCAACTACGTCTCGCTCGGCGACATCCACGGTTCCTTCCCGGCACACGCCTCGCCGATGTCCTTCTGGCTCGGCAAGGACGTGACCGGCAAGGCGGTGCTCGCCGACCTCGTCAAGATGGTGCATCTGCTGATCGCGGGCACGACCGGATCCGGCAAGAGCGGCTGCCTCAACGCGCTGATCAGCTCGATCCTTCTGCGCGCCACGCCTGAACAGGTGCGCATGATCATGATCGATCCGAAGAAGGTCGAGCTCTCCAATTTCGACGGAGTGCCGCACCTCCTGGCGCCGGTCGTCACCAATATGAAGCAGGCGACGTACGTCCTGGACAACATCTGCCGCGAGATGGACAGACGCTACGACGTGCTATCTCGCAACGGCTGTCAGGACATCCGCGCCCTCAACAAGAAGCTCGAGCACGCCGGCGAGGAGACGATGCCCTACATCATGGTCATCGTCGACGAGCTGGCCGATCTCATGATGCAGGCTCCGTCGGAGGTCGAGGACAGCATCATCCGTCTCGGGCAGCTCGGCCGCAGCTCCGGCGTGCACGTCGTGGTCGCCACCCAGCGCCCCTCGGTCGACGTCGTTACGGGCATGATCAAGACCAATATCCCGTCGCGCATCGCCTTCGCCGTCTCATCCCAGACGGACTCGCGCATCATCCTCGACCAGGGCGGCGCCGAGAGCCTTCTCGGCATGGGCGACATGCTGTTCAGCCCGATGGGCAGCAGTCGCCTGCTGCGCGTCCAGGGCGCCCTGATCACGACCCAGGAGATGAAACTGCTCACTGGGCACTGGCGGCGCCAGGCGAAGCCCGAGTTCCGCGAAGATCTGCTCGTGAATCCCGCCGGGCCTGATGCCGAGCAGCAGCAGACGCCGGCCGGGAGCGATCCGTTGCTCGCGGAAGCGGTCAGAACCGTCGTGGGGACCGGCGCAGCCTCCGTCGCCCTCCTTCAGCGTCGGCTGCGCGTCGGTTACGCTCGCGCCGGGCGCCTCATCGATATCATGGAGGAGATGGGCATCATCTCCGGCTACGATGGCAGCAAGGCGCGCAGCGTCCTGATCGACGAAGACGAGTTGTCTGCCACCCTCGCGCGGCTCTCCGGCGACGCCGATGCCGCCGATGCCGAAACGCTTGAAGAGGCGCTGGTCGCCGGAGACGATAAGGGTTGAACCCGTCATTCGCGGGGCCGCGTTCGGGGTTTGTCTTCCCTCAGAGGCCTCACTAGACTGTGAGTCTGCCCCGACGCAAGGCGGAGCAGCCACGGGCGATCGAGGAGAGTCTAATCCACTGTGTTTGAGATCGGGAGTACGCTGCGCGAGGCCCGGGTACGACGCAACCTGTCGCTTCAGCAGGTCGAGGAAGATACGAAGATCCGCGCCAAGTACGTGCAGGCGATGGAGAACGAAGACTTCGACATCATGCCGGGACCCACGTACGTCAAAGGGTTCCTGCGCACCTACTCCACGTATCTCGGGCTCGATCCCCGGATCATCCTCGACGAGTACCGCTCGCGCGACATGCCCTCGAACGAGATCCATGAACCGTTCGGCGGTGTGTCGATGCTCGGTGCGCCGAGGAGCCACCGCCGGCGCAACACCATCGTCGTGGTCGCCGTCGTGTGCCTGCTAGCCCTGGCTGCAATCTGGGTCCTCGGCGAGAAATCGCAGCCCGCCGACCCGACCACTGAGCCGGGGGTACTCGGGATCACAAGCACGTCGCCGTCGCCGTCGCCGTCACCGTCGCCGAGCGTTTCGACGACGGCATCCCCTCGGCCGGCGAAGGGTGAGGTGCGCATCGCCGCGACCGAAGGCGACTGCTGGATCGAGGTGCGTCAAGAAGATGCGGACGGCAAGGTCCTGTTTTCGGGGACCATGAAGCGTGGCCAGTCCAAGGTGATCATGGGCAAGCTGCTGTGGCTGCGCCTGGGCAACCCGATGGCAGTTCGCATTCGCGTTGATGGCGTTCGTGTGGGACGCATCGAGGAGGCAGGGCCCATTGACTTCCTCGTACGCAACGGCAAACTGACGAGGATCGACTGACATGGCGAAAGAATCGTCGTTCGATGTGGTCTCCCGTGCCGACCTTAACGAGGTCCGCAACGCCGTCAACATGGCGCAGAAAGAGATCGCCACACGCTACGACTTCAAGAAGAGCGTGAGTTCAGTCACGCTGGAGGGTGAGGCTCTCGTCCTCGTCTCGGACAACGAAGGCAAGCTGCGACAGGTGATCGACGTCCTCGAAGACAAGCTCGTCCGTCGCAAGGTATCGCTGAAGGCGCTCGAGTACGGCAGAATCGAGCAAGCTCTCGGAGGCACCGTGCGCCAGCGCGTGGCCATCGCCCAGGGGATTCCAGACGAGAAGGCGAAGGCCATGAGCAAGCAGCTGCGCCGGCAGTTCAAGAAGATCAAGGTGCAAATCCAGGGAGATACGCTGCGCGTGTTCTCCCCGAGCAAAGACGAGCTCCAAGCCGCCATGGCGGCGCTTCGCGAAGGGGACTGGAATCTCCCCCTGGAGTTCGTCAACTACCGCTGAGTCGCCTGACGCGCACCGGTTTCTTTATCCTCACGCTCGGCTGCCCGAAGAACCAGGCCGACTCCGACTGCCTCGCACGACGCTTGGAGGCCGCCGGACACCGTCAGGCGTCCTCGACGACGGCGGACGTGGTCATCGTCAACACGTGCGGCTTCGTCGATGCCGCCAAAGAGGAATCGATCAGGGCGATCCTCGATGCCGCCGAGGTGGCGCACGCACGCGGGGCGCTGGTCGCAGCCGTTGGGTGTCTGGTCGAGCGATACCGCGCTGAGCTCGCGGCTGAGCTGCCGGAAGTCGACCTCTGGTGCGGCCTCGACACCGCGCCGCTCCTCGCGGCGATGGAAGGTCTCGCGGCGCATTCCTCCCGGGCGCGATCCTCTGATCCTGTGAGGCGCCGCGAGCGACCCGTCTCGGCATACGTCAAGATCTCGGACGGCTGCGACCGTCGCTGCGCCTACTGCGCGATTCCCCTGATCAAGGGCGTCTATGAGGCAGAGCCCGCGGATCGCATCCTGAGCGCCGCGCAGGCGGCGCTCGTCGCGGGCGGCCGCGAGATCGTGCTGGTCGGGCAGGATACTTCGCGCTGGGAGCAGGCCGGCTGGGGCGGTCTTCAGCGGCTACTGGCCGAGCTGAGTGGGCTGGAGCCGGCTCCGCTGTGGCTGAGGATGCTCTATCTGCAGCCGGACGGCGTCGACGACGCACTTCTCGAGGCGCTGGCGCAGCACGCCGTCCCGTACATCGACATCCCGTTACAGCATGCGTCCGGCGCTGTGCTGCGCAGGATGCGGCGCGCCGGCGACGCCGAGGCGTATCTCGCCCTGCTCGCACGCGTGCGCTCCATGTTGCCTGGTGCGGCCGTCCGCTCGACGTTCATCACCGGCTTCCCGGGGGAGAGCGACGACGACTTCGAGGAGCTGCTTGCCTTCGTGCGACGGGCAGACCTCGCGGCCGCCGGGGTGTTCATCTTCGACCCCCAGGAGGGAACGGCTGCGGCGACGATGCCCGATCAGGTCTCTTTCGCGCTGGCCACCGAGCGCGCCGCGAGGCTCAGTGAGGCCCTCGATACGACCGCTGCCGACTACTGGGCAGGGTTAGTCGGGCGGCGCGTCGACATCCTCGTGGAGCGGGGGACGAGCCGGACCGACGGTGAGGCCGTGGGCCGCTGCGCTCTGCAGGCCCCCGACATCGATGGGCGAACGATCGTGCGCGGCGTCAAGGCACGACGCGGCGACGTCATCGCCGCCCTCGTCACGGGAAGCCTCGGGTATGATCTGGAGGCTGTCGGCGGGGAGGCGTAGCACGTGACCAGCCAGTTGAACCTGGCCAACCTCATCACCATCGCGAGGATCCTGCTTATTCCGGTCTTCCTGGTGCTGCTGTTCGCCGGGCCACAAGAACCGTACGACGACGTGGCGGCGGCCGCGATCTTCGTGCTTGCCGCGGCCACCGACAAGCTGGACGGCTGCGTCGCCCGGCGACGCCGGCAGATAACGACGCTCGGGCAGTTCCTGGATCCGCTCGCCGATAAGCTGCTGGTGGCGGCGGCGCTGATCGGTCTTGCCGTCCAGGGGCGCCTGGCCGTGTGGATCGCTGTCGTCATCCTGGGTCGCGAGATGGCTGTCAGCGTGCTGCGCTCCGTTGCCGTCTCGCAGGGTGTCTCGATACCGGCGGACCGGTACGGGAAGCTCAAGACGGTGCTGCAGATCGTGTACATCGTGTACCTGCTGCTGCCGATAGCCGGTATCTTGGATTTCCTCGGGTTGTCCTGGGTCGCGCCCACGCCGGTCGAATGGGGGCTGACTGCAGCCGTGGTGTTCGTGACGCTCGCCTCCGGGGTGCGGTACTTCCTCAACGCGCGCGACGTCGTCCGTCTTCCCGGGAGATCGTACCGGTGAGCGCCGGGATGCCGCGCGCGGCCATCGTCGTTACCGGCAGCGAGCTCCTCGACGGCCGCACGCGCGAGACGAACGGCGCCTCGCTGAGCGCTGAGCTCAGCTCCCGGGGCGTGCAGGTGACGAGCCTCCTCGTCGTCGCCGACATCCCGTCGTCGCTGGAGGCGGCTATCCGCTGGTCGCTCGAAGCGCAGCCGGATCTGCTCGTCGTCAGTGGCGGCCTGGGGACGACGCACGACGACCTCACGGCCGTCTGTCTGGCGCGTGCGCTGGGGGTCGGCCTCGTCGAGAATCCTGCGGCTCTTGCCATGGTTGAAGAAGGCGTTCGCCGCCTGGCGGCGCGACGCGGGTGCTCCTTCGACGAGCTGTTCCCCGCGGCCCGCAGTATGGCCCGTCTGCCGGCGAGCGCCTCATCGGTGTCGCCGGTCGGCATGGCCCCCGGTATCGCGCTGCGCCACGGCTCTACGATGATCTATGCACTGCCCGGCGTCCCCCAGGAGCTGGCAGCAATGTGGGGGTGCGTCCGTGAACGCCTCGAGCGCGAGGCCTTCTTTCCGAAGGTCGTGCGCCGACTGGTTCGCATATACGGCGTCGGCGAAGCCCAGGTGGCAGCGACGCTCAGGCCCTGGTCGCAGGACCTCCTGGAGACGGGCGTCACCGTGGGCGGGGGAGAGGTGGCGGTGAGCGTTCGATATACCGCAGGCGACGCGGCCGAAGCTCAGGCTGCCGCGCTGGTCGGAGCGCTGGAAGCCGCGCTGCCGGTGTTCAGCAGCGATGGCCGCACCGTCGACGATCTGGTGGCCGCGGCCTTGCTGCGCGATTCATCTACGCTCGCCGTGGCCGAGTCGTGCACCGGGGGCCTTCTGGCCGCGCGGCTCACCGGGCGGGCGGGCAGCTCAGCGTACTTTCGCGGCGGCGTCGTCAGTTACGCGAACGCCGTGAAGACGGAGCTTCTCGGCGTGCCAGACGCTGTCCTCGCGCGGAGCGGCGCAGTGTCGGAAGAGGTGGCGGCGGCCATGGCCGAAGGGGCGCGACGTGGCATCGGCGCCGACTATGCGCTCGGCATCACCGGCATCGCCGGCCCTGGAGGGGCGTCCGCGCAGAAGCCCGTAGGCCTGGTCTACGTCGCCTGCGCCGGGCCTCACCGTACTCGCGTCCTGCGCCGGCAGTACCCGGGCGACAGGGCCAGTGTGCGGGCGTTCAGCACCACCGCCGCCCTGCATCTGCTGCGTGAGGAGCTGAGTCTGTGAGCCCGTCGGCGTCCGCTGATCCACGGTTGCGCCTGTTCGTCGCCGCCGGGCTGCCGGCCGACGTCGCGAGCCTCATCGGGGAGTGGCAGCAACACGAGTTCGCGGCGCACCCCGAGGTGCGCCTGAACAGATCCCTGCACATCACGCTCGCCTTCCTCGGCGATCAGCCCGCTCACGCGGTGCCTAAGGTCACCGATGAACTCGCCGCCCTGCGGTTCCGGCCCATGCGGCTCACCGTGGGGCAGGCGTTCTTCCTGCCCGAGAGAGGCCGCAAGCGGGTCATCGCTCTCGCTCTGCGGGATGAGGATGGAGAGCTGCGCAGAGTGCAGGCGGAAGTGGCCGCGCGGCTGGCGAGACGCGGCCTGTACGCACCCGAGAAACGACCCTGGATGCCGCACCTGACGGTCGCTCGTTTTCGTCGCCCTGGTCGCCCATTTTCCCTGCAAAATGTCAACATTCCCGAAGTTTCTATCGTCCGGGTGGTCCTGTATAGTAGCCTCCTGGAGCGTACAGGCGCGGTGCATACTCCCTTGTCAGAATTCCTCGCGTCCTGAGCGAGAGAGGAGCTTTTCCGTGGACAAAGATAAAGCCCTCGAGGCAGCCGTCACGCAGATCGAACGACAGTTCGGCAAGGGCAGCGTCATGCGCATGGGCGCCCATGCCGTGAGCGACGGGCTGCAATGCGTGCCCACGGGCTCGCTGGCTCTCGACATCGCTCTCGGCGTAGGCGGCATCCCGCGTGGCCGGATCGTCGAGATCTACGGCCCCGAGGCATCCGGCAAGACGACGCTCGTGTACCATCTCATCGCCGAGGCACAGCGCCTCGGAGGTCAGGCCGCCTTCATCGACGCCGAACATGCCATGGATCCGGCCTACGCCAAGGCCATCGGCGTCGACGTCGACAACCTGCTCGTCTCGCAACCGGATTACGGTGAGCAGGCGCTCGAGATCGCCGAGATGCTGGTGCGCAGCGGTGCTCTCGATATCGTCGCCATCGACTCGGTCGCCGCTCTCACGCCGAAGGCCGAGATCGAAGGCGAGATGGGCGACAGCTTCGTCGGCCTGCAGGCGCGGCTCATGAGTCAGGCGCTGCGCAAGCTCACCGGGACGCTCAATCGCTCCGGCACGATCTGCTGTTTCACCAATCAGCTCCGCGAGAAGATCGGCGTCATGTTCGGAAACCCGGAGACGACCACCGGAGGCAAGGCCCTCAAGTTCTACGCCACCATCAGGCTCGACATTCGTCGCATCGAGACCCTCAAGGACGGCACCGATGCCGTGGGCAACCGCGTGCGCGTCAAGATCGTCAAGAACAAGGTTGCCCCGCCCTTCAAGCAGGCGGAGTTCGACATCATGTACGGCCAGGGGATCTCCCGTGAGGGCACCTTGCTCGATCTCGGCGTGCAGTACGACGTCATCGCCAAGAGCGGCGCCTTCTACAGCTACGACGACGAGCGACTGGGCCAGGGCCGGGCCAACGTGCGTAGATTCCTCAAGGAGAACCCCGACATCGCCGACGCCATCGAGACGCGTATCCGGGAGAGCGCGGGCCTGCCGCCCGCCGCAGGCGCGGCGCACGCTCCCGCAAAGCCGGTGGTCGACCCTGTGACCGGCGAGATTCTCTGAGGCGTCCCCGTTGCCCGCGGTTTCTGCGCTGCGAGCCGTTTCCCGCGGGCTGTTCGAGGTGTATGTCGACAACGTGTGCGTGTGCCGCATCACCGAAGCCCTGGTGGCGCGCTGGCGTCTGTACACCGGGCGCTCTCTGACCGAGGGCGAGCTCGAGGCCCTCTGCGCCGCGGCCGCTGCCGATGAGGCGCTCGCCCATGCCTGCCGCCTGCTTTCCTATCGTTCGCGCACCGTCGCCGAGCTGCGCGGCCGCCTCCTTGAAAAAGGGCATGGGGAGGACGCCGTCGCCGCCGCTCTCGCGAACCTTGTGGCGTCCGGTCACCTCGACGACGCGGCGTTCGTCGAGTGCTACGTCGCCGACAAGCGGGCGATCGCCGGCTGGGGCGAGCGCCGCATCCGGCAGGGGCTGGAGAGGCTGGGCGTCGAAGACCGGCTCATCGAAGCCGCCTTGTCCGACGCCTTTCCGAGCGAGGCGGCGGCGGCGGACGAGGCTCTCGGCGTTCTCCTGAAGCGCGGCGCCTGGGGATCGCCCACAGACGCTGACCGCCGACGCGCCTATCATTATCTTCTGCGGCGCGGCTTCCCGGCAGCGGTTGCCTACACGGCGGTCAGACGCTGGTCGGCCGGGGAACGCGTGGGCGGATTGACTTGACGGAGAGCCATCCCCTACTATCGAAGTGCGTGCGGTATCCGCGCGGCGTGTGTCAGATACTTTCTCGCCGATACACGGCGATACGCAGGACGCCTCGGCGTCAAGACGGCAGTCGCAAACCAACAGGGGTGGATTGTGTTTGGGACCGGGGGTCAGACAACCTGAAGTTCGTCTCGACCTCTGAGCGCCGACGTCATCCATGAAGTCGTATCGTGTGGTAGTGCGAGCGTGGCACAGGCCGGGCATTCACCCGGCCTTTTTGGTGCCGCGGGACGTGTGAGGGGACGGACAGGATGATGATCGCTGTGTACATCGTTGCGGGGCTGGCGGTAGGCCTTGCTGCGGGCTATCTGATCCAGAGCAGCCTCGCGCTGGGCAAGGTCGCCGGCGCCGAACGTGAGGTGGAGC
Source organism: Thermoleophilia bacterium (assembly GCA_040769125.1). Taxonomy (GTDB): domain Bacteria; phylum Actinomycetota; class Thermoleophilia; order UBA2241; family UBA2241; genus CAIXSE01. The sequence goes on along the minus strand of JAXGLO010000001.1, from coordinate 1,344,087 downwards.
ATCTGCTTCGTGACGCCAGGCGCGAGGCCGAGACCGTCGTCAAAGAGGCGCGCCTCGAGGCCAAGGAAGAGGCTCACCGTGTTCGCGGGCAGGCCGAACAGGAGCTGCGCGAGAGTCGCGATGAGATCAGCAAGGCCGAGCTTCGATTGCTGCAGCGCGAGGAGCAGCTCGACGCGCGCAGCGCCGATCAGGACCGCCGTGAGCAGGATATCCGGGATCGTGACGTGGTCTCTCAGGAGCTCGCCGAAAGCGCCAAGGCGGAGCGCGCGGAAGCTCTCATCCAGCTCGAACGCATCTCGGGTCTCAGCGCTGCCCAGGCCAAAGACATGATCCTTGAGCAGACCGAGGAAGAAGCGCGACACGACATGGCCAGACTGGTGCGACACGTTGAGGAGGAGGCGCGCCATGAGGCTGATCGGCGCGCCCGCAACATCCTCTCCCTCAGCATTCAGCGCACGGCCGCCAACCACGTCGCCGAGACGACGGTTTCGGTCGTCAGCCTCCCATCCGATGATATGAAGGGGCGTATCATCGGTCGCGAGGGGCGCAACATCCGCACGCTCGAGAGCGTGAGCGGTATCGATTTCATCATTGACGACACCCCTGAGGCCGTCGTCCTGTCAGGCTTCGACGGGGTCAGGCGCGAGATCGCAAGGCTCACGCTCGACAAGCTCATTACCGACGGTCGCATCCACCCGGCGCGCATCGAAGAGACCTACAATCAAGCTAAGGCAGAGGTCGAGGCTACGATGGAAGAGGCCGGCGAGCAGGCCTGCTTCGACACCAACGTCCACGGCCTGGCGCCTGAGCTGGTGAAGGTCCTTGGGCGCCTCAAGTATCGCACCAGCTATGGCCAGAACGTTCTCAATCACTCGACGGAGGTCGCTCACCTCGCCGGGATCATGGCGGCGGAGCTGGGCGCCAACGTCAAGATCGCCAAGCGCGCTGGTCTCCTGCACGACGTCGGTAAGGCCATCGACCACCAGGTCGACGGCTCGCATGCGGAGATCTCCCAGCAGCTGTGCAAGAAGTACCGCGAGTCCCAGAGCGTGTGCCACGCGGTCAAGGCGCATCACCAGGACGTTGAGCCGCAGACGGTGGAGGCCGTGCTCGTCCAGGCGGCCGATGCCGTCTCCGCAGCGCGCCCTGGGGCGCGCCGGGAATCGCTGGAGAACTACATCAAGCGCCTTGAATCGCTCGAGCAGATCGCCGAGAGCAAGAAGGGCGTCGAGCGGTGCTTCGCCATGCAGGCGGGCCGCGAGGTGCGTGTGATGGTGAAGCCGGCCGAGATCGACGACGACGCGACGGTGCTTCTGGCACGCGAGATCGCCCGGGACATCGAGGATCAGGTCGATTACCCGGGTCAGATCCGGGTTACGGTGATACGGGAGAGCCGGGCGGTCGACGTCGCCAAGTAGGCGGCACACGGCGTCACGTTTCGCGGAAGCCAGCATGCGCACCTTTTACCTGCGGTCGTTCGGCTGTCAGATGAACGACCATGATGCCGAGCGTCTGCGGGCGCTGCTCGGCGAATGCGGCCTCACGGCGGTGGCGCGGCCCGAGGATGCGGACGTTCTCGTGTACAACACGTGCACTGTGCGCAAGAGCGCCGACGACCGCCTGGCGGGGCATCTGGGCACGGCGGCACGGCTGAAGCGTGACGATCCTCACCGCGTGGTGCTCGTCACCGGGTGCATGCCGCAAGCTCAGCAGGCGGCGCTCTTCGTGCGCTATCCGTTCGTCGATGGTGCACTCGGTCCGCAGAACCTGCACCGCCTGGCGGAGCTCCTCGACGCTGCCGCCGCGGGGCGGCGGCCGGGATTCTTCGACGACGGCCCCGCCTTGAGCGGCGATCTGCCGGCCCGCCGTGCGCGTCGCCATCAGGCGTGGGTGCAGATCATGTCGGGCTGCACGAACTACTGCTCCTACTGCATCGTGCCGTACGTCCGTGGGCCGGAGCGCAGCCGGCCTCTCTCTGCCGTCGTAGGCGAGTCCCGCCGTCTCGCGGCCGACGGCGTCCGCGAGATTACGCTGCTCGGGCAGAACGTCAATGCGTACGGCCTCGACTTGCGACGCGGAGGGCTCGAGTCCGCACCTGACTTCGCCGGCCTCCTGCGGGCGCTCGACGCCGTTGACGGGCTGGATCGCATTCGCTTCATGACGTCGCACCCCAAGGATCTGTCGGAGGATCTCATCGAGGCGATCGCTACGCTGGACAGCGTCTGTGAGCACGTTCACCTGCCTGCCCAGGCTGGTTCGGATCGTGTGCTCGCGGCGATGGGAAGAGGGTACACGTCGGCAGGCTACCTCGAGCGGGTCGCCGCGTTACGGCACGCAGTTCCCGACGTCGCCATCACCACCGACCTGATCGCGGGCTTTCCCGGCGAGACCGATGAGGACTTCGCGGCGACGCTGGAGCTGGTCGAGGCGGCGGCCTTCGACGGTGCGTTTACGTTCGTCTATTCGCCGCGGCCTGGCACGACGGCGGCAGATCTCCCTCGGCAGGTGCCGCAGGCAGTGAAGCGCGAGAGAGTCGAGCGTCTCATCGAGCTCACGCAGCGACTCAGCCTGGAGTCGCATCGGCGCCGGGTGGGGGAGAGAATCGAGATCCTCATCGAGGGCGCAAGTCGCGACGGCGGCGGCTTGCGTGGCCGAACCCGGCAGAACGTGACGGTCAACGCGACCGGCCACGCCGACACCGGTGCTATAGTGGGCGTAGAGATTACCGCGGCCTCGTCTACGAGCCTGCGCGGTCAGATCTGATCCATCGCGCCGAGGAGGTGTCGGCCATGCAGGGTTGCATCTGTCCTCATCCTCCACTGCTCATCCCGGAGGTCGGAGGGAAGTCGCTGAGCAAGGTCACTGCTACTGCAGAGGCTATGCGAAAGCTGGACGAGCTCATCGGCGAGCCTGAAACCATCGTCGTGATCTCGCCACACAGCGAAGGGTACGGAGATGCTCACGTGGTGCGCACCGCGCCACGGCTGTACGGCGATTTCGGGCGTTTCCGCTGCCCGGAGGCCTCGTTCAGCTACGACAACGATGTCCCCTTCGCCGAGCTTCTCCTGGCGCTTGCCGGCAATCACCGCCAGTTGCACCTGGTCCCCGGCGACGGCGAGATCATCGACTGGGGCGTCATGGTGCCGCTCAGCTTCCTCAGGCCCGGCAAGATCGTCTCGCTATCCATCGCGAATGAGCCGCACGGGCATCGCGCCCTCGGGCAGCTCGTGCGGCGCTGCGCGGAGGAGCTGCATCGCGACACCGTCTTCCTTGCTTCCGGAGATCTCTCACACGCGCTCACCCACGAAGCGCCGGCACCGTACGATCCGCGCGGCAGGCTCTTCGATGAGGAGGTGGTACGCCTGCTCCGCAACGGCGACTTCACGTCGCTGGCCGACATGGATCCCATTCTTCTCAAGGGCGCCGCGGAGTGCGGCTACCGCAGCCTTCTCGCGCTGGGCGGCTTCCTTGGTCAGGACGCCCTCGTGGAGCCACGGGTGCTGAGCTACGAGGGGCCTTTCGGAGTGGGCTACCTGGTCGCCTGTTTCGGCAGTCGCGGACGGACGCAGCAGTGAGCCGGGGCGTTCCGGCGTCCGAGGGGGATCACGGCGTTCCCGGGCCGGCCGGCTACGCTCGCTCCTGCGTGCGATGCATCGTGCTGGGGCGGCCCATCCCTCGTGCTCCTGATCATCCCTTATACAGGCTCAAGGCGGCCTGCTTCGTTACGTTGAAGAGACACGGAGAGCTTCGCGGGTGCATCGGCACTCTCGAGCCGGCCGATGCGCAGCTCGGCGCCGAGATCGCCCGCAACGCCCGCTCGAGTGCGCTGCACGATCCCCGCTTCAACAGGGTGATGCCGGAGGAGCTCGACACGATCACGTGCTCCGTCGACGTCCTCGGCGCGAGCGAGGAATGCGATCTCGCCGATCTCGACCCCGGCAAGTATGGGGTGATCGTCTCGAGCGGCGCGCGGCGTGGCGTTCTGCTGCCGGCGCTCGCCGGCGTCGACTCCGTCGCCCAGCAGGTTGGCATAGCGCTGCAGAAGGCGGGCATCGCCGCCGATGCGCCGTATAGCGTGCGGCGCTTCGTGGTGACGCGCTTTCGCGAGGGCGACGGACCCGACGGCGGGGAGCGCGTGGGGGGCGACGTCGTCGAGGCAGGCTAACCAGGCGGGTCGTGCCGCCCGACGAAGCCATGTGCCCGAGTTCGCCGTCGGTCGTGGCCCTTTTCGGTGCGACCGCTCTGGGTAAATCTGAGGTCGCGGGCCGGCTCGCGGAGCGGCTGCACGGCGAGATCGTCGTGGCCGACTCGATGCAGGTCTACCGTGGCCTGGGCATCATCACGAATCAGCCCGGAGAGGCGGAACTCACCCGTGTTCGCCGCCATCTGGTCGGCTACGTGGCCCCCCAGGAGGAGTTCACGGTCGCGCGTTACGCGCGCGATGCACACGAGACGATCGACCGGCTGCGCGCAGAGGGTCGCGCGGTGGTCATCGAGGGGGGATCCGGCCTGTACCTGCGCGCCGCCCTGGGCGACCTGGAGTTCGCCGGCGGCTTCGACGCCTCTCTGCGCCGGGAGCTCGAACGGCGCTGGGCCGACGATCGTGACGGCGTGCTCCTCGAGCTGCAACGGCGTGATCCCGCGACCGCGGCCGTCATCGATCTCCTCAATCCGCGGCGCGTCATCCGGGCGCTCGAGGCGGTCATACTGCACGGTGAAGCGCTGCCCGCCGGGACGAGAGAGGCGCTGTGGCGTCCTCCCGAGAGGTACGCGCACCGGCTGTTCGCGCTCCAGCCGGTTACGGACGCCGCGGTGCTCACGCGCCGCATCGAGCGACGTGTTGACGACATGCTGGCTGCGGGAGCGCTCGAAGAGGTGGCGCGGGCCCGCGCCGCCGGGCCGCTGTCACGCACTGCCCGGCAGGCCATTGGGGTGCAGGAGCTGTGCGCCTGCCTCGATGGAGAGACGAGCCTGGCGGCGGCGGCGGCGCGCATGAAGGCGCGTACGCGCGCCCTGGCGCGCCGCCAGGCCACCTGGATGCGCAAGCTGCCGGCCGTATCCCTCGTGCCGGCCGGCGAGCGCGACCCAGAGGCTGTGGCCGACGAGATACTCGGCCGCATCCAGTGAAGGGGCGTGGTAATATCGCTTTTCTGGTCGCCGACGATCGCGGCGACTTCTGGTTCTCCGAGTGGAGGTCGTGACGAGTGGGGTACAAGTGGTCGGGCCTGGGCAAGGTCCGTTTCTCCAAGTGGCAGGGTCTGGGCAACAACTACATCGTGCTGCATCACGACGAGCTGCCGTTCGATCTGACGCCCGAGCGCGTGCAACTGCTGTGCGACCGCAACATCGGTATCGGCTCCGACGGCGTTCTCGTGATCGGACCAAAGACCGGTGAAGACCGCTTCCGTTTGCGCATCTTCAACCCGGACGGCAGCCAGGCGGAGATGTGCGGCAACGGCGTGCGCATGGTGGCCCGCAAGCTCAAGATGGAGGGCTCGATCTCAGGGGATACGGTCGTCCTCGAGACGCCCGCCGGCGAGATCGTGCCCAGGCTCGGCGAAGACAAGATGTGCACGGTCGATATGGGCGTTGCCCGGTTCGGCGGCGAAAAGCTCAGCGGCTTCGAAGGCGACTGCATCGAGGAGTCCCTTCATGCTGCAGGACGCAGCTTCACCTTCACCTTCGTCGACGTGGGGAATCCTCACGCCATCATCATTCCCTCGCCGTGGCCGCTCAAGCTCGTGCCGCTGCGCGAGATCGGCCCGATGATCGAAGAGCACAGCAACTTCCCGCGCAAGACGAACGTCGAGTTCGTCAAGGTGATCAACGAGCACGAGGCCAAAGTGCGCGTGTGGGAGCGGGGCGTGGGGGAGACCTGGGCCTGCGGCACGGGCGCCGCTGCGACCGCCGTCGCGCTCGTGCGTACTGGTCACTGCACGTCGCCGGTCACCATCGAGCTGCCCGGAGGCAAGCTCGTCGTGGATGTGCGGCCGGACTGGCGTGTCTTCATGACCGGACCCGCCGAAGAGATCTACCATGGCGACCTGTCGCTCGAGTTCTTGGCTCATCTCGAGTAACCAGACTCATCCGCCAGACGTCGATCGAGATCCGGGGTTGCGAATGAACTTCTCAACGCGTTTGCAGAACCTGCCGCCGTACCTGTTCGCCGGCATCGAGCGCAAGATTCAGCAGCGCAGAGCCAAAGGCATCGACGTCATCAGCCTGGGTATCGGCGATCCCGATCTCCCGACGCCCCCGCACATCGTCGACGCGCTCGTGCGCGGCGCCCAGGATGCGACGACCCATCAGTACCCGAGCAACCTGGGCGAGCCCGCGTTTCGTGAGGCGGTCGCCGGCTACTACGAGCGGCGGTTCGGCGTGCAGCTGGACGTCGCCACCGAGGTGGTGCCGCTTCTCGGCGCCAAAGAAGGTATCGCGCACATCTGCATGACGTTGCTCGATCCGGGCGACGTAGCCCTCGCAGCCGATCCCGGGTATCCCGTTTACGTCACGGGTCCGATGCTGGCGTGCGGCGTGGCGCAGCCGCTGCCGCTGGTGCCTGATCTCGGCTTCCAGCCTGATCTCGAGGCGATCGATCCGGCGGTTCTCAAGAAGGCGAAGATGATCTACGTCTGCTACCCCAACAATCCTACGGGAGCGGTTGTCGCCGACGACTTCTTCGCCCGTCTCGTGGCGTTCGCCCGCGCGCACGACATAGTGGTCGTCCACGACAACGCCTACGCCGACATCACCTTCGACGGCTACGTCGCTCCGAGCTTCCTCGAGACGCCCGGCGCCAAGGAGGTCGGCGTCGAGCTGTTCAGTCTCTCGAAGAGCTACAACATGACGGGCTGGCGGTGCGGCGCGATCGTCGGCAACCCCGAGGTGGTGGACGCGTACTGGCGTCTCAAGACCAACCTCGACTCAGGCATGTTCGGCGCCGTCCAGCGCGCCGGAGCGGCGGCGCTCAACGGCTCGCAGGACTGCGTTCGCGGGATGTGCGATGTGTACCAGCGCCGGCGGGATCTCCTGGTCGACGCGTTGCGCGGAATCGGCATGCGCGTGGAGCCACCCAAGGGAACCATCTACCTGTGGGTACCGGTACCAGAGGGTTACACATCAGGCAGCTTCGCCGAGCAGGTTCTTGAGCAGGCCGATGTAGTCGTCACCCCGGGCGCGGCGTATGGAGCCTCGGGAGAGGGCTACATCCGCATGTCCCTCACGCTTCCCGACGACAGGCTGCAGGAGGCCGTGCGGCGCATCCAGGAGCGGGTGCGTCTCTGACGGGTCGAGCATGAGCGGCCATACGGTGGGCAGGGAAGAGGGTGCCACTGCCCGACGGCTGCGCGCCGTAGTGTTCGCGGTGCTGCCCGGCGAGCGCGGCGCACCCGGCGACGGCGATCCGCTCACCGAAATCAAGGAGCTTCTGCGGTCAGCGGGGATGGAGTCGATGGCCGAAGTCATCCAGCGCAGGGACTCCCCGAATCCGCGCTCGTACCTCGGCAAAGGGAAGATGAGCCAGCTCAAGGAGGCTGTGACCGCCACTCAGGCGACCGTGGCCGTCTGCGAGGACGACTTGACGCCCGGCCAGGTCGCAGCGGTCCTCGACGTGGTCGATGCCGACGTCCTCGACCGTACCGAGCTCATCCTCACCGTCTTCAGCAAGCACGCGCACTCGCTTGAGGGCACTCTGCAGGTGCATCTCGCGCAGCTCGAGTATGAACTCACGCGTATGCGCGGCAAGGGACTCATCCTTTCGCGCCTGGGCGCCGGCGTCGACATGCGCGGGCCCGGAGAGACCAAGCTCGAGGTCGATCGCCGGGTCGTGCGCCGCCGGATCCAGACGCTGCGCCGGCGTATCGATCGCATGGCCGCGACGCGCCGCACGCAGCGCGCACGGCGTCTGCGCAACGACGTTCCGCTCATCGCCCTGGCGGGCTACACGAACGCCGGCAAGTCCACCCTGCTCAACGCCCTCACCGGCGCCGACGTGTCCGTCGCCGACCGGCTCTTCGAGACGCTGGATCCTACGACGCGGTCTTACCAGCATCGTGATCGCGACTACGTGATCACTGACACCGTCGGCTTCATCCGCAAGCTCCCTCACAGCCTGGTCGATGCTTTCGCCTCTACGCTGGAGGAGAGCACCCTGGCCGATCTGGTTCTGGTCGTCGCCGATGCCGGCCTCGAGACCGCGGAGATCGCTGCGCGCGAGGAGACGGTCGCCGAGGTCCTCGATATGATCGGCTCGCGGGCTCCGCGGCTGACCGTCTTCAACAAGATCGACAGGGTAGACGCGCCCCAGCTGGCGCGACTTCGCGCGCTCAACCCTGAGGCGGAGTTCATCTCGGCTTCCACGGGGGACGGGCTGGTCGCTCTGCGGGAGCGGATCGCCCGGTTCTTCGATAAGACTCTGCGTCCAGTGCGCCTGCTCTTCCCGTACAATCAGGCGCGTGAGATGCATCGTCTTCGCGGGGTCGCGAGCGCCGTCCAGGAGGAGCACACGCCGGAGGGCGTGCTCTTCACGGCGCTGCTGCCGCTGGCGGAGGCACGACGGTGTGCGCGCTTCGCGATCGGCGACGCCGAAGCTCCGCCAGGTGGTGAAACGTCGGATGGCGGGTCCTCCGCCTCCGCCGACGACCGGGCCCTCAACGTCCGATGAGCGCCGAGATCCTCAGCCGTGCCGGGTGCGGCGCTCGCCGCTATCAGGTCGCAGTCGAGCTACTGACGCCGACCGCCGCCCTCCCGCGCAGAGCCTACGAACACGATGCGGCCTACGATCTCTGTGCAACAGATGGCGCAGTCATCGAACCTCTTCAGCGTGCCGTGGTGGGCACAGGTATCGCGCTCGGTCTGCCGCCCACGCTGGCGGCGCTGACACTGCCGCGCTCGGGCCTCGCCGCCAAGCATGGCATAAGCCTCGTCAACTCACCGGGCCTCATCGACCCCGGGTATCGCGGCGAGATACGCCTGATCCTCCTCAACACAGACCCTGATACCGCGTTCAGCGTCTCGCCCGGCGACCGCGTCGCCCAGCTTCTCTTTCTGCCTTTGGCCGATGTCGCGCTCCGCACAGACATCGAGCTCCGGTCCACCGAACGCGGCGCGCAAGGCTTCGGCTCCAGCGGCCATGGAGGAGTCTCGTGAGCTTCCGGCAGCCAACGATTCGCGTGTCCGGCCTGCTTATCAATGATGGCCGTATTATGATGATAGAGCAGGGGCGCGGGGAAGAGCGGTACTGGCTTCTGCCGGGCGGCGGCGTCGAATTCGCGGAGCCGCTCGCCGATGCTCTCCGTCGCGAGTTCCTTGAGGAACTGGGCCTGAGGGTGTACGTCCACAGGCTCCTCGCCATCGTCGAGTCGATTTCCCCTGAGCCGGCGTACGCCAAGCACGTGCTTCACCTCGTCTTCGAGGTCACGGCGTCCCCTGAACTCCTTGCTGACGCTGAACCCCACGACGACAAGGTGCTCACAGTGGCCTGGCTGGACGAGACCGACGTGCAGTGCGCCGATCTCCGCCCGCCGATCGGCGCGTTTCTCTGCTCCTGCATACGCGAACTGCCCGCGTCGACCCAGTACCTCGGGCAGCGCTGGTAGTAGCGGCGCTCGCGAGGACGTTCGAGAGAACCCTCGTTCGTCGGAGCGAGCCCTCCCTCACGAGCTCTCTCTCATCGCTCATCGGAGCCTGTCCTCACGAGCCCTCTCTTGTCGCGAATCGGAGCTGCCCTCAACGAGTTCTCTGATTGCGATTGCGAATAAAAGTGATCGCGCAAGCAACACGCGATAATCAATGTTATGTAAAGTTACAGCCGCTGTCGGCTACATGTCGACGACGTGATGAGCTCAGGGCTCCCGGACGACGGCCTGTCGCCCGCCCACTGCCCCCTGGGGCGCCGTTGTCAGTATTTGATCAGGCTGAAGACGTCGTACCCGTCGATCCTCTTGCGGCCGCCGAGATTCGCGAGCTCGATCAGGAAAGCGCAGCCGACCACGGTTCCGCCGAGCTGCTCGACCAGATCGATCTTGGCACGCGCAGTGCCGCCCGTGGCGAGGAGATCATCGTGGACGAGGACGTTCTGGCCGGGCTTGATGGCGTCGGCGTGAATCTGCAGCTTGTCGGTGCCGTATTCGAGTTCATACTCCGCAGTTACCGTCGTGAACGGCAGCTTCCCGGGCTTGCGGGCGCAGGCGAAGCCGGCGCCCAGCCCGTAGGCGATGGCAGCTCCGAGGATGAAGCCGCGCGCCTCGGCGCCAAGCACCACGTCGACGTGCTTGTCCTTGCCGTACGCGATGATCCGGTCGACGGCCTCGCGCAGGGCGACGGCGTCCTGGAGCAGCGGCATGATGTCTCTGAAGAGGATGCCGTTCTTCGGGAAGTCCTTGATGTCGCGCACGTAGCTGCCGAGCTCGATGCTGCCGGTAACCATGGATTCTCCTTGTCGCGGGTGGTGCGGGCTGGCATGCGGTGGTGACTCAACGTGCGTCGCCGGTGAGACGGCGCACATCGCGCGTCAGCAGCAACTGGCGAAGCTGCGTCGTCGCGCGGATCACGTCGTCGAGCTGATCGAGGCCCTCGCTCCGCCGTTCGGGCCGAGAAGAGCGCAACGCCGGCAGGATGACCTGCTCGACGAGCCCCAGCTCCCGGTCGACGGCGCTCTTGAGGATACGCAGATTCTTCGGGCGGAGCCCGAGTCGGGCGAGCTGCACGGCGGCTCCGACGATCCCTGCGTCGGTCTCGGTATAGCGGCGCACGCCGCTCACCTGGCGCGAGCGCACCAGCTCGTAGTCTTCGAGCTCGGCGAGGAGGCCCGCGTCGGCTCCGGTCAGTTGCAGGATGTCCTCGGCCGTGTACTCCCGCCCATTCCCAACGGTGAGGAGCGCCGACTTCGTGAAGCCCTGGCGCGCCCCCGGCGGTGGGCTGGCCGGGCTGCGCTCGAGCTCACGCCGGATGACCTTGAGGGGCAGGTACTCGTCGCGCTGCATGGCAAGTACGCGCAGCAGCCGGTTGAGGTCTTCGGAAGAGTACAGCCGGTACCCTGACTTGGTGCGTCTCGGGCTCACGAGTCCCTGTTCCTCGAGATAGCGGAGCTTGCTCACGCTGATGTCAGGGAATTCATTTCGCAAGCGTTCAACGACGGAGCCAATGGTCAACGGCCTCTCGTCGCCCACGCCAAAGAGGAGCTCAGCAGGGTCGGTCACGGCGCGAGAAACGTGAGCCTGTACTTGCCGATCTGGATCTCGTCGCCGTCGCTCAGCGTTACTCTCTCGTCGCGCCGGCGGTTGACGTAGGTTCCGTTGAGGCTTCCCTCGTCGACGAGGGCCCAGCCGGCGCCCTCGGCCACCACGGTGGCATGGTGGCGAGAGACGGTGATGTCGTCCAGGAAGATCACGGCATCGGGATGGCGGCCGATCGTAACCCGTGGAGGACGCAGCACATAGGTCTCGCCTGCTCGTCCGCCGCCGCTGCGGATGACAAGGCAGGCGTCGTGACCGGCGACGGCCGCCGGGCTCGCCTCCTGGCCCTGGTCCGCTCGTGGATCGAAGCTCATCGTGATTGCGGCTTCAGGCTGATCGGCGATCAGGCTGGCGCCGCAGCGCACGCAGTAGCTCGCGCCCTCGGAGTTCTTCAAGCCGCACTGAGGGCAGAACACCTCAGGTCTCCTTCTTGCCCTCGCCCGGGGGCTCAGGGTCAACCTGCGGCTGCTCGCCGGCGAGGATGCGGGACAGGCCAGCGACGTCGTCGGCCGAGATAATGGGCTCTCCGTCCGAATGCTTGCGCTGGAGTCTCAGCAAGAGTTCGGCGCGAAGAATATCGAGCTGGCCGTGGAGAATGCGCCGCTGTCGCGAGATCTCACGCTCCTTGATTTCGAGCTCCGTAATAAGCGCGCGCAGCTCATCGTCTGACCGGGACAAGAGATCGACGATGTTGTCCATGGCGCTTCTCCTCTCCGCACATCCGAAGGTTGTTTTTCATGCTAGCCGACACGAAGGCAACGTTCAATCTCAGGTTGAGGTCGTTCCTCGGGAGGAACGGTGAGGCTCAGCTCAACAATCTCATCGACCTGTTGTACGGCATTCATGAGTATGAGCATTACGAGGTGGGTGGAGCGGAGGCTCTCGTACACCACATTGACGGACGTGGCCGCCACCGTGCGGATCTCCCACGGCGATCATCTCCGCCAGATCGCGGAGAGGGCTCTCGCGGATGGCGCCCGCCGCTCAGGCCGGCGCGTGCCACTCCGGAATGCCAGCGGTTCACCATAGGCCGAATGGCTTATGATTCGGCGGGCCGACGACGATAAGGTGATAGCAGAGCGTGGTATAAACTCTCCTGCATTGCGGACGGGACCGTCGAGAGGAGCGCTCGTGGTGCGTCGAAAAGGACTCGTGATCAGCGATCGGGCACTCGATCGCTGCGACGACCTGCTGGCCAAGCTGCGGGAGGTTTCCGGCTCCAGCTTCCTCGCTCTGATCAGTACGTCCGGGCAGCCGATCACCACGGTCGCCGCCGACGACTACCATCCCGAGACGCTCTCCCTGGCATCGCTGGCGGCAAGCTCCTTCGCGGCTACGCAGCAGCTCGCCAGGATCCTCGACGAGAGCGAGTTCACGCTTCTGTTCCACGAAGGCCGGGCGCTGAACCTTCACGTTTCGCAGGTCACCGACCAGGTGCTGCTCATCATCACGTTCGGGCGCGAGACCCAGGTCGGCAGGGTGCGTCTCTACACGCAACGGGCGATCGAGGTGCTGCGGCAGATCTTCGAGGTCCGGGAAGATGAGGTTGTGCAGGCGATGGACGCTGATTTCGAGGTCACGGCGGGCGTCGCCATCGACGACCTCTTCAAGGACGTGTGAGGCTCACCTTATGCCGCTGATCAACTTCGCCGCCCGCGAGATCAATTACAAGATCGTGTACTACGGCTGCGGGCTGTGCGGAAAGACCACCAACCTCCAGTACATCCACCGCAAGATCAATCCCGACGCACGCGGCAAGCTGGTGAGCATCGCCACAGAGGAGGAGCGCACGCTCTACTTCGACTTCCTGCCGCTGACCCTCGGGATGGTCAAGGGCATGCAGACGCGCTTTCATCTGTATACTGTGCCGGGTCAGAGCTTCTACAATGCGAGTCGCAAGCTCGTTCTCCAGGGAGTCGACGGCGTGATCTTCGTCGCCGATTCGCAGATCACGCGGCTCGACGAGAACGTCGAGAGCTACCTCAACCTCTGGGACAACCTCCTGGGCCAGGGGGACGATCTCAGTAAGCTCGGGTTCGTCATCCAGATGAACAAGCGAGACCTCACCGATGTCTTCTCGGTCGAGGATCTCAACGAGCTCCTCAACCACACAGGCTCGCCTGTCATCGAATCAAGCGCGATCAGCGGGCAGGGAGTCTTCGAGACGCTCAAGGTGGTCTGCAAGCAGGTGGTCGCCCGGACCGGCTGACGAGAGCCGGGGCCGGCGGGCGTCGGCTAGATGCCCACCCTCTTCACCCAGTCGAGCGGTTTGTACCTGGAGACGTACGTGTCGCGGAAGAGAACGTTTCCCGTGCTGTTTCGTACGGTGCGCGTGACCTTCACGCTCCTGCCCGCCACTCCGGACTCCCAGCGCACGATGCCCGGGCCGAGATCCTCATCGACGATCACGCGTGGGTCGTCGCGCCCATGGGCCGGCTTCCGAATAGCGTAGAACGAGCTTGTCACTAGACTGACCCGTCGCCCCGTCTTCCCCACCAGCGCTACGGCCAGCTCGTCGCCGTCGACCCAGCTGCGGATCGTGAGGCTCCTATTCGTGTCGTTGCGGAAGCGGAAATCGGTGCCGCCCCACGATACCGTCGCGTCGCGCCCCACCGGGTAGTGCGAGATGTAGAACGAGTGGGCGTGGCGCTCCACAACCGGGAGGCCGGCGAAGAACACGGCGTTGAAGAGCGTCGTCGCGTACTGGCAGATGCCGCCTCCGACGCCCTGTCGCAGCACGTTGTCGGAGGCGATGACCGGCGCGTAGTCGAAGCCGCGGTTGAGGGTTCTGGGCCCCATGACAGCGTTGAGCGAGAATGTCTCCCCAGGGCTCACGACGGTGCCGTCGACGAGCTTGGCGGCGCGGGCGATGTTCTGTGCCCGGGCGCTGTTGCGCGGGTCGAAGTAGGTGGTGAACTGGCTGCCCACAGAGGCAAGCCCGGTGCGTGTGGCCTCCTCTGTCGACAGCTTCGGCATGGCGGGCCGGAGCGCCACGAAGACGGTGCGCAGGCCCTTGCCGGCTGCGGCGTCGTCGAGATCCTCGACAAGTGTCTCGATGTCGAGTAATTCGCCGGCTCTGCTGCGCGTGACGGTCATGCCCCCCTTGGCGTTGACGATGATGCGCGCGTCGACCGGCGGCGTCTCGGCCCACGAGAAGAGCCGTCTCAGGGCCGTGCGGGCGCGGCTATTGCGGAAGGTGAGCGGATAGGTGGCCGCGTCGGCGCCTGTGTTCACGGTCAGCATCGTGGCTATACGGGTGGGACTGAGGCTCAGGGTTCTGCTTCGGTAGCGGAGTGTGAGCGGCCCTGCGAGATACCTCGCAGCGGCGCCGACCCGTGAGTGTGCCTGCTCCGTGGTCACCTCGGGCGGTATCGCCACGAGCGGCGCAGCGCCTGCGTACGGCCGCCCGGAGCTCACCGCCTCTCGGACGGCGCGCATGAGGCCTTCGTCGTCGAGGCGGACGCCCTCGCGTGCGGCGACGATCTCGACGTCGACTCCGCGCAAGCGAAGTGCGGCGTCGCGCGCGGGCCGGTCGACGGCCCGCCGCAGGCGCTCGAGCCCCGGCGCGGCGGTATCCAGTCGCACCACGGGCTCGGCGGCGGCTTCTGCTCCGGGCACCCAGAGACTGAGCCCGAGCGGCGTTCTGCGGCGCCCGGCGGCGAGCGTCGCCTGTGACGTCGCCGCCAGATCGAGGTGCAGGCCGAGATCAGCGAGCGAGAGCGCCATCGTCTTTCCTTCGGGCGTCGTGACGCGTACCGCTGAGATACGGGGAAGCAACTGGCGCGAGAGCGTCTGTCTGATCTCGGAGGCAGATTGACCACGTACGGGTACCCCCGCGACCGATGCCCCCGGGACGGCGCGATCCCGTACGGCGATCTGCGCCGCGATGAACGCCGTCGCGAGGAGGGCGGCGAGCGCCCCCGCGATCATGAGGAAGCGCCGCTGTGAGCGCCGGCCGCGCTTTGACGGCGCCGAGTGTGATGTCTCCGGGCCGAAGGCGCCGGCCTCGTTCGCGTCTTCCGCGCCAAGCTCGGGTGACTGATATGGCGGTGACTTCATGGGCGCCCATTGTACTGCCGGAGCCAAGTCCCGTGAGCGGCGCACCGACGCTCGCTCACACCACTTCGCTACCCGGCCCGGTGATGCCGCGCGAGGATGTGAAGCACGGCGACGGGCGCGCCCCTAACGGTCCTCGCCGGTGGTGGCTCGGACCATCTCGACGAAGGTGTCGGCCAGAGAGCCGGACTCAGCGCGGTCGGCACCCTCCGCGTAGACGTGGAAGACGGGCTCGTCGGCGTCCGGCAGAAGGAGCGCCCAGCTCTCTCCCCAGTTGACCTTGACGCCGTCGATGAGGCTCACGACGGCGTCTCCGCCCTCCACGGCGCGCTGGACCTCCTCAGCCGCCGTACGCATGACCGTGCCCTTGAGCGCCCACGGACAATTGACCGTCCGGTGAATGAGCGTGCTGTCGGGGATCTCCCCGACGAGAGTGCTCAGTGGATCCTCACGCAGGGTGAGCAGCTCAAGGACCTTGCCGAGGCTCATGATCGCATCGAAGGCTGGGAAGAACTGCGGGAAGATATACCCCCCGAGCGTATCGCCGGCGAACACGACTCCGTCTCCGGTCGACGCAAGCGAGAGCGCGGGAATCGATTCCTTCGAGCGCACGATCTCGATAGGAGAGCCCGCCGTGAGCCGTTCGGCGAGGTGGGTGACCGTGATCGGCAGCACGATGCGCTCCCCCACCGTCGCCTGCTCGGCGACGAGCCTGACCAGAAGCAGCAGCGCCGCCTCGAGTGGTACCTGCGCGCCTGAGTCGTCGACGATGTAGAGGCGCTCGGCAACCGGGCCGAGCACGAGGCCGAGGTCCGCCTTCATGGTGCGCACGAGCTGGCTGACCCCCTCGATGTTGGCGGCGAGCTCCGCGTCGCTGAGGCTTGTGTGGCTTTGGTCGCTGTCTGTACGTAACGACAGCACCTCCACACCGAGCTCATCGAGGATGGTGGGAAGCGTCAGCGACGCCGGAGAGTGGCTGCAGTCAATGACCAGGCGGAAACCACGGCTGCGGATGCGCGCTGTATCCCAGGCGTTCGTCAGTGCGCGTGCGTACCTCTCGGTGGCGTGGTCGGGGTACTTGATCTCCCCGAGTTCGCTGTAGAAGGCGCGGCGGAAGTCCTCGCGGCCGTAGTACTTCTCGATGGCCTTCTGCCGGCTCTCGCCGATGTTGATGCCCGGGGGTTCGAAGACCTGGATCTGGATCGTCTCGGGATCCCAGCTCGAGATGCGCACGTGCATGCCGCCCGCAGTGGCGCCGCTCCTGGTCTGGAAACGGTTGATGGCGCTGCTGGCCACTCTGAGGTCATGGACATCGACGCCCGTCGAGTTGAGGCCGCAGATCAGCGCCCGCTTGATGATCCGCGATGCCGGGTGGACGTCGCGGCTGGTGGTGACGGCGGCGCCCTTCGGCAGCACGGTGCCGTACGCCATCGCGAGCTTAACGGCCAGCTCAGCCGTGATGTCGACGTTGATGAGCCCGGTGACGCCATCCCTGCCGAAGAGCCGGGAGGTGCCGCGGGACTCCCAGATGATGCTGGAGTGAATCTGGGCGCCCGAATCTACCGCTTTGTACGGGTAGACCTTGATGCCAGGGGCGATGAACGCCTGCTTCCCGATGATGCACTCGTCGCCGACCGCCGCCCCTTCTCCGAACGTCGCGCCGGGCTTGATGTCGCAGTTCCGACCGATGATCGTGCCTCGGACCCTTGCGGAGGCCCCGATGTACGTGTTCGTGCCGATCACGCTGTTGTGCGTCTCGGCGTGCTCCTTGACGACGACGTTGCTGCCGAGCACGGAATACCTGCCTATGATCGACGCTGCGGCGATCCTGGCGTGATTGCCGATGTAGGCGGGCCCCGTGATGTTGTCGAGGGAATCGAGGTTGATGCCCTCCCCCACGAAGATGCGGTTCTGGAGCTCGATGCCGGGGATCGACGCGTCCACCTTGCCGTCGAGGAGGTCTCGGTTGGCGACAAGGTACTGCTCGAGGCTCCCGATGTCCTGCCAGTAGTCGTCGGCGACATACCCGTAGAGGGGGGCGCCCAGGTCGAACAGCTTGGGGAATAGTTCCTGGCTGAAGTCGTACTTGGTCTCCGGAGGGATGTGATCGAAGATCTCGGGCTCGAGGATATAGATGCCGGTGTTCACCGTGTCGCTGAACACCTGCCCCCAGGTCGGCTTCTCGAGAAATCGCTGGATGCGACCCTCGTCGTCGGTGACCACGACGCCGAACTCCAGGGGGTTCTCGACGCGCTTCAAGGCGATCGTGGCCATGGCACCGCGCTGTTTGTGGAAGGTGAGCGCCCTGGAGAGATCGAGGTCGGTGAGCGCGTCACCGGAGATCACAATGAAGGTCCCGCCCTTGAGATAGTCCTCGGCGAGCTTGACGCTGCCGGCCGTCCCAGCCGGCGTCTCCTCCACTGAATACCGGATGCTGACGCCGAGATCGGCACCGTCTCCGAAGGCGTCACGGATGACCTTGGGCATGAACATCAAGGTCACGACGGTCTCTTCAATGCCATGCCGCCTGAGGAGCTCGATGATGTACTCCATGCACGGCTTGCCGCACAGCGACACCATCGGCTTCGGCTGATTGCTGGTGAGCGGGCGCAGACGGGTGCCCTCACCGCCGGCCATGATCACTGCACGCATTGACCTCACCATCCCTTTCGGCCCGAAGGTCGGATGCTGTGCTTCTCGACCGTATCGTATCAAAGGCGTAGTGCGCGGGATCTCAGGAACCAGGCAACCGCGCGAGTCGCGTACAGCACGCCGGTCCCGACGTACAGGGCGCCGCCCGCCGCGAAGAAGCTCCAGCCGAGCGTCCGTACGTCGATGATGAACAGTAGGAGCGCGCAGACGAGGATGAAGTTGGCGAGCCTGCCCCAGCGGCTGATCTGCGGCCTCTCCTGCGTGAAGCGGCGCATGGGCACGGCCAGAACGAGGATGACGCCGTCGCGAACAAGCAGTGGCAGCGTCGCCCACGCGGGCAGTGTGCCGTGGTACCAGAGCATGGCGACGATGGTGAAGAAGAACAGACGGTCGACGATGGGGTCGACCCAGCGGCCGAACTCGCTCTGAGCTCCAAAGCGGCGCGCGATGAACCCATCGGCGACGTCGGTGAGCGCGGCGACGAGCACGATTACGGCGGCGGTCCAGCTCGCCTCCGGGGCGTCGGCTCCGTACACCACCACGATGACCGGGAGTGCGCAGAGGCGGGCGACGGTGAGCGCGTTCGGAAGATGCTCCACGAATCCCGGCATTTACGGGTTAGTTTAGCAGGTGTGCGCCGAGCTGCGCGCGTTTGGGAGAACGGCAGAGCGGGCCTCGTACGAGCCTGTGCGGGGCGCTGTGCTACAATACCCGGCTGTACGGTCGGCGTGTGGCGCAGCCTGGTTAGCGCACTAGTCTGGGGGACTAGGGGTCGCCAGTTCAAATCTGGCCACGCCGACCATCCTCTCTCCCCTGCACAGGGGCGCTTTTCTCGCACGTATCTGCTTCGGCGGCATGCACATGAGACGTTCGCCATGGGGCAGCAGCTGGTGCTCGGCGAGGTTGTGCGCACCACTGAGCGAGCGCCAGCAAGTCGACGGTCGTGGCAGGTCGAGTGCAGGACGCGCTCCGAGCCAGCCAAGGCAGGCCGCTCCTGGAACCCATCGTGGCCTCTAGTCGAGCGCACTGTGTACGAGTTGAGCGCAATGCGCGCGTGGTGCTATAAGTGACGCGAAAGGCGATTACGTCCGCACTAATACGAGGCTATTGGAGGGCGAATGACCAAGCGCAGGGTGATCGGCCCCACCGCATGGATCGTGGGGGGCGCGGGACTGTTCATCGGGGCGGCTGCCGCCTGGCTGGTGAGCAAGGGCAATCCGGGCAACATGGGGCTCTGCATCGCCTGCTTCCTGCGCGACATCACGGGCTTCTTCGTGGGCGGCGTCACCAATCAGGGGGCCGTCGCGTACATCAGGCCGGAGATCATCGGCATCATGTTCGGTGGCCTGGGGGCGGCGCTCGTCACGCGGGAGTTCCGCTCGCGCGGAGGCAGCGCCTCCATCTTGCGCTTCGTTCTGGGCTTCATCTTCATGTGCGGCGCCCTGGTCTTCCTGGGCTGCACGGTACGCGCCTGGATCAGGCTGGGCGGCGGCGATCTCACCGCGCTCTGGGGTGTCCTGGGCATCGTCGCCGGTGTGCTGCTCGGCATCGTCGCCCTGAAGCGGGGCTTCAACCTTGGGCGCGCGAAGTCCATGGCCCGGCCGCTGGGCTACATCCTGCCGGCGGTCGCCGTGGTGCTGCTCGCGTTCGCGCTCATCAGCACGTACGGCACGAAGCCGGAGTTCGCGACCCAGACCACGGCAGGCGCGCTCGCGACCGGCGACAAGCCTCCGGCGGTGTTCCTCAAAACCGATGATGCGCCCTCGAAGGTCCTGAAGCCCGAAGGTGGCACACTTGCACCCGACGGCTCCATCGTGGCTGCCGACGGCAGCGTGGCGGCGAGCGCCGAGTCGGTCAAGGCCGCCAAGCCGCAGCCCTGCGGCAAGCGCGCGGCGCTGTGGGTGTCGCTGATCGCCGGCCTCGCCATCGGCGTGGTGGCGCAGCGCAGCCGTTTCTGCTCCATCGGGGGTATCCGCGACGCGATCCTCATCAGGCGCTTCGACCTGCTGTTCGGCGTGGTCGGCCTGCTGGTGGGCGCGACGCTCGTGAACATGCTCCTCGGGCAGTACAACCTGGGCTTTGCCGACCAGCCGGTCGCGCACAACGACGCGCTCGGGAGCTTCGCGGCGATGACCATCGCGACGTTCGCGGCGATGCTGCTGGGCGGGTGCCCGCTCCGCCAGCTGATCATGGGCTGCGAGGGCGATCTCGACTCGACGTCCGCCGTCGCGGGGATGTTCGTGGGCGCCGGCTTCATGCACTGGGCAGCGCTCGCTTCTTCGGGGAAAGGACTGGCGCCGAACGCATGGCTCGCCATGGGCGTGATGGCGGTTGTTCTCGCTGCGGTGGCCATATTCGGTTCCCGCAAGACGGCATAGGGAAAGGAACATGACGATGAAGGAAGTCGATGTGCGGGGGCTCTCCTGCCCGACGCCGCTCATGCACACCAAAAAGGCGCTTGAGGACGGGCCCGCCGAGATCCTGGTCCTCGCCGACAGCGGTACTGCCAAGGCGAATGTGACGGCGTTTCTGTCCGATGAAGGGTACGAAGTCACGGTCGAGGAGTCGGCCGGCGAGTACCGGATCAAGGGCGTTCGCAGCTGAGCATGTTCTTCCGCAGGAAGAAGAAGACCAGGAAGAGCCCGGGCGCCACAGAGGCGCTCGGGCTCTTCCTCTTCGATACGGTGAACGACGCGCTCGACGCCGAGCGGACGCTGCTGGCCGAGGGCTACGACGTCAAGCTCGTCGCCCCACCGTCGCATCTGCGGGCCGGCTGCGATCTGTCTGTAGCGCTGCCGCGCGTGGAGCACGTGGGTGCGGAGCGTGTGCTCGCTGCGGCGAACGTGCCGATGCGCGAGTGGATCGACGACGCCGAAGGCTTGGCTCAGGTCAGTGGCCTGGTGACAACGGTGGACTTCGGCGAGTGGCTGATGGTGCGCGCCGGGAACATGAAGATCGTGGTCGAGAAGGCCAGCGGAATCATCGTGAACACGTCGGGCGGCGGCTGCCCCGACATCCCCTACCTCAACCTCGAGATGGTCGGAAAGCCTCTTCACGAGGCGCCCCGGCCGAAGCAGCTCGGCTACACGCTCTGTGGCCTCATGCTGGACCGGGCCTACCTCGAGGCGCGTCGCCGGCTCGAGGGAGCCGCCGAATGACGCTGCTCGTCGTCGCTACCTATCCCGTATCCGGAGGGCCGGTGCTCAAAGGTCCGGTCTCAATGGCCGCTGACGGCACAGTGATGATCGGCGGTGCGCCCGTGCCCAGCGCGCAGGGCACGTCGGCGATGCTCGGCGCCGCGGTGCAGGTGACGTCGCATCTCGACACGGCGGCGCCCTACGCGCTGGTCGCCGGCGACATCGGGCGCGGTGAGGGCACGAGGGCGGTCTTCGGCGAGCTCGTCGACGCGGTGCGCGGCGAGCTGAGGCCGTCGGTCGTGGCGTTGCACTACATGCAGCCGGTCATGGCGCTCATGCGTCGCGCGGTCGATCGGCTCGCCGCAGTCGCGCCCAACGCGCTGCTCGTGGCCGATGCGGGCGGGATGTACGCGGCAAAGGCTGCCGGCCTCGCCTCACGCTTCGAGCTGATGACCCCGGATGCCGGCGAGGTCGGCTTTCTGGCGGACCCGGACGTGACCCATCCGGCCTACGTGTCGCAGTACCTCTTCGGTACCGAGACGTTCGACCCGGTCACGCTCGTGACGCGTGCGCACGAGACCGGGGGCTCGGCGAGAACGCTGCTCGTGAAGGGCGCGCGCGACCTGATCGCGAGGGACGGTGTAGTTGCGCACGAGGTTACTGATCCCTGCGTGCCCGAGCTCGAAGCGATCGGCGGCACCGGCGACACGGTGACCGGGCTTGCCGCGGCGTTCCTGGCGGCCGGCTTTCCCACCGTCGATGCGGCTCGCTGCGCGTGTCTCGCGAACCGGAAGGCAGGCGAGGTCATGGGCGCCACTCCCGCGATGCACGCGGCGGACCTTGTCGCGGTCTTGCCTGAGGTGCTCGCGGCGAACCTGTGCCGCTGGTGCGCGCCGTCTGGCAGTGGTCGCTGCGCGGTGTCCACGGAGCTGCCTGACGGCTCGTAGGGAACGGCGTTGCGGCCAACGCACCGCGGATAAGCTGCGTGCGCCGCGGCTACATCTAGCTGCGACGCCTTAGGAGTCCAGCTAGCTTCATCGTCTCTCTGTCAACAGCTTACCGGCAGCCGCTCCTGCTTCGCCCGGCGCGTTCGTCACGGCAACGGCCATCGCTCGAGATAGCTGATGCGCCAGGGGCCGCTGATGCACAAAGGCCTTGTCCGGTGGCTGTCGGGCGGTGGCTCTCGCGTGAGCAAAGCCGCTCCAGACTGATGCTCGGGCGGCTCACCCAGCTCGTTCGGAGCATGGGTTGTCAGCGCCGGTCTGCAACTGAACGGCTCTTGGCCGGTTTCAAGGCGCGCATCGACCGCCGCGCCCCGACCACCACGGCGAACGGCGCCACGGTCCGCTACCGCCGCACGGTGACCCTGCGCTACCGGATCAGCGACCGCCTGCCCGGCTGCGGTCAGGCGGTCGTGGGCAAAGGAACCGAACCGCGCGAAGGGCGCCCTCCCGGGGGCGCCTTTCGCCGTTCCGCCGCGGCGCCGCAGCGGAACGGCTCCCCAGGCTTCTCAGCCTGGCTGCCGAACAGCAGGAAGTGTACGATTACGTAGGTGTATATCCGCCCGGCACCCCGTCACGTCGCCGACAAGGAGGTCGCCATGAGACGCCGCTCTCTCCACGCCCTCGTCCTGCTGCTGATCGCCCTGGCGGCCGGCGGCGCCTTCGCGGCCGGCCGCGCCGCAGCGCAGGGCTATGCCCCGGCTCAGCCGTACCCTGTCGGCAACAATCCCCAATCAGTCGTTGTCGCCGACCTCAACGGCGACGGCAAGCCGGACTTGGTGACGGCGAACTATGGCGACGGCAAGGTCAGCGTGCTGCTCGGCAACGGTGACGGGACGTTCGCGGACCAGGTCGTCTGCGACGTCGGCAGCAGTCCCACCTCGGTCGCCGCCGCCGACCTCAACGGCGACGGCAAGCTCGACCTGGTGACGGCGAACTTTATCAACAACGGCAACGTCAGCGTGCTGCTCGGCAACGGTGACGGGACGTTCGCGGACAAGGTCGACTACGACGTCGGCGGCAAACCCCTCTCGGTCGCTGCCGCCGACCTCAACGGCGACGGCAAGCTGGATCTGGTGACGGCGAACGCTAGCAGCAACACCGTCAGCGTACTGCTCGGCCTCTGGAGCCCACCGGCCGGACGCTGACCGCAGACGGCGGGCAGGCGACCACCAACAAGCGACTGGTGCGCCTCAACGCCGCAGTCAGCGAGGCGACGCAGATGCGGCTGCGTAACAGCGGGCAGGCCTGGAGCGCCTGGACGAGCTACACGCCCTCCCGCTACTGGACCCTGCCGGCCGGCGACGGCCAGAAGACCGTCGCGGCCGAGTTCCGCAACAGCGTCGGCAGCTGCACGGCCAGCGCCACCATCCTCCTCGATGAGACCCCACCGACCTGCGCCAGCGACGCCCCCGCCGGCTGGCGCAGGGAGGCGCTCACCGTCACCCTCACCGGCAGCGACGAGGGCTCCGGCGTAGCCCGCACCGAGTACCGGCTGGACGGCGACGCCTGGACCAGCGGGGACTCGGTCGAGGTGAACGGCGAGGGCATCCACGAGCTGCGCTACCGGGCGGTCGACAACGCCGGGAACCTCGGCGAGACCGAGAGCTGCCAAGTGCGCATCGACGCAACCGCGCCGCAGCTCAACCTCTCAGGCGCCGATGACACCTGGCAGAACTGGCCCGCCTGGCTCCTCTTCTCAGCCAGCGATGCGCTCTCCGGCGTCGAGAGCATCGAGTACTCGACAGACGGCGGCGACAGCTGGACGGACGGCAACGCGCTGGTCGTCAGCGGCGAGGGTGAGAGCGAGGCGCTCTACCGGGCCAGCGACCACGCCGGCAACCGCTCGGCGGCGGAGACGGCGCTTGTGCGCATCGACCGCCGCGCCCCGACGACCACGGCGAACCGTGCCACGGTTCGCTACCGCGGCACGGTAGCCCTGCGCTACCGGATCAGCGACGCCCTGCCCGGCTCCGGTCAGGCGGTCGCCCGGCTGGAGATCAGGAAGGGCGCCAAGATCGTCAAGCGGATCCCCCTGGGCAGGGTCGCCGCCAACAAGGCGCTCAGCTACCGCTTCAAGGCGACCCTCAAGCGCGGCAGCTACACTTGGTGCGTGCAGGCCACCGACCTGGCCGGCAACCGGGCCAGCAGGGTGAAGGCCGAGAAGCTGACGATCAAGTAGTCGTGGGCAAAGGCACGGCCGTGCGCCTTGCCTGTGCGCTTTGCGCTCACGTCATGCTCATGCTCGCGGCCTCCTCACGTCAGGCGACGGGAGGGGGCCGCGCCGCGATGAGCTGGGCTGCTGCTCGCGACAGCCGGGAGCTGACGCAGAGGTTGTGTCCATCATCGCCCCGTCACTTGACCCCTTCTGTTGCGCCGAATCACAAGCAGGCGGTCTGCACATGTCGTCGACAACGCAGACGGGCGCGGCTATCTGTGTTCGGCGCTGCCACAGGCTTGAGGGTTGGGGATAGGCAGACTGCCTCTCTCCCACCAGGTCGTCGATGGGGCTGTGCACGCCGCGGCCGCTCGGCAGGCTGAGGCGTAGCGGTGTGTGGCGGCGGTGGCGAAGGCGGCGCGATCGACGATGCCGCCAGGCGGCTCTGAGCCGCAATTCTGGGCGGCCGGGCTGTGGTGTCAGGAGCCGGCGGCGGCCGTCGGCAGCAGGTCGGTGCGGCGCAGAGGGCTCTGCAGGAGATCCGCCAGATCCGACGGTACCGGCTGGTGCTGCACAAGGATTGCGTAGAGCGTGTCCGTGAGCAGCGGCTCCTCATCGAGGACCTCGGTGACCTTGCGAAGACGGTACTCCAGGAAGTAGTCCGGCCGCACCAGGAGCGCGTTGGCGAGAGTCTGGATCACGTCGTCCGACGGCACCGGGCGGGTACCCTTGGTCAGATGGTTCAAGTAGCCGGCGGAGAGCTTGGTTTTGTAGGCGAGCTGGCGGTAGCTCAGGCGGCGCTCTTCCATGAGGTCGCGCAGGGCATGCCTGAAGCGGCGCTGAGAATACCTGTTTCGGGGGATCATGGTGTACTGCATGGGCCTCCTCGCACTAACAGGTATCGCCCAGATGCGCGGATACTTGAGCGGCAACACCAGCGCTATCGTTGCCCCATGAGGCAACGGATCCGCGCCGCCGGCCGAAGGGCGGGCGGCGCGGTCCGCGAAGCACAGCCGGCGCGGCGTCGGCGGCTTCGCCGGGTGCGCTCAGGAGCGCGCCAGCAGCTCGCGAAGCGCGACGGCCAGCTCCCCGACGGGGACGTCGGTGCGCTCCCCGGAGGCGCGCTCCTTGAGCTCCACCACGCCCTCTGCGGCCCTCTTCCCCACCACGACGTGAGCGGGGCAGCCCAGCAGATCGGCGTCCTTGAACTTCACGCCGGGGCTGAGGTCGCGATCGTCGAAGAGGACGTCGAAGCCGGCGGCGCTGAGCTCCTCGTGAAGCGACGTCGCCAGCGTCGCCTGAGTGTCGTCGGAGGCGCGGACAAGGACGAGATGGACCTCGAAGGGCGCGATGTTCGCCGGCCACACAATGCCGTGGTCGTCGTGATGCTGCTCGATGGCGGCCGCTGCGACCCGGGCCAGGCCGATTCCGTAGCTGCCCATGACGATGTTGTGCTCCTTGCCGTCCTCGTCGAGGAAGGTAGCGCCCATCGGCTCCGAGTACTTGGTGCCGAGCTGGAAGATGTTGCCGACCTCGATGACGCGGGCACCGTCGAGGTCGCGTCCGCACTTGGGGCAGGCGTCGCCGCGGCGCGCATCACGCAGGTCGATGAAGGTGGCCTGCGGGATCTGGTCGAGGCTCACGCCGGTGCGGTGGTAGTGAGGCTTGTTGGCGCCGGCGACGTAGGTGCCGCGGCGCAGCACGTTGTCGGCGTAGACCGGGAGTGTCGTGGGCACAGGCCCGACGTAGCCGGGCTCGACACCCTGGGCGTTCAGCACCTCCTCGGGCGTCGCCAGGCGGAACTCGCCGCCGAGCGCCTTGCGGAGCTTGAGCTCGCCGAGCTGATGGTCGCCGCGCACCAGCGCCATCAAAGGCCGGCCGGCGAGCTCGCCGCCTTCTGCCACCACCACCAGCGACTTGAGGAAGGCGCGGGTCGGCAGGCCGAGGTAGCGGGCCACGTCGTCGATCGTGCGGCAGTCGGGCGTGTGGATGTCGCCTTCGTCCAGGATGTTAACCTGCGCCGCGGCTCCCTCAGCGCTCGAGGGAGACGTCTCGCTGACCGGCGGCTCGTCCTCTTCCCCGGCGACGGCCATATCGACATTGGCCGCATACCCGCAGCCGGCGCAGAAGACGATCTCGTCCTCGCCGGCCTCGGCGGCGGCCATGTACTCATGCGAGACGCTGCCGCCCATCATCCCCGAATCTCCCTCGACCATCATCACGTCGACGCCGCAACGCTTGAACACGCGCTCGTACGCCGCGATGTGCGTCGCGTAGCTCTTCTCCAGAGCCTCGTGGCTGATGTCGAGGCTGTAGGAGTCCTTCATGAGGAATTCGCGGGTGCGCAGGATGCCGCTCCTGGGGCGCGCCTCGTCCCGCTCTTTGGTCTGGATGTGGTACCACATCTGCGGCAGCTGACGGTAGCTGCGGATCTCGCGGGCCGCCAGCCACGTGACGACCTCTTCGTGCGTCATGGCCAGAGCCATGTCGGCTCCCTTGCGATCCTTGAAGCGGAAGAGCTCCTCCCCGATGACTGCCCAGCGACCGGACTCCTCCCAGATATCGGAGGGGTTGATCACCGGCATCAGCATCTCCAGGCAGCCGATGGCCTCCATCTCTTCGCGGATGATGGCGGCGATCTTCTGCATCACGCGCCAGCCGGCCGGCAGGTAGACGTAGATGCCGGCGGCGAGCTGGCGCACGAGGCCGGCCCGCACCATCAGCTTGTGGCTGACGGCTTCGGCGCCGGCCGGATCTTCCTTGACGGTTGGCAGCAGCAGCTGACTGGCGCGCATGTGACTCCTCGGGTGCGGTTCTTCAAGTACCAGGCGCAGGTGCGGCCGGTGCCTTCTTCGAGCGGGATTCTACAGCAGTCGGCCCGGCGGCCGTGCCGCTGCCCTGCACCGTCAGCAAGGGTCGGCGCGGATCAGCTCGAAGAGCGCGTCGAGCAGCTGCTCCTCGGCGACCGCGGCCACGCGCTCTCCGTGAGCGAAGAGCACACCCTCTCCCCGCCCTGCGGCGATGCCGAAATCGGCGTGACGGGCCTCACCGGGGCCGTTGACGCGACAGCCCATCACGGCCACCGTGATATCCCGACGGCTGAAGGCGGCGTCGGCGGCGAGCCGCCGCTCGACTTCCTCCGCGAGGCCTACGATGTCGATCTCGGTGCGGCCGCACGTGGGGCACGAGATGACCTCGGGGCCTCGCCGCCGCAGACCCAGTGCGGCGAGGATCTGCCAGGCGACGCGCACCTCGTCCACGGGATCGCCGGTGAGAGACACGCGGATGGTGTCTCCGATGCCGTCGGCGAGGAGGGCGCCGATGCCCACGCAGCTCTTGACGGTGCCGCTGTGGACCGTGCCGGCCTCAGTGACGCCCACGTGCAGCGGGGCGTCGGACCGTGCTGCGAGGAGCCGGTAGGCGGCGATGGTGACGGGGACGCTCGAGCTCTTGACGCTCAGTTTGTAGGCCGGGAAGCCCCAGTCGTCGAAGCGCGACGCCCAGCGGAGCGCAGCCTCGACGAGGGCGTCTGCCGGCTCATCCACGGCTCTCTCACGCAGATCCCGGGGCAGGGATCCTGCGTTGACTCCGATGCGGATGGCGACGCGCGCCTGGTCGGCCGCTCGCACGATGTCTCGCACACGGCTCTCGGCCATCGTGCCGGGGTTGATGCGGATGGCCGCGGCGCCGGCGTCGACGGCCGCCAGGGCGAGCCGCCAATCGTAGTGAATGTCGGCGATGATGGGCACGGGAGCTTCGCGCACGATGTGCGCGAAAGCCGGAGTCTCCGCGGCTGTGGGGAGGCTCACGCGCACCAGCTCACACCCGGCCTCTGCCAGCCTGTGTACCTGAGCCAGGGTCGCCGCGGCGTCGCCGGTGTGCGTGCAGGTCATCGACTGCACGCTGACCGGCGCTCCCCCGCCGACCGGTACGGCGCCTACCATGATGCGCCGCCGGCTGCTCATCGGGCGCCTCGGCCTTCGTCGGCGGCGCCTTCGCGGCGGCGAAACCACTCCCAGGAGCGCGCCAGCCCGTCGGCGAACACCGTCTTCGCGCGCCAGTCGAGGAGCCAGCGGGCTCTGCCCGCATCGGCGCGCGAGTGACGGATGTCTCCCTCGCGCGGCGCCTCGAAACGGCGTTCGATGCTGCGTCCCGTGAGCGCCTCGAGGCCCTCGATCAGGCCGAGGATGCTCGTTTCGCGCTCCGAGCCGATGTTGACTACGGCCGCGCCGGTCAGCGGCCGCTCGACGGCGAGGATCACCGCCTGCACGAGGTCGCCCACGTACACGAAGTCCCGCGTCTGTCCTCCGTCGCCGTAAATCGTCACGGGCGTGCCGGCCAAGGCGGCGTCGAGGAAGCGGCTGATGACGCCGGAATACTCCGACCCGGGATCCTGCCGTGGCCCGTAGACGTTGAAGAACCGCAGGCAGACGGCGGCGAGCTGCCTCGCCTGCGCCGCCGCCGTACATGTCTGCTCGGAGGCCAGCTTCGCCGCCGCGTAGGGGCTCAGCGGCCGAGATGGCGACGTCTCGGCGATGGGCCGCTCGGCGGTGTCGCCGTAGACGGCGCACGACGACGCGAGTACGAAGCGCGGCACCTCGGCGGCGATCGCCTGGCGTACCGCGTTGACTGTGCCTCCATGAGTGACGCTGTTGGCGCCGACTGGATCGGCTACCGACTGCGCAACGGAGGCCACTGCCGCGAGATGGCAGATCGCCACACAGCCGTCCACCGCATCGCGCATCCTGGCCTCATCGCGGACGTCGCCGGCGATCAGCTGGAAATGCGCGCCGTGAGCGTCGGCGAAGGCTTCGATACCTTCGAGGTTCTCGCGCCTGCCGGTGCTGAAGTCGTCGAGCACGCGCACGTCGTACCCTCTCGCCAGAAGGGCCTCGACGAGATGTGAGCCGATGAACCCGGCGCCGCCGGTGACCAGCACGAGCGCGCCCATCAGCCGCCCAGCAGTCGCTTCACGTCGTTGAAGGTCAGCAGCAGGAAGAGCATCACGAGAAGGATGGTACCGACCGCCGCGAGGCGCTCGAAGATCTGCTGGTTGAGACGCCGGCCGCGAACCCGTTCGAGCGTGTTGACGACGAGGTGGCCGCCGTCGAACGGGAGCATGGGCAGGAGATTGATCAGCCCGAGGTTGAAGCTGAGGAAGGCGAGCAGAATCGGGTACCAGCTCTGCTGGACGGCCTCGCGGCTGACGTTGATGATGCCCACGGGTCCCACGGCGCCCTGAGGGCCGGTGGCGCTGATCTTGCCGCTGACCAGCCACCAGAGCCCCGTGACCGTCCCCACCGCGATGTCCTTGAAGGCTCTAAGCCCTAGGGCGACGGCTTGCAGCGGACCCGGGCGCTCCCTTACCACGCCGGCCGCCACGCCGAGATAGCCGCTGCCTTTCGCCTGCGGGTTCTCGCCCAGCGTCAGCTCGACCGTGCGCTCGGTCCTCCCGGCCTCCTCACCCGCCGGGACGTACGTGAGCGCGATGGTCCTGTGAGGGTTGGCCCGGAAGAAGGCCGAGGCCTCCTCCCACGTCTCCCACCGCTCGTTGTCGGCGCCCACCAGAGTGGCGCCAGACGTAATGCCGGCTTTCGCGGCCGGGCTTCCCTCGACTACCTCGTCGAGCGTGAGGCTGGCCTTCGGAAGGCCTGCGATGCCGATGAAGAGGATCATGATCACGGCCGCGGCCGCGAAGTTCATGAGCGGCCCGGCGGCGATCGTCAAGTTGCGCTGCCAGACGGGCCTGAGGAAGTAGGCTTGGTCGCCGGTGCCGTCCGGGACGGGCTCGTCCGGCAGCATCCCGCTGATCTTGCAGAAGCCGCCCAGCGGGATGATGCCGATCCCGTACTCGGTCTCGCCCCACGTGCGCCGCAGAGCCGCCGGCGGAAACCCCACGTAGAACTTCTCGACGCGCATGCCGCACGCCTTGGCCACCACGAAATGCCCGAGCTCGTGCACGCTGATCAGCAGCGCCAGGCCCA
Source organism: Thermoleophilia bacterium (assembly GCA_040769125.1). Taxonomy (GTDB): domain Bacteria; phylum Actinomycetota; class Thermoleophilia; order UBA2241; family UBA2241; genus CAIXSE01. The sequence continues at coordinate 1,313,865 of JAXGLO010000001.1, read as the reverse complement.
GGATGGCCACCACCCACGTCCATTGGCCCATAACGAGGGCGAGGATGAGCCCCGCGCCGAGAAGCAGCGACCAGATGCTCAGACCGGGGCGGTTCTGGTTCTCATCGCCGGCGACGCTGGCGTGCGGGGCCGGCTGCGCACTCTCGCGTGCCGGGGGCGGCTTCTCAGGAAGATGGTGTGTCATGGGGGAACGCTCCGCGTTCTCTCGTCATCGCCTGGGCAGCGCCCCACCGAGCGCGACCCTCCGATCACCATACCTTACCGCGGCGCGGTGCGCGTCTGCCGGTCGGGCGGGATTCGGTCGGGACGCACATGGCAAACCCGTCTACCGGGATCTCTCCGCAGCCTCTGCCGCCAGCCGGCGCGCTTCGGCGTCGCAGGCAAAGACGTCGTCGACCGACGTCACGGGCTGATCGCCGAGCTGCGCGACGCACTCCTCCACTACCTCGGGGATGTCGGGGAAGCCGAGCCGGTGCGCCAGGAACCTCTCGACCGCGACCTCGTTTGCCGCATTGAGGACCACCGGCGCGGCGGCGGTTCGGGGCGTCCAGTCCGCACTGTGGAGGGGCAACACCCTGGCCGATGCGGTCGTCGATCGTGAACGCCATGCCTGCTCTGCGGCCGCCGCCTCCCTCCCTGCCTCCTCCGCGAGCGCGAGGCACCGGAAGGTCGTCGTGTCGGGCTCCTCGAAGGTCAACTGGGTTGCGAAGAGGTCGAGGCGGCGCACCATGGGGAGAGCCGGCCGGTCGGGGTACGCCAGCGCGTAGCCGATGGGCGTGCGCATGTCGGGCACCCCCAGGTGCGCGAGGATCGCCCCGTCCGCGAAGCGGATCATGCTGTGCACGATGCTCTGTGGGCTGATGGCCACACGAATGCGAGAGTAGGGCACGCCGAAGAGGTAGTGTGCCTCGATGACCTCGAGACCTTTGTTCATGAGCGTCGCCGAGTCGATCGAGATCTTCGGGCCCATCGACCACGTGGGGTGGGCCAGCGCCTGTTCGGGCGTGACGTCGGCGAGCGCAGCGGCGTCACGCCCGCGGAACGGACCCCCGGAGCCGGTGAGGAGCAGTTCCTCGGGGAGGGCTCGCGCCTCGGTCCTCTCGGCGGGTCCGAGGCATGCTCCTGTGGGCGCGGCTCCGGCTTCTCCTGCCGCGATGCACTGGAAGAGGGCGCTGTGCTCGCTGTCTACGGGGAGGATTAGCGAGCCGCTTCGCCGCGCTGCCTCGAGCACGAACGGCCCGCCGGCCACCATGCTCTCCTTGTTGGCCAGCGCCAGCGTCGCGCCTGACGCCAGAGTGGCGAGAGTAGCGCGCAGGCCGGCCGCGCCCACGATGCCGTTGAGCACCGTCAGCGATGCTCCCTCCGCCGCGGCCGCCGCGGCCGCCCGGGCGATCATCTCACCCACGCCGGCTTCGCCGGCGTGGACGGAGAGATGAGGCGCCCGCGCCGCAACGGTGCCCGCCGCGGCGCGATCGTACAGGCACACGGCGGGCACGCCGGTGGCCTGTGCCTGCGTCAGCAGAGAATCGGCGTCGCTGCCGGCCGACAGGCCGACGACACGGGCCCGTGGAATGGCCGGCAGCACCTCGAGCGCCTGTCGCCCGATCGACCCCGTCGAGCCGAGGACGACGACGTGCCTGGGATGACTCATGCGGGCTAGGGTACCACGAGGCAGCAGAGCGGACGCGCTCAGGGTCCGGCGAGCAGGGACAGAATCTCGTCTGTGGATGCCCCAGCCGGCCGCCGATGAATCGCGTAGCACGCGCGCAGCTTCGTCACCGGGTACTTGAGGCCACCGCAGCCGTCCTGTAGCTGCGCCTTGCTCAGGCCTGTGGTATCGAGGGCGTGAACCACCAGGCTGGGGACTTCGTGTCGGCGGCGATAGTACCTGACGGTCGAGGCCGGCAGAGGATCGAGCGGGCGGGCGCTCCACAGCGAGCCCGAGTTCGCGGCGATCGAGCCCGGCCAGGCGAGGTACAGTCCGGGGTTGCCGTAGAAGACGAGCAGGCTGTCTCCCGGATTGCTCGTTTCCTCCAGATCTCGTGCGTACTGCTCAAGCCAGTCGTGAAGGTCCGGAGTGACGGCGATACCCCACCACGGTCCCGAGTCGAAGCGCGCCTCCAGATCGCCGAACGGTGCGTGACGCTGCTGGTACTGGAGCTGCAGGGCGATTGTCGCAGCGACGAGGGCGACGAGGGCGATCAGCGACAGCCAGGGAAGAGTCGTCTGGGCCGGGCGGTCCCATGTTCCGGACGCTTCGGCGGAGCTGCTGCCCGACCGGATCGGGACGGTATCGAGAGCCCAGGCGAGGAAGAGCGCTCCCACAAGGAGCGTCGGGAAGAGGCCGATCGCCGCCTTCTCATAGCCGTCCACGCTCGTGTAGGCCGTCATCGCGCCGGCGATCATGGCCGGCGCCCAGATCCAGATGAGAAGGCGGGCGCCCATCTGGCGTTGCTCGCGAGGGACGAGCAGGAAGACGAGTGGAGCAGCGAGAGCGGCCGCGATCACAAGGCCGGCGGCCTCCAGCTGCGGCTCCTGCCCGGCGAGCCACAGCCCCGCCGGCACGGCGACAAGAACCGCCCGCCCGAGCTGAGTTCGGCGGCGGTACAGCATGTAGGCCACAGCCACGGCAATCACCATGATAGGGCGCGACGCGATGAACAGCCACACGTCGCGGGTTATCTCAAGGGCTTTGTATGCTCCGGTGAGCTGCCCCTGATCCAGGGCCGCCGCCACTGTGAAGTCCCAGCATCGCACCAGGTTGTCGCCGCCGAGCCATACAATCAGGGCGACGGCCGGGCCGAGCACCACCGTCACCCCGAGAGCCCACCCGCTCAGCACCCGCCAGGCTGCCTCCCCGGTCGGTGGGCCCAGCGGATTCGGAGGATGCAGAAACCGACCTTCCGCCACCATGGCGACCGTGCGGTGATCGAGCGCGAAGGCCAGAAAGACGGCGTAGAAGGGCGTCACGAAGAGGAGGGTCGGATGCGCGATCACCGCTGCCCCCATGCCGGCGCCCGCGGCTATCGCCCAGCCACGTGCCCCCCCTGCGAGCGTCGCGCGCAGCCCGCAGACGGCGCTCACGGTGAGCGCTGCAGCAGCCATGGTGGCGGAGGTGAGCTGGGACGTGCGCCAGAAGACGAAGCTCACGGGCAGAATCGCGATCAGAAGCGCCAGCTCCCACCGCGTTAGCCGCCGCAAGGCCAGGAAGACCACAGCGGCAACCGCGAGCGTCATGACGAGGTAGAGGTGACGCTCATACAGAACGAGGCCCGTGACGTCCGAGTCCCTGAGGACGGCGAACAGCTTCGTGAGGGGATACATGAGGAAGCCTGGAATCTGAGCCAGGTTCTGCTCGTGCTCGAACGGGCGGTCGCCGAGAGCCCACCGCCACGGCACGAGTATGGAGTAGCTCTCGTCCTGCAGATCGACGCCCGTGAAGAGCCGCCGCCAGGCGGTCGCCACAGCGAGAGCGGCGGTGGCCAAGGCGGTCGCCGTGAACACTAGCCGTGGCAGGTACGGCCGCCACGCACTCCGGGAGCGGCCGTCGCTCATGTCGCTCGTGTCGGCGCCGCACCAGGCGCGGTCGCGATGAACCCGGCGGGAGCCGGTCGCGTCGCGCCCAGCGGCCTCACAGCCCGAAGACGACCGTAAGCAGGAAGTACGCTGCGACCGCTGTCCACAACAACGCGTCGAACCGATCGAGAACCCCACCGTGGCCCGGCAGCCCACGCCCGGAGTCCTTGATCTGCGCGTCGCGTTTGACCAGGCTCTCGAAGAGGTCGCCCAGCGGCCCCACGCAGGCGATGACCGCTCCCAGCGCGAGAGAGTCCACGAGGCCGAGAGGGCTGTACAGGCCTATGAACAGCACAACGATGATTGTGCTGAGCGCCCCACCGACGAAGCCCTCCCAGGTCTTCTTAGGTGAGAGCCTTGGGGCCATTGGGTTGGCGCCGAAGCGACGCCCTGTGAAGTACGCCATCGTGTCTCCGGCCCATGTGCCGAAGACGACGGTCAGAACCATCCAGGAGCCGGATGAAGACGGGGCATCCGGCATCTCGATGGCGCGGAGCAGCAACAGGGCGCCGAACCCGAGGCCGACATACAGCATGCCGAGAACCGTCACCGACATGCGCACAGTCACTCCCGGTTTGGCGCCGGCCGCGATTCCAAGAAGGCAGGTGAAAGCGGCGCCAAGCACGGCGCCCCAGACAAGACCGGTGAGGCCGGCGTACCGTGCGAGCACGAGCATCATCAGCATCCCCGCCATCCCGGCGGCTGCGAACGGCCGATACACTCGGGTGAGCTTGTAGAACTCCCTCAGGCCCAGCGCTGCCAGCGGGAGAAGGAGCAGGAAGAAGGTGAGACCTCCCTGGATGATCACCACCAGGGCGATGACGGCGAGGAGCGTCCCCGTAACGATCCGCGTCGTCATATCGTCGCCTCCCCGTCGCCTGCAGGCGCGGCCTCGCGGCCGCCGAATCTGCGCCGGCGACGAGCGTACTCTGCCAGAGCGGCGTCCAGATCGTCAGGTCCGAAGTCCGGCCAGAGCTTCTCGGAGAAGTACAGCTCGGCATACGCGCACTGCCAGAGCAGGAAGTTGCTGGTGCGCAGCTCGCCCGAGGTGCGAATGAGCAGCTCCGGGTCGCGCATTTCGGGGGCGTAGAGGTACCGACGGAACTCCGCCTCCTCAAGCGGCGCCGCTAGGCCTGCGCCGCCGTCGTCGAACGCGGCCGCGCAGCGCTCGCGAGCCAGTCGCTCCGCGGCCTCCAGGATCTCGCGCCGGCCACCGTAGTTGAAGGCGATGAACAGCGTCATCTTGCTGTTGCCCGCCGTCAGGGTCTCCGCAGCCGCGATTCGCGCCTGAAGATCCGGCGGCACGCCCTCACGGGACCCAACGAACCGCACTCGTGCGCCGCGCCTGTGCAAGTCCGGGACCTGTGAATCGATCATCTCGAGGAACAGGTCCATGAGCGCCGCCACCTCCTTCGGCGGGCGGCTCCAGTTCTCCGTCGAGAAGGCGAAGACGGTTACCTCTCGCAGTCCGAGGTCGAGGGCGTGCTCGAGGACGCGTCGCAAAGTTACCGCGCCGGCCCTGTGGCCGGCAGCCACCGGCAGTCGCCGGGCCTCCGCCCATCGCCCGTTGCCGTCCATGATGATGGCCACGTGGCTGGCGGTAGCGCTGCCCGCCGGACGTCCGGGGGCGCTACGCGCGCTGCGCAAGCGCCAGCGCGCGAGCCAGGTTCGCAGGGATGCCATGGAAGAGAGAGAGCCCAGACGCCGGTGGCGCCTCAGACCTCGAGGATCTCGGCTTCCTTGTGCTTGAGCAGGGCGTCGATCTCGTGCACGCGATTGTCGGTGTAGTGCTGCAGCTCCGTCTCGGCGCGGCGCACGGCATCTTCACCCATCTCGCCGCTGTGCTGGAGCTCCTTGAGATCCTTCATGCAGTCGCGACGCACGTTGCGCACGGCGATGCGGCCGTCTTCGGCGAGTCGATGTACGAGCTTGACGAGATCGCGCCGCCGCTCCTCGGTGAGCGTCGGGATCGCCAGGCGAATGATGGAGCCGTCGTTGCTCGGGTTGAGGCCGAGATCCGACTCCAGGATAGCCTTTTCGATCGCCTTGAGCGCCGTCTTGTCGTACGGCTGCAGCGTAAGGAGGCGTGCCTCGGGCGCGGCTACATTGGCGATCTGGTTGAGAGGCGTGCTGGTCCCGTAGTAATCGACGTAGATACGGTCGAGCAGGCTGACGCTCGCGCGGCCAGTGCGCACCGTGTTGAACTCAGATTGGACGGCCTCGACGGCCCTTCCCATCCGATGATTGGCATCCGCCAGAAGCTCCTGCTCCACGGGCCCTCCCTTCTCGAGATCAGCTCTGGGCTACTGTGTGGATCACGGTTCCCACACGCTGACCCGTCAGCACGCGCATGATGTTGTCGCCGGTCATCTTGAACACGTACAACGGCATAGTGTTCTCCATGCAGAGGCTCAGCGCGGTCGTGTCCATGACCCTGAGGCCGCGCTCGATCGCCTCACGATGCGTGAGCTCAGGGATGAACTCAGCCGTGGGGTCGGTCTCGGGGTCCGCGGTGAAGACGCCGTCGTACTCGCGCTTCGCCATGAGGATGGCGTCCGCCTTGAGCTCGAGGGCACGCAGAGCTGCAGCCGAGTCTGTGCTGAAGTACGGATTGCCGGTGCCTGCCGCGCAGATGACGACACGACCCTTCTCGAGGTGCCGTTTGGCGTGGCGGGGCGTATACGGTTCGCACACCGCGCCTACCTCGATGGCGCTCATGACGCGGGTATCGACACCCTCGCCCTCCAGGGCGGTCTGCAGGGCGAGGGAGTTCTGCACCGTGGCCAGCATGCCGATATGGTCGCCGGTAACGCGATCCATGCCTCCGGCGGCCGCACGCATGCCACGGAAGATGTTGCCGCCGCCGACAACGACGGCGACGTCGGTGCCGAGATCCCGTGCGGTCTTGAGATGCTGGGCGATCTCCAGCGTCGTCGCCGGGTCGATCACCCCGTCGGCCCCGCCGAGCGCCTGGCCGCTCAGCTTGATAAGGACGCGATGGAAGGCGCTGTGCGGTTGACCTCTCTCCATCGTGATCAGCTCGCAGCGGTGGTCTCGCCGAGCTGGAAGCGCACGAAGCGGCGCACCTCGACGTTCTCGCCAATGACACCGACCAGGTCGGTGCGCAGCTGCTCGATGGTGCGATCCGGATCCTTGATGAACGCCTGTTCCATGAGACAGGTCTCGGCAAAGAACTTTTCGAGCTTGCCGCCGATGATCTTCTCGACGATGTTCTCAGGCTTGCCCTTGATCTGGTCGGATTCGGCGTAGATCGCCTTCTCGCGAGCGATGACATCCTCGGGAACCTGGTCGCGCGAGACCCAGGTCGGGGCCGCCGCCGCGACATGCATCGCCAGATCGTGCGTGAACTCGCGGAACGGCCCGCTGCGCGACACGAAGTCCGTCTCGACGCCGACCTCCACCAGGACGCCGATCTTGCCGCCGGCGTGAATGTAGTAATCGACGGCGCCGTCCTTGGTGACGCGCGCACTCTTCTTCTGGGCTGTGGCGAGGCCCTGCTTGCGGAGCTCGTCAATCGCCTTGTCGAGGTCGCCGCCGGTTGCGGTCAGCGCCTTCTTGCAGTCCATCATGCCTGCCCCGCTCTTCTCGCGGAGCTCCTTAACCAGTGCAGCGGTGATCTCAGCCACAGCGCGATCCTTTCTCGAGGGTCGGCGTTCTCTCAGTTGCGCGTGCTACTCGGCCGGCGTCGCGGCGGACGCCTCCTCGGCCGACGCTTTCGCGGCCTTCTCGGCAGTTTCGGCGCTGGCCTCCTTGGCGACCTCGGCAGCGGCCTCCTTGGCCTTGGCGGCCTCGGCTGCAGCCTTATCTGCCGCGGCCTTCTCTGCGGCCGCCTTCTCGGCCTCGGCTGCCTCGGCCGCAGCCTTTTCAGCGGCCGCCTTCTCGGCCGCAGCCTTTTCAGCAGCAGCCTTCTCGGCCGCAGCCGCCTCCTCGGCGGCCTTGCGCTCGGCAGTGGCCTTCATCTCGGCCTCGGTGAGCAGCTGGCGACCTTCGGCGACGGCATCTGCGATGATGCGCACGATGAGGCTGCAGCTGCGGATGGCGTCGTCGTTTCCCGGGATGATGTAGTCGACCTCGTCCGGATCGCAGTTCGTATCGACGAGTGCGACGATCGGGATCTTGAGCTTGCGCGCTTCCTTTACCACGATAGCCTCGCGGTGCGGGTCGATCACGAAGACCGCGGCTGGGAGCCTCTCCATTGTGTCGACGCCGCCCAGGTTCTGCTCGAGCTTGCGGAGGTCGCCACGCAGCTGCATGGCCTCGCGCGTGGGCAGAAGATCGAGGGAGCCGTCCGTCGAGAGACGACGCAGCTCGTGCATGCGCTTGATGCGCTTGCTGAGGGTGGCGTAGTTGGTGAGCAGGCCGCCGAGCCAGCGGTTGCAGACGAACGGCATACCCACGCGCTTCGCCTGCTCCTCGATCGACTCCTGGCACTGCTTCTTGGTGCCAACGAACAGGACGCTGCCGCCACGCTCGCTGGTGCGCTTGAGGAAGGTGCACGCCTCGTCGATGAGCGCGGCGGTCTTCTTGAGGTCGATGATGTAGATCCCGCCCCGCTCGCCGAAGATGAATTGCTTCATCTTCGGGTTCCACCGGCGGGTCTGGTGGCCGAAGTGGACGCCGTTGACAAGCAGGTCCTTCATGCTGACGGTGTGCTGTGGCGCGGCCAAAACTATCTCCTCGTGACGCGGTTGCGATGCGGCGCCGCCGGGCTCAGCGAGCCATCTACGGACCACCGCTCTGTTGCCGGCGGACGATCAGTGGAATCGGGCGGTCGCCCGTGAGGGCCTCCCGCCCGACACCGCCACGGATCGTGGACCCACCGGGTCGGTGTGGACACAACAGCTGATCATGCTACCAGATTGGCTCACCGCCGCCCAGCGCCGGGCGCAGCGCCGTGTCAGCGGGTAACCGGCTCAAGCTCGTCGCGCAGACGACCCTTGAGCCGAAGGATCGCCTTGGTGTGGAGCTGCGAGACCCTTGACTCGGTGACGCCGAGGACTTCGCCGATCTCGCGCAGCGTGAGGTTCTCGTAGTAGTAGAGCGCGATGACGATCTTCTCGCGCTTGGGAAGCGCTTCGATACCTGCCGCCAGCCGCGACTTCATCTCGCTGAGGCCGAGCATCTTGACGGGATCGCGTGCTTCGGGATCCTCAAGCGTGTCCATCAGGGATGCCTGGTCGCCCTCCGAGCCGGAGATCGACCACAGCTCGTCGAGCGCGACCATGTTGGTCGTGGAGATCTGCGTGAGCGACTGGCGGAACTCGTGCACGGAGATATGCAGCTCGTCGGCGATCTCCTCGTCGGTCGGGGCGCGCTGCAAGCGGTTCTCAAGGGCGGCGCAGGCTTTCTCGATATCGCGCGCCTTGCTTCTCACGGAGCGCGGGACCCAGTCGAGCGAGCGCAGCTCATCGATAATCGATCCTTTGATGCGCGACACGGCATACGTTTCGAACTTGATCTTGCGCTCGAGGTCGAACCGTTCGAGAGCGCTGATCAGGCCGAGGAGGCCATAGCTGATGAGGTCGGACTCCTCTACGTGGGCGGGCAAGCCGCTGCTCATGCGGCCGGCCACGTACTTGACGAGGGGCGAATAGGCGAGAATGAGACGGTCGCGGGCGTCCTTGTCGCCGCGCGATTTGTAGCGCTCCCACAGATCCTGTATCGCGTGTTCTTCGAGTCTCGTCATCTCAAGAGTCGCATCCGCCGGCGTCGCTCGTCTGGAGCAGGCCTCACGCGCGCGGATGATGCAGATCGTACACCTTCCGCAGATGAGCGCCGCTCACGTGCGTGTAGACCTGCGTCGTTGATACGGACGCATGCCCTAGCAACTCCTGAATCGCTCGCAAATCGGCCCCTCTCTGCAGCATGTGCGTCGCGTACGCGTGCCGCAGCATATGCGGTGATGCTTCATCTATGCCCGCACTCCGTGAGTATTTCACAAGAATGCGTCTGATGTCCGACGTCAGCAGCGGGCGGCCTGTGCGAGAGACGACCAGTGTCGTTCCGGCTTCGCGTGCACCGGCGGCGGCCGCCAGTTGCCCGCGCCCCCGTGCCAGGTAGCGACGCAGCGCCGCGGCTGCCTCCTCCCCCATCGGGACGACACGCATCGCTCCGCCCTTGCCGCGGACGATGAGCTGGGCCTCACCGGCCCTCACGTCGCCGAGATGAAGATCGACCAGCTCCTGGCTGCGCAGGCCACAGCCGTACAGCAGCTCGAGGATCAGCCGGTCTCGCAAGGCAAGCGGGTCTCCGCCGCCGGCGGCGGCCAGAAGAGCATCGACCTCTCTCACCGTGAGAACCCGAGGCAGGCGGCGGCGTCGGCGCGGGCCGGGCAGCGCACGACCAGGATCGACGACGAGACGGCCGCGCTCAGCGAGGAATCGCGAGAATCCGCGCAGAGTAGAGAGCTTGCGGGCGAGCGTGGCTGGAGCGTATCCGCGGCGGCCGAGATGAGACGCGAACGCCCTGAGGACGCGGCGGTCGAGCTGCTCAACGCTGAGATCGCGCTCGCCGAGCCAGTCGAAGAGCTGCCTGAGGTCGGACGCATACGAGCGGAGCGTGGCGCTGCTCGCACCGCCGACCTCGAGATTGCGGAGGAATGTCGCCGCCTCGTGATGCCGGTCGGCGGCTGAGGCATGACTCTCGGCGCTCACTGCATTGTCGTGTCGGGCAGCGCTCAATCGTCCTCCTCGGGCATGGTAGGAGTTCAACGAGCCCGCAGGACGTTCCTGCCCGCGGCGTTCAGCTCACGCGCAGTCGATAGGCGCCGCCCTCCACGCGGCGCACGAGGCCATCCACCTCGAGGCCGCTGAGCGCGGCCGTGGCGGCGTGGACCGGCAGCCCGCTCGCCAGGGCGATCTGATCGGGAGTCGCGCTGCCGCGCTTGAGTGCCTGCAGAACCTCGGCCAGGGCGCCGTCGCCGGAATCCGACCAGCTGAGGCGCGCTTCGCCAGGAGGCGCGACGCTGGCACATGACTCCAGGACATCGGCGGCCGATTCGCATAGGCAGGCCCCCTGTCGCAGGAGGCCGTGAGGGCCGGCGCTCAGTCGACGGCCGGCCTCCCCCGGCACAGCGAAGACATCTCTCCCGAGCTCGAGCGCAAAGCCTGCCGTGAGGAGGGCGCCGCTGCGAGCCGCCCCCTCCACGACCACCACTCCCCGGCCCAGCGCCGCCATCACACGATTGCGGGCGGGGAACCTCCAGGCGCGTGCCGGTACCCCCCAGGCGAACTCGGAGACGAGCAATCCGCGCGCGGCGACGTCGGCGAACAGGCGCGCGTTCACCCGTGGGTAGACGATGTCGGGTCCACACCCGAGGACGCCGACGGTCGCCGGTTCGTGGCGCGATGCTTCGAGGGCGCCCCGTTGGGCGATGGCGTCGATGCCCATGGCCAGGCCGCTGACGACGATCGCGCAGGCTGAAGCAAGGTCCCGTCCCAGCATGGCGGCCATGTCCTCGCCGTACGGTGAAGGAGCTCTGGTGCCGACGACGGAGACACACGGCCGCAGAGAGAGATCGCGCATGCGTTGTTCGATCTCCGCGGCCGTGCAGGAGGCGCGCACAAACAGGCACAGCGGGGGGTCGGCAAGATGCCGTAGAGCCGGCGGATAGAGCGGGTCGCACCAGGCGACCACCATGCGTCCGGCGCCTGAGGTCATCTCCCGAGCGCAGTCGACCGGCTTCATCGTCAGACAGGTGCGAAACCGCATCTCCTCGGCCGAGGCTGTAGGTGCTGGGGTGATGCTCTCGCCTGATCCTTCTGCGGCGGGCGTTTGACTCTGCGGCTTCCCGGCGCAGAACGCGGCCAAAGCGGCGGGCGGCTGCCTGAGAGCTCCGTGGACGCTGCCGTACCGGGCTACCAGGCGCTTGATCAGCCCGGTACGCCACGAGGCGAGGACCCCCAGCCAGATACAGAGAGCCCTTCGCTCATGCTGGAGATGAGACACGGAAGCCGGCCTCTCTGCCGAGGCTTCCGGAGCGGGACTGGCATCGTTCGCCGGGCCTACCATGACCGCCCGCGCGCGCGATACGACAGTGCCTCACCGACGTGTGCGGCAGCGATCGTGCCGGCTCCGGCGAGGTCGGCGATGGTGCGTGCGACCTTGACCACGCGGTCATAGGCGCGAGCGGTAAGGCGCAGACGGTCGTACGCACGATCGAGGAGGGCGGCCGCCTCGGGGTCGAGCCTGCACGTGCGGCGCAACTGGGCGGCGTTCATGTGGGCATTGGCATGAGCCCCGAACCCTTGCAAGCGGGCCTGCTGCCGCCGACGCGCCGCAGCGACTCTCGCCTGAACGACGCTCGAGGGCTCGACCTTCGCCCCGGCGCGCCACTCCTGCGGCGCTACTCGCGGCACATCGACGCAGAGATCGATACGGTCGAGCAGCGGCCCGCTGAGACGCGAGGTGTACTGCCTGAGACGATACGCCGGACAGGTGCACTCCTGCAGCGGGTCGCCGCGGTAGCCGCACGGGCATGGGTTCATGGCGGCGACCAGCATGATACGCGCCGGAAAGGTGAGCGAGGTGAGCCGACGGCTGATGGTGACTTCACCGTCTTCGAGCGGCTGGCGAAGACCCTCGAGCGCCGAGAGCCGGAACTCGGGGAACTCGTCGAGAAAGAGCACTCCCAGGTGGGCCAGGCTGACCTCGCCGGGCCGCGGCGTCGTGCCGCCGCCGACCAGCCCGGCGCACGACACCGTGTGGTGCGGCGCTCTGAACGGACGCGCACGTACCAGCGGGCGCCCGGCGCGCAGCAGACCGGCGACGCTGTGAACGCGCGTGACCTCCATGGCCTCCTCGGGCGCCAGGGCGGGCATGATGGTCGGGAGACGCCGCACGAGCATGGTCTTGCCCGCCCCGGGCGCCCCTGTCAGGAGTACGTTGTGACCGCCTGCCGCAGCGACCTCGAGGGCGCGTTTGACTCCCTCCTGGCCGACGATGTCGGCGAAGTCCGGACCGTCCTCGGCCGGCGCCGGCTCGAGCAGCGCTGCGAGGTCAGCCGGCGGAGCCGCAGGCCCGCCGCCGGCCTCCAGGCGTGCTACGGCCTCGGAGAGCGACCGCGCCGGGAATACCGCGAGCCCTTGCACCAGGCTTGCCTCAGCCGCATTGGCGGTCGGCAGCAGCAGGCCGCGCACGCCGCGCCGGCGCAGGCTCTCAGCGAGCGCCAGGGTGCCGCAGACGGGCCGCAACGAGCCGTCGAGGCCGAGCTCGCCGAGAGCCGCAATGCCCTCCGGCTCTCTACCGCTCGCGCCGACCTGGCCGGTGGCCATGAGGAACGCGAGCGCGATGGGAAGGTCGAACGAGGGACCCTCTTTACGCAGGTCGGCCGGGGCCAGATTGATGGTGACGCGGCGAGATGGAAAGGAGTACCCGGAGTTGACGATGGCTGCGCGCACGCGCTCACGGCTCTCCTGAACGGCCGCGTCCGGGAGCCCGACGATGCTGAAGGCGGGAGCCGCCGCGACGACGTCTGCCTCTACCTCCACGGGGTACCCCTGTAGCCCGCTCAGGGCTTCGCTGGCGATGCGTGCTAGCACGGCTCCTCCCAGGCGCTTGGCGCGTCCTGCCGGCGACCGCGGCGTCGCTCGGCGGCGTTATCCATCGAGAGTGAACGCCGCCTCAAGGTGACGAAGTTGCGCCGGCGCAGTCGTGGCATCGACCGAGATGATGTCGAAGCGGATCTCGTCGACTCCGCGCATCGCCCAGGGCCGCGCGGCCAGCCAGAGTGAAGCGAGCCGCGCGATGCGCTGGCGCTTGCGGGCGTCTACCGCATCCTCCGGGGTGCCGCAGGTATGAGACCTGCGCGCCTTGACCTCGACGAAGGCGAGGACGCCGGCGCGTCGTGCGATGAGGTCGAGCTCACCGCGGCCGATGCGCACGTTCTGCCCCACGATGCGCCAGCCTCGCCTGCGGAGATGCTGCGCCGCGGCCACCTCGGCGGCTCTGCCGAACTGTTGGCGAGCGTTCATGGGAAGAGCGTAGCGCGGGACTAGTGCCGGCCACAGGGTGCCGAATAGCATCGGTCGGTGACGCTCTCCCCGTCGGACGAGCCCCTCGAATCAGGCGGGACGACGCAGTCGCCGCGATCCTTGAGGGCCGTGGTCGTGCGAGCCTTCGGGGGATCACGCCGGGGCGGCCTCCGACACATCCAGGCCGAGCTGATGATAGGCGACGCTCGAGAAGGAGCGCCGGTGAACGGCGCAAACGCCGTGCTCTGCGATCGCGGCCCGGTGCCGGGCGGTGGCGTACCCGACGTGGCTGTCGAAGCCGTACTGCGGGTACCTCTCATGAAGATGAACCATGAGTCGGTCACGTGCCACCTTGGCGACCACAGAGGCGGCGGCGATGGCGGCAGAGAGGCGGTCGCCGCCGACCACGGCCTCATGGGGCAGCGTGCAGTCAGGCAGAGCGAACCCGTCGACCAGCGCCACTGCGGGGAGAGGAACCACGCCCTCGAGTGCGTGCGAGAGCGTTGCCAGATTGCTGACGTGCAGCCCTCGGCGGTCGATGGTTTCCGCCGAACAGGAGAGCACCACGACCGAGCTGGCACGGCCGATGATCTCGCCGTACAGCGCCTCGCGCCTCCCCCTGGTGAGCCTCTTGGAGTCGTCGAGCGTCGCCAGAGCCTCGAAATCGTCCTGTCTGAGACGGCCGTAATCGAAGCAGACCGCTGCGGCGACGAGCGGCCCCGCCAGACAGCCGCGGCCGGCCTCGTCGGCGCCTGCCAGAAGACTGGCGCCGGCGCGCCGGACGTCGAAGGCGAAGCGATCGTTCACGGCGCGGTGGACAGCTGTCGCTAGCGAAGCTGACCGATGCGCGAGGGTGGCCAGTAGCGAGCGAACGCCTGCCCGATGAAGTGGTTGCGGGCGATGGCGCCGAACTCACGGCTGTCACCGCTGTCGGTGCGATTGTCTCCCATCACGTAATAGGAGCCTGCCGGAACACGATAGGGCTGCTGCAGGGACCACGCCAAGCCGTTCGAGAAGGGGTCGGTGGGCTCCGGCTGCCCGTCGATGCGGCGGATGTAGTCCTCCCGCAGAGGCTGCCCATCGATGGTCACCTCGCCGTCGCGCACGGCGATCACCTCTCCCGGCAGCGCGATGATGCGCTTGATGAGGACGGGGCCAGCGAATGGCGGGTGGAAGACCACGACATCGCCGCGCTCCGGATCGGAGAAGCGCCACGACACGCGGTCGACGAGGACGCGGTCGCCGATCAGCAACGTGTCCTCCATGGAACCCGACGGAATGCGGTACGGCTTGACCAGAAAAGCCTGAATCGCCAGCGCCACGACGATCGCCACGACGGCGAGCAGCACGTACTCGAACGCCAGGCGGCCGCGAGAACCACTCTGCCTGCCGGTGTCGCTCACTGTCTCGTCGTCCATCGTCTCCTCTCGTACCCCGCGGGAGCTTATCAGAGGGTGGCGGCGGACCGGCTGTCCGAGCGGCCTCACGCGGATAGGGCGCGGGTCGGAAGACGGTCAGGGCTGGGCGAAGCCAGGCGACCGCCTTGAGAGCCGCGGGAACAACACCGTGCCCGAGATGGCCGCCGTGCTTCGCCGGGCCTAGACGCCGCGGTCGTGCGTGACGGGCTAGCGCCGCTTCTCGCGGACGTACGCCCTCTTGCCGACCTTGCCGCGGAGGTAGTAGAGCTTGGCGCGGCGCACGTCGCCGATCGCCGTCACCTCGATCTTGTCGATCTTGGGTGAGTGCACGGGGAACGCACGCTCGACACCGACGCCGAACGACTGCTTGCGGACCGTGAAGGTCTCGCGCACACCCTGGCCCTGGCGCTTGATGACGATGCCCTGGAAGACCTGGATGCGATGGCGCGTGCCTTCGATGACCTTGAAATGCACCTTGACGGTGTCGCCGGCCTTGAACTGCGGGATGTTGTCGCGAAGCTGTTCGCGCTCGATGTTCTCGATGATCACGGTCGATCCCTCTCTCTGGTCAAATGCGGCCGGTACTTTAGCAGACTACCCGAGGGGTCGCAAAGTGGAGGTGCGCGCGCTACCGCCGCTGTACGTGCTCTCCCCGGTGCTCGGCGCGCCAGCGCGCGATCTCAGCGTGGTGCCCGCCGAGAAGAACGTCGGGTACGCGCCAGCCGCGATACTCCGACGGCCGCGTGTACTGGGGATACTCGGTGGCTCCGCCGAGGTCCGTGGAGTGGGATTCGCTGCGCACGCTCTCGGGGTTGCTGATGACGTCCGGGATCTTGCGCATCACCGCGTCCAGGACGGCCATGGCGGCGATCTCACCGCCGGCGAGCACATACGGCCCGATGGAGACGCGATCTGTGACGAGATGGGTCACCCGCTCGTCGATGCCCTCGTAGCGGCCGCAGAGAAGCACGAGGTCGTGGCCGGCGAACTCTTCCGCCAGAGCGTCGTCAAGCTGTGCTCCCTTGGGGGTGAGCTCGACCACGCGACGCGTCTCCTTGACCGCGCAGGCATCGACGGCGAAGACCGCTTCAAGGGCGGCACAGACCACGTCAATGCGCATGACCATCCCCGCCCCGCCCCCGTACGGGGTGTCGTCGACCTGCAGGTGGCTCAACGGCGTGTGGTCACGGTAATTACTGAGGTGGATCTCGTGGCCGAGACGCAGCGCGTTCTGGATGTGCACCTGGGAGATGTACCAGTCGAAGGCCTTCGGGAAGAGCGTGAAGACGTCGGCTCTCATCAGGCCTTCCCGGAAAGAGGTTCGTCGACGAAGCCTTCGGGCACCCGGATCACCCGCGCGTCTGCGTCGAGCGTAAGCACCTCATCGACGAGGGGCAGGAAGAGCGTGGCGCCGGCGGGTGTGCGCACCGACAGGATCTCGTGAGCCGGGGCCTCGAGGACGTCGTCGACGTCTCCAAGGTACCGCCCCCCCGCCGTCTCGACACGGGCGCCGATGAGGTCGCCGACCCGGTGGTGCGGCAGCGCTTCGAGCGCTTCCCCGGCGGCGAGCAGCTCCATACCCTGGAGGGCGAGCGCTTCATCGCGCGTCCGGGCGATGTCGAGGAGGACAAGCGGCCGCTGGTCGGTGCCTCCCGCCCGTGCCACCTTGCACGGCAGCAGGCGGCCGGCCTTCCCCTCTTCCCCGGCGTCGTGCGCGGCCAGGAAGAAGCTCGATCCCAACCGCAGATGCTCGAGCCCGCCGACGGCGAGGTTGAGATACAGCTCCCCGCGCAGGCCGTGAGCCTTGCCGAGGACGCCGCAGGCCCAGAGCGTGGGCCGACTGGAAGGTTCATCGAGCATCGCCGCAGTGAGGGCTCAGTCGATGATCTCCACGATCACCCGGCGGCCGTCGCGCACGGCAGAGGCCTTGACGATGGTGCGCATCGCGCGAGCGATACGGCCCTGCCTGCCGATCACCTTCCCGATATCGTCATCGGCAACCGAGAGCTCAAGCACGACGGTGGCACCGCTCTCAATGAGCTCGACGTGCACTTCGTCGGGATGATCGACGAGCGACTTGGCCAGATACTCGAGCAGATCTTTCACTGTCCCCGTGCTTCCTCCGTCGTCCGCGCGGTGACCTGTCGCACTACTTGCTCAGGCCCTTGATGGCGAGCAACTTTTTGACGGTGCGCGACGGCTGCGCTCCCTTGGCGAGCCAATCCTTCGCCCTGTCGGCGTCGATCTCGATGACGGACGGCTCGGTGCGCGGGTTGTACTGACCGATGGTCTCGATGGCGCGACCGTCGCGATGTGCTCGCGAATCCACGATCACGATGCGGTAAACCGGCCGCTTCGTGCTGCCCACGCGGGTCAATCTCATGCGTGTTGCCAACTGCTTCTCACCCCCTCAGGGTACTTAAACCGAAGCTGCGCCCGGGAAGGGCGGCAGCGCTGTGCAATGTACGCAACCGCCCGAGCGGTCGCAAGACGCGACATTCTACCCGCCAAAGCCCGGCAGGCGAAACCCCCTGCCCTTGCTGCTCGAGAGCGCCTTGAGCATCTTCTGCATCTCACGGTACTGCTTCAGCAGCGTGTTGACGTCCTGAACGCTGGTTCCGCTGCCCTTCGCGATCCTTCGCCGCCGGCTGCCGTCGATGAGATCGGGGTGCCGTCGCTCCTGTCGCGTCATCGAGAAGATCATGGCTTCGACGCGGTCGACCTGGCGGTCGTCGACCTGCACGTTCTTGAGCTGCTTCATGCCGGGCACACCCGGGAGCATGCTGAGTATGCCAGAGAGCGAGCCCATCTTCCTGAGCTGCTTGAGCTGCTCGAGGAAGTCGTCGAAGGTGAACTCCGCGCGCCGCAGGCGCGCCTCCATCTCGGCGGCCTTCTCGCGGTCCACCGTCTCTTCGGCCTTCTCGATGAGCGACAGGACATCCCCCATCCCGAGGATCCTTCCGGCCATGCGGTCGGGGTGGAAGACGCTGAAGTCGTCGAGCTTCTCGCCGGTGCTCGCGAACATGATCGGCCTGCCGGTGACCGCGCGCACGCTGAGGGCAGCGCCGCCGCGCGCGTCGCCGTCGAGCTTGGTGAGCACGACGCCGTCGAGATCGACGCGCTGGCGGAACTCGTCGGCGGCGTTCACCGCGTCCTGGCCGGTCATGGCGTCCACGACGAGCAGCACGTTGTGAGGCTTCACCGCATCACGGATGCGCACCAGCTCGTCCATCAGCTCAGCGTCGACATGCAGCCGGCCGGCAGTGTCAACGATGGCTACGTCGCCGTGGCGGGCGGCGAACTCGATGCCGTCCCTGGCGATGACCACGGGATCGATGTGGGCGCCCGGTGCATAGACGGGCGCCTTGATGCGGTCGGCGAGCGTCTGCAGCTGATCGATGGCCGCCGGCCGGTACACGTCGGCCGCGATGAGTACCGGCGACTTGCCGTCCTTCTGCAGATGCCGGGCGAGCTTGACGCACGTCGTGGTCTTGCCGGATCCCTGGAGGCCGGCCAGGAGGATCACGGTCGGTGGCCGGCCGCTGAAAGACAGCTTCGCGTCCGAGCTGCCCATGAGCGCGACCAGCTCTTCGTTGACGATCTTCACGACCTGCTGCGCGGGGGTGAGGCTCTCCATCACCTCCGCACCGAGGGCGCGCTCTTTGACGTGCGCGATGAACTGGCGCACCACCTTGAAGTTGACGTCGGCCTCGAGGAGCGCCAGGCGGATCTCGCGCATGGCCGCATCGACGTCGGCGGCGGAGAGCTTGCCGCGTCCCCGCAGCTTCTTCATGACGTTCTGGAGGCGATCGGTGAGCGCTTCGAACATGGGTGATCCCTCTACCGGATTCAGGAACGCCTAATGGTAGCACGCGCCGTGAGCGCGACGTGCGGCGATCCTCTCGCTGCGGCTATGCATCTCCGTCGCCGCCGAAGATCGCCCGTGCGAAGACATCCGCCTCGAAGGGTCGAAGGTCCTCGAGCCTCTCGCCGACGCCGATCAGCTTGATGGGGATGCCGAGGCTCTCGTGAACGGCCACCACGATGCCGCCTTTGGCGGTGCCGTCGAGCTTCGTGAGCACCACGCCGCTGACGTCGACCGCCTGCTGGAACTCCTGGGCCTGGCGCAGACCGTTCTGCCCGGTCGTCGCGTCCAGGACGAGCAGGGTCTCGTGTGGGGCGCCGGGTAGCTGCTTCTCGATGACCCGGCGTATCTTCTCGAGTTCGCGCATCAGGTTGATCTGCGTGTGCAGGCGGCCGGCCGTGTCGACCAGCACGACGTCGGCGCCGCGCGAGCGTGCGGCGCTGACACCGTCGTACACCACAGCAGCAGGGTCGCTCCCCTCGGCCTGCCGGATGATGTCGCAGTCGCAGCGCACGGCCCATTCACTGAGCTGCTGGCCGGCGGCGGCGCGGAAGGTGTCGCCCGCAACCATCATGGGCGTCCGGCCCAGCTCCTTGAGCCGCCAGGCGATCTTGCCGATGGTGGTCGTCTTCCCCGTGCCGTTGACGCCGACCACGAGGACCACGCTGGGATGCGCGCTGACGTCGATCCGCTGTCGCTCGGGATCTGTGGGCCGCAGGAGATCTGCGATCGTGCCGGCGAGCTCGTCCATGAACGGCTCACGCTCCACGATACGTTTGGCCGTGCAACGCCTCTCGGTCTCATCGACGATCTTCATGGTCGCGTCCACACCCACATCGGCGGCGAGAAGAACCTCCTCCACCATCTCGAAGAGGTCGGCATCGACGCCCGTGTAGACGACTGCCTTGAGCTGATCGACCACGGCCGCTCGGGCCTTGCCGAGATTGCGCCGCAGACGGCCGAACAGACCGGCGCGCTCGCGCTGCTCTTCTTCGATCAGGACGGCAGGGGCGGCGTCCTCCGCAATCCCCTTGAATACCTCATGCCACTCCATGTGCGGCGCCTCCTCCCGAAAGCGGCCCGGAGCGCTGCGTCATGCGGCGCTCCCGTCAGTTCCCTGCTCGTGCGCGATAGCCTCCGCGGCCATGCGCGCGCTGACGACCTGCGAGGCGCCGTCCGGCCCCATCGTCACGCCGTACAGCACGTCGGCCGCCTCCATCGTCCGCTTCTGATGCGTCACGATGATGAACTGGGTGTGCTGCCGGTAGTCTCGGAAGAGCTGTACGAGACGGCCGATATTGACGTCGTCAAGGGCGGCCTCGATCTCGTCGAGGATGTAGAAGGGGCACGGCCGCGCGAGCACCAGCGCCATCAGGAAGGCGATGGCCACCAGCGCCCGTTCGCCGCCCGACAGGAGCCGCAGCTTCTTGCCCAGCTTCTTGGCGGGCTTGACCTCAATCTCCACGCCGCCGGGCTCTCCGGCCTCGCCTGGCTCGACCAGCCTGAGAGCGCCCCGCCCGCCGGGGAACAGCACCGATACCATGTGCCCGAACTGCTCCTGAACGGCCGCGAAGGTCCCGGCGAACTCCGCGTCGATCTGCGCCGTGAGGTCATTGATGAGCCCCTGCAGGTCGACCAGGGACTTCTCGAGGTCACGCCGCTGCTCGCGAAGGAACGCAGCGCGTTCGCTCAGCTCCGCGCACTCGGCCTCAGCGAGCGGATTGACCGGCCCGATGCGCTCGCGGCGCCGGAAGAGACGCTCGAGCTGCTCGCGCAAAGCACGTGCTTCGGCCTCATTCGAGGGCGCCTCGAAGCTCGCCCGCTCCAGCAGGGCAGACACCTCGTCGAGAGCTGCGACGTGCTCGCTGCGGCGATCGTCGAGGTGTGCCAGCGCCACCTGAGCTTCCGTGTCGCGTTCCGCCTGAGCCTCAAACGCACGCCGCAGGCCGGCCTCGCGATCCGCGAGCGCGCCAAGCTCGGAACGATCCAGTGAATCGTGGGTCGCGTCGGCGGCCTCGAGCCGGCCGATGAGTTCCGTCAGGCGCCGGCTCAACCGGGACGCACGAGCCTCGACTGAGGCGCAGATCTCCGCGACTGCCGGCAGGCGCGTGAGCCTCGCATCAAGCTCCTCCAGACGAGCCCGCAAGGCCGCCGCCCGCTGAAGTGCCTCGTCTCTGCGCGCGCGTGCGCGCTCGGCGGCCGCACGCCGCTCGTCCAGCTCTACCGCAACTCGTATGCGCACCGCCAGGGTCTCGGCATGGATGCTCTCCGCGGCGGCAACCGCGTCGGCCGCCGAGTCCAGCTCCCCGCGCAGTTCGTCGAGTTGCGCTGCTGCTCCGTCTGCGGCATCAGTTGCGGCGGTGAGCTGGGCGGCCAGCTCGGCGCGCTCGACGGCGATCTGCTCGATGGCGCGGCTGTCGCGCTCCACCACCTGTGAGATATCCCGCAGCCTCGTGCGAACGGTGCTCAGCTCGCGCTCCACCGACTCCGCAGTGGCGCGAGCGGCGCGCTCGGCTGTCGCAGCCTCTGCCGAGCTCTCCGCCGCCTCAGCCTCGCGACCGCGGGCGATCGCCAGCGCCGCCTCAGCGCGGAGCTCGCGAGAGCGCGAGACCTCGAGCTGCTCTTCGAGTCGCCCCAAGGACGCTCGCCGCTCCAGCATGAGCGCAGCCGGAACACCGCTGGCCAGCCCGACCTGCCCGGAGCTCGGTCGGAAGTACTCCCCCTCCCGCGTCACCGCAAGGCCGTCGAACTCCTCCGGCACCGAGCGCAGGTCGTCGACGATGACGACCTCTGCGAGAGCGCTCTCGAGCTCAGGGCGCCCCTGCACCAGCACTTTGTCGAGCAGGGCCAGCGCCCCCGGAAAGCCGATGCGCGGCCGCGGATGCCTCACAGGCGCGATCAGACGGGCCAACCCCACCCCGGCCGTCTTGAGCGCTCTGAGCAGAGACCACGCATCGACGTTCGCCGGAACCGCGAGTGCGCCCGAGACCTGAGCGAGAGCGGCGGCCAATGCACGCTCGTAACCGGGCTCGCACTCGAGGGCGGCCGCCAGGGAGACGGCCCCGTCGTACGACTCCGCGACGCGTAGCACGTCCTCGCTCACGTCCTGCAGTTCCCGCAGCACCATGTGCCCGTGCTCGACCTCCACCTCCAGCGCCCGGCGCTCGTTGACATGAGCGCGGTGCTCGTCGGCCAGCGTCTCGGCTGCGTGCGCCGTCTCGGCGAGCACGGCGGCCGCCGCTTCTGCGACGCGCATCGCCTCACGCAGCGACTCACGTGCGGAGACGGTGGCCGCGGCGGCAGCCTCCTCGGCGGACGACTTCTGAGCGGCTTCGGCAGCGAGCCTTGCGTGCTGGGCGACGAGCCGCTCCTCTTCCCCCGCCAGCGCCTGGCGACGTCGCTCCAGCCTCTCCGCCGTTGCGCTCCCTGCTTCCTTCTCGAGGGCGAGACGCGCGGCGGCCGAGCGCCGCAGACCGAAGGTTTCGCGTGCCTCGGCGAGATGAGCGACGGCGATGGCGTGCGCGTCCTCCGCGGCCTGAAGATCGGCCGTGAGGCGCTGCTCATCGTTCGCCCTGGCGCCGTCCTCCTCCGCTGACTCCGGGCGCGCGGTGAGATCGGCGACGAGCCGCTGGCGCTCGGCCGAAGAAGCCCGCATCACTTCGTCCAGCAGCCGGAGACGCTGCTCGGTGAGGCGGCAGCAGCCCTCGAGCCGGCCGGCCAGCTCTCTTACGCGCAGCAGTCGCTGGGCGCGGCGCTCGCGCTCCGCGAGGCGGAGCGCGAAGGCCTCCTCCTCGCGAGCACGTGCCTCGGCGACCTCGGCGAGGCTGCGTTCGCAGGCAGCCCGTTCGGCGCATACCGACTCGAGTTCCGCTCGCCAGTGCGCCCGCTCGACGTCGAGCGCGGCGATCTCGCCGCTCAACAAGCGGCCGCGAGTCTCCGCGACAGCGCTATCGACGGTGCGCAGCGTCTCGGCGGCGTTCGCCTGACGCCGCAGCGGCGTGAGTTGAGAGGCGACCTCACGCTCGACGAGAACGGCGCGCTCGAGGTTACGCCGGACCTCGCGCAGCTTGAGGTCGGCGCGCTCGCGCCGTCGCTTGTACGTGCCCAGGCCGGCGGCCTCCTCGATCTGGCTGCGCCGATCCTCTGGGCTTCCGGCGAGAAACCCCTCGACCTTCCCCTGACCGATGATCGAGTGGAGTTCCTTGCCGAGGCCCACCTGCGCCATGAGCTCCACGACGTCCGTGAGGCGACAGGACGAACGGTTGATGGAGTACCGGGAGCCTCCATCCCGCGACACGCTGCGCATCACGCTCACCTCGGGAGTGGGCAGCGGCAGAGCGCCGTCGGCGTTATCGAAGGTCAGCTCGACCTCGGCGATGCCGCTGGCCCGCCGTCTGTCGCTGCCCGCGAAGATCACGTCCTGCATGGAGGAACCGCGAAGGCTGCTCGGGCTCTGTTCGCCCAGCGCCCACACCACCGCGTCGGCGAGGTTGCTCTTGCCGCTCCCGTTGGGACCGATGACAACCGCCACCCCCGGCTCGAAGACCAGCTCGGTCTGACGTGGAAAGGACTTGAAGCCCTTCAGACGCAGCCGCTTGAGGTGCACGCTCAGCCGTCCTCAGACGCAGCTGCGACGACGTCGCCGCTCGCCGTCTCAGGTACCTCGTCAGTCGAAGGGGCGCGGGGATCGCCGTTCGGCGACTCGGCGGATGCGACCGGACGACGCGACCGCCGGCCACGCAGGCGTGCGCGACGCGACGAGCGCCGTGCGCGCGCCCGTAGAACATACAGCGCCTCGGCGGCGGCCTCCTGCTCCGCACGCTTCTTGCTGGTGCCGACGCCGCAGCCCAGCACCTCGCCGTCGACCGCGGCCTCGATCTCGAACTCGCGGTTGTGCGGCGGTCCGCTGTACCCGAGCACCTTGTAGTGGACGCACTGCCCCGCACGCGCCAGATACTCTTGCAGCTCGGTCTTGTGATCGACGTAGCTGCTCTCGGCGTAGACGATATGTTCCTCGAACACCTCGATCACGGCCGGACGCGTAGCCTCGAAGCCGAAGGTGATGTAGACGGCGCCCACGAGAGCCTCGGTGAGATCGGCGAGCACATTGTCGTTGGTCAGCAATCGGGCGACCTCGGCGGAGTCGGCCCTGTCGGCCGCGTGCTGTAGCAGCATCTTGCCGAGCCCGAGCCTGGTGGCCACCTTGGCGCAGGTGGCGCGGCTCACGACGTAGGCACGCAGCCGCGCCAGATGCCCCTCTTCGAAGGAGGGGAACCGTCGGTAGAGCTCAGTCGTGACACACAGGCCGAGCACGCTGTCGCCGAGGAACTCGAGCCGCTCGTACGAGTCGCGGCGATGAGGCGCCCAGGACGTATGCGTGTACACGCGCCGGATGGTGGCCTGGTCGAGTTGCTCCGCCAAGCTCAGGAGTCGATACGTCATTCCACCCTCAAAGACCACGAGGGGACGCCTCCTCGTGCAGGAGACACCCCCTCGCAGCTCAGCGCCGGCTGGACGTGCTCAGACGTCGAGCCTCTTCATGACGAAGTCTACGGCGTCGCCGACGCTCTTGATCTCGGCCGCTTCTTCGTCGCTGATCTTGATGTCGAACCTCTCCTCCATGGTCATGACGAGCTCGACCAGGTCGAGAGAGTCGGTCTCGAGGTCCTCCTGAAACCGCGCCTCGACGGTGACCTTGTCCTCGTCGACGCTGAGCGTCTCGACGAGAATACCTTTGACGTACTCGAACACCTCTTCGCGGGTCATGGACGAACCTCCGGACGGATTTCGCAGAGTTTACACTGTGTCATCGCCGGCCCCAAGCTCGGCGGCAATGGTAGCCAGCAGGCCGCCGGCGACGGCGCGGTGGCCCATGCGGACGGCCTGGGCGATACCCCGCGCCGTTGAGTTGCCGTGCGCGATGACGACGGGTGCGCGCGCGCCAACCAGCACGGCGCCCCCGAATTCGTTGGGATCCAGGGCGTCCTTGATGACCATGAGATCGCGGCGCAGCAGCAGCCCCCCCACCTTCGTGAGAAGCGACGTGTCGATCGTCGCGCGCAGGGCGTTCATGACGGCGCGCGCCGTGCCTTCTATGGTCTTGAGGGCGACGTTTCCGGTGAAGCCATCGGTGACGACGACATCGACGAGGCGGTTCATGAGGTCGCGCCCCTCGATGTTGCCGTGGAAACGGATGCGCTGGTCCTCCGCGATGAGACGATGCGCTTCAATGACCTCCGGCGTCCCCTTGGAGGGTTCCTCCCCGATCGACAGAAGGCCAACGACAGGCTCCGTGATCCCCATGACGACGCGCGCGAACACCTGCCCCATGATCGCGAACTGGCGCAGGTGCTCCGGGCGGAACTCGGCGTTGGCGCCCACGTCGAGAAACGCGATGGGCCGCGGCATGCAGGGCATGATCGTGCAGATGGCGGGGCGCTGAACCCCGGGGATGCGGCGCACGTACAGGAGGCTCGCCGCCACTACCGCGCCGGTGTTACCGGCTGAGACGAAGGCGTCGGCTTCGCCGCCATGCACGAGCTTGAGGCCGACGACGATGCTCGAGTCCGTCTTGTTGCGCGCAGCTTTCGCCGGCTCTTCGTCGTAGCCGATAACGTCGCCGGCGTGAACGATCGAGACGAACTCGGCGGCTTGGGGTACGAGCGGGCTCAGCACTGCCTGATCGCCGACGAGCACGATGCGGGTGTCTGGGCCTGCGACCTCAAGAGCGCCCTTCACGACCTCGCCGGGTGCGTTATCGCCTCCGGCGGCATCGACGACGATGCGCACGCGGCGCGCCTGGGCGGCGGCGCTCCAGGCCTCGGTCACGTCGTGTGGGGAGATGTAAGGGCGCGAGCCCGAAGCGGTCATGCCTGCAGATCGGCCACGAGGCGATCGAGATCCACAGACCGATCGATGAGATTCGCGATGACATCGATCTTGGCGCGCTGCCTGACTCTCAACCGGCCGAAGAGTCGACGGAGGCGGTCGGCGGCGGTGACGGTGTCTGTTTCCACCGAGATCAGCGGAACGCCACGCTTATCGGCGCCCGCCAGCACGGCCGAGCTGGGAACATAGTTGCCGGTGAGCACGATCGCCACCGTCGGGGTGTCGAGCGCGGTGAGGATGATCTCCGCGCGATCGCCGCCGACGACCACCACCTTATGCGGATTCATCTGGAAGTAGTGGAGGGCGTGCTCGGGGCTCATGGCTCCAATCATGTACGTCTGCGCGACACGCTCGGCGTACTGCTCCCCGCACACGTAGGTGCCGTGCAGCGCCTCGACGATCTCCCCGACGGAGACCGCCGATAACCGGCTGTCGGAGGGCAGGCTTCCGTAACTGACGACCTTGTTGGTCTTGAGGAACGGCACGTAGTGCTCCTCCACGAACCCCCTGCGCGAAGCGGGCACCATGCTGAAGAGGACGCCGAGCATATGCTCCTTGAGGGCGTCCTTGACGTTGATGATGTCGTCGAGCAGCCGCGCGCCCGCGAATCTGGCGACGAGGAGTGCGGACAGGTCGAGCTGAGCCACGACATCGGCGCCGCTCGTGTGCAGAAAGCGGCCCTGCCAGATCTCTCCGAGGCCGTCGCACACGACCAGATCCTTGCCTTTACGGATACGCTCGTAGGCGCTGGTCACCCTGTCCATCGCGTGAACCTCGGAGCCTGCGAGAACGTCACGCAATGTGTCTTCGTCGAGTACCACCGGGCAAACGTCGGTGGGTGCATCGGCGAGCTCCAGGAGATCGTGGACGAACGTAGCGTCCTCATCGAGGAGCGTACCGTCGGCGCCCTGCGCCGCATACACCCCGACCGGCTTGAAATAGCCGACCTTGAGCCCTCGCTTGCGCAAGGCAAGGCAAAGCCCGACCGCAATGGTCGTCTTGCCACCGCTGCCCTGAGTCGAGGCGATGTAGAGGGACTTCAGCATGCCTCGCCCCTCCTCTCCTTACTCGGATTCGAGAACGATGACCTCGCGACCCTTGTAGGTGCCGCACTTCAGGCAGGCGCGGTGTGGCAGCTTCGGGCTCTTGCACTGCGGGCAGAAGCTCGCCGTCTGCACGCTGAGCTTGTGCTGGGAGCGGCGCTGATCGCGGCGGGACTGGGAGGTCTTTTTCTTCGGTACGGCCATGACAGAGCTCCTCGGATATACGGACAGCGCACTGTACCACATGTGCCGGGGCTACGCCTCCTCGTGGCTGTGCTCGGGCGCATCGTTCAGGTTGGCTCCGCAGGCCGGGCAGACTCCGCGACAATCGTCGCGGCAGAGCAGCTTGGGCGGCAGAGCCTCGGCGATCAGGTCGCGGATCCAGCGCTCGACATCGAGCACATGGCCGACCGCGTAGGCCTCGTCGTCGGTCTCGGACTCGCCGTGGCGGACGTACTCGACCCCACGAGCCGTCACCGGCACATGGGCATCATCGAGGCAGCGCTGGCAAGGGCCACCGACAGAGGTCGTCAACTCAGCGGTCAGCGTGAGGCTGTCGCCGACACGCGCCACCGTGAGCGCCGTTTCCACCTCGCCGCCGGGCGCCTCGTACACGAGGCCGCCGTAGATGAATGGTGCGACCTCGACCGGCAGCACGCGCCAGGCCTCCCCGGCGTCGTCGAAGCGCAAGGTCCGCAGGTCGAAGCTGCGCATTGCTCAAGCTCCAGAAGAAGACGTGTTCACGGATTCAGGGCTGCAGATCCTCGTTCGGGTGGCCCTGGAGCCGCTCGCGGCCGCGGCGCACGGCCGCCAGGAACTTTTCGAGGTTCAGCTCGAGGTTGCCGAGCACGTCGTCGGCGTAATCCTCTGCGCCGAGCCTCACCTCACGCTCGCGATCGCGAGCGTCTTCCATGATCTGCTGCGCGTTATGCTCGGCGAGGCGCACGATCTCGGTCTCCGCAGCGAGCTGCTCGGCGCGCTGCTGCGCGTCGTGCAGCAGGCGCTCGGCCTCCTGCTTGGCCTCGGCGAGCATATCCTGCCGCTCTTTGACGATCCAGCGAGCCTGCTTGATCTCCTCAGGAATCGTCGAGCGCATCTGATCGAGAATGTCGTAGATCTCCTCGCGATCGATCATCACGCTGTCGGTGAGCGGGACCGAACGGGCGTTGTGGATGACGTCGTCCAGCTTGTCAATCAGTACGAGCACGTCCATACTCAGCGACCCTCCTTGGGTGGCCTGCTGTGCGGTGTGACTGCGTCGCCCCGCACCAGAGCTTGCCTCCGGCGACTACGTCTGCGGCGGATACATCTCCGCCAGCCGACGGGCAACGGTCGGCGGCACGAGATCGTCCACCGAACCACCGAATGTCGCGATCTCCTTGACGCCGCTGGAGCTCAGGAAGCTGTGTTCTGGCGACGCCATCATGAACACAGTTTCGATCTCCGGCGCCAGGTTCCTATTGAGCTGTGCCATGGCGAACTCATACTCGAAGTCCGAGATAGCCCGCAGTCCTTTGAGGATGATGGTTGCGTCCCAGCGGCGCGCGAAGCTGACAACGAGCTCGTGGAAGCTATCTACGACCACGTTGTCGACGTCGGCAAGGGCCTCCCGTACGAAGGCCTGGCGCTCGTCCAGAGAGAACAGCGTCGTCTTACGCTGGGGTGTATCGATGATACCGACGACCACGCGGCCAAACTTGGCGGCCCCTCGCCGGATGATGTCGAGATGGCCGACCGTCACGGGGTCGAAGGTCCCGGGGCAGATGGCAGTGATGCCGCGTGACATCAGCGTACCCTCGTCGAGTCAGCCGCCGCAGCCTGGATCGTCAGCAGTCGCTCCTTCCCCTAGAGAGACGACGTCCGCCACGAGCACCGTGACCAGCGTGTCTCCGTACCGCCGCTCGCGCAGCACCCTCCACGGAAGCTCCGCAGGAGTGCCGGCCGGCGTCTCCACGACGAGCACGGCTCCCGGCGCCAGGATCGGCTCCAGAAGGCGCGCCAGCGCACAGCTGACTTCCGCGTAGAGATCGTACGGCGGGTCCGCAAAGACGAGAGTATATCGTGCGCCGCGGCGAGCGTCAGCCTGAAGCACACGCTGCGCATCCCCCCTGCGGACGCGGGCGCGCGGCGCGGCTGAGGCTTCGCTCGCCCTGGCGCCCGCGAAAACGCTGAGGCGAGCGAGATTCGCATGCAACGCTCGCAGCGCCGCCACGTCCCTCTCGACGAACGTGCACGTGGACGCGCCGCGCGATAGCGCTTCGATGCCGAGGGCGCCGCTGCCGGCGAAGACGTCGAGCGCGTGGTGTCCCGCCAGGGGGCTGGCCGACGGCGCTTTGTCGGCTGCGTCGGCGGCGACCACTGCCGTGACCTCGGGAAGGGCGAGAAGGATGCCGAACATCGCCTCCCGCACCTTGTTGGAGGTAGGGCGCGTCGAGCGTCCGGTCGGCGCGGTCAATGGCCGGCCACGCCATTCGCCTCCGATCACCCTCATGCCGGCCCGGCGATCTCGTGCGCAACTCTTGCTTGCCTTGAGGGCACCGCCATCGCCGACCGACCGCTCAGTCTCGCCCGAGGACGACAGGCATGGCCGCCGGCGGCTCGTCGGCGACGCCGAACGCCTGCTCGAGCACCGCGCTGGCCGCAGCACGGCGCCGGGAGTCGCGGGCGAACACCTCGGCCAGCGTATCGCCTTCGGCGACGCTGTCCCCGAGGGCGCAGTGAAGCCGCACGCCCGCGGCGGGATCGATCGAGTCGCCGACTCGCTGACGGCCGACGCCGGCCAGTTGCGCGGCCCTGCCCACCGTGCGTGCGTCGATGACGTTCACGAAGCCGCTGCGCGTCGCCAGCACCCGATGCACTGCGAGATGATGGTACTGCCCGGGATGCCACTGCCCGCCCTGGACGTAACACCAGCGCTCGAACTGCTCCGCCGCGCGGCCGTCGGCGAGCGCCGCCGCCGCGCGCTCGCGCCCCTCGTCCTCGTCTATGCCGAGGTCGGCGAGCGCCAGCAACGCCCCCGCCAGCTCGAGCGTGACCTCGCGTACGTCGGCGGGCCCGGAGCCCGTGAGAACCTGCCAGGCCTCCTCGACCTCCAGCCTGTTGCCCACCGTCTGGCCGAGAGGTGCGTCCATCGCCGTGTAGAAGCACTGCGTGGGTCTGCCGAATTCCGCGCCGACCAGGCGGCAGAGGCGCCCGAGCCCTTTGGCCCGATCCAGGTCGGTCATGAAGGCGCCGCTGCCGACCTTGAGATCGAGCACGAGCGCCGACGTGCCGCTGGCGATCTTCTTGGCCATGATGCTCGCGGCGATGAGCCCCTCGCAGTCAACGGTCGCTGTGACGTCACGAAGGGCGTAGAGCGTACGATCGGCGGGAACGACCCGTTCGCTCTGGCTCACCACGGCGACCCCGATACGCTCGAGCTGGCGCACGAACTCGCCCTGGGCGAGGTCCACGCGGAATCCCGGGATCGATTCGAGCTTGTCGAGGGTGCCCCCGGTGTGCCCGAGCCCGCGCCCCGACATCTTGCCGAAGACCGCACCGCAGGCAGCCACGAGCGGCGCGAGGACGAGCGTCACCTTGTCGCCCACGCCGCCGCTGGAGTGCTTGTCGAGAACAGGGCGACGCAGCAGGCTGAGATCGTGCGACTTGCCGCTCTGTACCAGCGCTGCAGTGAGCGCGACCGTCTCGTGGTCGCTGAGGCCCCGCAGAGTCATCGCCATGAGCAGCGCGCTGGCCTGATAGGCGGGCACCTTCCCGGACACCACACCGCTGATGAAGGCCGAGATGTGATCGCTGTCGAGCTCGTGGCCGTCTCGCTTGCGGGCGATTACGTCGTTCACGAAGTCCATGTCGTACCTCCATCACTGGCGGCGGCGAGCTCTGGCCAGCGCGCGTCGATGGCGGCGCCGAGCACTGCGCCCAGAGTACGTGCCAGATCGCCTCCGGCGGTGAGCACCTCTGCATGAGAGCCCACGGCGCCGGCCCTGTTGGCGACCAGTCCGAGCAGACAGCAGGCGACGCCGCGACCGCGCGCTGCGCGGACCTCCGGCGCCGCCGACATGCCGACGACGTCGCCGTAGGCGGCCAGCCAGTCCACCTCCGCCGGAGTCTCGAACTGCGGCCCGAGGACCGCGACGTAGGCACCGCTTCTCGCCTCGGTTGTACGGGAGACGGCGGCTCGCACGGCCTCCGCGGCCGCCGCTTCACAGATGGGCAGGACGTCCGGTTCAGCGTGGCGCGGCTGACGCTGAAGGTCGACGACCTCCGTGCAGACGACGACCGCGCCGGCGGGAAGGCCGAGTTTGAGCGCCCCGCAGGAATTCGTGAGAACGATGCGCTCCACACCGCTGCTCGCCAGGCCGGCGACCGGGCGGGCCAGCTCCTCCTCGCTCCAGCCTTCGTACGCGTGCGGTCGGCCATAGGCAAGAGCGAGGCGCACCTCACGCCCGCCGGACGACAGCCGGACGAGGCGCAGGCGGTTGTGGTGGCCCGGCACCGCCGTACAGGGCCAGCCGAGCGCGGCATACGGCAACTCGTCGATCGGCTCGGCGCCGGCAGGTAATGCCGCGAGGCCCGAGCCGAAGATCACGCCGACGTGCGGAGCGAAGGCGGCAAGGCGCTCTCTGCCGTCGCTGGAGGCAGCGGCGCCGGTCACAGCATCACTGCGCCGGGCAGCGGCGGTTGCTCGCCGGTGAGCAGGTGGAACGCGGTGGCTCCAACGTCCTCCAGCTCGCCGTCGTAGCGCCCCGGTCTGAGCCCGAGGGCGAGGAGCGGCGAATACTCCCGCGTATGGTCGGTGCCGGCCGTCGTCGGGTCGACCCCGTGATCGGCACAGAGGATCATGGCGTCGCCGGGGCGCAGCAGCGTGAGCCACACGGCGACGCCCGCATCGACGGCGGTCAGCCCGGCGGCGAAGCCATCGACGTCGTTGCGATGGCCCCACGTCTGGTCGAAATCGACCAGGTTGGCGAAGAGCAGACCGCGGTCCATCTCGCGCAGATAGCGCGTGCAGGCCGTGATGCCGGCCTCGTTGTCGGTCGTGTGATCGTCGACATCGACACCGCGCTGCGTGAAGATCTCCCCGATCTTGCCGACGCCCACGACCGGTATCCCCCGCTCGTGGAGCAGGTCGAGATAGGTCGTGCCGACCGGCGGCAGCGAGAAGTCCCGGCGGCGCGGTGTACGGGCGTACTGCCCTGGGCGGCCCGCGAACGGCCGCGCGATGACGCGGCCGACGGCGTGAGGGCCCTGTAGGATTTTCCGTGCCGTCTGACACCAGCGATACAGCAGCTCTACCGGCACGACGTCCTCATGACAGGCGATCTGGAACACGGAATCGACGGAGGTATAGACGATCGGCTTGCCGGAGGCCACGTGTTCGTCCCCCAGCTCGTTGATAATGCCTGTTCCCGACGCCGGCCGGTTGCACAGCACCTCCCGGCCGATCGCCTGCTGAAACGGCTCCATGACCTCGGGCGGGAAGCCATAGGGATACGTCGGGAATGGCCGCTCGAGGACGACGCCCATCATCTCCCAATGTCCGGTGGTGGTGTCTTTGCCGGCGCCGTTCTCGCGAAGGCGGCCGTACGTCGCCGAAGGCCACGGCGCGCCGAGCGGAAGGCCGACTACCTCGCCCAGCCCAAGGCCCACCAGGTGAGGCAGCGCGACCGGCACGCGCTCGAGGACGTGCAGGAGCGTGTTTGAGCCCGCGTCGCCGTACGCGGCGGCGTCGGGCAGCTCTCCGGCGCCGACGCCGTCGAGCACGCAGATGAAGACCCGGCTCATGCCGGCACCTCAGGCGAGGCGCCTGAGCCTGTGGCCGGCGCGGTCTGCCCACCCCGTCGGCGCCGGGCTCGCGGGTGCGTCTCCAGGTAGATCTCGCGCAGGTGCTCGACGGTCACGTGCGTGTACAGCTGAGTGGTAGCGACGTTCGCGTGCCCCAGCAGCTCCTGCACACTGCGCAGGTCGGCGCCGCCGGCGAGCAGGTGCGTGGCGAAGGAGTGGCGGAAGGTGTGGGCGCTGGCGCTTCCCAGCATGTCCGCGCGAGCGAGCGTGGCCCTGAGGATGTAATGGAATCCCTGTCGAGTGAGTCGGCCGCCGCGCGCGTTGAGGAACAGCTCCGGCCGCCTCCGGCCGCGGAGCAGCTCGCGCCTGCCGTTCCTGAGGTAGCGCGCGAGGGCGCTCGCTGCAGCCGTGCCCATGGGCACGACGCGCTCCTTGTCGCCTTTGCCGACACAGCGAACGGTGCCGCCCTCGAGGTCGACGTCGCCCTCGCGCAGGCCGAGAAGCTCGCTGATGCGCAGACCACAGCCGTAGAGCAGCTCGACACAGGCAAGGTTTCGCTGGCCGAGGGCTCCGGGCGCCGCGACCTCAGCAAGGATTCTCTCAACCTCCTCGACGGAGAGCACGCGGGGGATCGCCGGTGGCCGTCTCGGGGATCGCAGACGCGCTGTGGGATCATCGTCGCGTGAGCCCTCGCGAACGAGGTAGCCGTAGAACGCGCGCAGGCTGGCCGTGCGGCGTGCGACGCTCGAGGCAGCCCCATCACCGCCCTCGCCGTCGAAGAAATCCCGCAAATCCTCCTCGCGCGCGGCGCCGGGCGCGGTCCCGCGCGCCTCCAGGAACAACGCCAGGCGCCGGAGATCCCGGCCGTACGCGGCCACCGTATTAGGGCTGGCGCCACGTTCGAAGCTCAGATGGTCGAGAAACTCCCGAATCCGCGGGTCGACGGGATGTCCGAGGGCATCCGGCATCGCATCACACCTTAGGCCGGCGTGCGCCCGGCGACGGCGACGATGGCGCGCACCAGAGCGGCGAGCTGCGCCAGATAGTCGATGCGCATGCTCTCCTGGGGTGAGTGGAGCTGGCGGAAGCCCACTCCCAGGACGAGCGCCGGCAGGCCTCGCTCGTTGAAGACGTTGGCATCGGAGCCGCCCCCGCCGGCGACTGCCGCAGCGGTCAGCCCTGCTTCGGTCGCCGCTGAGTGCGCGAGGCGCAGCGGCGGAGAATCGGGGTCGTGAGCATACGCGCGGTACTCCTCGCGGACATCGACCTCGACGTCGACACCCACCTCAGTTGCGGAGAGGGTGCACGCGTCGATCATCGCCCCCACTTGGCGCGCGAGCTTCCCGGGGTCCCGACTGCGCGCCTCCCCACGAACAACGCAGCGGTCGGGAACGACATTTATTACGCTGCCGCCTTCGATCACTCCGACGTTGGCGGTGGTCTCTTCGTCGATTCGCCCCAGCTCGAAGCCGACGATTGCTTGCGCCGCCGCCACGATGGCGCTGCGCCCTTGTTCTGGATTGATGCCGGTGTGGGCGGCCACACCGGTGAACGTCGCATCGACCTCAGTTGCGCCCGGAGCGCTGACAATGAGCGTGCCCGGTGCACCCTCCGAGTCGAGAACGAACATCATGCGCGCCCTCATCGCGTTCAGGTCGAAGGCTCTGGCACCCAGCAAGCCGATCTCCTCGCCCACCGTGAGAAGAACCTCGACGTCAGCGGCGGGGGGCTCGCTGGCGAGGTCACGCAACAGGAGCATAAGGACGGCCACAGCCGCCTTGTCGTCGGCGCCCAGGATGGTGCGGCCGTCGGTGCGCACGCGATCGTCGTCGACCACGACCACGGGGCGTCCTTCCAGGGGCACCGTGTCGAGGTGAGCGCAGAAGGCGACAGCGGTCCCTTCGCCGTGACCGCGCACCCGGATGAAGAGATTGCCGCAGCCGCAGCCCGTCGTTGCAGCGGTGCCGTCTTCGATTACCTCAAGGCCGTGCCTCTCCAGATACCGGCGCACGAACGCGGCCAGCGCACCTTCTTCACCGGAGGGCGACGGGATCTCGGCAAGCGCCACGAACAGGTCGCGGAGCTCATCTACGCCGGCGTGCACGTGTCCTCCAGCTCCGCATCACGCTTGTCGCGCAGCCTGGCCGCCGCGCCGACGAAGTCACGGAAGAGCGGTGCGGGGCGGCTCGGCCGCGACTTGAACTCGGGGTGAAACTGGGTCGCGACGAACCACGGATGATCCGTGAGCTCGCAGATCTCGACGAACCGCCCGTCGGGAGTCGTGCCGCTGATGACGAGACCCGCTCTCTCCAGCTCGGGGCGCAGCTCGTTGTTAACTTCATAGCGATGACGGTGACGCTCCCGGATCTCATCCTCGCCGTAGGCGCTGTGGGCTCGCGTTCCGGGCACGAGCCGGACGAGCGAGGCTCCAAGCCGCATGGTGCCGCCCACGTCCGTCACGTTCTTCTGCTCGGGAAGAAGGTCGATGACCGGATAGGAGGTGTCGGCGTCGAACTCGGTGGAGCCGGCGTCCTCCATGCCGCACACGTTGCGGCCGAACTCGGCAACCGCGCAGTGCATGCCGAGGCAGATGCCCAGGAACGGGACGCCGCGCTCCCGACAGAAGCGAATGGCCTCCATCTTGCCTTCGACGCCCCGCTGGCCGAATCCGCCCGGGACGATGACGCCGTCCGCACGGGACAGGCGCTCGGCGGTCGTCGTGGGCGTAAGTTCCTCGGAGTCGATCCACAGGAGCTCGAGACGTAGTCCGTGGTGGAAGGCGGAATGCTTGAGGGATTCCCAGACGGAGAGATAGGCCTCGTGCAACTGCACATACTTGCCGACCAGGGCGATCGTGACGGAGCCCTCGCAGGAGTCGATGCGCTCGATGAGCGCTCGCAGTTCGCTGAGGTCGGGCGTGCCGGCCTCGATACCGAGCTTGCGCACCACCAGGCTGTCGAGCCCTTCATCGTGCATGCGCAGCGGAACCCGATAGATGTCGTCGGCGTCGCTGGCGCACACGACTGCGTCGGGTTCGACGTCGCAGAACAGGGCGATCTTCTCCTTGATCCCCTGCGAAAGCGGCTCTTCCGAGCGCGCTACGATAATGTCGGGCTGGATGCCGATCTGGCGGAGCTCGGCGACCGAATGCTGGGTCGGCTTCGTCTTCGGCTCACCCACCACACCGATGACCGGAACCAGCGTCACGTGGATGTACAGCACGTTGGCGCGGCCGATGTCGTTGCGGAACTGACGGATGGCCTCCAGGAACGGAAGGCTTTCGATGTCGCCCACGGTGCCGCCGATCTCGGTGATGAGCACGTCCACGCCGGTGCTCTGCGCGAGGCGGTGCACGCGGCTCTTGATCTCGTTGGTGATGTGCGGGATCACCTGGACGGTCCCGCCGAGATAGTCGCCGCGGCGCTCCTTGGTGATGACGGTGTTGTAGATGCCGCCCGTAGTGACGTTGGAGTCGCGCTGAACGAACTCGTCGATGAATCGCTCGTAGTGACCCAGGTCGAGGTCGGTCTCGGCGCCATCCTCGGTCACGAAGACCTCTCCGTGTTGAAACGGGCTCATCGTGCCGGGGTCGACATTGATATACGGGTCGAACTTCTGGTTCGCGACCTTGAGGCCACGAGCTTTGAGGAGGTGGCCGATCGACGCCGCGGTGATGCCCTTGCCGATCCCGGACACCACCCCCCCGGTGACGAAGATGTGTCGTGTCATCCTGCTCCCTCACGGTGACGGCCTCCGACTGCAGCCGGGGAACAGCCGTCGTGGAGCGCCGCTGATATGCCCATCAGGAGACGCGCGCACGGAACGGTGAAACCGCGGCAGACCGGCGAAGGATAATGGGGGGCCCGGCTGGCGCTCGCTCGTGCGAGACGGTGCGGCACAGCGTTGAATCGGGCGAGCCCACGGATCACATGGCGAAGTATACCATCGGGCGACGCCCAGAAAACGGATCGCGCCTGGCTATGACGCCTTGCCAGCGCGGCCCAGGAGGCTTTCCGCGTGACTGCGCGCAGCGTCGTCCTCGTAGCTCGAGCCGAGCATACGGCAGAGCTCGGCGAGGCGTTCGTCCCCGTCCACGCGGCGAACGACGGTGAGGGTCGTGCCGGCAGCGGCATCAGTCTCCTTGACGAGGGCGAACTGACGCTCGGCGAAGGCGGCGACCTGCGGCAGGTGTGTGATGCACAGCACCTGGCGACTCTCGGCGAGCCTCGCCAGGCGCTCGCCGAGGGTTGCCGCCGTGACTCCGCCAATGCCGGTGTCGACCTCGTCGAAGATGATGGTCTCGACGTCGTCGCTTAAGGTCACGATACCGCGGATGGCCAGCATGGCCCGCGAGAGCTCGCCCCCCGACGCCGTCTCGCGCAGCGGCTTGAGGGGCACGCCGGGGTTGGCGCTGAACAGGAACACGACGTCGTCGGCGCCGCGCGGGCCGAGGGCCGGCCAGCCGTCGCCGCGGGCGGAGACGCTGACGGCGAACGAGGCGTGCGGCATAGCCAGGCCATGCAGCTCATTCTGCACGCGAGCCGCGACATCCGCCGCCAGACGGTGTCTGGCGGCGCTGAGCTCCCGCCCACAGGCGAGCGCGGCCTCCTGGGCCGCCTCAACCTTGGCCTGGAGGGCGTCCTCGTTGGCCTCGAACGCTTCGAGCGTGGCCAGTCGCGAGACGGCGCGCTCCATGAACGCCAGCATCTCGTCGACGGTATCGCCGTACTTGCGGGCGAGCGCCCGGAGGCGATCGTGACGGAGTTCAAGGGCGTCCCGACGGGCGGGGTCGACGTCGAAGTCCTCCAGATACGCCCTCAACTCGGCGGATACGTCGTCGAGCTCTGCGGCCACCGCGCCCAGGCGCTCGGCCGCGGGAGCCAGGGACTTATCGAGGGAGACGGACTCGGCGACGAGCCGCTGCGCCATACGCAGTGCATCCATGGCCGTGTCCTCGTCCTCTCCGCCCAGCAGCGTAACGGCTCCGCCGATGCGTTCCAGCAGCTTGCCCGCGTGGCGCAGACGTTCGCGCTCGTGAGCCAGACGCACATCCTCCCCAGGCTGAAGGTCCGCGGCTCGAATCTCGTCGACCTGGAAGCGCACCATGTCGATCTCGCGGGCGCGCTCCGCGGTCGATCCGCGCAGCTCCTCCAGCTCGCGCGTGAGACGAATCGCCTCTGCGTACGCTTCAGCGTACTCGTTGAGCAGCGGCCCGATCTCCGACCCGGCGACGCCGTCGAGGAGGTCGAGCTGGCGCTCGAGCTGCAGAAGCCTGGCGTGCTCGAGCTGGCCGTAGAAGGCCAGGCGGGCGCGGAGAGCGTCCTCCACTGCGGCAGCGGAGCTCAGCAGGCCGTCCATGAGCGCGCGAGAGCGCCCCTCGCGGGGCAGCTCGCGCGCCACTGCGAGCGTGTCGTCGCCGTCTTCGAAGAGAGCCTGAACGACGGCGCGCTCGGCCCCCGGGCGTACGAGATCGGCGCCGCCTCGCTGCCCCATGAGCAGACCGATCGCCTGGGCGAGCAGCGTCTTGCCGGCGCCCGTCTCGCCCGTGATCACGTTGAGCCCCGGCGAGAACGCGAGCCGCGCCTCGGCGATGAGGACCAGATCGGTGATGGCGAGCTCAGCGAGCATCGCGTCGGTCGAACAGCTTCTCCTCGACGTTCTGGTAGAACGAACCCTCGCTTCGCACCATCAGGCGCGCCTGCCGCGGCCCCGCCGCGATGCGTACGGCGTCGTCGCAGCCGAGGCGCCCCACGGGCTCGCCGTCGACGACGACCTCCGCCTCCTGCCGCGAGGAGAGGTTACGGGCGATGATTACGCGCTCGGGGCTCAGGATGACCGGGCGAAAACCGAGCGAGTGCGGCGCGATGAAGTTGAGGAGCAGAACCCCCGCGTCCCACTCTACGATTGGGCCGCCACAGGAGAGGCTGTAGGCGCTTGAGCCTGTGGGAGAGGCCACGATGAGACCGTCACAGAACATGCTGCCGGCAGTGACGCCTGCGACCTCGTACTGAAGCTGCAGCACGTGACGTGGCGCAACGCGGCTGAGGGTG
Source organism: Thermoleophilia bacterium (assembly GCA_040769125.1). Lineage (GTDB taxonomy): Bacteria > Actinomycetota > Thermoleophilia > UBA2241 > UBA2241 > CAIXSE01. The sequence goes on along the minus strand of JAXGLO010000001.1, from coordinate 1,275,249 downwards.
ACGTCGTTGACGGCGGTAACCTGCCGGCCGTTGACCTGGACGTCGACGGTGAGCAGGTCGACGACGCGGTAGTCGCCGCCGATCATGGCCGCCAGCCCGCCAATCCACCCCTTCCGCGGCAGCGAGGCGAGGAAACCGACCTTGCCGAAGTTGACGCCGAGGGTCGGTACGCCGGTGTCCAGCAGGCGCCCCAGAGCCCGCAGAATCGTGCCGTCTCCGCCGAAGACCAGACACAGATCGGTGGATGCGAGATCGGCGTCGTCGATGACGTCGTAGCCCTCACGCTGGGCGGTGTCGTACCGAGCCGCCTCTGAGGACGGCATGAACAGCTCGACGCCGAGCGCGCCACGGGCGGCGGCAAGCTCGGCCAGAGCGAAGGCCGCACCCTCGCCGCCGTACCCGGTGATCACGCTCACCCGGCGCAGCGGTTCAGGCATCGGCGACGCCCTCCACAGCTCGAGCCACGGCAAGCACGGCGTTGACGGCCGGCGGCGACAGCGGCGACGCTGCGTCGGCGAAGTAGACGAAGTACTCTACGTTGCCTTTGGGGCCGGGATGGCCGGAGTCGCAGACGCCCAGGATGCTGGCTCCGTGCTCCGCCAGCCACGAACACACGCTCTCCAGCACCTTGCGATGGACGCCCCTGTCGCGCACGACGCCGCCCCTCTGGACACGGTCACGGCCCGCCTCGAACTGCGGCTTGACGAGCACAAGCCCGCGGTAGCCCTGGCGCAGCGATTCTAGCACGGCCTGCAGAACGGTCGTCAGGGAGATGAACGAGAGGTCCGCGGTGACGAAGGAGGGGCGGAAGGGTAGGCGATCAGCGCCCAGATGCCGGGCGTTGGTGCGCTCCATCACCGTGACGCGAGGGTCATGCCTCAACGTGTATGCGAGCTGGCCGTAGCCCACGTCGACGGCCACGACGCGCGCCGCTCCCCCCTGCAGGAGACGATCCACGAAGCCGCCGGTCGAGCTGCCGAGATCGAGTACATCCTCTCCTTCGACGCCGACACCCAGTGCGACCATCGCGTGGTCGAGTTTGTCGCCGCCCCGCGAGACGTAGCGCGGCCGCTCCGCCACGTCGATCTCGGCTTCGCCGGGCACTGATGTGCCCGGCTTGTCGACAAGGCGACCGTCGACACGCACTTCGCCGGCGAGAATAGCCGCCCGGGCCTGGGCGCGCGTCGCGAAGGATCCTCGTGCTACGAGGAGCGTGTCGAGCCGCTCGCGCACCACGCCGCTACCGGCTGTGCGCCGGCGCCAGCGCTGTGGTGACGGCGGTGGCGATAGCCTGCGGCGTAAGCCCCACATCTTCGAGCAGCAGTGTGCGGTCGCCGTGTGGAACGAACGTATCGGGGAGGCCGAAGCGCAGCACCGGCACACGCCCAGCGAGGCGTTCGAGGACGGCGCTGCCGAAGCCGCCGGCCAGGACGTTTTCCTCCACCGTCGCCACAAGGCGATGGCTCTCGGCCAGGCTGTCGAGCAGCTCCCCGTCGAGAGGCTTGACGAAACGCGCGTCGACCAGCGTCGGCGAGACGCCCATGCGCTCGAGCAGTCCTGCCGCCTCACAGGCGATGCCCACTCCGGAGCCGATACCCACCAGCGCCGCCTCGCTGCCGTGGACGAGCACTCTCCCTCTGCCGACCTCGAGTGGCGTGAGATCACCCGAGAGAGCAAGGGGCGTCGCCAGGCCGCGCGGATAGCGGATCGCAGCCGGCCGGTCCATGGCGACGGCCATGGCGAGCATGCGCTGCAGCTCCTCCTGGTCGCTGGGGGCCATGACGGTCATGTTCGGGATGATGCGCAGATACGAGAGATCGAAGACGCCGTGATGCGTAGGGCCGTCGTCGCCGACCAGCCCGGCCCGGTCGACGGCAAACACGATCGGCAGCTCCTGCAGCCCCACGTCCTGCACGAGCATGTCGAAGGCGCGCTGCAGGAAGGTCGAATACACGGCGACAACCGGTCGCATGCCGCCGATGGCGAGACCTCCAGCGAAGACGACGGCGTGCTCTTCGGCGATGCCGACATCGTAGAAGCGCTCCGGGAAGCGGCGTTCGAACTCCTCGAGACCTGTGCCCTGCGTCATCGCTGCGGTGACGGCAACGATGCGATCGTCGTCTTCGGCGAGCCGCACCAGCGCATCGCCGAACGCGGCGGTAAAGCTCGTACCTGCCACCGCCGTCTTGCTCGCGCCGTTGCTCAGATGGAACGGCCCGGTGCCGTGAAACACCTCCGGCCGCGCCTCGGCTGGGCGATAGCCTTTGCCTTTGACGGTCTTGACGTGCACCACCACCGGTCGCTGCGTCTCGACTGCCTGGCGCAGACTCCGGCGCAGGGCGTGCATATCGTGCCCGTCGACTACCCCGATATAGGCGAAGCCCAGCTCCTCGAACAGCATGCCCGGCACCAGGAAGGCCTTGACCGAGTCCTTGACGTCCTGCCCGAGGCGATACGCCTGCTGGCCGATGGCGGGTATGCGAGCCACCCCCCGCTCTACCTCTTCGCGGAAGCGCGTCAGCGTCGGGTCGAGTCGAATGCGGTTGAGATACAGCTGCATCGCGCCCACATTGGGGCGGATCGACATCTCATTGTCGTTGAGCACGACGACCAGCGGAGCGCGCAGGTGTCCGGCCTGATTGAGCGCTTCATACGCTACGCCGCCGGTGAGCGCTCCGTCGCCGAGCACGCAGACGACTTGCCCGTCGCCCTTGCCGGCCAGCTTGCCGGCCTCGACGAGGCCCAGGCCGTAGCCGATCGAGGTCGACGCGTGACCCGTGCCCATGACGTCGTGCTCGGACTCGGCGCGAGACGGGAAGCCGGAGATGCCACCGTACTGACGAATCGTTGCGAAGCGGTCGCCGCGGCCCGTGAGCAGCTTGTGCGCGTAGCACTGATGGCCCACGTCCCAGATGATCTTGTCGTGTGGGCTCCGCAGGACACTGTGCAGCGCGACGGTCAGCTCGACGGTGCCGAGCGAGGCGCCGAGGTGGCCGCCGACCTTGCTGACGCACGACAGTATCGCCTCGCGAAGCTCCTTCGCGAGAAGCGCCAGTTCGTGCTCGGAGAGATGCTGAAGGTCGCTGGGGGCGGTGATGCTGTCGAGATACCCCATATTGCCCCGAGTATAGCATCGCCCGGCGGCACGCCTCGGGAGGGCGTCAGATGGACGAACTTGAGCGGCTGAAGCGGAAGCCGCGCGTCCGCTCGCCCGGGAGGGCGTCAGTGGCGGCGCGAATGAATATAGTCGGTGATCGCGGCGAGGTCTGACGTATCCCCGGGCAGCGCCGCGAGCCGCTCCCGGGCTCGCGCGTGGGCCGCTGCAGCCAGGCGTTCGGCGCCGTCCATGCCGAAGCGGGACACGTACGTGACCTTGTGCTGGGCGCGGTCCTTGCCAATGCTCTTGCCCAGATCCTCCTCCGCGCCGCTCTCGTCGAGAATGTCGTCGACGATCTGGAAGAGCAGCCCGGCCTCCGCTGCGAAGGCGCGGTGGGCGTCGACATCCTGGACGCCGCAAAGCACGGCCCCACAGACGACGGCCGCCTGGATCAGGCGCCCGGTCTTGAGGGCGTGCAGCAGCCGCAGATCCTCGTCGCCGCTCGCGATCGCGGCGACGTCGATGAACTGACCGCCCACCATTCCCTGCACCCCCGTCGCCACAGCGATCTCGCGGAGCGCGGCCAGCGCGGCATCCGGCGAAGCTTCCTGATCGGTCAGAAGCAGGCGAAAGGCCTCTGCGAACAGCGCGTCGCCCGCAAGAATGGCGATGTCCTCCCCGTACGCCACATGGCACGTTGGCCGGCCACGCCGCAGCTTGTCGTCGTCGATGGCCGGAAGGTCATCGTGGATCAGGGAGTACGTGTGGATCAGCTCGAGCGCCCCGGCAGCGGGCAGCACACGGGCAGGGTCGTGCCCCAGACCGCGGGCCGTGGCCAGCGTGAGCACCGGGCGGATGCGCTTGCCGCCGGCGAGCAGCGAGTAGCGCATCGCCTCGACGAGAGGCCAGACAAGCGGGTCGGCGCCGAAATCGAGGGACTCGAGGTAACCCTCCGCGAGGCGCAGAAGGTCGGCCGGATAGCCGTCGGCGGCGCCTCCATCGTGCACCGTGCCGGCCTCAGCTCACGCCGCGAGCCAGCGTCTCGAGCAGCCGGCCCGCCTCGTCGACGAGATCGGTCGCGCGCTCCAGCAGCGTCACCTGGACCTCCCCTGATGAAGCCGCCGAGATCCTCGGCTCGAGCGCATCGAGCTGGGCGATAATCTCCTGGACGCGGGCCAGCGCCTCGTCGCCCTCGCGTGTCGCGGCCGCGGCCGACTCATTCACGAGCTTCGCCTCCCTCTCGCAGAATCGCCCCGAGGATACCATTGACGAAAGCGCCGGCCTCATCGGTTGCGTAGCGCTTGGCGAGACGAACGGCCTCGTCGATTGCGACTTCGACAGGGCTGGTGCCGGTCGTCATCTCCCACAGCGCGAGACGCAGGATGCTGCGCTCGAGCGGTGCGATACGCTCCAGCGGCCAGGACGTGGAGTGAGCCGCGAGCGTTGCGTCGAGCTCCTCGCGCCCAGCGAGGACGCCGCGCACGGCGGCGATGGTGAAGTCGTCGGGGCCATAGCCCTCGCGCAAACGCTGGCCCTCGACGAGCTGCTCCATGGTGAGACTGGTCACCTCGCGCTGATACAGGAGGAAGAGCGCGTCGCGGCGGGCCTGCTTGCGGCTGATTACGGCGGTCACGTGGGGTTACGCCACGCGATCAGGAGGGCTCGATCGCAAAGAGAGCCTGACCGTACTGGACGGTCTCCCCGTTCTCGACCAGGATCTCGCGGATGATGCCGGCGACGTCGGCGGTGAGCTCGTTCATCATCTTCATCATCTCGAGGATGCAGAGCGTCTGGCCGGCCTCTACCTTGTCGCCGATGCGCACGAACGGCGGAGCCTGCGGCGCCGGCGCGGAGTAGAACGTCGCGACCCACTTGGAGCGCACCAGATGATAGCCGTTGTCTACGGCGGTGGCCTGGGCGGCAGCAGGCTCCGGCGTCGGCTGCGGCGCCTGCGTCGGCGCCTCCGGCGCGACGGACGCGACCTCGGCCTTGCGCACCGTCACCTTGAGGTCGCCCTCCTCGATGATGAGCTCGCTGATGTCGCTCTCCTCGACCATCTCGAGGATGTCGCGCACCCGGTCCTCGGATGACTCTGCCAGCGCGCTGCCGGCCTGCGCCGACAGGCCGGCCGACAGCTCGGTGCCGAAGACGTCGCTCTCGGGGCCGATGTGGTGCTTCTCGAGATACGCGCGCGCCGTCGTCGGGAACAGCGCGTAACTGAGGAGATCCTCCTCGCCGCGCGCCAGGTCGCCGATCTCGTCGCGGCAGTCATCAAGTGTCTCGTGCACATGGTCGGCCGGGCGCCCCTCGATGGGCTTCTCGTCGCCGAGGACACGCTCGAGTACCTCCGGCGACACCGTGCCGGGCGCCGCGCCGTACATGCCGCGCAGATATGCCTTCATCTCGTCGGGTACGATGTGCCACCTGCGGCCAGACAGCACGTTGAGCACGGCCTGGGTGCCGACGATCTGCGACATCGGCGTCACCAGCGGCGGGAAGCCGACTTCGGAGCGTACCACCGGAATCTCTTCGAGCGCCTCGGGCAGGCGGTCGAGGGCGTTCTGCTCCTTGAGCTGGCCCTCGAGGTTGCTGATCATGCCACCCGGCACCTGATGCGAATAGACCTGCATGTGCGTGAGAGAGGTGACGCCGCGGTCATGGCGAGAGTCGAGGCGGACCTGCTCGAAGTACTTGGCAATCGCAAAGAGCTTGTCGAGGTCGAGGCCGGTGTCGTAGGGCGTGCCGATGAGCGCCGTCACCACCATCTCCGTCGCCGGCTGCGAGTTGCCGAAGGCCAACGGCACCGTGGCCGTGTCGATAACGTCGACGCCAGCCTCGATGGCCTTGAGGTACGTCATGGGTGCGAGCCCGCCGATGTAGTGGCAGTGCAGATGGAGCGGCACTTCAACCTCGGCCTTCAGCCGCTCGACGAGCTGCACGGCGTAGTAAGGAGAGAGGAGCGCCGCCATGTCTTTGATGCAGATCGAGTCGGCGCCCATATCGACCAGCTTGCGGGCCACTGAGACATAGTGATCGAGGGAGTGAACCGGCGAGATGGTATAGACGACAGCGCCCTGAAAGTGCTTGCCGGTCTCCTTGATGGCCGCTGCGGCCGTTTCGAAGTTGCGGACGTCGTTCAGCGCGTCGAACACACGGAAGATGTCCATGCCGTTCTCTGCGGCCCTGTAGACGAAGCGCCGCACGATCTCGTCGTCGTAGTGGCGGTAGCCGACGAGATTCTGACCGCGCAGGAGCATCTGCAGCGGCGTGCGCGTGACGTGTTTCTTGATGAGGCGCAGGCGCTCCCATGGATCCTCGTCGAGGAAGCGCAGCGCAGCGTCGAACGTGGCGCCGCCCCAGCACTCCAGGGAGTGGAAGCCGATCTCGTCCATCGCCTCGAGAATGGGCAGCATCTCGGAGGTGCGCATACGTGTCGCCCACAGCGACTGATGCCCGTCGCGCAGGGTAGTATCGGTGATCTTTACCTGGCGTGCTCGCATCGCTGCTCCAGACCAGACGCGCTCACGCGCGGCCGAGATACTCTCCGGTGCGCGTGTCGACCTTCACACGCTCACCCTCCTCAATGAACAAAGGAACCTGCACAGTGGCGCCCGACTCGAGCGTCGCCGGCCGCGTGGCGCCCTGCGCCGTATCGCCACGGACGCCGGGGTCGGACTTCGTGATGACGAGCTCAACGAAGTTGGGCGCCTGTACCTCGAACGGCTCGCCGTCCAGATAAAGGAGGTCCACCTCCATGTTCTCGACGACCCACTTGAGAGCATCGCTGGCCATAGCCGGCGTGACTGGGACCTGCTCGTAGGTCTCGTTGTCCATGAGGACGACTTCGGTCTCCGTGGAGTACAGGTAGGCCATCTTGCGGGACTGGGTGTGGACGCGGTCGAACTTCTCGCCGGCGCGGAAGGTCTTGTCGAGCACCGCGCCGGTGGCGATGTTGCGCACCTTGGTGCGCACGAAGGCGCCGCCCTTGCCGGGCTTGACGTGCTGGAAGTCGACGATAGTGAACGGTTGGCCCTCGATGTTGATAGCCATACCGGTCTTGAACTGATTGGTGGAGACTACTTCAGCCATTTCGTCCTGTTCGAAGCTCGTGAATATGGAATCAGCGCTTTATGATACAGGAACCCCGCGAGGCCGGGTAGCGCGGAGATCAGGCCACGACCGTCAGCTCTTTGGGCAGCCTGGTGAGGCGCTCGCACCCGTTTGCCGTGACGAGCACCGTGTCCTCGATACGCACGCCGCAGAGCCCGTCTACGTAGATCCCGGGCTCCACGGTGCAGACCATGCCCGCGGCGAGCAGGTCGCCGCGGGTGCGGCCCAGCGACGGGGCCTCGTGGACGAGCAGCCCCACCCCGTGGCCGGTCCCATGCCCGAAGTGCTCTCCATACCCTGCCGCGCCGATCACCTCGCGGCAGGCCGCATCGACGTCCCGGCTGCCGTGAGCGCCCGGCCGTACCGCCGCGAGGCCGGCGATCTGCGCGGCCAGAACCACGTCGTAGATACGACGCGTCTCGGCTGAAGGTTCCCCTGCGGCGTACGTGCGTGTGATGTCGCTGCAGTACCCGTCGACGCGTGCGCCCGTGTCGATCACCACCAGATCCCCGGCGGCGATGACGCGCTCGCCGGGAATAGCGTGTGCCTGGGCGCCGTGAGCCCCGGCGGCGACGATGGCCGGGAAGGCTTCGCCCTCAGCGCCGAGGCTGTGATAGGCGGCCAGGAGATCCCAGGCGACGTCGCGCTCGCGGCGGCCGATCAGGCCTTCGGCCACGACCGCCGCGAGCGCCTCGTCCGTTACGGCCGCCGCGCGGCGCATGATCGCGATCTCGCCGGCGTCCTTGACGGCGCGCAGCCGCGCCACACGATCGCCGACGTCGCACAGGCGCCCGTCGTGGCGGCGTCGCAGGCTGCGATACTGCGCGTAGCTCACCTGTGCGCCCTGGCACCCGAGCGCCGCACCGCGTCCCAGTCGTCGTCTGACGGCCGCAACCGCATCGCCCAGGAGGCCGCCCTCGGAGCGCTCCAGAGCGAACTGCGGAGCCTCCTCTCGTGCCTGCTCCAGGTACCGGAAGTCGGTGCAGATCAGCGCCAGGTCGCGGCCCACGACGAGGGCCGCGTCTTCTCCGCGGAAGCCGGAGAGATAGCGAACGTCGGTGGCGTCGCTCACCAGGATCGCGTCGAGGCTCAGTTCATCGAGCAGCGTGCGGCAGGCGGCGAGCCGAACCATCACGAAGTGGAGGCAGGCCGGAGCCTCGCCAGCGCCTCCAGAGCCTCTTCGTATCCCTTGACTCCCTTGCCGCTAATCCTCACGGCGGCGAGGTCGGCGATGACCGAGTGACGCCGCCACTCCTCGCGCTTCTCGATATCCGAGAGGTGCACCTCCGCGACCGGTGCGGTAATGAGCTCGAGGGCGTCATGGATCGCGTAGCTGTAGTGGGTCCAGGCACCCGGGTTAATGATGACGGCGCCGGCGCCCTCCTCGGCGATCTCGTGCAGCTTCTCGACGAGCGCGCCCTCATGGTTGGTCTGGAAGCAGCGGACGTCGAAGCCGAGCACAGCTCCCCGAGCGGTGACGCGCGCCTCCAGCTCAGCCAGGGTCAGGGTGCCGTACTGCTCGGGATCGCGGCATCCGAGCATATCCAGATTGACGCCGTGCAGGAGCCAGAGCGTCCTCAACGCGCGTACAGCCACTCCACCGCCTCCCTCTGCAGATCCGGCGGAACCGTCACATCGAGCACCGGCTGGCCCAGCGCCTCCAGCAGAACGTACCCGACGCCTCCGGAGTGGCCCTTCTTGTCGCGCTTCACGAGGTCGCAGACATCGGCCACAGTAGTGCCCGTGAAGGTCTGAGGCAGGCCGAGACGGTCGAGCAGCGCCAAACCGCCTGCCTCCTGATCGGGCGACAGCCCGCAGACTCCACTGGAGAGGCGCAGAGCCGCACGCAGACCGAGCCCTACGGCCTCGCCGTGTGAGTAACGAGTGAAGCCGGTCGCCGCCTCGATCGCGTGTCCGATGGTATGCCCGAAGTTGAGAACCGCGCGGCCGCCCCCTTCATCGCGCTCGTCGGACGACACGACCTCAGCCTTGCTGGCTGCACAGCCGGCCACCAGCTCGATGCTCACGCGGGAGGCGGCGAGTGGCGCGCGCGCAAGCTGCTCGACGCACGCCAGCAGACGCCCGCCGGCGAAGAGGCCGTACTTGGCCACTTCGGCGGCGCCGCTCCGTAGCTCGCGCGCCGGAAGCGTCGCCAGCGTGTCGAGATCGGCCATCACGAGAATCGGCTGATAGAACGTACCGACGTAGTTCTTGCCGAAGCGAAAATCGACGGCCGTCTTGCCTCCGATGGACGCGTCGACCTGCGCCAGGAGAGTCGTCGGCGCCTGCACGAGATTGACGCCGCGCAGGTACGTGGCGGCGACCCAGCCGGCCAGATCGCCGATCACGCCGCCGCCGAGAGCGACGACGGTGTCGTTGCGCCGGACTCCTCGATCGTAGAGCACGCCGTAGAGCTCCTCCGCTCGCGTCAGCGTCTTCTGCGTCTCACCGGCCGGGACGACGATCTCCGACGTCGCATAGCCGGCCTCCGCCAGGCTCGCGCTGACCGTCGCAAGGTAGTGCGGCGCTACGTTATCGTCCGACACGATCACCGCCTGCCCCCTGGGCCCGCGCCGGGCGAGCTGCTCACCGAGCTGCGCCAGGCAGCCTCGACCGACGAGCACGTCGTATCGCCGTGAAAGCGTTGTCACTCGGATGCGCTTCACGCCCTCACCGGCGCCCTGCTTCGCCGGCGCCGACCCGCGGACGGAAATCCGCCAGCGCCTGTGCGGCGATCTCATCTGCGACCGCGGCTTCGAGACGCGAACCGTCGCTGCGGACCTCGGCCGTCGCCACCTCTCGATACAGTGCGGCTCGCCGCTCGTAGAGGTTGCGGAATGAAGCCTCGTCGCCGGCCAGCGGTCGGCCCGCGGCTCCGGCTGCACGCGTGCGCCGCCAGAGAACCTCGACCGGAGCCGTCAACCAGATGACGTGCCGCAGCCGAAGGAGGGCGGCGCGCACCTCGTCGCTCAGTACAGCGCCGCCACCCAGCGCGACGACGACAGGGGCCTTCTGGGCCCTGGCCAGGGCCTCCAGCGTCACCTCGCGCTCGACGCGACGGAATTCGTCTTCCCCGCGCTCCTCGAAGATCGCCGGGATGGGGCCCTCGCGACGCTCAACGAGCTCATCGGTGTCGACGAACGGCAGGGAGAGCCGCTCGGCAAGCAGGCCGCCCACGGCGCTCTTCCCCACCGCCATGAAGCCCACCAGGATGATCGACGACGACCGAGGTCGTCCTGTCCGGTCCTCAGCGCCGCCCACGAGAGTCTCCCCGGCGCAGCTCATCGCGCGGCGCATCGCTCGCGGAACGACGTGACGGCCGCGGCGAGATCGTCGACCGTGGCGCCGCCGAAGCGCTCAAGGGCGGCGTCGGCGAGCGTCAGCGCGACCACCGCCTCCAGCACCACGCCGGCGGCAGGCACGGCGCAGACGTCCGAGCGCTCGAAGCGGGAGTCTACAGCGGCATGTGTCCCGAGCTCTACGCTCGGCAGCGGCGTACGCAGCGTAGCGATGGGCTTCATCGCCGCACGAATGATGAGTCGCTCGCCCGTGGAGATACCACCTTCGATGCCGCCCGCGTTGTTGGTGCGGCGCACGTACCCACGCCCTGCCTCGAAGCCGAGCGGATCGTGAACCTCGCTGCCGGGCAGGCTCGCGGCTGCGAAGCCCAGGCCGAATTCGACACCCTTGATCGCCGGCACCGTGAAGACCGCCGCCGCGAGCGCCGCCTGGAGCCGCCGGTCTCCCTGCACGTAACTGCCGACTCCGGCGGGATAGCCGAACGCCACGATCTCGACGACACCTCCCAGCGTGTCGCCGGCCAGACGAGCCGCGTCGATGGCCGCACACATGCGCGCTCCGGCGTCAGGGTCGAGGCAGCGCACGGGGTCGGCTTCCACGCGGGCGACATCGTCCGGCGCGAGGTCGCCTCGTGCCTCGACGCCCCCGATGGCTACAACGTGGCTCGCAACGGAACAGCCGATGCTCGCCAGCAAGGCCTTGGCCACGGCGCCGCAGGCGACCTTGGCCGCGGTCTCCCTCGCGCTGGCGCGCTCGATGACGTCCCTGATGTCGTCGTGCCCGTAGAGAAGCGCTCCGCCGAGATCGGCGTGGCCGGAGCGCGGAATGCGCACGGGCGCCGCCCCGGTTCCCTCGGCCGGCGCCTCCGGCGACAGCGTCTCGCCCCAGTTGGCGGCGTCGCGATTGGCCACGACAAGAGCGATGGGCGCCCCCGTCGTACGTCCGTAGCGCACCCCACCCGCCACCGCAACGCGGTCTCGCTCGATGGCCATGCGGCCGCCGCGGCCGTAGCCGCCTTGGCGACGCGCCAGCTCGGCGTCGATGTCCACGGCGCTCAGCTGAAGGCCTGCCGGGCAGCCGTCGAGAATCGCGGTAAGCTGCCGCCCGTGAGACTCGCCGGCTGTGAGATAGCGCAGTCGTTTCATGTGTCTACCTTATCGGTAGCTCTCGTCGCAGAAAAGCACCGACAGACCGCCGCACGGGAGACCGCAACGCGACAGGGCGACCCGAGGCCGCCCTGTCGCAGAAGTCCCTTCTCGCTCTGGCCTACTTGACGACCACCTGGCCAGCGTGAATGGTGATTGTCTGGTCGCCGTGCATGATCGTAACGGTCTGGGCGCCGGTGTCGATTGCGAGAACCTTGATCTGCCCCCAGGAGGTGTCGATGACGTCCCCGACCGCCCGGTCGGGGTAGGTCTTGCCGTCGACCTCCAGGGTCGCGACCGCCTTGCCGCCCTGAGTCGTGATGCTCCGTACGCTGATGGAGTGCCCTGTCACACCGCCCGACGCTCCCGCCTTGGATATGGAGGACACCTTGATCCTGTAGTAGGCGCCGCCCTTGAGCCTCACTTCGGTTTGCTCGCCCTGATTGACGGTAAACGAGGTGTCGCCGTTCTCAAGCGTACCGTTGATGACCTTGAACGTGACATCGCTGGATGTGATGGCGTCGACTACGAAGGCGGGATGCCCGGCGGGCACCTTGTCGCCCTTCTGCACGGTCGACGCGGAGCCGTTGATCAGCACCTTCGCTTGATAATCCGTGGCGGTGCTGTCGTCTCCATCGTCCGGCGTGTCGCCGTCGTCAGATGACCCACCCGCCGAGACCAGCGGGATGAACGGATCCTTGGCCGTGAAGGAGTCGAGCACCGGCTCCTGCCTGGCCGGATCGGCGGCGACAGGGTCGACGTTGCTGCCGTCTGCCTCTGCAGTTCCCTGCGCGTCTGCCGTGACGCCTGGAGCCGAAGTACCCGCTTGCGCGGTCGCCTGCATACCCACAGGTGGGCCGGTCAGCACGACAGCCAGCGCAAGCGATGCGCCGAGCGCCAGTGCGATGATCACGAAGGTGAGGGTTCGCCGGGGCGTCACTGCGCACCTCCCGTGTTCGTCGTCGGTGCCGTAGACGCGGGCGTCGTCGGTGTCGCAGAAGTAGACGTCGTCGGCGTGGGGGTGGTGGGCGTTGTCGGCGTAGCGGTTGTGGGCGTCGCCGCCGTGGGGGTCGTGGCCCCGGCAGCGCTGCCGGGGCCCGCCCACATGTAACCGTTCAGCGTGATGGACACCGTCAACGGCGGTGAGCTGCTGGTCGTCGCGGTAGACGATGTGGAGCCTGCCAGAGTGAGATTGGTGACCTGGAGGAGCCGCCCCGTAACGCGCACACTCTCGTTGCGGGATGCTACGTAATTCTCCAGGCGGTAGAGAAAATCTTCGACATCGAAGTAGCGGCCGGTTACCTCAAGAGTGACCACCTGCAGCCCGAACGGCTTGCCGACCTCGGTCTCGCCCCTGGTGATGCTCACGACCTCGACGCCCGATGCCTTTGCGGTCTGCGTGAGCTCGACGATCAAAGACGGGATGCCCTCGCTTTCGGGGATCATCTTGCTGAGCCGCACGACCTCGGCGCGCGACTGCGGCGCCGTCTTCTTGTACGCCTCGTAACGGACGACCTGGTTGTGCGTCTGCGCGAGCGTGCTCTGGGTCTGCGAGATCTGCTCGTCCAGCTCGCCGATGCTGCTTCGCATCGGGCTGAGCAGAAGGAAGTACCAGGCAACCACCAGGAGTGCCGCCACAAGGCCGACCATGATGTAGGCCATTTTGTCCTGTGCCTTCATTGACCGCCCTCCTGCTGCAAGACGGTGGTGGGTGGCGGCGCCAGATACGGTCGGAGCATGGCCGTTACCGTGAACGACACGGTCTTCTTGGTGTCGGTAGTGGTAGCGTCAGAGTCAGTGGTAGTAGCAGTGTTCGCCGCGCCCGTCGAGCTCGTGAGTCGAACGTCGCTCAGCTGCGGGATGAGCCCGAGCCGCGTCATGAACTCGGCGACGTCTCTGTGTGTATAGGCGGCTCCGGCAAACGTGATGTCGACCCCACTCGCTGTGCCGGCTGCCGCCTCCGCAGTTTCCGGACCGGGCAGCATGGCCGCCGGAACAGCACAGGTGAGGGTCGTGAGGCGCACGTTGTCCGGGATGACGAGACTGACCTGCTGAAGAATGCTCGACCACGGCACCCGTGCCGCGAAAATGGCCTTCGCCGTCTCGGTCATGGAGGTGCGCTTGCTCTGCAGGGCCGCGTACGGCTGCAGTTCGGCAAGCCTGGCTTGCTCGACCTGCAATTGGGCGTCGATGTTGGCCAGCTCCTCCTGCTTGTTGCCCTGGGTGTTGAGCTGCCAGACATACACACCGCCCAGAACTGCCAGCACGCCGACGAGGACGAGGATCATGTAAATGAGGCCGCGCTCGCGCGAAGCTTTGGCGCGCGCTTCTCCCGGCAGCAGATTGATGCGATTCATGGCCGCCTACTCCTCATCGACTATCGCCAGCCCCACAGCGATCGCAAGCCGCGGGGAGATGGCCTCGAGCTCCGGTTGAGGAACGTTCGACTTGTTCTCGAGAATGTGTTGCAGCGCGTTACCGCGTTGAACGTCGAGATGCAGCGCCTGCGTCAGGTACTCCGCAATGTTGCGCGTGAGTGCACCCTCGCCGCTGATCAGCACGGTCGAGATGCGTCCCTCGAGCCCCTGCGAGTGATAGTAGTCGATGGAACGGAGGATTTCGTCGGCGAACACCTCGCACGCCGCGTCGAAGACCTCGCGTATCTCGGCGACCACGGAGGCGTCGAGATCGACGGCGGGCGCATTGCTGCCCGTCAGCCCGACGGACAGCCGCAAGGCATCGGCCTCGCTGTGCTCGATGCCGCGACTGGTCATGAGCGCCTGAACAAGGACCTCACAACCGAGGTTGACGACACGCGTGAACTGGCCCACCCCGTTGGCGGCTACAACGAGGTTTGTGGTACCGGTGCCGATGTTGACGACGGCCGTCGCATCGGTGGACTGCGGCGCACCGCGATCGATGAAGGCTACCGGCGGCGAGACGGAGCGCCTGAGGGCACACGCCTGCAGGTCGATGCCGGCGATGCCGAGGCCGGCCTTGCGGGCGACGTCGACGAACTGCTGGATCATCTCACGCTGGGCCGCGACGACCATCACCCTCTGGCGACCGGGCCCGTCGTCTTCGTCGGGAATGGTGGACAGCACTTGAAAGTCGAGGACCGCCTCGTCGAGTGGAATGGGTATAGAGTCCTGGGCCTGGAACTCGATGGCCGCGCGAAGCTCCTTCTCGTCGATGATAGGGAGCTCCATAGTACGGACCACGACCTTCTGGTTGGCGACCCCGAGAAAAAAGCGCTTGCCCGAGAAGCCGGAGGTCTTCCAGAAGTCCTTGAGCTCGACGGCGAGGCCGTCGACGTCAAGGACTTCGCCTTCGAACACGAGGCCGGCGGGCAGAGCGCGCACGGCGACATTCGTGAGCTCGTAGCCCTGGCGTGACCCTTTGATCTGCGCTCCGGCGATAAACGCCTGCTCGAGATCGATGCCGACTCGCACTTCGCCTTTTGCCATGACAACCTCTCCGCGTGTCGATGCGACACCTGTCTGCGCTATCAGCAGACTCGCGCCGTGCCCTTACGCCCAGGGACTGGGCCACCTGCCGACGGCCGATCCCTTTGACCCCGTTGCGCTGTAGTCTTTCACATGAGCTGCCGTGCCGTATACCTATTCTACTGCGAATAATCGCGATTCCCTACGCTCATAGTCCGTAGAGAGACACAAGCACGGGCAGCGCCAGACCAGGAGCCGGGCGCAACCGCCAGCTTACAGGAACGTCGACGCTGAAGGGAGCGTCAATCGAGAGGCCGCGAGCATACAGGTGCCCATTCAGTTGCGTATCTCCAGCAATGGTGACGGCGCCCAGGCCCACAATGGCGCCCGAGAGCTTCACGGGAGCGCCCTGAGCGCCGAACTCGGCATCGCTCGCCAGGACGAGTGTGACCGGGCATGCGCTGGCCGCGCGCCGGCCGACGACTCTCACTCGCGCTCCGATAGCTCGCTCGAGCACGACGACGTAGCCGCCGAAGGAGGGCGCAGGATCCCGGCACGGTGGCTCGTCGGGCAGTAGAGCCAGATCGAGCACATCGTTCTCGAGGGCAGCACCGGCTGGCAGGGCGTCCTCCTGAAGGGCGGCCAGTGCGGCGGCGTCGGGCGGCCGCAGATCCGGAAGGGGCTCTGCGGACGTCGTGTGCGTGTCGGTGTCTGCCGGGTATGGCCCATCGTCCACTTCATGTACTTCACTGCCGTGCGCCCAGATGCCTCCAAGGGCGTGTACGCCTGCAACCGGCCATGACTCGCCGTGAACGTGATCCGGCCCGGCCGCTCCGGATACCGAAGGAGCGAACGTAACCCATTCCCGCCCCCTCACCGAGCCCCCGCTATACAGGCCGCTCCCCGATATGCTGAGGGGCGCGCCGAGCGTGACATCGCCGGCGACCGCGACGCCTTGTGCCGGCGGCTGCGCCCGTAGCTCCGCGACGGCTCGCAGCCTTTGCCGGGCCCGACCTGCGCTGGCCGAAACGTCGATGCCGACCGTCGCCCACGCGCCTCCGACGGCCGACGAGGCCGATGTCAAGGTCGCCGACCAGTGACCATCTGGCGCCGCCGCGCGCGACGACACGATGCTGCCGCCGACAACCGGTGCGCCCTGCCTCAGGCTCCGGCAGGCCCGCCGCAGGCCGGCCTGCGCCTCCGAGGAGGCTTGTTCTGCGGCACGGTCGGACTGCACTACGGATTCGCGAGCGCTCACAGCGGCCAGGGCGGCGGCGGCGAGGATCCCCGCCAGCGCCCCGATGGCGACGGCGGCGAGCAGCGCGTAGCCGCTCTGGCGACAGCCGCACCGTCGTGCCGCACGATCTGGTACGGGCTCACCTCTGCTGGAGACTCGAACGTCCATGCCTCAGGCCCCCGGTAGCGCGACGGTATGGTGTGCCGTGACTGTGGAGCGCCCGTACGTGACGGTTAACCCGACCACGACCCGTGCGACTTGCCGCCACCATCCGGCGTCTCCTGCAGCCTCTTCCGGCGCGAGCTCATTCCCCTCCGCGTCGAGGTACTCGACCGCAAACGCCGCCACATGATCTGCGAGGTAGGTGCCTGACGCCTTGCGCCACAGGACACGCCGCTCCGGATCCCAGACGACGAGGATGTTCTCGGCGGGCTCGCCCACGTGGCGGTGCTGGAGGTGCAGCGTTCGCGCCGGCGAGAGCGGAGTGGGCGGAGCCTGGAGGGCGGTCGCCAGACGGATATCGTCCGCAACCGCGCGCAGGGCCGCGGCCGCCGAAGTGCCGGCCTGAGCACGCTCGCTGATCGCATCGGCGGCCGACCCGGCGTTCCACAGCCAGCCCCATGTGGCCGTGAGCACCGTGCTCACGATGGCAGCCGCTACGAGCAGCTCAACGAGGGAGAACCCGCAGCCTCGGGCGTCGGCGCCGGGCGCCAGTCGCTGCCTGCCGGGTGCTCCTGCCCAGCTACAGCGCATGCGCCGCCTCCCACCGAGCCTGCCGCGAGGGCGCACTCTGCGCCATGGACACGGGGATCGATTCCAGAGAAGGACGCAGCCACGGGAGCACGAGGCAGCGGGTCGCCGTGCGACCCTGCAACGTCGCCTCAAGCTGGATCCGCACCGTTGAGCTGGGCGGAGCGGCGCCGCTCGAAACCGCCCAGCCGCGCAAGGCGACGGAAGAAACGGCCGCCTCCCCCTCGTCTGTCACCGTTATGAAGGTTGCCGTACGACACACCGCGACCTCTCCACGAGTCACGAGCGACACGAACGCGCCGGTCTCGACGGGGCCGGGGCGTACGGTGTATGCGGCGGCGGCCGTATTGAGCGAGGGATCCGCGTGCGGGAAGACCTCCCCGAGGAGGGAGTTGCACGGCTCAGCGGGCGACGCTTCCTGCGCCAGAGCTGCACACCAGTAGGGCAGCGTTTCGAGCCGGGCCGCCTCTGCGATGAGCGCCTCCTCCAGCCGACTCCTGCCCTCGATTGCGCCCTGGGCGCGCAGCGACGCAGAGATGACTCCGCTGATCGCGAGGCAGGTGAGCGCCAGCACTCCTGTGGCCACGACGGCCTCGATCAGGGAGAACCCCGCCAGGCCCTGCCTGCCACACTGCGTCGCCTGCGTCAGATGCACCGGATGCACCCTCCGAGCTGCACGATCACTGCGTGCCCGCCGATGGTGAAGCGGCCTGCTCTGGGGCTCGCCGAGCCGGGTGAAGTCGGGAGGCCGCTGGCGACGAACACCACGACTCCACCCGGGTAGTTGCTGGTGATGTGCACTCCCAGCGAGCCACGCCGACGCACGACCAGCGAACCATCGGCAGCGGTTTGACGAACGACAAACCCGCCATCGTGCGCCACTGCAACCTCAACGGGCAGGCCTGCCGACTGGGCGCTCGACTGCGCCTCGCGCAAGAGCAGTGCGAGAGTGCCGACCGCCGTGTGCGCGCTGAAGGCGCTGCGCACGGCGGCCGCCCCCGGCACAGCGATAGCGCAGAGGATCCCCGCGACCGCCAGAACGGTCACCATCTCGAAGATCGTCGTTCCCCGCTGCCGCCTCATGCATCATCCTCTCAACACCACGTTCTGCAGGGCGTGGGCACGCTTCCGTCGGGATCGGGAGCGACGTGCGGGTCCACACGTCGCCCCGCCGGGTACGACCACGCTTGCCGAATCTGATGAGAGGCTAGCGGCCGGGTGGTCGGAGCGGGAGGATGACGCGAGAGGCCGGACGGTGACATCCCGCAGCAGTCCGGCTCACGTTGCGTCGCGGATCAGGCGGCCATCACACAAATCGCCACGCCGGCGAGCCGCGCGCCGGCGCCGAGCCGTCGGCGCGACGCCGGGCCGACGCTGAGACGTCGGCAGCGGCGTCCAGCCGGCGCTCAGAAGTCCGGAGGCGCCAGGCCCAATAGGCAGCGATCAGCGATCCGGGAACGCCAGGCCCAGATAGGCAGCGATCAGCGCCGGACCGGCGAAGAGGCAGATTACGGCGGCGGCGGCGAGGAATGGCCCGAACGGGATGGCGGTCTTGCCGTCCCCCTTGCGCAGCGCGAGGATGATGACCCCGGCGAGCGCCCCGCCGATGAACCCGATGAACAGGGCCGGCACCACCGAGGCGCCCAGGTACACACCCATGCAGAGCGCCAGCTTGACGTCGCCGAAGCCCATGCCTTCCACGTGCCGCACGCGGTAATACACCTCGCCGATCACGTACAGGAAGGCGGCGGCGCCCAGCCCGGCGACGGGCCACTGCCACCAGGGGCCCTCGCCGAGCACGATCATCAACGGCAGACCAATGGCCGCCGCCGGCAGGATCACTACATCCGGGACGATGCGGATCTCGAGGTCGACCTGGCTCACGACGATGAGCGCCGACACGAACAGCAGGTGCGGGATCAGCATCCACGAGAGCCCGTCCATCGCCGCGACGGCGGCGAACAGCGCGGCCGTGAGCGCCTCGCCGACGGGATAGCGCCAGTGGATCGGAGCGCGGCAGTCGCGGCAGCGGCCGCGCAGCACCAGCCAGCTCAGCAGCGGGATGTTGTCGTACCCGCGGATGAGGTGCCCACAGTACGGGCAGCGCGACCGGCCCTGTGTGATGCGCTCGTCGTGCGCCAGACGCCACGCCCAGGCGTTGAGGAAGCTGCCTATAAGAAGGCCGTAGACGGCGGCGATCACCACGAGAGGCCAGTTCATCGGCGTTCAGGGCTCCAGGTACGGCGCTGCGCCGTGGTGGCAGACGCGAGGGCGAGCCGGTCGGGTGTCGTCCAGCTCACGGCAGGGAGCCCCCGACGAGCTGAGCGACGAGCTCCTTGAACAGGGCCTCGGGCATGGTGCCCGCCAGCGGCGCGAGCGCCTCCATTCTCGCCTGCTCCTCCGCCGGCAGAATCCGGTCCAGGGCCTGAACAGCCTTCTGACGCGAGTACTTGTCTCCGTCCGCGTACACCTGCCCCCACATGATGATGCTCTTCTCCCGCTCGCCGCCTTTAGCCATCAATGTGGCCGCAAGTCGAGAGACGTAGCTCGGACTGCCGGGGATCTCCGCCGCCCGCTGATACCACTCGGCGGCGATTGTGGCCTTGTCCCGATTTCTGGCGAACGTGTACGCGAAGAAACCGAGATGCGCTGGGAATCGCCAGTCCTGAGGGTTCTCCTTGAAACCCCGTAGCAAGACCTCGTAGGCCGCGCCCGGCTCCTTTGCGTCGAGCAGCGCGAACTCCGCGAAGAAGTAGGCGCGTGTGAATCGCGGGCTCAGGCGCGTCACCAGATCGACCATCTGAGGCAGGGAATCGAACCTGCCGTCGCCGCTGACGTGCTCGCCGTAGTACTGGACCATGGAGAGGAAGTACAGATCGGCGAGCGACGTGCGGAAGCTGGGCGAGAAATCGAGGTAGAAATCGGCTGATGGTACGAACACGCGAGGGTCGCCCTTCACCTGCGCCGGTCTGGTGGCCTGGTAGGCCACCACGACGCTGGCGCAGACCACCACGACGGCCAGCGCAAGCAGTCGCCGCATCGCTCAGAACTCCTTGCGGCGGAAGACGAGCGTCGCCAGCGCGAGCACGACGACGACGTAGGCGAGCAGATACACGGTCCAGAGCGCCAGCTGCCCCCCGGCGAGCGTCTGCTCGCCGACCACGCCGGCCTTCACGTCGACCGCGGAGAAGTTCGGAATCACTACGTACACGACCCACGAGAGCGCCTCGGTCACAGCGTTCTCGCCGAGACGCGTGAGGGAGAGCACGTTGTGGCTGAGCTGCCCGGCGACATAGACGCAGATGCCGAGCACACTGGCGAGAATCGCCGAGCCCAGCGTCGAGAAGAAGATGGTAACCGCCATCACCGCCAGCAGCTGAACGTAGATCATGACCACGGCCAGCATCAGCATCGGCGTGGGCTGGCCCCCCACGAGCCACACCAGCGCGACCAGAAACGCCCCCATCCCGGCGAGCACTACCGCCATGGTGCAGCAGAAGCCCAGGAACTTGCCCAGAATGAACGCTCCCCGACTAACGGGCTTCGAGAAGAGCACGAAGACCGTGCGCTTCTCGACCTCCTTGCGGACGAGGCCGGCCGCGACGAATACGGCCACGATGAGGCCGAACCCGCTGACCGCCACGAGGCCGAAGTCGATCATCATGCGGCTCTCCTCGCCGAGGCTGATGCTGCCCAGCCACAGACCGCCGACGATCATGAGGAGCGCGAACGCGACGATGACGACCAGCACGCGGTCGCGGATCGTCTCCTTGAACGTGTTGACGGCGATGGCGACCACTTGATTCACGCCGTCACCACCTTCATGAAGAAGTCCTCGAGAGACCCGGCTCCGGCGGCGGTTGCCTCGGCGACATCGCCCTGCCACACCACGCGCCCCTCTTTCATGATGGCGATGCGTGTGCACAGCTCATACACGTCGCTGAGGATGTGCGAGTTGAACAGCACCGTCTTGCCGCGCTCGTGCAGGCGCTGGATGATGCGCTTCACCTCGACCCGGCCCACCGGATCGAGGCCGGTCATGGGCTCGTCGAGGAGGACCAGCTCCGGGTCGTTGACGAGAGCCTGGGCGATGCCGATGCGCTGTAGCATGCCCTTGGAGTACTTCCGCAGCTGGGTATCGGCGGCGGCCACCAGGCCGACGTCGCCCAGCAGGGCCTCGACACGGCCACGCCTCTCCTCCCCGCGCAGGCCGAAGAGCTGCGCGCAGAAGTCGAGGAACTCCCTGCCGGAGAGATAGTCGTAGAAGTAGGGGTTCTCGGGGAGATACCCGACGTGAGAGAGCCCCGCGACGCCGAGCGCCACCGAGCCTGAGCTGGGGCGCATGAGGCCCAAAGCGACCTTCACCGTGGTCGTCTTCCCGGCGCCGTTGGGCCCGAGGAGCCCGAACACGTCGTTGGGGGCGACCTCAAGATCCACCCCCCTCAGGATCTCAACGGCCTTCCGCCTGAACCCCGTATGAACCGTCTTCCTGACGCCCTCGATGCGAAGCACTGACTCCATAACCTTCAGTAAGAGATGCTCGGGCGCTGTACTGAGCGGTACGCGCCCGTTCCGACACCGGTCAGGATAAACGATCCGGCTGCTTTCGCGGAATGGTGGTGTTCCTGGTTCATTCCCTCAGACTCGTTTCCTCGGTCTCCCCCAGTCGCGTCGAGCCCCGTCCATGAACTCTCGGCCAGGACGTCGACGGGGCTGCCGCCGCTGCCGAGCGTGACGTTGTGCGCTCCACCCTTGATGGCCTCCTCTTTCGCCTCATGCCACCGGTTCATGCAGCCCAGAACACCGTTCGCGGGGTAGAGCGGCAGTCCTGCCAGAGGCGAGGTCCCCGAATTGAAGACGGAAAGAGTCCAGGGCGGCTGCTCTCGCAGCCGCCCCGGACTTTCAACCAGAATGTGGGTCAGATCACGGAATCTCGATTACCGGAGTCCCACCCTTGCCGTATCCGACCAACGTGAACTGGTCGCCGGTTGCTTCGTAATTGAAGTCGCCCTGGCTGGCATCATCGGAGTCAACCATGAAGGCGTTGGTCCATGGATTCTTCGGCCACTGGTCGACGACCTGGCCGACCTCCCCGTCCTCTGCGACTTTTCCTTCGTCGGGATATGTATCGTCGTTGTGGACGGCATAGGCCTGGACGCCGACCTGGATGCAGTGGACGCCCTCCTTAACCACAGCCTCCTTGGCTCTGTCCCGCTGGTTCAGGTACATCGGGATCGCGATCGCGGCCAGAATGCCGATGATGACGAACACGATCAGCAGCTCGATGAGCGTGAAGCCCTTCTGACCTCTCTTGATACGCATCATGTGCCTAGCAACGCCTCCCGGCGCAGGCTCCACAGGCTCTGGGTGGATCGAACTCCGGCGGCGGCCCGGCCGGCTCCGACAGGGGCGCCGCGGCTTTACGCCTCAGCTTCGCAAGTGGTTTGCCCTGAACGCCTTTGCACTTACTCTGCCGAGTCGCGGGACTCCTAGACCTGGTACGTTCGTCTAGGGTCCAGGTGCGTGTTTGGGCACCTTTGCCGAGCGTGACGTTGCGTGCTCCACCCTTGGCGACCGACTCTTTCGCCTCGCCTTCAGGTCTGTGCAGCCCAGAACACCGTTCGCGGGGCAGAGCGGCAGTCCTGCCGGAGACGAAGGCTCTGAAACGAAGGTAGCAAAAAGACCGGGGCGGCTGCGAGAGCAGCCGCCCCGGTCTTTGAACCAGAATACGAATCAGATCACGGAACTTCGATGACTGGCGCGTTGCCCTTGCCGTATCCGATCAGAGTAAACGTGTCGGTGCCTGTAGTGTACGTGAAATCGCCCTGGGTCGCATTCTCCCGCCTGGTCATGTCGGCGTTTGTGCTGCTCCATGGATTCTTCGGCCAATTGTCAACCACAGCGCCAACGGTGTCGGGAGTGTTGCCAGAAACGACCTTATCCGCTGCAGGATAGGCGTCGTTGTGGTCGACGGCGTAGCTCTGGACGCCGATCTGGATGGTGTGGATGCCTTCCTTGACCGCGGCCTCCTTGGCCTTGTCGCGCTGGTTCAGGAACATCGGGATCGCGATCGCGGCCAGAATGCCGATGATGATGATCACGATCAGCAGCTCGATAAGCGTGAAGCCTTTCTGACCTCTCTTGATACGCATCATGTTCCTAGCATCTCCTCTCGTGCTTGTGGCCCTCGGGGCCCTCATGGTTTCTCTGTCCACTGTCCAGTTCGGCTGTTTCTCCCCGGACCTTTAGCCCCATTTTTGCGACACAAAAAGCCTGTGGGGGCCGCCTCTCGGCGCAGGCTCCACAGGCTCTGGTGGATCGACCTCTGGCGGCAGCTCGGCCGGCTCCGACAGGAGCCCCGCGGCTTTGCGCCCCACCTTCGCAAGTGGTTTGCCCTGAACGCCTTCGCACTTACTCTGCCAGGTCGTCGAATTCCTAGACCTGGTACGTTCGTCTAGTGGCTAAGTGCGTAGCTAAGCGCCTTTGCCAAGCGTGGCCCTGAGGCGGCCGAGCGTCTTGATGGACTCACGCGAGACCTTCTTCTGCGTGAGCCCCAGCTCCTCGGCCGCCTGACTCTGCGTGAGGTCCTTGAAGAACAGCAGGTAGATGAGCTTCTTCTCGAACGCCGACAGCTTGTCCAGCGCCTGGTAGAGCACGATGCGGTCCTCTATGGGCAGCTGGAAGCTCTCCTGGCGCACGGACTGCACCATGGCGGGGTCGGCCTCGGCTTGCAGCTCGTCGGGCGCGAACGGCTCGTTGCGGCTGTGCAGGTCGATGCGCGCGTACAGGTTGGTGACCTCCAGGATGCCGCTCTCCCCGATGTTGAGCGCCTCGGAGAGCTCGGCCATGGTTGGCGGTCGCCCCAGCTTGCGCAGCAGCTCGCTGCTCTTCTCCTGGATCTGCGCGTATACCTTCTTGACCCAGAGCGGCTGGCGCATGAGCAGCGCGTCGCGCAGATGGTGGCGCAGCTCGCCGTCGACGATGGCGGTGGCGTAGGTGCTGAACCTGACGCCGCGCTCGCAGTCGAAGCGCTGCGCCGCCTTGATCAGCCCCAGGTTGGCCACCTGCAGCAGGTCTTCGTAGGGCTCGTCGGCGTAGGCGAACCGCTTCAGGATGTGATGCAGAAGGTTCTGGTTGCGGCGCACCAGCTCGTCGAGCAGCTGAGCCGAGCCGCTGTCGTGGTAGTCGGCGAGCAGTTCCTCGTTGCCGACGTCCGTCGGTACCGGCATCGGCCTATTCCTTCACGATGTTCATCATGCTGAAGATCGGCAGGTACATCGAGATGACGACGATGCCGACGATGGCGCCCACGAAGAGCATGAGGATCGGCTCGAGGATCGAGGTAAGCGACTTGATTGCCGCGTTGACCTCGTCTTCGTAGAAATCGGCGATCTTCGCGAGCATCGCGTCGAGGGAGCCCGTCTCCTCGCCCACCGATATCATCTGCGTGACCATCGCCGGGAAGATCCTCTCCTTCTCGAGAGGCCCGGTGATCGGCTGCCCTTCCTTCACCGCGACTTGTACCTTCTCCATGGCATTCTCGATGACCACGTTGCCGGCCGCCTTGCCGGTGATGTCGATGGCCTGGAGGATCGGGACGCCCGAGGTGATCAGCGTGCCGAAGGTGCGCGAGAAGCGCGCCACCGCGAGCTTGCGGATGATCTCCCCGACGCCCATGGGGATGTTGAGCTTGAAGCGATCCCAGACCTCGCGGCCGCGATCGGTCTCCTTGAGCCGGCGCAGGCCCCAGACGACGAAGATGATCACCGCCAGAAAGACGAGGCCCCACCAGCTTCTGAAAACGTTCGAGACGTTGACCATGATGCGCGTGAGCAGGGGGAGCTGGGCGTCGCCGAGCTCCTTATACATGCCGGCGAAGATGGGAATCAGGAACATGACCATGCCGACGAGTACGAGAATGGCGAAGGTGCCGATGAGCGCCGGATAGACCATCGCCGACTTGACTGCGCGGCGGATGCTGTCTTCCTTCTCGAGCTGGGTGGCGAGGCGGTTGAGCACGTCGTCCAGGATGCCGCCCAGCTCGCCGGCGCGCACCATGCTCACGTACAGCCGGTTGAAGACCCTGGGGTGCTTCCCCAGGGCGTCCGACAGCGAGATGCCCGCCTCTACGTCTTCCCGCACCTGACCGACGACCTTGGCCAGCCGCTGGTTGGGCGTCTGCTCCTCGAGCACGTAGAGACAGCGCAGCATCGAGAGCCCGGAATTGACCATCGTGGCGAACTGACGCGAGAAGACGGTAAGATCCTTGGGCTTGATGCGGCCGCCCACCTGGATCTGCTGCCAGCCGGACTTGACCTCGTTGAGGTCGACGACCGTGAGCCCCCTGTTGCGCAGCGCCGCGGCCGCGGCCATCTTATTGACGCTCTCGATCTCGCCGCTGGTAGCCGCTCCTCGTGCGTCGAGCCCCTTATAGGCGAACGTGCTCATAAGCCTTTCCCATGCCCTGTTGCGTCGTTACTCTCACTCTTGTCGGTCGAACGCCCGAATCCTCCACAGCCTAGCGGACGCCGACGGCCACCGGCCGGCCGGAGTTCTGCCCGAGGAGTCGTTCGAACTCGGTGGGAGTGCTCGAACGGGTCTTCGCGAGCTCTCGGGAGACCACACCGCGCCGCACGAGGTCGACCAGCGCGGCGTCCATCGTGATCATGCCGAACTGGGCGCCGGTCTGCATGCTGGAGTAGATCTGATGCGTCTTGCCCTCGCGAATGAGGTTGCGCACTGCCGGTGTGGGGATGAGCAGCTCGCAGGCGACGACCCGTCCGCGACCGTCCCTGGTGGGCAGGAGCTGCTGCGTGCAGATGCCCATGAGCGTGGTGGAGAGCTGCACGCGCACCTGCTCCTGCTGATGCGGCGGGAAGACGTCGATGATGCGGTCGATGGTCTGCGGCGCGTCCTGGGTGTGCAGCGTGGCGAAGACAAGGTGGCCGGTCTCGGCGGCGGTGAGGGCCGTCTGCATCGTCTCGGTGTCGCGCATCTCGCCGACGAGGATGATGTCGGGATCCTGACGCAAGACGCTCTTGAGGGCACGGTTGAAGCTCTTGGTGTCGGCGCCCACCTCACGCTGGTTGACCATGCACTTCTTGTGGCGGTGGAGGAACTCGATTGGATCCTCGACCGTCATGATGTGCTCGTCGCGGGTCTCGTTGATCTCGTCGATCATCGCCGCCAGGGTCGTCGACTTGCCCGAGCCCGTGGGCCCCGTGACGACCACGAAGCCACGCGGCTTGCGGGTGAGGTTGTGCAGGGCGCGCGGCAAAGCCAGCTCGTCGAGCCGCTTGATGTGCACGGGGATGAGTCGGAAGGCCCCCCCCAGGCTGTTGCGCTGGAAGTACGCGTTGACGCGGAAGCGCGCTCTGCCCGGTACTGAGTACGAAAAGTCGATCTCCCACTCGTTCTCGAGGCGTTGCCGCTGATCCTGCGAGAGGATGCTGTAAATGAGCTCGCGGGTGTCGTTGGCGGTGAGGCGCGGGTAGTCGAGGCGTTCGAGGATGCCGTTGATGCGCAGGATCGGCGGCGCACCGACCGTCAGATGGAGGTCGCTGGCGTCGCGCTCCATGACCTCAAGAAGAATGTCGACCAGATCCATTGTTCACCTCCCCGTCATGAGGGTATCGAGTCTCAAATGACCACGCGGGCGATCTCCTCCATGGAGGTAAGGCCCTGCACTACTTTGTCGATGCCGTCGTCGCGAAGCGGCATCATGCCCTCGGCCACGGCTACGCGAGAGATCTCGTCGGCGCTCTTGCGCTCCACCGTGAGCCTCCGTACGGCATCGCTCACAATCATGACCTCGTAGAGCCCGAGGCGCCCCTTGTAGCCGGTGCCATTGCATCTGGGGCAGCCCTTGGCATGGTAGAGGATCACGTCGTCGCGCTCACAGACTTCGGGCGGGAAGCCGGCCTTGCACAGCATCTCACGGGTGGGTCTGTAAGGCTCCTTGCAGTGCGTACACAGCCGGCGCGCCAGGCGCTGCGCCAGGACGCAGTCGACGGCCGAGGCCGTCAGGAACGGCTCGACGCCCATCTCGGTGAGGCGTGACAGCGCCCCCGGCGCGTCGTTGGTGTGCAGCGTGCTGAGCACCAGATGCCCGGTGAGCGCGGACTCCACGGCGATGAGCGCGGTCTCGCGGTCGCGGATCTCGCCGATCATCACGATGTCGGGGTCGCTGCGCAGGATCGAGCGCAGGGCTGCGGCGAAGGTCATGCCGGCGCGGGTGTTCACCTGCACCTGGTTGATCCCGTTGAGACGGTACTCGACGGGGTCCTCTACCGTGATGATGTTCTTCTCGCTGGAGTTGAGGATGTTGAGCGCCGCGTAGAGCGTGGTCGACTTGCCCGAGCCGGTGGGCCCGGTAACGAGGATCGCGCCGTACGGCTTGGTGAAGGAGCTCTGGAAGCGCTTCAGGGACTTCTCCGAGAAGCCGAGATCCTCGAGGCGGAGCATGACGTTGGACTTGTCGAGAAGGCGCATGACGATCTTCTCGCCGTACACAGTGGGCAACGTCGCGACGCGCATGTCGATGGGCTTGCCGCCGACAACCAGACCGATGCGCCCGTCCTGGGGCACGCGACGTTCGGCGATGTCCAGCTCGGCCATGATCTTAAGACGGCTGATGACGCCGCCCTGCATGCGCCGCGGAATGGACATGAACTCGTGCAGCACGCCGTCGATGCGGAAGCGAACCATGAGCTCCTTGGCCCGCGGCTCGAAGTGGATATCGCTGGCGTTGTCGCTGACGGCCTCCGCGATCACAGAGTTGACCAGCTTGACGATCGGCGCCTCTTCGGTGGCGTCGCGGATATCGGAGATGTCGGCGACCTCGGCCTCGTCGCCGCCGAGATCGAGCTCGTCCATCGCCTGATCGACGTCGGGCCGGTCGCGGTAGGTTCTGGCGATCGCCGTGAAGACGTCTTCTTCGCTGGCGATCGCCGGATGGATGTCGAAGCCGGTGATGATTCGCAGGTCCTCGATGGCCTGGAGGTTCTGCGGATCGACCATCGCCACGACGAGGCTGTCGTCGTCGAGGAACCGCACCGGCACCGCTGCGTACCGCCGCGCGAGCTTCTCGTCCATGTAGCCGGCTGCCGCGGCGTCGATGGTGACCTCGCTGAGGTCGAGGAAGCTGACCCCGAACTTCTTGGCCAGCGCCTTGCTGAGATCCACCTGGTTTACGATGTTTTCTTCGACGAGCAGCTGGCCAAGGCGCTTGCGTGTTTCCTTCTGGCGAGCCAGCGCCGCCTCGATCTGCTCGTCGGTGACGAGCCCCATGTCTTTGAGGAGCTCGCCGAGGCGGAGCCTGGAGCTGCGACCGTTCGCAACCAGGCGATCGAGGACATCGACGGTCGTGACGGAGCGTTTCTCCTCCTCGGGCTTCGCGCTGGCCTCGGCGTCGGCGTCAGAGGGCGCGTTCGACAGGCTGGGCACCTCGATCTCTACGTTTTCGACGCCCGGCAGGACGGACGCCGACACAGCCACGTCGCCGGCGTCGTCCTCCGCCAGCGGCAATTCGTCCAGATCAATGCCGTTGTCTTCCGCCTCCGCCCCCGCCAACACGTCGTCGTCGACCTGGTCTGGCCCGGACGTCAGCGTGGTTTTCCACATGCTCGCCTCCTGCGCCGGGGTGCTCGCTCTTCCCTTGTGTCCGCTATCGCTCATCCCATCCGCCGTGCTATGACATCGCGCATCACTTCCAGGGGAGCAAGCCGACCGGTCCACAGCTCAAACGCCGCCGCCGCCTGCCCCACGAGCATCCCGAGCCCGTCGATGACGGTTGCCCCTCGGGCTCTCGCTGTGGCCAGCAGGTGGGTCTCGCCACAAGTGTAGACTACGTCGAATACGACTTGTCCCGCCGTAACGTTATCGGCGAAGACGGCGGGGACTTTACCGCCGCCGGCCATGCCGAGCGATGTGGCGTTGAGCAGAAGTCGCTGGGACTTGACGATCCGTTCCGTCAACTCGGACAACGGCAGCCAGCGACAGGACGAGCCGGGGACGGCCGCCGTCGTGAGCGCCGCGAGGCGCTCCGCAGCGGCAGTCGTGCGGTTCGCCACCGTCAAATCGAGACCGAGCCGGGCCAGCGCGAGCGCCGCCGCCCGCGCCGCGCCGCCGGCGCCCAGGATGAGGCCGGGCGCCCCGCGCAACGAGTCTCCGCACGCTGCGACCAGCGGGCCCGTCACGCCCTCAACGTCGGTGTTGTAACCGCGAAGGCCGCGCTCCTCCACGACGATCGTGTTGACGGCCTCCACCAGACGCGCGTCCTCATCCAGCCACGCGAGGTGGGGGACCACGGCGCCCTTGTGGGGGATGGTCACGCTCGCGCCGCGGAAGCCGAGAGCCCGCAGACCCTCAACGGCCGCACCGACATCTGCGGCCTTGACCGGCAGCGGGACATAGGCCATATCGAGGCCGAGAGCCGCGAAGGCGGCGTTGTGGAGAGCAGGGGACAGCGAATGCCCAACGGGGTCGCCGATGATGCCCACGAGCGTGGTCGTGCCTGTGATCAGGATGCCCCCTTCGGCGGCGTGCGACGCCACCCTCGCTCCAGCTCACTGCAAGATTTGGCGCTGAGGTTCCAGCTCCTGCCGGGAAGTGTACGTCGCTCCCGGTTGCACGGCGCCGGTGGGTCGCCGCAGAGCTTGGCGCGGCCGCTCCGGCCTCCTGTCTGCTGCCGCCGGCTCACTTGCCGTTGGCGGCGGCCTTCGCCTTGTCGCTCAGGAACTGCTCGTAGGAAGCCGAGAAGTAGTGGCGGCCTGAGCCGTCGTTGCGCGCGACGTAATAGAGGTAGTTGACGTCGGCTGGCACCGCGGCGGCCTCGAGCGCCGCCAGGCCCGGGTTGGCGATGGGCGTCGGCGGCAGGCCGTCGTGCAGATAAGTGTTGTACGGGGAATCGACCTTGAGATCGTTGTAGGTGAGCTCGGGCTTGGTCTCGCCGAAGGCGTACTGGATCGTGGCGTCGACCTGCAGCCGCATGTCGTCGCGCAGGCGGTTCCAGATCACCGCGGCCACGAGGGGGCGCTCCGCCGGCACCTTCACCTCGCGCTCGACCATGGAGGCGATGATCACGACGTCGTAGGGCGTGAGGTTGGCACGTTCGGCCCGACTCAGATCGATGCCGTCGAACGCTTTCGTGAAGGAGGCGAGCTGCTGCTCGACGAGAGCCCGCGCGGTGAGCGACTTCGGCAGTGCATACGTGGCCGGAAACAGCATCCCCTCGAGAGATCTCCCCCCCTTGTACCCCTCGAGACTGAAGGGCGGCGGATCGTTGCGCGCGGCCGCAACGTACCCCTTCGCTGTGATGCGCTCCGAAGCAGCCTCCACCCGTGGCGCGATCTGCGCGATCGTCGATCCTTCAGGGATGGTGACTTTGGCCTCCGCGGCGTGCGCGCCCTCCTGGAGCGCCGCAACCAGGCGCTCGTATGGCTCGTTGACGTGCAGCTTGTACGCACCCGCCTTGAGGTCGGTGCTGAGGCCGTCGCGCTCGACGCTGGCCACGAACCGGAAGGCGTGCTTGACCACTCCCTTCTCCTCCAGCAGCAAACCGATCTCACTGAGCGTAGCGCCCTCGGGGATGGTGACGCCGACCAGCGGCCCTATGGCGCCGGGCGATAAGTAGCTTCGCGCGTAGCCCACGCCGAGGCCGGCGAGGAGCGCCACAAGGGACACTACGACGACCAGCCACACGAGCCGGAGACGCCTCCGGCGGCGCGCCGAATCGCTCCGGGTAGTCGGCCGCTCAGGCGCCGCGCGCATCGTGGCTCCTCAGGTAGTCCTCGAGCAGTGTGGCCGCGGCGCGCGCATCGCGTGCCGCTTTGCCGCCGCGCCGATCGGCGAGCCTGGTCGTGAACCGCTCATCGACGAGCTCGACCGGGATGCGCACGGCCTCCCCGAGCCGCTTCGCGAACGCGCGGACTCTGCCTGCCTGACCGTGCTCACGGCCGTCGAGCGAGACCGGCAGGCCGACGATGATGCGGTCGGGATGACGCTCCCCGACGAGCGCAAGCAGCGCCGCAAACCCGGCCTCGCCGTCGACCTTCTCCAGCACGGTGAGCGGCCGCGCCAGCGTGCCCGTCTCGTCGGAGACGGCGACGCCCGTACGCACGGTCCCGTGGTCGAGGGCGAGAACGCGCACTCAAGCCTCGAGTACCTCACGGACCGCGGCGATCCCCGCCTCAAGCGCTGTCCGTATCCCTGCAACCTTGGACCCGCCGCCACGGGCGAGGGTGGGCTTGCCGCCCCCCTTGCCGTCCACGGCGGGCATCATCGCCCGGAGGATGGTCTGGGCGTGGAGCCCACGGCCGACGGCGGCGTCGGTGGCGGTCACCACGGCCGCCACCCGGCCATTGACCTCGGAGAGGAGCAGAAGCACCGACTCGGGCCTCTTGGCGCGGACCGCGTCGGCGAGCTTGAGGAGATCGTCGGGTGTGTCCGCCAGCGGCGACGCGGCCATGACCGCGACGCCGCCGATATCGAAGGCGACGCCGAGTAGCTCGCCGACGGCGTCACGACGGTCGGCTTTCTCCGCCGCCTCGAGTTTCTCCTTAAGCTCCTCGACCTGGGCGACGAGCTTGTCCACGGTCGCCGGAAGACGATCGGGCTTGACGCCGAGGCCGGCGGCAAGATCGCCCCACGCCGCCTCGAGCCCGCGGAAGTGCTCGATCGCCGCCGCCGACGTGAGCGCCTCGATGCGCCGCGTGTTGGCTCCGACCGACTGGCTTGACGTGATCTTGAACACGCCGATCTGCGAGGACGAGGAGACGTGCGTACCGCCGCAGAGCTCGCGGCTGAAGTCGCCGATCTCGAGGACGCGCACGTACTCGCCGTACTTCTCCTCGAAGAACGCCATGGCTCCCAGCTCGACGGCGTAGTCCTTGGTCGTCACGAACGCGCGCACAGGGTGGTTCTCCACGAGCCGGCGATTGACGAGATCCTCGATCTGGCGCAACTCGCCGGCCGTGGGAGCGCGGCGCGCGCTGAAGTCGAAGCGGAGCCGTTCGGGCCGCACCATCGAGCCGGCCTGCCGGACGTTCTCCCCGAAGACGAGGCGCAGCGCGTTGTGCAGGATATGCGTCGCCGTGTGGTTGCAGGCGATCTGATGGCGCCGCACGCTGTTGACCATGGCCTTGGCGCGCTCTCCCCCCGCCACAGTGCCCTCGACCAGCCTGGCCACTACGACCTGGTCGTTCTCGAACTTGACTACGTCGTCGACTTCGAGCTTGCCGGACTCCGTGTGGATCCAGCCTGTGTCGGCCACCTGCCCTCCGCCCTCCGCGTAGAACGGCGACTCGGCGAGCTTGACCGCGACGCTGCCGTCGCTGAGCTGCCCGCAGGCGCGGATCACGGTGAAGACCTCGAGCTTCTCGTAGCCGACGAAGGTCACCGGCAGGCTGGCGTTGTGGCGCTGAAACTCGTCGATCTCGCCGGGGCCCGCGTCGAACGCCCCGGCTTTCTGGGCGGCACGGGCGCGCTGCCGCTGCTCGTCCATGAGGCACCAGAACCGCTCCTCATCGACGCGCATATCGCGCTCCGCTGCGATCTCACGGGTGAGGTCGAAGGGGAAGCCATAGGTGTCGTGCAGCTCAAACGCCACCTCGGCCGGCAGGTCGCTGGCGGCACTCCGTGCCCGGCGCAACGCCTCCTCCAGGATGCCCATCCCCTGCTGTAGCGTGCGACGGAAGCGATCCTCTTCTTCGCCGATGATACGCTCGATATCGGCGCGCGCGGTCTCGAGCTTCGGGTACGCGCTCCGCATCATCTCGGTCACCGTCACCGCCAGCGTGGCGAGAAACGGCTCCTCGATGCCGATCGCGACGCCCTGCTGCACGGCGCGCCGGATGATGCGGCGCAGCACATAGTCGCGGCCGTCGTTGCCCGGCAGGACGCCGTCCATGACCAGGAAGGCGGCGCCCCTTGCGTGATCGGCGATCGTGCGCAGGGCGCGGACGACGGCCGGCGAGGCCGCAGGCTCGACGCCGGCCAGCTCCGCGCCCTTGAGGATCAGTGGCTTGAAGAGATCGGTCTCGAAGATGTTGCTCACTCCCTGCGTGAGCACGGCCAGGCGCTCGATGCCCATGCCGGTGTCGATGCTGGGCCTGGGCAGGGACGTGAGCTCCCCGTTCTCGTCCATCTCGTATTGCACGAACACGAGGTTCCAGTACTCGAGAAAGCGATCGCAATCGCAGCCGGGCGCACACTCAGGGTCGCCGCAGCCGGCTTCGGGTCCGAAATCGTAGTAGATCTCGGAGCACGGCCCGCACGGTCCAGTGGGCCCTGCGGGCCCCCAGAAGTTGTCCTTGCGGCTCAAGCGGATGATGCGCTCGTCGGCGAAACCGTGCGACCGCCAGATGTCCACGGCCTCCTCGTCGGCCGGCACGACGCCGTCGCCGCCGAAGACGCTGAACCACATCTTGCTGCGGTCGATGCCCAGGCGATCGGAGAGCTCGAGAGCCCAGGCGATCGCCTCGCCCTTGGTGTAGTCACCGAACGAGAAGTTGCCGAGCATCTCGAATAAGGTGAGATGACGGGCGGTCTTCCCCACGTTCTCGATGTCGTTCGTGCGGAAGCAACGCTGACACGTCGCGATACGCTTTGCCGGAGGTGTGTCGACGCCGAGATAGTACGGCTTGTACTGCTGCATCCCGGCGGATGTGAACAGCACGCTCGGATCGCCGGCGGGCACCAGGCTGGCGGGTTCGCCCGCCAGATGGCCGTGCTCGACGAAGAAGTCGATGAACATGGTACGGAGCTGAGCAGCGTTCACAGGCACCTCACGTGGTGTCGGAATTGCATGGTCATTGCTCATCGCCCTCCGAGTGCGCCGCGGCTGGATGATCGAGCTCGCCGATCTCCAGACGCAACCTGTCGAGCGAGCGCCTGATGAGTCGCGAAACGTGCATCTGCGAGATACCCACACGCTCAGCGATCTGCGATTGCGTGAGCCCCTCGAAGAACCTCAGGTGGAGGATGAGGCGCTCGCGCTTGTCGAGCTTGGCGAACCCCGGCGCGAGCGCAGTGCGGTCTTCCATGGTGTCGTAGGCGGTTTCTTCGACGCCGAGGCAGTCGATGAGTCCGCCGTCCTCGTCGCGGCTCTCGCCGTTGGGCGACGCCTGGAGGGATACCGAGTTGTAGGCCTGGCTCGTCTCGAGGGCCTCCAGTACCTCCTCGGGTGTAGCGCTGGTCGCCTCCGCCAGCTCGTTGATCGTCGGTGAGCGTTGCAGCTTGGGGACCAGCTCGTCTATCACCTTGTTGAGCCGAATGTTGAGCTCCTGCAGCCCGCGGGGGACGCGCACCGACCAGCCCTTGTCGCGGAAGTAGCGCTTGATCTCTCCGGCGATGTTGGGCGTGGCGTACGTCGTGAGCTCGACGCCACGGCTGAGGTCGAAGCGGTCGATGGCCTTGATGAGGCCAATCGCTCCGACCTGCACGAGATCGTCGAAGTGCTCGCCACGAGACGCGTACCGGCGCGCCAGGGACCTCACCAGCGGCAGGTACATCGTAATCAGCTCCTGCCGGGCACCGCGGTCGCCGTGCAGATGGTACCTCCGCAGCAGATGCTGGTCGAGCTTGTCGGACTCGGCGCGCCCGCGACCCTCGAGAGCGGATGCAAGCTCGTGCGCCGGCGGCAGCCGCTCATCGTCATCCCTTGCCATTTCTTCGCCAGGCGGCGCGCCCAGATCGAGCGGGTCGGCGGCACGATGATCGTCGCGACGGCTCATGCCGCTCCTTCGCGGCGCCGCTTGACGAGAGCCACCGAGTACGCCCCGCCTGCCTCCAGCAGCTCGACGCCGTCAACGGTCATGCGAAGCAGCCGGCAAAGGCCGAGACAAAGCTCCTGGGCCTTCTCGGCGTCGAGATCCTTACGCAGCTCCGCTGAGCTGAAACGGCCTGCGATGATGCGGAGCTGTCGATCCTCGAAAACCACCTCGACCGAAAGACGCTCCAGCGGCTCAGCTGCCAGCGCAGCTCGAAGGAGCTCCTCAGTCGCGAGATACAGATCCTCGAGCTCCTCGAGAGAGAGGTCAAGCCGCGCTCCGAGGCCGCCGAGCACGATGCGCACCGTCGAGAGAGCAGCCGACGTCGCCGGCACCTCGAGGAGGATCGTCTCGGCCACGGTACGTCTCAGCCGTCTACGGAGGCGAGCTGTCGGGAGAGCTCGGCTTCGCGTTCGCGGGCCGCTGCCCTGCCGTCCTCAAGTGCAAGCGCCGCATGCTGCCGCACCTTGCCCCACCAGACCCGGGCATCGGACGGCAGGCTCCCGATGATGGCGACGTAGCCCTCGCCGGTACGTGCATGACGTCGCCTCGCGTAGCACGTAACCGCCGCGGCGACAACCAGACCGCCCACCATCATCTTGTTCGCAATAGCCATGGCTCAGGCTCCGGAGGAATCGTGCGAACCGGCTTCGGGCTTCTCGTCTCCGGAGGATCCGGGAGCAACGGCGTCGCCTTCTGCGTCCGCCGCAGCGTCCGTCGCCGGTTCGTCATTGGACGTGACGGCGCTGTCGGACTCGGGAGCTGCTCCCTCGGTGGCGCAGCATGATGCGCTGTGCGCTCGCGCACGCTGCATGAAGCTGGAGACAGCCGACTGGACGCCGGCACTGAACGCGGCGGCCTTGCGCGCCGGAGCGCTGACGGCCGACTCCAGCGAATTGGCCAGCTTGTCGATCTTGTCGGTGATGTCGGCGACGTCCCTGGTGATGCCGTCGACGTTGCCGAGGTTCGCATTGACTCCGTCGAGAGTGGTGCCAGCCTTACGCATGAGCGGCAGAGCCTCCTGATCGACGTCGCCCAGCACCTTGTCGACGCGCTCCAGGGTCTTGCCGGCCTTGTAACAGGCGTAGGCGAACCCGATGGCGACGACTACGAAGAAGAACGCGGCGGCATAACGCAGAACCAGCGACGGCGTGCTCATGGCGGCGATGACAAGCGAGGATTCCATGCACGTCTCCTTCCGGACCGAGGCACTCGCCTTTCGAGCCTGAACAGTATCATACTCCCGCCCCTCCTCAGCCCCTGACGACGCAACCCCCTCCAACCACGACATCGTCGCGATAGAAGACCGCCGACTGCCCGGGCGCGACGGCCAGGAAAGGTCGACGGAGGCGTACCAGAGCGCACTCCGCGTCGAGTCGCTCGAGCGACTCGACCGCGACTGCCACGGAGCGATAGCGGAGTTGCAGGACGAGGTCCTCGCCGCCACCGAGCCCCCGGTCGATCAGGCCGCGCAACCGCACCTCGCCGGTCGCAAGCTCGGCGCGCGCACCCACCACGACCTCGTTGGAGACGGCCCGCCGCTCGAGCACGAACAACGGCTCGGGCCCCGAGACGCCGAGCCCGCGGCGCTGACCGACGGTGTAACCCCAGTGACCGTCGTGGCCACCGAGCACCGCGCCGTTGCGAGTCACGATCGCTCCCCGCCGTGGTTGCACGCCCCGCTCCTTCAGAAACCCGAGGTAGCCTGCCGGCGCGAAGCAGACTTCCTGGCTCTCCGGCTCTGCGGCGACGGGCAGTCCAGCGGCCTCGGCCGCCGCCCTCGTCTCCTGCTTGGTCATCTCGCCAAGCGGGAACTCGAGCCGCGCAAGCACCCTCGGAGGCACGGCCCAGAGCATGTACGACTGGTCCTTGCGGCGGTCGCGGCCGCGCGCCACGTACGGCTCGCCGTCTCGGTAGACCAGGCGCGCGTAGTGCCCCGTGGCCACTCGCTCGATCCCCAGCTCGTCGGCGAAGCACACGAGCGTCTCGAGGCGCCAGGGGTTGCAAACCACGCAGGGGTTGGGCGTCTCTCCGCCGACGTAGCTCGCGACGAACGGCTCGACTACGATGCGGCTGAAGCCCGCCTCTTCGTCCAGCAGATGGTGGGGCAGCCCGAGCCACCGGGCGCTGCCGGCGGCCCGCTGCAGAGAGCCCGGTGAACAGCAGCTTCGGGCGTCACCCTCGGGCCAGACACGCAGCGTGGCGGTCTCGAGAACCCGGCCCTCGTCGATGAGTCGCAGCGCCGCGACGGCGCTGTCGACTCCGCCGCTCAGCGCGACGAGCGCCCGTGCTCTTTTGGGAGCGACGTCAGGATCTGCTCGACCTCTGCCTCGCGCCCGCTGCGCACCAGATAGTCCTGAATCGCCAGATGCAGGCCGTCGGCGGCGAGGTTCGAGCAGTGCATCTTCTTCGCGGGGAGCCCGCCCAGAGCCTCGGCGACCGCTTTGTTGGTGATCTCGGCGGCCTCCGCGAGAGTCTTCCCTGCCACCATCTCGGTGAGCATGCTCGAACTCGCCACCGCGGCGGCGCAGCCGAAGGTCTTGAACTTGACGTCGGTGATGCGGTCGTCCTCGACGTCGATCGTGATACGCGTGACGTCGCCGCAGACGGGGTTGCCTATCTCGCCGACCCCGTCGGCATCCTCGATCTCGCCGACGTTGCGCGGGTTCTTGAAGTGATCTACTACCTGGTCGGTGTACATCGCTCAGCCTTTCACGTAGAGCGGGCTCATGTTCCGCAGCTTCTCGACGATCGGAGGGAACGCCTCGATGAAGGCGTCGACCTCGTCCTGTGTGTTGCCCCGACCCAACGTGAGCCGCAGGCTGCCGTGCGCCTCTTCCGCCTCCAGCCCCAGCGCGAGGTGCACGTGCGAGGGCTCAAGGGAGCCGGCGGCGCAGGCCGAACCGCTCGCCACCATGAAGCCCTGGGAGTCGAGCTGGAGCAGCATCGACTCGCCCTCGATGTAGCGCACGGTGAAGGCCACGTTGCCGGGCAGGCGATTCGTGGGGTGGCCCAGGTACCGGACATCCGGCACCGACTCCAGCACGCCCTGCACGAGCGAGTCCCGCAGGGCCGCAAGCCGTGGCCGCGTGGCCTCCATCTCGGCTGTCGCCAGCTCCAGGGCGGCGCCGAGACCGACGATCCCCGGCACGTTCTCGGTGCCAGAGCGCAGGCTCCGCTCCTGACCGCCGCCGTGGATCACCGGCTGAAGGCGCGTACCGCGCTTCACGTACAGCGCGCCGACACCTTTGGGCCCGTAGAGCTTGTGGCCGGACAGCGACAGCAGGTCGACGTCGAGCGCGCGGACGTCCACGGGCACCGCGCCCACGGCCTGCACCGCGTCGGTGTGGAAGGCCGCTCCGTGCGCGTGAGCGATGCGGGCCAGCTCCGCGACCGGCTGGATCGTACCCACCACATTGTTTGCGTACATCACAGAGGCGAGCCGCGTGTCCTCACGAAAGGCGTTCTCGTACGCCTGGAGGTCGATGGTGCCCTCCCTGTCGACAGGCACGAAGTCGACAGACCAGCCGAGCCGGTTGAGAGCGCGAGCCGCCTCCATGACCGCAGGATGTTCGATCGCGCTGGTGATGAAGTGCCCCGGCTCGAACCGCTGCAGGTAGCCGAACAGGGCCATGTTGTCGGCCTCCGTACCGCCACTCGTAAAGACGATCTCCTTCTCGAGGGCGCCGAGAGCGGCAGCCACCTGGGAGCGCGCGCGCTCGACGGCGGCGCGCGCCTCACGACCTGCCCGATGGAGCTCCGATGGGTTGCCGTAGTGCGTACTGAAGAACGGGAGCATCTGCTCCAGGACGTGCGAGTCGACCGGCGTAGTCGCCGCGTGGTCGAAGTACACGCTCTTCATCTCGAGACTGCCTCCCTCGTGAGGTCTTCCAGTGTGACGCCGTCCAGCGCGCCGGTGATAGCGCTGTCGAGGCGCCGCCAGACGAGACGCGAAGCACAGGAGTCGGCGCGCTCGCAGGCGGCATCGTCGGGGATACAGCCAACCAGTGAAAGCGGACCCTCGAGCGCGGTCACTACCTCGCCGACGGCGATGCTGCCTGCCTCCCGCGCCAGCTGATACCCGCCGCTGGCCCCGCGGGTCGCCTTGAGCAGGCCGCTCTCGCGCAAACGCGCCAGGATGCGCTCCAGGAAGGGCGCCGGCATACCCTCCTCGGCCGCGATCTCCGAGAGCGGCACCGGCCGGCTGTGCCCGCACGCCGCGAGGAAGACCATCGCCCTCAGCCCGTACTCACACCGTGAAGATATCCGCATCGGCGCACCATGCTCCCGCTCGCCAAATCCCAACCAGATCGGTAGAGATTATGCTACCACGAGAGCGGGCATCGTCAAACGGGATGACAGGATGAGCGCCGGAGAACGACGCTGCGAAAAGGGAGCTCTACAGGTCGCGCACGGCGTTGGAGATGACCTGCTCCATGACGGCCTCGCTGATCCAGCCGGTGTAGAGCTGCGCCACCTCGCCGCTGCCATCGATGACGGCCAGCATCGGCGGGTCGCTGACGCGGAGCTGCTGAAGGATGTCGCCGGTTTCGCCAGCCTCGCTGGACTCGAAGTCGAAGAACGACGTGTCGGCGGCGTAGCGCTGCTTAAGGCCCTTGAAGTAGTCGAGCATCTCCATGTCGGCGGTGGCGCCGTTGACGTAGACGAGAAGCACCATGCCGCGGTTCTGCTCGAGACGGCTGGTCGCGAACTTGGGGGTTTCGTCGGTGGCCTTGAGCGTGAGCGGAGCGTACCCGGTTATACCGAAGCTGCCCACCTGATTGTACGAGGCAGGGGCGGTAGCCTTGACGGACGGAGTGGTCGCGCCGGCGGCGAGAACGCGCACCGCAACGACACCGCCGAAGAGAGCTGCGCCGACGAGGACGACGAGAGCCATCATCAACAGAAACGACCTGTTGCGCGAGATGATCCCCATGTCTCCTTCCGTTCTAGAAGGCTCCACCTTGCCGTGCTCGCTCTATTCTCGAACCTGCTCTCGCAGGTGGGTGCCCTCTCGAAGCATCCACGGATGCCCCGAAGCTCAAGCTCCCAAGGTGTTCCTGTTGGCTCGAGAATGTCACGAGTCCACGCACAAGGTCGAGCGTCGCCATCGTAACAGACGCTCAGACAATCAACAAACGTATCGACAGCCCTCTGTGCACGCTCGAGATGCCTGTCGAAACGAACTCAGCCGGGCTTGACGCGCAGCTCCCGGAGCTGGGCGGCCGTGACTATCGAGGGGGCCTGCGTCATGAGGTCGGTGCCGGAAGAGGTCTTCGGGAAGGCAATGACGTCGCGAATCGAGTCGGTGCCCGCGAGGAGCATCAGGATGCGGTCGAAGCCGAGGCCGATGCCGCCGTGCGGCGGTGCTCCGTACTCGAGCGCCTCCAGGAACCACCCGAAGGACTCCTCGATGCGCTCGTCGTCCAGGCCGAGAGCGCGAAGGATCTGCCGCTGGACGGCGGGATCGTGATTGCGGAGAGATCCCGAGCCCAGCTCTACACCGTTGAGAACGAGATCGTATTGCGCACCCCGCACGGCGAGCGGATCGCTCTCGAGCAGGGGCATGGTGTCGGCGGTGGGCAGGCTGAACGGGTTGTGTCCGTACGTGAGCCGTCCGGACTCGTCGTCGATCTCGAAGAGAGGGAACTCCTCGACCCAGAGGAGAGCCCAGCGCTCACTCGGCGCAGGCTGCAGGAGCCGGATGAGAGCGAGCCGCAGAGCGCCCAGCACCTCGGCGGCCATCATGGCGTCGCCGGCGGCGAACACGACGAGGTCGCCGGGCTCCGCCGCCACAGTGTCCACCAGAGCGAGCTGCTCCGCCTCGGACAGGAACTTGACGATCGGGCCGCGCAGAGCGCGGCCCTCATCCACGTACACGTAGGCCATACCCTTGGCGCCGTGCTCCTTGGCGAGCTCGGTAAGGGCGTCGATCTGGGCGCGGGAGAGCCTGCCGCCGCCGGGGGCGCACACGGCGCGCACGACGCCGCCGGCGGCCACGGCGCCGCGGAAGACCTTGAACTCGCTGCTCGCGAAGACGTCCGAGAGCTCGTTGATCGCGAGGCCGAAGCGCAGGTCGGGCTTGTCGGTACCGAAGCGGAGCATCGCCTCGTCGTAACTGAGCCGCGGCAGCGGCGACGCCGGAGGCTTCTCACCGACCCCGGCGAAGATCGCGGTCATAAGGCCCTCGAGCAGCTCGCGGATCTCGGGGACGCCGGCGAACGAGAGTTCGATATCGATCTGCGTGTGCTCCGGCTGGCGGTCGGCGCGCAGGTCCTCATCGCGGAAGCACCGCGCGAACTGATAGTAGCGGTCGGCTCCCGCGACCATCAGGATCTGCTTCAGCATCTGTGGCGACTGCGGCAGCGCGTAGAAGCGGTGCGGCTGGAGCCGCGACGGCACCAGGAAGTCGCGGGCGCCCTCCGGCGAGGACTTCGTGAGATACGGCGTCTCGACCTCGAGAAACCCCTGGTCGTTGAGGAAGGCGCGCGCCGCCTGGGCGGCGCGGTGACGCAGCTCCAGGTTGGCGAGCATGGCCGACCGCCGCAGGTCGAGATAGCGGTACTTGAGGCGCAGCGTCTCGTCGACGTCGACGTCTTCGGCGGACTCGATCTCGAAGGGCGGCGTCCGGGCGACATTGAGGATCTCGATGGCTGAGACACGCACCTCGATGGCGCCGCTCGGCAGGTGGTCGTTGACCGTCTCTGGGCTACGCGCCACCACCTCACCGCGCACGCCGAGCACGTACTCGGAGCGCACGTGCTCGGCCACCGCATGAGCGTCGGGCGCGAACGACGGGTCGACCACGAGCTGGACGATGCCGCTGCGGTCGCGCAGATCGACGAAGATGAGATTGCCGTGGTCCCGGCGGCGGGCGACCCAGCCGGCGAGACGGACTCTCCGGCCGACATCCGAGCTGCGCAGATCGCCGGGATAGGCGTCGCGATACATCAGGTCACTCCTCGTGTAGGGCAGCGAGACGTGCGGGCAGAGCGGCGGCGAGCACATCTTCCTCGCCGCCGCCGTCCATGGAGCGCAGCCGGACGAAGCCTGTGGCGAGCTCGTCGAGGCCGACGAGCACGGCGTAGCGGGCGCGACTGCGCCCGGCCTGCTTGAGCTGGCCTTTGGGGCTGCGGCCCGCGAGGTCGAGCTCCGTGGTGAAACCGGCTCCGCGCAGCTGCTGCGCAAGCGCGAAGGCGGACGCCCGGGCATCGTCGGCGAAGCTGACGACAAAGGCGTCCGGGCCAGGCGCCGGCAAGGGCAGGGTGCGCATGGAAAGGGCCATGCGTTCGAGCCCGGCGCCCCACCCGACGCCCGGGGTTGCCGGGCCGCCGATCTGCTCGATAAGGCCGTCGTAGCGGCCGCCGCCGCCGACACCACTCTGGGCGCCGAGGACGTCCGAGCTGAACTCGAAGGTGGTTCTCGTATAGTAGTCGAGGCCGCGGACGAGCCGGAAGTCGAGCTCCGGGCGCAGGCCGGCGAGGCTCACGAGCTCGAGCACCTGCTCGAAGTGGCTGCGGCAGTCGTCGCAGAGATGGTCGGCGATGCGAGGGGCCTCGTCGAGCACCGCCCGGCAGCTCGCGACCTTGCAGTCGAAACTACGCAGCGGGTTGAGCTCGAGACGTTCGCGACAGTCGCCGCAGAGCTCCTCCCGGCGGCCGCGCAAGAAGCCGCGCAGCCGCTCGACGTAGGCGGGCCGGCAGGCGGCATCCCCCATGCTGTTCATCTTGAGACGCACGTCGGCCACCTCGAGCGCCTCGAAGAGGGCGCCCAGCAGGGCGATGACCTCGGCGTCGACCTCCGGCCGTGAGGAGCCGATCGCCTCGACGCCGAGCTGGTAGTGCTGACGGAAGCGGCCCGCCTGGGGGCGCTCGTAGCGAAACATGGGCGCGTAGTACCAGAGCTTCACTGGTTGGGGCCACGTGTGCAGGCCGTGCTCCACATAGGCGCGGCAGACCGGCGCCGTACCCTCGGGACGCAGCGTCAGGGAGCGTTCGCCCTTGTCGAGGAACGTGTACATCTCCTTGCGCACGATGTCGGTGGCCTCCCCCACGCCGCGCGCAAAGAGGCCGGTCTCCTCGAACTCGGGGGTTACGACGCGACGATAGCCGTAGGCAGCGAACAGGCGCGCAGCTGTGGCAACCACGTGAGCGCGCCGCGCGGCGTCGTCGGGCAGGAGATCGTATGTCCCCTTGGGGGCCTTGATCGCGCTCACCAGCGGTGCCCGGGATCGCCGCGAAGCGGCGAGAGGAACGGGTTGAGCGCCAGCTCCCGACCGAGCGACGTGCTGGGCCCATGGCCCGAGTGCACCACCGCTTCCG
This sequence comes from Thermoleophilia bacterium, assembly GCA_040769125.1. Classification (GTDB taxonomy): domain Bacteria; phylum Actinomycetota; class Thermoleophilia; order UBA2241; family UBA2241; genus CAIXSE01. Next base: position 1,232,075 of record JAXGLO010000001.1, on the reverse strand, counting down.
CCGGATAGCGGCGCACCAGGCCTGCAATGGAGTTGAGCAGATCGGCGGTGTTGCCGCCCGGCAGGTCGGTGCGCCCGATGCTGCCGCGGAACAGAAGATCGCCGACGAAGAGGTCGGACTCGCCGAGCGCGAACGTGAAGGAGCCTGGCGAGTGGCCCGGCGTGGGGATGGCCGTGACCTCGATCGGCAACTTGAGAACCTGCTCGTCGCGCAGCTGCACGGCGCCGCCCATGGCGGCGGCGTCGAAGACCGACCCGTCGGCCCCCGCGCCCCCGCCCGAGCCGGCATCGAGAGCGCCGACGTAGACGGGCGCGGCGAAGCGCTCGACCAGCTGCGTAACGCCGCCGCAGTGGTCGAAGTGGCCGTGGGTGAGGAGGATGGCGCAGGGCGTGGCTCCGCGCTCCGCAAGCGCCGCGGCGACCGTGTCCGCACCGCCCCCGGGATCGATCACGAGGGCGTTCTCGCCGCGCGCCACGATGAAGCAGTTGGCCTGCAGCAGGCCGAGCGGAAGCGCGGTGATCTCGAACGACTCGGGCATGGATCCTCGGGGGTCTCGCGTGACGCGCGAGAGCGTATCAGACGGCGGCGAGAACGGTCGACCTCCGGCGGCGGGCCCGGCTCAGCTGCCGACGACGCGGTAGGCCTCGTAGACCGTGTTGATGCCGCGGATGTTGGCGAGGATGTTGTCGAGCTGGCGCACGTCGGCGACCCGCAGCGTGAAACGGTCGCGCACCACCCCGTCGGGCAGCGTCTGCACGATGCCGCCGACGATGTTGGCGCCCGAATCCGACAGAGTCCGGGCGACGTCCTCCAGGAGATGGTTGCGGTCGAGCGCTTCCACCATGATGTCGACGTGAAACGACAGGTCGCCGAGGCCCTGCCACGCGACCTTGGTGAAACGCTCCGGGTTCTTCATGAGGGCCTGCGCGTTCTTGCAGTCTTCTCGGTGGATGGTGATGCCTTCGCCCAGTGAGATATAGCCCACGATGTCGTCGCCCGGTATGGGCTTACAGCACTTGGCCAGGCGCACCATGATGTCGCTCATGCCCTCGACGGTGATGCCGAACTCCCCCGAGAGCGCCTGCGGAACCTCGGGCTCGGAGCCGGGCCGAGGCGGCGCCACCTCGGCCGGCTCGGCTTCTTTCGTTGCGCCCGACGCGTGCAGCACCTTTTTTGCCACAACCTTGACCGGCAGTCGCCCGGACCCAATGGTGACGAAGAGATCCTCGGGACGCGAGTAGCCGATCTCCTTGCAGATCCGGGTGAACGCCTTGGAGGAGAGGAGCTTCTGTGCGGGCAGTCCTTCGCGCCGCAGGTAATCCAGAAGGAGGTCGCGGCCCGAGCGCTCGCTGTCCTCGCGCTGCTCGCGGCGGAAGTGCTGGCGAATCTTCTGGCGGGCGCGCGTCGTGACGACGATGTCGAGCCAGTCTCGCGAAGGGCCCTGGCTGGACTTGCTGGTAATAACCTCCACGATGTCGCCGGAGTTGAGCCTGGTGTGCAGGGGCACGATACGCCCGTTGACCTTGGCGCCGACGGTGTGGCTGCCGACGTCGGTGTGCACGGCGAAAGCGAAGTCGATCGGCGTGCTTCCGGCGGCGAGGCTCTTGACGTCGCCCTTGGGCGTGAAGACAAAGACCTCGTCCTCGAAGAGGTCGACACGCAGCGTGTCCATGAAATCACGGGCGTCGCCCGTCTCGGACTGCCATTCCAGCATCTGCCGCACCCAGGCGATCTTGCTCGGGTCGCGCTCGCCCTTCTCCTTATACAGCCAGTGGGCGGCTACGCCGTACTCGGCAGTCTGGTGCATGTCGAAGGTGCGGATCTGGATCTCGAGAGGCTTGCCGCCGGGCCCGATGACCGTCGTGTGCAGCGACTGGTACAGGTTGACCTTGGGCATGGCGATGTAATCCTTGAAACGCCCTGGGATGGGCTTCCAGGCGGCGTGGATGATGCCCATCGCACCGTAGCAGTCCTTGACCGAGTCAACCAGCACGCGCAGGCCGGTGAGGTCGAAGATCTCGTTGAACTCCTTGCCGCCGCGGCTCATCTTGAGGTAGATCGAGTAGAAGTGCTTTGCCCGGCCGCTGATCTCGCCGCTGATGCCGGCCTTGTCGAGTGCGGCGCGAAGATGACCCTCGGCCTCCTCGACGAACGCCTCGCGGTCGTCGCGGCGCTGGGCGACCCAATCCTGAATCTCCTTGTAGCGTCGCGGATGGAGCGAGGAGAAGGAGAGGTCCTCGAGCTGCCACTTGATGTTGTGGATACCGAGGCGGTGCGCGAGTGGCGCGTAGATCTCGAGCGTCTCTTTGGCCTTCTGGATCTGCTTCTGCTTATTGAGATAGCACAGCGTATGCATGTTGTGCAGACGGTCGCAAAGTTTGACGAGGATCACGCGGATGTCGGTGGCCATGGCCAGGATCATCTTGCGGTACGTCTCGGCCTGCTGCTCCTCCTGGGAGGTGAAGTGCAGCTTGGTGAGCTTGGTGACGCCGTCGACCAGCATGGCGATCTCGGCGCCGAACTGCTCCTCGACCCACGACAGCGGCGCCCCCGTATCCTCGACGACGTCGTGCAGCAGGGCCGCGGCGATGGTGACGGAGTCGAGCTTGAGCTCGGCGGCGTTGAGAGCGGTGCCCAGCGGGTGATGGATGTAGGCCTCACCGCTCTTGCGGAGCTGATGCTCGTGCAACAGCGACGCTGCCGTGAAGGCACGAGTGATGAGATCCCTCTCGGCCTCGGGGTTGTAGCGGTCGAGCGCGGCGAAGAGGGCGTCGAGCAGCGGCCGGTGCTTCTCCGGTACCTGCGTCAGAGCCTTGCCGTCAGGCAGATCTTCAGCAGATCGCGTCTCTGAAACAGTCTGTGCCATGCTCCATACGCCTCGGTGGTAGTGATATCGACCTTACTCTCCGGGCGCTCAAGATGATAGCGATCGGCCTGGTCCACGACCAGAAGGCCGGCCTCGCGGAGCGCCCAGAGCGCGGCGCCGGCCGCGCTCACCGACCGCAAACCGTCGCCGTCGTCGAGGAGCCGCCCGGCGAGATCGTCGTTGAACTCGCCGGGCGCGGCCGCGAGGCAGCGCCAGACACGCCGCAGCGTCGCGTAGAGGTCGAGCTCGCCGGCGCCGACCTGCGCCGCAAACGCCGCCTCGGCGGAGCCCCAGGCGGCGTGCAGCCACGCCTCCGGCGCGGCGCTGGCCACGAGCGCCAGGGCGGCGCGGCTCGACGGCGGGTCGAAGAGCACCATATGAGTGAAGCCCGCGGCCACCTCCGGCCGCGCGGCTACCACATCGTAGCTCGTCATGACGATGTCCGACTCCGCGGCGACGCCCAGACGCCCCACGCATGCCGCCTGCAGGTACATGGCGGTACGGCCCATGTGCGGCGAGAGTGCGCCGCGGCTGAGCAGAGGGCGGCGCCGGGCCACGTCGGCGACCAGCACGAGAACGCGCTCACCGCCGGCCGCCAGCGAGGTGATCGTCGCCGTGGCCGTACGCCCGCGGCGATCGCGAACTCGCCCCTCACGCCGCGCGCGCTCCAGACGCTCCTCGACGCCTGCCGTCGGCTCCAGCCGGAACTGCAGCAGCTCCTCCCAGACGGCGTCCCCGCGCAGGCGATCCGCACAGGCCGTGGAGCAGGACGCAGGACACAGGTCCACGGCGGGCTCGGCCAGCGGGAAGAGCGTCTTAACCGCCACCTGGGCGCTGACACAGCCGTTGTACTCGTTCTTCGACAAGGTCACCGGCACGTCGTAGCGGCCTGGGCCGTCGACCTCCCGTAACTGGCCGAAGTTGAAATGAATGGCGCGGCAGGAGAAGCCGTCGCGGCGGATGCGGTACTGCATGTGCTTCTTGTTGCGTGTGAGCCGCGGTGCGACGACCTCGGCGCCGTGCACGAGCAGAGTGACGCGGCGATTGCCGAGGCCGTGAGGCGCGAGCAGCTCGAGCTCGTCGGCCAGCTCGAGCGTGAGCTCGTCACAGCCGACGACGGCGTCGACGCTCAGGGCGCGCATGAGGTCGTCGGCGCTCAGCGCAGCGGCGGCCGCGGCCGTGAACTGCTCGCGAAAGGCGCCGATGTGCTCGCGCCGCAGCCGCAGCCCGCAAGCGGCGCGATGCCCGCCGTAGGTAAGCAGGTGAGCGGCGCTCCGCTCGACCGCCCCCAGCAGGTCGAACCCGAGGATGCCGCGTCCGGAGCCCCTGGCCTCCTCGTCGCCCTCGCTGAGGAGGATCACCGGGCGGTTGAAGCGCTCGGCAACACGTGACGCGACGATGCCGATGACACCTTCGTGCCACGCCGGAGAGGAGAGCACCAGCGCCGGCGGCAGCGGTTCCGGCACCAGCGCGCAGGCCTCAGCGAGCATAGCCGCCTCAATAGCCTGCCGCTCGCGGTTGAGTTCGTCGAGTCGCAGCGCGACCGGCAGCGCCGCGTCGCGATCCTCGCAGCCGAGCAGCTCCAGGGCCTGCGTAGCGTCTTCCAGCCGACCGGCGGCGTTGAGACGGGGAGCCAGCCGAAAGCCGACGGTGCCCGCGTCGACGACGCCCGGCCTGCCGCCCGCCACCTCGAGCAGCGTCGCCAGACCCGGCCGAGGCGCGCTGCGCAGGCGACCCAGACCGACGCGGGCGAGCACCCGGTTCTCGCCGGCAAGCGGAACGACATCGGCGATCGTCCCGACCGCGACGACATCGGTGTACGCGCGCAGAGCCAGGGGGATCTCGACGAGATCCTCCTCCGGCTCGGAGAGCAAAGCGTGCGCCAGCTTGAAGGCGACCCCGACGCCGGCGAGGTCGGAGCACGGGTATGAGCCCAGCTTGGGGGAGATCACGATGCACGCCGGCGGCTCGCCCTCAATCTCATGATGGTCGGTGACGATGACGTCCATGCCGAGCTCCTGGGCGAGAGCGACCTCGGTGCGCGCGTTGATTCCGCAGTCCACGGTGATGAGGAGCCGGACTCCGGCCTCCGCCAGCTCACGTACGGCCGCCGCGGAGACGCCGTAGCCATCGGCGAAGCGGTTGGGCAGCCGCCGGCGGACGTCGGCCCCCAGATCCTCGAGGATACGGGCCATGAGGAACGTGGCCGTGATGCCGTCGGCGTCGTAGTCGCCGTAGACGGCGATCGCCTCCCTGCGCTGCAGCGCGCGGTCGATGCGACGGCGCGCCTCCCGCACTCCGTCCAGGAGATACGGATTGTGCACGCGGGAGACGGGGTGAAGGAAAGCCGCCGCCGCAGCCGGATCGCCCAGGCCACGGCGCGCCAGCACCTGGGCCAGAACCTCGCTCACGCCGAGCTCGTCGGCGAGCCGACGCACCGTCGCGTACGCGACCTCCGGAATGCGCCAGGAACCGTTGTCGATCACGTCGTCATCACCCTGGAACCGTACCCCGCGCGGCGGACGGACCGCCCCCGCGCGCCGCCCGGGCGCTCAGACGTCCTGCGACTCTGCGCCTGGCTCGGCGAGGCTTTCGCGGGGCTCAATTCCCGCAGCGGTCGCCGGCGCGGGCGGCTCGGGGGGCTCGACGTCCGCTGCGGCGCCCCCGACTGCCGTCACGGACGTCCCGGTCGCCGAGCCCATCACGACAGTAGGCGCATCGGCACCGGGCGTCTCCGTGACCGCCGTCGGCGCCGCCTGCGCCTCCATGACCGTCGTGACCGCCGCCTCCGGCGACTGCGGCAAGCGCGCCTCTGCCGCGCGAAGACGCCGGTAGATCTCCTCGAGCTCGGCCTCGAGCCTGCCTTGATCCCGCGCCGCCGAGGCTCTCGCCAGCAGCGCAGCGATCAGCCCAGCCACGAGAACGAGCGCCGCCGCCCCCGCGCCCACCCAGAGCAGGGACACGCCCGCCTGGGTACCGGCGATATAGGAGAGATCGACCGTCGCATCGCGATTGACGACGCCGGCAATGAGCACGACGACGGCGACGACTGTGAGAACTGTCAAGGCTCTGCGCACGAAGCCTCCGCAACGGGGTTCACCTTGCAGTATAGCAACGTACGACGGTTCGATACGAGGCGAGGAGGGGCGCCAAGGAACAGTCTCCCTCCGATGCGGATGAGACGGCGAGGAGCCGCCTGCGACGGTGACCGTTATTGGGCAGTCACGACGGTCGCCGCGGCGGCGGCACGCCGGGCCCAACGGGTGAGCGCCGCCGCCCGACGGCGGCGCGTGAGCTCCTTCTCGATCTCCTTTGCGACCGCTGCGAAGGCTTTCACCCGCGCCGCCCGCCGCGCGAACACCCCGAACACCTGCCACTTGCCGGAGGACCGGACCGGATCGCTGACGCCGCCTCGTGGAACCTCGGCCAGCGCCTGACGCACCTCGATGGGGAGCGTGTGCACCGAGATCCACCCGAGCATCCCGCCACTCTCCTTGGCGGCGGGATCCATCGAGAACCGGCGCGCCACATCGGCGAACGCTTCGCCGCGGCGCAGGCGCCGGGCGACGCGCTCCGCAAGCGAGCGTGTGGGAAGCGTCACCTTGCCGATGCGCACGGCGGCAGCGGTGGTGAAGAGAACGTCGCGATTCCGCCGGTAGAAGGCTCGCACCTCCGCCTCCGTGGCTCTGCTCACCGCGAACTTGGCGGCGCCCAGAGAGTCCGCGAGCAGCGCATGCGAGACGGCGGCGGCGAGCTGCTGGCGGCTCATCGCGGCGCGCTCGAGGGTGGCGTTGAAGATTTGAGAGCCCCCGGCGTGCTCCTCGAGACGTGAGATGCGGGCGGCCACCGCGCTTTCGTCCACCTTCACCCCCAGACGACGCGCCTCGGCCCGCAGGAGGACGCGGCGCACGGCTTCGTTGCGGGCCCGCTTCTCCGCGTCGTCCTCGCCTGCCAGCCGCGCCTCGGCGCGCACCGCGTCGATGTCGGCCGGCGTGACCGGCTCCCCGTTGACCGAGAGGACCACGGAGCCTCCCGGCGCAGGAGAGCCCGAAGCGCCCGGCTGCCCGCCGCAGGCGCAGAGGACGGCGGCCAGAACGGCGAGCAGCGCCACAGCCGCGAACCGTGCCTGCCACCCTGCCGCAATGGAGCCCCAGCGGGCCCTCGCAGCGGCCATGCCGCGCAGCGACGCCTGCGGCGTCAAGTCGGCCCCTCCGGCGGCCCGGCGAGAAACGGCTGGTCGGCGACGGCACGCTGCCCGCCGCTGAACCGCGCCGGGAAGAAGCAGGCCACCTCGTGCCGTGCTCCGGCATCGCCGCCCGTGCCCGCCAGGGCCGGCATCGCCGTGGCGCAGATCTCGCGGGCGCGCGGGCAGCGCGGGTGGAAGACGCAGCCCTCAGGAGGATCTGCCGGACTGGGCACATCGCCCCTGAGGACGATGCGACGCCTGGCGCGTTCGGTCCGCGGGTCGGGGATCGGCACCGCCGAGAGGAGCGCCTCGGTGTACGGATGCTGCGGGCAGTCGTAAAGGCTCACGCTGTCGGCGATCTCGACGATCCTGCCGAGGTACATCACGGCGACGCGATCGGAGACGTGCTTCACGACCGAGAGATCGTGGGCGATCACCAGATAGGTAAGATCGAACTGACGCTGTAGATCCTCGAGCAGATTGATGACCTGGGCGCGGATCGAGACGTCCAGCGCGCTCACGGGCTCGTCGCAGACGATGAGCTTGGGATTGAGGGCGAGCGCCCGGGCGATGCCGATGCGCTGGCGCTGCCCGCCGGAGAACTCGTGAGGGTACCGCTCCGCGTGCTCGACGCTGAGCCCGACCGTCTCGAGAAGCTCGAAGACGCGCCTCCTGCGCTCGGCCGCAGTGCCGACGCGGTGGATCGCGAGCGGCTCGCCGATGATCGAGCGCACGCGCATGCGCGGATTCAGTGAGGCGTAGGGATCCTGGAAGATGATCTGCATATCGCGGCGCAGGCGCTGGAGTTGGGCGCGGGAGGCCGTGGTGACGTCCTGCCCCTCGAAGACGACGCGCCCGGCCGTCGGCTCGAGGAGCCGTAACACCGACCTGCCCGTGGTGGACTTGCCGCAGCCGCTCTCCCCCACCAGACCGAGCGTCTCGCCCTTCTCGATCGTGAACGAGACGTCGTCGACCGCGTACACGTACCCGGTCGTGCGCTTCAGGAGGCCGGTCCTGATCGGGAAATGCTTCTTGAGGTTGCGAACCTCCAGCAGGCTCACGCGACTACGCCCCTGAAGTACGGCAGCGACGCGCGGATCTCCTGGCGCTCTGGCGCCGGGATGTGGCAGTACACGCCGTGGTCAGCGCCCACAGCCTCGTGCGCCGGCCACATGTCGCGGCACTCCGGCCGCTCGTGTGCGCAACGGCCGCTGAAAGGGCATCCCGAGGGCAGCAGGAGGAGATCGGGCGGCTGCCCCCTGATCGGCGTCAGGCGGGCCTTCTCGACCTGGTCGAGGCGGGGCAGCGAGCCGAGCAGCCCCCATGTGTACGGGTGCTGCGGGTTGGAGAAGATCTCGTCAACGCCTGCGTATTCGACGGTTCGGCCCCCGTACATGACCATCACCTTGTCGGCCATCGCGGCGACCACACCGAGGTCGTGCGTGATGATGATGACGCCGCTCCTGTAGATGGCCTGCATCTCGGCGACGACGTCGATGATCTGAGCTTGAATCGTCACGTCGAGCGCCGTCGTGGGCTCGTCGGCGATCAGAACGTCGGGGTTGCAGCTGATCGCCATGGCGATCAGCGCCCGCTGGCGCATGCCGCCCGAGAGCTCGAAGGGGTACTGGGCGACGCGCCGGGGAGCATCCGCGATGCCCACACGGGTCAGAAGGTCGACGGTCATCGCCCAGGCCTCGCTCTTCGGCTTGTCCTGGTGCAGCATGATCGCCTCGGCGATCTGCTTCCCGACCTTGACCACGGGGTTCAGGCTGGTCATGGGGTCCTGGAAGATCATGGCGATGTCGTTGCCGCGCACGCGCCGCATCTCGGCGTCGCTCATCGCGCGCAGGTCGCGCCCGCCGAGCATGAGCGAGCCTCCGACGATCTTCCCCGGGGGATCGGGGACGAGGCGCATCAGCGAGAGCGCCGCCACCGTCTTCCCCGAGCCGGACTCGCCGACGATGCCGAGCGTCTCCCCGCGATCCAGGGTGAAGCTCACGCCGTTGACGGCCTTGACCACACCGGCGTGCGTGAAGAAGTGGGTCGAGAGATCCGTGACCTCGAGCAGATGCGCGGCCATGCCTACTCCTTGAGCTTCGGGTCGGTGGCGTCGCGCAGCCCGTTGCCGAACGAGATGAAGCCGAAGACCGTGACCACCAGGAAGAAGCTGGGAAACGTCAGCATCCACCAGCTGCCGGCGGCGAGATAGGTGAGGTTGTCGGCGATCATCCTGCCCCACGAGGCCTCGGGCGGCTGCACGCCCAGCCCGAGGAAGGCCAGCGCCGCCTCCGTGGTGATCGCGCCGCCGATGCCCATGGCGATCGCCACGTAGATCGGCGCCATGGTGTTGGGCACCACATGGCGATAGATGATGCGCAGGTCGCTGGCGCCCTGCGCGCGGGCGGCCTCGATGTACTCCATCGCCTTGACGCTCAGCACCGAGCCGCGGATGAGGCGCGCGTACGTCGCCCAGCTCAGGATGCCGATGGCGATGAACACGCTGCCGAACCCCGGCGGCAGCACCGTGAGCAGAAGCAGCACGAAGAGGATGAAGGGGAACGCGAAGAAGACGTCGGCGGCGCGCATGATGACGGCGTCGACCCATCCCCCGTAGTAGCCCGATATGGGACCGAGGACGAGACCGATGCTGAGCGCGATGGCGACAGCGATGACGCCGACCAGCATGGAGATGCGCGTCGCAACCAGAACCCGCGAGAGCACGTCGCGCCCGAGGTAGTCGGTGCCGAACGGATGCGCCCAGGAAGGCGGCGCGCCGAGCCCCTGGGGCGAGAGGGCGTAGTCGGTCTTGACGGGGTCATACGGAGCCACGTACCCGCCGGCCATGTGCGCGATGGCCTCGATGCTCCCGACGATTACGAAGATCACGATGATCCCCAAGCCGACGAGCGCCAGCCTGTTGCGCCTGAGGCGCCGCCAGGTGTCGGCCCACGGGCCGGGAGGCCTGGCCGCGACGGCCTGCTCGTCCACAGCCTTTCCCCCACCGACCGTGCCGCCGGCGGCGGCAGGCTCGCGACTGCTGTCGGGGCTGGAGAGGCCCACTCACCCCTCCAGCCGGATGCGCGGGTCGACCAGGGCGTAGCCGAGGTCGACGAGCAGGTTGGCGAAGACGTAGACGATCGTGGCAAAAAGGACGCCGCCGGCGACGACCGGAATATCGCGGGCGCCGATCGCCTGGTAGATCATCAGGCCGATGCCGGGACGGGAGAATACGATTTCGGTGAGGATCGCGCCGCCCATGAGCGCGCCGAGGTCGATGCCGGCGATCGTCATTACCGGGATGACTGCGTTCTTGAACGCATGCCCGGCGACAACCCGACGCTCCGAAAGGCCCTTGGCGCGGGCGGTGCGCACGTAGTCGGCGCGGATCACTTCGAGCATCGAGGCCCGCTGCATGTATGAGATGTAGGCGATCTCCACGATGCCGAGCGTAAACGCCGGCAGGATGAGCGTGGCCACGCTTTCCCACGACGCAGGAATGACGCCGAGCACGTTGTCTCCGGCGCCGACCAGGGGCAGAAGCCCCAGCTTGAGCCCGATGAACCACTGCAGGAAGAGGCCCAGCACGAAGACCGGGATGCCCCAGATGACCAGAGCGACGGTGGTGAGCGCCGTATCCCAGAAGCCGTACTGGCGCAACGCCGAGTAGATGCCGAGCGGAATGCCGATCAGCTCGATGATCACCGCAGCGACGGCGAGCTGAATAGTGTACGGCGCGTTCAGCCTGATCAGGTCGGTGACGGGCTGCTGGAGATAATACGACTCGCCGAGATCGCCGGTCGCCAGCCTGCCGACATACTTGATGTACTGGACCGGCACCGGCTCGTCAAGCCCGAGCCGGGCGCGCACCTCGGCGATCTTCTCCGGCGTAGCGTTCTTGTTCGCCAGCAGCACCGCGGGGTCGCCCGGGATCATGAAAAGGATGGCGAACGTGATCACCGTCACGCCGAGGAGGACGAGCACCATCTGGAGCAGCCGCCGGATGATGTACGAGACCATGGCGCCAGTGTACCCCAGGCGGCGAGGCCGGACAGCGCGAGCGTCGGCGCTTCCACGCCGCAGACGCACGGCGGCCCGCCACTCTACGAGCGGCGGGCCGCCGTCCACAGATTCGCCGTGCAGCGCCCCGCGGGGCGCTGGCGCGCTTCAGGGGATCACTTCACCCAGAGCTTCCACATGTCGACGAAGCCCAGCGGATCGTAGACAAAGCCGCCGATGCGGTTGTTGGTGACGCGGAAGGCCAACGGGTAGTCCAGCGGCACGGCCGCGACGTCGGCCAGCATCAGCCTCTCCGCCTGGTGATAGAGGTCGTAGCGCTGCGCGGCATCGGTAGTGCCCCGCGCTTGCTGAATCAGCGCGTCGAACTCGGGGTTCTTGTAGAAGCCGTTGTTGATCTGCCCCGGCTGATGTGACTCGAACAACGGGTAGAGGAAGTTGTCGAGCGAGGGGTAGTCGGCCAGCCAGCCGGAGCGGTAGATCTGGCCCTGGCCCTTCGCAGTCTTGTCGAGGAACGTGGCCCACTCGAACTGGGAGAGCTTCACGGTGACGCCGACGTCCTTCCAGCCGGCCTGCAGGACTTCAGCGGTCTTCTGGTTGGACTCGTCTGTGTTGTACCAGTAGCTGAGCGCCGGCACCGTCAGGTTCGCAAGGATCGCCTTGGCGCCCTCGGGATCGTTCGTCTTGTAGGTGTTGAGGTCGGGCGCCCAGCCGGGCAGGCCGGGAGGCGTAAAGCTCGAGGCCACTGTGGCCTGACCCTCGTGCACGATGTTCACAATGCTCTGGGCATCGGCTGCCATGTACAACGCCTTGCGCAGCTCCAGACCCTGGTCGCCGCCGACGACTCCGTCGTTCATGTTAAAGATGAAGTAGTCGTTGGAGATGTACCTCCAGCCCTTCGCCGTCCATTCGCCCGAGGTGACCTTGGGATGACCGAGCGCCGACCTGATCTGGCCCGGCGGCACGGACGTGTAGTCAACGTCGCCCTTCTGGAACTGCAGCCACGCGGTCTGCGACGAGGTGATGATCGGCATGTGGATCGTGTCAACGTACCCGGCAGCGTCCTTGTTCCAGTAGTTCGGGTTTTTGGCGAGGTCGATGTATGCCTTGTGCTGCCACTTGGTGACCATGTACGGCCCCGTGCCGACCGGCTTCTCATGGAAGGCCTTGTAACCGACCTTCTTCACGTAGTCGACGGGCTGCACGCCGGTGACCGCCGGCAGCAGCAATGAGGTGAACTCCGCGAACGGCTGCTTGAGCTTGACCACGAAGGTGTAGTCGTCGGGCGCGCTGATACCGGTCAGGCCCTTCTTGGCATTCTCGGCGTATCCGCTGTCGGAGCACCCCTCGACGACGGCCAGAATGTACGAGAAGTTCGAAGCGTTCTTCTCGTCGGTGACGAAGTTCCAGGTGTCGACGAAGTCCTGCGCCGTCACCTCACGATTGACCGGCGGAGCGAACGTGACGCCCTTCCTGAGGTGGAAGGTCCAGGTCTTGTTGTCGGGGGTCTCCCAGCTCTCGGCGATGTTCGGGACAGCCCTCACGTTGCCCTGTTCGTCAACCTCGGCCTTAACGAGACCCTCGAACACCTGGTGAACCACCTGCATGCCCTCGGTCTCGTACGCGAGAGTGGGGTCGATCGCCACCGGATCCGAGCCGAGCACGAAGTTGTAGGTGCCGCCGGCCTTGGGCGTGCTGGCCGCACTAGGGCTGGCAGCAGGCTCCGAATCGCCGCAAGCGGCAAGCACGAAACCGGCGGCGACCAGAGCTGCGGCGAGCGCAACGACCACCCACCGCCTTGCGCGCAGGTAATTCACCGTGACCTCCTCACGCAGTCGATGACCTGTCCGCGGCGCTCCGCCGGCTCACACCGTGACCGCGGCAGCGCCCCCGAAGTCGGGGGCAACGCCTCCGCTCACGGCCGCTTCACGGCCGTGCAGCCGCCCCCCGATTATTTCGGCCCCGGGGCGGCCCATCGGCCGCACCCAGTCAGCCCAACCGCCAGACCAGCAGGAAGGCGGTGAGGAACCAAGCGATGCCCGCGACGATGGTGTAGCGCGTCAGATTGCGCTCCATCACGCTCGCCGACGAGGCGAATGAGAACCCCGTAATGCTGGCCATACCAGCATCCTTGCCGGAGTGAAGAAGTATGAGCCCGATGAGCAGGACGCACTCGATCAGGAAGACGACGACGAGGATTCCGGTCAGCAAAGGTGCTCTCCTCCAGAGATGATGTTCAGACTGTGTCTCCTCATTGTGACACCTACTCCCCCCGCGTCACAACATGCCGCCTCCGCCTCACCCGTCGCCGACGGGATCGAGGAGGCTCACACCGGTCATCTCCGGCGGCTTCGGGATGCCGAGGAGGGCGAGAGCCGTCGGAGCGATGTCGCACAGCCTCCCGCCCGGCCTGACCCGCACGCCCGGCACGGTGGCAATGAAGGGCACCGGGTTGGTGCTGTGCGCAGTGCATGGGTTGAGGTCGGATTCGAGCATGCAGTCGGCATTGCCGTGATCGGCGGTGACGAGGCAGATGCCACCGGCTCCTTCCATCGTCGCCTCGATCACACGGCCGAGGCACTCGTCGACGGTCTCTACGGCCGCGACCGCCGCCGACAGAACTCCGCTGTGCCCGACCATGTCGGCGTTCGCGAAGTTGACGACGACGAATGCGTACGTGTCAGCGGCGAGAGCCTCGATCAGCTCGTCGGCGACCGCGCGGGCGCTCATCTCGGGCACAAGGTCATAGGTGGGCGCATCTCGCCGGCTGGGCACGAGGATGCGACGTTCCCCTGCCACTTCGGACTCCGCGCCGCCGTTGAAGAAGTACGTGACGTGCGCGTACTTCTCGGTCTCGGCGATGTGGAGCTGCCGCAGGCCGTGCCGGGAGAGGACCTCCGCCAGCACATGAGGCGGCTGCTCGGGTGGGAACGCCACCGGCAACGAGAGCGCGCGATCGTACTCGGTCATCGTGACGAAGTCAACGGCAGGCGGGTGTGGACCGCGATCGAAGGCGGCGAACCCGGGCTCGACGAAGGCGCGGGTGAGCTCGCGGGCGCGATCCGCCCGGAAGTTGAAGAACAGGCAGCCGTCGCCGTCACGTACCCGCGAGTCGCGCTCGGGAGCGATCACGGTAGGGCGCACGAACTCGTCGGTCTCTCCGCGCCGGTCCGCCGCGTCGACCGCCGCGGCCGCGTCGACGGCAAAGAAGCCGTCGCCGTAAACCATCGCGTCGTACGCGAGCTTAACGCGCTCCCACCGGGTGTCGCGATCCATGGCGTAATGACGACCGCAGACCACGCCGAACCGGCCCACGCCAAACCGGTCCATCGCCGCCTGCAACGCGGCGAGGTACTTCCGGGCCGACCTGGGCAGCGTGTCCCGCCCGTCCAGGAAGGCGTGCACCGCCACGTCGGTCACGCCCCGCCGCGACGCCAGCTCGAGACAGGCCACCAGATGGCCGAGGTCGCTGTGCACGCCGCCGTCGGAGACGAGGCCCATCAGATGCAGCGTGCTCCCGCGGCCGGCTACCTTCGCACAGAGCTGCGTAAGAACCCGATTCGCGAAGAAGGAGCCGTCGGCGATCGCGTCGCTGATGCGCACGATATCCTGGGCGACGACTCGACCTGCCCCGATGTTGATATGCCCGACCTCCGAGTTGCCCATCTGGCCCGGCGGCAACCCCACAGACGGACCACATGCGTCGAGCGTGCCGTACGGCCAGCGGGCGACAAGGTCGTCGTAGACGGGGGTATGAGCGAGGCTGACGGCGTTGCCCGGGCCCGGCGGCGCGACGCCCCAGCCGTCGAGCACCACCAGGACCACGGGGCGATGCACTCGCCCGGTCGGCGAGAGGGCGGCGTCGCCCTCATCGGCGACCGGGTTTCCGGCGACGGCGTCGGTCACGCAGGCTCCTGAAACGCGGCGATGCGCGCGAACTTCGCGGCGTCGAGGCTCGCTCCGCCCACGAGAACGCCGTCGATGTCAGGCTGCGCCATGAGGACGTCGATGTTGGCGTCGTTCACGCTGCCGCCGTACAGGATCCTCACCACGTCCGCCGCCTCGCCGAAGGCTTCCCGCAGACGGACACGGATGAAGCCCACCGCCGCCTGGGCGATCTCGGGCGTGGCCGTCCGGCCGGTGCCGATCGCCCAGATCGGCTCGTAGGCGACCGCGACGGAGGCCAGCTCAGCCGCCTGGGTCTCGGCGAGGCCGGCGGCCACCTGGCGAGCGATCTTGTCCTCCGTGCTGCCCGCCTCACGCTCGTCGAGCGTCTCACCACAGCAGAGGATTGGCCGCAAGCCGAGGTCGAGGGCCGCTCGCACCTTGTGGGCGAGTTCCTCGTCGTTCTCCGCGTTGTACTGGCGCCGCTCCGAATGGCCCAGGATCACGTATGACACCCCCAGCTCACGGAGCATGGGCGCCGAGACCTCGCCGGTGAAGGCGCCCTCCGCCGCCGCGGCCATCGTCTGCGCGCCCACTGCCACGTTGCCGCCTGAGGCCGCCTCCAGCGCGGCCTCGAGGCAGACGAACGACGGGCAAAGGACGATGTCGCGCCCTTTCACGTCTCGCACGAGCGGCAGGAAGTCCCGCAGATAGGCAGCCGCCTCGGGACGGGTCTTGTACATCTTCCAGTTGCCCGCCATCAGAGGGCGGCGGCCCGCGCCCGGCGATGCCGCACCGTTCTCCATCAACGCTTCGACACCGGGCAGCGCGCAGCCCTCCAGGAACTCCATTGAGGCACCTCCACCGGTAGATACGTGCGTGAGACGCTCCTCGAGGCCGAACCTGCGGATCGCCGCGACCGTGTCTCCGCCGCCGGCGACCGTGACGGCGGAGCTTGCGGCGACGGCCTCGCCCACCGCCCTGGTTCCGGCGCTGAATTCGTCGACCTCGAAGAGGCCCATCGGCCCGTTCCAGTAGACCGTGCCGGCGTCCTGAAGCTCGCGCACGAACGCGGCCACCGTGTCGGGGCCGATGTCGAGGGCCATCTCGTCGGCGTCGATCCCGTCGACTGGCGACACTCTTGCGGCCGCCCCGGCGGCAGCCTCGTGCGCCACCACGACGTCCGAAGGAACGATGAGCTCGCCGCGAGCGCTGCCGGCCTCGGAGAGCACCCGTGCGGCGATGGCCACCTCATCAGGGTCGCTCCCCTTGGACAGGCCAAGCTCGCAGCCTCTCGCGGCCAGGAACGCATTGGCCATGGCGCCGCCGATGAGGATCTTGTCGGCGAGGCCCAGCATCTTCTCGATCACCTTGATCTTGTCGGAGACCTTGACCCCCCCGAGCACGACCACGAAGGGCCTGGCGGGATCGCGCAGCAGCCGCCCGAGGATCTCGAGCTCACGGATCATCAGGAACCCGGCCACCGCCGGCAGGTGATGCGTCACGCCTTCAGTGGACGCATGAGCCCGGTGAGCCGTGCCGAAGGCGTCGTTGACGAAGATGTCGGCAAGCGAGGCGAGCTGCTGGGCGAAGCCGGCGTCGTTGGCGGTCTCCTCGGCATGGAACCGCAGGTTCTCGAGGAGGAGCACCTCCCCCGGCGCCAGCGCGGCCGCAGCCGCTTCGGCGACCGGCCCCACGCAGTCCGGGACGGTGCCCACCGGGCGGCCCAGGAGCTCCGCGAGCCGCGCGGCGACCGGCGCCATGCGCAGCTCGTCGACGACCTTTCCTTTAGGCCGCCCGAGATGCGAAGCGAGCACCACGGAGCACCCCTGCTCCAGCAGATACCTGATCGTCGGCAGCGCCGCACGGATGCGTGTGTCGTCGGCCACTCGCTCGCCCTCGAGCGGCACGTTGAAGTCGACCCTGACGAGTACCCTCTCGCCGGCGAGAGAGTGATCGGTGAGCGAACGCTTCATGACGAGCCCTTCCTTGAGTCTGGCCTTGTGGCTCCGGCGGCTATCTCAGCCGCCGGACATCGCGTCTCCGCGGCTCTTAGAGAACCCTCTGGACGAGATCGACCAGACGGCACGAGTAACCCCACTCGTTGTCGTACCACGAGACGCACTTCACCAGCGTTCCCTTGGCCATGGTCAACGCAGGGTCGAAGATCGACGAGTGGCTGTTCCCGACGATGTCGATGCTCACGACCGGATCCTCCTGATACTGGAGGATGCCCTGGAGCGGACCGCTCTCGGCGGCGGCCTTCATCGCCGCATTGACGTCGTCGGCCGTGACCTCGGTCTGCAGCTCCGCGACGAGATCGGTGGCCGACCCATCCGGCGTCGGCACGCGCAGCGCGAAGCCGTCGAGGCGCCCTTCGAGGGCGGGGATCACCAGTGCAACGGCCCGAGCCGCCCCGGTCGTGGTCGGAATGATCGACACGGCCGCCGCGCGGGCGCGCCGCTTGTCCTTGTGTGGGAAGTCCAGGATCTTCTGGTCGTTGGTGTAGGCGTGGATGGTCGTCATGAACCCCCGCTCAAGGCCGAAGTTGTCGACGAGCACTTTCGCCATGGGCGCCAGACAGTTGGTGGTGCAGCTTGCGTTGGAGATGATGTCATGCCGCGAGTGGTCGTAGGCGTCGTCGTTGACCCCCAGGCAGAGTGTGACGTCCGGATCCTTAGCCGGCGCCGAAATGATGACCTTCTGGGCGCCGGCTTCGAGGTGCTTCGCGGCGCCGGCGCGGTCGGTGAACCGCCCGGTTGACTCGATGACGACGTCGGCGCCCAGCTCCCTCCAGGGCAGCTGCGCCGGATCGGCCTCGCCGGTGACCCGCACGCGCTTGCCGTCGATCACCAGGGCGTCGCCGTCGGCCTCCACCTCGCCCGGGAAGACACCGTGCACGGAGTCGTACTTGAAGAGATACGCGAGAGTCTCGACGTCGGTGAGGTCGTTGATCCCCACGAACTCGACGTCGGCGCCCCGCCTGAAGGCGGCACGAAGCACAAGACGGCCGATGCGGCCGAATCCGTTGACGCCAACCCGTACACCCATAATCTGATCTCCTCCGTTATCGTGTCCTTCGCAGACTACCAAACCCCGCCCCAAGATGCGCTGGCGGGGCCAACGTCGCGCCGGCGCCACTCCGTGGCCAACCCGCCGGCGCCAAACGCGGTCGCATCGCGCGGCTAAGCCCTGAGCCGCACGTTAGCGCGGGGCGCGCCGGCCGGGGGTTGCACTTGCGTGGGGATCCGGCCCAGAAAGATATTACCGGTGCGCCCGTCGATCGACAGCCAGTCTCCTCTGCGCAGCTCATGCCCCGCCACCCGCGCAACGCCCTCGTGCTCGTTGACCTCGAGGGCGACACAGTCGACGACCGCCGTCTTGCCGAGGCGCTTGGCGGTGACGGCGGCGTGCGACGTGGCTCCGCCGCGCCCTGTCAGGATGCCGCTCACGCGCGTGATCATGGCGATATCCTCGGGCACGGTGTCTGGGCGCAGCAGAACGACCCCTTCGTCCGGCGCTTCGGCGAGCAGCGCATCGATCTGCTCCGCGCTGACGGCAACGCGCCCGGAGTACGCGCTGCCCGAGACGCCGATGCCGAGCGCCACAGGCGGCCTGAAATCGGGCGACGTCGTATCGAAGTACGCCTCGTCCTTCTTCTCCTCATGTACGACCGTGCGCTTCTGCAGGATGTACAGGTCGTCCGCGGCAGGGGACTCGAAGGTGAATTCGATCTCCTGCGGGTCGTACTCGTGCTGGGAGACGAGCTCGCTGGCGACGGCGAGCAGTCGCTGGTAGACGGCGGGGTAGTCGCGCTCCAGCGAGCTCTCGATGCCATCGTAGGTGGGGCTTCCCTGCCGCTGCGCCTCGGAGATGGGCAGCGGAAAGACAAGCCCGCCAACGAGGTCCTCACCCTGGGCGCATACGGCGAAGTCGCCGTAGAGCCGCACCTGCCGGCTGTACGGCTCGAACGGGTTGTGCGTGAACGTCACACCGGAGCCGGAGCGCTGGCTCAGGTTGCCGAAGACCATCCTCTGTACAACCACCGCCGTGCCCCATTCCTCCGCCACACCGAGGTAGCGTCGGTACAGCTTGGCATGCTCGAAATCCCATGAAGCGATCACCTTGAAGATGCACGAGACGACCTGGGAAAAGGGATCATCGACGAGCTCGACGCCCTCCTCCTGGACGCGCTCCTTGTAGGCGAGCGCGAGCTCCCGCATCTGACCCTCGGTGAAATCGCGCTTCTGGGCGACGCCGTAACGGTCCTTGAACGACGCCATGATCGTGTCGAAGGCATTCCGGTTGACGCCTTCCGCCATCGCCCATGACTGGAGGAAGCGGCGGTAGCTATCCCACGACGACCATCCCAGTCCGGGCCGCGACGCCAGCGCCTCCACCAGGTCGTCGTTGATGCCTACGTTGGCCAGCGTCGTCATGAGGCCAGGCATGGAGACCGCGGCGCCCGAGCGGATCGACAGGAGCAGAGCCCGAGATGGATCGCCGAGGCGCAGGCCTGTGAGCCGCTCGAGCCTTGAGACCGACCGGCGCACGCGGTTTATGGTGTCTTCGTAGAGCGGCCGGTACGCGAGGGCCGGCAGCGCCTGGAAGAGCTCGGTGCTGAGAATGAACCCCTCCGGCACCTTGTGACCGTACGTCGCCATCTGCTTGAGCCCCAAGCCCTTGAAGCCGAGCGTTCGCTGGTCGTCGGTGCCCGGCTTGGGGCGATGGATCTGCGATACGAGCCGCTCGGAGTCGTAGTTCATCATGCGCGTAAGGGCGTGCGCGTCGAGCTGGTCCGTGAGCGTCGTGACCTCGTGCAGCGCGGCCGCCACGTAGCGGTCGAGCGCCTGCATGCCGAGCGCCGAAACCAGCACCTCGCGGAGGACCATCTCGGCCACTGCGTCCTCGGTCATGCCGCGCACCTCGCACTGCCGGGGATCGTGGCTCAGCAGGGTGCGCAGCGCCTGCTCGTGGCTGAGGATCGACGTGGAAGACACCTGCGTCACGCTGTTCGCCAGGAACTGGAAGACGTTCTGGTACTGGCCGAATGTGAAGTTATGACTGCTGAAGCTCGTCAGCAGCAGTTGCAGATTGGACATGAGCGCCCGGGAGTCGACACCGTCAGCCCACAGAGCCCGCTCGAACCTCTCGATGGAGCGGGCCATGCGCCGCAGGCATTCCCTGGTGACGTACGGGTCTATGCCCTCGGCGACGACGTCGTCGAAGAGCCTGTGGACCAGCCGCTCGACGCGGAACGACAACCCCAGCGCGTCGAACTTGGGCTCGCTGTAGTTGCCGTAGATCGACGGTATGCCCGCAGCGATGTGCCGCTTCTGGTAGAGGTTCTCGACGGCAGCCTGCTGTGTCGGGCTCAAGATGATGATCTTGAGTTCCTCGAGGACGGTGAGAGCGGCGTCGATGAGGCGGTCGCGGGCGACGCGCGACGGGCGCCGCCGCCACATGGTCAGCGCCTGCTCGAAATGGCGTCGCACGGCCGCCTCCAGCTGCAGATGGCTGCCAACGGCCTCACCGAGATCGTCCGCCGAGAGCGAGTACTTCTGCGCCAGAAGCTGGTGGTTTCGCACGAGGAGAGCGATCCGGCGACGGTCGATATCGGCGGCGCCCGCAGCATGCTCGTTCTCGAGCCCATCGGCCGGCGGCACCTTGAGGAGATCCGCGAGTACTTCGGGGGCGAGCGCGAGAATCGCGTCGAGCTCGGCGTCAGAGACATCGGCCGGTGACGAGACCTCGGAGCGAGAGCGCCCGGCCTGGTCGACGGACCCCCCGCCCTGCGCGCTGGCCGCTGCCCGCAAGGCGCCCAGAACCGCGTGCGGCCCCTTGGCCCAGTCGAGCTCACGACGGACGTTGGCCATGGCGTTCGCCGAAAGATAGGGTTCGAGGCCAGCTGGGTCGAGCGTCATCCAGTAGCGCAGCACCTCCCGACTGAAGGCCACGAGGCGGTTGGACGACTCGGCGTGGACCTGCTTGCGCAGAAAGTGCATGAGGCTGTCGCGGCGCCCGCAGACCTCGTCGATCTCGGTGGAGACGGCGCGCAGCTCGCCTTCGGCGCCGACCTCGTTGAAGTACACGGGGAAGGTGCGCAGAAGCTGCTTCGCCACGAAGTAGATCGGCTGGATTTCGGCGTTCAGGAAGCGCGTGACGTCGCGCTGGAAGAGATCGGTGTCGGCAATGTACACCCCGCCCAGCCGCAGCTGCACATTGAGAGCCGCCGCCAGGCGCTCGAAGAGCGCCGGATTGGACTCGATGATATGCAGCCAGCACCTGATCTCAGGGAGGTGGTAAGGATTGACTACCGTCTCCCACTCGTCGGTTGCGCCATAGATGTCGGGGTACTGGAAGTCCCAGTACAGAAGATCCCCGATGAGATGATCGGCGGCCCTGACGTTGCCGGCTTCGCCGATCGCCACGCCGATCGCCTCGTAGCACTGGAACCGCACGAGCAGGAACTCGTGAGGGCGCTCCTGGAAAAAGGCCGTGAGCCGGCTCAGGATGCGGTCTGCATCCATCTGCCGCTCGGGGTGCATCAGCTCCCGGACGACGCCCAGAAGGTCGATCATGGCTTCCTTCTGCCGGTAGCCGAGAGCTTCGTCCTTGAGCAGGAACAGACAGACCGCGAAACGATCCTCCAGGTTGCGCACCTGGGAGAGTTCCCCGATCGCCTGCCCGAGGATGTCCGAGAGCAGAGGATACCCAGGCGAGAACAGGTCGACGTCGGCTGCGGCGAGCGCGTTCTCGGCGAGCGCCGCCATCCGCGCTTCGGCGAGGAAGGCGAACTGCCCGGCGATGGTCTGGCGGTCGGTGAGCTGCTCGTCCGCGACCGCCCAGCCCGGCACGTCGAGCAGCTTCTGCACCTGGCGGTACCCGCTCACGAGGAGCTCCCTGTAAAGCTCGCAGTAGACGGAAGCCAGCGCCGGCCGCCTCGCAGCCATGCTCGCCAGGTTGCGGATCAGGGCGTCGCGCTCGAAGAACTCGCGAAGACGGCTGGGCAGGAGCCTCGACAGCGACTCACCAATACGAGCGAGGGTGTCGTCGTAGGAGCCGCCGTGCCGGCCCCTCAGGACCTGCGTGCACCAAATCGCCACGACGCGCAACAAGGCCGAGAACTGCGCGTCGCTGACCGGCGTCTCGAGAAGACCGACCACGAGCTCCGCGAGCAGATCGAAGTGCCGTGCGCGATCGTCGGACCGCTCGAAGTACGACCAGTTGCGCAAGAGCGTCGTCTGGAATCCCTCGACCAGTACGTCGGCGTTGCGGTAGGAGTGGAAGTACTCGTCGAGCGTTTCGCCGAGCGACGCCCGCACGCCGTGAAGGTCCTGCACCGTCTCGAGCAGTACGAGGTAGCGATCCGGGATCACCACGTCCTGGGCGGTGTCGGCGATATTGGCGCGCAGCGCGTCCGAATCGAATGGAACCGGCGTTGCCTTCATATGCTCCTCTAGTGCGTCTTCATTCTAGCCGGATCGGGGTCGCCCCGCATGGTTTGGCCGCCGTTCGTCGACGTCGGCTGGGCCAGGAAGGAGCCGGCTCACAGCGGCAGGAAACGGGCATCCCCTTTGCCGCCCGGGTCGTTGACCGTAAGATGATTCTATCAGGCAACACGCGCAGTGGGCGCCCACCATTAATTCGCGAGCATCGCGCAGTGCGGCTGAGGGTAGCGAGCGCCCGCCGAAGGGGGGAACGTTAGGCAATGACAGCACAGAGGACGCTGGGCATCAATGGACTAGGTCGCATCGGCAAGTTGACGCTCTGGTATCACCTCGGCGGCGACAACTTCGATCGCATCGTCGTCAACGTTGGCCGAACTGTGGGCACCTCGCTGCAGGCGCTGGCCGAGTACATCGCCAAGGACAGTACGTACGGCCCGCTGCACCGGTTTCTCTTCGGCCGGAAGGGTGTGCCCGACGTGCGGGTGGTGGACGAGGAACGCGGCCTCATCAGCGCGTTCGGCAAGGAACTCGTCGTTCTGCGCTCTGCGCGCAACCCCGCCGATATCCCGTGGCGCGAGCACGGCGTCTCGCTGGTGGTCGAGTGTACGGGCAGATTCTCCGACCCCCACGCCGGCGCCAACGCCGGCAACGGATCCCTTCGCGGGCACCTCGCAGGCGGTGCCCGCGTTGTCGTCCAGAGCTCGCCGTTCAAAAGCAAGCAGAAGGGCGTCCCGCTACCCGACGACGCCGCGATGCTCATCCACGGCATCAACCACTTCGAGTTCGACCCGGCGCGACACAAGGTCGTCTCGGCAGCCTCCTGCACCACTACGGCGCTGGCCCACATGATGCGGCCGCTGCTCGACCGGGATCTCACGCACAACATGATCACAGCCGGCATGAGCACCGTGCACGCCGCCACCAACTCGCAGCCAGTTCTCGACGCCGCGCCCAAGGCCGGCGCCACCGACCTGCGCAAGACCAGGGGCACCCTCGGCAACGTGATCCTCACCTCAACCAACGCGGCAGCAGCCCTCGAGCAGGTCATGCCCGAGATCGCTGAAATCGGCTTCATGGCCGACGCGGTGCGTATCCCCACCACGACTGTCAGCCTCATCATTCTCAACGTCACCTTCCAGAGCGAAGCGCTGCCCGACGGCACCGTGTCGATCGGACGCGATGCGATCAATGCCATCTACCGCGAGGCAGCCGAGGGCGAGGCCAGAGACATCCTCAAGTACAGCGAGGAGCAGAACGTCTCGCTGGACATGCAGGGCGAAGACGCCGCCGTGGTCATCGAAGCCGCCGAGACCCACACCCGCACGGGCTTCACGACCCTCAGGATCCCGGCCGACGCCCCGGGCGCGGCAGCGGGCATCGGGTCGATGCGCGTACCGCTCACGCACGCCAAGATCTTCGGTTGGTACGACAACGAGATGGGCAGCTACACGAACCGTCTCGGCGCGCTCACGAACCACGTGGCCCGCTCCATGTGACACCGCGGGGAGCGTTGCACGGGCCGCTACAGCGACCCAGCCGACGCTCCCCCAGCTTTTCATCGCTCGTGCTCTGCCGCTAGCGCCTCGAGCCTTCGCAAGCGGTGGTTCAGAGCCGATTTACTGAGCGCCGGGCGGGCTTCCTCTGCCAGCTCCCTGAGACTCAGGTACGGGTGCTCGAGACGCAGGCGAGCCGCCTCCCGGATCGAGTCCGGTAGCCCATCCCAGGCCGGTGACGCCATGAGCGCGCGGGCGGCGGCGGCCTGCCGCGCCGCCGCCTGCGCCGACCGCCTCGCATTGGCCTCGTCGCAGTTGGCAAGGCGGTTCACGTTCTCGCGCACGATACCGATCACAGCGCTCTCGTCCCAGCGGAGACGCGCGTCGTACGCCCCCAGGACCGCGAGCAGGTCGGCGGCGGTCTCCGAGCGTTTGCTGTAGCAGGCGTGGTTCCGCTCCCGATCGGCGATCTTGAAGATCAGATCGAGGCGCGCGAGAAGACCCCGCACCTGCTCCGCGAGAGCGGCGCCTTCGAAGGTGAACTCGACGTGCACCGGCGAGCCTGGCGCCGAGATCGAACCACAGCCGAGGAAGAGGCCACGCAGAAAGGCCACGACGCAGCACCGGCGCTCGACGATGCGACGCGGCACGGTCATCTGCACCAACAGGTCGTCGGAGAGGACGCCGACGTCGCTCAGGAGCTGCAGGTCCGACTGGGCGGCCTCTTCGCCGCCCAGCACCACCTCGTACCGCAAGCCGATCGGGGCGGATGTCACGGTGCGAAGGGCTGCCTCAACGCCCATCGGCTTAAGGAGGGCGAGCGTGCGGCGAGCAGTGGCCGGGAGAGCCAGAGAGACCCGCACGCCGAGGTGGCCGCCGGCGCCGATCTCGAAAGTGCCGGCGCCGTACAGGATCCCCGAGATCTCCGCACGACGGCAGTGAACCGTTTCGGGCAGCACGGTGCCGAGCTCCAGCTTGACCTCACGTGCAAACCCCACCAGCTACCTCACGAAGCTCAGGAGCATCTCGGCCAGGAGCCTGGGGTCGTGGCGCACCACATCGCTCTCCGCGACGATCTCGCCGCGGACGACCCTCACCCCCAGCCGGTCCAGGCGCTCCGCGTCAACCACAACGGGAACCGCCCCGAGACGCCGGTACGCGGCCTGAAGCTCGGCCGAGACCGGCGCGTCATTCACCAGCACGATGTCCACCAGGCCTGCGACCCCGTGGTTATGCAAGGCCTCCAGGTGATCGGCCGCCGTGTAGGCGTCGGTCTCCCCCGTCTGCGTCATCACGTTGCAGACGTAGACCACGCAGCCGCGGCTGCCGGCGATCGCATCCTTGATCTCGGGCACCAGGAGATTCGGGATGATGCTCGTGAAGAGGCTCCCCGGCCCGAGGACGATAAGATCGGCGTCGCGAATCGCTGCCACCGCCTCGGGCAAGGCGCGCGGCCGAGGCGGCGTGAGCCAGACGTTCCGCGGCACGCCCTCGGTCGCGGCGATGGTGCTCTCGCCGCTTACGCGCCCGCCCCCTTCGAGCTGGGCGTGCAGCACGACGTCGTCGAGCGTAGACGGAAAGACGCGGCCGCGCACACGAAGCACATGCGTGGACTCCCGCACGGCGAGCTCGAAGTCGCCGGTCACTTCGGCCAGCGCCGCCATGAAGAGGTTGCCGAAGCTGTGGCCCTGAAGGCCGCCGGCCTCCGGAAACCGATAGCGGAACAGCCGGCTCATCATCGACTCGTCGTCGGCCAGCGCCACGAGGCAGTTGCGCAGGTCACCGGGCGGCGGCAGCCCGAGGCCGCGCCGCAGAAGGCCAGAGCTGCCCCCGTCGTCGGCCATCGTGACGACGGCCGTAAGGTTGCTCGTGCTCGCCTTGAGGCCGCGCAGCAACGCCTCCAGCCCGTGCCCGCCGCCCACGGCCACCACCCACGGGCCTCGAGCCAGACGCGCGGCCTCGCGGATCTCGGCGGCGGTCTCGCCGCGGCGCTCGAAGAGCAGTGCGCGCCGCGCGCCCCAGAGCGCCGCCGCGGCACCCACAACCATGCCATCGATCGCCAGAAGCGTCCCGCCGTACGAGTGGCCCTGGAGCCAGCCAAGCCCTAGGCCGCGAAGGAGCTGCGGTGACCAGAGCACCCCCACGAGGACCATCGCCGAGTACAGGAGAACCACGACTCCGGCGAAGGCGAGCAGCATCCATCGCTTGATGCCCAGGCCGGGGTACAACCACGCGGCGAGGCGCCTCAGCACGGCTGCCCCGCAGCTGCGGTGACGGACACGGAGACCACAGTCCAGCCTCCTCTACACCCTCATGAGATCTCGATGGCGGACGATGGCATGGTAGCCCTGCTTCTGGTACCTCTCCGTGACGACCTCGGCGAGCGCCACCGACCGGTGCCGGCCCCCGGTGCAGCCGACGCCGATGGTGAGATGAGCCTTGCCTTCGGTGGCGTAGCGCGGGAAGAGGAAGTCGAGGAGCGGGAACAGCCGTTCGAGATACTCCTCTGTTCCCGGCGAAGCGAGCACGAAGTCGCGCACCTCAGGGTCGAGGCCGGTCTGCGAACGCAGCCGCAGGTCGTAATACGGATTGGGCAGGAAGCGCACGTCGAAGAGCAGATCGGCGTCGATGGGGATCCCGTACTTGTAGCCGAACGACACGACGGCGAAGACGATCTGGGTGCGCCGCGTGTGGCGGATCAGCTCCTCGTTGAGCTTCGCCTTGAGCTGGTGGATGGAGATGTCGCTGGTGTCGATGATGAGCGTGGCGCGCTCGCGCAGACCGGAGAGAAGCTCACGCTCCTTGCGGATGCCGTCGACCACCCTCCCGCCGACGGCGAGAGGATGACGGCGACGCGTCTCCTTGAACCGCCGCACCAGAGCCTCATCGGAGGCCTCCAGGAAGACGAAGTCGTAGGCGACACCCCGCTCGCGCAGCTCGTCGAAGAGCTGCTCGAGCCGGCCGAAGTACTCGCCGCCGCGCACATCGCTGACCACGGCCACGCGATCGACCTTGCTGCCCTCTCGCCGGAAGAGATCGACCAGCGTGGGCACGAGCTCGGGAGGCAGGTTGTCGACGCAGAACCAGCCGGCATCCTCGAAGGAGTCCATCGCCTGCGACTTGCCGGCACCCGATAAGCCGGTGATGATCACGAACTGAAGACCGCCGGTCACTGATCCTCCCCCCTCGCCAGCCGGTCGCCGGCCAGCTCCACGCCCTCCAGATGAAGTAGTCTCGACTTCCAGGCCGGATCGTCGCCGAAGAGGCCGAGCCGGCCGTCCCCGCGGACGACCCGGTGACACGGCAGCAGCACCGGCAGCGGATTGCGCGCCATCACCGATCCGACCGCCCGATGGGCGCGCGGCCGGCCGGCGCGGGAGGCCAGCTCACCGTAGCTGACCACCTCGCCGTACTCCAGCGACGACAACGCCTCGAAGACGGCTCGCGAGAACTCGGGCAGGCCGTGCAGCGCCGCGAACCCCTCGACGTCCAGCTGGACGTCGACCCGTTCGCCCGCGAAGTACCGCTCGAGCAGCTGCGACCAGCGGCTCGCACGCCGCCCCGACGTCCCCGTCAGCTGCGGATCGGGGAGGACGAGCTCCGCCGGCAGCCCTCCGACGAGGAGCAGCCGCCCCACGCCGAAACGGGTGGCGAACGTCTCCTCGACCACCGGCCCCCGGCGCTGGTAGCGCTCAGCCCGTCTTGTGAAGGTGCGCATAGATCTCCCTCCCCACCTTCCGAGGCAACCCGGGCACCCGCTCCATCTCGTCGCGGCTGGCGGCGATGAACGCCTCCGGGCTGCCGAAGTGCTCGAGAATGCGCCGGCGGCGCACCGGGCCGACCTGGGGCAGCTCGTCGAAGACCGACGACCTGAGCATGTCCGCCTCGCGCCGTCGCCTATGGTACGTCACGGCGAAGCGATGCGCCTCGTCGCGGATCCGTTGCAGCAGGAGGGAGCCGGGGTCGTCGGCGGCCAGCGGCAGTGGCCGCCGGGAGCCCGGTACGTAGACCTCCTCATGCTGCTTGGCGAGGCCGGCGAGGGCGACCGCCACTCCGGCCTCCTGCAGGACCGTGCTCGCCGCCGAGAGCTGCCCTTTGCCGCCGTCGACGAGCACGAGGTCGGGCAGCGATGCGAAGCTCCCGTCGTGCTCCTCCGGCGCACCGTACCGCTCGAAGCGCCGCCGCAGGATCTCCGCCATCATGGAGAAATCGTCCTGGCCGGCGACGCCGCGCACGGCGAACTTGCGGTAGTGCGCCTTCTTCGGCCGGCCGCCTTCGAAGACGACCATCGACCCCACCGGGTGTCCCTCGCCCAGGTTGGAGATGTCGTAGCACTCTATGCGGAGAGGGAGCTGAGGGAGGTCGAGGGCGTCGCGCAGACGCTCAAGCGCTTCGATCCGTGAAGCGCTCCGGCTAGCCAGGCGCTCCGTCTCGGCGGCCGCGGCGGACTCGGCGTTGCGCTGCGCCATCTCGAGCAGGCGCCGCTTGGGCCCCCGCTGCACGGCACGCACGATCACCCCTGCGCCGCGACGCGCCGTGAGAACCTCGGCGACATCGCCCGCCCCGGGCGACGGCACGACGATCTCCGGCGGCACGCCCGAGCCCTCCCAGTAGTACTCGAGCAGGAACTCCTCGAGCGCCTCCGCGGGCTCCCGGCCGGCGGCGTTCTCGACGTAGAAAGACTCGCGGTCGACCACTTTCCCATCGCGCACGCGGAAGACCTGGACGTTGGCGCCAGGCTCGCCCTGGTGCAGGGCGACGACATCGAAGGCATCGGCACCCTCGATACGGGCCGTCTGATGCTCACGGACGTGTCGTACGGCCGCCAGCCGGTCGCGGAGCAGCGCCGCCTTCTCGAACTCCTGCGACCCCGCAGCCCTCGCCATCTCCCGCTCAATCTCGCGCTCCACCCGGCCGAGGCGCCCGTGCAGGAACTCGATCACCTGCCGGATGACCTCCATGTACTCCTCATGCGTGACGCGCTGGTCGCAGGGCGCCAGCGAGCGCTTGATCGAGAGCTGCAGGCACGGCGAGCCGCTGGGACGGCCCGGCGCCGCGCCGCGACACTTGCGATAGGGGAAGATGCGGCCGAGCAGGCCTGTCACCTCCCTGACCTTGGCCGCGCTGGAGTATGGCCCGAAATACAGGTTACCGGGCACGCGACGCCCGCGGAAGAACCGCACCCGCGGCCATTCGTCGCGGAGCGTGATCTCGATGTACGGGTAGCTCTTGTCGTCGCGCAGACGAAGGTTGTAGCGAGGCCGGAACTCCTTGATGAAGTTGTCCTCGAGGAGCAGGGCCTCGCGCTCGGTGGCGGTGACCACCCACTCGATGTCCCGCGCCAGGGCGAGCATCTCAGGCGTGCGCCCGTGAGGAGTGCCGCTGCTCCGGAAATACGAGGAAACGCGCTTGCGCAGAGCCTTGGCCTTGCCGACGTAGAGCACCTCGCCGTCGGCCCCCAGAAACCGGTACACGCCGGGCTGATCGGGAATCCTCGGCAGGATGGCGCGCAGATCCTGCAGGGCGTCGTCGGGCTGGGAGAGAGGCGCGGTCATCCCCCTGATTGTACCCCTGTAGCGCAGACAGGCGGCGCCGTCCGCCGGCCTCAGAGCGGCGTGACGGGATGCTCCTCGAGGGCATGCGCCAGGAAGCGCCCGGTGTGCGACGCTTCGGCCATGCCGGCGAGGTCCTCGGGGGTGCCGGCCGCAACCACGTCGCCGCCTTCATCCCCGCCCTCAGGGCCGAGATCGATGACCCAGTCGGCCGACTTGATGACGTCCAGGTTGTGCTCGATGACGACCACCGTGTTGCCCTGGTCCACCAGCCGCTGCAGCATCTCGAGCAGCTTCTCGATATCGGCGAAGTGCAGGCCGGTCGTGGGCTCGTCGAGGATGTAGAGCGTCCTTCCCGTAGCGACCTTGGAGAGCTCGCTGGCCAGCTTGACCCGCTGCGCCTCGCCGCCGGAGAGGGTCGTCGCGGGCTGCCCGAGCTTGACGTAGCCGAGGCCGACGTCGGCGAGAGCGGCGAGGCGCCTCGCGATATACGGCACGTTGGCGAAGAACTCCACCGACTCCTCCACGCTCATCTCGAGAACCTCGGCGATGTTCTTGCCCTTGTAGCGGACGTCGAGCGTGTCGCGGTTGTAGCGCTTGCCGCGGCAGGCCTCGCAGGGCACGTACACATCCGGGAGGAAGTGCATCTCGATCTTGAGCTGGCCGTCGCCGCGACAGGTCTCGCAACGTCCGCCCTTTACGTTGAAGCTGAAGCGGCCGGGCTTGTACCCGCGCAGCTTACTCTCCGGTGTCTGCGAGAAGAGCCGTCGGATGTGGTCGAAGACGCCTGTGTAGGTCGCGGGGTTGGACCGCGGGGTGCGCCCGATCGGCGACTGGTCGATATCGATAACCTTGTTGAGCAGGTGAGCTCCGTCGATCCCGTCGTGCGGGCCGGGCCGCAGCTTGGAACCCCGGTTGAGGCGGGCGGCCATTCCCTTGTACAGGATCTCGTTGACCAGAGTCGATTTGCCGGAGCCGGAGACGCCGGTGACACAGGTGAACGCCGCTATCGGGAAGCTGACGTCGATGTCGCGCAGGTTGTGCATCCTTGCGCCGCGAACGGTGAACCACTGATCGAGGAACCGTCTCTGCCCGGGCAGCCTGATGCGGCGCCTCCCGGCCAGGAAATCGCCGGTCACCGAGCCCGGCGTCCTCATGACCTTGGCAGGATCCCCCTCGGCGACGATCTCACCGCCGTGCTCGCCCGCTCCCGGGCCCATGTCGACGATGTGATCCGCCGCGCGCATCGTCTCTTCGTCGTGCTCGACGACGATCACCGTGTTGCCCAGGTCGCACAGGTGCAGCAGCGTGTCGATGAGGCGCCGGTTGTCGCGCTGGTGCAGACCGATGCTGGGCTCGTCCAGGATGTAGAGCACACCGACCAGCGCGGAGCCGATCTGGGTAGCGAGGCGAATCCGCTGGGCCTCGCCGCCTGAGAGCGTGGCGGCGGCGCGCTGCAGCGTCAGGTAGCCGACGCCCACGTCGTTGAGGAAGCTCAGGCGCTCTTCGATCTCGCGGATGATCCGCGCTCCGATAAGACGCTCGGTGGCCGTGAGCTCGAGCCCACCGAGGAAGCCGAGCGCCTCGCGCACGCTCAGCAGGGTGAACTGGTGGATGTCACGGCCACCTACCGTTACGGCGAGGCTCGTGGGCTTCAGCCGCGCACCTTTGCACACCGGGCAGGGCCGGTCGGCCATGTACTCCTCGATCCTCTGACGCACCTGCTCGGATTCCGTCTCCGCGAAGCGCCGCTCCAGATGCCTGATGATGCCGGGAAAGCTCGATGAGTAGTGACGGACGCGACCCCGGTAGTTACGGTAGCTGAGTGGGATGCGTTCCTTGCCGGTGCCGTACAGGTACAGGCCGCGGTGCTCCTCGGGAAGCTCATCCCACGGCACGCCCGTGTCGACGTCGAACGTAGCGGCGATGCTCTCGAAGATCTGCTCGAGCCATCCGAACGAGAGGTTGCCGTAGGGCAGCAGCGCCCCCTTGTCGATGCTGAGCGAGCCGTCGGGGACGACAAGCCTGGGGTCGATCTCCTGGGTGGCGCCCAGGCCGTGGCAGCTGGGGCAGGCCCCGTGCGGGGTGTTGAAGCTGAAGACGCGCGGCTCGATCTCGGGCAGCGAGACGCCGCAGTAGATGCAAGCGAACTTCTCCGAGAAGGTGAGGCTCTCGCCGCCTGCGATCTCGATCTCCACGAGGCCGTCGGCGAGTTGGGCCGCGGTCTCGACGGAGTCCGTGAGCCGCCGCCGCAGGCCCTCCTTCATGACGAGGCGATCGACGACCACCGCGATATCGTGCTTGACCTTCTTGTTCAGCTCGATGGACTCCTCGAGCTCCCGCAGCTCGCCGTCCACCCTGACCCGGGTGAAGCCGTCGGCGCGAAGCTGCTCGAAGAGCCAGCCGTACTCGCCCTTGCGGCCGCGCACGACGGGCGCCAGGACGCTGAAGCGCGTGCCCGTGCCGAGCTCGCAGACGCGGTCCACCATCTGCTGGATGCTCTGCCCGGAGATGGGTCGCCCGCACTCCGGGCAGTGCGGGCGACCGACACGCGCGTAGAGCAGCCGCAGGTAGTCGTAGATCTCGGTGACAGTGCCGACTGTCGAGCGTGGGTTGCGGGAGCTCGTCTTCTGGTCGATGGAGATCGCCGGCGAGAGCCCCTCGATGCTGTCGACGTCCGGCTTGTCCATCTGGCCGAGAAACTGGCGGGCGTAGGCCGAGAGGCTCTCGACGTAGCGGCGCTGACCCTCCGCATAGATGGTGTCGAAGGCGAGAGAGCTCTTCCCCGAGCCCGACAGGCCGGTGATGACGATGAAGCGATCCCGCGGCAGGCGCAGCGAGACGTTCTTGAGGTTGTGCTCGCGGGCGCCGGTGATGACGAGATCGTGGCTCATGTGATGACGGGCACAGCGCTCATGTGCTCGCCATTGTAACCGCTGAAAGCGTCGGCTGGGCGGGTCGTACCGCCGACCCTCAGCGCCGCCGCGCCCACCTGAGAAGGAGCCGCGCTCGCGACTGAGCCCGCCCGGGATCAGTCGATGAGCAGCAGGCCCGTCCAGCAGGGGCGATCTGTAGCTGGCATCTCGATGGCGAGGCCGGCCGCCTCGGCGGTGGCCACCACGTCGATACCCACGGCCTCCATGGACGGCCGCGCCTCGAATGGGTGACGGCAGGGCTCGCCGCCGGGGCCGACGCACACGGCACAGAGCTCGCAGTCGCCGCCGGCGTAGGCCGCAGCGAAGCGATAGCCCATCTTGAAGGCCTCCGCCTCGAGAGCCGACATGAGCCGCAGGAAGGCGTTCTTACTGTCCCTGAGACGCTGCTCGTAGTCGGCGACGCTCTCCGGCAGCGACGCTTCCTCTCCGGCGACGGCCGCGGCGTCCTGACAGAGGCCAGCGGCCTTCGCCTCCGCGTACCCGGCGCCGCCGAGAACGGCGTCGACCTCGCCTTGCCTGAAGGGGATGTCGCTCTGCACGACGAGCGTGTCCTCGTAGCGAGCCAGCGCGACGCGCGTCTCCTCCGCCGTCGGGGTGTTCGGCGGGCACATGAGATTCACGCCGTAGCCGGTGCAGAGCGGCACGCGGCACTTGAGCAGCACGCGCTCGTCGACCACGACGGCGCGTGCCGGAAGCGGCGCCGCTCTGTCGGCGCCAAAGGCCTGCGCGCGCGCCACCAGGTGCTGCAGATGCATGGCGTCAGCCACCTTCGCCTCCCCGCTTCACGAGTTCCTTGCTGAGCTCCCTGATCTCGTCCCTAAGCTTGGCAGCGTACTCGAACTTGAGCTGATCTGCAGCCTCGAACATCTCCGCCTCGAGGTTCGCCAGGAGCTTCTCGAGGTCAGCCTTCGGCATGGCCAGCTTTCTGGCCACGGCCTTCGCCGCACGGCGGCCCTTGGTGGGCACGGCCGCCGCATCGCTGACCATCGTCGCGATGTCGCTGACGCCCTTGACGATGCTCGCCGGCACGATGCCGTGGGCGGCGTTGTAGGCGCTCTGCCTGGCGCGCCGCCTGTTGGTCTCGCCGATCGCCGTCTCCATGGCCGCCGTCATACGGTCGGCGTACATGATGACCTTGCCGTCCACATGTCGCGCAGCGCGCCCGATCGTCTGGATCAGCGCGGTCTGGCCACGCAGGAAGCCCTCTTTGTCGGCGTCGAGAATCGCGACCAGCGTCACCTCAGGGAGGTCGAGCCCTTCGCGCAGCAGGTTGATGCCGACCAGCACGTCGAACTCGCCGAGGCGCAACGCACGCACGATATCGATGCGCTCCAGGGTGTCGATCTCACTGTGCAGATAGCGCACCTTGAAGCCGTTCTCGAAGAGGTAGTCGGTGAGGTCTTCAGCCATGCGCTTGGTGAGCGTCGTCACCAGCACGCGCTGCTCGGCCTCGACGCGCGTGCGGATCTCGTTCATGAGATCGTCAATCTGCCCGTCGGTGGGCCGCACCTCGACTCCGGGGTCCAGCAGGCCGGTCGGCCTGATGATCTGCTCGGCGATATTGACGCTGTTGGCGAGCTCGAACTGCCCCGGCGTAGCGCTCACGAACACGATCTGCGGCACCCTCTCGAGGAACTCGTCGATGCGCAGCGGCCGGTTGTCGAGAGCGCTCGGCAGCCGGAAGCCGTAGTCGACGAGCGTGTTCTTGCGCGAGCGATCGCCCTCGTACATGCCCTGGATCTGCGGCAGCGTCATGTGCGACTCGTCGATGAAGCAGAGGAAGTCGTCGGGGAAGTAGTCGAGCAGACAGTTCGGGGCCGCCCCGGGCTCCTTGCCCAGCAGAATGCGCGAGTAGTTCTCGATGCCGCTGCAGTAGCCCATCTCGCGCAGCATCTCGAGGTCGTAGAGAGTGCGCTGCCGGAGGCGATGCGCCTCGAGCACCTTGCCGCGCTCCTCAAACCAGGCACAGCGCTCGGCGAGCTCGGCCTTGATCTCGTCGATGGCGCGCTCGACTGCCGGATCGTTGGTGACGAAGTGTGTCGCCGGGTAAATGGCCGCGTGATCCGGCCGCTCGATGACCTCCCCGCCGACCGGGTCGAACGCGACGATCCGCTCGACCTCGTCGCCCCAGAGCTGCACGCGGATCGCGGTGTCCTGCGAAGCCGGCCATATCTCGACCGAATCACCGCGCACCCGGAACTTGCCGCGCGCCGGCTCGAAGTCGTTGCGCGCGTACTGGATGTCGACGAGCCGGCGCAGCACCTCGTCCCGGTCGACGACGTCGCCGACCTTCAGGAGGACCATCTTGTCCAGGTAGTCCTCGGGTGAGCCCAGGCCGTAGATGCAGCTCACGCTGGCCACGATCACGACGTCGCGCCGCAGGAACAGGGAGGTCGTCGCCGCGTGTCGCAGGCGATCGATCTCGTCGTTGATCGACGAATCCTTCTCGATGTACAGATCCTGCGCCGGTACGTAGGCCTCCGGCTGGTAGTAGTCGTAGTAGCTGACGAAGTACTCGACGGCGTTGTCGGGCAGGAACTCGCGGAACTCGTTGCAGAGCTGGGCGGCGAGCGTCTTGTTGTGGGCGATAACGAGGGTCGGCTTGCGAACCCGCTCGATGACATTGGCCATGGTGAAGGTCTTGCCGGAGCCGGTGACGCCCAGCAGCGTCTGGTAGCGGTCGCCGCGGCGTACCCCGGCCGCCAGGCCTTCGACCGCCTCGGGCTGATCGCCGGTGAGAGCGTACTCAGACTGGATGCGGAACTCGGGCACCTCATCCTCCTCCGCAGACGGCCGGCCGCGCCGGGAGCCTGCGCTCACGGCTCAGGGCGCCGGCCCCAGACGTTCGCCGTGCAGCTCACGGTAGGTTGCTCGCGCCGAGAGCACCTGACTCACGTAGGCACGCGTCTCGGCATAGGCGATGTCGCGCAGCGCCAGTCGGCGACCTTCGGCCCTGGCCTGCGCCACCCAGGGCATCACGGCGCCGATGCCGGCGTTGTAGGCCGCCACGGCGGCCAGCTGATCGCCCTGGAAGGCACGCAGCGCGATTCCCAGATAGTAGCAGCCGTACCGGATATTGATGGCGGGGTCGCGGAGATCCTCCGTTGTGAAGCTCACGCCGCCGGTCTGCCTCGCGATGTGAGCGGCCGTCTCGGGCAGCAGCTGCATCAGCCCCAGAGCGCCCTGCGGGGAGCGTGCCTGCGGGTCGAAGCCGCTCTCGACTTTGATCACAGCGGCGACTAGCGCAGGGTCAAGGCCGTTGCGCCGCGCGGAGGCGTTGATCTGACCGGCGTGCGTGAGAGGGTGTGCCGAGCGCTCCAGCCATGTCAGCGGAGCCGGACTGACAACCGACGCCAGCCAGCGCCAGCCGGCGACGACGCCGGCGGCCGCAAGGGCGACCAGCACGGCGAGAACAAGCAGGCGTCTCACCGCCGCTGCGGACCCTCCCCGTCGTCTGATGAGCTTACGCGGACGTCGCCGGAGACGAGATGATCTGTGCGACCGTCTGCCCAAGGAAGTCCCGCATCGCCTTGCGCGAACCGACGTTATGGAACACGAAGTCGGAGCGCGCCATCTTCTCCTCCTCCGGCATCTGCGCCGCCACGCGGCTGGCGAACTCGCTGTCGGTGAACTTGTCAACGAGCCGCTTGCGCCGCGTCTCGCCCGGCGCGGTGATGAGCATAACGTAGTCGAAGAAGGCGGTCAGGTTGGCCTCGAACAGCAGCGGCACCTCGACGGCGAGCAGATGAGGCCGCGGCTCCGCCTCCTGGGCGACCTGACCCCAGGCGTCGATCGCCGCCTTGACGTGCGGGTGCAGCAGATCCTGGAGCCAAACGAGCTGCTTGCGGTCGGCGAAAACGATGCGGGCGACGGAGCGCCGGTCGATCTCCTGTCCACGGGCGACGCCATCGCCGAACCGCTCGAGCACAGCAGCGACGATGTCGGGACGTGAGTAGAGGCCGTGCACGATGTCGTCACTTGAGATGACGGCGGCGCCGAGCTGGCACAGGTAGGCGAGCGCGGTGGACTTGCCCGATCCGATGCCGCCGGTCAGGCCGAGCCAGGGGACGAGATGGTGGGTGCTGTCCATCGCGAGGGTGGAAATCAGGACGGCGCGGCCGCGGCCTTCGAAGGCGACGCGGCCGCAACCGTCACAGCTCGATCAGGCGTCGCCTGCGCCCTCGTCGGCCGCAGCCGGCTCCTCCTCGGAGGCTCCGCGCGGAAAGACGTCGTCGCTGAGGCCCAGCTCGGGCTCGTCGGCCGCGACCGACTCGTCGGCCGCCGCCGGCTCGTCGGCCTCGACCGGCGGCTCCTCAGGCTCGACGACCACGCGAATCGGACGCACGTTCTCACCGTCGACGCGCTTGATGCTGAGGCTCAGCCGGCGACGACCCGAGTCGATCTCGATGATCTTGACGTACACCGTCTGACCGACAGAGACGATCTCATCCGGGCGCTCGACGTGGCGGTTGGCCAGCTCGCTGATGTGGACGAGACCCTCGATGCCCGCGTAGATCTCGACGAAGGCGCCGAAGGCGACGATCTTGGTGACGCGGCCTTCGACGATGTCGCCGACGCGATGCTGGGCGACGATCTTCCGCCACGGATCCTCCTGGGTCTGCTTGAGGCCCAGAGAGATGCGCTGGCGGTCGCGGTCGATGTCGAGCACCTTGACGTTGACTTTCTGGTTGACCTGGAGCACCTCGGATGGGTGGTTGATGTGCGTCCAGGACAGCTCGCTGATGTGGATAAGGCCGTCGATGCCGTCGAGGTCGACGAAAGCGCCGAAGTCGACGATGTTGGAGATGGTACCTTCGACGATGTCGCCCACGGTAAGGCTGTCGATGATCTTCTGGCGAATCTCTTTGCGCTCCTCCTCGAGGACGGCACGGCGACTCAGGACCACGTTGTTGCGATTGCGGTTCATCTCGATGACGCGACAGTAGAGCTCCTGGCCGACATACTCGTGGAGATCCTGCACCCGGCGGATGTCGACCAGCGAGGCCGGCAGGAAGCCGCGCACGCCGATGTCGAGGATGAGGCCGCCCTTGACGACCTCGATCACATTGCCCTGGACGGGCTCACCGCTCTCGAAGGCGCCCTCGATGCGCTTCCAGGCCTTCTCGAACTTGGCGCGCTTCTTGCTGAGGATGAGGCGACCGTCGGCATCCTCTTTGGTCATCACGAGGGCGTCGATCTCTTCGTCCAGAGTGACTTCCTCGGACGTATTGACGTTCTTGCGGATGCTCAGCTCGTTGACCGGGATCACACCCTCCGACTTGTAGCCGATGTCGACGAGGACCTCGTCCTTGTCGAT
Source organism: Thermoleophilia bacterium (assembly GCA_040769125.1). Lineage (GTDB taxonomy): Bacteria > Actinomycetota > Thermoleophilia > UBA2241 > UBA2241 > CAIXSE01. The sequence continues at coordinate 1,194,372 of JAXGLO010000001.1, read as the reverse complement.
GCGGACGACGTTGCCGGTCACGATGTCGCCCTCGCTGAACACGGTGAGGGTGATGTCGTAGTTCGGCACGATCTCGCCGTCGACCTCGATCAGGTAGCCTTCGCTGCCTTCCACGATCCTCGGATCGTTCGCGGCTTCGAGCTGGGTGTCGGTGAGTTTGTCAGCCATGTGGTGTCGGAGCCTCCCGGTCAGGTACGCGGCTCGTCGTTTACAGTGGATGGCGCCCGCGAGCCGCAGCGGGCGTAAACGCTGGGATCTTAGCACGCACTGAGGCGGGGTGCGAGGCTGGGAAGGCCGAGGACTCAGGATCCGCTTTTGGCGGACACCCAGTCGTCGCCGACGCCGATCTCAACCTCGAGCGGCGGGTCGATGCTGCAGGCGCCGCACATCGCCCGGCGCAGGAGATCGGACGCTTCCCTAACCTCCTGCACGGCACACTCCAGAACGAGCTCATCGTGCACCTGGAGCACGAGCCTGGCGCCAAGCCGGCGGCCCTTCTTCCTTTCCAGGTCCCGTTGCACGGTCACCATGGCCACCTTGATGATGTCGGCGGCGGTGCCTTGCAGCACGGTGTTGACGGCGATGCGCTCGCCGAGCGCCCGCACGTGGCGGGCGCTCGAGGAGAGCTCCGGCACCGCGCGGCGCCGGCCGAACAGCGTCGTCACGTAGCCGTCCTGCGTGGCCTGAGCGACGACCTGCTCGCGGAACTCGCGCACCTTCGGGTACCGCGCGAAGTAGGCGTCGATGAAGGCCCTCGCCTCCTCCACGGAAACGTCGACCTGCTCGGAGAGCCCGAAGGCGGAGAGGCCGTACATGATGCCGAAGTTGGTCGCCTTGGCGCGCTCACGCTGAGCCTTCGTTACCTCCTCGACCCGGATGCCGGCGATGGCCGCTGCGGTGACCCGATGAACGTCCTCGCCGCGGCGATAGGCGTCGAGCAGAGCCGGCTCGCCGCTGAACATCGCCATGAGGCGCAGCTCGATCTGCGAGTAGTCGGCGACGACCAGTTTGTGGCCGGGCTCCGCGACGAAGCACGACCGGATCTCCGCGCCCAGCTCCGTGCGCACGGGGATGTTCTGAAGGTTCGGATCGGAGCTCGAGAGGCGACCCGTCGCCGTGACCATCTGGTTAAAGGTGGTGTGCAGCCGGCCGGTGGCCGGGTCGAGAGCGGCCGGCAGTGGCTCCAGGTACGTGTTGAGGAGCTTCATGAGCTCCCGCCACTCCTCGATGACCGGCACCAGCGGATGCTTGTCTCGCAGGCCGCGCAGCACACTGGCGTCGGTGGAGTAGCCGGTTTTGCCCTTCTTGCCGGGCGGCAGGCCGAGCTGCCCGAAGAGGATCTCGGCGAGCTGCTGCGGCGAGCCGAGGGTGAACTCTCGACCGGCGAGCCCCCAGGCCCGGTCGCGCAGCTCGTCGACCCGATCGCGGACACGAGCCGTGATCTCGCCCAGCCGATAGGGGTCCATCCTGATGCCGACGGCCTCCATGCGCGCCAGAACATGGACGAGCGGCAGCTCGACCTCGCGGCACAGACGCTCCAGACCCAGCCCCGTGAGACGCGGTCGCTGGCCGGCGGCCACCCGCCAGGTCAGCACGGCACGCATGGCCGCAGCGGTCTCCGCCTCCTCGCCTTCGATGAGGACGTCGTGCTCCTTGCCCGCGAGCGTGAACAGATCGCGACTCTTCTGGGAGCGTTCCGGAGCGAGCAGATACGCGGCGACCGCCGTATCGTGAGCCGGACCCGCTGGCGCCAGAGCGTAGCCGGGCTGCGCCTTGGCGTCGTGCACGACGGCATGGGCCGCCAGCCGCCAGAGGCCCCTGATCCTGACCTCGTCCGCAGCGCTCACCAGCACGGGGCCGTCACCGGCGTACACGGCGACGACGTAACCGGCCTCGCCCGCCGGCTCGATCGCCAGCGCAGCCTCGTCCTTCTCCAGGACGGCCGCGAGCGGCCCGACATCGGGCTCGCGCACAAGGCGTGGAGCGCTCTCGGCGACCGGCAGACCCCCGGCCCCCGGCGACCCGGCCGCGGTCGTAGGCACAGCGCCCGCTATCGCGCCGCCGGCGCCCTCCGGAGCGGCCATGCCGGCGCTCCCGGCGCCGCCGGCGCCGAGCGACGCGGCCGTGTCTCTGAGACGGCGGCGCAGGCTGTTGAACTCGTACGCCGCGAAGAAGGCGTCGACGCGCTCCACCGGCAGAATGTAGCCACCCCGCGCCACAAGCTGGACGAGATCCTCCTCCAGAGGGACGTCGAGCCGCATCGTCGCAAGACGCTTCGACAGGCGCGCTTCAGCCTCGTGCTCCCGCAGCAGGGCGCGGCGCTTCTCGCTCTTGACCTCGGCGAGACGCTCGTACAGAGCCTCGATGGAGCCAAACTGCTGGAGCAGCGCAGCAGCGGTCTTCTCCCCCACACCCGAGATGCCGGGAATATTGTCCGACGTATCACCTTTGAGGCCGATGTAGTCGGGGATGCGATCGGGCGTAATGCCGAAGCGCGCCACAACCTCGGCCGGCGTGTAGATCTTAACATCGGTGATGCCGCGCCCCGTGCTCATCACCCAGACGTCGTCGCTGACGATCTGCATAGCGTCGCGATCGCCGGTGACGACCACGGAGGCGCGGCCCTGGCGCCTGGCCTCGTTGGCCAGCGTCCCCAGGATGTCGTCGGCCTCGTACCCGGGCAGCACGAGGCTGGTGACGCCGAACGCCTCCGCCAGCGCCGGCAGCTCGCCCCACTGCCGCGACAGAAGCTCGGGCATGTGCGGCCGCTGGGCCTTGTACTCCTCGTACAGCTCATGCCGGAAGGTCTTCTCGCGGGCGTCCCACGCGACCACCATGCCTGCCGGGCGATACTCGGCGACGATCTTCAGCAGCATCTGGCTGAGGCCGTAGATGGCATTTGTCGGGAATCCGGCGCTCGTGGTGATCGACTCGGGCAGAGCGAAAAAGGCGCGATAGGCAAGGCTGCTGCCGTCGAGCAGGAAGAGGCGGTTCTCAAGGACGGTCGCGGCCATAGCGCGATTGTACCCCGCGCCGACCGCTCGAGCGCGGCCGACGCCTCGACCGCAACCCATCCCGTCAGCGCAGGGACTTGACGAGGACGACGTGCGTACCGCGAGGTGTGTTCGCAAACTGCACGACGTCACAGAGGGCACGCATGGAGTGGATGCCGCGGCCGCCCGTCTCCGAGGCGCCGGGCACGGCGATCGGCGAGGCGGTCATGCCCGGGCCGGAGTCGGCGACCTCGACGGCGACCTCCTCCTCGAAGCTGAAGAAGCGGACGCGCACCTGGTCGGCACGGCCGCGCGGCGAACCGTGGACAACCGCGTTGGTGAGCGCCTCCGCAACCGCGACCGCGAACTCGAACAGCCGCGGCTCGACGAGGCCGCCGACCTCCGCCAGGGTCGTCACGCGGCGGCGAGCTCTCGAAAGCTCGCCGGGCGTCGCGGCGAAAGTGAAGCCATGGTGCCAGCGCAGGCGCGCGCACGAAGAGGCGCTCACACCGCTCCGCACGATCTCGAGGGCCGGCGACAGTGGAGGAACGTCGTGAGCCGCGCCCGGTACTGTGAGCGCCTCACGGAACCGCGCCTCCTCCGCCGCGACGACGAGCTCTCCGCCGCGGCCGTGGAATTCCGCGGCGGCCGCGGCGGCCGCGGCGAGATCCTCGTCGCTGAGCGTGAGCCCGAGATCCATGTCGAGCACCACGTCCCGGACACCGCTCTCGTGGCAGCGCCGCAGCTCGGCGCGGAGCTCGGCGGCCACCCCGCGCCCTCCGCCGGCGCTGCAACGCACGACGCAGATGTCGCCACGACAGCGGGTGGTGACGCCGTCACCCATGAGCGCCCGCTGCTCCCACGCCGTGACGCATCTCGCCGAGACCCCCCGATCCTGACCCGCTACCGATCATTCTCTTGCCGTGCACTCGCTCCCGCGCAACGACCATCCGATCCACTCTCTGGCCTCTTACCCTCCCCGGCGATGCCCGTATCTTCGTAGCATTCGTAGCAGGGTAGTCCCGCATAGAATACGGGCTGGACCACGAGAGGAGGAACGATGGGCACACGGCAGTTCAGCCGAGGACGACGCCTCGTCGCGCGCCTCACGCACGGCGCCGATCTGCTCGAGGAGATCACGGCTATCGCTGAGGAACAACGGCTCGCGGTCGCCGAGGTGCGCGGCCTCGGAGCCCTGAAACGCGCCCGGCTCAGCTACTACGACCAAAACGACTTCGCGTACATCGATATCGCCGTTGACGAACCCGTCGAGATCGCGTCGCTCCTGGGCACGGTGTCTCGTCGCGACGGGACCGTGGCCGCCCACATCCACGTCGCCCTCACCGGCCGCGACGGACGCTGCATCGGCGGCCACGTGGTCCCGGGGTGCATCGTGTTCGCCGGCGAGATCGTTCTCCAGGAGATGCTGGGCGAACCGCTCGAGCGCGAGTACGACGAGCAGACGGGGCTCTGGCTCTGGCGCGGGCTCTAGCGCGACGATCGCATCTCAGGGCGCGCAGACGGCAGGAGGCATCACGCGGAGCGGTGACCACGGGGGGGATTGAGTGGTGTCGGAAGGGGGACTTGAACCCCCATGAGGTATACCCTCACTAGGCCCTCAACCTAGCGCGTCTACCAATTCCGCCATTCCGACACGTGCTGAGAGAGGTGAGTATAGGCACCTGGCGGCCCGCGGTCAACGCGGCGCGCCGGCGACCCCGGAGGACGCCTGATGACAGACGAGCCGCCGTCTCGCCACAAGTCGCCCACCGCCGGCGCCCTTTTCACCGCATCATCTGCCTGCCGAGGCTCAGGTCTGCAGACACCGTGGCTCCGCCTCCCGCTTCTGCCTCCAGAACAGACCCGGTCCAGCGGTGAAAGGTGGGCTCCACCTATCTGCCGGGATGGCTTCGTGACGAGATGCCCGCCGCCGCTTGTCGCGGCGATTACCGCGCTGGCGATCGTGCGCTTGACAGGCGCGACCGAAGCACATCGAGCAGCACGAACGGCGCTGTGTCAAAGCGATTCCCGCACATCTGTGAAGCCGGCTCCCGCTATCCGGGCGACTCAAGGTTTCGACTCCCCCTGCGGGCCGCTATTATTGGTCGGCGATAGTTTTCTTCGCCTTACCAGCAAGGACTCATTTGATCGTCGTCGTACGTGCTGCCAGCTTATGCGTCCCCTTCCGGCACGAGGCCGGCGCGCGCCGAGCCGCCTCCGGAGCAGGCTTGCCGTCACCGCGACACCCCGCCGTACGCGAGCTGCCCGGCAGATGACGATGCTGCCACGGGAGGCCCTGCGCAACCGCTTTCGAGGCTGTCTTGCCGGCCTCGCGGTCGGTGAAGCGCTCGGCGCTCCGGTGGAGTTCCTCAGCTCAGAGCAGATCCAGGAACGTCTCGGCACCGTCAGCGAGATGCTGGGCGGCGGCGTTTACGATCTCGCCCCCGGAGAAGCCACTGACGCCACCGACATGATGCTCTGTCTCGCCGAGAGTCTGGCCGACGCCGGTGCGCTGAACCTCGAGGACGTCCTCGAGCGCTACCGGTTGTGGTTCGAGGGCCCCCGGCACCGGGTCAGCCTCACGGTGCGCACCGCCCTCATCAGCTACATGTCCGGCACCCACTGGAACCTGGTCTCGCGCCACGCCTCGGAGGTCCTCGGCGGCATCACCGCCCGCAACGGCAGCCTGTCCCGGTGCGCCCCACTCGGGCTCCGGTATGCCGGCGACGCGGCCGCCCGGCGTGCGGCCTCCCAGTGCGAGTCCATGCTCACGCACTTCGACCACCTGGCCGGCTGGTCGTGTGTAGCCTTCAACGACCTGCTGGCCGCCGCCCTCACCGACTCCGCGGCGGCACAGCTCCCTGTGATCGCCGATGCGCTCGACGAGGAGGACCGACGAGTCAGCACGGCCCTCCGCGGCGCGCTGACCGCCGAGCCGGAGGAGATCCGCAGCTCCCCCTTCGTCCTTGATGCGCTGCAGGCGTCGATCTGGGCGACCTTTCGTACCACCTCCTTCGAGGATGCAGTGACGTTGGCGGTCGGCCTCGGTGGGGACGCAAGCGGTGTGGGCGCCGTCACCGGCGCGCTCGCCGGTGCCATGTACGGTGAGACCGCCATTCCGCGACGGTGGCTGGACGTACTGATCGAGCGAGATCGTGCTCTGGCGGTGGCCGACCGCCTGGCGGCGCAAGCCGACGCCTCCGTCGAGCTGTCCATCGACGACGCCTCTGTCAACCAAGCCGACGTCTCACACCCAGCTGGAGACTGACCAGGCCCGCAGACGCCTGAAAGCACCGGCCGGCGCACCCGCTTTGCTATCCTGAGGCCATGAGAGCCGCGCCCCCCGAGCTCGTCGTCGTCGACATAGAGACCACCGGGCTCGACCCCGAACGCGACCGCATCATCGATATCGGCGCGGTACGGCTCGGGCGCGACCTCGACGTGAGCGCGACCTTCACGACGCTCGTCGACCCCGGCATCCCGATTCCCCTCGCGGTCTCGCGACTCACGGACCTGGAAACGGTGGACCTGAAGGGAGCTCCGTCCTTCAGTGCGGCCTTCCCGGCGCTCGCCGAGTTCGCCGGCTCCGCCGTTCTGGTGGGCCACAATGCGAGCTTCGACCGCGCCCACCTGGCCGCCGAGGCGCGCCGGTCCGGTCTTCTGCCGCTTGGCAACACATGGTTCGACACGCTCGAGGCGGCGCTCCTCCTCTTCCCCGAGCTGGATCGCCACGCCCTGCCGCTGCTCGCTGAGGCATTCGGGCTTGAGCACGTCTCGCATCGGGCGCTGCCCGACGCACGGACGACGGCCCGCGTCCTCTCCCGCCTGCGGGCCCGTGCGGCCGGCCTCGGCGAGACTGAGCGCCGCCTGCTCTCCATCGCCGAGTGGGAGCCGCTCGACCTGCTCGACTCACTGGAGGCAGCCGCCGCCGACCCGCCGCCGCCGACCCCATCGGAGCCGCCGGCCATCGCGACCGCCCTCGCGATGCTGCCCGTGGAGATGGATGCGTGGCGGTCCGAGCTCGTGGCCGCCGAAGGCGCTGCCCGAGCATCGGAGCAGCCCCGCATGGCGAGCCGCCTCCAGGGCTTCCGGCGGCGCCCGAGCCAGGCGCAGCTCGCGGAAGCCGTGGCGGCCGTCACTGCGGCGGGCGGCATTGGGCTCTTCGAGGCCGGAACAGGGATGGGCAAAAGCCTCGCCTACCTGCTCCCGGCGGCGTTCTCTAGCGCCGCAACCGGACGCAGGGTGGTGGTCAGCACGAAGACGAAGGCCCTGCAACGCCAGCTCGCCGCGCAGGAGCTGCCGCTGGTCGCCGCCGCGCTGCCGCCGGAGTGGCGCTGGGCGCTCCTGATGGGACGCGAGAACTACATCTGCCGGCGCCGCCTCGATGAGGCCGTAGCCGCCACCAGCGAGGCGCTGCCGGATAGGGACCGCGCCCTCGCCCTCGCGTATCTCGCCGGCCGCTCCCGCCGCGGCGAGGTCGACCTCTCGGCCCTGCCGTTCCGCGCATCCCGGGAGCTCCCGTCGCTGCGCGACCTCGCTCGCGAGCTGCGATCGTCGCGGGCGACGTGCATGGGCAGACGCTGCCCGGCGCGCAGAGGCTGCCCCTGGCGCCTCGCCCGCAGCAGAGCCGAAGCGTCCCATCTCGTGTGCGTCAACCACGCCCTGCTGCTCACCGGACGCGAAACCCTGCCGCCCTTCGAGGACGTCGTCATCGACGAGGCCCACCTCCTCTACCATGAGGCGACCGAGGTCTTCTCCGAGGGCGTCGACGCTGCCGCCCTCGATCTCGTCCTCATCGAGCTCCGCGGCCACCGCCGGCAGCGCTCGCTCGCACAACGTCTGCGCACGGCGGCGCGCCGCGCGCCACAGGATGAGGCGCCTGCTTTGACCGCCGCCGCGGACGCCTGCGATCGCGCCGCCGGGAACCTGCCCGCCCTCATCGACGGCGTCGAGAGCGCCCTCGTACGCCTCGCCGTCGCCCACCGGGAGGATGCGGCAGACACTCGGGCCGCAAGGCCGCGGGAAGGCGAGTACAACCTCACCGTCTGGCTCACACGGGGCCTGCGGGAGCGGGCCGAGTGGGAGCCGCTGTCGGTCGCCGCCGGCCTCCTCGCGGAGGCGCTGAGCGCTCTGGCCGCCGACCTCAGGCCGGCCGCCGAAGCCCTGCCCGAAGGGCACCGGGACCAGGCAGCGGTGGTCACGCTCAGCGCCGAAGCCGCCTCCTTCGCCGAGCTGCTCAGCGAGATCCCCGAGGGCGGCGACGATGAGACCGTGGCTTGGGGCGAAGTGGGAGCCACAGGCAGCCTCCGCTTGCAGGGCGGCCCGCGCTGGATGTTGCGCCGCGCGCCGATCACGCCGGCGCGCCACATCAGCGAGGCCCTGTGGGATCGCCTGCGCAGCGCCGTCCTCACCAGCGCCACGCTCACTGTGGCGGGCTCTTTCGCCTACTTCCGCAGCATGACCGGCCTCGCGGCCGAGCTCGACGTTGACGAGCGGGTCTTCCCGTCGCCCTTCGACTTCCGCCGCCAGGCCGTCCTCGTGGTCGAGCACGACCCCGAGGGGGCGTGGCGGCCCGACGACCTCGCCCGCCGCCAGGGTGAACGCCTCAAACGCCTGGCCGAGGTCACCGGCGGCCGCACCCTGGCGCTCTTCACCAACAAGCGGGACATGACGGCGGTGGCCGCCAGCGTGGGCGCGCACGTCGAGGACGAGGGCGTCCTCGTCCTCGCCCAGGGGCTCCATGGAACCGCCGCCGCCCTCGCCGAGGAGTTCCGCGCGCACCCTGAGACGATCCTTCTCGGCGTCGACACGCTCTGGACCGGCCAGGACTTCCCCGGCGACGCGCTCACCTGCCTGGTGATCGCCAAGCTGCCCTTCCCCCGTCAGGATCCGCTCTTCCGCGCCCGCCGGCAGGCCTTCCTCGACGCCGGCGTCGACTGGTTTCGCGCGTTCTACCTTCCCGAGGCCGTCCTCAAGTTCCGGCAGGGGTTCGGGCGGCTCATCCGGACCGAGACCGACGCCGGCGTGGTCGTCGTGCTGGATCACCGGCTCACACAGAGGGGGTACGGCCGCGACTTCATCGCCAGCCTGCCCGACCTCGAAGTGGTTAGAGCGGCTCCCGAGGAGCTGGCGAAAGTCGTTGAGGCCCACCTGGGGCTCCTGACGGGCGCCGGCCGCGGCAACCGTCGGCGGCCGGCCGGGCTCTCCTAGTCCTTGAGGCGCGTGAGCGCCCAGGCCATCGTCCGGCCGAGGGCGGCCATCGTTTCGAGCCCTTCCTCATCGGCCTCCACGTCGCCCACATCCCTGCCGATGCCGATGTTCCAGTACGTCGATCCGACCACGAGCATCTCGTTCAGGAGGAACCAGTGGTTGATGGAGTCGAAGGCGTGAATCGCGCCTGCACGGCGAACCGCTACGACGGCCGCGCCGAGCTTGCGGGCCAGGCTCCCGCCGCTCTTGCGCGTGACGTAGCCGGCGCGCTCGAGCAGGGCCTGGGTGACGGCGCTGCAATTCGCGAAGTACGTGGGTGAGCCGATGAGCACGCCGTCGGCCTCCAGCATCTTCTCGACACAGGCATTGAGGCCGTCGTCCTTGAGCCCGCTACAGCGGTTGTCGCGGGTCTCAGCGCACTTCAGGCACGCCGTGCAGCCACCGAGACGCAGACCGCCAAGCTGCACGAGCTCCGTCTCGATGCCCGCCTCCTCGATCTCGGCCAGCACGCGGCGCAGCAGGATGGCCGTGTTGCCGTTCTTGCGCGGACTGCCGTTGAACGCCACCACCTTCATGGATTCCTCCTCTCGCATCGCAGGGCTCCCCGGCGCGAGGCCAGGCAGGGCCCTGGGTGACCGACCGATTGCGAGCGCCGGCGAACGTGCGGCGTGCCACTGCAACGCGTCAACCGGCGCCCAGGCGATGTGCCAAACGCACGAGCGCGAGCGTATCGAGGGCACAGTACTCGAGCAACGCCTCGCGGAGCTCCGCGCGCCGCGCCGGCGTCGTGGCAGGATCGCTGGCCTCATGGTAGGCGGCCTGCGCCGCAAGCCCGTCCTTCACCTCGCCCAGCGCCGCGTAGTCGAGCTCGGCGTCGACGGTCGGGAGCACAGTCTTCAGGGAGTAGCTGCCGTTGAGCGCCGGGTGCCGGTAGTGCTGGCGCGTGAGGCGCAGCAGATCCACAAGGCGCCCGGTGACGACCTCGAGCCGCGGAGCCAGATCGGGAAAGGCCGCTGCCATCTCCATGAGCCGCCACTTCTCGAAGTCGTGGTACACGAAGATCGGCCCTGTCTCCCCCAGTGCGGCGAGCAGCGCCTCGGCGGCGGCGCGCAGGGGCGCCGCGCCGCTCGTGTCGAGGAAGGCCCGGTGCTCGAGCTCCCCCAACGCGTGCTCGACGTGGCAGGACCACTGGAACACCACCTGCTGATAGGGCCGGGTCCCCGGCCAGCGAGGCACCGCAAACTGCACGGTCTCGAAGTCAAGATAGTACCGCGGGTAGCTGAGCGTGGAGAGGTACTCGGCCGCCGCCGCATCGAGGCTGCCCGCCGATACGTCGACGTGAGCCAGCCTGCGGGCGGATCGGTCGACAGCGGACTCGCGGGCTACCCCGGGCGCAGCTGGGCCGCCGGTCGGCGGCCGCACCTCCCGTGCCTCGCAGAACCCGATGAACGGGCACTCGAAGGGCTTTCGGCACTGCGTGCCGGTGCCGATCGCCGGCAGCGGACCGGCGAGGAGCTCGTTGAAGCCCCGCACCCAGCCGGGAATGCGCGCCATCAGCGGCCTCGCCTGATCGGCGACGGGGATCTCCTGGAGAAGGCCGGCGTATCCGCCGCCCTCGTACACATAGTCGGTGTCGATCACCGCTACAGCGAGGATATCGAGCGGAACACCGGCGCCCTCCGCCACCCACGCCTGGATGGCGATGTCCTGGAGGTGGTACTCCTTGAGGCGTGTGGCCGACTTCACCTCGACCATGCGATGGCGCCCGGCGCGGCGCTCGAGGATGTCGGCGCGGACGAGCACGCCGCGGTGCCGGAAGGTCGCCTCGTACAGCGTGACGTCGCCCGGCCGCGCCAGCACCGCTTCGGTGTCGCGAAGCGCCTGGCTCAGGTTGCCGCCGCCGCGGATGAGCACGCCTTCGCCGTAGATCTCACGGGCCACCTCACCCACGTTCGTGCCGGTGGCGAAGCGGCGACGCGTGTCGGCGCTGTAGACCGCGAGCTCGGGCCGGTGGACGGCGAGCCACAGGCGTTTGCCACACTGCAGGCCGGCCGTGATCCTCGACTTGGAGAGGCGAAACGTGCGCACAAGGGCGATTGTACTCCCTCGTCCGGACGGGCCGCGGTCGGCGGTCGGTGAACATCGCGCGCCGCCTTCGCTGAAGCGCGCAAAGGAGCCGCGAACCGGCCGTCAGGTCCTTGTCCTGCCGGCCGGCTGGCCCGTCTGCACCGCCGCATCCGGATCCCGTCCGCCACATCCCAGCCCTGTGGTAGGGTCGCGGACATGAGGCTCATTCACACGGCTGACTGGCATCTCGGCCGGCTGCTTCATAACGTGCGCCTCACGCGCGACCAGGAGACGGTCCTGACCCAGCTCATCGACCTGGTGGCCGACGTGCGCCCGGCGGCCGTGCTCCTCGCCGGCGACATCTACGACCGGGCCGTCCCCCCCACCGAGGCCGTCGAGCTGCTCGACCACGTCCTCAGCGAGCTCGTGCTCGGCCTCCACGTCGCCGTGGTAGCCGTCGCCGGCAACCACGACAGCGCCGCCCGCCTCGACTTCGGCGCTGTCTTCCTCAGCGACCACGGCCTCCATCTGGCAGGGCGTCTTGCCCGGCAACCGCGATGTGTCACGCTCCACGACGAGCACGGCCCCGTGCATGTTCACGCGTTCCCGTTCGCCGACCCGGCAGAGGCGCGCCACGCGTACGCCGACGACGCCCTCCACGACCATGAGGCCGTCGCCCGTGCCGGCGCGGCGCGGGCACTGGCCGCCGCGCCTCCGGGCGATCGCCACGTGGCCGTGGCTCACGCATTTGTCAGTGGTGGCCTCGACACACCCGACAGCGAGCGCCCTCTCACGGTCGGCGGCGGCGGCCGCGTCCCGCCCGACGCCTACGCCGGTTTCGACTACGTCGCGCTCGGTCACCTGCACCGCCCGCAGACCGTGGGGGCGGAGAACATACGCTACGCCGGATCCCTCATGAAGTACTCGTTCGCAGAGCACGACCACGTCAAGTCGGCGAGCGTGGTGCAGATCGGCGCGCCGGGCAGCGCCGGCGGCGACGCCGGCGCTGCGGGTCGCGCGCGCATCGCCGTCGAGACGGTCGCCCTCACGCCGCCTCATGACGTCAGGCGCCTCGAGGGCACCCTCGCCGAGCTGCTGGCGAGCGGCGGCAACGACCCACGCCGCGACGACTACGTGCTCGCGGCGCTCCTCGACCGGGGAGCGCTGCTCGATCCCATCGGCCGCCTGCGGGAGGTCTATCCCAATGTACTGGCCATCGAGCGCCCGCTGTACGACGCGCCCGGCCCCGCCGGCGAGGCCCGGCCGCGCCCGGGCAGCGCCGGCGACCTCGAGCTCTTCGACTCCTTCTACACCTACGCGACCGGCAACCCGATGACGGCCGCCGAGAGCACCACCCTGGCCGACGTCGTCGACCGCCTCGAGCGGCGGCGGCGCGAGGCGCCTTCATGAGGCCGCTGGCGATCACCATGCAGGCCTTCGGGCCGTACGCCGGGCGCCAGGAGCTCGACTTCGCCGAGCTGCGAGGCGCAGGGTTCTTCCTCATCACCGGGCCCACCGGATCAGGCAAGACCTGCGTCCTCGACGCCATGTCCTTCGCCCTCTACGGAGAGACGAGCGGCGGTCCAGAAGGCGAGGGCGGACGCAGCGGCGCCGCCATGCGCAGCGACCACGCCGACCCGGGCACCCCCACGCTGGTGAGCTTCGACTTCGCGCTGGGACCCGACCTCTACAGAGCCGAGCGGGCGCCCGAGCAGGAGCGTCCCCGCCGGCGCGGCAAAGGCTTAACGAAAGCGCCGCAGGAGGCCACGTTGTGGCGTCTGCGACGCGACTCGGCAGGTCGGCTGGCCGAGGACGGCGCGCCCCTCGCGACCGGCTGGACCAGGGTGCGAGCGGCGGCCGAAGACCTGCTCGGCTTTCGCGGCGAACAGTTCCGCCAGGTGGTCATGCTGCCGCAGGGCCGCTTCCAGCAGTTCCTCGAAGCCGACTCCGGAGAGAGGGAGCAGATCCTGCGCGCGCTGTTCGACACCGGCCGCTACGCCGAGATCGAACGCGCGCTCAAGGATGAGGCCGCGAGCCTTCGCAAGGAGGCCGAGCGCGTCACGGCGCGACGCGAGGAGATCCTTCGCCAGGCCGAGACCGCCTGTGCCGACGATCTCGCCGAGCGCTGCGCGCGCCTGGCCGTCGAGGCCATCGACGCCGCCGAGCACGCCGACGAGGCTGAGGGCGCGGCGAGCGCCGCCCGTGAGGCTCTCGAAGCAGGACGGCGCGCGCAGGAACGCCTCAAGGAGCTGGAGGCGGCGAGGTTGAAGGCGGACGCCCTGAAGTCGGCCGCCGCAGAGATCGACGCTGCACGCATCGAGCTCAAGGCGGCGCTCCGTGCCGAGGCCGCCGCCGACACCGCCCGCCAGATGAGCGACGCCGTTGCGGAGCTGGAGGCGGCGCGCGGCGCGCTGGCTCAGGCCACAGCGAGCAATGAAGAGTCCTCGGCGCGCGCGGCGAGCGCCCGTGACACGCTGGAGCGAGAGACGGCCCGCGCCGACGCGCGAGAGCGCGCCCAGGAGGAGGTCCGCCGCCTGGCCGGCTACGCCGACGCCGCCGGCGAGCTCGAGGCAGCCCGCGAGGCACAGCGACAGGCGGCTTCTATCGCAGAGAGCGCCGGCCGCGAGGCGGCGGCCGCACACGACGCCTGGGCCGCGGCCCGCGACGCCTCAGCCGCGCTCGAGCACGCCTGGAGCGAGGCCCAGGCGAGCTTCCTCGCCGCCTCGCTCCACGACGGCGCGCCGTGCCCCGTGTGCGGCGCCCGGGAGCATCCCGCACCGGCGACCAGACCTCCCACCGCACCCGTCCAGAGCGAGGTCGAGCGCGCCCGGGAGGCCGCCGCCGCCGCGCTCGAGCGGCGAGACGAGGCCGCAACCGCTCAGCGCCTCGCCGAGGCCGATCTCGCCGCCGCACAGGCGCGCCTGTCGGAGCGCCTGGAGCGCGGAGCGGCCGAGTACGCCGACCCGGCTACTCTGAAGGCGGCGCTCACAGATGCTCAGCACGCCTCGGCCGAGCTCGAGAACGCCTTCGTCCGGGCTCAGCAGGACGCCCAGTCGGCGGAGCTGGCTGCGGCGACGGCCGACGCCGCGTTGACCGCAGCCACAGAGGCCCATCGCGTCTGCTCTTCGCGGGCACAGGCGGCCGAGCAACGCCACGCGGAGCGCCTCTCGGAGTCCGGGTTCGCCGACGAGTCGGCGCGACTCGCGGCCGCGCGCCCGGAGACGATGCGCGAAGCGCTACAGCGGCGTATCGACGACTATGCACAGGCCACGGCGGCGGCGGCCGAGCGTCTGCGCCTCGCGCAGGAGGCCGCGGCCGGCGTCGAACCTCCCGCCCTGGATGAACTCGCCGCGCGCGCCGCGGCGGCGGCCGACGCTGCGCGCACGGCGCGCACCGAGGCGGGCACTCTGCACGCCGCAGCCCAGGCCGCCGAGAAGCAGCTCGTACGCCTCAACGAGCTGCTCGCCGAGGGCGCCGACCTGGCGGCGCGCTACTCGACCGTAGGCGCCCTGGCCGACGTCGCCAACCGGCGGAATCCCCGCAGCATCTCCTTCCAGAGCTACGTCCTCGGCGCCCTCCTCGACGACGTGCTCGCCGCCGCGTCGCAACGGCTCCGCCGCATGACCAAGAGCCGCTATGCGCTGGAGCGCACCGAGCAGCGAGCCGGTCGACGGCAGGCGGCCGGCCTGGGCCTCCTCGCCTACGACGCGTGGACCGGCGTCTCGCGACCGGTCGCCACGCTGTCCGGCGGCGAGAAGTTCATGGCGGCGCTCTCCCTCGCCCTCGGCCTGGCCGAGATCGTACAGTCGCAGGCCGGGGGCATCCGCCTCGAGACGGTGTTCGTGGACGAAGGCTTCGGCTCCCTCGACGACGAGTCTCTGGATCTCGCCGTCGCCACGCTCATGGACCTCAACGAGGGCGGCCGGCTGGTGGGCATCATCTCGCACGTCGGGGAGCTCCGTGAGCGCATCGACGCCCGGCTCGAGGTCTCGACGGGCAAGGCCGGCAGCACCGCCCGCTTCGTGACCCCCTGAGACCGGCTCTGACGCCGGCCCCGGCGAAACGCTCCCCAGGCGACGCGGTAGAATGCGGTCGTGACCAGCCGCGAAGCCATCCGCCGTCTCAGGCGCAACCGCGAGAAACTGCGCGAGTACCACGTGCGCCACATCGCCATCTTCGGCTCGACCGCACGCGACCAGGCGACCTCGAACAGCGACGTCGACGTCCTCGTGGAGTTCGACCCTGAGGCCGGCGTAGGTTTCCTGACCTTCGTGCGTCTGCTCGACTTCCTCCGCGACGTCATGGACGCGCGGATCGACCTGGCGACGCCGGCCGCCCTGCGGCCGGAGATGCGCGACGGCATCATCTCAGAGGCGATCCGTGCGTTCTGACAAGAGAAGGCAGCGAGTCCACCCAGCCGCACTAAACGGCGGCGCGCCTGAGTGGTCTGAGCGCCAGAGCAAGCTCCGCTTCAGGGACTGGCGCTTTCGCGTCCGCGACATGCTCGCCGCGCTGCGGAACATCAACGCGTACACCCGCGGTATGACCTATGCGGAGTTCGCCGCCGACCGCCGCACCACCGACGCGGTGCTGCACAACCTGATGACGATGGGAGAGTCCATCCGCTGGATTCCCAAACCGGTGCTCGACGTCCACCCGGAGGTGCCGTGGCGCCAGTTGCACAGTGTGCGCAATGTGATCGTCCACGAGTACTTCGGCATCGATAAGACAATCCTCTGGGAGACCGTGCGTGGGGATCTCCCTCCGCTGGTAGACAAGCTCGAGGCCGTGCTGAAATCCTGAGCGCTCAGCCTGGGCGCACCCTGTACAATCATCTGACGGACGCGGAGACGGCGCCTTGACGCTCGGCCACCTCTGCAGCGAGAGGAGCGACACTGCCCGAGTCACATACCCAGACACCCGTCGTGTACGCCGGGATCGGCTCGCGCCTCCTCGCCGTGCTCCTCGACACCGCCATCGTCTTCATCGGGTCATCGTTCCTGCTCCTCCTCGCCGGCGCGGCGGGCCTCGTCGATCTCGGCTTCCTCCGCGCTACGACGATCGCCGAGGCGATCGAGGCAAGCCGCAGGACGCCATTCTGGCTGATGCCTGCTGAGCAACTGGTCATGTTCGCCTACTTCACGCTCTTCGAGCTCAGCGGCGCAACACCTGGCAAGCGCGCCTGCCGCCTCTGTGTGACCATGGACAACGGCACCCCGGTCACCCGCCTCGCCGCCATAACCCGCAATGCCGTGCGCATACCCGAGTTCATGCTCTACTACATCCCCTCGATCCTGTCGTGCCTGCTGAGCCCGTCGAACAAGCGTGTCGGCGACCTGTTCGCGCACACCGTGGTCATCCGCCGCGAGCGTCGACTCGCCGGCGCGGGGCCAGCCCCGACGCGCACGATCCCCGACGCGACGCCCCGCACGCAGGAGCCCCGTGAACAGGCTGCCGGCGGCCTCTGGCTGAGCACGGACGCCGATGCCGACCAGCCCCTCTCGACATTGAAAGCGGCCGCCCTCGCCACGTACGGCGCGCACCTCAACTACCTCCGCCAGTCGAACGCTGAGCTGGAGCGTGACCGCGCCGCGCGGCGGGCGGCCGACTCCGGCGGCGCGCCCGCCACCCACGAGTCGCCGCCGGAGCGCGAGTACTCCCCGGAGTACGTCGCGGCATGGCACACTCTCACCGCAACCGTCGCCGTGCTGCAGCGAGCATGCCCCGCCGCGACCGTGTCGGCTGCAGGAGCGCCCACCACCCTCGACGCACTCATCGTCGAGCAGCCCGATCTGGCGGCTCTTCTACGCGAGCTCGAGCCGTACCTCGGCGCGGACAGCGCCGAGGAGATCTACGCAGCCTGCCTGCGGGTGGCGCGCAGCACGCAAGCCTAGCGCGCCAGCCAGAGCCACCCATGGCCCCAGCCCGGGCGACTCCGCGGTCCGCTACTCGGGCGCACACTCCGTGCGGCGTGCGGTAGACTCATGCCGTCGCCTACCCGTAACGCACACCAGGAGCAGCGCATGACGGTCAAGCTGGGACTGCCCAAAGGAAGCCTCGAAAGCGCTACGTTCGATCTGATGCGTCGGGCGGGCTATCACGTCTCGGTCGCTCAGCGCTCCTACTTCCCCGCCATCGACGACCCCGAGATTGAATGCATGCTGGTGCGCGCCCAGGAGATGGCGCGGTACGTGGAAGACGGCGCCCTCGACTGCGGCCTCACCGGTCACGACTGGGTTCTGGAGAACAAAGCCGACGTTCACGAGGTCTGCGAGCTCGTCTACGCCAAGCAGAGCTTCGGCACGGTCCGCTGGGTGCTGGCCGTGCCCGAGGCGTCGGAGATCCGCACGCCGGCCGATCTCGAGGGCAAGATAGTGGCCACGGAGCTCGTCGGCGTCACCAGGCGCTGGCTGGCCAAGCTCGGCATCTCCGCCAGGGTCGAGTTCAGCTGGGGAGCCACCGAGGCCAAGCTCCCCGAGCTCGCCGACGCCATCGTCGAAGTCACCGAGACGGGTTCGTCGCTCCGCGCCAACAAGCTGCGCATCGTCGAGACCGTGCTCACCTCTTCCACCCGACTCATCGCCAACAAGCGAAGCTGGGAGAACCCGGTGAAGCGGCGCAAGGTCGAAGACCTCGTCATGCTCCTCCAGGGAGCCATCGCCGCCCTCGACAAGGTGGGGCTGATGCTCAACGTGAACGGGCGAGCGCTCAACGCCGTGCTGGAGGTGCTCCCCGCCCTGCGCAAGCCTACGGTCTCGCCGCTCAGCGACTCCGGTTGGTACGCCGTGAACACGATTCTCCAAGAGAAGGTCGTCCGCGAGATCATCCCCCGCCTCAAAGAGGCCGGCGCCGAGGGAATCGTCGAGTTCCCCCTCACCAAGATCGTACTGTAGCCGGCGTCGCGGCGGACGCTGCCTGCCGCCGCGACGCCGCGCCAGGTCGGCGAACACTCCGTGGCGCCGGCCTCTCCGTCAGGCGGACAAAGGCCCGTAGCTCTCGCGCAGCTCGTTGGCCGGCACGGGAACCCACACCAGCCCTTCCCGCTCGCTGCCCAGCGGTGTTGCCAACCCCTGGTGAAAGCGCCACGCCGTGTATGCCCCCATGAGCGCATCGAGCGAGTCTCGATCGTAGTACTCATCCCAGCGCACGCCCAGGGCCCGCAGCGCGCACACGCGAGCGCGCAGGCCCTGCCGCGTTCCCTTTGGCGGGGGCGTACCGCCCATGAGAGTGACGAACCCGGCGTGCGGATACACCTCAAGAACTGCCGGACCCTGCCCAAGAGCAGCGGGCAACGTGCCCGGCGCCGGCGACTCGAAGCCGCGCCGCCGCAGCTCCCTGAAGTAGGCCCAGCCGGCCCGCATCCAGGCGAAGCGCGCGCCGCCGGCCTCCGCCAGCCTGCGGGTGGGCACGGCGTACACGGCGATACGGCGGCGCTGCAGCTCAGCGTCGCAGGCGCGCGAGCGAGCGCCCTCGCGCCGAGGACGTTGTGGTGCGTCGATGCCGACGACCGCCGGCCGCAGCGAGGCCACCCAGCCCACAAGGTAGTCGCGCTCGCCGGGCACACGCTCGTCCGCCTCGCACCACCCGACGACCTCGAGCGTGCGCCCGCAACGCAGGGCAACCGCCGTGCATGGCCGCCGCGCGGCGATGACCAGCCCGACGACGATGGGCGCCTGACCTGCCACCCGTCTGCGTCTCAGCTCTGCTCAAGCGTCGGCGGAAGAGGCGGCTCCGGCGCCGGCGGGGCCTCCGGCGCCTCCGGCGCCCCGGCATCATCGGCCGCACTGCCCTGCTCCGGCGGTGCGGCGGCCTCCTCGGCGCCCGCCGGCGCCTCGGCCTGCTGGCTCACCGACTCGGCGGCTACCGGATCGGCGGCCGCGCGCCATGCATCATCGCCGCCCGCCGACGCCTGATCTGTCACCGGCGGAGAGGCCGGAGCAGGCGTGGCGTCCACACTCGGCCCAGGTGACGGCGCCGCCGGCAGGCCCTCCTGCGAACGGGCAGCGTCCCCCGCCTCCGGCGCAAGCCCAAGCGCCTCGTCGATGAGATGGCCCTCGCCGCGCGCCTGCAGGTACATGGAGACCGTGTACGCCAGCGCGAAGGGGACGATCAGCATCAGGAGGATGTTGCCGAAGTAGGGAATCCAGCTGAGTATCGCGCCGGCAACGCCCCAGGCGATGGCGCCCACGAGCCAGGTCGCCAGCATGTTCCAGAATCCGACCTTCTTAGAGAACTCTTTACTGGCCGACATCGCCTCGGTGAATCCGATGCGCTGATCGGCCATGATCACCAGCGTGAGCAGCCACCACGTCATGAAGATGAAGCCAGGGACGAGGAGCAGCGCATACCCGACGCTGATGATGAGACCCAGGACGAACGTCGCGAGGATGAAGGGGCCGACCATGACAAAGAACCTCGTCAAGTCGCCGTAGGTCGCGGCGACGCGCCTCCGCACCCGGGCGAGGAGCATCCCGTAGAGCGTAGCGTACATCCAGCCGCCGACGACGACCGAGACGACAACCGTCACGAGAACGCCGACGACCGCACCGCCCACCGCGAGGCCGGACCCGCTGACGACCGCCAGCACGGAGGCGCCGACCGCGAGGGCTGCCACCCCACCAATGATCACGCTGCCGATCACAGCTGTAACCATCAGCGGCCCGAGGTCCGCCTTGAACAACCCCCACGCGTCCCGGAAGCACTTGCTGATATCCATGCCCTGAACCCCCCACGTCCCGTGTTGACCATGGCGCCGAAACCGGCGCTCCCTGCCGCCGACTCGCGACCAGGCTCAGCCGCTCCTCCGCGCTGCGTCTAGAATCTCTTACTACGGCCGTCTTGTCACGCCCTGTGATGACGAAGCGTGTGGAATGCACAGCGCCAGGCCGCCATCGAGGCCGGCGGTCAGGTTCGCCGCATCCCCGACGTCGATGGTATCCTGTGCCGCCCCGCGGTCCGCGCGCCACAGGCCCTTCTTCCATGAGTATCGTCTCGCTCTCTAACGTCGAGAAGTCCTTCGGGGGCCAGCGTCTCTTCACGACGGTGACCTTCTCTCTGGACGCCCACGACCACGCCGTGCTGGTCGGGCGCAACGGCACCGGCAAGACCACGCTTCTCCGCCTCATCTCCGGGGCCGAACACGCCGACGACGGCCTTGTTTCACGCGCCCGCGGACGCCGCGTCTGGATGCACGAGCAGACACCGGAGCTCGGCACCGATTGCCCCGTGCGCGACTACCTCCTCGAGGCCTTCGGCGACGCCGTAGCGCTCGAGGCAGCGCTGAGGGCCACGGAGGAACGCCTCGCGGGGCTCGCTGAGCACTCCGCCGAGCTTCGCGACACGATGCGGAGCTACCAGCAGCTCCAGCACCGCTTCGACACGGCGGGCGGTTACGGCTACCGCAGCCGCCTGAGCGGCGTCCTCGAGGGGCTCGGCCTCCCCGAGGACATGCTCGACCGGCGACTGCTCTCGCTCTCCGGCGGCGAGCTCACGCGCGTCACTCTGGCGCGGGCGCTGCTCGCCGACGCCGACCTCCTCCTGCTCGACGAGCCCACCAACCACCTCGACATCGACTCGGTGGAGTGGCTTGAGGGCTTTCTGAACGACTACTCGCGCGCCTTCCTGCTCGTGACTCACGACCGCCGCCTTCTCGAGACGGTCGGGCGCCGCGTGCTCGCAATTGAGCACAAGCGCGTCGCGGCACAGCGCGGCGACTTCGCGACGTACCTCAAGGAGAGCGCGGCGCGCCTCGAGCTCATGACTCGCCAGTATGAGCAGGATCTGGAGAAGATCGCACAGCTGCAGCGCTTCTACGACCGCTTCCACGCCAAGAAGGACAAGGCGAAGCAGGCGAAGGCCAAGCTCACGCAGATGGAGCGCATCAAGCGGGGGCTGCGACCGCTGCCCCGCAAGCACGACCGCCTTAAGCTGGGCCTGCCGCAGCCGCAGCCCTCGGCACGCATCGTGCTCGAGATGAAGACGCTGGCGCTGCACGTCGGCTCCGCCGACGACGACGCCGGCGTCCGCACGTTCGTCCGCGATGTCGACATCGTTCTCGAGCGAGGCGAGAAGGTCGCGCTGGTCGGCGCCAACGGATCCGGCAAGACGACCCTCGTCGAGGCGGTGGCCGGCCTCCGCAGCCTCGACGCCGGCGCCACTCATCTCGGCCACAACACGTACGTCGCCCACTACTCGCAACAGGGCCGCGAGCTGCGCGAGACCGACACCTGCCTGCAGACGATCCTCCCCCTCGTCGGCGGCGACGAGGAGCGCGCGCGAGCACTGCTCGGCCGCTTCCAGTTCGGCGCCGACGAGGTCGAGAAGCGCGTCGAGATGCTCTCCGGCGGCGAGCGCAGCCGCCTTCGCCTGCTCGCCCTCCTCGTGGGCGACGCCAACTTCCTCCTGCTCGACGAACCCACCAACCATCTCGACATGGGCTCGGTGGACGCCCTGGCGGACGCCCTCGACGACTACTCGGGCACGATCCTCTTCGTGACTCACGACCGCCACCTCGTCGACCGGGTCGCCACGCGCGTCCTCGAGCTTCATGACGGAAAGCTCCTCAGCCACCTCTCGGCGGCACGCTACTGGGAGGCGCGCGCGGCACGCGCCGACGGCGCACCCGAATCGGCGCCCGCCGCCGCACGGCCTGCCGCCAGGGGCGGCGCTGCTCCGGCAGGGGCCGCCAGGACCGGCCAGAATAAGCGGACCGTCGAGGAGGCCCGCCGCTGGCGGGCGCGGCTGCGCGGCGTCGAGGCCGCCATCCTCCGCGCCGAGAAGCGTCTCGGGCAGATCGACGCCGAGCTCGCCGAGCCCGGCACGTACGACGACCGCGCCCTCGCTCAGCGCCTCCTCGCCGAACGAACAGCCGTCGACGAGGCCCTGCAGGCGGAGTACGCGGAGTGGGAGCGCCTCGTCGACGAGGGCGGCTGAGTCCCGCCGAAGGAGCCGCGAGCATCGGCCGGTGATACCGTGTCACCCATGGATCCGACGGGCGCCCTCACTACGATCCCGGGCTTTGACGCCAACGCCGTCACCGCGCTGCAACGGCGCCTCCTCGACTGGTATGCAGAACACCGCCGCGACCTGCCTTGGCGCCGTACCGTCGACCCCTACCGCATCCTCGTCAGCGAGGTCATGCTGCAGCAGACACAGGTCTCCCGTGTGATACCCAAGTACGATGAGTTCGTCGCCGCGTTCCCAGACCTCGAGACGCTGGCGGCCGCGCCGCTCGGCGACGTCCTGCGACGCTGGCGCGGCCTGGGCTACAACACGCGCGCCCGCCGCCTGCGCGACTGCGCACTGGCGGCTGTCGGCGCCGCCGGCGAACCGGCCGCGCTGCCTCGCACCCTGCACGGCCTCCTCGCGCTGCCCGGGATCGGACCCTACACCGCCCGGGCGGTGCTCATCTTCGCCCACAACGACGACCTCGCCGCCGTCGACGCCAACGTACGTCGCGTATTGACGGTGGAGCTGGGGCTGCCCGCCGGGCTCGGAGCCGCGGCACTGCAGAAGGTAGCCGATGCGGCGCTGCCCTGGGGTCGCAGCCGCGACTGGCACAACGCCCTCATGGACTACGGCTCGTCCGTGCTCACGGCGCGCACCAGCGGTATCGCACCGCGCACGCGCCAGAGCCGGTTCGTCGGCTCGCGGCGCTGGTACCGGTCCCGCATGCTGCAGACCTGCCTCAGCCACGGCCCGCAGACCCTGCACGACCTCGCCACGCGCCTGGAGGTATCGCCGGCACACGCCGAGGAGATCGCCGGCCTGCTCGTGCAGGACGGCCTGCTTCGCCGCGACGCCGACGTGGTGAGCGTCGCCTGAGCGCCTGTGCCGGCCGCCGCAGGCAGGGCGAGCCGCAGGCGAGGCGGGCCGCAAATCCGGAGCGCGTGAGCAGGCAAGCGAACTCTTCGTGCCGGTTGCTACCCCGAAGCGCGCCGCCGGCACCCTGGCCTCGGCCAGCGGCAGCGCGCGCTCGACGCTACTTCGAGAAGCAGGCGGGGTAGCGCCGCGGCCTCTTCTTGCGGCGCTGGTACGTGCGGGCGAGTTCGAGGAAGATCTCGACGTCGCGATCGAGGTCGCCCTGCGTCCCGTCGAAGTAGAACGTACGGATCGGCATGTTGTCGACGTCCTTCTGCAAAGTCGGGTAGATCGCCTCGGTCACGATACCGTTCATGCAACTGAACGGGCTGATGTCGATAATGCCGTCAACGCCCTTCTCGTGGAGGTAGATCACCCTGCCGCTGCTGAGCACCATCTCCCCCAGCGACCCCGTGTACGGCAGGTACGGGAAGCTGAGATCGAGAATCACGCCGACGTCCTCCGGCTCCTCGTAGCCCGTAAAGTCGTCGCCGAACAGCTTGTGGATGGCGTGTTCGTCGCGACGCATGATCTTGGTTTTGATGTAGCGCACGGTGTTGTCCTTGGAGAAACGGCGCCGCTGATCGATGAGCCGCCGGCGCTGCTCGGCGTCGGTGTACCAAACCCACTCCCCGACATCGGACATCCAGCACTCTCCGCCGTGCTCCTCGACGACGCGCATGAGGTCGAAGTTGGAGAAGGTGTTGTTGCGGCAGAAGATCTCGCCAACGATGCCGATGAGCGGCCGCGAACGGTCGTAGTCGGCGGGCAGGGCGCGGAAGCCGTCGCGGGCCCGCGCCATCGCCGCCTGCACCGCCGCCAGGCGCTCCTTATGACTCACACCGTTGAGGGAGATGGCCTCCCCCACATCCTCGAGGCAGCGGCGGTAGAGCGCATCGGTGCTCCCCTTCTCGCGCTCGTACGGGCGAGTCCTGAGGAGCAGCTTCATGAGCAGATCCTGACAGACCACCGCGCGCCACGCCGTGCGGATGAGGTCGGTGGAGTAACTGCCGATCGACGAGTAGCCGTCGTTCGACGTGATGGTGATGACCGGCACGTCGCCGTACCCCAGCTCGTCGAACTTGCTGCGGATGAGGTGCAGGTACTGGCCAAAGCGACAA
The DNA here is from genome assembly GCA_040769125.1 of Thermoleophilia bacterium. Taxonomy (GTDB): domain Bacteria; phylum Actinomycetota; class Thermoleophilia; order UBA2241; family UBA2241; genus CAIXSE01. The sequence continues at coordinate 1,170,122 of JAXGLO010000001.1, read as the reverse complement.
GGGCCGTTGGCGGTCGGCATGAGGAAAGCGACCTTCTCGGGGCCCTCGTCCTCGATGTGCCGCAGGAAGTCGCCCAGGCAGATCTTCTGCGGGTAGCACTCATCGCCGGAGGTCATGCGCGCGCCCAGCTCGAGCGTCCGCTCGTCCGAGTCGCTCGTCGGCCACGCGTCGAAGCCGATCGAGCGGATCGCCGCGGCCAGCAGATAGGTGCCGCCGTACGGCATATGCGGCAGATAGAGAGAGCGCCCTTCCAGGCCGAACTCGGCGATCGCCTGCTTGATTCTGGCGCTCTGCACCCCGCCGCTCGCCGAGCCGGACCCGGCGCGATGGTCATTTGGCGACACAGAGCACCTCCTCTTCCCTGGCGGCGCCAGCGTCGTCGTCGCCCTGCGACCACCAGCGCAGGAAGCCCTTACTGTCGAGGTACGCCTCGCAGCGCGTCATCGCGCCCGCGTCGTTCTGGTGCTCGTCGAACTGCAGCGTGAGATACGGCTTTCCCGACGCCTCGCGCACGTAGTGCTTGATGTAGGAGTCAGGGCCACACTTGAAGTTCGTCAGGTAGATCAGATGCAGGTTCTCGTGCTCGCGCACGTACATGGCCGCCTGCAGGATCTTGCGGCCGTAGTTCCAGTACATGTTGGGCACTACGGAGTCGATGTCGATGCCCTTGATCGGCAGGAAGTCGAGCGGGATCACATTCACCCCGTAGAACTTGCGAATCTTGCGCGGGATGTCCATGTTGATGCCCTTGTCGTACATGTTGTACGGCCGGCCGACCAGGACGATGCCGAGCTCGCCGGCGCGGTCGAGCGCCGCAAGCGCCTCCCGGCCGGCGGCCAGAAGAGCTTCGCGGAACTCCTGCTGTGCGGCCTCGGCGCGCTCGAAGGCGACGCGCATGCTCGCCTTGCTCACGCCGAGCTTTTTACCGATCTCCGAGAAATCGCGCATGAGCCCGTCCAGGCCCTCGCGGAACACGACCCTCGGCGCCAGGAACTTGTCACGATGCTCCCGCAGGCCGGGGGCGGTACGCACGACGAAGGGAAGCGTCTGCCCCCAGGGGCAGGCATGCGAGTTGTACTGCATGTACTCTGTCTCTTCGTTGACCTGGTTCGGCACGAAGACGTAATCTGCGCCGTTCTCGAGAAGCCACTGGGAGTGGCCGTGAGCGACGCGGACCGGGAAGCACGGCTCCGCGACCGACAGGTCGACGCCGGCCTCTCTGATCTGCTTGTCAGTGTCAGGCGACAGCAGCGGGCGGTAGCCCAGCGCAGCGAAAAAGGTCGCCCAGAACGGCAGACGATCGTAGGTGTACATGCAGCGAGAGAGGCCGACGGTCGGCGCCGACTCGGCCACGCTGCGCACGGCCTCCTCGTAGGGCGCCAGCAGACGCTCCTCACGGAAGGCGATGAGATCGGCGATGACCGGCTGCTTGTCGACCTTGGCCGGCTTGCGGTACCGGTCGGAGCACTTGTCGCCCCAGTATGTCTTCTCCCCCTCAATCGTGAACTGCCGCACATCACACTCGTTGGAGCAGGCCTTGCAGACGAAGTCGCGGACCGTGTAGTCGACTTCGCCGAGATCCCAGCCGCGGAAGCCGGTGGCGTCGCCCGTACGACGCATGCGCTCGCGGGCGAGCAGCGCCATGCCGAGCGCTCCCATGACGCCGGCGTGCGGCGGCACGATGATCTCCTTCTCGAGGATCTGGCTGAACGCAGCGGCAACCGAGTCGTTGTACGCCGTGCCGCCCTGGAAGAAGATGCAGTCGCCGATATGGCGCTCGCGGACCAGCCGGTTGAGGTAGTTGGTGGCGATCGAGAAGGCGAGCCCGGCGACGAGATCCTCGCGGCGCGCACCGCGCTGCTGGTAGGCCATGACGTCGCGCTCCATGAACACCGTGCAGCGCTCGCCGAGCCGGATGGGCGCCGGCGAGCTCAGCGCCAGCTCGGCGAACTCGCCCTTGATGTTAATGCCGAGCTTCTCGGCCTGCTCCTCGAGGAACGAGCCGGTGCCGGCGGCGCAGGCCTCGTTCATGGCGAAGTCGACGACGATGCCGTCCTGCACGCTGATGAACTTCGAGTCCTGCCCCCCGATCTCGAAGATCGTGTCGCACTGCTTGCCGATTCGCCGGCCGACGAAGTCGGCGCCGGTCTTGTGGGCGGTGATCTCGTCGGTGACGAGGTCGGCCCCGCAGAGCTCTCCGATGAGTTCACGGCCGGAGCCGGTCGTGCCTACGCCGAGAAGCCTGATGCGATCGCCGATTCTGCCGTGGATGTCGAGGAGTCCCCGGCTGACGACCTCGACCGGCCGGGCGTCGGTCTTCGCGTAGATCTCCTCGATCACGCGGCCCGCGGCGTCGATGACGACCAGGTTCGTAGAGACGGAGCCGACGTCGATGCCGAGGTATGCGTCGACCGGAGCGCCGTCCTCAGCGAAGACGTACTCCTCATCCATGTCGTGCAGCAGCACAACGTTGTCCATCGAGAGCGGCTCGGTGACCGGGAATCCGGCCGCCGGCAGCTGTGCAGCGTCGAGCGCCACGATGCCCCCGGCCCGCTCCTCTCCGTGGTCGGCCTCGATGAGGGCCGCACCGATGGCTCCCAGCGACATGTGAAACTCGGGGATGACGAGTTCGTCGCCCTCGAAGGCGAAGGTCTCGCGAAGCGCTCGCACGGCGCCCTTGTTGGCAGCCACGCCGCCGATAAAGACGATCGGCGCCTCGATGACCTTGCCCTTGGCGATCGTGCCCTTGAAGTTGCGGATGACCGCGTCACAGAGGCCGCGTAACACCTCCGGCGGCTCATAGCCCTTCTGCTGGGCATGGATCATGTCGGATTTCGCGAAGACGCTGCAACGGCCGGCGATGCTGGCGGCCTTGTCGGCGTCGAGCACGATGTCGCCGACATCCTCAATGTCGTAGAGGAGGCGGCTCGCCTGCTGGTCCATGAACGAGCCTGTGCCGGCGGCACAGTCGCCGTTGGTCTGATAGTCGACGATGCCGACGCAGGCGGTGCCCTCGTCTTTCTCGAGGCGGATGAACTTGGAGGTCTCGCCACCCATCTCGAAGATAGTGCGCGTGGCCGGATGCAGCGCTCGCACGCCTCGAGCGATCGCCCGGAACTCGTTCTCAAAGCTGGCGTCGAGCGCCTGGCTGATGAGACCGCCGCCTGAGCCGGTCACGCGCACGCCGGCGATCGTGCCGTCCGGCAGCACCCCGAGCAGTTCGGCGAGCAGGGCCTGCGTGGCCTCGCCGGGGCTCCCCTTAATGCGCCGGTAGTGGACGATCAGGACCGGCCTGCCCTCAGCGACCGTGAGGCCGTCGCTCGGCGTACGGAAGAGCTCAGGGTGCTCGGCTATGAGCCTCTTGTACAGATCGTAGTCATCAACCTCGCCGACGAGCGCCGCCTTGAGGCTGATGCAGCCGATGTCAATGCCGAGAGAAGTCATGGTTGGAAGACGAGCACCTCCTGCGGGCCCCAGCCCGCCTCGTGACGAACTGTCAGTCTAGCCGCCGCCCCAGACACGGGCAAACGCGCAACCGGCCGGAACACCAGGCGCTCGGTCGGACGCGTCCGTGCCCGGCACGCGGTCATAAGCCACGCCGAAAACCCGTGCCCCGAACGACGCCGTCAGCGTCATCCGAGGAGGCCCTCCGTGAGCCTGTCGGGCAGCGGCAGCGGTCGCTAGGCTCGCGATCAATGAGCCGGTCCTGCGGCCGGCGACACCCTCGTCGTCTGGAGGCATCGTGAACGACACCACCGTCCTTACCAACCGCGAGCGGCGAGAGAACGTCGCGTTTCTCGCCCAGGCCTACCTCGCCTCACAGCACCAGCCGCCCGCAGTGTTCAATGCCGAAGAGCGCGAGCGTTTTGCCGCGGATTCCTCCGTGCGCAGCCTGCTTTTCTACCGGCTGCTGTGCTACGGCGCCCTCGCGGCGCAGCCGGCGCCCGAAGCCGTGGTCGACGCCGACTGGAGGCGTATCGACGCGGCCGGCGTCATCGACGGGCTCTTCACCGGCGACTTCGACCTGAGGCGCTACGCCCTCGATCCCCCCGTCTCGCGCAACGACAGCAAAGGCAAGATCGTCGACTTCGTGCGCCTCGCTGAGGCCAGGGACGCGTGGGGCGCTCTGCTCCCCGAGCCCGCCGACCCCGATGTCGCCGTCGACGTCCTGCACGCCGCCTCCGGAGGTGCGCTCAAGTCGCGCGCCTTCTGGGCGGTCAGGGAGATGCGCCGCTACAAGCTGTGGGCGAGCGAGGCGCTCGACCGTTACGCCTGCGTCCCGGACGGTCGCGTGCGCAAGCGCGCCGTGCGCATGGGACTCATCGACCTCCCCGAGAAGGCCGACACCTTCGCCGACATGAAGGCCGTCTCACGCGCCCTCCACGCTGTATTGCACCTCGGCGAGTCGCCCAACGGAACCTTCGATCTCCCCATCAGCGCCGCCTCTCAACGCTGCGAGATCTGCGACGCGGCGCGCATGGCGAGCTGCCCGCTGCCCCACTGCCGCTGGCGTCGCGAGCACGCGCAGAGTGCCTGATCTCAGCGCTCAGAGTACACAGAGCATCCGGGCGGTGGGTCGCAACCGCGACCCGCCGCCCGCGAGCGAGAGCACCGCTCACCTCGCAGGCGTCAGATCCTCGTCCTTGTCCTTATCCTTATTCGCCTTAGCCGCCGCCTTCTTGCTGGCCATGCAGCTCCAGACCGGTCCGTACACGTGCTCCACCTCGGCCGAGTACGTGTCCAGTGCCTCACGCAGCTCCGTGAACATGCAGTCCGCGCCCGGGTGAGTCGGCTGAGCGCCCGTGAGCTCCATGATCTCCCTCGAGTGGTGCGGATTGTCGATCAGCATGCACGGCATCAGCAGATTGTCGTTAAAAGGCTGCCTGCTGCGGATCTCGCGGAAGTACGGCGAGTTGAACGCCTCAAACAGACTGACGTCCCGGATGTTGTCGGTCGCGAAGTGCGTGAAGATGCAGGGCTCAACCTGGCCCTCACTGTTGATGTGCATGTAGTGCTTGCCGGCAATACACCCGCCCACGAAGGGAGCATCTCCCCAGAAGTCCACCGGGAAGACCTCCTTGGTGTTGCGCACGCGAAGGATCTCCTCGCGGAACTCATTGCGCTCCTCAGGCGTGACCATGGGCTCGGTGCTCGGGTGGCGGCCGAGCGGCATGTACAGGAAGTGCCAGCCGAGCTTGGCGCCCTTCGCGATGAGCGGGTCGACGAACTCGTCGCTCACCAGCATCCGCCAGTTGCTGCGGGTCACCGTCACCGAGTAGCCGAAGAGAACCCCCGCGTCTCCGAGACGATCCATGGTCTCGAGGACCTGGGCGTGCACGCCGGCGCCCCGACGACTATCCGTCATCTCAGGGCTTCCCTCCAGGCTCAGCATAGGCGCAATGTTGCCCAGATCCGCGAGCTCGTCTACTACGTCGTCGTCGAGCAGCGTGCCGTTGGTGAACACCTGGAAGTACGAGTCGGGGTTGGCGCGCGCGAAATCGAGCAGGTCGTCGTAGATGAACGGCTCTCCGCCGAGCATCGTGAAGAGGTACACACCCATGTCGTTGCCCTCGTCCACGACCTTCTGCAGAAGCGAGCGCTCGAGATCCTCGTCAGGCGAGTACTCTGCCGCGTAGCAGCCCTCGCACATGAGGTTGCAGCGCATGGTCGGGCTCATGAGGATCGTCGTCGGCGCATTGTGGCCGGTCGCCTCGACCAGCTGCTTGCGCTTGGCAACTCCGCGAAGCAGCGTGTTGACGATAAGGCATTCGATAAAGCGGTCGCGGCAGCGCGGGCTCAGTCGGCCGGCGACATGCCGAGCGATACCGAGCGCCGGGTGGTCGGCCTCCACCTTGTCGGCCACGTTGCGAACCCACCCTTTGTACTGGTCGGGTGTGATCTTCTCCGCGAGATGGAAGGCTCTGACAATCTTGGCTTTGTCGTCACTCGCAGCCAGATTCAGCATCTGGTTGATCACACGCCTCTGTACGGCCGTGTAGAGACCGTCCGTGCGACCCATCAAGCGCCTCCTTCCCCCCTGAGTGCCCCATGCCTCAGGCGACCAGACATCGTGCGGTGATGACCTCCGTGAAACCGGGCCCACACGCACAAGCCCGACCAGAGTAACGCGGCCCTGGAGCAACCGCACCCCCAGTGTACCACCCACACGGCCAGCCGCCAGCCAGACGATGAGCCGCCCACCGGGGAATGCGGGGTTGAGCGCGCGCAACGGTGAACCGGGCTGGCGCAAAAGGGCCTCGCGAAGCTCGTCGGCGGGCGCGCGAAGAACAGTCACATACGGCGCGAATACGTCGATCGACTGGCGGAAGGAGTGGTGGCGAGGGGCGGAATTGAACCGTCGACACCGCGATTTTCAGTCGCGTGCTCTACCAACTGAGCTACCTCGCCACAGGCGAAGCGAAGGGCTCCGCGAGAGCGCGCATCATGCTACCGACGAGGTCGCCCGGAATCAACCGGGAGCCCAGGCGCGGCCGCGGCCCACATCACTCCTCCCCCTCGCTGGTGTCCAGCTCCGACTCCTCCTGCACCTTCTCGGGCACCTCACCCGGCAGGAAGACCTTGATGAGCTCCTTCTCCTTACCACGAGGCAGCAGGCAGAGGACGTAGTCGCTGGCGAGGATCATGGTGGGCCCTCGCGCCACCAGCGCCTGGCCGTCACGAATGATGGCCGCAAGGAGGACGCCGTCCGGCAGGTCGATGTCCTGGACGCACGTATTGGCGAACGGCGAGCTCTCGCTGACCTCGAGCTCCACCAGCTCGAAACCCTCCTGCCGCAGTGACAGCAGGTGGACGAACTTGTGTGCGGGCAGCTCGTGGAGGATCAGGTTGAGCATTGTGGTAGCGCCGCAGACGGTCGGCTCGACGCCGAGAAGGTCGAAGGTCACCTGGTTGTAAGGATTGTTGACCCGTGCCACGACCTTGGGCACGCCGTACTTCAGCCTGGCGATCTGAGAGACGACGATGTTGTCCTCGTCGTCGCCGGTGACGGCAACCACGAGATCGGCACGCCCCACCCCTGCTTTCTCGAGAACCCAGACCTCGCTGCCGTCGCCGAAGACGAGCGAGTCCTCGAGCGCCGGCGAGAGAAAGTCGAAGCGCGCCTTGCGCTTTTCTACCAGCGCCACCTCGTGCCCGAGAAGCCGGAGCTGGATCGCGGCGCTGTAGCCGACCTTGCCGCCGCCAACGATGAGCACGAACATCGCTCAGTCCTTTCTCGCCGGCATCTGACAGGCTCGCACCGCATCGTACAGCGACACCCGCGTGTCTCGCGTGGGGCACACGGTGCGAATCCCCACCTGCGCGAAGAGTTCCGCCCGCAGGGGATCGTAGACGCGCGCCACCGCGCAGTCGACGCCGTACCGCTTCTTCGCGATCTGCGCGACGACGATGTTGGTGTTGTCGCCGCCCGTACAGGCGACCATGGCCACCGCATCCTTGATGTTCGCCCTGCGCAGGACCTCGTAGTGGAGAGCGTGCCCGACCACGAACTCACCGGGGAAGTCGTCGCCGAGCACATGGAAGGGCTCGGGGCTTCTGTCGATCACAGCGACCTCGAAGCCCTGGGCCACGAGGTCGTAGGCGAGACCGGAGCCCACGCGTCCGCAGCCTGCGATTACGACATGCATATGTCACCCCTCACTGTTGGCCAGAACCCTGCGTGGTCGCTTGCGAAGCCGCGCGCGCCACCTTCATGCCGAAGGACACCACTTCCAGCTGGCTGGACCCCTCCGTCGGATGCTCCTTCGTGACGATGTCGAGGAGGACCTCACAAGGGGCGTGGTCGATCACATAGTCCAGCGTACGCCCGAAGACGCGCTCGCCGACTCGCCGGCGCCGGGCGGTCCCGAGCATGATGACCTCGGACCGCTGCCGGATCGCCTCTTCGACGATCGCCCGGCCCGCCTGTCGCGCGACGACGACGTGGGGCGTGAACCGAACTTTGAACTGGCTCGCGATCAGGGCGGCCGTGGCCAGGACCTTCTCGGCTTTGTCGTGCTCGCTGGCGAGGCGGGCGGTCAAGGGAAGGTTGAGCGGCACCTCGATCACGTAGAGCCCGTGGATCGAAGAGCCCTTCTCGGTGGCCAGCTGGCAGGCGAGCACCATAACCTCGTCGCTGATGCGTGTGCCGGTGATCGGCACGAGAATCTGGTTGTACTGCACGTCGGCCTGCATCGAGACGGGCGTCTTCGTAAGGGCGACGGGCCGAGTGAGCGAGTAGCCCTTGGCCCGCCTGTAAGCGACGTAGACCGCGAGGCCCACAAGGATCCAGGCAAAGCCGACCAGGCGGCTGTAAGACTGGAACCAGACAACCACCACCCAGACCGCGAAGGTCCCCAGCCCGCCGAGAATGGCGGTGAGCGGAAGGCTGTGGCCCCGCACGTTGATGTTGAGCGGCGCCCGCCAGGGACGCTCGAGATCGGGCTCCTTGATGCGCAGCATAATGACCGACACGTGCGCCGCCGTGAATGAGATCATGGAGCCGAACACGTAGAGATCCGTGAGAAGGCCGATGCGGCCCGGGAAGATGAGCACGCAGGCGACGATACCGAACAGGATGATCGAGATGTACGGCGTCATGCGGCGGGCGTGCATGCGGCCGAGCTGCGGCGGCATCTGGCGGCGCATGCCGAACGAGTAGGTGAGGCGAGAGACGCCGATGAGGCCGGCGTTCGCCCCGATGAACAGGATCGTGGCGGCGAGGATACCGACCCAGATCTCCAGACCCGATTTCACCCATCCAATGTTGTCCGGCAAGAAGCGCACAATACCGAGCACCGGGTCCTCACTGTAGTTGCTGCCGAGCTGCGTGCCGTAGAGACGCGCCACGTTCACGCCGTCGACAACGGATACGTTCTTCAGGTCGGGTTGCTGCGCGGGGATGACCATCTTGCCGCCCTGCTCCTCGACGGGGACATAGACGGTCGTATCTCTGTTGGAGGCGAGCACCCATGTGTCTTTGGGCTCGCCGGGCACGACCTCGACAGGCAGCGTATAGCCCGGCTTCGCCGGATCCATCGGCACCTGGTTGTAGCCCACCGGCATCGCCGACAGGCCGGCAAGCGGCATGATGATGCACACGGCAAGGACCGCGACGATGACGTAGTTCATGGCGCGAGGCACGTCACGCCCCGGATTCTTGGCCTCCGCAGCCATGTTCGACACGGTCTCGATGCCCGTGTAGGCGACGGTGCCGATGGCCAGCCCGTACAGGAACTGCTTCCAGGTCGGCGCCACGCCGAACTGGATCTGCTCGATGAGGATCTTCGGCTCAAACAGCAGGATGAGGGCCACGACAACGATCAGGAGCTGCGTGGCAAGATCGAGCAGGGCGAGCAGGATGTTGACGAACGCCGCTTCCTTGATGCCGATGACATTGATGGCCATCAGGACGAGAGCCACAGCGATACCGCCGAGGGCGTTGAACGGCCACTCCCTCAGAATCGGCCAGAAGACCGAGAGGTAGTGAGGCACGAAGAGCGAGGAGATGGCGATCGTCGCCGTGTAGACGAGCATCTGGCCCCAGCCCACGCCGAAGCTCACGAACTCGTTGAAGGCGCGCCGCGCGAAGCTCGCGGAGCCTCCCGCCTCCGGCAGAGCGGCGGTGGCCTCCGCGTACGTCCACGCGGTCGACATGAAGAGAAGACCGGTGAGCACGAACACGAGCGGCGTGGCGCCCATGGCCGAAGCCGCCACAACACCCAGCGCGTAGTAGATCGACGAGCCGACGTTGCCGTACGCGGTACCGAACAGGGCCGGCACGCCCAGCACCCTGTGGAGTTCCTCACCCTCTCTGAACTTGCGCCTGGGCATCGCTACCCCTCATCGTCCGCGGATCTTGTCGCCCACGCCCCGCGCCCCCGAAGCAGCGCGAGATGCCCGCGAGCCACACCTGCCGCACCCCCGGGCACGCCTCGGATACTACCAGCGCATCAGCCCCGCAAGGAGAGCGTTCGCCGCCCGGCGCTCACAAGTTGTGGAGCGCGACGCCGTCACAGCGAGCGCAAACGCAACCAGGCCATCACAATCAGAAGCACGCCGGCGATGAGCTGGATCGACACGGGCCACACGCTCCCGTCCGAGACGGCGCGCACCACGAGCAGTATCCCGAGCACCCCCGTCACGAGGGCGATGAAGCGCTTGGTCCTGCGCACAGAGCGACTCCTCGTCGTCGGCGGTAATGTGACTATGGCGCCGCCGGCCAAGATTACCGTACGCCACCGCGCCCTCAAACCGCGCGAGCACCAACAGGACCGGAGACGAGCGGTCCGGCCCAGGGGCCAGAAACGCGACGGGCCGGGCGCCCCCTGCAAGCGGCGCCCGGCCCGTCATGAGAAGCCTCTGCGTCTGCTACTTGGTGAGGAACGGAATCACGAGCAGGGCGACGATGTTGATGACCTTGATCATCGGGTTGATCGCCGGTCCGGCGGTGTCCTTGTAGGGATCACCAACGGTGTCGCCGGTGACGGCCGCAGCATGGGCATCGGAGCCCTTGCCGCCGTACTCGCCGTCTTCGATGAGCTTCTTGGCGTTGTCCCAGGCGCCGCCGCCAGAGGTCATGCTAATTGCCAGGAAGATGCCGGTGATGATGGTGCCCATGAGCACGCCGCCGAGTACCAGGTACCCCTTCTCGCGGAAGGCGAGCCCGATAATGATCGGCGTGAGCACCGGGATGGCGGCCGGGAGCATCATCTTCCGAATGGCCGACCTGGTAACGATGTCGACGGCCCTGGCGTAGTCTGGCTTGCCGCTGCCGTCCATGATGCCCTTGATCTCGCGGAACTGGCGCCGGACCTCTTCGACAACCTGGCCACCGGTCTTACCGACGGCCTGCATACAGTACGACGCGAAGAGATACGGCAGCATGCCTCCGATGAACAGGCCGACGAGCACCCACGGATTGTCGACCATGAACGAAAGCACGCCCTTGAAGCCGTACGCCTGCTGGAAGTGATCCTTCAGATCGAGCGTGTACGAGACGAACAGGATGAGCGCCGCAAAACCGGCCGAGCCGATGGCGTAGCCCTTGGTGATCGCCTTGGTGGTGTTGCCGACCGCGTCGAGCGGGTCGGTGGTCTGGCGTACTTCGTCCGGCATGCCGGCCATCTCGGCGATGCCGCCAGCGTTGTCGGTGATGGGGCCGTACGCGTCGATCGCGACGATGATGCCGGTCAGGGAGAGCATGGCCATAACGGCGACGGCGATTCCGTACAGCCCGGCAAGCTGGTACGTCACGAGGATGCCGATGGCGATGACCACCACCGGCAGGGCGGTGGACTGCATGGAGATGGCCAGGCCCTGGATGATGTTGGTGGCGTGACCGGTGACGCTCGCCGCAGCGATGCTCTTCACGGGCTTGTAACGGGTGGCCGTGTAGTACTCGGTGATAACCACGAGGAGAGCGGTGACGATGACGCCCGCAACGGCGGCGAAGAAGAGGCGCGGCACGCTGGGCACGCCGAACGCCCGTGCAACAGGGCCGCCCAGGAGCCACTGCGTGACGGGGTAGAAGAGCGCGATGGCAACGAACGCCGTGACGGCAAGACCCTTATACAGGGCGTTCATGATGTTCCCGGAACTCCCGAGACGCACGAAGAACGTGCCGATCACACTGGCGATGATGGAGACGCCACCGATCGCCAGCGGATAGACGACGGCCGGCTTGAACACAGTCCCTTCGCCGCCGAAACTCAAGTTGATCAGCATGCCTTTCGTCACACCGGTGACGTTGATTACACCGTGGAGGCGGAACGTGAGGAAGGCGAGGAGCATGGCGGCAACAGCTGTGACGGCGTACGTCTCGAAGAGGTCGGCGGCCATGCCGGCACAGTCGCCGACGTTGTCGCCCACGTTGTCGGCGATGACCGCCGGATTGCGCGGGTCGTCCTCGGGGATGCCGGCCTCGACCTTGCCGACGAGATCCGCGCCCACGTCGGCGGCCTTCGTGAAGATGCCGCCGCCGACCCGGGCGAACACCGAGATGAGCGAGCCGCCGAAGCCCAGGCCCACGAGGGCGGCGACGTCGTTGGTGATCCAGTAGTACACGGTGACGCCGAGAAGGGCGAGACCTACGACGAGCAGGCCAGTGACCGAGCCGCCGCGGAAGGCCACCTTAAGAGCGGGGCCAAGGCCCTTGCGAGCCGCCTCGGCCGTCCGGACGTTGACGCGCACGCTGATCATCATGCCGATGTAGCCGGCGGCGGCAGAGAGCACCGCTCCGACGACGAAGCCGACGGCAGCGTGCCAGCCGTACGTCCAGTCCTTACCGACGCCGAGGGCGACGAGAAGGACGGCGAAGACGACGACGCCGACGATCGCGATGGTACGGTACTGGCGGTTGAGGTACGCCTTGGCGCCCTCCTGTACCGCTCCTGCGACACGCTGCATCGCCTGGTCGCCGGCCGGCAAGGCGAGCAGCCAGCGGATGAGCAGGATGCCGTACGCGACGGCCACCAGCCCGCAGATCACCGCCAGCAGCATGGCGTTATTGACGACGAACGCTGACACCCTGAGGCTCCTTTCCCGGTTCGAACGGCATTGCTTCCCCAGCCGCGCGTGCCGAATGGGCGTTGCTCCTCAGCATCAACGCGAGGCCGGACGCAGGTGAAGCTCCTTCATGGGAGCAACTCGCCGCGCACATCCCGCGCAGCGAGGCATTACGACAGGTACTTCCCGATCAGCAGATCGAGCTTCTCTCTGGTTGCGGCAGGAATCATCTCAACCGACGTATTGACGGCATGCTCAACGGCATGCCGGCAGGCGCAGTCTCGCCCGTGATCGAGCGCCACGACGACCCGGTGCACGATGCTCCGAGCGGTCTCCGTGTTGCGCTGAACGTTGGCGATGACCTGCTCGAGCGTGACATCCTCCTCGGCCTCGTACCACACGTCGTAGTCGGTGACCATCGCCATGGTGGCATAGCAGATCTCCGCCTCGCGGGCCAGCTTGGCCTCCTGGAGATTGGTCATGCCGATGATGTCGAAGCCGAGGTGACGGTACACCCGGCTCTCGGCGCGCGTGGAGAACTGCGGACCCTCGATGCAGACGTACGTGCCACCTTCGTGAACAGTTGCCCCGGAGGCGCGGCCGTGCTCGACGATGAGTCCGCTGAGGTACGGGCAGAACGGATCGGCGAAGCCCACATGCGCGACGACGCCGTCGCCGAAGAATGTGCTCGGACGCGCCTTCGTGCGGTCGAAGAGCTGATCCGGCACGACCACGTGCAGCGGCGCCACCTCCTCCCGGAGGCTGCCCACAGCGCTGACGGAGAGGATGGAGCTCACGCCCAAAGCTTTCATGCCCCAGATGTTGGCACGGTAGTTGACCTCAGACGGTGAGATGCGATGCCCGCGGCCGTGCCGCGCCAGAAAGGCCACCGGCACGCCGCCGATGTCTCCCACGAAAAACGAGTCGCTGGGAGCGCCGAAGGGCGTCTGCAGAACGATTTCGCGAGCGTCCTCGAGGAGGTCGTAGAAGCCCGAACCCCCGATAACGCCCACGTTCGCGGACGCACCGCTGTACGCCTGTGTCATTCGCGCGTCCTCCACAATTCCGACAACCGAGTTCTAAAACTATAATAAACAGAGCGAGGCCCGCTGAGAAGAGGGCAAACGCACCGCCCGCGCCGTGGTTGGCCCCGCGCCGACACGGCGGGGCTGCCGCTGCGCGAGGAGCGGCTGGCGAGCGCCCGCAGGGGCTCTCGCCAGCCGCAGCATCACTCGTGCCAAGCGAGCCTCAGACGGCCACGTTCTCCACGCGCTCCACACCCGGCACCACGTTCTTGAGGTGCCGCTCCACGCCGTTGGTCAGCGTGAGCTGAGACATCGGGCAGCCGGCGCAGGCCCCCTGGAGACGCACCTTGACGGTGCCGTCCACCACGTCGATGAGCTCGATGTCGCCACCGTCGGCCTGGAGAGCTGGCCGGATGTCCCCGAGGGCCTTCTCGACCTGCTTCTTAAGTTCGGTCATTGCTGTTTCACCTCCTCGAGGCGTGCTGGCGGCCGGCGAGCCGGAGGTCCGCTGGTGCGGCTCGACGTGGACCGCGAAGGTCGTTGACTGCATCTCCTCGCTGAGGAGTCGCTCGACACCGCTCCAGAAGCGCTGAGTGTCGCGCGGCTCGTTGCCACAGCACTACAGGCGCCGGCGGCAGCGGCACAGAAAAAAATGAGCCTTCGACCGCCTTGTAGACGTCGCGCACGGCGAAGTCAGCTTGCGTCGAGAGCATCATCGGCTGTTTTTACCTCAACATCTCGACAGCGTCCACTTTGCTGCGCACGACTACTCCCCGCCCTCGGCCCAGGCCCACGCGAGATTGGCTTCGTGCGCCGCGCGGTACACGGCGTCGACGCCGGTCCCGGCCGGCACGAAGCGCTCGGCCGGCAGGTCGAGATCCTCCCGCGCGGCCCCTCTGCGGCGAGCCTCCACGACCGCCGCATGCACCGCCGTCACGTACCGTTCGTTGGCGTCGATGATCTCCGGCCCCATGGGCGGTCCGTGGCTCGGGAGGACGATGTCGACCGGGAGTCGCCTGAGGCGGCGAAACGTCCGCACCCACGGCCACAGGCCGCCGCGCTGCGAGAAGCTGGGAAACGGCCACTCCAGCGCGTCGCCCCCCAGAAGGATCCGGGCGCCGGGCACATGGACCGCGACCGAGTCTTCGGTATGACCGGGGGCATGCAGGAGGCACACGGTTTCTCCCTCGTCACGATAGTCCAGGCGATCCCCGAAGGTGATGCCGGGCAGAGGAACGCCCTCGCCCGGCGGCTCGGGCGCCGAACCCCCCGCGCCGCGCATCTCGGCACGCATGAGGCCCGGGCAGGCCTCGTGCGCCACGATGTCATGGCCGGCGAATACGGCGTTGCCGTACACGTGATCCCAGTGGTGATGCGTATTGACGACGACCACGCGACGGTCGCCGGCCTCGTCGAGCACGTGCGCGTGCACCGGCTCCACGTCCCGCGGGGACGGCAGCGTGTCGACCACGAATGCCCGGCGCGCCGTGAAGACGACGGCGCTGATCGTGGGGAATCCCCCAGCGACCACAGAGTGCGTCCAGACCCCGCTCCTCAGCTCTTGCACGTGTGACGTGTGCCTTTCCGCGCGCCCACGATCGCCAGACGTCGCCCTACCGGCCGCCGTGGTCGCAGCCGGTGCGCTCCCAGGCTACGCCGTGAAGCCGCTGACACGCCAGTACGTCAGCGCCACCAGAACCGCCGCGAGAATGAGCATCGCCACCAGGTCGATGGCGGCGAGCTTCCCGCGCGGCTCACGCCGCCCGCCGAGCATGAACGTGTAGGTGAGCGCCGCCCCCGCCAGGAGGCCGCCGATGTGCGCCTGCCATGAGATCATCGTGCTCAAGAACGTGAAGGCAAGGTTGATGGCCAGCAGGAACACCACGTTGCCGAGGATCGCCCGCGAGTGGACGTCGCGACCCCGGTTGAGATAGGCGTGCACCGCGAGGGCGCCGAAGAGGCCGTAGATGGCCCCGGAGGCGCCCACCACGAGCGAGCCCACCGGCGCCGCAATCAACACGAGCACCGACCCGGCCAGGCCAGAGCCGAAGTAGAGGGCCAGGAAGCGCAACCGCCCCAGCGCCGCCTCCATGTAGCCTCCGAGCACCCAGAGCGCCCACATGTTGAACACCAGGTGAAGAAGGCTGCCGTGAAGGAAGGTCGAGGTGATCAGGCGCCAGTACTCGTGCTCCACGAGCACGCTCGGCACGTACAGCGCGCCGAGGTCGAGCAGAACGCGAGCGGCGGCCCCGCTCATCACGGACCTGGCGCCGAAGGCGAGCTCGGCCAGAAAGAAGAGCACGTTGACGGCCAACAGGACCGTGGTGGCCGTCAGGCCTCCCTGCCCGGGCGCCGTGCCGGCCGCGCCCCAGCGCGTGCGGATCTGCCCGCGCGTGACGACGCGGGCGCGCGGGTCGGCGGCGCTCTGCGCGGCGACGCACTCAGGGCACCAGAAGCCCACGTGCGCTGAGATCATGCACTCGTAGCATATGGGCCGGCCGCAGTTGGCGCAGGACACGCCGGTCTCGCGGCCCGGATGACGGTAGCAGGACCTCGCGTCCGCATCGCTGGACCAGGACGAGCGCCCGGGCGGCATGGCGCTCACCGACGCCGCCCGCTCACGCCGAGGCCGCCGAGGCCGCGAAAGAGATCGCGCAGCCAGGGTGGCATGCCCACGGCGCGGCCTGTGTCGCGGGCGCAGACGGCCATTCGCGTCCAGCCCGTCGCCAGCAGAAGACCCTCGCGGTGGATCTCGTACTCAAAGGCGAAGGACGCAGGACCGACCGACTCGAGGCCCAGCGAGACGTCGAGCAGATCGTCGAGGCACGCCGGGCGGATGTACTTGAGGCGCGCCTCCACGACGGGCAGCAGAATGCCGTCAGCTTCGATGCTCGTGACGGGCCGCCCGAGCGTCCGCAGCAGCTCGATGCGCGCAATCTCGAAGTAGATGAGATAGTTCGCGTGATAGACGACGCCGGCAGCGTCGGTCTCCGCGTATCGCACACGCACTGGCACCGAGAAACGGGCCGAGGCCGGCTGCAGGTCGGTGGCGCTCATCAGCCGGAGTGTAGCACGTGCCCCCGCCGGCCGTCTCAGGCCTCACGGGCTCGCCGCTGGCGAAGAACTGCTCCTTCCAGCGTTCGATCTCGACGATCGTGAGGCCGTGCTTGCGGGCTGCCTCGGCAGCCGAGGTCTCACCCTTCACGATGCCGAGAACCACCGCTGCCTTGCGCTTCGCCGTCCAGCGCTGCACCTCGTCGGGCATGTCCGTCATGAACGCCACCTCCTTCTCCGCACTCATCATGAATGCGTACTAAGGGTGGCTTCAAGAATCAGGGGAGCAGGATGCTCTCGCCAACAGAGTCCAAGCACGGTCGAGGCAACACCCGTCTGTAGCGGTAGCCGCGGTCACTGAGCGCGACTGACTTGAGTCCATTCCCCCCAGCAAAAACCCGAGGAGGCCGCCGTGCTAAAGCACGATAATCCGCCTCTTCCGGCGACCTCCCGCCAGACGTTTTGGATCCCACTCGCACTGATTTCCGTGATTCGGGTCATCATAAGGACTCTGCCCACTGTCACGATTCACGCCGCAACATCCATTTTGACAACCAATGAACGTGCGGGCAATAAAGCCTGACTTGTTGAGCTCCTCTAGTGGCATACGACGTATTGTCCATGGTGAAGATTCATCGTCCCGGCTGACTATGACGACGCCCTGTGCAGACACATCTCGCAGATAGCCGACCACCTCCTCGCCCTTATAAAGTTCATCGCCGATCTTGTACGTAACCGGCATGAACGCAAACGTAAACGCTTGGCGATAGCCGACGACGAAATACCCAATCAGAGCGATAACGGCAGCAAAGAGTGTAATAGCAACGGTTATACTTTCGTCGATTGTTCCGATGCCAGCCGTGACAATGATCGCTGTGACGAAAAACGTCAAGGCTGCAGCAGCTGCAAAACACCAAAGGCCAAGAGCCACCGCCCGGTGAATAAACCAAACCCGAGTGACCCGACGCCAGCCATGGTGCATGGATGTACGACAAGGCGGCTCGCACACCACTCCGTCAAGTCGAGGCCGTATGTAGTACCAGTCAATCAAGCTCGACAGAAACATCACCAAGAAGACCGCTGCAGCGGCGATTTCGAACAAGTACCAGGCAGGGCTCTGCGTGAGTCTTATGCCCGCATACCTGCCCGCCAAGCCCGACGCTAGTCCCACACCACAGAGTGCCGCAATTTGGGCTGTCACTATATGGTCCCTCCCCGCCCTTCGCCGCGAGCGCTCCTTATTACCAAGTGCGAGAGCATAACGTACATCAAGATAAAGCCACCACACTAAGGTGACTACGGCTATGATAATTGAAGCCTGCCACAACGGTGAGAGACCCAGCAGGAACACGAAGCCTACGGTCAAAACAGCCTGGACTGACATGCCCACCTTAGGGTCCACATTACCTCCTCATAGCTGTTCGCTGCGCCGAATACGAATAGTTTATCGCCTTCGTCCAGAGGAGGCTCGGTACAGCTGCTGTCAGGATGTCTTACCTAGCCCCTTCGAGACACCGAAGTCTTCCTGAACAGCCCCGATACGTAATCCGCGTGAACCGTTCACTCGAAACGCCCGCATACCGATCAGACACTCCACTCATGCAGATCAGGTCGGAGCGAAGCGACACTCAGGTAGCTAACAGACGGCAGAGTAATCGGCATCACGTGGCGTAGCCGCCCCGGGCAGCAGCCACACTGTGCCGATTCGCACGACGCCGATCGGAGCAGCGCCGAGCCGAGGCGGCTACAGCTCAGCGGCGTGTTGACAGCCGAAGCGCCGCGAAGCGATAATTGTGACGGATTTCACAGCGTCGCCTCCGTTGCGATCTCCCTCCCTCTTTCGATCCAGGAGCCGCGGTGGTCTCGAGGAAAACCGTGTCGCGCATAAGTCGCTACCGCAGGGTACTCACAGCGCTGCGCGACGACGGCATCGAGTACGTCTACTCTCATGAGCTGGCGAGGCACGCGGCGGTCACGGCGGCGCAAGTGCGCCGCGACCTCATGGTCATCGGATATTCCGGCAGCCCCAACAAGGGATACGACGTCTCCGCGGGTATCACCAGCATGAGCAGGTTTCTCGACGGCCCGCGACGCCACGGCATCGCCCTGGTCGGCGTCGGCAACCTCGGCCGGGCGATCCTCGCGCACGCCGTCAGAGCAGATTCGGCGGCCGCGTTCTTCGTGGCCTTCGACAGCGACCCCGCGATCGCCGGCACGACCATCAACGGGTGCCGGTGCCTGGATGCGACGCACATGGAAGAGCTCGTGCGCAGCCTCGGCATCGAGATCGCGATACTGACGGTGCCTGAGGGCGCAGCTCAAAGCGCCGCGGATGCGCTCGTGCGCGCGGGGGTCAAGAGCATCATCACCTTTGCGCCCGACCCCCTTCACCTCCCCGACGACATCTTCGTCGAGTACCTCGACATCTCCGCCACCCTCGAGTCAGCGGTCTTCTTCGCCCGCATCGGAGACGGCGGCAGAGCCGACGCGGAGGCCGCCGCCGTCGAACCCATCATCAGGATGCTGGAGACACCGCTCACACGGTCGCAGATGAGACTCGAGGATATGGCCCGGGACATCGGCGCGCGCGTCGTCACGCCCGGCAAGCCGAACGGCACCGAGATCAGCCGCGTGTACGCCGGCGACCGCGTCAGCGACCTCCTCAACGAGGCCTCCGACAGTACCCTCCTGGTGAGCAACCTGGCCAGCCTGCAGATGCTGCGCGTGGCCGAACTCATGGACGTCCCCGGAATCTGTTTCGTGAACGGGATCGACCCGGAGCCTGACGTCGTCGAACTCGCCCGCGAGAACGGTACCTTCCTCCTCGTGTCACCGGTCGGCGTCTTCGAGACGTGCGGCCTCATCTACCAGCATCTCAGCCGCGCGAAGGAGTGCGCCTGACCGTGCAGCGCCTCGACTACGGCATCGACAGCGGCGAATTCACGAGTGCGGGCGCCCGCACCGTCCCCCTCGCGATTGACGCCGATCGTTCCAACGATACACTGACGATCATCGTGCAGGACGACGGGCCCGGTCTACCGGTCTCACCGGGCCAGGCCCTTGATCCGTTCTTCACGACGAAGTACGACAAGAAGGTCGGCCTGGGGCTGAGCCTCTTCCGGCAGGCGGCCGAGTCCGCCGGCGGAGGGCCCGCCCTCGGCAGATCCGAAACACTCGGGGGGGTCTCGGTCCAGGCATGGATGAACCTCAGCAACGTCGACCGTCCGCCGCTGGGCGATGTGGCGATGAACTCCCACAACCAGGACGCCCTGACCCGACCGACCGTCACCAATCTGCCAAGCTGAGCGCAGACGACCCAGGCTAAGGAGAGGCCAATGAGTGAAGAAGTGAAGACGCACACGTGCCAGTGTTGCGGAGAGGAGCCGACGGAAGAGGAGCTCCTCGCGCGCCTGGACGCCGTCATCGCTGAGTACAAGGGGAAGCCCGGCGCTCTCATCCCGGTGCTTCAGCTCGCCCAGGGGATCTTCGGCTACCTGCCCGAGGTCGCCCTCAAGCACATCGCCAAAGAGCTCCGCAAGTCGTACAGCGAAGTCGCCGGAGTCGTCGGCTTCTACTCGTTCTTCACGACCGTGCCGCGCGGCAAGCATCTCATCCGCATCTGCATGGGCACGGCCTGCTATGTACGCGGCGGCGTCCAGGTGCTCGATGCCTTCAAGGAGGAGCTCGGCATCGACATCGGCGGCACGACCGAGGATCGGGAGTTCTCCCTCGAGATCGCGCGCTGCTTCGGCGCGTGCGGCCTCGCCCCGGTGATCACCGTCGACGACGACGTCCATCACCGCGTGAAGCCGAAGCGCGTCGGCGAGATCATCGCCCAGTACGTGGAGGAGCCCGTTCTCGCCGGAAGGAGCGTCTGACAATGGCCGAGAAGTTCACCAGCCCCGACCAGCTCAAGGCGCTCGCCGAGAAGGCCAAGGCCAAGATCGGCCTGCGTGAGGGCCGCGGCAAGACGGCTGATGCGAGATGTCACTTCCTGATCTGCACTGGCGGCGGATGTATCGCCTCCGGCGCGCTTGAGGTGAGCAAGGCGGTCCGTGCCGAGCTCGCCAATCGCGGCCTCGCCGACGAGATCGAGGTCGTCGAGACCGGCTGCCTCGGCCCCTGCGTGCAGGGTCCGGTCGCGCTCGTCTACCCCGACGGCGTGTTCTACCAGACGGTGGGCGTCGACGACGTCCCCGAGATCGTCGAGGAGCATCTCGTCAACGGCCGCATCGTCGAGCGCCTCGTGAGCCACGATCCCGACACCGGCGAGACCCAGCCCGGGATGGACGACATCCCGTTCTTCAGCCGCCAGGTCAAGACGGTGCTGCGCAACTCGGGCATCATCAATCCCCGCTGCATCGAGGAGTACTTCGCCCGCGATGGCTACCAGGCTCTCGGCAAGGCCCTCACGGAGATGACCCCCGATCAGGTCGTCGACGAGGTTCTGGCCAGCGGCCTGCGCGGCCGCGGCGGCGCCGGCTTCCCCACCGGCATCAAGTGGCGCTTCGCCAAGGATCAGGTGAACGACACCAAGTACATCCTCTGCAACGCCGACGAGGGCGATCCCGGCGCTTTCATGGACCGCTCCGTGCTCGAAGGCGATCCCCACTCCCTCATCGAGGGCATGGCGATCGGCGCCTACGCGATCGGCGCCCACCAGGGCTATGTGTACGTCCGCGCCGAGTACCCGCTCGCCGTGGAGCGTCTCCAGCACGCCCTCGGCCAGGCCCGCGAGTACGGCCTGCTGGGCGACAACGTCATGGGCAGCGGCTTCGCCTTCGACCTCGAGATCCGCATGGGCTCGGGCGCATTCGTATGTGGCGAGGAAACCGCCCTTATAACCTCGATCGAGGGCAACCGTGGCGAGCCGCGGCCGCGGCCGCCTTTCCCGGCGGTCTCCGGCCTGTGGGGCAAGCCGAGCGTGCTCAACAACGTCGAGACGTTCGCCAACATCGCCCCCATCATCCTCTACGGCTCCGAGTGGTTTGCGGGCATCGGCACCGAGGACAGCAAGGGAACCAAGATCTTCGCCCTCGGCGGCAACGTAGAGAACACCGGTCTGGTCGAGGTGCCGATCGGCATGCAGCTCGGCGAGCTGGTCTACGAGGTCGGCGGCGGCATCCCCGGCGGGAAGCCCTTCAAGGCCGCCCAGCTCGGCGGACCGTCGGGCGGCTGCATCCCGCGGCAGCACCTCAGCGTGCCGGTCGACTACGCTGCCCTCCAGGAGCTCGGCGCGATCATGGGCTCCGGCGGTGTGGTCGTCATGGACGACGACACCTGCATGGTCGACATCGCCCGCTTCTTCCTCGAGTTCACCCAGGAGGAGAGCTGCGGCAAGTGCCCGCCGTGCCGCGTCGGCACCAAGCGCATGCTCGAGATCATCGAGCGCATCTGCCACGGTGAGGGCGAGGAGGGCGACATCGAGCGCCTGGTCGCCCTGGGCGAGACCATCAGCCAGGCGTCCCTCTGCGGACTGGGCCAGACGGCAGCTAACCCCGTGCTCTCGACGATCCGGCACTTCCGCCACGAGTACGAGGCCCACATCAAGGACAAGTACTGTGAGGCCGGCGTCTGCGCCACGATGTTCACGGCGCGCTGCACCAACGCCTGCCCGGCGAGCGTCAACATCCCCGGCTTCGTGAGCCTCGTGGGTGAGGAGCGCTACGACGAAGCCCTCCGGATGCACCGCGAGCGCAACCCGCTGGCCAGCGTCTGCGCCCGCGTCTGCTTCCATCCCTGCGAGAGCAAGTGCATGCGCGAGGGCCTCGACGGCGCCCTGGCGATCCGTCAGATCAAGCGCTTCATGGTCGAGCAGGAGAAAGACGTACAGCTCCCGGAGATTCGCGAGAACGCCGAGAACGCCGCCCGCAAGGTAGCCATCGTCGGATCCGGCCCCGCCGGCCTCTCCGCGGCCTACTTCCTCGCCCGCCTGGGCTACAAGCCGGTCGTGTTCGAGGCCGAGAACAAGGCCGGTGGCATGCTGGTGCAGGCCATCCCCGCCTACCGGCTGCCGCGCGTCGAGCTCGAGCGCGAGGTCGAGATGATCGCCAACATGGGCGTGCGCTTCGAGTACGGCAAGGCCCTGGGCCGCGACTTCACGCTCCAGAGCCTCAAGGATGAGGGCTACGAGGCCGTGTTCGTGGCCGTCGGCGCCCCGCAAGGCATGGGCATCGGCGTCCCCGGCGAGGACGGCCCCGGCGTCTACGACGGGCTCTCCTTCCTCAAGCAGTACAACCTCACCGGGCAGGCCACCGTGGGCAAGAACGTCGCCGTGATCGGCGGCGGCAACGCGGCCATCGACGCCGCCCGCACCGTTCTTCGCCTCGGCGCCGAGTCCGTCAAGATCCTCTACCGTCGCACACGCGCCCAGATGCCCGCGTGGGGCGAGGAAGTCGACGCCGCCGACCTCGAGGGCATCGAGATCATGACCCTCGTGGCCCCGGAGGAGATCCTCCGCGACGCCGACGGCAAGGTCACCGGCGTCCGCTGCAAGGGAATGGTCCTCGGCGACTACGACAAGAGCGGCCGTCGCCGCCCTGTGGCCGGCACCAACCCGGAGTTCGTGGTCGAGGCCGACACCGTGATCGCCGCCATCGGCCAGAAGCTCGACGCCGCCGGGCTCATGGACGGCACCTCGGTCGAGCTCAACCGCTGGGGCTACCTCGCAGCCGATGCCAAGAGCGGCCAGACCTCGGTCGAGTGGGTCTTCTCAGGCGGCGACGCCGCCACAGGACCGTCGTCGGTCGTCGAAGCGATCGGTGCCGGCGAGCGTGCGGCAGCCGGCATCGACGAGTTCCTCACCGGCGCCAACCACGCCTTCTGGCGGCGCGACATCGAGCCGCCCACATTCTTCGACCCGGACGCCGATCCGGACCCCGTGCAGCGTCACGAGATCGAAGAGCTTCCCGCAGCAGAGCGTGTGTCCAACTTCGACGAAGTCGAGCTCAACTGGGCCGCCCAGGTCGCCATCGCCGAGGCGAAGCGGTGCCTGCGCTGCGACTATGGCAAGTACTGCTCGAAGGAGTGCTGAAGGATGCCAACCCTCACCATTGACAACACCAAGGTCGAGGTCCCTGAGGGCACCACGGTGCTCCAGGCGGCCCGCCAGGCAGGGATCAAGATCCCGACACTGTGCTACCTCGAAGACCTCCAGTGCATCGGCGCCTGCCGGGTCTGCCTCGTCGAGGTCGAAGGCGCCCGCACGCTGGTCGCGTCGTGCAGCATGCCGGCCACCGACGGCATGGTGGTGCGCACCAACAGCGCCAAGGCACGCAACGCCCGCAAGACGGTCGTTGAGCTGCTCCTCTCGGAGCACGACGGCGACTGCCAGGTGTGCAACCGCTCCGCCGACTGCGAGCTCCGTAGCCTGGCGGCCGAGATGGGCGTCGAGAAGATCACGTACGAGGGCGAGAAGACGTTCCGGATGGTCGAGGCCAGCACGCCTGCCCTCGTGCGCGATACGGGCAAGTGCATCAACTGCCGCCGCTGCGTAACGGTGTGCAACGAGGTGCAGAGCGTGGGCGCCCTGTTCGCCCAGGGACGCGGCTTCACCACCGTGATCGGCCCGGCGTTCGCCCAGAACCTGAGCGACGTCGTGTGCGTGCAGTGCGGCCAGTGCGCGGCCGTGTGCCCGGTGGGCGCCATCACCGAGCGCAACGACATCGACCGCGTGTGGGACGCTCTCGAGGATCCGTCGAAGACGGTCGTGGTCCAGACCGCACCGGCCATTCGCGCCGCTCTCGGCGAGTGCTTCGACTACCCGCCGGGCACGCTGGTGACCGGCAAGATGGTCGCCGCTCTGCGCAGACTCGGCTTCGACGCCGTGTTCGACACCGACTTCACGGCCGACCTCACCATCATGGAGGAAGGCACCGAGCTGCTCGTGCGGCTTAAGAAGGCGCTCGTCGACGGTGAGAAGGTCGCCCTGCCGCAGTTCTCGAGCTGCTCGCCCGGGTGGATCAACTACATGGAGCACTTCAACCCGGACATGCTGGACAACCTCTCCACCTGCAAGAGCCCGCAGCAGATGTTCGGCGCGGTGGCCAAGACCTATTACGCCGAGAAGATCGGCGTGAAGGCCGAGGACATGGTGGTCGTGTCGATCATGCCGTGCACCGCCAAGAAGTTCGAGGCGGCGCGTCCGGAGATGAACGACAGCGGCGTCCAGGACGTCGACATCGTCCTCACCACGCGCGAGCTCGGCGCGATGATCACGCAGGCGGGCATCGACTTCCGCTCCCTGCCCGACGAGGAGATGGACGCCCCGCTCGGCATCTCCACCGGTGCTGCCGACATCTTCGCCAACACCGGCGGCGTGATGGAGGCCGCGCTGCGCACGGCCTGGGCGATCGTCACCGACTCGGCGCCGTTCCCGTTCGAAGATCTCCACGTCGAGCCGATCGCCGGCCTGGAGGGCATCAAGTCCGCCACCGTGAAGATCACCGGCGCCAAGGGCGACTGGGCCTTCCTCGAAGGCGTCGACCTCAAGGTCGCCGTGGCACACGGTCTGGGCAACGCCCAGAAGGTCATCGACCAGGTGCGCGACGGCGAGGCCGAGTATCACTTCATCGAGGTCATGACCTGCCCCGGCGGCTGCATCGGCGGCGGCGGCCAGCCTCGCTTCACGACCAACGAGGTGCGCCGCAAGCGCATCGAGGCGATCTACCGTGAGGACGAGGGGCGCGAGCTGCGTCAGTCGCACGAGAACCCGGCCGTGTGTGCGCTCTACGACGAGTACCTCGGCGCACCGTGCGGCAAGTTGTCGCACGAGCTCCTGCACACGCACTACGCAGACAAGGGCCGCGTCTAAGAGGACTCTTCTACCACTGCGGCACGGCAGGTCCACCTGTCATGGCGGCGGCCCCGGGCCCCCGGGGCCGCCGCCACGTCGCAGCACCGATCCGGTAGCCGACGGCGCTACGATGATGACGGTTTCATCGACACCGGTCGATTCGCCCCGAGAACGCCGGCTACCGCGTCATAAGCGCCGCCATCGCCCTATACCGGCCTCGGCGGCCTCTTCCCCATTGTGCACAGAACGTGCTCCAAGGCCGTCACTCCATCAACGAGGATCACGCCGGCGGCGTCCAGAAGCCCGGCGAATACCCGGCGGCCGCCAAGGCGTGCGCCAAGCTCCCCACCGACGACCCTGCCCGCAAATCCATTGGCGATCCCGAGGTTTGTCTCTATACCGTGCGGTGTATCATTTAACTGCACAAAGGACGCATCACCGCCGAGTCCGAGCTGATTGAGTGGACGGGCTTTTCGTTGGAGATCCCAGTCACGACGGCCATCGGCACGGCTGTGAGCGGCGAGCGAGGGAGTGGCGCATGACGGCGGAACCTGTCGAAACCGGTTCATTCATCGAAGAGAGCAGTATCAGCGATGCCCTCAAGGCTGCGGACAACAAGGACGCCGGCCGCATCCGCGAGATCCTGGTCAAGGCACGTGAGCTCGGCGGACTCGAAATGGACGAAGTTGCCACGCTGAGCTCTATCAGCGACCCCGAGCTCCTCCACGAGCTCTTCGACGCTGCCCGCAGCGTCAAGGACGCCATCTACGGCGCGCGGCTGGTCCTCTTCGCGCCGCTCTACATCAGCAACCTCTGCACCAACAACTGCCTCTACTGCGCCTACCGCGCGCGCAACAAGGAACTCAAGCGCCGCGCGCTCACGCAGGAGGAGATCCGCCGCGAAGTCGAGATCCTGGTCGACGAGGGCCACAAGCGCGTGCTCCTCGTGGCCGGCGAGTCGTACCCGAAGCAGGGCTTCCAGTACATCCTCGACTCCGTCGCCACCATCTACGACGTCAAGCGCGGCAACGGCGAAGTACGCCGCGTCAACGTCAACGTGGCGCCGCTCAGCGTCGACGACTTCAAGGCCCTCAAGGCGACGGGCATCGGCACCTTCCAGCTCTTCCAGGAGACCTACCACCGCGACACCTACAAATCCGTGCACGTGGGCGGCAAGAAACGCGACTACAACTGGCGTGTCACCGGCATGCACCGCGCCATGGCCGCCGGCATCGACGACGTCGGCATCGGCGTCCTCTTCGGGCTCTTCGACTGGCGCTTCGAGATCCTCGCCATGATGCAGCACATCCGCGAACTGGAGCGCGCCTACGGCGTCGGGCCGCACACGATCAGCGTGCCGCGTCTCGAGCCCGCCTCCGGATCAGACATGGCCAGCGAGCCGCCGCAGCCGGTGAGCGACATCGACTTCCGCAAGATCATCGCCATCCTGCGACTGGCCGTCCCCTATACGGGCCTGATCATGAGCACCCGCGAGACGGCCAACATCCGCCGCGAGACATTCGCTCTCGGCGTCAGCCAGATCTCCGCCGGCAGCCGCACCAACCCCGGTGGCTACGAGGAGGACGAGCAGTTCGACGCGGCCCAGTTCCAGCTCGGCGACCACCGCTCCCTGGACGAGGTCATCCGCGACGTCGCGGAACTCGGCTACGTACCGTCCTTCTGCACCGCCTGCTACCGCCTCGGCCGCACCGGCATGGACTTCATGGACCTCGCCAAGCCCGGCGACATCAAGCACCACTGCGATCCCAACGCCCTGAGCACCTTCCTCGAGTACCTTCTCGACTACGGCAGCGACGAGACGAAGGCCATCGGCGAAGAGCTCATCACGCGCAAGATCGCCGAGATGGATCCCGTGCGCGCCACGCACACGCAGAAGATGATCGATAAAGTTCGCGCTGGCCGGCGCGACGTGCTCTGCTAGCCCATCCAGAGAGGAGCGACCATGCAGAACGACCACGTCATTCTCGGTGTTCACCTGACCGACCGGGTCAAGAAGTCCGTCGACGTCCAGAAGGTTTTTACGGAGCACGGCTGCAGCATCAAGTCACGCATCGGCCTGCACGACGTCGGCGAGGGCTCCTGCGCACCGGGCGGGATCATCCTCATCGAGTTCTTCGGCGCTGAGGCTGAAGCGCAGGAGATGGCCGAGAAGCTCAACGCGATCGAGGGCGTTTGCACCAAGATGATGGTGTTCGGCCACTGAGCTGCGCAACATCTCCGAGCGTCCCCACACGTTGAGCGAGCACGCGCGCGTCGAGCGCGACCTCCTGGGTGAGGTGGCCGTGCCGACGGAGAGTCTGCACGGCGCCCACACCGAGCGCGCGCTCGAGAACTTCCCGTTGACGGGCGAGCCGGTACACCCTGAGCTCGCCCGCGCCTTCGGCTGGGTCAAGCTGGCCTGCGTGCGCACCAACCGGGCGCTCGGCGCCTGGGCCGGCGACGACGCCAAGGCCGACGCCCTCGAACGCGCCTGCCGCGAGCTCGCCCTCGGCGAGCTCGCGGCAGCGATCGTCGTCGACCGCCTGCAGGGCGGCGCGGGCACGAGCACCAACATGAACGTCAACGAGGTGCTCGCCAACCGCGCCCTGCAGCTTCTCGGCGAGGCGCCAGGCGCGTACCATCGCGTCTCGCCCCTCGGCGACGTCAATCTGCACCAGAGCGCCAACGACACCTTCCCGACGGCGCTGCGCCTCGCCGCCATCACGCTCCTGAGCCGGCTCGAAGACCAGGTCGTCGCGCTACAGGAGGCCTTCCAGCAGAAGGAACAAGCCTTCGCCCACGTCGTCAAGGTGGGGCGCACCCAGTACCAGGACGCCGTGCTCACGACCCTCGGCCGCGAGATGGGCGCCTATGCTGAGGCCCTCAACCGCGACCGCTGGCGCATCTCCAAGTGCGAGGAGCGCCTGCGTGTGGTCAACCTCGGCGGCACCACCATCGGCACCGGGTTCGCGGCGCCGCGCCAGTACATCTTCCGGGTGGTCGACGCCCTGCGCGAGCTCACCTCGGTCGGGTTCGCCCGGGCCGAGAACCTCACCGAGGCGACCCAGAACGCCGACGTCTTCGTCGAGGTCTCCGGCATCCTCAAGACGCACGCCATGAACCTCCTCAAGATCTGCGGCGACCTGCGTCTCATGAGTTCCGGCCCCGAGGCCGGCTTCGGCGAGATCATCCTGCCGCGCCGCCAGGCCGGCGCGAACATCATGCCGGGGCAGGTCAGCCCCGTGATCCCCGAGGCCGTGAGCCAGGTCGCCCTGCTCACCGTGGGCCACGACGCCACGATCGCGACGGCCTGCGGCCTCGGCACCCTCGAGCTCAATTCGTTCCTGCCGCTCGTCGCCGGCTGCCTGCTCGAAGATCTCACGCATCTGACCAACGCCTGCGAGATCCTGCGACGCCACTGCGTGGAGGGCATCGAAGCCGACGAGGAGCGCTGCGCGGCGCACGTTCACGCCTCCAGCGCGGCCGCTGCGGCGCTCGTGCCAGAGATCGGCTACGAGGCGGCATGCGAGGTCATGCGCGCAGTCCGGGAGGGTGCTTCAACGATCCGTGACGTGGTCCTCGCCAAAGGCCTGCTCTCGGCCGCCGACTACGACGAGCTGCTCAGCGCCGAGGCGGTCTGCCGGCTCGGCCAGCCGCAGCAGCTCGGTCGCTCCGCGGAAGGCTGAGGGATGGGCCTGGCGGATACGACGCGCGGTATGCAGCTTCATACAGCCCTCCGCGCACCGCAGACAATCCCTGCCACTTCGAGGCCGCCGATCGCGGCATAGGAGGAGAGCCCGTGGGCTTGATGGACACGCCGCGCGGTATGCGGCTTCACATTGGGATCTTCGGCCGCCGCAACGTCGGCAAGAGCAGCCTCCTGAACGCGATCACGCGCCAGGAGGTCTCGATCGTCTCCGATTTCGCTGGCACCACCACCGACCCCGTCGAGAAGCCGATGGAGCTTCTGCCCCTGGGGCCGGTGCTGTTCATCGACACCGCCGGCATCGACGACATCGGCGTCCTCGGCGAGCTCCGCGCGCGACGCACCATGCAGATCTTCGACCGCACCGACCTCGGCGTGCTCGTCACCGAGGCCGACGCCTGGGGCGAGTATGAGGACGGCATCCTCGACGAGTTCCAGGAGCGCAAGACTCCGGTGGTCGTCGTCTTCAACAAAGCCGACCTGGTGGATCGGCCGACGCCGGTGAAGCGCCTGCAGGACCTCGGCATCACCCCGGTTTTCACGGCCGCCAGCGAGGGGCGCGGCATCCTCGACTTCCGTCAGGCGCTGCTCGACAACGCGCCTCCGGACTTCATCGACAACCCCACCATCCTCGGCGACCTCGTCTACTCAGGCGAGCTCGCCGTCCTGGTGGCCCCCATCGACAAGGAGGCGCCGCGCGGCCGCCTGATCCTGCCGCAGGTGCAGGCCATCCGCGACCTCATGGACAACGACGCCATGGCGCTGGCTGTCAAGGAACGGGAGCTCAAGACCGCCCTTGAGAATCTGAAGCGCCCTCCCAGGCTGGTTGTCACCGACTCGCAAGCGTTCCTGAAGGTCGCCGCCGATACGCCGCCCGAGGTTCCCATAACAAGCTTCAGCATCCTCTTCAGCCGCTTCAAGGGCGACCTGACGACCCAGGTAGAGGGCACCCTCGCGGTCGACGACCTCAAGAGCGGCGCCCGGATCCTCATCGCCGAGGCCTGCAGCCACCACCCGATCGCCGAGGACATCGGCCGCGTCAAGATTCCACGCTGGCTGACCCAGTACGTGGGCGGCAAGCTCAACATTGAGCACGTACAGGGCCACGACTTCCCCGACGACCTCTCGTCGTGGGATCTCGTCATTCACTGTGGCGGCTGCACCTTCAACCGGCGCGCCATGCTCGGCCGGATCATGCGCTGCAAGCAGGCAGGAGTTCCGATCACCAACTACGGTCTCGTGATCGCCTTCAGCCTCGGCATCTTCGAACGCGCCCTGCAGCCCTTCCCTGCGGCGCTCGAGGCGATGCGCGCCGCCCAGGCGAAACGTGCCGGGCACACCGCGCCGCCCGCCGTCACCGCCGACCTGCCTGCAAGCCAGGCCGTAGACGACCTCTGCTGATGGCCGGGCGGCCGCAGGCGGTCCCGGCCCCCGGCGTCGGCGACGCCCTCACCCGTGAGGCCATCGAGCACTGGCTCCGCGAGACCGACGAATCGCGCCTCAAGACACTCTGGGCGGCGGCCGACGACGCCCGCCGCCGCTACGTCGGCGACGCCGTGCATCTCCGTGGCCTCGTCGAGATCTCCAACTACTGCGCGCGCAAGTGCTCCTACTGCGGCATCCGCGCCGGTAACCGCGAAGTGGCCCGTTACCGCATGCCGGCCGAGGCGGTCGTCGACTGCGCGCGCCGCGCCGAGGAGTTCGGGTACGGCACCCTGGTGATGCAGTCCGGCGAGGACTACGGCATCCGCGCCGCATGGATGGCCGGCATCCTGCGGCGCATCCGCAGCGAGACCGGCATCGCGGCGATCACGCTGAGCTTCGGCGAGCGCTCGGACGACGACCTCGCCCTCTGGCGCAAGGCCGGCGCCGACCGCTACCTCCTGCGCTTCGAGACCTCGGACGAGGAGCTGTACCGCCACATCCACCCCGGCCTGCCGGGCAAGGTCGGCGACCGCCTCGCCTATCTGACGCGCCTGCAGGAGCTCGGCTACGAGGCCGGCACAGGCATTATGGTCGGCATCCCCGGCCAGACGCACGCCAGCATCGCCGACGACATCGATCTGTTCCGCAGCATGGATATGGACATGATCGGCATCGGGCCATACCTCCCCCACCCCGCCACACCCCTGGGTCGCGAGTTCGCCGAGCGCACTGCGAACGGCGATTGGCCCGCCGATCAGGCGCCCAACACCGAGCTCATGACGTGCAAGGTGGTGGCTCTTACCCGGCTGGCACGGCCGGACGCGAACCTCCCCGCCACCACCGCCCTCTCGCTCGCCGACAAGGCGGCCGGGCGGACGCACGCCCTCATGCGGGGCGCGAACGTCGTGATGCCCAACCTCACGCCGCTCGAGTACCGCGCCAAGTACGAGATCTACCCTGAGAAAGCCGACGCGCACGAGACAGCCGAGGCGATCAACGAGAGCATCAAAGCGCTGCTCTCGTCTCTAGGCCGGAGCGTCGGCGTCGGCGCGGGAGGGCGCGGGACACGGTAGCACGCCCGCCCGCCCTTCGATAGAATCCGCTCCGCGCCGGGGTGTGGCTCAGCTTGGTAGAGCGCTCGGTTCGGGACCGAGAGGTCGGCGGTTCAAATCCGCCCACCCCGACCATCGCCCGCATCACCACGGGATCTTCGCGGATCCCGTCTCTCTTTCGCTCCACGCGACCTCCCTCCACGCCAGATGCAGGAGCCGCGTGAGCGTCGGCGGTATCGCAATCGACGAACGCATGCCCCGCTGCCGCCACCCGCCGCCGCTCAGGCGAGCGCTACGATCTGGGGCTCAGGTCGGCCGCCGCCGACGGAGATGACGGCGGCGGTGCGAGCGCCACCGAAACGCGCCCGACCGGCCGACCCGGGGTTCAGGAAGAGTGTCTCGCCGCGCCACTCGACGGCTGCGCGATGACTGTGGCCGCTGATCACCACGTCGAAGCCCTCCGCCACCGGGTCGTGGCGCCCCATCAGGCTCCTGCCGATGTGGCAGACGATGAGACGCAGGCCGGCGACCTCGACCTGCGCCTCCCACGGCAGATCGAGCCGCGGATCGTGCAGGTCGGTGTTGCCGGCCACAGCCGTGAGGGGAGCGAGCCGCCGCAGGCGCACGAGCGTTGCAGCATCGTTGATGTCGCCGGCGTGCACAATGTGCGCCGCGCCGGCGAAAAGCTCGTCGAGCTGCGGATCGTAGTAACCGTGCGTGTCGCTGAGCACACCGATGAAGGGAGCGTGAGTCACGTCGACATAGTACCGCGGCGCAGCCGACCCGCTTAACGGACGCAGCACACGCAGGGCGAATCCGCTAGCCAGAAGAGAGGGTCGACCTCACGAAGACTGCTCGCCAGCTGGTCGCCGTCGGTGCGTAGCAAACGCGTAGCATAAGGCCCCCCGTCACGCTCCGTGGCGGGGGGCCTTTGTACGTTTGTTCTGCAAATATGTGGTAGCGGCGGTAGGACTCGAACCTACGACACGCGGATTATGATTCCGCTGCTCTGACCAGCTGAGCTACGCCGCCACCGGAAGGATGCCAACCTACCACACGCGAAGACGACGCTCAAATCCGCAGGCGTGACTGCCAGCCGACCTGCGGTGCGCAGCCCAGACTCCTCCCAGTCGACCTGCAGCGCGCAGTCTCAACCTCATCGCAACCTGGCTCACCGCTCAACCCTCGCGTGGACGAATGCAGCATGGAGGCGCCGCCCGCACCCCGCCGGCGGGCGGCGCTCTCCGCGGCCAAACCCGTCTTCCCCTTGGCGACCCGGCCGCCTCTACCTCAGGCTCGCCGACGGCGCCGGGATGGTTGAAAGGGGGCGTCCTTTCCTTTAACATCTGCCCTCGCTCCTGGGGGAGTGCCCGAGTGGCTAAAGGGGGCGGACTGTAAATCCGTTGGCGCAGCCTACCTAGGTTCGAATCCTAGCTCCCCCACCAGCAGTGCCCGGTTAGCTCAGTCGGCAGAGCACCTCCATGGTAAGGAGGGGGTCCACGGTTCGAGTCCGTGACCGGGCTCCATCCCCTCTTCCCTCGCCACCTGCAGAACACAACCGCAGCCGCGCCTGTCCGCTCCCTGATGGCGTAGAGCACGGCCACACCTATCCGCCACCGCACCCTGTGATGGCACCCGGCTGAGCACACGACGGTCGAGCGCTCGCCTCGCCGGCGTTTTGCGAAGCAGGCGTCGGTGTCCTACAATCTCTGCGCTTCACGAGAGCCGACGTAGCTCAGCTGGCAGAGCACATCACTCGTAATGATGGGGTCCGGGGTTCGATTCCCCGCGTCGGCTCCAGCTTTTCCCTGCAAACCGCAGGAAAACAATGCAACCGCCCGCACTCTCGTTGTGCACCCTTGCCAACATTTTCCAACAACTAACTTTCTAGTGGTGTGCTTGCGGCCTTCGTGATGCGATCCGCAAACCTGCAAGCAGCCTCCGCCTGGGCGCCGCGAAGCGCGCGGGTGTGTAGACGTTCAGCGTCACGCTCGAGCTTGAGCGACCAATCCGCTGAGACACCACCGCCAGGCGCGCGCCGGCATGCAGCAGGATCGACGCATGCGTGTGCCGTAGGCCGTGCAGCGGGATGTTCGGCAAGCCAGCGACCTTGACTGCGAGCCGAAACTGTCGACCGACGACGTCCGGATCTATCGGCTCGCCGGCGTCGTTCACGAGCAGGTAAGCCGCCGCGTCGACCTTCGCCTCCTCGAGATCCGCGGGCGTCTCGACGCCGGCACTCGAGCAGCCAGCCCGGGGAGTAGCTGCCACTCCTCAGCTTGGGCACGGCCAAGGCAATCGTGCCGGTGCGCGTGTCGAAGGAGCGGGGACTGTAGCCGTCCCTGCGGTTCACGCGCTCGCTGCTGCGCTCGCCGAAGGGGCGCCGCAGAGGGCGTCAGCCTTGGCGCTCATGAGGCTCTCGGCGAACG
Source organism: Thermoleophilia bacterium (assembly GCA_040769125.1). GTDB lineage: Bacteria > Actinomycetota > Thermoleophilia > UBA2241 > UBA2241 > CAIXSE01. The sequence continues at coordinate 1,136,133 of JAXGLO010000001.1, read as the reverse complement.
TGCGCACCACCCTCGCGCAGCAGATCGGGCTCGGCCTCAGCCAGCTGCTTGCGCAGCCAGGCGAGAAGGTCCATCCTGTTCTCGGCCACTGACTCCTCCTTGTCCTGGGCTTCGTCACCCTCAAGGATGGAGCAGTGGTCGCCTCTTCTTCAAGACGACCGCTCTGAGATTCTTCGTACACCACGCTTTCGGACACTCTTAGGACACTAACTGACGCGACGTTGCGGACTACCACACTACTCTGCATCCGTCCCCAATGGTAGCCTGAGGGTGCCCACAGCCCACTGCTGCACGCCTGCTGCGTGCGCGACGTGGTTCTCGCAACGCTCAGGAGGACGTGCAGACGTGAACTTGCCCCATGCTTTCCGGCTCCTTTCGCTCAAGCTGCAGGATTTCGAGGCCAGTGCCAGTGTCGCCAACACGGGAACCGGCTCGCGAAGAGAGGGTGAACAGTTCGAGCACCTGATCCGGACTTGGTGGATTGAACTAGGTCGGGTATTAAGTCGCGCGGGCGCGACCGGCACGACTCTGTCTCTCGGTGGCCAGAAACACTATCAGCGGCTTGAATACGGGAAAAGGGTGGCATATCTGCCAGGCGAGACGGAAGGCATACACACCGCAGTCGACCGAGACGAGATGTGGTTCCAGACGACGTTTAGGGTTGATGAAATGCTTGCCAGCTTCCCTGGAGTACCGGAAGTCATCGCACGCTATGCACCCTCGTCAGGTCCTTTCTCTGGCGAGCAATACCCAAACATGTACAGCGGCATGACAACCCGCTTTGACGACACGATGGTCCTCGAGGACTCCGGTGTGATGGCCGCCAAGGTGCTGCTAGAGTACAAGACAGCCAAGTCCAGTGTCGGTAGGCAGATTGACGGCAACGCCCACGAACGGCTCTCCTTCCAGATGATGCAGTACCTGGAGGTAGCAACCCGGTACCCACGATGCGACTTCATGGTCATGGCAAACGGAGCGTTCTCCCGCTACCGCAACAAGTACCACCCGAACTTCCATGTGCAGGCAGACAGGCTGAAGGCATTCTCATGGTTTAGCATGCGACACATGTGCACCGCTGATGAGTTTGACGCTTTGGCTGACCGAGTCTTCACATGGCTTGTCGAGGGTGGAGACTGGTCTCGATGATTAAATACATCGGGTCCAAGAGGGTACTGGTGCCCACTATCAGAGAACTCGTGCGACGACTGCCGAGTGATCTTCGCGTGCTCGATCTATTCTCTGGCACAGCCCGAGTGGGGCACGGCCTCAAGGCTGACGGACGCTTCGTTGTCGCAAATGACCACAACACCTACGCATGGGTGCTCGGTCGATGTTATGTGCAGGCTGACGCCGACCGAATTCGCGACGCTGCGACGCGCTTGATTGAAGAACTCAACAGAGTCCCGCCAGAGGCGGGCTACTTTACGCAGACGTTCTGTATCGAGTCACGCTTCTTCCAGCCGCAGAACGGCGCGAAAGTCGACGCTATCAGAAACCGCATCGCTGAGCTCGACCTCGACCCGGACCTCGAAGCGGTCGTACTAGCTTCGCTGATGGAGGCTGCAGATCGCGTGGATTCGACTACCGGTGTCCAGATGGCGTATCTCAAGAAATGGGCTCCAAGGGCGTTCAACGACTTGGAGTTGCGCGTCCCCGAGATTCTCCCCGGCCCCGGGCGAGCCACTCAGCTTGATGCGCTTGAGGCAGCCCGCCAATCGGACTGCGAAATCGCATATCTTGACCCCCCATACAATCAGCACAGCTACATGGGCAACTACCATATCTGGGAGACCTTGATTTGCTGGGACTCGCCGTCTTACTACGGCGTGGCCTGCAAACGCGTTGGCTGTAAGGAATACAAGAGCGTTTTCAACTCCAAACCCCGAGCTTTCAACGCGCTCAAAGAGGTTATTCGGACTCTACCCTCGAAGTTCATCATCGTTTCGTTCAACGATGAAGGGTACGTACCACGTGAGGCTATGGAGGAGTTCCTTCAGACGATCGGCTATCTCGTTGTGATAGAGGTCGACTTCAAGCGATACGTAGGAGCTCAGATTGGAATCTATAACCCCTCGGGAGACAAGGTCGGGAGGGTCAGCCATCTTCGCAATAAGGAGTACCTGTACGTTGTCACGCAAGACCGGGAAACCGCCGAGCTTCTGGATGAAAGGTTCTCGGCCGAAGTAGAGCAGGCAACGCTCTTCTAGCCACATACGCACCGATGCAGGAAAGGGGCGATGAGACCGTGATTTCTCCGTTGGATAGGGCACTCGCACTTCGCTTCGGAGACAGCGGGGCTCCGGCCCGGGGAGCGATAGCATGCCATCAAGAGGTGCTTGGCGAGACAGGTGTCGTGTGCTTCGGAAAGATGGGCGGCCCGCCCACTTGACACGGCAAAGGTGAGTGCCCTTGTCGAGAGCCGCCCAGATGACCAGCTTCTGCTAGCCAAAGGCTTCGGCACCATGAGCCGAAAGCGCGAAGGCTGGTTAGCCACAGTGGAGTCAGTTAGCCGTTAGCTCCCTGGGGACGACTTACAACTGGTGCCCAGTTACTACCACAGCGCCGCCCCCTCAGTACGTGCATGGTTCCGATTAACCGCACTGCGACCTGCAAGCCCTGAGGAGCTAGACCGACTGGTCGTCGCTTCGAGCGGTCAACCACTTTACGTATCTATCAGACGTGGCACGAACTCAGTGTTCCGGGTGCACATGGAGTAACCGCGCGGAGTGGAGGCGGAGGGCTCTAGTGTCAACGCCGGTCTCAAGCTGACCCACCTCTGCCGGCCTCGATCTGACCCAGTTTCGTGGCAGTCACAGCGCCATTATGCGATGGCACTGCACACGCCTTGACTTCCCTCACCTATCTCCCTTCCGATGTCAAAACCTGTCAAATCCTCGCCGCAGAACGCTGCGAGCGGAAGCACGACGGTGATACTGTAGACCGGAACAATCGCGTATAAAGACGCCTATTCCCTGCGACGTCCCTTATTGACAGTTACTTTTCTATTATTAGGAGCCTGTCTCTTTTAGCAATCATGTTAGTGCTTCAGCTTCACCTGCAGCAGGCTCCCGTCCTGAGCATCAAGCTTCACCTCGTGCATATTTGCCCCGCGCTCATCTGTAATCTCTACTTTCCAAAGGGTACGCTCTCTTTTCCTGTCGAGCTCCCATTGTACAGGTATAGATACAGGGACGTTGTTCAAAGCCATGGTGTTGATCTCGGTGAGCGGTATCATATTATCCAAGTTCAGCTTCTTGGCCTCTCGTATCACAGGATCCTGGTATTTCGCCTTAAGATCCTTGACGGTATTCTTGATAATATCCCCTGTACGTGCATTGAATTCAAACGAATGCTGATGGGTACCGTCATTACCCTTAAAACCATACTTGTAAAACTGTCCGGCCTTATGCGCCAACTGTAGCTTGGTCAGAATGTCATTTGGATATTGATCGAAATACTTTTTAATAGCGTCATCGATGGAAATAACGCCCAGCTGCATCTCAAGAGTAGTTGTCACTGCGTTCACCCTTTCTTTCTAAATCAACATGATTACAGTGGCCGCTACTTATCCCGCCAATCCCATCAGAGATAAAACGCCGGCACATGGAAGAGTTGCGGGGTGCGGCGTGCTCCCCTTGGCGCCTCCCGCACTGATGGGATCCGGGCTCGATTCCTCGCGCCTGCTCCAGCTCCTTCTCCTTGCTCTGTGTGGCCCACGCAGCGGAGCGCCGTCGCAGCGTGTGCTCCTCTTACCCTCGACGCCGTGGCTCTCGGCCGACCGCGCATGCCGCGCCCTGACGCAACAGTACCGCCACAGAACACTGCGGCCTGCGGCGGCGCCCAATGGCCGCCGCTGCAGGCCGCAGTCGACAACTTAACTTTGGCTCTGGCTCAGCGGCGGCGGCGGCCTCCGCCCTCGCCCACGGTCTTGCCGGCAGCCACGTAGGGCAGCAGGGCCATCTCGCGGGCACGTTTAATGGCCACGGCGACCTGCCCCTGGTGCCGGCGGCAGGTGCCGGTGACGCGCGGCGACTTGATCTTGCCGCGGTCGCTGGTGAAACGACGCAGCATGGCAGCATCCTTGTAATCGACTTGGTCGATCTTGTCCTTGCAGAACTGGCAGAAGCGGCGGCGTGATGAGTCGAATGGCCTGCCTCGCTTCTTGTCTGAACGGGACCTTCTCCTGGGTGCTGCCATTACTGTCCTTTCTCGGCGACCGCGTTGGGCCGCGCGGCGTCATCGTGTCTTAAGCATCGCGGGTTTGCGGCTGCAAAGCAAGCGCGCCGGTGCACGGTAGTGGAGCCGGCGGGCGGGCTCGAACCGCCGACCTGCCGCTTACAAGGCGGCTGCTCTGCCAACTGAGCTACGCCGGCTCGCGAAACGCCGCGCCGCTCAGTGTATCGGCTCGCGCGGCCGGGGAGAAGCCGGCACGGCGCGGCTCACTGCCCCCCGGAAGGCACAGCCAGCAGGTCACGCAGCCCTTCTTCGTCAAGGACGGGCACCCCCAGTGCCCGCGCCCTGGCCAGCTTGGACCCGGGATCCTCGCCGGCGACGACGTAGCCGGTCGCCTTGCTCACCGAGGAGCTGACACGGCCCCCGCGCTCCTCGATCAGCGCCTGAGCCTCTGAGCGCGTGAGGCTCGGGAGCCTGCCCGTGAGCACGAAGGTCTGACCGGCGAGCGGCCGAGGAGCCGGCGGCCTGCGCTCCTCGGCGAGGCGCACCCCCGCAGCGCGCAGCTTCTCGATCGTCTCCAGGTTGCGCGCGTCGGCCAGATGCTGCCGCACTGCCTCGGCTACCACCTCCCCCACGCCGGGCACGGCCGCCAGCTCATCTGCGCCGGCCGCCTGGAGGGCATCCATCGTCGGGAAATGCGCCACCAGGGCCTGAGCCGTGACGGCGCCGACGTGGCGAATGCCGAGGGCGAACACCACGCGCGCGAACGGTCGCTCGCGTGAAGCCGCGATCGCAGCGAGAACCTTGTCGGCGCGCCGTGCCTCCCCGGTCTTCCGGTCCAGCGCGAAGCCCTCGAGGCCGACGAGGTCGGCCCTCCCCAACCCGTAGAGATCCGCGACATTGCGGACGAGGCCAGCCTCGTAGAGGTCCTCGACCAGACGCTCACCGACGCCGTCGATGTCCATGGCCCCCTTGCTTACGAAGTGCTTGATGCTCTCGACGATCTGCGCGGGGCAAGACTTGTTGGGGCAGCGCACGGCGACCTCGCCGCTCTCGCGGACGACGGGAGCGCCGCAGACGGGGCACGCCGGCGGCATGCTCCACTCGGGCAGCGCGGCGTGCCGGGCGGCGCGCTCGCAGCGCCGTACCCCGGCGCATCCGTGAATCTCGTCCTCCTCTTCGACCGACCCCGTCGTCACCGGCGCGACGACCTGCGGGATCACGTCGCCGGCGCGCTGAACGACCACATCGTCGCCGGGACGGATGTCCTTGCGGCGGATGTCGTCGACGTTGTGGAGCGTGGCGCGCTCCACCGTGACGCCGCCCACCAGCACCGGCTCGAGCACGGCGAAGGGCGTGAGCACGCCCGTGCGCCCAACGTTGACTTCGATGCTCTGCAGTCTCGTGATCGCGGTGGTCGGCGCGAACTTGAAGGCGATCGCCCAGCGCGGATCGTGGGCGACGCTGCCGAGCGCCGCCTGCAATGAAAAGGCGTCGACCTTGACCACCGCGCCGTCGATGTCGTAATCCAGCTCGGAGCGCCGCTCCTCCCAGCGCCGGCAGGCTTCGGCGACCTCTTCGATGCTGTCTGCGAGGGCGATGTAGGGGTTCACGCGGAAGCCCTGCGCACGCAGCCACTCCAGGGCTGTATGGTGATCCGGCAGGTCGAGCCCCTCGCCATGGCCGACGGCGTAGCACCAGATGTTGAGAGGCCTGGCTGCAGTGATCGCAGGGTCGAGCTGGCGGATCGACCCGGCCGCCGCGTTGCGGGGGTTCACGAAGGTGCTCTGGCCTCCCGCCGCCCGCATCTCGTTGAGCCGCGCGAAGGCGGCGAGCGGCAAATAGACCTCGCCGCGCACCTCCACCACCGCCGGCGGGTTCGGGCCGAGCAGGCGCAACGGCAGGGAGCCGATGGTGCGCAGGTTCGCCGTGACGTCCTCCCCCACCTCACCGTTGCCGCGCGTCGCGCCGACGGTGAGGATGCCGTCCCGGTAGGTGAGCGAGACGGCCAGGCCGTCGATCTTGGGCTCGACGACGTAGCGCAGCGGAGCTTCTTCGAGGCCACGGGCCGCGAGCAGCCGGCGATTCCGCTGATCCCAGGCGCGCAGCTCCTCCTCGTCCCTCGCGTTGGCCAGGGAGAGCATGGGCTCGAGGTGCCGCACCTGCTCGAACCTCTCGAGGGGAGCCGCGCCGACACGCTGCGTAGGCGAGTCCGGAAGACAGAGCTGGGGATGCTCCGCCTCGAGCGCGACCAGCTCTCTGTAAAGGGCGTCGTACTCGGCGTCGTCGATCTCCGGCTGATCGAGTACGTAGTAGAGGTACGCGTGGTGGTTGAGCTGGTCGCGCAGCTCGGCGGCGCGGACGGCGGCTCCTGCGGCGTCGGTCACGACTCTCTCCTCATCGCCTCGTCGAACACGGCGACGAGACCGGCGTCGTCACCGGCGATCCTCAAGAGTGCTCTGCGGAGACGGCGAGGCGGCCCTCCCCTCGGAGACACAGCGCGAGCAGCTCATGGGGCTCCTGGAGCCAGAAATCGGGCCGCGCGGCGAGCAGCGCCTGGCGTCCGAAGACGCCCCAGGCCACCGCCGCCGTCGCCATGCCGGCCGCTGCCCCGGCCTGGATGTCGACTGGGCTGTCGCCGATGTAGATCGCCCCGTCGGCAGATGCCCCAAGGCGCTCCAGGCACAGCCGGAGAGGCACCGGCGACGGCTTGTGCTCATCCGTGTCGGCCGCGGTGATGACCACGTCGAAATGCTCGGCGAGCCCCACAGCTCGGAAGGCCATGGCGGTCGTATCCGCGCCCTTGCTGGTGACGATCCCGAGGCGGCGACCGGCGGCCTTCAGAGCCTCGAGGATCTCGGGGATGCCGGCGTACCCGCGGATCAGCTCGTCGTGCCGGCGGTGGTTGTACTCGCGATAGACGTCGTAGAGCTCACGCGCGTGCTCTGCCGAGAGGCGCTCCATCTGAGTCATCAGCGGCTGACCCACGCCGGCCGTGATCACCTCGTCCGGCAGCTCCACTCCCAGCACGCTCTGCGTCGCGTAACGGAACGACTGCACGATGAGATCGACCGTATCCACGACGGTCCCGTCCAGGTCGAAGACGACGGGGTCGTAACCCTGAGCGCGGCGACTACACATTCAGACGCTCCAGATCGAGATCCCAAGAGGACAGCCGGGCGAGCTGCTCCACGTCGAGCAGATCGGCGCGCAACGGCGTGACTGCGACGAAGCCCGCGACCACCACCTCGAAGTCGGTGTCCGCCCACTCGCCGGCCACAGGGTCATCGCAGGTCACGACGTAGTCGCCCGGCGCCTGCGAGGACGCGCCCGCTTCACCCTGGCCCTCCAGTAACACGCGGTCGTGGCAGCTCGCGCCGCCGAGCCGGGCGGAGCGCACGCCGACGATATCAGAAAGGGGAAGATCCGGGAGATTCACATTGAGGAAGCTGTGGTGAGGCAGGCCGCTCTCCACAACGCGCTCAGTGAGGGCCCGCAGGAGCGCTCCGCAGGTCTCCAGAGAGCGCGGCTCACGCGAATCCACCGAAAAGGCGATGGCGGGAAGCCCGCGCAGAGCGGCCTCGAAGGCGGCGCCGACCGTGCCCGAGTAGGTCACGTCGGCCCCCATGTTGGGACCGGCGTTCACCCCAGCCACGACCAGGTCGGGCGGCGGCGTCACGACGCCGAGGAGCCCTATGCGCACACAGTCACACGGCGTTCCGTCACAGGCGAGACCTGCCCAGCCGTCTCCGTAGGCCACGTGGCTGAGGCGCAGGGCGCGATCGGTGGTGATGCCCCGGGCGACCGCGCTGGCGTTGTGATCGGGCGCGATCGTCGAGATCTCGCCCAGACCCTCGAGGGCGCGGCGCAGCACCGAGAGACCAGGCGCGTGGACGCCGTCGTCGTTGGTGAGAAGAATCTGCATCGTCGGCCGTCCCTCAGTCCCGGAACGCCACCCGCGGAAGATGCGTATCGGGTCGGGCAAACAGCTCACCGCAGAACAGCTCGACGCCGCTGCTACTCAGCAGGTGATGGTGCTCCTGGGTGCGCACACCGCTCGCGACAAGGCGAGCGCCGATGCGCCCTGCGAATCTGACCAGCAGCTGCACGACGTCGATCGACGTGAGGCACCCGTCGCCCTCGGCGCCCAGCGAAGGATCGAGACAGAGGAAATCCGGCCCTGCCTCTGCGATGAGGTCGAGTGTCACGAACTGGCCCCCGAGCCCGGAGCAGCACAGCTGGAAGCCCATCTCGCGCACCTCGGCCAGGGTGCGCAGCAGCGACACGGTATTGACACAGAGCTCGTCGGCGTCGATCTCGAGGACCACGTGCTGGGGCACGAGCTCCCTGCTGCACGAGTAGAACTCGCTGACCGCCACGACGGCGGCGTTGGGCAGCTCGTCCGCCGTACAGCCGAGGAACAGGAGATCCTCCGGCTGCAGGCCGGTGGCCGCGCTCATCGCCGCCTCCCGCGCCGCGATGCCGTATGAGGCGAACCGCTCCGAACGGCGAGCCACGTCGAGCAGCACGTCCGGCAGACGAAGGGGCGAGTAGGCCGGCCCGCGCATGCTGCTGCGGTAGCCGACGACCGCCTGCGCGGCCGGGTCGACGACCGGCTCGAAGAGCGGCTCCAGCTCGCCGCGCGCCACGCACTCGACGAGCAGCCGCTCGAGATCAGACTCGAACTGCGCGGCCTCGGCGGCCGCGGCCTCCATAGCCAGCGCCAGGCCGTACTGCAGGTTCTGCTCGAAGGTGAGATCGTCGTCGACACTCAGGATGGCGGCGCCCACCGATGGATGGACGCGGTCGTAGACGCCCAGGGCGAGGTCGCTGAGGAGCACCGACAGAAGACGCTCGTTGACGCGCCGCGTAACGGCCGCGAGGTCGGTGCGACTGATCCTCGCCGACGAACGCGGCGGGGACAGCAGCACGATGAAGGCATCGTCGGTGAGCGTGAAGTCGCTCACGCGATCGAGCCGGCGAAGCGTGCTGCCAACCATGCCCTTGAGGCTGGCGGCGACCGCCTCGAGGATCTCTGCGACGATCCGCCAGCCGAAGATGGACTCGAGGCGACCGTACCGTGAGAGCCCGATGTACAGCAAGGCGACCTCACCGCTCCGCTCGAGCTCCAGACGGACGGTGTCAGCGATCAGGTTGAGCGACGGCAGCCGAGACGGGCCGTCGCTGGCGAGGCTGCGCAAGCTCATGCGCGCCTTCCGGAGGGCCTGCTCGCTGGGTCGCTGCACGTACCCTGATCCCGACAAGGCTGCGCTCAGCTCGCCTTTTGCTTTCCTCTCGCACCGCCGTCGGCGGCACGGGTGCGGTCGGCGGAAGCGGCGGCGGGCTTGGCGACCGCCGGCGCTGTGTCGCCGGAGGCGGCATCGGTGGAAGGCTCACCGCGCCGACGGCGTCCGGAGTCCTTGCCGTAATCGGTAGTGTAGAAGCCCGAGCCCTTGAAGCGAATCGCGACAGGATGAAGCACCTTGCGCAGCGACCCGCCGCATTCACACACCCTTAGAGGCTCGTCGCTCATCTTCTGCAGAACCTCGAGCGAGACCCCGCATTCGTCGCATCGATACTCATAGATGGGCACGCGCTGGCTCCTGTGCTTGGTCGAGAGTGCCGAGTTTAGCACACGCACGATCGCCGACTACCGCGGGCCGCGCTCACGGCGCGAACGGAGGAAGGTGACCAGCGATGATGACCTCCGGTCGCCAGGATCGCAGAAGCCGCCAGGACCGCAGAAGAGAATCTGCCTTCGGTCCTGACGGCTGCATGGCGTCGAAGTCGGCACGCTGCGGCCCGACGGTGTCGCCGCACAGGGCGACGACGCCGTCGTCCGTCTCCGCACGCAGGCTGATGTGCCCGGCACAGTGACCGGGGGTCCGGGCCCATTGGAGCCCGTCCGCGAGCTCGCCCTCCTCGCCGGTGAGGAGCTGCAGCGGCGCTCCCGCGAGCAGCGCACCGGCCACGGGCCAGTACGGCGCAGCAGCCTCCAGCTCATGCGCGGCCACGGGACGCCCGAGATCGACGCAGCCGCCGACGTGATCGAGATGAGCATGAGTGACCACGACGAGGTCGACGTCGGCAGGGCCGAGCCCACGAGCACCCAGCGCGCGCACCACCGGCTCGTTCTGAAGAGGCCGGCCGGGATCCACAAGGATGACGCGCTCTCCCGTCAGCAGGACGGTGTTCGGGAACGTCGTCATGCCGACGACCGGCAGCCGCTCGCGCAACCTCCTGTACGCCGCGAAAGCCTCCGGAGGGCTGTGCTCGGGAGTCACCACGGTACGCCCGTTTTCGACGCTGAAGACGAAGCGAGCCGCGGGGATCAGGATATCGACGGTCCAGGCCATGCTGAGATGCAGTGCGCCTTCAGCTGCCGACAGGCGCGCCCACGTCGGGTCTCATCCCGGCGACGCGCCCTCGCTCTCTTCGCGCGCGTAGAGAAAGTCGACCCTGTCGAGGTTGAGGAGCACGAAGGGGGCCGTCTCATGCAGCTCCCCGCTGCTCTTATCGTAGATCCGCACGCGGGAGAGGGTGAGGCGCGGGTCTCCAAGCGCGCGAATGTAATCCGACGAGCGCCGAGAGCTCGTGCGAGCCGCGACACCGAAGTGCGCGAACCCGACGATCCTGAACTCGCCGATGTAGGCGACGATCTCGATCTGCCTGAACCCCGTGCCGAGGTGGATACCCTCGTGCTCAAGTGCGCTGTCTGCCATCACTTCACCTCTCCGCCGGCGAACCGGCCTCGCCATCCTCAGCTGCCTGACTCCGCGCCGTCGAACACGGTGTGCCCGCAAAGGCATCCGTCGACCCATGCTCGCCGCGCAACGCCGCGCACAACCGGCGGAGCGCCGCGCGCCGCGACTCGCCAGGCCGCGGCGCAACGAACATGCCGATGGAGGTCCCGATGGGGCCGCGAACTACCCGTGCCAGTCGCTCGCGCATCATGGTCACACTCTATCGCCCCTGCGTGAAGACGAGCGAGTCGCCTTCGAGGTCGACCCTGATCGCATCGCCTTCACGGAACTCGCCGCGCAGCAACGCGTTCGACAGCGGGTTCTCCACGAGTCTCTGGATAGCGCGCTTCATGGGGCGCGCGCCGTACTCGGCGTCGTATCCCTCGGAGACGAGGTGCTCCTTGGCCGCCGTACTGACGTCGAGCGACATGCTCCTCCCCTCGACCAGCTTACGCAGTCGTGTGAGCAGGAGGTCGGCGATCTCGGTGAGTTCCTCCCGCGAGAGCGCATCGAAGACGATGATCTCGTCGACACGATTGAGGAACTCCGGCCGGAACGACTTGCGGAGCTCGCCGAGCAGGCGCTTCTCCATCTCCTTGCGGCCGAGATCCTGGCAATCGGCCGCGAAGTCGAGCCGCCGCTCGTGGATCGCTCCGCTGCCGATGTTACTGGTCATGATCACGACCGAGTTTCTGAAGTCGACGGTGCGCCCCTTGCCGTCGGTGAGACGACCGTCGTCGAGGATCTGCAGCAGGGCATTGAACACGTCGGGATGAGCCTTCTCGATCTCGTCGAACAGGACGACGCTGTACGGCCGGCGCCGCACCGCCTCCGTGAGCTGCCCGCCTTCGTCGTAGCCGACATAGCCGGGCGGCGCCCCGATGAGACGCGAGACGGAATGCTTCTCCATGTACTCGCTCATGTCGAGACGGATGAGGGCGGCCTCGTCGTCGAAGAGGAGCTCCGCGAGGGCTCGCGCCAGCTCCGTCTTGCCCACGCCCGTCGGCCCCAGGAAGATGAAGGAGCCGATCGGCCGCTTCGGATCCTTGAGCCCGGCGCGGGCGCGGCGCACGGCCTCTGAGACGGCCACCACCGCGCGGTGCTGCCCGATGACGCGCCGATGAAGGTCGTTCTCCATCGTCAGAAGCTTGTCGGCCTCCTCCCGCAGCATGCGCTGCACAGGTATGCCCGTCCACTCGCTGACGAGCTGGGCGATGTCGTCGGCGTCGACCGTCGCATCGGCGATGCCCTTGTCGGCCAGCCAGGCGTCCTTCGCCGTGAGGTACGTTGCCTGGATCTTGTCGGTCTGCTCCTTGAGCTGGGCGGCGCGCTCGTAGTCCTGCGCCTGCACGGCGGCCGCGCCCTCCCGCGTGAGCTCCTGCAGCCTGAGATCCATCTCGCGAAGGTCGGGCGGCAGCATCGTAGCCTCGATGCGGAGCTTGCTGGCCGCCTCATCGAGAAGGTCGATCGCCTTGTCGGGCAGGAAGCGGTCGCTGATGTACCGGTGCGACAGCTCGGCGGCCTGCTGCAGAGCGGCGTCGGTGATCTTCACCTTGTGGTGCGCCTCGTACTTGTCGCGCAGACCATCGAGAATGGCGACGGTCTCGTCCACCGTCGGCTCGCCAACGAGGATGGGCTGGAAGCGCCGCTCCAGAGCGGCATCCTTCTCGATGTGCCGGCGATACTCATCGAGCGTGGTGGCGCCGACGCACTGGAGCTCGCCCCGCGCCAGCATAGGCTTCATCATGTTGGAGGCGTCGAGGGCGCCTTCGGCGGCGCCGGCGCCGACAACCGTGTGCAGCTCGTCGATGAACAGCACGACGTCCCTGGAGCGCTGAATCTCGTCGAGAGCGCCCTTGAGGCGCTCCTCGAACTCGCCCCGGTACTTGGCGCCGGCGATCATGCCGCCGAGATCCAGGGCGAGGACGCGCTTGCCGCGCAGGATCTCCGGCACGTCGCCGTTGACGATCTTCTGGGCGAGGCCATCGGCGATGGCCGTCTTCCCTACCCCGGGCTCACCGATGAGCACTGGATTGTTCTTGGTTCTGCGGCTGAGCACCTGGATGACGCGTTTGATCTCGTCGTCGCGGCCGATCACCGGGTCGAGCTTGCCGTCGCGCGCCATCGCCGTAAGGTCGCGCGTATACTTCTTGAGCATGCTCTCGCCCGTCGCTGCGGCCTCGTAGTCGGTCCCTGTTGCGCGAACCTGGGAGAGAGCCCTGCGCAACCCGTCCTCGGTCATCCCCACGTCGCGCAGGATCGCGCTTCCCGGGCCCTCTCCCTCAAGGAAGATGCCCGCGAGGAGATGCTCGGTCCCCACGATCTCGTCGCCCATCTTCTGGGCCTCCTGGAGGGCCAGATCGAGGGCGGCCTTGGCGCGAGGGGTCATGTAGAGCATCTCGGCAGGGCCCGACGGCCCGCCGGAGCCGACCGGCTGATTCTGTGTCATCCGCTGGGCGCGCGTCATCAGCGTGCCCTTGTCGATGCTGAGGGCGTTCAGGATCTGCTCGACGATCCCGCCGGGCAGCGCCAGCACGCCGATAAGCAGGTGCTCGGTGCCGAGCACGTTACCGGGGCCGCGACGAACGACGCCCTGCGCCGTCTCGATCGCCTCACGGGCCCTCTCAGAGAACTTGTTCACGTCCATCGAACACCTCCTTCACCTCGGTTCGTATCCGGGCTGTGGCGACAGGCCACACCCGGCGATCCCCGGGTCAGAACCGCCGACGGCGGCGCCCCAGGGGAATGATCTGTGTTTGCTCGAAGGGCACGAGCTCGTAGCGGTGCGCTTGCTCAACGCGCTCGACCTCGCGACGCATCTCGTCGGCGGCGGCCTCGAGCAGCGCGTGCAGGCGCTCGACCTCGGCCGCCATGGCTCCCAGCTCCTCCTCCATGGCGAGCACCCTCTTGACGCCGGCCAGGTTGAGCCCCATGTCGGTGAGCTGCTGGATGCGCTGCAGCCGCTCGACGTCGCGGCGCGAGTAGCGGCGCGTATTCTTGGCGGTGCGCCCCGGCCGGATCAGGCCGCGCCGCTCGTACATCCGCAGAGTCTGCGGATGAACGCCGGCCAGCTCCGCGGCAACGGAGATCATGAACAGCGGCGCGTCGATGTCCTCAGGCCTCATTACTCCTCACGCCTTCTCAGTTGAATGCCGCCTCACGCGGATCCGGGAATGTGCTGCCGAGCTTCTCGAAGAGGCGCTTCTGCTCCTTGGTGAGCTTCTCAGGTACGCGCACGCGCAACCTCACCAGGAGATCGCCCTGACCGCCGCGCAGCTTCGGGGCCCCCTTGCCGCGAACCCGCAGGGTGCGCCCGTCCTGACTGCCGGAGGGCACCTTGAGCGAGACCCGCCCGCCGCCCGGCGTAGGAATCTTCACGCTCGTCCCCAGGGCAGCCTCCGCGACGGTCACCGGGATGTCGAGCGTCACATCGTCGCCGCGTCGTACGAAGAGGTCGTCCTCCCCGACGCGTACGCGCACATACAGGTCGCCGGAGGGTCCGCCGCGCTGCCCGGCCTCGCCCTTGCCCTTGATGCGAATCTTGCTGCCGTCCTTGACGCCCGGCGGAATCTTGACCGAGTACCGACGGGTCTTATGCTGCACGCCGGTGCCGCTGCAGCCGGCGCAGGGATTCTCGATGATGGTCCCCTGACCATGGCAGCGCGGGCAGGGCTGCGAGAGCGCGAAGAAGCCCTGGTTCTGGGCGATCACGCCGCGCCCCTGGCACTCCGGGCACACCTTGGGCGTCGTGCCCGGACGAGCGCCGCTCCCGTGGCAGACCTCGCAGGTATCGGGCTTGTCGACGGGCACGCGCACCTGAACACCGTGCAGCGAGTCGTCGAAGGAGATGGTGACGTCGACCTGGAGGTCGGCGCCGCGCTCCGCAGTACGCCGGCGACCCCCGCCGCCGGCCGCGCCTCCGAAGATGTTGCCGAGGATGTCGCCCAGGTCGCCCATGTCGAACTGCTGGGCTCCCTGGCCGTACATGCGCGGGTCGAATCCCTGGTAACCGCCGGCGCCCGGGCGGAAGCCGCCGCCGGCACCGAAGGCGCCAAGGCGGCTGAGCTCGTCGTACTGCTTGCGCTTCTCGGGGTCGGAGAGCGTCTCGTAGGCCTGGCTGACCTCCTTGAACTTCTCTTCCGCCGACTTGTCGCCCGGGTTCTTGTCGGGGTGATGCTTGCGCGCGAGCTTGCGGAACGCCTTCTTGATCTCGTCCTGAGAGGCGTTCTTGGAGACACCGAGCGTTTCATAATAGTCGGCCATGCTAGCTCGCCACGATGACCTTCGCCGGCCGCAGCAGCTTGCCGTGCAGCAGATAGCCCCGCTCCAGCACCTGGAACACCGTGCCCTCCTCATGATCGTCCGACGCCTGCGTCATGATCGCCTCGTGGACGCTCGGGTCGAACAGCGTGCCGGCCTCTACCGGGATCTCCTCGAGCCCGTGACCCTGCAGCGTGCCTGCGAGCTGGTCGGCGACGAGCTCCAGGCCGGCCAACAGCTGCCCTTCTTCTTCATGGCGCGCGCCCGCCTCGAGGGCGCGCGCCAGATTGTCCATAACAGGCAGGAGCGACTCGACGACCGCCTCGGCGGCCCGCAGGCGCAGGTCTTCCTGGTCGCGCCGCACGCGCTTACGGTAGTTGTCGAACTCCGCCTGCAGGCGACGCAGATGATCCAGATACTCGTCTCGCTCGGCAGCGACCGCCGCGATCTCGTCCGCCGGAACCTCGTCCGCCGAGACCTCGTCCGCCGCGACGACCTCGGTCTCGACCGACGCCGCCTCCGCGGCCTCCTCCTGCTCGCCCACCGGATTCACGGGGATCTTGCGCTTCGCGCCCTCAGACCTGCTGTGCTTTCTGTCCGTCATGCTCCTGCCTGTGCTGTCGTGCCGGCGGGCGGCCTTCTGCGCACCGCCCGCCGGCCTTGTTCTCGCTTTACGCCTCGCCGGTCTCGCCCGAGGGCTCCGCCTTCGCGGCATCGACGGTCTTCTTCGCCTTGACCTCGATGCGCTTCGGCTTCTCCTCCTCGACCTTGGGCACGGTAACCGTGAGGATGCCGTCCTCGTAGGCCGCCACGATGCCGTCGGCGTTCACGCCCTGCGGCATCGCGAGGCTCCGCTGGAAGCCGCCGAAGCGCCGCTCGATCCGGTAGTAGCGCTCGTCCTCGACCTTCTCCTCGAAGCGACGCTCTCCCTTGATGGTGAGGACGTTGTCCTCGACCTCGATCTCGATGTCGTCGGGGCTCATCCCGGCGAGCTCCGCCTTGAGCACAACGGCGTCCTTCTTGTCGAAGACGTCGACCGCCGGCATCCAGCTCTCCTGACGCCCGCCCCAGACATGATCCATCAGCCTGTTGAACTGGCTCTGGACCTGGGTCATTTCACGGAATGGATCCCACCTGATGATCGCCATGATTCACGCCTCCTCAGTCATTATCATTCGTCGTCGTCGATGACCTCGTAGTCACCTTCCTCGACGTGCTCGTCGCCGGAAGCCTGACCGCCCTGGCCATCGTCGCTTGCGGTCTGCTGCTGCTGCTGCTGCTGCTGCGCCTGCTGATACACAGCCTCGGCCAGCTTGTGCGATGCCTGCATGAGAGCATCGGTCTTGCTCTGGATCTCCGCCTGGTCTTCGCCCTCCAGCGCCGTCTTGAGCTCCGCCGCCGCCGCCTCGATCTCACTCTTCGTCGAGGCGTCGACCTTGTCGCCCATGTCGCGCAGCGACTTCTCGGTGCTGTAGAGCAGGTTCTCGGCGGCGTTCCTGACGTCGGCCAGCTCACGCGCCTTGCGATCCTCCTCGGCGTGTGCCTCCGCGTCCTTCATCATGCGCTCGATGTCCTTTTCGTCGAGGCCGCTGGAAGCAGTGATCGTGATCTTCTGCTCGTTGCCGGTACCGAGATCCTTGGCGCTCACATGTACGATGCCGTTCGCGTCGATGTCGAAAGTAACCTCGATCTGCGGGGTGCCGCGCGGCGCCGGCGGAATGCCGACGAGCTGGAACTTGCCGAGCGTCTTGTTGAAGCGAGCCATCTCGCGCTCGCCCTGGAGCACGTGGATCTCAACGCTCGTCTGGTTGTCGTCCGCGGTGCTGAAGATCTCGCTCTTCTTGCTCGGGATCGTCGTGTTGCGCTCGATGAGCTTGGTGAACACGTTGCCCTTGGTCTCGATGCCGAGGCTGAGCGGGGTGACGTCGAGCAGAAGCACGTCCTTGACCTCACCGGCCAGCACGCCGCCCTGGATCGCGGCGCCAACGGCCACGACCTCATCCGGGTTGACGCCCTTGTGCGGCTCCTTGCCGATCAGCTGCCTGACCTTCTCCTGGACCGCCGGGACGCGCGTCATGCCGCCCACGAGGATCACGTGGTCGATACCCCCGGCGCTGAGGCCCGCGTCCTTGATCGCGTTCTGGACGGGCACGACGACGCGCTCGACAAGGTCGCTCGTGAGCTCGTCGAACTTGGCGCGGCTCAGGGTAAGATCGAGGTGCTTGGGGCCGTTCTCGTCGGCCGAGATGAAGGGCAGGTTGATGTTGCTCGTCTGCGTGGTCGAGAGCTCGATCTTGGCCTTCTCAGCGGACTCATACAGCCGCTGCAGGGCCATCTTGTCCTTGCTCAGGTCGATGCCCTGGGACTGTTTGAACTCAGCCACCATCCAATCGACGATCGCCTTGTCGAAGTTGTCGCCGCCGAGGTGCGTGTCGCCGTTGGTCGAGCGGACCTCGAAGACGCCTTCACCGAGGTCGAGGATGGACACGTCGAAGGTGCCGCCGCCGAGGTCGAAGACGAGGATCGTGTGGTCATGCTCCTTGTCGAGACCGTAGGCGAGCGCGGCCGCCGTCGGCTCGTTGATGATGCGCTTGACCTCGAGACCCGCGATCTTCCCGGCGTCCTTGGTGGCCTGGCGCTGCGAGTCGTTGAAGTAGGCCGGGACGGTGATGACCGCCTCGGTGACCTTCTCGCCCAGGTAGTCCTCGGCGTCGCGCTTGAGCTTCTGCAGGACCATGGCCGAGATCTCGGGCGGCGTGTAGGCCGTGCCGCCGATATCGATGACGGCGTCTCCGTTGGCGCCCGCATGAACGCGGTACGGCACGATCGTCATCTCCTCGGAGACGTCGCCGGACTTGCGGCCCATGAAGCGCTTGATGGAGAACACCGTGTTCTCCGGGTTGGTGACGGCCTGGCGGCGCGCCACGCCGCCGACGAGACGCTCACCGCTCTTCGAGAAGGCGACCACCGATGGAGTGGTGCGGCCTCCCTCGCTGTTGGGGATGATGGTCGGCTCGCCTCCCTCGAGCACGGCCATGGCGCTGTTGGTCGTGCCCAGGTCGATGCCGATTACCTTGCCCATGTAGATCCTCCTTGCAGTGGTGCGATTGCACGCAGCATAAAATATGAGTCGATATATATCAACTTTGTTGTTGCCTCAAGCGCAGGATTCCAAACACGGCGGCACGACCCGTCAGTCCGCCCACAAGATGGAACGACGGACGTCGGTTTTACGCAGATGGGCGACTGCTTGCCCGGTGAATGCGACGCGGAGCGCGGAGCGGCGGCGCTGCTGCGGCGTGCGTGATCGCCCATACGTGAGGCAGCGCCCCGGCTCGAAATCGGTGGGCGATCTATAATCGGCCAAGATGCGCATCGACCTGCACACACACACTTTCCCGGCCTCGAGCTGCTCACGCATCACCCTCGACGACTACGCCAGCTGGTGCGCGCGCGAGGGCGTCGCGGCCATCGCGCTGACGAATCACGGCGATGTCCGCGACAACGCCCGCCTGGCGCAGACCCTGGCCAACCAGGGAGTGCTGCTCATCCACGGAGTCGAGATCAGCACGCCGTACGGTGACTTCGTCATCCTCTCACCGGATCTCGACTTCCTGAGCACGTTCGATGATGTGCAGGACGCACCTCGCCGCGGCGACATCCCCGGGGACGCCGCGGTCGTGTGGGTGCATCCGGCCGCCGGCGGCGGCCGCAGCGGCTCCGTCTACTACCCTGGTCTCGAGCGCATCGTCGCCGAGCTCATCGACGCAGTGGAGATCTATAACGGCAGCCGGCTGAACCGGCACTCCGTAGCGATCGCCGAGGGGATAGCCGCCCGGCTGGGCCTCGCACGCACCGGCGGCAGCGACGCCCACGACCTCCGCGAGATGATGCGCTGCTACACCGAGGTGCCGGGGCCGGTGCGCTCCACAAGCGATGTGATCGCCGCCATCAAGCAGCGGCTCACCATCCCCCGTAAACGCCGGCTCCTGCTCCGGCGGTCAAACGGCCTGAGGAGGACGACATGAAATCACTGGAGGTACGCACACCCCGCCGGGTGGCCTTCGTGGACATCACCGCCGACGTGGAGGCGGCCGCACGAAGCGAGGCGACAACCGACGGCGCGGTGCTGGTCTTCGTGCCGCACACGACCGCCGGTGTGACCATAAACGAGAACGCCGACCCGTCGGTGCGCGCCGACCTCGAGATGACCCTCGCCCGCCTGGCTCCCGGGGATCTCCCCTACACCCACAGCGAGGGCAACTCCGACGCGCACGCCAAGGCAAGCCTCATGGGCAGCAGCGCGCTCGTGCCGCTACGCAACGGCCGGCTCGTGCTGGGCACCTGGCAAGGCATCTACCTCGCCGAGTTCGACGGGCCGCGCCGCCGCAGTGTCCATGTGAGCGTGCTCGCGGCCGGCTGAGCGGCGGCCGGCTGAGCGGCGGCCGGCCACGCGCGCGCGTGGCCGGCCATACACCGCGTCCGGCACGCAGCAGAGCAACCTCCCCTGCTCAGCGCCCCAGGGCGCGCTCGAAGTGGTGACACAGAGGCCCGGTGCTGAGGCGCCCGCCCCCGTACTTGAGCAGCAGACGCTCTGCCGGGAACGTCTGGCCGTGCCCCCACAGCTCCCGGATCCAGGCGCCCGCCCCGGCGTCGCGGAACCACTCGCTGCCGTAGGTGTCCTGCAGCATCATGCGCAGAGCGCCCTCGAGCATCCACGCTCGCAGGTAGCTGGCGCAGTAGAAACCGTCGTCGACGTCGGCGAGATAGTTCTCGGCGGGCACGTCGACCATCGTGGCCTGCGTGAGCCAGTCGCTGTAGCGCGAGGCCATGGCGTCGAGTGAGCCCGTCTGGGTGTGCAGCTCGGTCTCGTAGGCGAGCTTGGCGGCGTACCTCCGCATGAAATAGAGCTCGCTGACGTTGGCGAAGCGCAGGAATTCGTCGGGGTCGTCGCAGTCGAGGTAGGTGGCGAGCCAGCGACGGTTGAGGACGAGATGATCGAACATGAAGGCGAACGCCTCTGTGATGGCGTTGTCGCCGAGGTGCCTGTACTCGAAGGGCAGCTGCGGGCTCACGTGCGCGAAGTGCTCGGTGTGCCCCGCCTCATGCAGCAGGGCGGCGTAGTCGTCCTGGCCGCCGTGCGGCAGCACGACGAGGTAGATCTCGCCGGGCACGCGCACAGGGGCGCAGAAGGCGCGCGGCGACTTGAGCTCGCGAACCTCGGTGTCGAGGTGCACGTTGGTCTGCGCCGCGAGGTCGATGCCCATGCCGGCGAGAGTGGCCTCGAGGGTGGGCACAAGCCGCTCGGCCCGGAATATGCCGTCGAAGGCCGGCGCCCGCCAGAGATACGGGAGATCGGCATAGGTGAGCTGCCTGAGCCGGATGCCGAGCCGTTCGCCGCAGAGACGCTCCATGACGCGCTCGTACAGCCCGTTGGTGTCGTGCAGGAAGATTTCGAGCTCGGCGCGCAGCATCATGTAGTCGATACCTTTGACCTCGGAGTACAGCTCCATGTAGTTGGGATAGCCGAGATCCGCGGCGAGCTCATGGCAGGTGAGCCAGAGGCGCTCCAGGATGGGATTCAGGCGCTCCGCCGTGACGGCGAGGCGCGCCGCCTGGATGCGCTGCCGGCGGCCCGCGTCGGGCTCATTGGCCTGCGCGACGCCGGCCTGCCGGAGGCCGATGAACCGCCCATCCACCTCGATGGTCGCGCGGCTCTCCGTGTTGGCGGCCTCGTCGCTGAGAAACTTGGTCTCGGCGCCCATGTGGCCGTCGATCGTGAACGCGAGAAGGTAGGCGAGACGCCGCTTTTCGTCGTCGACGGCGGCCTCGTACAGGCGATTGAGCTCATCGACCACGTCCCGGGTGAAAAGCTCCGGGTAGCGGTCGTAGACGGCCGCCGTGTCGCACACGGCCTTGCGGCCCGAGAAGTGCTCGTAGAACTCCCTGTCGAGAGCTCCCACGAACTCCTCGGCGCGGAGGCGATGCCTCTGCAGATCAAACGCAGTCACTGGCGGCTCCTTGCACGTTTCCTGAGCCGGGCCGCAGATCGAGCTGCCACCCTGGCCACCGCTGTCTTCGCCGACTCTACCAGCTCGCACTGCCGCGCCGACAGGGCTTGGCGGGCTCTCCTGGTGGACAATTAGCGATTCGCAGCCGCGCGAGGCAGCCGGTACACTCAGCCACCATGCCGCCTCGCCCCGGAGACATCCTTGAGCTCGACGTCACGGCCCTCGCCTACGGAGGCCGGGGCGTCGCCCGCAGCGAGGCCTTCGTCGTCTTCCTGCGCGGAGCGGTGCCGGGCGACCGCGTGCGCGCCCGCATCACGCGGCGCAAGAAGAGCCACGCCGAGGCGACCTTGCTCGAGCTGCTGGAGCCCTCCCCGCGCCGCGTGCCCCCCGTCTGCGAGCACACGCACGAGTGCGGCGGCTGTGAGTGGCAGGCTCTCTCGTACGACGCCCAGCTCGAGTACAAGGAGCAGCAGGTCGTCGAGTCGCTCGAGCGGATCGGCCACCTCGAGGGGTTCGTGCGTGAGCCGATCCGCGGCATGGCCGATCCCTGGCGCTACCGCAACAAGATGGAGTTCTCGTTCGGCGCCGACGACGCTGGCCGGCTGCTTCTCGGACTCCACCGTCGAGGCTCGTGGCGCGACATCGTCGAGCTCCACGACTGCCGCCTGGCCTCCGAGCGGATCAACCGGGCGCGACGGGCCGTGGCCGCGACCAGCCGCTCTCTCGGGCTGCGTCCGTACGACAGCGCGCGCCACGAGGGCCTCCTGCGTCACCTCGTGGTGCGCGAGGGACTGAGCAGCGGCGACCTCTTCCTCAACCTCTTCGTCGCCGCTCGCTTCCCCCAAGAGCAGGAGCTGGCCGCACGCGTTGCCGACCTGTGTGACTGCACGTCGCTCGCGGTCACCGTCAACGACGCGCCCGCCGACGCGGCCGTCGGAGACGGGCCGCACATGCTCCTCGGGCCGCCGTATCTCCGCGAGAGGCTCGCGGGCGAGGATCTGCACGTGCCGGCAACGGCCTTCCTTCAGACCAACAGCGCCATGTGCGACGTGCTCTACAAGACGGCGCTGCGCTTCGCCGCCGCCGACCCGGCCCGGCCGGCCGCGGATCTCTACTGCGGCATCGGCTCGCTCAGCCTGCCGCTGGCACGACGTGCGAGCCACGTGCAGGCGGTGGAGATCCAGGAGGACGCGATCATTGCGGCGCGCGAGAACGCGCGACTCGCCGGCATCGACACCATCGAGTTCCACGCCCGCGACGTGCGGCCACTGCTCAGGTTCCCGCCGCACCCGGTGCTCGACGCCGGGCGTGCCGACGACGCCTGGCGGCCGGCTGTGGTGATCACCGACCCTCCCCGCGCGGGCATGGCCCGCAAGGCTCTGCAACGCACCGCCGCATTAGGCGCCGACCGCCTGGTGTACGTCTCGTGTAATCCGTCCACGCTGGCCGGCAACGGCGCCGAACTCGTCGAGCTCGGCTACCGCCTCAGCCGCGTGGCCCCGGTCGACATGTTCCCGCACACGCACCACATCGAGACGGTCGCCCTCTTCACACGCAGCTGACGGGCCCTCCGAGAACTCCGCCCTCGCGAAGCCGCCTCACCCGGGCCGCGCATCGCCCCGCAGCCGCTCCCTGATGAGATCCGCGTTCACGGCCAGGAAAGCGACAGCGAGCAGCGGCAGCGCCGGCAGCGCCGTCCACCACATCGCCGCCGCGAGGGTGACCAGAAATGAAGCGACCATCGCGGCCGCGCTCCAGCCCGTACGGAGACCGAAGCGACGCGCAGCGCCCAGATAGAGCGCAAGGAAGATCACGTCGCTGACGCCGAGCCCGGTGTATGCCTCCCGGTACGTGTAGCCCATCCATGTGACCGCCACCGTGAAGTAGCCGACGACCACCGGCCCCTGGTCGAGGAGTGCCTTGGTGGGGCCGGCCGCCACGCTCACAATATCGACGAGCGCCGACACGACCGCCACGATCACCACCCAGCTGAGATGCTCGATCTCGGCGGCGATCCAGATGCCCAGTGCCGCAGCGGCCACGATCTTGGCGAGATTGGCGAACGGGATCCATCCGAGCCACACGAAGAGCGCAGCCAGCGGCAGGACAGCGACGGTGACGAGAGGCAGGCGGCGGCCCAGTGCCTGCCCCGGCAGAAGCGACCAGACGAGCACCGCCGCACACGAGAGCACTAACGCCGACGACGCCATGATGTTGAGGCGCACGGGAAGCTCGGGAAGAACACCGCTGCCCAGCCCCCAGGCAATGATGACGGCGGCTGCGACGAGGCCGGCGACGACTGAGCGCTGAGGCTGGCGGAGGCCCGCGACGGAGACCTGCGGCCTCGCGGGCCGTTCACTCACGGCGCATCAGAACGGCGGCGTGTCGTCGTACCAGTCGCCCAGGCGGCGGAAGGCCTTCCAGAAGGCGGCCTTGAGGAGCCGCTCGTCGAGGCAGAGGTCGATGTCGGGAGTGACGAGCACCTCGACGCCCGGCGTGAACTCCGCGATCGCGCCGGGCTCATACTCCAGCGGACGGGCCAGCGGGACGGCCGCGGCGTTGAGTGCAGCCAGAGTGTCTTCGCCCATCACCACGATGAGCTTGGGGCCGACCACTGCGAGCTCTCGCCGCAGGTGATCGAGACAGCGGGCCTCGGGATGGGACTCGCGCACAGCCCCGCACTTGACCACATTGGTCCCGTACAGCTGCATAGGATCGATGCTGAGACGCTGACAGCTCTTCATGAGGGCCGCCCCCGACCGACCGAAGAACGCGACGCCTTCGTGCAGCTCCGAGGGACGCGCCTGGTACTTGAGCAGGAAGACGTCGGCCAGAGGATGACCGGAGCCGATCACCGGCATCGTCCGGGTGTGGCTGCAGCGCGAGCAGCGAAGGATCTCTCCGGTGACCTCGTTGATCTCCGCGATGGCCCGGGTCAGGTATCTGTCGTAGATCTCGCTGGGTTGCGCCACTCGATCCTCGCTTCAGGGACTGCCTTAGCTTGTTCGCGCCACATGCGCGAATCCCTCGCCGGTGACCCTGCGGAGCCGGAACCACGCCTCTTCAGGCGGAGCGACCCCCCTGCTCCTCCGCGTGTGCGCCGGCCATCGTCGTCTGGATGAGCTTGAGCGATTGCAGGTACAGGCGACTGCGCGGGCAGCGCACGATGCGGCTCTCGGCGAGAGCGTCGACGAAATCACCAGGTCCCTCGAAGTCGTCGATTCCGCAGAACGCCGTGCCGATGCCGGGCAGTACGTGAGCATCGCTGCCGGCGGCTGCCGGTATCCGATAGCGATGAGCGAAGCGTTCGGCGAGCTCATTGAATCGGGGGAACGCCAGACGCGAGTTGAACACCTCGATCACGTCGATGTCCGCCACGTTGGCGCGCAGAACCTGCGGGCTCGGGATGGTGTGAAGCCGATCGAACGGATGCGGGACATAAACGATCCCACCCTGCTCCTTGATCGCCGCGATAGTCTCCGCAAACGACATGCCGCCGGGGATCGTGCGCTGCAGGAAGAGCCCGATCACCTCCCCCTCGCTGGTCTTGACCTCCTCGCCGACGATCACGCGTAGGCCGAAGCGATCGGCGAGCTCGCGCGCCTCGAGGCCGCCCTCGACGCTGTTGTGGTCGGTTATCGCCACAACATCGAGCCCCACCTCGCGGGCGCGCTCGAGGATGTCGGCCACCGGCATCACGCAATCCTTGCTGTGGTGCGAATGAATATGGAAATCGGCGAACAGCTCGCGCCGGCGGCCGGAGCGGCGCGGCAGCGGCTGCCGCCGCCGGGCCGTCACCGCATCATAGACGTCGCTGATCTCACCGGCGACGCGCTTCCAGTCGTAGCGCCGCACACTCCGCAGGCCCTCGAGGGCCAACCGCTCACGCAGACCGCGCTCCTCCGCAAGACGTCGCAGCGCCGCAGCCAGCTCACGGGGAGCCCGCGACCGCACGAGCACCCCGTCGACGCCGTCACGCACGATCTCGCCGTGCACCGGCAGAGCCGATGCGACCACGGTCGCGCCGCTGGCCATGGCTTCGAGCAGAGTAGTCGCGACCGTCGCCGGACCCGGCGACAGGGCGCAGACCACGTCGGCGCCACGGAGGATCTCCGGCCACGCCGAAGCGGGCACTGTGCCGTGGAAGACCACCCGCCCGGAGAACGCCGGCGACACGAGGCGCGCGTAGCGGCGCTCCAGGGCAGGCGGGCCGTACACGTCTACCGTGAACGCGGAGGCGAGATCCTCCAGACGCCGCAGGGCGCGCAGCAGCACCCCGAGCCCGCAGTTCCGAAGCTCCGCCCCGTCGAACACGAGCCGCACAGG
The DNA here is from genome assembly GCA_040769125.1 of Thermoleophilia bacterium. Lineage (GTDB taxonomy): Bacteria > Actinomycetota > Thermoleophilia > UBA2241 > UBA2241 > CAIXSE01. Next base: position 1,110,620 of record JAXGLO010000001.1, on the reverse strand, counting down.
GCCGGGAGCTCTGCCGTCGCCCGGCCGGAAGCGCTCCAGATCGACGCCCGGCGGGATTACGCGATAGGCGCCGGGGAGCGCGAGGGCCGCGACGTCCCGCACGGCGTACGATGAGGCAATCGCTACGTCCAGCGAGTCGAAGAGCCGGCGCAGCTGAGGCCGCGTGCTAAGGAGCGGCGCCAGCCGCTCCGGGTTGGCATGGAAGGTCGCGACCAGCGGACAGGACGCATGGCGCAGGGCCGCCCAGCCAAGCCCGGGAACGAACGGCTCATGCAGGTGGAGAAGGTCGAGATCCTCCGTCTCGAGCAGCACGTCGATGTTGGCGATCAGGCCGGCCGGAGCCGCGATGAGCTTGGGCGAGCGTCTCTCGCGGACCGCATAGGTGGCCCCCGCGAAGAAGTATCTGGGATAGGGCTCGTCGTCGCCGAAGATAGCGGCGCGCTCCCCGATGAGAACCGCCTCGACACGCCGCCTCGCCCCGGCCACCAGCTCACGATCGGCGCTCGGGGCGATGACCGTGACGCGATGCCCCCCTGCCGTGAGCTCTGAAGCGAGCGACGCCACCTGACGGTTCACCCCCGATGGCGAGGTCCAGAGAAACGGGGTGAGGATGCCGATCTTGCGGCTCATGTCGACAATGCTGCGGAGCGCGCCGCTGCGGCACGCCCGCCTGCAGAAGTCAGCCCCGGCAGACGGCGGTGGCGCCCGCGCCCTGGCCGCTGATGAACTCCTCCGTCATGCGGCGACAGAGGTCGTCGGGGTGCTGGACCGGCGGCGACTTCATGAAGTAGCTGCTGGGCCCCTCGAGCGAGCCGGCGAGGCCGCGGTCGAGGCCGATCTTGGCGCAGCGGACGGCGTCGATGACGATGCCGGCCGAGTTAGGCGAGTCGACAACCTCGAGCTTGAGCTCGATGTTGAGCGGCACGTCGCCGAAGGTGCGACCCTCCATGCGAACGTAGGCCCACTTGCGGTCGTCGAGCCACTCCACGTAGTCGCTCGGGCCGATGTGGACGTTCTTCGCCCCCATCTCGTAGTCGAGCTGGCTCGTCACCGCGTTGGTCTTGCTGATCTTCTTGCTCTCGAGGCGCTCGCGCTCGAGCATGTTAAGGAAGTCGGTGTTGCCGCCGACGTTGAGCTGGCTCGTACGTTCCAGCCTGACGCCGCGCTCGCGCATCAGGCGTGTGAGCACACGGTGCACGATAGTGGCCCCCACCTGGCTCTTGATGTCGTCGCCGATGATCGGCACGCCGGCATCCACGAAGCGACGCTGCCAGTAGGGCTCACGGGCGATGAAGACGGGGATGCAGTTCACCATGGCGCAGCCGGCGGAGAGAATCTGCTCCGCGTACCACTTGGTGGCCTGCTCGCTGCCCACCGGCAGGTAGTTGACCACCACATCGGTCTGGGTCTCCCTGAGGATGCCGGCGATGTCGGCCGTGGAGCCCGGAGCCTTCTCGATGATCTGCGAGAGATACTTGCCGAGGCCGTCATGAGTCATGCCACGGACGACTTTGACTCCCCTGTCGGGCACGTCGGCAAACTTCACGGTGTTGTTGGGAGCGGTGAAGATCGCCTCGCTGAGGCTGGCGCCCACCTTCCGCTTGTCGATATCGATCGCCGCCACGAACTCGATATCGCTGATGTGATAGCCCCCGAGGACAGGGTGCATCAGGCCGGGCACGAAGTCGTCCTTCTTGGCGTTCCTGTAGAACTCAACGCCCTGCACAAACGACGACGCACAGTTGCCCACGCCGAGGATCGCGACGCGCACTGGGTTACCCAAGATAGGTGTACCTCCACGTCTCGCGGCCGCGAGACGACCGCCTCAACTGGTACTCTGCCCCGGCGCGCGAAGCGCGTCCCCGGAGCTCACAACAACGCGCGAGAGTATATCACGCAGCTCGCCGCGCCCGGCCGTAACGCTCCTGGCACAGCCGGCCACGGCCACGCATACAGAAGCGCCTCAGGACGGTTCCCCGGCACGGAGCTTGCGCATCACGTGCATCATGCGATGCACGACCGTGAGAGAGGTGAGGACGGCCAGCGCAGAGATCGCCACAGTGAGCAGGCTCACCCCGCTCACGTGCACACCGCTGAAGACCAAGCCGACAATCAGCAGCACCACACGCTCCGGCCGCGACATGAGGCCCACCTTGCAGCCGACGCCCAGGGCTTCGGCGCGGGCGCGCGTGTACGAGACCAGCTGGGACGCGCCCATGAACACGAGCATGGCAATCATCTCCCACCAGCGTTCAGCCCGTGCCATGAACACGACGAGTGCCCCACAGATGAGCAGCTCCGAGATGCGGTCGGTCGTGGAGTCGAGGAAGGCGCCCGCTTTCGTCGCGCCGATTCCCGCGCGAGCGACGGCGCCGTCGAGCGCGTCACAGACCGCGGCGACGGCGAAGATGAGCGCCGCGAGAATGAAGTGGCCGGTCACGATCAGCGGCAGGGCCACGACGTGCAGCAGAAGGCCGACAATGGTGAGCATGTCGGCGGTGACGCCGGCCCGGGCCAGCGCAACCCCCGCCCGGAGGAAGCGAGCGCGGGCGCCGTCGGTGTACGCGTTCTTCAGGCTGCGTCGCCCACCCGCCTCGCACCCCTCTCGCGCGCGCTCCGAGGAACGCGGCCGCGGCCGGGCGCGCCGCCCGGCGGACCCGCATGAGCCACCGGCACTGCTCACGCCGCAGACGGCCCGGTACCGGTGTGTGCGCGGCTCTCGACCATGGTCACGCAACATAGCAGAGCGGCGAAAGGCCGGGCAACCGGGAAGGGTACGGGGCGAGCCCACGCCGTGGGAGCGTGGTGGGCAGTGAAGGATTCGAACCTTCGACCTTGGGACTCCGGAAGATGGTCGCGCTCACAGGCCCCAAGCTCTTCCCCCGCACTGCCATCGCCGAGATGGCGTGCTGCCCCGGCGCACACAGAGCCCCTGTGCGGCCGGTAGGTGAGCCGGTACTGGCCGGCGTGCTGCCCTGGCGCACACAGAACCCCTGGCCATCGGCAGCGCCCTTACAGCAGCCCGTACTTGTGCTTGACCCGCTCCAGCTTCTCGAGCATCGGCTGCGCGAGGATCAGCAGAAAGATGACCGTCGAGGCGGCGTGGACGAAGTTGAACGGCACGCCGGACGCGAGAGTCAGGAGCACCACCTTGGCGCTGATCTCCTGGGGGAAGATGAGCATGGCGGCCGCGTCGACAATCGGTCCGTACACGCAGAACGTCACGAGGCCTCCGAAAACACACAGCCAGATGAGGCGCGTTCGATGGAACCTCTTGCGAGCCAGCGCGGGAGCCAGCAGGCTGCCTACAGCCGGTTGCACGTCGACCACCATGCCGGAGCCCAACGTGGCGCTCACCGGCGCGGCGTCCGCCGGCGCCGCGTCACCTTCCGCGACTGCACCCTCCAGTACCGGCGCCGCGCCATCGCCGCTCATACGAACGTGGTAGAAGACGAGCCCGGCAAGGAGTCCGAGCAGCCCGAAGCCGATCATCTGAAACGGCGTCCACGGGCCCTGACCGAACACGAAGTTGGAGACGAAGCCCGAGAGAACGCCGACGAGGAACCCCGAGTTGGCGCCCAGGGCGACGCCCGAGATGATCACCAGCGCCGCGACAGGCTTGAACTGCGGCACCATGAAGAACGCCGCCCGGCCGGCGACGGCGAGCGCGACCAGCACGGCGATGACGACGACCTCACGGGCCCTCGGCTTGCGTCCTTCGAAGCGCCACGCGAAGACCGCCAGCGCGACACAGATGATCGCGACGCTGATCAGATAGTAGTGACGCAGCGTCAGATCGAGGTCCATCAGAACGCGACCTCGACAGAGTCACGGTCGTAGTCCCGATCGCAGTCGATCACCGCCAGGGCGGCCACGATGTCCTCTGCCTTGACGACTCCCTCGAGCAGGCCGCGACTCATCCGGCTGGCGGCCGTGGTGTAGAAGCTGTTGCCGGCGAAGAACTCGGCCGGCTCCCCCTCGGTGACGACGCCGCCATCGAAGAACAGCGCGCAGCGGCTCGCGTGTGCGGCGCAGAACTCGATGTCGTGCGACACCATGACGACCGTGAGCCCATCGTCGCGCAGCCGCGAGAGGATGTCGGCGAGCTTCTGCTTGAAGAAGCCGTCCATGCCCTTGGTGGGCTCGTCGAGCAGCAACAGACGGGGCTCGGCGAGCAGCGCCTTGGCGAGCCCCGCCCGCTGCTGCTCGCCGCCGCTGACGTCGTAAGGATGCCGGTCGAGGATGTCCTCGATCTCGGCCTGACCGGCGGCGCGCAGCACCAGCCTCTCGCGTTCGTCGTGATCCGCGGCGGCGAAGGCCGCGGCGTCCCAGAGGTCCTCGGCGATCGTGTTGCGCAGAAACAGCGTCTGCGGGTCCTGGGGCAAGGCCACGAGACCTCGAGAAAAGAGCTCGGTCGCGTTGCATTTCCCCGGGTCGAGGCCGAGGGTTCTCACCTTGCCGCGGTAGGCACGCAGCTGGCCCGACAGCACTCCAAGCGCCGTGGTCTTACCGGTACCGTTGCCGCCGACGATGCAGAAGAGCTCGCCAGCATGCACCGTGAAGGATGTGCCGCGCAGGATATCGGCGCCCTGCTTTTCGTAGCGGAACCAGACTTCCTTCAAGGTGATGACGGGTGGTTCGGCGCCGGCGCCGCGCAGTCGAGCCGCGGGGGCGCCGGCGCCGTCCGGCGCGCCCCCTGCGACCGACAGCGCAGCTTCGACCTGCTTCGCATCTCCAGGATCGTCTGTGAGCGCGCGATCCTCGTCGCGCCGCGCCGTCCGGGTTGCATCCAGCCGCCCGCGCAGCCAGACGCGTCCTTCGCGCACGCTGACCGGGCAGGCGCCGGCCTCGTCCTCCACGGCGAGGCAGACGCGCGTCGGTGTCGGCATCGCCGTCAGCATCGGATCGGCGCTCGCCGCCAGCAGCCGTCCTACCTCAGGCGGCGAGCCGTCGGCCACGATCCGCCCGCCGTTCATCACGACGACCCGGTCGGCCACCGGCACCGCCTCATCCAGGCGATGCTCGGAGAGCACGATAGTCGTACCCAGCTCGCCGTTGACTCGCCGCAGCGCACCGATGAACTCCGCGGCCGCGATGGGGTCGAGCTGTGAGGTCGGCTCGTCGAGGATCAGGAGGTCTGGCTGCATCGCCATCACCGCCGCCAGATTGAGAAGCTGCTTCTGCCCTCCGGAGAGCTCGGCCACGCCCTTGTGGTACCACTCCTGGATGCCGAAGAACGATGCCATCTCCGCCACGCGCAGACGGATGGCCAGCTGCGGCATGCCGAGGCTCTCGAGACCGAACGCGAGCTCGTGCCATACCTTGTCGGTGACGAGCTGGTTGTCGGGGTTCTGGAGGACGAAGCCGATCCTCTGTGCCTGCTCGCGGTGGCCTACGCTATGCAGCGGACATCCGTCGAAGAGCACCTCTCCCGTCCTGCTGCCGTGTGGTGTGAGGGCCGTCTTCAGGTGACGCAGCAGCGTCGTCTTACCGCAGCCGGACCGGCCGCAGAGCACGACGAACTGCCCGGGCTCGACCGCCAGGTCCACTGCGTCGAGGGCCGGCCTCTCTGCAGCCGGGTACGCGAAGGTCAGACCCTGGAACGCAACGAGCGCCACAGCGCGTCCTCCCTCAGCCCCATCGCCAACGGCGACGCGCAGATCAGCGTCCAGGTCACGTACAGCGTAATCGCGGTCGGAGAGCCCGTGTCCATCTGAAACAGGGGAAAGAAGGCGACCGCCGCTCCGCGCACGCCCCAGGCGATGACGATCACTGTCGAGATGGCGACGCTCAGCAGCACGAACATCACTCGGTCGCGCTCTTCGAGGCGGTAGATGGAGTACGAGGTGCGCCCGCTCAGCCCGAATCCCCGACTGTTCATCGAGTCCGCGGTGTCGATGCCGTTCTCAAGCGCCCAGGTCGTCATCACGGAGAGAATCAGCAGCCCGCTGCGCACCCGAGAGAGCAGAGGGCCGGACATGACGTCCCTGCCCATGCCGCGCTGCGCCGCCGCAACCCGCCTGGTCTGCGCCACGTACCGGGGCAGCAGCCGCAGCGAGATCGAGATCACCAGCGAGAGCGCCGGGATGATGCGTCCGAACAGCCAGAGGAACTTGTCCGAACTCATGGTGGCGCTGTAGCAGTAGAACCACTGGATGACCGCGCCGATCATGAGCGCGGATGCGGCGCCGTACAGCACCGACTCAAGCGTGAACGGGTTGCCGTCCGGCAAGTAGAACAGGATCGTCGCGCCGCGATGGTTGAAGGCGGGGTTGACGACCGCCGCGACGATCATCACCGGCAGCAGGAACAAGAGCGAGAACCGCACCGCCTTGCGACCGCGAAGATACACCGCATACGCGGTCGCGCAGACGAACGAGACGGCCAGCGTCACCGGATGCAGGAACGCGACGGTGAACAAGGATGTGAATCCGAAGAACAGGTAGCCGACAGCCGGATGAAGTGAGGAAAAAGCGTCGTTGTTCACTTGTGGATGTCTGTCAACACCTGCCCTGCCCCGCCTGCCAAAACCTACCTGCCCTGCGTCGAGTAGTCCCCGCCGATGTCCTTGCCGAGGTCGCAGGTGTACCGCCACTGGATCCGGTCTCCGGCTTTGAGCTTGTATCTGCTGCATCCGTAGTTGGGGAACCACCCGTTGACGCTGTACATCCAGCCGGAGAGCTCACCGCGGTCGAACTCGTAAAGACCGTTGATGCCCTCGATGTAGGCACTCTTGTACATCGGCGTGTACTCGAACTCCATGGGGATGCCGGCGGCCCTGCACTCCCGCTTCAGGACATCGAACACCGTCTCGCCCTTCTTGAAGGTCACCTTACGCGTGGGCATGAAGGTGCCCAGTCCAGCTGTCTCGGCGTCGATGCTCAGCGTGCAGGTGAGCGCCGCCGGCTTAGGCGGTCTGGTCGGCTTGCTGCTGGAGCCGCCGGACTTGCCGCCGGATTTGTTCCCGGTTGCACTCGACCCGCTACTGGCTGCGCGCGACGACGTACCGTAGCTGCTTGAGCCGCCGCCTGAGGCGCTTGAAGTGCCCGAGTGGCCGGCGCTGGTCGCAGTGCTCGATGGACGGCGATCGCCCTTGGCCTTCTTGGCGGCGGACGGCTTCGAGCCACCGCCACCCGACGTAGTCCACCCGCTTTCCGTCTCCGTCTCCGTCGCCGACGGCGAGGCGTTGACGAGAGCAGCGCTGTCGGCGGCGCTCTTCGAGCCGGCCGACCCGATCTGGTTGGCGTACACCGCCACCGCAGCCAGACAGGCAGCGACAATAAGCAGTACAACGACGGCGATGATGACTTGTGGCTTTCGCTTCCTTGGACCCATCGGGCCTGTTCTCTGTTTGGTCATGTCACCTGCCTCCGTCCGGTTGGAATGTGCCTCGACGTCACTTCACCCTCAGCGTCTTGGCAGTACCTTCAGATTCCTGACGACTTTTTTGCCGGCCATCCTGACGGTGATCTTGACGCTACCCCTCCTGACCGCCGTGACCTTGCCGGCAGGGTCGACGGTTGCGATCCTGCGGTTGCTGCTCGCGAAGGTCGGCTTCAGATTGGTCGCCCTGGCCGGAACGGGCTTCAGCTTCAGCACCGCTGACCTGCCGGCTCTCAGAGAGGCGCGGAGGCCGCTGAGCCCGAACGAGCGCAGGGCTGTCCGGCGAGCGGCCACAGTGACCCTGATGTTCAGCTGCTTGCCGTTCAGGGATCTAACAGTGATGGTGCTCGTGCCGACCCTGCGGGCGGTGATCCTGCCGCTGCTGGTGACCGCCGCGATATTCGGCCTGCTTGACTTGTAGGTCAGCTTGGCGACGATGCTGGCCTTGCCCTTCGTCTTGTTGTCGGCGGCCACGAACGGCTTCCAGTTCCTGGTGCCTCTGACCAGGTAGATGCTGGAAAGCGGGGTGCGCAGCCTGGTGACCGCCTTGGCAACAGTCACTGTGATGGCGGCCGTACGGCCGCTCTCGTCGGTAGCGGTGGCGGTGAGCGTCGCCCTACCCTCCTTGACCCCGGTCAGCACGCCGTCGCCGCCAACCGCGGCAATGGCGGGGGCGGAGCTGACCCAGGCGACGTTGCCGACGCTGCCGTCTTCGAACTCCAGCCGCAGGGGAAGCGCGACGGAGGTACCCGGGGCTACAGGGTGGGTGGCAACCCAGATGTCCTCGATACGTGTCGCCGGCTCGACCGCATCGGACATGTCGTACAGCGCCGGCTTGTGCTCCACGAAGCGGTCGTAGGCGGTGAGGGCCAGCATCGCCTGCTCCGTGGACATCTGGCTCTCACCGCTGCCGGCGGCATCATGCTTGAAGGAGCCGTCCGCTTGATAGAAGCCGAGCAGCGCCGTCATGGGATTGCCGCCGGTCTTGACGAACCGCGCATCTTCAGTGGGGTCAACGCCCAACGCTGTAAGCCCAACGATGACCTGTGCGGCGCTCTCAGAGCAGGGCCTGGTACCAGCGAAGTTCGGGGGCATGAAGTTCCCATCCTGGAGCTGCATCGCGCTGAGCCTGGTGAGCGCCCGGTCGACTGCCGCGGTCAGATCCTCGTGACCGGCTTCGCCGTAGTAAGGTGCGCTGGCCTGCAGGACCATGGCGGTGATATCCGGATCCGCCTCGTCGCCTGCCAGCGTCCAGCCACCGGCATCAGGCGTGCCCTTTTTCACCTCGCGGTTGAGGATGAAGTCGATGAGCTTGGCCTCCGTGGTCTGGTTGGCTACCCCTTCGTCGATCGGGATCTCGTAGCCGCCGCTGTTGGTGGCGATGAGCGCGAAGATGGCGCCGTTGATGCCCTGGTTCGTGACCCAGTCCATATCTGCCAGCGGGGCCACCAGGTCGTGGCCGCCGATGGCTCTCGGGTCGCGTCCGAGCGCCGTGAGCGCGAGGATCACCCGTGAGTTGTCGGTCGACTTGTTTTGGTGCAGCTTGTCGCCCCGTGCGGCCACATAGACGCTCACGCGGCCCACGTAGCCGTCCCAGTAACCGCCCGGCACGGCGACTCCGGCGCGAGACAGTCCGATGACCGCCCACTCACCGCCTATGGATCCGACGGTGGGTGCCTTCACCTTATTCAAGATGTATGCCCCGGTGGTGTCGAGCGCCTCTTTCGGCGTGACCGCCCGCGCCGAGGCCACGGGTAGTAGCAGCAAGCACAGTACCAGCGCCGTCGCTAAGGCCAGCGCCGCGCACGCCGCCTTCATCGTCTTGGTCGCGCCAACAGTCCAGCCCGTGCCCATGATCACGCTCCTCATATCACGCTGAGTGTGAGTGCTTCTGTGGTCGTCTAGGCAGGCTGGCGGCAAAGGCCACCACGTTACTGAGCAAGCTCAACCTGCGGTGCCCGCTTATGATACACGAGGCTGATAATGACTCGCAAGATGTGCGCAGGACAGGGAGAGCATCGGGATTACGCATGGAGATCCCGCAAGCGGGCCTACCCCGTCACGCAGTGAGGCCCGGCTGGCGCGGAGGATACGCCGGCCGGACCTTTTCCTGCCCCGCGCGCCTGAACTCCTCTCTCGGCTGCGGGAGCGCGCGCCGCTCGCACACGACGTCGGCCGAGCACCAAGGCGATCGCCGCGGCGCTGCATGGCGAGTGGGCCCGGATGCATGTCCGGGCCCACTCGCCTCTGCGTTCGATCACGGTCTCTGTTGGCTCACCTTCATTTCACCGTGACCTTGCAGCAGCAGTCCCACTTGCCGCTGCCGTTCTTGGTGGTGGCGATGATACGCACCTTGCCAGGTCTGAGGCCGGTGACGACGCCGTATTTATCGACGGTCGCCACCCTGGTGTTGCTCGACCTCCAGGTGAGCGACTTGTCGGTGGCGTCGGCGGCATCGTCGGCGTCGACCTCAGCCGTCAGGGTGATGCTCTGCCCGGCCTTCACGGTGGCGCGAGAGGGCAGGTCGACCGTCACCCTGCAGCTGTCCCACTTGCCGCTGCCATCGTTAGCCACGGCGATGATCCACACCTTGCCGGGCCTCACACCGGTGACGACGCCGTCCTCGTCGACGGTCGCCACCCAAGGGTTGCACGACCTCCAGGTGAGCGACTTGTCGGTCGCGTCGTCGGGGTAGACCTGGGCTGTGAGGGTGATGCTCTGCCCGGCCTTCACGGTGGCGCGAGAGGGCAGGTCGACCTTGGTCACCTTGACGTTGGCCGACTTCACCGTCACCCGGCACTTGTCCCACTTGCCGCTGCCGTCGTTGGCGGTGGCAACGATCCACGCCTTGCCCGGCCTCACACCGGTGACGACGCCGTCCTCATCGACGGTCGCCACCCTGGTGTTGCACGACCTCCAGGTGAGCGACTTGTCGGTCGCGTCGTCGGGGTAGACCTCGGCTGTGAGGGTGATGCTCTGCCCGGCCTTCACGGTGGCGCGAGAGGGCAGGTCGACCTTGGTCACCTTGACGTTGGCCGACTTCACCGTCACCCGGCACTTGTCCCACTTGCCGCTGCCGTCGTTGGCGGTGGCAACGATCCACGCCTTGCCCGGCCTCACACCGGTGACGACGCCGTCCTCATCGACGGTCGCCACCCTGGTGTTGCACGACCTCCAGGTGAGCGACTTGTCGGTCGCGTCGTCGGGGTAGACCTCGGCCTCCAGGGTGATGTTCTCCCCCTCCTTCACGGTGGCGCGAGAGGGCAGGTCGACCTTGGTCACCTTGATGTCGGCCTTGAGCACGAGCCCGTCGATCGCCGCGTTGAGGTTGGCCGTCGCCTCATCGACCTGCGCCTGGGTGGCGTCGGGGTCGTCGGCGACCGCCTGGGCGGCGGCGAGCGCCGTCTCCAGGGCCTGCCAGCTGGCCGGCGTGTAGTCGGCCTGCTGCTTGCCCTGAGCGGTGGCGATGGCCTCGTTGAGGGCGGCCTTGTCGGCCTTGAGCACGAGCCCGTCGATCGCCGCGTTGAGGTTGGCCGTCGCCTCGTCGACCTGCGCCTGGGTGGCGTCGGGGTCGTCGGCGACCGCCTGGGCGGCGGCGAGCGCCGTCTCCAGGGCCTGCCAGCTGGCCGGCGTGTAGTCGGCCTCCTGCTTGCCCTGAGCGGTGGCGATGGCCTCGTTGAGGGCGGCCTTGTCGGCCGGCGGCACGGTCACGGTGACCGTGAGCCACGGGGAGATCAGCGGAGGCCAGCCCGAGATCGTAGCCGAGACGACGTAGGTACCCGGCTCCGTGAAGCTCACGGTCGCCTGGCCTTCCGCGTTCGTCGTCGCCATCGAGCTACCGAAGGTGCCGGCACCACCGTTTACGGCGACCAGGACGACGCTCGCGCCTTCGACGGCCGCGGTGTTCGATGCCTGCCACTCAGGATCGGAGAGGCCGTACCAGTTCATGTAGCCCTTGAGCGTGAGGTCGAGGTTCTCGCCGGCCGTCACGCTGACCTGCTCGGTCCTCTCGCCGGCGGCCTCGAACCAGCCGAAGGTGTCCATCGTCCAGTCGTCCTGGAGCACGACGAACGAGGTGTTGTCCTTATCCTCCAGGAGAGCCTGGCTCACGGCGTAGCCGGTTTGCGAGGTTCCACCCATGTATGGATCCGCGACGAACACGCCGTCGCCCGGCATCTTGCCGTTGACGTAGTAGGAGAAGTTGGACGTGCTCACGCCCATGACTCTGGTGACGTAGCCCTGGCTCGTCACGGTCAGGTTGCTCTGGACGTTCGCCGGCTCATCGCCGTAGACGGCGATGTGTGCCCGCACCAGGGCGTCGAGCGCGGTGGCCTCACCGCCCCTGTAGGCGTCGACGTAGCCGTAGCGCTCGGAGAGATCGGTCTCGAGCTCCACGTTCTGCTTAGCCACCACGAAGCCGGTGGCGTCCTTCTGGAACCTGACCGTGACGTCGATGGGCTCGCCGGGGTTCGCCATCAGCCCGTCGATCGCCGCGTTGAGGTTGGCCGTCGCCTCATCGACCTGCGCCTGGGTGGCGTCGGGGTCGTCGGCGACCGCCTGGGCGGCGGCGAGCGCCGTCTCCAGGGCCTGCCAGCTGGCCGGCGTGTAGTCGGCCTGCTGCTTGCCCTGAGCGGTGGCGATGGCCTCGTTGAGGGCGGCCTTGTCGGCCTTGAGCACGAGCCCGTCGATCGCCGCGTTGAGGTTGGCCGTCGCCTCGTCGACCTGCGCCTGGGTGGCGTCGGGGTCGTCGGCGACCGCCTGGGCGGCGGCGAGCGCCGTCTCCAGGGCCTGCCAGCTGGCCGGCGTGTAGTCGGCCTCCTGCTTGCCCTGAGCGGTGGCGATGGCCTCGTTGAGGGCGGCCTTGTCGGCCGGCGGCACGGTCACGGTGACCGTGAGCCACGGGGAGATCAGCGGAGGCCAGCCCGAGATCGTAGCCGAGACGACGTAGGTACCCGGCTCCGTGAAGCTCACGGTCGCCTGGCCTTCCGCGTTCGTCGTCGCCATCGAGCTACCGAAGGTGCCGGCACCACCGTTTACGGCGACCAGGACGACGCTCGCGCCTTCGACGGCCGCGGTGTTCGATGCCTGCCACTCAGGATCGGAGAGGCCGTACCAGTTCATGTAGCCCTTGAGCGTGAGGTCGAGGTTCTCGCCGGCCGTCACGCTGACCTGCTCGGTCCTCTCGCCGGCGGCCTCGAACCAGCCGAAGGTGTCCATCGTCCAGTCGTCCTGGAGCACGACGAACGAGGTGTTGTCCTTATCCTCCAGGAGAGCCTGGCTCACGGCGTAGCCGGTTTGCGAGGTTCCACCCATGTATGGATCCGCGACGAACACGCCGTCGCCCGGCATCTTGCCGTTGACGTAGTAGGAGAAGTTGGACGTGCTCACGCCCATGACTCTGGTGACGTAGCCCTGGCTCGTCACGGTCAGGTTGCTCTGGACGTTCGCCGGCTCATCGCCGTAGACGGCGATGTGTGCCCGCACCAGGGCGTCGAGCGCGGTGGCCTCACCGCCCCTGTAGGCGTCGACGTAGCCGTAGCGCTCGGAGAGATCGGTCTCGAGCTCCACGTTCTGCTTAGCCACCACGAAGCCGGTGGCGTCCTTCTGGAACCTGACCGTGACGTCGATGGGCTCGCCGGGGTTCGCCATCAGCCCGTCGATCGCCGCGTTGAGGTTGGCCGTCGCCTCATCGACCTGCGCCTGGGTGGCGTCGGGGTCGTCGGCGACCGCCTGGGCGGCGGCGAGCGCCGTCTCCAGGGCCTGCCAGCTGGCCGGCGTGTAGTCGGCCTGCTGCTTGCCCTGAGCGGTGGCGATGGCCTCGTTGAGGGCGGCCTTGTCCACGGCAGGCGCCAGGACGACATCCTCGCCGTGCTCGGCGACGTTCAGCACCGCGTCTCTGACGCGGATGGTCCCGGCAGGCAGAGTGCCCGCCTCGGCGAACGTCTTCTCATTCGATGCCTGCCAGGACTCCCCACCGTCGAAGCTGTATGCCTCCGGGGCGAGCAGGTTGTCGTCGGTGGCCGTAACGGTGACCGTCAGACCGCTTGCCTCAACATCGCTGATCAGCGGCGCGGCCGTATCCGCGTTCTTCACGAGCACGACCGTGTAGGCCTTGGTCGTCGTGCCGTCCTCCGCCGTGACCTCAACGGTCACGGTGCCGAGGTTCGCCTGCTGCGGCGAGGTCACGAAGTACGCCGCGTACCTGTCACGCGAGGCATTGGTACCCGTGACGGGAATAGGGTCGCCGGACGATCCGCTACCAGGCCGCATCCCGGGCCCGGCCGTGACGACGATGGAGGCGTTCCCGTCGCTCGCCGCCGGCCAGAGGTTGATGAAGGTCCTGCTCGGCTCCGCCGTGGTCTGCACCACGTAGGTGGTATCCGCCGAGAATGTGGGCGTCGTCTCCAGCAGAGACTGGTTCCACCTGTTGGAAGTAGAGAGCTTCAGATCCGATAGCGTCGCGTCGTCGTTCGCTTCTCTGATGTTGATGGTATAGGTGCGGCTGTACGAGCCCTTCTGCACCTTGAGCGTGGCAGTCGCAGTGCCCTCGGACAGGGCGATCGTCGCGCTGCCGGTGCCGGGGGAGCCGTTGACCTCCACGCTCGCGCCCTCGACCGCGGCGAAGTTCAGATCGACGCTGGGCGTCCCTCGCGGCACGACGACCGTGTACGTGGTCGTGCCTGACGCGAATGCGGGCGAAAGCGTGCCGGTATCCGCCGAGAGAGCTGTGAGATAGGCGCTGTTCTTCGCCAGGGCGATCATCTTGCCCGCGTCGTTGGTGAAGTACAGCGTGCCGTCAGGCCCCGTGATGACCTGGGCCGCCCCGTAGTTGGCAGCGACCGATTGCGTGACCGAGCTGAAGTCCACGTACTGCGGTGTGGTCTGCCCTGCCGCATCGCGGAAGCCGGTGATACTGCCCGGCGTCCAGAAATGGGTGGTGTAGCCGTAGACACAGTCGTTGGCCTCGTCGACCACGAGCAGTACATCGTGGCCCTTTGTCGCTGTGCCTGCGTCGGCAGCAAGCGGGACAGAATAGATGTGAGAGAGATCGCTGGCGCTCAGCACACCCACCACGGCCTTGGTTGCCGTGTTGGTGCTGGCACTCACATACACCCTGCCGTCGTGGACGACGGGAGTGCTGATCGTCTCAGTTGCGTTCGGGTCGATCTTCGCGCTTGTCACGCTACCCAGCTGGCCACTGCTCTCATCGAAGTCGACCTTGTAGAGCAGGCCGCCCTGCTTGACGGTGAAGTAGAGATCGCCGCCCGCGTAAGCGATGGAGCTGCGGATGTCGTGCCCTGCTGGGGTGTTGCAGACATCGACAGTCTCACCGGTGAGCTTGTTGACGGAGCGTAGAACGCCGCTCTCGCCGCCGAACACGCAGTAGTCGCCGATGACGTTGGCTCCGGCCCAGTAGTGCCCGGAGGTGCTCCAGCTGTCGCCGCCGGTGTTGGGGTTCTTCTCCCACGGAACTTCCCAGACGATGGAGCCGTCGGCGGCGCTCATGCAGAAGAACACCGTTCCGGTTCCCTGGGTCGTGCCTCCGTAGACGAATCCGTCAGCGTAGTAGAGCGGAGTGAGCCCCTGGCCGCTCCCGGAGACCGGTTCGCTGCGCCACGCCTGCGTCATGTCGGCGGCGTTGATGGCCTCGACTCTCAGTCCTTCCTGGATAAAGATCTTGCCCTCACCCGAGGTGATGAAGTACGAGAAACCCATGCTGCCGGCGAGCGTCGCAGTCGTGGTCGTACCGTTGGTGGTATCGATCTTGCTCAGGACGCTGCCGGACGCCGAGAACATCTCGCCGTTGACGAAGATGGCGTGTGTCTTCGCGCCGGAGGCCGCCCACCTGACCTCAGACTCGCTCAGAGTGGTGGGGACGCCCGCGGCGATGGCCGGGTCGTCGACGACGGCCATGTTACTACTGTTGCCGCGGTAGGACTCCGTCCAGCTATAGCCGGAGGCGACGTAGGGCTCCAGGGTCACGTCCACCGTCACGGGCGCGCCGCTCACGGTGAAGGAGCCGGAAGCGGCACGATGGCCATCTGCTCCAGCGCGGTAGCTGTAGGAGCCGGCGACGAGGTCGTGCGACGTGCCGGTGCCGACCGTGTTGCCCTCGGAGTCCATGATGACGATCGAGGCGCTGGCCGGCTCCAGGTTCACAGTTACCGGATAGGTCGCAGGCACGATCTCCACGTCGCTCATGTTGTAGAGAGAGGTCTGGCCGCCGGCGAAACGGAAGTAGGCTGCAAGGCTGTAGTAGCCCTGTTCGCTCGCCAGGTCGTTGCGCTCCCCGGTGACGACGTGCTTGAAGCCGCCGCCGTCCACGTAGTAGGTGAGCAGGGCGTCGAGGAGCGTGGTGCCGCCCTTGATGAACCGGACATCGGTCTGCGGGTCGAGGCCCAGAGCCGTGAGAGCCGTGATGACCTGGGAGACGCTCTCTGCGCTCGGGTCACCCCAGGCGCTGGGGAAGACGCCGTCTTCGTTCTGCATGCTGGAGAGCAGCGCGAGGCCACGGTCGACGGCCGCCTTCGCCGCGGAGTTGCTCGCGTAATAGGGAGCCAAAGCCTGCAGGGCCATGGCCGTGAGATCGACGTCGGCGGTGGCGCCGGGGTAGACGTAGAAGGTCCAGCCGCCGCCGTCGAGCTCAAGCTCGAGGATCTTGTCGATCAGGAGCTGGCGGGTGGTGAGAGTATCCACTCCCGCAACCGCGGGCACCTCGTAGCCATGGCTATCCAGGGCCAAGAGGGCGAAGACCGCCCCGTTGACGCCCTGGGAGATTACCTCATCGTAGTCGGCCAGGCCCTCGAGCAGGTTATGGCCGCCCACGTTGCTGACGTCGGCGCCGATCGAGGTGAGGGCCAGGATGATGCGCGAGTACTCGGTCCGCGGGCTCAGCGCGCCCTCGGCCGCGACCACATGGTTGGTGACGTTCTCAAGGTAGGTCTCGAAGTAGCCGTCCGGCACGTCGTAGCCGGCGCGGGCGAGGCCGAGCGCAGCCCACTCGCCCTTGACCGAGCCCACGGTGGGGACGCCGCGGTCGACGATGAAGGCGCCGGTGTCCTGGTAGGCGGTCTCGAGATTGACGGAGGGCGCTCCCTGCAGGGCATTCAGCGCCGCCGTGACCTCGGCCTCCGTGGCCAGCGGATTGATGATCACGTCGAGGGCGGCCGGCTTGGCTCCCTCGACGGCGCCCTCAGCGACGAGCGCGCGCATGAGCTCGGTCTTGTCGGCCATGGTGAAGAAGGGCAAACCCATAAAGGTGGGCACGCCCAGGTCACGGCCGAGGCCCCAGACGGTGAACTGCCAGCGCACCACGTCGTTGTCGTGCAGGACGAACGACCCCGCGCCGACGCTCGCAGAGACGTTGTTCACTGTGTACATCCAGCCGGCCTGGGTGCTGTAGTCGAACTCACCGAGCACGTCCACTGGGGGCCGGTTGCCGCGGTCGATGGCCTGCTGCGTGGTAGGGCCTCCGTTGGCGGTGATGTAGAAGGGGATGTTGACCACGCCCGTGTCTGCGCTCCGGACGCCTTGCATGTAGAAGTCGCTGCCTGTAGGTGAACCTGTATAGCTCAGCCGATCTCCCATCAGCTGGACGGCTGCCTCAGCTACCGTGGCGCCCTCAGGTAGCTGCAGTAAGGTGGGCTCGCTATAGAAACCCTGGCCGAGGTTGTAGCCCTCGAAATCGACCACCACGTCGATGGTCCCGGCGGCCTGCGCCGGGGCGGACGCCAGGAAGGCGCCCCCCAGCACCGCAGCGAGCATCATGACGGCGAACAAGACTATCGACCGCCACTGCATCAGGAACGCTTTCTTCCTGGCGCTCATCCGACTCCGCTTCGTACGCGGCGGGTGGTCACGACGTGACGCCGCGGCCGCATTTGTGTCAGTTCGCTCGTGTCTCATTCGGCATGCCCTCCATAGCCTGTAGGTTCCTCTCTATGATGTGAGATCTGGTCGGCGGCAGTGCTGCCACGACGGTTACTGCGTGATTCGCGAGGATGGTCCGGGGCCGTCTGGGAGCAAGGCTGGTCTCTCTCGGCGAGACGCCGCTGCTCCGGGTAGTTCACCCACGGCAGGCCGGCGGCGCGAACTGCATTGCCCCAGGTGCGAAAGCGGCGCTTGATATCCTCTGAGGTCGCGACCTCGCGCCGCGTCGGCGTGCGCCCAAGCTCATGGGCCTTGGCGAGCAACGGCGCGAGCAAAGCACGGTCTTCCGCGGAGAGAGGATCTCCGGGCTGCCAGTGCTGCCTCCAGCCGTCAGGTGGCGTCACCCCAACATCTCCTCCCGTTCCGGGGATCAGTCCCGAACGAGTCGCTCTCGGGCGTTTGGGCTGGCGGCGGGCGCCGCCACGTCATTGAGCAGGCTCATCCACTGGCGCCGAGCAACAGGCGGATTACCGCTGTCGTGCTCCGGGCGCAGGCGCCCAGAGCACGACGCCGACAGTATACACACTTGTGATAAACATTCGCAAGTGTGGCACTGTGAACCTCGACTCTATTGCGCAGTGGCTCAGCCACGAATGAGAACCGCCCGCAAAGCGGATGGAGCGAAAGCGCTCGCACACCGGCTCCGGACGACGGTGGCCAAGCCGGCAGCGGGACTCTCGGCGCGGGACCGCCCCGACCAGCCCCGCGCCCCCGATGCCCCAACGATGAGGGCCATGCCGGCGCGGCGCTCTCCGATATCCCCATCGAAGATGGCCGAGCCGGCGCCGCGCTCCCTGATGTCCCCAACAACGAAGGCCCGGCCGGAGCGCAGACCGGCCGGGCCTTCCCCCGCCCAGGAGGTGGGGCTCTTTCAGCGCCTCACTTGATGCGAGCGCTCGTCTTGACCTTGGCGGGCTGCGACCAGTACCAGCTGCCGCCGACCTTCTTGCCGGCCAGCAGCGTGACCTGATAGCGCTTACCCTTCTGCAGGCGGGTCAGGGTCTGCCGCGCCAGGGTGTTGCTGTCAGTGTAGCTGCGGGTGATGGTCCGCGACTGCCAGGCGCGGGCGCCGACCACCCGGTAGCGGATGCGGTAGTGCCGCAGCTGGAGCTTCCTGGTGACCTCATTGAAGGTCACCGTGAGCCTCCGGGCGCCGCCACGTTAGAGAACAGGCTCAACCAGTAGCGCCGAGCAACTAGCGGATCACCGCAATCGTGCTCCGGGCGCAGGCACCCAAAGCACACGAGTAGTATACAAGATCATGATAATGATTCGCAAGCCTGACAAGCAGTCTGTGTGTAGTCACGCCGGCAGAACCGTCATATGACACCGTCATAGATGAGAACTGCTCCTACCCAATCACTGGGAAACGAGGCCTTTCAGAGCTCGCCGCTGGAGCGCCCGGCCCGCTGGTCATCGCCATGGGTCATCGCGAGATGGGAATGAGAGCGGAAGCCTGCGAGTGGACGATGAGAACGGAGACCCCACAGAGCGCTCGGGCTGCCGCACCGGGAAGCGCCGGCGAGCCGAGAGGCCGGGTCCGCTACGCGTGCGCCGCTCTCGGTGACGCGCCACCAGGCGGCGCCGCACGACGTACCGGCGCCCCCGTCTGGCGTCTGCTGCGCACTGTAGGCGCAGCGCAACGACGCACAGGCCCGCGGGCAACCGGCCTCGCAGCCCACGCCGATCCGCTCGAGATAGCCCACGTGCTCGCAGTACTCGAACGCTCGACGAGCTCGCGCCACATCGACGCCAAGCTCGGCGGCCAGCTCGGGCATGGTTCGGGGGCGCTCGTCGCACAGCGCCCTGATGAGATCGACGAGCACCTTTCGCCCTCGCATCTCAGCCTGAGCCGGTCGACTCTGCGGGCAGCCGTAGCGACACACCCTCCACACCACGACTTCGTCTCCCGATCGCCGCGAAGGCGAGAGCCATCAGCACCAGCAACACGATCGCGACGGCAATCCAGAGCAGGCTGTGGCCGAGGGTGAACTGGTAGAACAGCGTCGCCACGGCCCATGCCAGAACGGTCAGGTAGACGGTGGAGAGCAGCGTGTAGCCCACCCCGATCTCCTTCGTCATCGCCGCGAAGGCGGCCACGCACGGCATGTAGATCAGCACGAACAGCAGGTAGGCGTACGCCTGCCATTTACCTTCGGTGAAGCCGCTGCGCAGCCCGGCGTAGACGGTAGTCGCCGCGCCGGCCTCCTCCACGACCGTATCTCCCTCCTCACCGACGAGCCCGAGCCCGAAGGGGTCCGCGAGGCTCGCCGGCGCATCGGCGAGATTGGCCGGCACGGTGGCGAGCGCCTTGCGAACACCGCCCCAGAGGCTGAACGAGCTCTCCTCCTCCCCCTCTGCGGCGTCCTGTGCGTAGAGAGAGTTGAGCGTCCCCACCACAACCTCCTTGGCGAAGATGCCCGTGAAGATGGCGACCGTCGCGGGCCAGTTCTCGCTCTCGACGCCCATCGGCTCCAGCGCGGGAGTGATCGTCCTGCCGATGCCCGACAGGAGAGACTGCGACGTGTCCTCGTGGCCGACGGTCCCGTCGACGCCCACCGTGTTCAGCAGAGCCAGAACGGCCACGATCGGAACGATGTACTTGGCGCGCGTCATGAAGACCCACGTGCGCCGCCCGGAGTTCCTGATGACGTTCCCGGCCCGGGGTCTGTGGTACGGAGGCAGCTCCATGACGAAGTACGTGGGCTCGCCCTCGAAGAGCGTCTTCTTCAGGAGCAGCCCGGTGAGAATCGCGAGCACGATGCCGACGAAGTAGAGCGAGAAGGTCATGCCGCCGGCGGCCGCGCCGAAGAAGGCGACGCCGAACACGGCGTACACGGGCAGGCGCGCGCCGCACGACATGAACGGGTTCATGAAGACCGTGAGGTAGCGATCCCGTTTGCTCTCGAGCGTGCGCGTCGCCATGATCGCCGGGACGTTGCAGCCGAAGCCCATGAGCATCGGCACGAAGGACTTACCGGGCAGGCCGATCCAGCGCATGAAGCGATCCATGACGAACGCCGCCCGCGCCATGTAGCCGGAGTCCTCGAGCAGCGCGAGGCCGAGGAACATGGCGAAGACGACCGGGATGAACGTGGCGACGGTCTGGATGCCGGCGCCGACGCCGCCGGCGAGGACGGCCACCAGCCAATCGGGGCAGGAGACCATCTCCAGCAGCCGGCCGAAACCGTCGACGAAGATGGCGCCCCCGGCGATGTCGAAGAAATCGATGAACGCGCCGCCGATGCTCATCGTAAACCAGAACAGGAGGAACATCGCGCCGAGGAACAGCGGGATGCCGAGAAACCGGTTCAGCACGATACTGTCGACCCTGTCACTCCGGGTCTCGCAGGGCGGCGGCCGCAGAATGCTGGCGCCGGCCACCGACTCGATGAACTGATAGCGCGCCCCGGCGAGGGCGATGTCTGCCGGCTCACCCAGCTCCGCCTCGAGCCCGCCTACCGCATCCTCGATCTGCTGCCGACTCAAGGCGCCCGACTCGAGCACGTTGCCGGTCGCCCAAGCGTCACGCTCGAGCAGCTTCAGCGCCAGCCAGCGGCCGTTCGTGCCCAGGCGACCCGCCACAGCCTGGAGGTCGTCCGCCCACTGTGAGGCAACCGCCTCGATGGCCTCCTCTTGCGGGACGGCCGTGGCGGGCTGTCGCCGGACGCGCCAGGCGGCCTCGAGAGCGGTGCGAGCTCTGCGAAGGTCGCCTTTCCTGGTCGCGACGGCCGGCACGACCGGGCAGCCCAGCAGGGCACTCAGCTCATCGACGTCGATCGCGATCCCCTGGGCCTCCGCCAGATCCATCATGTTCAGAAGGACGACGAGCGGCACGCCCATGTCGAGCAGCTGAGTGGTCAGGAAGAGGTTGCGCTCGAGGTTGGTCGCATCGACGATATTGACGACGAGCCCGGGCTCCCCGCTCAGTATGTAGTCACGCGCGACGCGCTCGTCTTCCGAGGTCGCAAGCAGAGCGTAGATCCCCGGCAGGTCGACGATCGTGACGTCTTCCCCGCCGAGGACGACAGTGCCCTCCTTGCGCTCGACCGTGACGCCCGGCCAGTTGCCGACGCGCTGGCGACGGCCCGTGAGCCCGTTGAAGAGCGTCGTCTTGCCACAGTTGGGATTGCCGACGACGGCGATCGTGGCGGCAGCCGCGCTCATCGCACACCCTCCACAACCAGGGCGTCGGCCTCATCCTTGCGCAGCGACAGACCGTAGCCGCGGACCTCGACCTTGACCGGATCGCCGAGCGGGGCCACGCGGATGAGCTTCAGCACACAGCCCTTCGTCAAACCCATCGCGAGGAGCCTGGTGCGATAGGCGGCACTAGCCCCTCCGTAGCCGACCACCCTGGCGCTCTCCCCCACGCTCAGATCCCTTAACCTCACCTCACAAACCTCCTTCAACACCTCTGACCGGGCACTCGCGCACCTCGATCATCGCCGTGCTTCGCCCATCCAGGACGCACCTGCGCCCGGGAAGGGCGACGACGAGCGGCTGCCTGGCGCCGCCGTGCGTAACCGCGATACGTGCGCCGGGCACGATTCCCATAGCCATGATCCGGCCGCGAAATGACTCGTCGCCGGAGACGCCCGTAACGACGACTCTGCTGCCCACGCGCGCCTCGGAGAGGCGCATCTCCTCACCCGCGGCCGCGCCGGCGCACTCCAGATCCCTCCGCCAGCCCCGCGCACGACGACCGCGCCACCGCCAGCCGTGTCCGCCCCATTGTTTGCCACAGGCAACTCTTTTCGCCTCGTCTAACTCTTCGGCCATAAAAACTCCTCTGGATGAACTCGGTATGCTGCTAGTGGGCTTCCTCGGAGGCGCCCGTCGCGCCCGTGTTGCGCAGGCCGAAGCCGGAATCGGGCGACCAGACGGGGCCGCCGTGCGGACTATCGGTGACGAAGTCGAGGAACTGCAGCAGACGATCCATAACGTAGGCGGGCATGGCATGCTCCATGCTGCACGCCAGTCGATCGGCCTCGGCCGCCTCGATGCAGAGGATGTCCGTGAGGAACCTCTGCAGGCCGACATGCCGGCGGATGACGTCATGAGCGAGATGCCGTCCCTGCGGCGTCAACGTGACCAGATCGTACGGCTGGTAGTTGACGAGGCCACGGGCGGCGAGATTCTGCAACGCCGCCGTGACCGACGGCGGTGAGACATGCAACCGCTGGGCGATGTCTTTGGGCCGCACCGCCTGCTTCTCGGACTCGATGTGCCCGATCGCCTCGAGGTAGTCCTCGAGACTCTCGCTGAGGGCGGTCTGCTCGGTTGCAGCCGCTGTGTGCCTGACGACGGTCATCCGCTACTTTCGTCTCGACTAACTTCTGCTGCGGCGTAGTGTAGACCGTCGATGAAATCGTGTCAACGGCCGCCGGTGCGAGGAGAGGACGAAAGGAGAACGAACGACGCGGGCGGTGGAACCCGATGAGGGGGAGGGAATTGTGCGACCGATGGTGGGCCGTGAAGGATTCGAACCTTCGACCTTGGGATTAAGAGTCCCCTGCTCTACCAACTAAGCTAACGGCCCACGCGAAACGCCGCGCTATGGTACCAGCCGCCCAGCTTCTTGCCAAACGTCACCGGCGCGGCTCAAACGCAGTAGCCAGCGCGGCTCAAACGCGGTTGTCAGCGCGGCTCAAACGCGGTGGCCATCACGACCCGCTCCTCTTGACGACACCGACATCCGCAAGCTTGTACGTCGTCACGCGGCCCTCGCCGTGGTCGACGGTGACGCTGTCGAGCAGCGCCGACAGCTCGACGACCTTGCCCTCCCCGCCCGGCGTCCTGACCACGGCGCCGCGTCTGGGCGCCCGCTTGCGGAACGAAACGTAGGCTTCGTGCTCGTACTTGAGGCAGCACATGAGGCGGCCGCAGCTGCCCGAGATCTTCGTGGGGTTGAGCGGCAGATTCTGATCCTTGGCCATGCGGATTGAGACCGAGCCCTGGTCGCCGGCGAACGTGGCGCAGCAGAGACTGCGACCGCATGACCCATAGCCGCCGATGATGCGTGATTCGTCGCGCGCGCCCACCTGCTTGAGATCGACCCGACGCTTGAGGCGCGCGCTCAGCTTGCCGATGAGTTCGCGGAAGCCGACGCGCTCCTCCGCGAAGAACCTGATCGTCATCTTGCCGCCCTCGAACGCCTGTCGCGCCTCGACGATCTTCATGTCGAGGCCCAGCTCGGCGGCCAGCCGGCGGCAGACGCGCTTGGCCTCCTCCTCAGCCTCGCGATGCGACGCAACCGCCTCGAAGTCGGCCTGGACGGCCTTGCGAACGATCCTCTTGAGGCGGCCCGGCGCCCGCTCGCCGGGCTTCACCTCCGCGAGCGCGACGACGCGCCCGAAATCGGCGCCCTGAGCCGTGTCCACGACAACGTGATCGCCGGCCACCAGCTCAAGCTGGCCGGCGTCGAACTGATATGGCTTGCCCCCGCCGCAGAAGACGACGCTGGCGATCCTAGTCAATCGGAGCGACCTCCTCGAAGCGCGCGAACATGGCCTGCAGCGCGAGCCTCTGGTCGATGTTGAGATACAGATCCTTGCGAGTCTGGCCCGCGATGGCGAGCGACCGCGCGTAGTGCTCGGGCGTCGCCACGGCTGCATCGACGAGCTCCTCGGTGCGATCGCAGTTCCAGAGTACATCGGATGCCCCGCAGGCCACCACCCAGAGGTCGTGCAGCCACGCCACGAGCGTGTCGACGGCGTCGAGCGCGGCCAGCCGGCGAAGGCGAAGCTCCTCACGCCGGGCGAACGCCTCGGCTCTCTTCACCTGCCACCTGAGCTCGCGTTCGTCCTGAAACTGATCCTTGAGTGCAGCGACGCGAGCTTCAAGCCGCTCGGCCGACGCCTCACGGATGTCCGCGACGTGGCCGTCGAGGACGCGGATGAACTCCTCGGCGGGCGCATCCGCGCCGGGGGCGGCATGACGCGCACCCGCCGCGATCGGCGCCGCCCAACGCAGGTAGGCTCTCCGGCGCCCGGGGCCGCGCTCGTCCTCCGCGAGTCGCGCCGCGCGCTCCACGGAGCCGGCCGCGAGCCGGGCCAGCGCCTCGGCCTCCTGCCCCTCGAGAGCGTACTCCCGGCCAAGGTAACCGCACACCTCCGCGTCGCTCAGCGGGCTGAACTCGACGATCTGACAGCGAGACACGATCGTCGGCAGAACCCGCTCCACGCGGTCCGACACGAAGAGAAAGAAGACATGAGCTGGAGGCTCCTCGATGCTCTTCAGCAACTTGTTGGCCGCAGTGGGATGCAGGTGCTCGACCTCAGGGATGATCCAGACGCGCCGGGCGCCGGCGAACGGTCTAAGGCTGAGGTCGGCGATCAGTGGCTGCACCTGGTCGACCCGGATGACATCCCCCTCGCGCTCCAGGAGATGCAGATCCGGATGGAGCCCGCGACGGGCCGCGGCGCACTGCGGGCACTGCCCACAGCCGCCACACTCGGTCACGAGAGCCACGCCCAGCTCGCGAGCGAACGCCGTCTTGGCAAGGCCCTCCCGACCACAGAGCAGATAGGCGTGGCTGAGGGTGCCGCCGCGGAGGGCGCGGGTGAAGAGATCCTTGACCGCCGTCTGCCCGGGGATGGTCTCAAACACGTCCGCCCTCCTGGCCGCCAGGCCCGCAGCCGAGGTCGCCGAGGACCCTGAGAGCCTCGCGCTGCACATCGGCGGCGACCTCGTTGACGGCGCGCGAGCCGTCGACGATCCGGACGCGCTCGGGGAAACGGAGAGCCACGGCGGCGAAGCCGGCGGCCACGCGCCGCTGGAAGGCCAGACCCTCGGACTCGATGCGATCGGGGGCGCCGCCCACCCGCGCCAGCGCGTCCTCGGGATCGACGTCGAGCACCACCGTGAGATCGGGCCAGAGGCCTCGCAGGCCGGGCTCGTTGACCGCGAGCACTTCGTCGATGCCCAGCCCTCGGGCGTGACCCTGATAGGACAGCGAGGAGTCGATGAAGCGGTCGAGGACGATCACGCGACCGTCGCCGAGCGCGGGCAGGAGCACCCGCTCCACCAGCTCGGCGCGCGCCGCCGCGTAGAGCAGAGCCTCCGCCCACGCCCCCTGATCGGGCCCGTGCAGCAGAACCTCGCGGATGGCCTCGCCGGCGGGCGTGCCGCCGGGCTCGCGCACCGCCGCGCCCGGCGCCTGCTCTGTGCCAACCGGCCAGCCGGCGGCCGCCAGACGCTCGCTCAGGAGCCGTGCCTGGGTGCTCTTGCCGCAGCCGTCGCAGCCTTCGAGCGTGATGAGGGCGCCGCGACGCCCTCTCGAGCCGGACTCGCCTGCCGCTACGCGCGAAGCCACTCCGACCCCCTCAGGCGTCCTTCTCGGCCCGCCGCGCGCGGTACTTCTCCTTGGTCGGGCAGTCGATGTCGACGCACAGCACCCACGGTCGTCCCCGCCCGCCGGCGCCGACGACCTTGATCTCGGGCCAGCCGCACTCGCCGCAGATCTTGCCCGTGGCCGTGATCGTGCCGCGTTGCGGCAGGGGGAACGTCTGCCCGCAGCCCCGGCGCGGACGCTCGCCTTCCGCCGCGGGCCGCGGCTCCTCGCCCTCCTTGCCCACGCACGCGACGAAGCGCTTTCCGGTCTTCCCGCGCAACACCCGGAGCTGGCCGCCGCACACCTTGCACTCGCCCAGCGTAAGATCCTCGCGGACCCCGTCCTTGATGCGCGCGCGGATGTCGGCGATGTGCGCGTCGAGGAGCCTCCAGGCGCGCTCGAGCATCGCCTGGCTCTCGGAGACGACCTCCTCCCGGCGCATCTCGCCCTCGCTGATGCGATCCATCTGCTCCTCGAGCCCGGCGGTCATCTTCGCGGAGGAGATGTCGACGGGCGCCTTCTCCATGGCCGCATCGAACGCGCCGATCAGCGCGACGCCGAGCTCGGTGGGCTCTACCGGGTTGCCGCGCACGTAGTTGCGATCGTATAGATGCTGGATGATGTCGGCGCGCGTCGCCTTGGTGCCAAGCCCGAGATCCTCCATGCGCTCGATGAGCTGACCCTGGCCGTACCTCGACGGCGGCTGCGTCTCCTTGCTCTCCTGGTGAACGTCGACGACGACGAGCCGGTCGCCGGGCGCGAGCGTCGGCAACGGCCGGTCGCGCTTGGCCGCATACCTCTCGTAGACCTCGAGGAACCCCGGCGCGGCGACACGGCTGCCACGCGCCAGGAACGGCTCGACGCCGATCTGCACATCGACTCGCTGACCCTCCACGGTGGCCGCCGGCAGCAACGTCGCCAGGAAGCGGCGCGCAACCAGATCGTAGACCCTGGCCTGATCCCCGCTTAACTCACCCTTGGGCACGCCGACCGGGTAGATCGGAGGATGATCGGTCGTGCGCTTCTTGCCGCGCGTCGGCGTGAGCTTCTCCTGCGCGGCCAGCCGCGCCGCCGTGGAGCGCACGGGCGTCCATTTCGCCAGCTCCCGCAGGCTGCCGTGCAGGTCGAGCGAGGGTGGGTAGACGGTGTTGTCGGTGCGTGGATAGCTGATGAGACCGTCGAGGTACAGCGACTCGGCGGCGCGCATGGCGCGGGCCGGTGTGAGGCCCGCCCCGGAGGAGGCGCTCATCAGAGCCGTCGTATTGAAGGGCGTCGGCGGCGCAACCTGACGCGGCCGCACCTTGTACGCGGTGACCTCGGCCGTCTCGGCCTGGGCGCGAGCCAGAGCCTCGTCGGCCGCCTCCTGCGAGTCGAAGCGACCCTTGGCATGAGCGACCTCGAGCGTCTCCCCGTCCTTCTCGAGCGTTCCCTTGATCTCCCAGTAGGGGACCGGCTTGAAGGCGCGCCGCTCGCGCTCGCGATCGACGATCAGCCGCAGCGTAGGCGACTGCACGCGGCCCACCGACAGGTAGTCTGACCCGTACCGATACGATGCCAGCGACATGAATCGCGTGAGGACCGCGCCCCAGATGAGGTCGATATCCTGCCGTGAATGCGCCGCCTCCGCAAGGTTGAAGTCGACCGTCGACGGCTTCGCGAAAGCCGCCGCGACCTCCTCAGGCGTGAGCGCCGAGTACCGCACCCGGATGTGACGATCGGCGACGGCGGGAGCCACCATCGCCTTGACCCGGAGCTCAGCGGCATCCGACGGCAGAGGTTCGGCTGCGGCACGGCTCTTGGAGCCGCCTCGCTTCTTGCGCTCCGGGGAGGCTTGTGGGTGACGTTTGAGAGCCTCTCCGCGCAGGATCTCGAGCGCCTCATGCCCGATCAGCTCGCCCTCACGATCGTAGTCGGTGGCGATGACGACCTCGTCGGCTCCCTTCGCCGCCGCCCGCAGCGCCATGAGCGTGGTCGCCGCGCCGCCGTCGACAATCCAGGCGAGATCCGGCTGCGCGATCATCTCCCCCAGGTTCTTTAGGCTCCAACGCCGGTAGCGATCCGGGAACACCGTCTGCATGATGTGGCCGCGGAGACCGATCGCGACGGCCTCGTCTCCGGCGTACGTGAAGTGGTACGACTTGACCTTCTGGCGACCGCGGCCGTGCTCCTTGACGGCGACCCTGCCGCCCAGGATGTCGGCGATCTTGCGCGCCGCGGAGTCTTTCTCTGTGACGATGAGCCTCACGGACCTACCTCGAATGGACGAATGCCGGCGGGGACACCGCCGCGGATCATCAGCCTGCTCGCCGGCGCACCGGGCGCGGCGGCGCCACGAGGGAGCACGCCGTCAGCTCAGCGCCTCTATGGCCGCAGCGCGCGTGTCGTAGATGGCGAGCACCCGATCGAGCCCCGTGATCGAGAGCACGCGACGCACGGAGCGCCCCGTGACGACGAGGGCCATCGAGCCGTCGTTGTCGTTGACGCGGCGCACGGCCCCGATGAGCACACCCAGGGCGGTCGAGTCGATGAAACTGACGCTGCTCAGGTCGACCACCACGCGCCATACGCCCTCGTCCAGCAGGCCCAGGAGGCACTCCTTAAGGTGCGGCGCAGTGTAGATGTCGACCTCGCCGGCCACCGTGATCACGGCGAGATCCGCGCTGAGGCGCTCGTGATCCACACTGAACAGGTCGCTCATGACCCGGACCCCTTCCCGGACCCCTTCGTCGACGTGGGTACCGGCGTCGGCGTAGCAGACTGGGTGTTCTGCTTGATCCACTGCTTTACGGCAGGAGCGTCGGCCGACTTGGGATCGAGCTCCAGGAACCGCGTGAAGGCGAGCACCGCGGTGTGCGTGTCGCCCGCGCTGATGGCCGCATAGGCGAGACCGAGGAAGGCCTGCGGATCCTTCGGTGAGAGCTCGGTGATGCGCGCGTACGTCTGTACCGTCTTTTCATGTGCCTCGAGGAACGCGTAGACGCTGGCGAGCTGCTCCAGCGTGTCGAGACGGACACGCCGCTCCGCGCCCTGCTTCGTTTCGAGGATCGCAGCGCGCCTGTACGCCGCAGCACCCTTCTCCCAGTCGGCACGCTGCTCAGCGGAACCCTGGGCCTGCTGGTTGCCGCGCAGCACGTAGTTCTCGCCGAGGGACTTCCAGGCCTCAGCGTTCTTGGGGTCGGCCTTGACCGCGCTCTCACCGGCGGCGATATCGTCGCTGAGCTGATCGAGGCCCGACGAGGCGCCGCCGCAACCCGCACCGCCAGAGCCCAGGAACGCCATAGGAAGCAGGAACGCCACCATGATGACGGCCATCAGGCCGAAGATGATCTTCTGCCAGAACTTGACCTTGCGCCGATCGACCAGCATCTAGACGCTCCCCTCGCCGGTGCCGCCGGTGTGCCACCAGCCGGACTCTGCCGCGCCGACGCGTACGGCGCCGGCGCGCATACGCTGACGAAGCGCCTCGCGCACGCCGTCGGCGGCGCGACGCACGACCGCCTCGTCGAGCGTTATGAAGGCGCGATCGCGGAAGAGCACCCGGCCGCCCACGACCGTGAGCCGCACGTCGTCCTGGTTGGCTCCGTAGACGAGCGCCGAGTAGGGATCCTCGATCGGCGCGAAGTGCGAGCCGGCGACGTCGACCGCGATGAAGTCCGCGTACTTGCCGGGCTCGAGGCTGCCGATGTCGTCCTGCATCCCCAGCGCCTCCGCGCCGCCGAGCGTGGCGATGCGCACGCACCGTTGCGCGTCGAGCACCGAGACGTCCTTCTCGACGGCGCGATGCAGGAGAAGCATCGCGCGCATCTCGTCGAACATGTCCATGATGTTGCTCGAGGCGGGGCTGTCTGTGCCCAGGCCGACACGCACGCCCGCGCGCAGAAGATCGGTGAGCGGGGCGACGCCGCAGCCGAGCTTGGCGTTGCTCTTGGGGCAGTGAGCCACAGCGACGCGCTTGGCCTTGAGGATGCTGATGTCGTCGCGATTCACCTGGACACAGTGGACTGCAAGAAAGTCCTCATCGAGGACATCCCACTGCTCGAGGTATTTGATTGGGCTCACGCCGTAGGGCTGGACGAGCATGCGCTCCCACCCCATCTTCTCGCGGTAGTCATGAGCGAACCTGCCAGATCCCGAGCGGATGTAGCGGAGCTCCTCGGTGCTCTCGGCGACGTGGCTCATGACCTTCAGGCCCTCGGCTCTGGCGAGCGACGAGACGCCCTGGTACAGGCGGCTGGAGACGGTGTAGGGTGCGTGCGGCGCGAGGCCGACCTCCAGCTGCGGCGGCGCGGCCGCGCGCGCCTCGGCGAGCCGCCGTCGCACGTCGGCGAGCGTGTCGTCGAGGTGCGCGTCGTCGACGCCGAATACCTCCAGGTAGACGCGCCCACGCAGGCCGGCCAAGGCGGCCGCTTCGAGCGTGGTCGCGCCATAACTCGTATCGGCGATCGTCGTGACGCCGGAGGCCACGGCCTCCAGGGCGCCGAGACGCGCGCTGACGAGGTAGTCCTCCGGCGTGAGGGCGGCCTTGACGTCGACCAGGCTCAGGATCCACTCACCGAACTCCGCGTCGTCGAGAATGCCGCGGAAGAACGTGTACTCAAGGTGACAGTGGGAGTTGACGAATCCGGGCATCACGATGGACGCGCCGAGGTCGACGACGGCCGCATCTGGGTATGCCCCGAGGATGTCGAGCGCCGACCCCACGGCGACGAGGCGCTCGCCACGCACGGCGAGCGCGCCATCGGCCAGCACCGGCGCGCTCACGGGCAGAACCCAGTCGGCGCGGTAAAGGGTGATGTGGTCGCTCATCGACAGCTCGGCCTTTCTCTCCGGAAACACGCCGAGCCGGTAGGTTCAGCGCGCAAGGAGTATAGGCGAGCGCTTGGCACAGTGGCAAATACGGGGCGCGTTCGCGCCGACGGCCCGCCTGTATACTGACGCGCACCGAGGCGCGCAAGGAGGTGACCGTGGCCGAGCCCAGCGTTGGCCGCGAGGCGTGAGGGTGATCGATCTCAGAGGAGCCACGCGTGACCTTCTCGCACCGGTCTGCCGCGACTGCGTCTGGTGGCAGTGCCGCCCGGGCGAAACATCGCCGCCCGGGCTTCGTCTGTCATGGGAGCGAGCGGCCGAGGACGACGCCGGATTCTTCGGCCGGGCGCTGCTCGAGGACGACGCCGTCATCGGCTGGATGCACACTGCCGCCGCCCGCCTCCTGCCACGCGCCCGGTACCTCCCCGCCGGCCCCCCGTCCGACGACGCCTACGTGCTCACGTGCTCGTACTTCTACGACGAGCAGTACCTGCGCGGCTTCCACTACCTTCTGCAGGAGATCGAGGCGTCGCTCAAGCACCGGCGTGTCGCGGCCCTGGAGGCCTTCGCCCTGCGGTGCCACGCCCCGGCCGAACCCTTCCGCGGCTATCTCCGCGAGCGCAACCTCTTCCAATGCGACGTGCTCGAGGGCAGTGGGTTCCGGCCGGTTAAGGCCAAAGGCGAGGTGTCACGGTACCGGCTGGATCTGGCCACGGCGGTCGCTCTGCCTGGCCGAAGCATGGTCTGGGAGCGCGTCGACGCCGGAGCCGTGAGGCTGCCGGTGTAAGAACGATTCTGAGCGGCCGGCGCATCGGCGGCGAGCAGGGACAGGACGTGGCCCCGCCCTGCAGCACGCCGGCTCAGCGGAAGATGCGCGGCAGGCGCTGCGTCCAGCCGCTCGGCAGCACCGTATCGAGGGCGTCGTTGAGCGTCACGATACCGATGGGGCGCCTCTGCTCGTCGAGGACGGGGATCACCAGAAGATCGTACTTCACCATGAGACGGCCGACCTCGTCCTCGTCGACGTCGGCCGCGACCGTGACCACGTCCTCCTCGAGCAGGCCCGAGACCGGCTCGCCGGGGTCGGCCAGCACGAGGTCGCGCAGGTTAGCGACGCCGACCAGACCGCCGTCGCCGCCGACGAAGTGGATGCAGGCGAGCGCGCTGTGCGCGGGCCGCTCGCTGCGAATGAGCTCCAGGGCCCGGCCGGCCGTGATATCGGCCGGAAGCTTCACGAACTCCGTCGTCATAAGGGAGCCAGCGGTGTGCTCGGGGTGCCGGACCAGCTCGCGAAGATCCTCCTCGCGCTGGCTGGAGAGCCCGGCGAGCAGTTCCTGCGCGAGTTCGTCGGGCAGCATGCCCAGGATGTCTGCCGCCTCATCGGGCTCGATCTCCTCCATCACCGCCGCCGCCCGCGCAATGGACATCTCCTGCAGCGCCGCGACGCGCAACTCCTCGGACATCTCCTGGAGGGTGTCGGCGGCCAGGCCCGTGTTGAGCGCGGCCAGCACCGCCGCGCGCTCCCGCGGGCCGACCTGCCCCACGATGTCCGCAATGTCGGCGGGGTGCAGCTCGGCAAGCTCGGCGAACGCCTCGACGAAGTTGAGCCGGGACAGGCGCAGGGCGATGAGGTTCACATCCTCCCAGGGAACGAAGTCGCCGCCCCGGCGCGGCAGGCGACGCGCCAGGAATCCGAGCCCGAAGCGGCGTGCCAGCGCCCCGGAGCTCGCGTCGACCCCCGTCACGACGAGGTCGCCGTCGCGAAGTGCGAGGATGACGTCCTGAGCGCGCACGAAGACCCGCTCCCGCATGTCGAGAATCTGGTTGTCGAGGACGGATTCGACCAGCGTCAGCTCGTCGCTACGGATCGAGGCGGGTGTCAACTCGGCGGCCGGACAGGACAGCCGAAGCACATCGGCGTCGAAGTCGATCTCGGCGACCTGCGCCCAGGTTGCCCTGAGCTGCTGATCGCCGCTTTCCACGAAGAAGCCGGTGACCCTGGCCTCCTCTGGACCACATGAGGCAAGCACATCGATCAGCTCGCCCACCGTGGAGCCTTCGGCGTCAACCACCTCGATCTCGTCGAGCTCGGAGAGGGCCAGCGAACCTGGCGCGAGGTTCATGAGCGCAGGTCACATCCTTTCGGGAGCCGCCTGCCTGCGGCACGCGACGAGAATACCGGGGGCAGCCAGGAGCGTCAAATGACGACGGCAGCTGCAGGCCCCGTGGCGGCCGGACGGGTCCGGCGCCGGCGCCGGACCCGTCCGGCCGTAAGGCGGACACGCTCAGGAAGACGCTCTCACGCTACCTGGCCACCACCAGGGTCACCCTCGACCCCACGGCCACCGCCGTGCCGGCGTCGGGCAGAACGTCGATCACCGTACCTGCAGACTGACCGGTACCCGACCTCCTCCTGAGCACAGACACCAGGCCGAGCTCTCCCAGGGCGTCGGAGGCCGTAGACGCATCCATCCCGTACACGTTGGGAACGGCCACGCCCGATTCCGACGGCTCAGGCGTCGGCGTCGTCGGCGTCGGCGTCGGCGTCGGCGTCGGCGCACCGGACGAGACCACGATGGCCACGGCCGATCCCTTGGCGACCTTGCTGCCGGCCGCGGGGTTCTGACTGATCACGGTTCCCGCAGGAACCGTGTCGCTCTGCTTGCTGGTGACCGACCCAAGTTCCAGCCCGGCGTCGGTGAGAGCAGTCTTCGCAGCATCCTGCGTGAGATTGGTGACGTTCGGAACGACGACCTGCGGGTCGCCCGCGCTGACCCAGTACGTGACGGTGCCGCCGCGCTCGACCTTGCTGCCGGCCGCGGGGTTCTGGTTGTACACCTCGCCCTCGGCCACTGCCGAACTCCTGCCCGTCTTCTCGACGCCGAAGAGGTCGTTGTCGGCGAGCCACCTCTTGACCCGCTCGGGCGTCCAGCCCTTGAACGAGACGAGCTCGACATCCTGCGTCCCCTTGCTCACCCAAAGGTCGACGGTCTCGCCCTCGCGCATCCGCGTCCCGGCCGCCGGCGCCTGGCGTATCACGGTGCCCTTGTCAGCGGTCGTCGAGTACTCCCAGCGAACGTTCGCCTCGAAGCCGGCGTCCTTGAGCTTGGCGACGGCGGCCGCCCTCTTCTGGCCGACGACGCCGGGGACCACCGCTTCGCCGCCCATGAGCCGGGAGATGCCGAACCCGGCGGCGGCGATCACGGCGAGGAGCGCCAGGATGAGCAGGATGACCGGCAGGCGGCGCCGGCGGCGCGGCCTGGCCGGCGGTGCCTCAGCCCTGTGCGGCGACGCCTCATGCCTGTGCGGCGGCGGCATCACCGCCGTGCGCCCGTCGGCGGGCTGCTTCATAAGAACGGTTGCTTCGGTGGCCGGATCGTACGCGGCGGCTGCCAGCGGCCCTCCCACCTGCGACGCGCGCAGGTCGCGGGCGAACTGCTCGGCGCTCTGGTAGCGCTGTGCGGGGTCCTTGGCGATGGCCTTCAGCACGATCTGGTTGAGCTCCTGCGGAATCCCGGGCACGAGCCGCGCCGGCTCCGAGGCCATCTCGTTGACGTGCTTCAAGGCCACGGTCACCGCAGTGTCGCCCTGGAACGGCACCGCGCCGGTGAGCATCTCGTAGAGGACGATGCCGACCGAGTACAGGTCGGAGCGAGCGTCCACCGGACGGCCCTGCGCCTGCTCCGGGGCGAGGTATTGTGCCGTACCGAGGATGGAACCGACCTGCGTCATGCCGGACTCGCCGGCGCGGGCGATGCCGAAGTCCATTACCTTGACATTGCCGTCGGGGTCGATCATCACGTTCTGCGGCTTGATGTCGCGGTGCACGATCCCGGAGCGGTGGGCCAGCTGCACGCCGGCGAGCAATTGCGTGACGATGCGCACGGCTTCCCCGCCGTCCAGGCGGCCGTAGCGACGGATGTGGTCCTTGAGTGTCTCGCCCTCGACGTACTCCATGACGATGTAGTACGTGTGGTCGATCTCGCCCCAGTCGTAGATGCTCACCACATTCGCGTGGTTGAGCCCCGCCGCCGCCTGGGCCTCGCGGCGGAAGCGCTCGATGAAGGTGGGGTCGTCGAGGAGCCGCTGCAGCAGAACCTTCAGCGCAACGCGACGCCCTAGCGTGAGGTCCTCGCAGAGATAGACGTCGGCCATGCCGCCGCCGCCCAGCTTGCGAAGCACGCGGTACCGACCGTTAACCACCTGATCCGGCTGGAACACTCCGCTCACTGCTGTCTACCTCATTTCTTCAGAGATCCGGGGACACCGGGCGCCCCGTCGCTCACGGCAGGGAATCCTGCGCCAGAGCGGATTTGATGACATCGGCGGCGATGGGCGCCGCCAGCTCGCCGCCCGTCGACTGCACGTCCTCGACGACCACGGCAAGGGCTACGACAGGGTCGTCGGCCGGCGCGAAGGCGACGAACCAGGCGAGGTTCGTGCCGTCGCCGCGCTCGGCCGTGCCGGTCTTGCCGGCCACGGATACGCCCTCGAGGGCGGCCGCCGTGCCTGTTCCGACAGTGACGACGCGCTCCATCATACCCTTGAGGGCCTCGGCCGTGCTGGGCCTCATGGCCACGAGCCACTGGGCGGGATCGGCCTTGCGCACGACCTCGCCGGACGCAGAGACGATCTCCTGCGTATAGTACGGTTTCATGACGCGGCCGCCGTTGGCGACGCCGGCCGCGACCAGGGCCATCTGCAAGGGCGTCGCCAGCAGCTTCTCCTGGCCGCAGGCGGCCCAGGCTACGTCGAGCGGGTTCATGAAGTCGCCGGCCGGCAGCAGACCATCTCCGCTGTAGCGGCCGCTGACTGCGACCTCGCCGGCCGGCAGCGGCAGCGGCGGCCGCTGGTAGAAGCCGCAGGCCCGCATCGACTTGATCAGCCGCCGGCGCCCGATCGTATTGCCGGTCCTCGCGAAGGTCGTGTTGATCGAGAAGGTGAGCGCCTCGGTGAAGTCGTTGGGGCCGTAGACCTCTCCCCCGTAGTTCGTAACCTTGCCCCCGAAGACGACATAGGTACCCGTATCGACGAACCCCGTATCCGGCGTAACCTTGCCGGAGTCGAGCGCAGAGGCGGCCGTGACCACTTTGAACGACGAGCCGGGAACGTACTGACCCTGAGTGGAGCGGTTGAGCAGCGGTGCGGCGCTGTCGCCGATGAGCTGCTCCCAGTCCCGGTCGAGGACGCCCGGGTCGTAGGTCGGCGCCGAGGCGGAGGCGATCAGCGCGCCCGTCCGCGGGTCGAGGGCGACGATCGCGCCCTTCTTGCCGACGAGCGACTTCTGCGCGACCTGCTGCACGGCCGGGACGATCGTGAGCTTCACGGCCGCGCCCTTGGGGCGACGCCCCAGGAGCCGGTCGACCCAGGACTGCACACCGAGGTCGTTCGCCTGACCGGTGAGCACGTCGTTCATGGCGGCCTCGACGCCGCTGCGCCCGAAGCGCACGGAGTTGTAGCCCACCAGATGGGACGCGAGAGGCCCCTGCGGGTAGGTGCGGTAGTAGTACCCGGATCGCCGCCGGGTGCCGGCGATCACCGACCCGTCGTAGCCCAGGATGGAGCCGCGCTTGATCCGCATCTCCTTGGCGATGCCGCGCTTGTTCTCCGGGCGATCGGCGAACCAGTCGGCGCGCACAACCATGATCCACGTGAGGTTGACGATGAGGGCGACGAAGAGCACGACGCCGATGATGAAGACTCGTGCGATGACTTTGTTCACGCCGACTCCTACCCTCGCTCGGCCAGGCGGCGGCGCTCGAGGGCGCTGCCCTCGCGCACGACGTTGGCGCGATGGGAGACCATGAGCAGCAGCGCCACCAGCATGAGGTTGGCGGTGATCGAGCTACCCCCGTAGCTCACGAACGGCAGCGTAATACCGGTGAGCGGAATGAGGCGCGTGACGCCGCCGATGATGATGAAGGTCTGCAGGCCGAAGGCGAAGGAGAGGCCCGCGGCGAGCAGCTTGGAGAACCCGTCGGGCGCCCACATGGCGATGCTGATGCCACGCCAGACGAAGAGAACATACAAGAGGATGATTCCAGCCGCCCCCAGAAGGCCCATCTCGTTGGCCAGCGCCGTGAAGATGAAGTCGGTCTGGAGGTCGGGAACCACCGGCTGGCCGTTGGCGAAGAGGAGATACCCGCGGCCGAAGCCGGCGCCCAGCACGCCGCCGTCGGCGAGCGTGAAGAGCGACTGCAACAGCTGATAGCCGGTGGTATCCGCATACGACCACGGATCGAGCCACACGGCAAAGCGGGCCTGCACGTGCGGAACCACGGCAATGGCGAGCGCAGCGGCCGCCGCGAACAGCCCTCCTCCGACCGCGACGTAGACCACCCGCGAGGTGGCCATGTATATGAGCGCCACGAACATCGACATGTAGAGCAGCGCCATGCCGAAGTCCTTCATGAATACCAGCAGGGCCAGCGACAGCGCCCACATGACGAGCAGAGGGCCGAAGTACTTGGCGGCCGGAAGGGGGAGGCCGAGCACATGCCTGGTGGGCACCGAGAGGAGGACCTTCTTGTCGTTAAGGTAGCCGGCGAGGAAGACGACGATAGCCAGCTTGGCGAACTCCGACGGCTGGATGGAGAAGCCGAAGGCGCGGATCCAGAGCTTGGAGCCGTTGATGGTCGTGCCGAACACGATCGTCGCCACGAGCAGCCCCAGACCCAGCGCTCCCATGAGATAGCGATACCGGTCGAGCTTCATGTGGTCGCGCACCAGCAGAACGGTGATCACGAAGAGTCCGGCGCCGACCATCAGCCACTTGCCCTGGGTCAGCGCCAGCTGAGGGCTGATGCGGAAGATCTCAGTGAGGCCGAGAGCAGCCAGCAGAGCCGTAAGCGGCAGCAGAAACGCATCGGCCTGCGGCAGCATGAAGCGTATGAGCAGGTGCAGACCGAAGAAGATCGCCACGAAGATCGACCCGTAAATGATCGAGAGGTGGCTGATCTCATGGTAGCGGCCGGCGTACACGGAGACATACGCCATAGTGCTCACAAGGCCGGCCGCCAGGAGGAACAGGAGCTCCTGATTGCGCCGGCTCACTGCCACATCCCCAGGGCCTCGGCCATGGCCATGGCCGAGCTGCGGCTGCGCAGATCCTGCTGGTCGACGAGGAGACGCTGGGCCGGCGTGAGGGATGTGTACCTGACCGTGCTCGCGCGATACACGGCGTGCAGCCGGACGGGGCCCACCTTGGCCGGCAAACCGCTGTAGACCATGAGCCGGCCGTCGTCGACGCCGACGTAGAAGACGGTGCTGATCGTGAGGACGCCCATGAGGCCCACCAGCGCCGCCAGCGCCAGCATCGCGGTGAGACAGCCCAGCCGGCGGCGGACGTGCTGCTCTCCGCCGGGCGCTCCGCCGGGACCACCGTCGGAAGCGCCGCCGAAGACAAGCACCGGCTCCGTGCCCGCCGGCCCCTCAGCGGCCGGCGCGCCAGCCGCAAGCGCGGCCTCCACCTGGGTGGAGTCCCCGGCGGCAAGCTGCACGACCACGGCGGTGATGTTGTCGTGGCCGCCGTGCTTGCGGGCCAGGGAGACGAGCCTGCGCGCCGCGGCCTGCGGATCGTCCAGGCCGAGAGCCGCACCGATCTCGTCGTTCGAGACGGCGCCGCTGAGGCCGTCGCTGCAGAGAAGCAGGGTGTCCCCGGCGCGCAGGTCGACCTCGAACTCGTCGATCGCGACCTCCGGCTCCGTGCCGAGGGCGCGCGTGAGGATGCTCCGATGCGGGTGGGCGCTCGCCTCAGCGACGGTGAGCCTACCCTCGCGCAGCATCTCGCCGACCAACGAGTGATCGTCGGAGAGCTGCTCCAGGCCGCCGTCACGAAGCAGATAGGCACGGCTGTCGCCGACGTGCACGAAGTGCCCGAGCGCGCCCTCCAGCGCTACCGCCGTGAGCGTGGTGCCCATGCCGCTCTGTTCAGGATTGGCGCAGGCGCGCGTGTAAATGGCCGCGTTGGCGGCCTCCGCGGCCGCAAGGAGCGGACGCCCTTCACCGAACGCGGTGGCCAGCGTCTCGACGGCCGTGCGGCTGGCAACCTCGCCCGCGAGGGCGCCGCCCATGCCGTCGCAGACCGCGTACAGCGGTGGAGCGACGAGAAAGGCGTCTTCGTTCGCCTTGCGGTGCAGGCCGATGTCGGTGAGCGCACCGTGTCTGGCAGTCAGCGCCACCCGCCCGTCACTCCTCGTAGCAGAAGACGGTCTCGCCGATACGCACCCGGTACTGCGGCTTAAGCTGCGCCTCCATCACCTGGCGATCGTTGACGAATGTGCCGTTGCAGCTGCCGAGATCCTCGACGAAGAAGAACTGGCCGCGAGGCACGAAGCGCGCGTGCGTGCTCGACACGAAGGGCTCGTCGAGCATGATGTCGCTGGTCGGCGCGCGGCCGACCGTTACCCAGCCCTCGAGGGGGAACACAACCCCGGCGGGCACCAGCGAGCTCCGCTCGACGACGAGGCGCGGGTTGATGTGCGGCGTGAAGTCGAGGTCCTCCCCGGCCATCGTGCGTTCGCTCTGGCGCTCCTCACGGCGCGCCGCGCGCTCCTCCGGCGTGAAGACGGCGACCGGGCGAGCGCCGTCGGGAAGAGCGACGTCGGGAGCGCCGGCAGGGGTGGCTCCGGCGGGGTCGCGCACCGCCCCCACCGCCGTGCGCACGATCCGCCAGACGAACAGATACAGCGCGACGAGGATCCCGATTTTGAGCGCGAGCAGGATTACATCGATCATGAGTGCCTCCCCCGCCGTCCGCCGGGATGCTCGACGGACGCTGCGTTCACCTCACAGCCTCCCTCACGACACCCTCTCGAAGACGAGCTCCGTCGTGCCCAGCTCGACGCGGTCGCCGTGCTTCAGAGCGGCTTGCTGGACGCGTTGCCGGTTGACGCGCAGACCGTTCGTCGACCCCAGATCGCGGACAACGAAGCTGTCGCCCTCCCGGCGAACCTCGGCGTGCTGCCGTGAGACGTTGGGATCAGTGAGCACGATGTCGCAGTGACGGCTGCGGCCCAGAACGGTGACGGTCTCGCGCAGCTCCCAACGCCCCTCACGACCGTGCATCACTGCCTGCGGCGGCGCCGGGGCCGCAGGCACCGGCTGCTGATAGAGGACGGTCTGGTCGAGCAGCGGGCCGGGGCTCGCCGGCGTCGGAGGAACCGCGACGGCGGGCGCCGCCAACGGCGGGGACGCCGACACGCCCACCGGCGCCTCGGGAGGCTCGGCGACCTGCCGCGTGCCGATGCCGAACTCCCCGACCCGCAGGTCGTCGTCCTCGTGGAGCGTGATGCTCGGCGGCGCCACCAGCGTCCAGCCTTCGCGACGCGCCAGCGCAACGAGATAGTTGGCGAGCTCCCCCTTGAGCGAGTCGCCGAGAGCGGTGAGCCTGGCGTAGTCGTTGGAGCCCAGATAGATGTCGTAGTCGCCGGGAACATAGACGTGGGAGACGCCGACGGTCTTATGGTCGCCCATCTCCTTGGCGAGCTTGTGCGCGAGTTCGACCGGCTGCACGCTCGACTTGAAGGCGCGGCCGAAACCGCCCTCTACAAGGCCCTCGAGGCCCTTTTCAGCTTTCCTGAAGATCCCCATCACGGCGCTCCTCACGCACCTTTCCAGCAGTCAGAACCAGCGGCAAGAGTATCACGGCGGCGGCGAGCACCACACTCAGGATGACAGGCGTCGGCGTCACCGGATAACCCCAGGCGACAACCGGCACCAGCCGGTACACGCAAAACACCGCCGCGAAGCTCAGAAACCACACCAGGAGACGCGAGACGAGGCCGCTGAGCATGAAGGCAAGATCAACGGCTACGGCCAGAACCGCCCAGAGGCCCATCTGCACCATGCACGTGGGCGCGACGACGTGCCCCGCGAGACCCAGCACGAGGCTCACCGGGTTGCCTGCGGCCGCGGCCTCGGCACCGGCCGCAGACGGCGCCTGGAAGAACGTGAACGGACCCGCGGGCGCCCCGGAGAGCACCAGATACAGCAGCGTGCCGACGGCCGCCCACGCGGCCGCGACGACGCCCCGGAGGCGACCGAGCAGCACGCTGGCGGCCGCCGGCGCCAGAAGCGCCAGGTGCAGCGGCATGAGCGCCACGGCCAAGGTCGGCCAGACGGCCACCACCGGCCGGCCGCGAGCCAGCAGGAACACGCCGACGGCGAAGACGAGGTAGGCCGCGCCGGCGCTGAAGGAGACGTTGAACATCGGGAAGGCGAGCACGCCGAGCAGCCATGCGAGACCGGTCACCGGCGTCACGGCCCAGACGGCGGCGCTGATCGCCGCGAGGGGCAGCATCCAGCTCTGAGGATAGGCGGGCAGCGCCGAGGTCACGCCCGCGGCGGTGACCGCCGCCAGGGCGGCACCGCCGGCCCGCTCGGCCACGCCGCTCAGCCGCGCCAACGGGCGCACGAGCCGCGCGGCGCGGCGCAGGCGCAGGCCGCGCAGACGTCCGCTGCGCACGAGATCCTCGAAGGCCGCGCCGAGCTCGGCGGCCGGCGGCCGCTCTGCAGGGCGCGGCGAGCAGGCGTCGTCGACGAGCTCGCAGAGTTCGGAGGGCAGGCCCGGCCGCACCTCCGCCAGCGGCGGCAGACGGCCGGCGGCCACATTGGCCATCGTCTCCGCCGGCGTCTGCCCGCGCAGCGGGTTGACGCCGGCCAGCAGCTCGAACAGCACGATGCCGGCGGAGTACACGTCGCTTGGCGGACCTACGCGACGGCCGGCCGCCTGCTCCGGCGACATGTAGGCGACCGTGCCGATGACGTCGCCGTCCTGGGTCAGGGTGTCGGCGTCGATCAGCCGGGCGATGCCGAAGTCCATGACCTTGACGCGACCGTCGGCGTTCAGCATGACGTTCTGGGGCTTGATGTCGCGGTGCACAACCCCCTGCTGATGGGCGTACGCGAGGGCACGCAGCAGCTCGCTCCCGATCGCCGCGACATCGCCCGCGCCGAGCTCCCCCACGAGGTCGGTGAGCGGCGATCCCTTGACGAGCTCCCAGACGAGGATGCTGCGCTGGCCGTCGCCGAACCAGTCGTACAGCGCGACGATGCCGGGGTGCGAGAGGGCGGCGGCGGCCTCGACCTCACGCGCAACCCGGCGAGGCATGCTGCGGCGGTTGCAGATGATCTTCAGGGCGACGCGTTCGTCGAGCTGGAGGTCGTGCGCTTCGTAGACCTCGGCGAAGCCGCCGCTGCCGAGCCTGCCCACGAGCTGATAACGCTCGCGCCATCCTGCGTAGAGAGGTGTCGTGCTGTGCGGCGGACCGGCCATGGAGGTGATGCGACGTCCTTCGTTTGTGTCGATATTCGTATGCTACAATCCCAAACTTATACGAACCGCTGGGCGAGTGGCGGAATTGGCAGACGCGCTAGGTTCAGGGTCTAGTGCACTTACGTGCGTGCGGGTTCAAGTCCCGCCTCGCCCACCACCAGACCTACGGACGGGGGGACCGAGGAGTGGATATCTTCGGCGACGACGCGGCAGATCGGGCGCCCGCCCGCGACCGCACCCCCAGGCGCCCTGCTCGTCGCCGTCCGTCGCGCCAGAACGTCCGCTTCCAGCGCGTCGCGGCCTTCGCGGCCATCCTCTTCGTGGTCGTTTTCAGCCTCGCCTGGTGGGCGCGGAGCTGCCAGCACTCACGCAAGGTCGACTCCTACCGCACCTACTTCTCGGGCGTGTCCGCCGCCATCAACGACTCTGCGGCCCTGGGCAAGCAGCTCGATCGGATCGTCGCCAACCCAACCAAGCTGAACCGCAAAGAGCTGGCCGCCAAGCTCGGCGAGCTCAAGGCCGGCCAGGCCGAGATCGCCGTGCGCGCCGGCCGCCTCGCGGCCCCCGAGCCCCTGAGCGGCGAGCAGGCCTGCTTCGTCGAGGGCATGAGAGTGCGCGCCGAGGGCTTCCGGCTCTTCGAGTCGACCATGCTGCCGATCCTCTCCAATAAGAAGGTCAGCGCCCAGCGCCTCGCGGCTCTCGCCGGCTACTTCTCCGGTCCGGATGCCTACTACACGAGCCGCATCTACGTGCAGGCGCGCAACACGATGACCGATGACGGCGTGAGCGACGTCACCGTGCCCACATCCACCTACTTCCTCACCGCAAAGACCTTCGACCGCGGCCGGCTCGCGGCGATGCTCACCAGCATGAGCAGCTCCACCAAGCTTACCGGCGTTCACGGCGTCGGCCTCATGTCGGTCAAGGCCCAGCCGGGCGGCACGCTCCTCAGCGCCTCACGGACCATCGATGTGCCCGCCTCCGCCGACCTCAGCTTCGTGACCCGTGTCCAGAACCAGGGCGACTCCCCGGAGGAGAACGTCGCCGTCACGGCGGTGCTCACCTTCGCTGACAGGTCCACCAACAAGCAGAAGGCCACCATCGGATCCATCGCCGCCGGGAAGACGGGCGAAGTCACGCTCCAGGGCTTCGTCGTGCCCGCCGAGGCTCTGGGCACGGTCGCTACACTCAAGGTCACCGCAGGCCCCGTGCCCGGCGAGAAGGTCACGTCCAACAACACGGCCACCTACAAGATCGCCCTGCAACTTTAGTAGGCGAGCATGCAGACCGTGACCGACATCGCCCCGTACGTGGCGCTGGCAGCGCTCGCGCTCACCCTCCTTCTCTTCATTCCGCTGATCCTCCTCTGGCGCAACATCCGCCGCGTCCGGCGCGACCAGACCGTGGTGATGGGCCACGAGGAGGAAAGGGACGTCGTCGCGCTCGTCAGCCAGCTCGACGACCAGGTGCGCAATCTGCGTGAGGCGGTCGCGACCCTCACCTCCGAGCTCGAGTCCTACAACCGCCAGCTCAACTGCGCGCTCACCAACTGCGCGCTCGTGCGGTACAACGCCTTCGGCGACCTCGGCGGCCATCAGTCCGCCTCCGTCGCGCTTCTCGACAACTACCGCTCCGGAATCGTCGTGAG
Source organism: Thermoleophilia bacterium (assembly GCA_040769125.1). Lineage (GTDB taxonomy): Bacteria > Actinomycetota > Thermoleophilia > UBA2241 > UBA2241 > CAIXSE01. The sequence goes on along the minus strand of JAXGLO010000001.1, from coordinate 1,067,243 downwards.
CACCATCGCCGCGCGCGACTTCTCGCGTTTCTACGTCAAGCACGTGCACGAGGGCGTCGCCGATCGCGAGCTCGCGCCCGAGGAAAGGCAGGCGGTCCTGACCGCCGTGCCCAAGCCGCTGAGCAGGGGCACGGAGCGCCAGCAGCAGGCCCAGTCTTCGCCGACGTCCAGCGCCGCGCCTTCGAGCGGCGCCCGCCCGCCCGCCACCACGACGGCCGCCGCCACCGCAGCCGCCACCACGACGGCCGCCGCCACTACGGCCGCCGCTCAGGCCTTCGAGGCGCTCGCCGACCTCGCCGCGCCCGGCTCGGCGGCGGAGACGCCGCCGAGCGGCGTACGTGACGACTCCGAGCTGGGCACGGGGGAGCGAAACGCCTGACCCTCGCGACCGCCGATGGGCCTCACGGCGCGTCTGATAACCTACTCCCACCAGCAGCCGACGGTGTGAGGAGACGCCAGTGACTAACGGCACCGAGAGGGTCGCCTTCCTGGGCCCCGAGGGCACGTTCACCGAGGAGGCCCTGCTCGCCAACATGCCCGACGGCGAGATGGCCCCGTTCCCCTATCCATCGATCGAGGACGTCATGCAGGCCGTGGCCGACGGTGAGGCCGCCTGCGGAGTCGTCCCCATTGAGAACTCCCTGGAGGGCTCGGTCACCATCACGCTCGACCTTCTCGCCTCCGGCTTCGACGACCTTGAGATCGTGCGCGAGGTCGAGCATCCGATCCACCATCAGCTCATCGCGCGCCAACCGCTGCATCTCGACGAGATCACCAAGGTGGTGAGCATCCCCATCGCCTACGGGCAGTGCCGCCATTTCATCCGTGAGCACCTCGCCGGCGTCGAGCACGAGGCAACCGACTCCACGGCGGAGGCGGTGCGCCGGGTGAGCCGCGTCGACCGCCCCTGGGCCGCCATCGGCACGCGGCTCTCCGCCGAGCTGTACGAATGCACGGTGATCCGCGATGGCATCCAGGACTCCCAGGAGAACCGCACGCGCTTCGTCTACCTTGCACGTACGCCGGCGCCACAGGACCTCGAGCAACCGTACAAGACGAGCATCGTCTGCGGCATCGACACCGATCAGCCGGGCAGCCTGCTGCTGATCCTCTCGGAGTTCGCGCACCGCTACATCAACCTCACGAAGATCGAGTCGCGCCCGTCCAAGCAGGGGCTCGGCGACTACATCTTCTTCATCGACATGGAGGGCCGGCGCGACGACTGCGCGATCGCCCAAGCGCTCAAGTGCCTCGCCTGCAAGCTGCCGTGGGTCAAGGTGCTGGGCTCCTTCCCGGCATAGTCGCGAGGCCTCGCACCAGCTCGTCGCCCGGGCCAAGGGAAGGGCCATCGGCCTCGAGAACACGTTGTTTTTCGCGGCCTCGAGAAGAGGTTGTCCCTCGCAGAAGCGTGACCGCAGCTGCGGTTCAGCGGTAGATCCGGCTCAGCGTAAATCCGGCCCAGCGGTCTCAGCGATAGATGTAGACGCGCTCCCCCACGAACGACTGTGAATACACCCAGTAGGCGACCCACACGGGCTCGCGGACGCAACCATGACTCGCCGGATACGGCGGCACCGAAGGCCAGCCGTGGATGGCGAAGTTGCCCTGGAAGCCCATCACCCAGGTGAGGGCGCCGCTGCCCGACAGCGGGCTCGTAACAGCCGTCTTGCGCTGGATGCGGAAGGCGCCCTCCGGCGTGTTCCCCGTGGCGCCGGTGGAGACGCAGATCAGGCCGTGCACCACGCCGTTCTTGACCACCATCAGAGTCTGCCGCGTCTTGTTAACCTCGATGTGGATCGCCGGTTTCTTGTGGCGCGGCTTCCGGCGGCGCGCCGTATCGAGCTTGAGCCAGTCGTCGCGGTCGGCCACGTACGTGCGCGGAAGGCCGTACTCCTTCTGGAACGCCATGAGAGAGTCGGCGCAGTTGCGATTGAACGTGGAGCCCACGTACGGCACGCGAATCGCCAGACGTCGCAGGGCCGTGAGCAGGCCGCGCGCATACGGACTATTGGTGCCCACCCTTACGGTCCGGTACGTGGTCCTGACGACCGTCCCCACGCGCCGCGTGGCGAGCCCGTTCGAGGTGGGTAGCGAGAACGTCACCGTAAAGCGGCCGATGCCGCGGAGCGGGATCCTGAAGACCGCCTTGCCAGATCTGACGCGCACGCTCTTCCTGTACATCCTCACGCCACGGTGCGTCACCGTCGCTTTGATCAAACCGGTGTAGAACGCCGGGGTGACGCGCACCACGTAGCGGGTGGAGAGATACGGGTAGGCCGTGGCACGCGAGATGGACACGGCGGGGCGCACCAGGAGCCTGATGGCCGGGCTCGCCGTACCGTCGACTGCGAGACGGGCCACGACCTTACAGCTCCGCGCGGCGGTGAACTTGGCGCTGTAGGCGCCCGTGTCGTCGGTGATCGCCGTCTTGACGTCGACGCCGTTCGCGCTGATGACGACCTCCTGGCCGGCGAGCGCCGGAGCAACGACGCCCGACACCACCACCGGCTTGCCGTAGATCACTGACTTCGCCGAAAGCTCGCACGTCACGGTGGTCGGCGTCGGCGAGGGCGTCGGCGAGGGCGTCGGCGAGGACGTCGGCGAAGGAGACTCGCTGGCTAGCGGCGAGGGCGAACCGGCGGCGACGGCCGGCGAGGGCGAACCGGCGGCGACGGCCGGCGAGGGCGAACCACTCGGCCCCGACGGCGATGAGGCGGCGCCGACGAACGCCGGCAGCGCCATGGCGCCGACTACGCTCACGAGGCCCACGGCAAGCAGGGCGACGAGTCGGGATTGATGACCGGCTTGGCGCATGGCTTGGCTCCTTGTAGGCGTGATTGCTGGTGACAGACGCTGATGACGAGCCTAGCACGGCCACGGCGTGCCCGTCGAGGCAGCGCCGGGGCTCCCCCGAGGACAGACGTACGGTACCATGTGCCCACAGCCACCACGACTGCGAGGAGCCTCCATGCTCGACGTGAAGATGATGCGCACCCATCCTGAAGAGGTCCGCCGGGCGCTGCGACGGCGGGGCGCCACGGCCACGTCGTCGCTGGACGAGTTCCTCGCGCTGGAGGAGGAGCGCCGCCGGCTCCTCACCGACGTCGAGGCGATGCGGGCGGAGCGCAAGCGCGCCAGCGACGACATCGCCGTCGTCAAGAAGGCGGGCGGCGACGCCGACGAGGCGATCGCCGCCATGCGCGCCCTCGGCGACACCATCCGTGAGCGCGAGGCGACCCTGAGGGAGACCGAGGAGCGCCTGCGCACCATGCTCCTCGAGATCCCCAACCTTCCCCTGCCCGACGTACCTGACGGCGGCGAAGACGACTCCGTCGTACTGCGGACCGTCGGCAAGCCCACCAGCTTCTCGTTCGAGCCGCGCGACCATCTCGACCTGGGCCTTGCCCTCGACCTTATCGACATGGAGCGCGCCGCCAAGGTCAGCGGCTCCCGCTTCTGCTACCTCAAGGGCGACCTCGTCCTCCTGCAGCTCGCGCTCATGCGCTACGCCTTCGACGTCATCACCGTTCATGGATTCCGTCCGGTCGTGCCGCCGGTGCTCGTGCGCGAAGAAGCGATGTACGGGACGGGCTTCTTCCCCACAGACCGCGCCCAGGTCTACGAGACGGTCGACGGCGACTGCCTCGTCGGCACCAGCGAGGTTTCGCTGGCGGCGATGCACATGCGTGAGTTCCTCGAGGCCGAGTCGCTGCCGCTACGCTACGCCGGCTTCTCGAGCTGCTTCCGCCGCGAAGCCGGCGCCGCGGGCCGCGACACCCGTGGCATCCTGCGGGTCCACCAGTTCGACAAGATCGAGATGTTCTCGTTCTGCCTGCCCGAGCAGTCGGCGTCCGAGCACCTCGTGATCCTGTCCGTCGAGGAGGAGATCCTGCAAGGCCTCGGCATCCCCTACCGCGTCGTCAGCATCGCCGCCGGCGACCTCGGCGGCTCTGCTGCCCAGAAGTTCGACTGCGAGGCGTGGCTGCCGGGGCAGCAGCGGTACCGCGAGGTCACCAGCTGCTCCAACTGCACCGACTACCAGGCGCGGCGCCTCGAATGCCGCTATCGCACTGACAACGGTCCGCGCTTCGTGCACACCCTGAACGGCACGGGCGTCGCACTCGGCCGCACTCTCATCGCCATCATGGAGAACGGTCAGCAGGCCGACGGCAGCATCGTCGTGCCGGAGGCGCTGCTGCCGTACTTCGGGCGGAACGTGATCGGCGCCTGACCGCAGCAACGACCGTGCGGCCAGGAGGTTCTGCCGCCTTCAGTCGATCGCGGCGACTACTCGACCGGCTCGGCGGGGCCGAAGTCCGGGCCCAGCCCGTTCTCGCGCCAGGGGATGATGAAGCAGCGCACGTCGATGCCGGTGAAGGTGTTCTCGAGCAGCGTCTTGACCCTGCCCAGATCGCGCTCGAGCAGCTCCTGCTGATCGAACCCGAGGCCGCCGAAGGCGCGCTCATAGGAGACGCAGTCCTGGTGCGACACGAGGTAGACGCGGCGCAGGCCATTGGCCTCGACCTGCCGACGCACGCAGTCGAGCGCCACGCGCCGCTCCCCCCCGTCGCGGGCAAGGACGAGCGGACCGCCGGGCACCAGCAGGCGATCGGCCATGGGGAACCCTTCCGAGTCCTGCAAGGACTGGAGGTGCGAGGCTACACGGCCGTCCGAGCAGGCAACGAAGAGCGCATTCATGCGCGCCATTATGCCAGATGACTCGCGTGCACGCGATCAGGCCGACCCCGTAGAATGCGCCCGACGATCTTGCCTGCAGACCGAGGGCGCCGGCCGCCGGAACGGGTCGCCGGCGCAGTCACCGCTGGGCGGCAGCCAGCCACGTTGCTACACTGGGCGTCCGCGGAGGGGTGGCAGAGCGGTTGATTGCACCGGTCTTGAAAACCGGCAGGGGTGTGAGCCCCTCGTGGGTTCGAATCCCACCCCCTCCGCCAGATAGGACATCGCAGAAAGATACTCTTCGAAGCAGTCTGTCTCCTCTTCCTTCAAAGCCGTCGAATCCCATGTCCGCGTACCACTTGTTGAGAGCGTTTTGTCTGTGACGCGCATCCTGCGCTCCCGACAGGACAAGGACAAAACCGTTATGCGCCCTGCAGCGAGGCGATGGCCCGAGGGGCTCCGAGTTCGCCTGCTTTGTAAGGATACTTTCGGTCTGTCTTTTGCAGGGAGCGATCGGCTATGATCGACAGGAGCCTTCCGCGCCTATCCTGGCTCCGGCGCCATCTACCACTGCACCGGCCACCGGCGCTGGGCAGGACGGCCCTGTGAAGGCAACTGCGGGCGCCCGTGCGCACGGCAGAAACCTGCGCACACCGAAGCTGCACTGCGACAAGATGGGAGGTCGAGCTGTGTTCGTCATCGATCGCGCGGAGATCGACGCCGTCGTCTTCGACATGGACGGCGTCATCACCCGAACCGCCGCGGTACACGCCGCCGCCTGGAAGCAGCTCTTCGACGACTTCCTCGAGCGGCGAGCCGCCGCGTTCGGCGCCGAGCCGAGGCCCTTCGACGCGGACGCCGACTACCGCCTGTACGTCGACGGCAAGCCGCGATCCGACGGCGTGCGCAGCTTCCTCCTCTCACGAGGCATCGACCTGCCGGAAGGAGCTGCGGACGACTCTCGGGACGCAGAGACGGTGTGCGGGCTCGGCAACCGCAAGAACGAGTATTTCCTCGCCGAGGTGGAGCGCAACGGCGTACAGCCGTTCGAAAGCACCGTCTACCTCGTGCGCGCGCTTCAGCAGATCGGGATCGGCACGGCCATCATCTCGGCCAGCAAGAACGCCACTGTCATACTCAAGGCAGCGGGAGTCGGGAACCTCTTCCCCGTGCAGGTCGACGGCCTCGTGGCCGGCGAGCTCGGGCTTCCCGGCAAGCCCGATCCGGCCGTCTTCCTCGAGGCCACGCGGCGGCTCGGATCAACCCCCGAGCGGGCGATCGTCGTCGAGGACGCGCTGGCCGGCGTGGAGGCCGGGCGGCGCGGCGGCTTCGCGCACGTGATCGGCGTCGACCGCACCGGCTACCCTGAAGCGCTGCGCGAATCGGGCGCGGACGTGGTCGTCCCCGATCTCTCCGAGGTCACCACCGAACCACGGACGCTGCCCTCGGCGATCACCTGCGAGGCCGACATCTCTCACCTTGCCGGCGGGCGTCGCCCGGCGGTCTTCCTCGACTACGACGGCACGCTCACCCCAATCGTCGAGCGGCCGGAGATGGCTACATTGCCCGCGGCAACGGAGACGGTGCTGCGCGACCTCGCCGACCGTTGCCCGGTGGTCATCCTCAGCGGCCGCGACCTCGCCGACCTGCAGGAGATGGTGACCCTCGACGGTCTCACGTACGCCGGCTCACACGGCTTCGATGTGGACGCGCCGGAAACTCTCGGCGGACGGGTGCGCCGCGCCGAAGAGTACACGGATGTGCTCTCAGACGCACGGGCGCGCCTCAGGGAGGCGACGGCGGCCATCGCCGGCGCCTGGGTCGAAGACAAGGCATTCGCCGTGACGCTTCACTTCCGCCAGGTCGCCCCAGAGGACGAGCCGGCGGTAGAAGCCGCCTTCTCAACCGTAGCCGAGGCGTTCCCGAAGCTGCGGCGCACAGGCGGCAAGAAGATCCTCGAGCTGAGACCGAACATCGAGTGGGACAAGGGCAAAGCACTGGAGATGCTCCTCGAGCGCATCGAGCGCAACGGCCCCCACTTCCCGCTGTTCATCGGCGACGACGATACCGACGAAGACGCCTTCCGCGTCCTCACCGACAAGGGGGTCGGCATACGCGTCGGCGATCCGCTCGTACCGAGCGCCGCCCAGTACTCACTCGCCGACACCGAAGAAGTGGCGGCCTTCCTGAGCCGGGTGGCGAGATGACCAGGACGCTCCCACAACGTGTCTGGCAGCTCACGTACCAGGGCTTCAACCCGGAAGAAGAAGGCCTGCGCGAGGCGCTCTGCGCGCTCGGTAACGGCTACTTCGTAACCCGCGCCGCCGCGCCAGAGGCCGCCGCCGACGACGTCCACTACCCGGGCACGTACGTCGCAGGCTGCTACAACCGCCTCGTGACCGACATCCAGGGCCGGCAGGTCGAGAACGAGGATCTCGTCAACGTGCCGAACTGGCTGCCGCTCACCTTCCGCATCGAGGACGGCGAGTGGTTCCACCTCTCCAGGGTCGAGATCCTCGGCTACCGCCTCGATCTCGACATGCACAGCGGCATCCTCACACGCTTCGTCTCCTTCAACGACGAGGCCGGCCGCCACACCGAGCTCACCCAGCGAAGCCTCGTGCACATGGGCGACAAGAACGTGGCCGCCCTCGAAACGGAGATCGCGGCCCGCAACTGGTCGGGGCGCATCGAGATCTGTTCGGCCCTCGACGGCCGGGTCACCAACGCGGGCGTCCCGCGCTATCGGGACCTGAAGGGCACGCACCTGGTGCCGCTCGAGACGGCGCGCCTCGGAGAGGACAGCATCTTCCTCGCCGCGGAGACCAGCCAGAGCCATGTGCGCATCGCCGAAGCTGCCCGCGTGGCCCTGCGCAGCCAGGGCACCCCACACCCGCTCGACGCCACCTACGCCGAAGAGCCCGGCTACGCCGCCCTCGTCATTCCGTACGACCTGCAGCAGGACGTGCCGCTGACGATCGAGAAGACCGTGGCCCTCTGCACGTCGCGAGAGCCCGCCATCTCGGAGCCCGGCTACGCGGCCCAGCGGAAGCTCACGCACATGCCGGCTTTCGGCCAGCTCGCTGAGACACATGCGCTGGCATGGGGCAGGCTCTGGCGCCACTACGAAATCGGCTTCAACGACCACGAAGAAACGAACCGGCTCCTGCACCTCCACCAGTTCCACGTACTCCAGACCGTCTCCCCCAACAGCGTCGGCCTCGACGCGGGAGTTGGAGCGCGCGGTCTCCACGGCGAGGCCTACCGCGGCCACGTGTTCTGGGACGAGATGTACATCTTCCCGCTGCTCAACCGCACCTTGCCCGAGCTCACGCGGGAGCTCCTCATGTACCGCTACCGGCGGCTTCCGGAGGCCCGCCGCCTGGCCGTCGACCAGGGCTTCAAGGGCGCGCTCTTCCCCTGGCAGAGCGGCAGCGACGGCCGCGAGGAGACGCAGGTGCTCCACCTCAACCCGAAGTCTGGCCGCTGGCTGCCGGACGTCAGCCACCTGCAGCGACACGTCAACGCGGCGATCGCGTACAGCATCTGGCGCTACTGGGAGTGGACCCGGGACGACGACTTCCTGGCCGCCTGTGGCGCTGAGGTGGTGCTCGAGATCGCCCGCTTCTTCGCGAGCCTCACCAGCTACAACGAGGAACTCGACCGTTACGAGATCCGCGGCGTCATGGGCCCCGACGAATACCATACCGGCTACCCGTGGTCCGACGACCCCGGGCTCGACAATAACGCCTATACCAACGTGATGGCCGCATGGGTGATGTCGCGGGCTCTCGACCTTCTGGGCCTCCTGCCGGCCCCACGCCGCGACGAGCTGGTGGCCATCCTTGGTCTCACCGACGAGGAGACCGCGGCGTGGCAGCGTATGAGCCGCCGAATGCTGGTCGTCTTCCACGACGGCGTCATCAGCCAGTTCGAGCGCTACGACGAGCTCGAAGAGTTCGACTGGGACGGCTACAGAAAGCGCTACGGCAACATCCAGCGGCTCGACCGCATCCTCGAGTCCGAAGACGACTCCCCGAACCGCTACAAGGTGAGCAAGCAGGCCGACGTGCTCATGCTCTTCTACCTCTTCCCCATGGACGAGCTACAGGCGTTGTTCAGCCAGATCGGCTATTCCATCGACCGGGAGAGCATGGCGCGCACATCTCGCTACTACGCTGTGCGCACGTCGCACAGTTCAACGCTCAGCGGCGTGGTTCACGCCTGGTGCCTGCGGGATATCGAGCGCGCCCGGTCGTGGAGCTTCTTCACCGAGGCGCTACGGGCGGATTATCACGACACGCAGGGCGGCACCACCCGCGAGGGCATCCACATGGGCACCATGGCGGGCACGGTGGATGTGCTCGAGCGCGGCTATATGGGGCTCGCAGTCCGCGACGACGTCCTCTGCTTCGATCCCGAGCTGCCCGCCGAGATCACGAGGCTCAGCTACACGCTGCTCTTCCGCGGACACTGGATCGACGTCGACATCGAGAGCGGCAAGCTCACGATCGGTCACCGTCCGTCGGCGACCAGCGCCGTGAGCGTGCGCCTCGGCGACGTCACGGAGATGCTCGAGCCGGGCATGAAAACGGTTGCGGCGCTCGACGGCGGTCGCCTGCAGACGCGCGAAAGCGAGAGCGCCGGACGGGAGTAAAGCACCCCGTCACCTCGCCTCGTCAGCCGCCCCTCCAGCCGCGAAACGTACCGCCCGGCCGTCCGCGCCGCCAAAGCCTCGCTGCTTGGCGGCGCGGACGGCCGGGCGGCGTACTGCCGCGACGGCTCAGCTCGCGGGCTGCGTCTCCGCCGCCGCCGCCTCCTTCTGCTCCTCCTCTGGAACCTGGTAGGCGTTCCAGGGGTCGTCGGACTCACCGATCCAGCCGCGCCAGCCGCCATCGCCCATGAACATCTTCCAGCCGTAATACGCCCCCACACCGATGAGGATGAGCAGCACAACAAAGCCGAACTTCTTCATGCGAGGTGCCTCCTCCCGTTTGCCGTCGCCGCATCCATCATACCGCACGGTGACGGTCGAGTCCGCTGCCATTGCAGAGCGCGACGCGGCACCGGCACGCCGGGCGTCGCGCGTCCGACGAGGTGACGGCCACCGGCGGCCCGACGGAGGGTGCCGAGGCGCGGCCACTTGCGATACACTAGGCGCCCGCAGTGACGGGAGCGGAGAAGTGGCCGAGTGGCTGATGGCAACCGCCTGCTAAGCGGTTAAGGGGTGTTGAGCTCCTTCCCGGGTTCGAATCCCGGCTTCTCCGCCAGCTTCTGGCTTCTCACTGGGGGCTCGTGATCGCCGCTCCACGCACCGTCGACCCGCCCCCGCCCCGGCTTCCCTGAGAGCCGCGTTTCGGCTATACTGCCTCGCATCGCGCTCGTAGCTCAGTTGGATCAGAGCGTCGGTCTACGGAACCGAAGGTCGCAGGTTCGAGTCCTGCCGGGCGCACCACTTTCCCCCCGCAAATGCCGCCCTTGGCGAAGCGGTGCCCTCGTGGAGAGGGTCGAAAACGGGGCAAAGTGTACGCAATCTGTACGCATTTTCATCCTCAGGCGTGGCCCCTCAGACGAGCGCCGAAAGCGGCTTGTGCCGTCGCGAGGTCTTCGTGATCCGGGTGCACGTAGGTATCCAGCGTCACGCCGATACGTGAGTGCCCCATGAGGTTCTGCAGGTGCTTCGCCTGCGTGCCCGCAGCGATGTGCTGCGTGGCGAAGCAGTGCCGCACGTCGTGCAGGCGGATACGCGGCACCTTGGCCGCTTTCACGGCCCGCTGGAAGAGCTTTGACACCCTATCCGGGTGCCACGCCGTGCCGTCCTCTCGCGTGAACACGAGGCCGGTATCGGTCCAGCCCTTTCCCCACTGCAGCCGCTCGAGCTTCTGCTGCCGCTGCCACGCCTTCAGCGCCGCCACAGTCTCCGGCAGCAACGGCAGCTGCCGCCGGCCGGCCCGACTCTTGGGCGAGCCCTCGTACACCCGGTAGCCCACCGACGTGCGCGTGCTCTCGACACGCAGCACGGCCGCCTTTAGGTCCACATCCTGCCAGCGCAGTCCCACGGCCTCCGCCCGGCGCAGGCCGGTCTCCGCCATGACCTGCCAGAGCACGCCCAAACGGTCCTCAGCGGTCGCCCGCAGGAACGTGCGCAGCTCCTCCCCACTCCAGAGCTTGCCGGCGTCGACCTTCGCCCGTTCGGTACGCGGCACGTCGGCATCGTCGGCCGGATTGAAGCCGATCAACCGCTTGCGCTTCGCGTCACGCAGGACAGCGTGCAGGGTGACGTGTACGTGGCGCCGCGTCGTCACTGACAGCGACTCCCCGCCCCTCCCCGGCTTCTTGGCCAGTTCAGCATGGAACATATCGACGTGGCGTGGCGTCAGCGCCTGCAGACGCAGGTAGCCGAGTGCCGGCACGATGTGCTTCTCGACGTGCCCGCGGTAGCTCAGAGCCGTGCTCGGCTTCATGTTGCCGTCTGCCACCCGCTGCTCAAGGCCGTCGAGCCACTCCGCAAGGTACTGCCCAAGCGTGAGCCGGCTGGCGCCAACTAGCTCGCCATTCTGGATTGCTGAGACCGCGGCCGTAGCCGCCGCCTTGGCCTCTTTCTGCAGCCGGTAGGCTCCTACCCAGCGTTCACGGCGAGCCGATACGTCCTCCAGCTCACCGCCGCACTTTGGGCAGGCGTCCAGGCGGCCGGCCTCGAGCCAGTAGCGTTTGCGGCAGCTGGGGCAACGCTGCGCATCCTGCTCGCCGAGGTCTAGAAGAACCTCGTATCTGTTGCCCCGCTTGCGTATTCGGGTGTTCATGCGTCCTCCTCTCGCGGGTGACTCTTGTCTGCCGCTCGAAGAGCCTCGACCAACTCCGGCTCTAGGAAGCGCGGGAAGTGATAAAGGATTCTCGCAATCTCCTCTCTGGAGTAGCCTGCATTCGCCAGCACGCTGCGCGCGTAGGGGCGATCAAAGGCAACCCCGCCAGCCCTGCCCTGCTTGGTTCTGCCAAGCAGACCCTTCTTGCGGCACTCGACAATCCACTTGGCTGCGGTGTTCGGCTTTACCCCGAAGTGCTTGGCAATAGCCTTGTTAGGCGGTTCCCCACGCCCGAGAGCTTCCGCGTAGATCCTTTTGGCCTCCAGCAGAGGCCGGCCGCCCTTTCTCTTGGGGGCAGGCTGTTCTTGACTCTCGTCACTTTGCCCGGGTGCGATCCCGCGGGGCAGGCCTTGGCCTGTGCCTTGGTCGATCTCGATCGCATGTCGCGCGAGATCAAGCAGCCTGCCCATTCGGATGCTTCGCAAGTCTCCCGCTAATAGAGGGCGGCTACAGGTGCCGGCTGCGGTCTCGATGCGCAAGCCGACGCACTCCCATTCGCCCTCGAGGACGCGCCACTGCACTCCCACTCGCAACTGTCGCGGCCAGCTGCCCCACACAACGTAAGTCCATCTGTCCTGATCGTCACTCACGTCCATAGCTTAGCGCCTAAATCCAATGTAGTCAACATGGTACGGCTGTGGTTTCATTGAGCAATGAGTGCAACTTCAAAAGCAAGGCAGGGATGACGATGAGCCGTGAAGCACTCGAGCTAGTGCGCATGAGAAACCTGGTCGCTGACGGTCGCGTTCGCGAGATTCGCGAACGCGCCGGCTTAAGCCTGGCCGAGATCGCACGCGATGTTGGCGTGCACCCCACCACGGTCTTCTACTGGGAAACCCGCGGGAGCATCCCGCGTGGTGGGGCTGCCGTGCGCTATGCGCGCCTCCTGCGAGACATTGAGAGCGTCATTAGCGCATGACCCTCCGCGAGCTACAAGACGCCTACGCCGCCGGGCAGGCGATCGTCACACCAGACGAGGCGCAGCCCTGGGCGATCCTCAAATGCTCCCGAGCGAGCTTCTACCGCGCGCTCAGGGCCGATCAGATCCCCGGCACCTTGCGCCTTGGCCGCTCCTACCGGCTGCAGCTGGGCACGCTCCTGCGTTGGCTTGGCGCCCTGCCGCAATCCCACGAACGCGCCCGCAACGAGCGGCGCGACTTGGAACTCGTGGATGCAGAGGCATGACGATGCGGCACCCGTCGCTGAGGACTACTCCAAGTCGTCACGCTTTGTTCGGTTCGACTTACCGCTGTTCGACGCCATCCTCAGAGCGCCGTTCACGCGGTCGCAGCTCCTCGTGGTGCTCGTAATCGTGCGCCGGACGTACGGCTTCGAAACGAGACGGACGGGCCGCAAGACAAGCGTGCGAAAGATCGAGAAGCGGACCGGGCTCTCACGTAGCGCAACACGTATCGCGCTCGCCAAGCTGAAGGCTGCCGGCGTCGTCATCGAGCGTTCACCTGCCATCGGGTCACGCAGTGCCGTCTTGGCCATTCAGCCTGACCCCTCACGATGGGGATTCCTCGCACCCGTAGAGGACTCGCAGGCGAGCCCTCTACAGGCTCAAGACCCCGTTGACAGTGACCTCGAGACCGTAAGGGACTCGCAGGCGAGCCCCTTAGATTGCCGAGAGGGCTCGTACACAGACCCCGGTGGGGCTCGTACACAGGCCCCCGGTGGGGTTCGTGCACAAGCCCCCTTTGGGGTTCGCACGCAGGCCCCCATTAAAGAAGAAGAGTCGAAGAATATCGAAGACTCTTCTTCTTTAGAAGACGCCGCCGCCTGGGGAGCGGCTGCGACTTCTCAAGAAGAAAACGAAGAACCGGCTGCCGAGTCAGTCCTCACCAGAGAGGAAGGCAAGGCGAAGGTGAGCGACTACCTCGCCAAAAAGCGCGAAGAAAAGCGGCGGGCAGCCATGGATCACGGCCTCGGGGTGGTGAGCGATGGCACTGCATGATCCCTACGCCGGCACCGAAGAGCTCGCGCCCAGTCGCGCGAGAGTACCCGCCATCACGTACGAGACCGCTGCCGCGATGAAACGGCCTCGCCGCTGCTACGTCGAGTCCTGGCGTGCCGGTGGCCGTCTCTGCTGCGACCTCTGCACCTCGCAAGCATTCACCCGCGACGGGCGAGGGGTCGCGTGCCTGTCTTCTGACGAGCCGAGACTGTTTCGACCTCGAGCACGAAAGGGGTGGAGGGGATGAGCCTGGAGCAGCTTGGGGCGTTCGGCGAGGGCCCTAATCGAGACAGCCGCCCAGCAAGCGGCACAGCGGCATTTGCGTACACTCTGCGTACAGTCGCCACGTTTTCCCTGCAAATAGGATCGGGCTTCGTACTGCATATACGAAGCCCCCGCGAGGTGTAGCGGCATGGCTCGCGGCTGCACCGTCTGCCTCCACCCCGAGCGGGAAGCAATCGACGCCTGTCTCGTTTCCGGCCGCCCCCTGCGGGAAATCGCGGGACAGTGGGGGCTCAGCTCGTCCGCCCTCCATCGGCACTCGCAGCGCCACGTGAGCGCCGCCCTGGCCGCAGTGCAGGCAGAACGGGAGGCGAAGGGCGCGGCCTCCCTGCTGGATCGCGTGGAAGGCCTCATAACCCGCACAGAAGGCCTGCTGACGGCCGCCGAACAGGACGGCAAGGTAAGTGCCGCCCTCGCGGCCGTGCGCGAGCTACGCGGCCTTCTGGAACTGCTGGGCAAGGCGTCCGGCGAGCTGGACACCCGGCCTGTCACCGTGGTGAACCTGCAAGCGTCGCCCGAGTGGCTGGAGCTGCGAGCCGCCATATTCATGGCCCTACAGCCCTACCCCGAAGCCCGCGCCGCTGTGTCGGGCCGCCTGCTGGAGCTGGAGCCGGGGAAGTCGTGAGAAGGTGCCAGCCTGAAACCGTCGTGCTCCGCGCCGTCCGCTCCTGTCTGCAGGCCGCCGGCTGGTACGTGATCCGCCATCAGGCGGGTCTCGGTACGCATCCCGGCCTTGCCGACCTGCAGGCGGTACGCGGCGGCCGCGTCGTCATGGTCGAGTGCAAGACCGCCAAGGGCCGCCTGAGTGAGGCCCAGAAGCGGTTCGCCCATGACTGGCGACGCGCCGGCGGAGAGTACATCGTGGCGCGCTCCACGGCTGACGTGGCGGCGCTCGTGGACTGCCTGGACGTGGACGTATGAGCGCCTTGGCTCGTGACCTCGCCCGCGCCCTCGATCCCGCTGCCTTGGCGGCCGGTGTCGGCATGACACCCGACCCCTGGCAGACGGATGTGCTGCGCAGCGACGCCCCGCGTCTCCTACTCAACTGCTGCCGGCAGTCCGGCAAGTCCACCACATGTGCCATCAAAGCGGTCTACGTTGCCGTATACGAGCCCGGCAGCCTCATCCTGCTGCTTAGCCCCTCGCAGCGGCAGAGCGGCGAGCTATTCCGCAAAGCCGCCGCGGTATACCGCTCTCTTGGGCGCCCGGTCCCGTCTGAGTCCGAGAATGCCCTGAGCCTCGCGCTCGAGAACGGCAGCCGGATCGTGTCCCTGCCCGGCAGCGAGAGCACGATCCGCGCTTACAGCGCCGTGCGTCTCCTGCTGATAGACGAGGCATCCCGCGTCCCTGACGAGACCATCGCCGCAGTGCGCCCCATGCTCGCGGTCTCGGGCGGGCAGCTGATAGCCCTCAGCACGCCCTACGGCCGGCGCGGCTGGTGGTATGAGGCATGGGAGGACGGCGGGCCGACATGGAAGCGCGTGCGGGTGCCTGCGTCTGAGTGCCCGCGCATCTCTCCCGCCTTCCTGGACGAAGAGCGGGCGACCCTGGGCGACTGGTTCTACCGGCAGGAGTACGAATGCGAGTTCGGCGATGCGCAAGCCGCGGCCTTCGCTGTGGCCGACATTGAAGCGATGTTCCGAGAGGAGGTTGAAGCATGGAGTGTGTAGTCACTATCGGCGTGGACGTGGGGCAGCGATCCGACCCCACGGCGGTCGTGGTCTGCGAACAGGAAGACGAGCGGTACATCGTCCGCCACCTCGAGCGAATCCCGCTCGGCACCCCGTACCCACAGGTCGCCGATCGGCTCGCCGCGATCTACCGCAATGCCACGGCGGAGTTCGCCCGCCGGCAGGAGAAGCGAAAGCGGCGAGCCGGCAGCTTCGTTTTTCGGACCCCCGACGATCCAGAGATGCAGGAGCGCCGCGCCCGCGAATCAGTGTGGGTGCTCGTGGACGCAACAGGCTGCGGGCTGCCCGTGGTCGACTTCCTCCGCGAGCGTTCAGGCATCAACAACGGGCACCTGACAGCCGTCATGTTCACGGCTGGCGAGCGCACCACGGTCCGCCGCGGCGACCGAGAGGGCACTGTGGCGAAGTCCTACCTTGTCTCGCGGCTGCAGGCCCTCATGGGATACGGGCGGATCCTTCTGCCCAACACCGACGAGGCGCGCGCCCTCGCATCTGAGCTCGAGGACTTCGAGATAAGCGTGAACGCCCAGGCGAACACGCAGTGGGGCGCCCGACACGGCAGCCATGACGACCTCGTATGCGCCTTGGGCCTGGCGGTGCTCACGGAACGCGGCCCCCACAAAGCCGGGTCAATCTCCTACCTGTAGACGACAGGCAGAAACGATCAGAAGAAAGGAACGAGAAACAAAATGATGCTTACGAAAAAGCAGAAGCAGCAGGCAGACGAGCTCGAGCTAACCGACGTCGAGATGAGTACCGCCCTGCGGATGGGCATCGCCCCCGAGACCTACGCCAGGCACAAGCAAGAGATTGCCGAAGAACGCGAAGCAGAGGAAGCCCGTCAGGCGGCCTTTGGGGCAAAGATAACGGAGTCCCTGGAGCGTGAGAAGCGGGCCCGAGAGACCCGAGAGGCACTCCGAAACCGCTGGATGGAGCAGTGACAATGCGAAGGGGCTGCCGCTTGGTCTCTAGGGCCGAGCGGCAGCCCCACTGCTCGCCTGAAACTACGCGGTGCCCCTCAGCCGCGCCGGCGCCTGCCTTCCGTAGCTCTCCAGTGCCTCGAGCAAGGCCTGCTCTTCGTCAGTAAGGCTCCCCCCAAGCGTCGCAATCGCTGCCTTCGCCCAGGTGACGGTTGCCAGATACCTGGCCCACGTCCCGAAACGCTGCCGCGGCGCAGGCGGCACCAGCGACTCGCGAGCTAGCTCCGCGTCCGTCTGGGCGCACAGATACAGGTTGTTGTCGCCTCTGTTGTCGGCGGTGAGGAAGATCCGACACCCCTCGGCGCTGGTCCCTTTGTACGCAACGGCTGGCCACACTATTCCGCCGCCTGGAACCTGCAGGCGGCGCGTGGTCGGTGTATCGATGTCCCAGTCTCGATAGCGCGGCGAGTAGATGCGCCAGTCGAGTTCGTCGAGCCTCTGCCTGGTCTCCATTCTTGCTCCTCCCTCCTGGTGTACGCGGACTGTACGCAGATACGGCCGATGACAGCCCGCTGCTAAATGAGACGGGAGCGCCTGTAGGTGAGACGCGATCCGTGAAAATGCCTGCTTACAGGCTAGATTCCGCTGATACTGGTGAGACGGCAGCGAGCCGTCTGAGATGGTGCCCGTTGTCCTACGGAACCGAAGGTCGCAGGTTCGAGTCCTGCCGGGCGCACCACTTTCCCCCGCAAATGCCACCCCTGGCGAAGCGGTGCCCCTCAGATCGATGTCAATCTGGAGCGAGGCGGCCGGGTTCGCTGAACGATGTTGAGTTGGGATTGGCCCGAATCTACGGCCTTCCTCTTGAAGCAATGAGACTTCAGATTTGGCTGAATCTGGCCAACCTCGTGCGCGCGACTGAATGTGGGAGGCTTCTTCCCCGCGAAGTACGGGTTCATCTGGCCACGATCTAGCACGCTAAACCTTGTCCCGAGTGCGAGGCGGTAGCTCACAATGACACTCAAGTTCCCTCCAGAATGGCGGTTTCGGCCCCCCGCGGGCGGCACTATCAACACCGCCACGATTCCCAATGAGGCCATTGACGACTTTGTGAATCTGGTTCGGAAGGTCGTCACCCAGGGGGACCGCAAGGAGCTCCTCGAGCACTTCAAGGTCCATTTCTCCATCGCCAACGGTACAACGCCTGTCCTCAGCTCAAGCGCAGGTTGGGCAGAGACTGACCTTCGCACGTTGATGGAGGATGCGGCTGGCAATGCACCGCTGTTCCTTGAGGCCTACTATGACGCCTGCGAGGCTATCCGGCGTTGGCCGGGCAAGCTCTCTGCACCGGACGTCGGCATCATCAATGAGATCTGCGGTACGCACGGCATTGGCTACGAGATCAAGCCGCCAGCACTCCTTCTACGGGATGCCAATGCGAGGGTGATCTCGGTGCCGGAACGGCCGTCAACGCTGGATGAGAAGGCAAGTGAGATCCTTACTGAGTCGCTCAGACACTCCGAGGAGCTGCTTCAGGCTGGAAGAGGACGGGAGGCCGTTCAGGAGGCCTTATGGCTGTTGGAGACGGTAGCGACGGCGTTTCGCGGCATGGAGACCGGCTCGGGGAAGATTGGAGGTAGGTACTTCAATCGAATTGTTGCTGAACTCCGCCAATCAGCTCACGGGACGACGCTTGATCGCGTCCTCGATTGGACGACCTCTGTTCATGGCTACTTGTCATCACCAACAGGCGGCGCTGTGCGTCACGGTCTCGACCTCCGCGAGGGTCTTGAGCTGTCACTCAATGAAGCCCGACTGTTCTGCAATCTGATACGTAGCTTCCTCTCCTACCTACTGTCCGAGCACCACCGACTGACAACGGCGGATTGAATGACGTCACCGAAGTCGAAACCGGCGCCCTTCTCGAGTGGCCAACTCGAGGCAATCTGCAAGGCTTTGGCAGGCACGGAGTCAGGGCTAAGCGGCAGCGAGATTGGTCACACTCTCTCACAGGTTGGCGTAGCAGATGCGGACAGGTCGGCAACCAAATGGAAGCGCCTGTTCAACGCACTGGCAGCGCGGCAGATTGAGGATAAATCCGGGGACAGAG
Organism: Thermoleophilia bacterium; assembly: GCA_040769125.1. Lineage (GTDB taxonomy): Bacteria > Actinomycetota > Thermoleophilia > UBA2241 > UBA2241 > CAIXSE01. Next base: position 1,048,743 of record JAXGLO010000001.1, on the reverse strand, counting down.
TGCTCGCATTCATCCATGCGTCGCTCCAACCATCTCGCTACGCCGGGAATCAGTCGGTCTTTGATGAGCGGCGGCGTGCCATGAACGTGGCGCTGGCATTCTCTGGCTTGCAGTACGGCCAGGACGGCAAGTTTCGCCGCTGTGCCGCAACAGCCACACTAGCCGAGGCAGAGAAGCGGGCGAATCGTTTGCGAGCCCTAATGGAACAGCGCAATGTCGACCCGGATGTCCTCGTGTTCTGTCGAACAGAGCTGCTCCAAGACAACTACTTCCATGCGGTCCTCGAAGCCACGAAGAGCGTCGCAGGCAAACTGCGGGCACTTACAGGTCTGACGTCGGATGGAGCCGACCTTGTCCAACAGGCGCTGGGCGGCACGGACCCCCTTGTCCGAATCAACGACCTGTCAACAGAGACTCTGAGGAGCGAGCAGCGCGGCTTCTGTAATCTCCTCATTGGCATGTTTGGGATGTTCCGAAACCCGACGGCCCATGCACCAAGAATAGATTGGCCGTTAGGCGAGGAGGATGCCTTGGATCTGCTCAGCCTGGTCTCACTCGCGCACCGTCGGTTACGTGTAGCTGCAGCGCTTCGCGCTACCTCGAGTCGCCTTCCATAGCTGGTGAGTTCGGGACAAACGCGCTCTGCTGAAGCGCCAGCAAGACCTCAGCCCCATCGCCCTTGCACGCTGTCTTCGCGCTGTGGAGTTGACCCCTTCGTCTTGACGACGCCGGCCTTACGCTTGTCCTTGAGCCGGTAGCTCTCGCCGCGGATGTTGGTCACGTGGCTGTGGTGCAGCAGGCGGTCGAGGATCGCCGTGGCGATCACGCTGTCGCCCGAGAAGACCTCTGCGCATTCGCTGAAGCTCTTGTTGCTGGTGAGCACGATCGAGCCCCGCTCGTAGCGGCGGCTGACGACCTCGAAGAGCAGGGCGGCCTGGGAGGTGTCCAGGGGCAGGAAGCCGACCTCGTCGACGATCAGCAGGCTGGGCCGTGTGTAGGTGAGCAGGCGGCGGCCGTAGGTCGCCTGCTCACGCGCCTCGGCGAGCGCCGCCACGAGGCGCGCTGCGGTCGTGAAGCGCACCAGGCAGCGCAGCAATGTTTCGCACTCGTGACGGAAGGACCCCTCACACCCAGGCGCTTGCCCCCGAAGACTCCGATTCTCGTAGTTGTCCTTCCGGTTGCAGAGCGCGAAGAAGGCCTCGACCGACTGCGCCCCAGCCGCCCCGGCCGCAGCCGCGCTCAGCGACTGCCGCCGAAGCGCAGCAGGAAGAAGAGGAGCTGCGCCAGAGCGGCGAGAGCGCCGGCCACGTAGGTCATAGCGGCGGCCGTTAGAGTGCTCCGCACCCCGGCCGCCTCCGCATCGGTCACGAGCCTCAACTCCTTCAACTGCTTGGCGGCGCGGCGCGATGCGTTGAACTCAACCGGCAGCGTGATGAACTGGAAGGCCACGACGCTGGCGAACAAGATCAACGCGATGTTGATCAGCAGGCTGCCCGGCGTGGATTGCATGCCGCCAGCGATGTCGCCGACACCGCCCATGATCACGCCGATCATGAGGATGAAGAACCACGCCTGTGAGCCGAAGGCAACGACCGGCCACACCGCCGAGCGCAGGGTCATCGGGACGTACGCCTCGGCGTGCTGAATGGCGTGGCCGACCTCGTGAGCCGCAACCGCTGTCGCAGCGATAGAGCGCCCCTGGTGCACCTCACGCGAGAGGCTCACGCTCCGGTTGCGCGGATCGTAGTGGTCGCTGAGCGTCCCCTCCTGCGAGAGATGCACCGGCACACCGCTCAGCCCGTTGCTGTCGAGGATCATGCGCGCCACTTCGGCCCCGGACATGCCGCTGGCCACGGGCTTGCGGCTGTTGGCCGCGAACGTGCGCTTGAGCCAGCCCTGAACCGCCAGGCCGATGATGAAAGGGACGATGAAGCACAGCAGATAGAGACCCATTCCACGCTCCCGCAGACGATGTAGCCGGCCACGGACACGGCCGCCGTACTCTCCTTTATACCTCGGCGGCGGCCGATATGCTCTCGGCCCCGCGGCGGCGGGCGCCGGCGAAACGTCGCGGTCGAGGCGCTCGAGGCTCTCTCCTCGACCCTGCAGCCGAAGGCGCCCCGCGGCGCCGCAACGCAGGACAGGCCGCCCGCGCCGTGTTGGCAAGGGGCGGTGAAGCGGGCATGATTGAGCCGTGAGCAACGTCCAGTTCCCCCGCCACGAGTACTACATGCGCCTCGCGCTGCGCGAGGCCGAGCGCGCCGCCGAGCACGGCGACGTGCCCGTGGGCGCAGTGATCGTACTCGACGGCGAAGTCATCGCCGCGGGCGGCAACGAGCGCGAGATCCGCAACAGCCCGCTCGCGCACGCCGAGATCATCGCCATCAAGGAGGCCGCCCGCCACATGCGGAGCTGGCGCCTCCTCAACACGGTGCTCTACGTCACCATCGAACCGTGCCCCATGTGCGCAGGCGCCATCGTACAGGCGCGCATCCCCCACCTCGTCTACGGCGCCCCCGACGCCAAGGCGGGAGCCGCGGGCTCGCTCTACAACGTCTGCCAGGATCCCCGCCTCAACCACACCCTGGAGATCACCAGCGGCGTCCTTGCCGACGAGTCGGTCGCATTACTGCGGGCCTTCTTCCAGGCGCGCCGCTAAGCACCGGGCCGTGCGCGCGCTCCACGCGTGTCGCCGCGCGGCTTCTGCGAGTACACCGACCATGGACACTGCGGCGCGCTCCCCACGCGCGTCGACGCGCGCCGCATCGGCAACCACGGCCACCAGGCCATGCGCACGCTCCAGGCGTGCTCATAGACGAGCCCGTCCGCGCGTCGGCGGGTTTCGCCGCCCCGCCCGCCCTGGCGTATACTGTGCGTCCGCTCCTTCGGAGCATCGTGTGGCGCTGCGGAGAGGTGTCCGAGTTGGCTTAAGGAGCGCGACTGGAAATCGCGTGGGCGGGGGTGACCTGCCTCGAGGGTTCGAATCCCTCCCTCTCCGCCATCACCTCCCCCTGCCGTGCTCCGGGCACTTCCTGCGCCGGCGGCCCTAACCACACACCCGTCTGACGTGGCGGAAGTCAGGCACCGCCCGCGAAAAGAGACGCAGATGGCATACAAACGGGCCGACAAGCGGGCACAGCGCCGAGCACGCATCCTCAGGTGGGTGATTCTCGGTGTGGTACTTGTCGGGATGACGGCACTCATCACCGCACACCACAACGTGCGTGGCGTGAGCCGGCCGGCCGGCGTCGACGCGCTCTGCCCCTTCGGCGGCGTCGAGACTCTCTACTCCCTGCTCACCGGCGGCGACTACGTCAGACGCACCGCCGCCGCGTCGGTCATCCTCCTCGTGGGCATGGTCGCCATGGCGCTCGCCTACCGGAGATCCTTCTGCGGGCAGCTCTGCCCGCTGGGCACGCTCCAGGGTCTGTTCGGAGCGCTCGGCCGGCGCATCTTCGCGAGCCGGCCGATCGTGCCCCCCGCCGTCGACCGCGTGGCCCGTCTCCTCAAGTACGTCGTCCTCCTCGTGTTCGCCCTCTGGACGTGGCGGGCGGCCGAGCTCGTGATGCGCCCCTACGACCCGTGGGCCGCCTGGGCGCACCTCACCTCCCCACGGCTGCTCACGGAGCTCGGCATCGGGCTGGTGGTCCTCATCGCCGCGCTCGTCGGCTCTCTCGCCTACGAGCGGTTCTTCTGCAAGTACCTCTGCCCCACCGGCGCGCTGCTCGGACTCCTGAGCAAGGTCAGCGTGCTGAGGATCCGGAGGAGCGAAGCAACCTGCATCGACTGCGGCCTCTGCAACCGCGCCTGCCCCATGAACGTGCAGGTCTCGGCGGCGGAGACCGTCACCTCGTCGGAGTGCATCTCGTGCAACGAGTGTGTCAACGCCTGCCCGGTGGCCGACACGCTGTACGTGGCCGCGCCCGGCAACCGCAGACCGTCGGCCGCGCTCGCGAGTGGCCTCGTCGTCGCGCTGATGGCGGGGATCGTCGGCATGACCACCCTGACCGGCGACTTCGCCTGGTTCGCCGATCAGTCGGGCGGCCGCGGCGGCAGGGCCGGAAGAGGCGAGGGCGGCAGCCTCCAATCCCACCCCACCGGGATCCGCGGCTCCATGTCGATGCGCGAAATCGCCGACGCGACGGGCATCCCCGTCGCGGAGCTGGCCGCCGCCTTCGGCGTGCCGCTCGACGAAGCAGACCAGCCGCTCAGGGAGCTCAAGGACCGCTACGGGTTCCGGCCCGCCGACGTCGCCGCGTGGGTGGAGGAGCGGCTGAGGCAGTAGCGGTCGCCGTGGCGGAGGATCGCCCTGGGGCCGCACGCTGAGGGCGCCGCGCCGCAGGCTCCCGGCGCCAGGCCGTCCGGGCGCCGCGCGCACGCGGCGCCACGTGCTGGCGACGCCGCGTGCTAGACTACCGTCGCGGCGCCTCCGCCCACGCGGCCGAGAGGCCTCCCGCGCCACCGCGGAGAGGTGGCAGAGTGGTTGAATGCGGCGGTCTCGAAAACCGTTAGTCCAGGTTCCTGGGCTCGAGGGTTCGAATCCCTCCCTCTCCGCCATTTGCAGGGATTTTGCACCTCGCAGCCCTGCCCTGACTTCCTCCGTCCAGCCCATTTCGGGTGCCATCTTGCGCCAAGACAGGCTCCGACAGAGGGTGACGATGGGCCTCGGTGCGCTCCTCGATGCTCAAGTGTGGCCGAACCGTGCGCTGTCCTCCGGCCACGCTTGATCGACACGTCGCCATTCAGTGCCCTGCAGCCGCTCAGCTGCGCGCCACTCGCACTGCTCGCGCCGCCGGCACCGCTCGCGCCGTTGGCACTGGCTTTGTGCCGGGCCTTCGCCCGCCGCCGGCACTCGATCTGTGCCCGGTCATCGCCGGCCGCCGGCGCAAAAAGGCCGGCGGCACGTAGGCCACCGGCCGGCAAAACCTTCCACGGCGGCCGGGCCGCCGCGCATCTGTCCGCTGTCGACGTCTTTCGTCGACGACACCACGGACTACTGAATGTCGGTGAGCACAGCCTCGAGCAGTCCCAGCACCTTGTCCGCCTGCTCCTCCGTGCCCTCGACCGCCACCTTGCGGGTAGCCTCGGCCACGTCCGAGAGGGCTCGCCAGAGCAGATAACGCCGCTCTCCGACCTTCTTGGCGTCGGCCCACGGCTCTGCCCCGTGGCCATCCCTGATCTCCTGCGCCACCGAGCGGCCCTCGTCGGTCAGCGCATAGACACGGCGAGAACCGTCTTCACTCGACGTCACCAGCGCCTCGTCGGCAAGCTGCTGCAGCGTCGGGTAAACGGAGCCGGGGCTGAGCTTCCAGAAGCCGCCGCTGCGCTCTTCGATCTCGCTGATGATCTGATAACCGTGCATCGGCTTCTCCGCCAGCGCCCACAGGACGACGGCGCGCACGCTACCGTGTGGCGCCCGCCAGAAGCCGGCGGGATCGGCGTGCCAGTGTGCACTCATCCCATGCGAGCAACCCGGCCCCACTCCCACATCGGCGAACCCATGCGTCGCGAAGAACTCGGCGTGAGCGGCAGCCTGAGCGCACTTGTCGGTCTGATGCGATGCCATCACAAGCTCCTTTCGGCGTTCACGACATATCGTAATCGCGATATATCGTAGACCACGAATTGCTCCGCGTCAACGTCATGCGAGTTGTTCATGCGAGTTATCTGCCGCCTGTGAGCCGCTGGGTGCGCTCAGCTGGAGTTGTGATCCGCTGACGATCGACACCCATGACCCTCAGAAGTGAATCAGCCATCGCCTCGAGGACATCGAGCTGCGAAGCTTAGGCCGTCGCCGCAGTCACGCCGCTTCGCGCGCTGAACCTGATCGTCGCCGAGAGCGGTGAGCTGATGTGACCCTGGCGGATCAGCAAGGAGCACGATCGACAAGTACACGCCGTCAAGCTTCACCACGCGCTGCTGAAGAACCTGCACCACTCCGGCGTCTGCCTCCCACTGAACTCCGACGCGGATCTCTACACCGTCAGCCGGCGCCTCGAACACTCCACTGTGACGGTCGCGGAGTCCCACTACGTCAAACTCACTGAGCAGGCCAACTGAGACGCCGCAGATGTGCTCGGTACCCTGTGCTGTTTCGCGCCACACTCCACTCTGTGTCATGGCGAAGAGCGTGAAACGGCTATGGACGGCGTCACTCGAACACACCTTGTAGACTCTTGGCTCCTCAGATCCTTGTTTGCAGGCACTTCTATAATCACTTAGCGGTCTCGAGCACCGTTAGTCCAAGTGAGGGCAGACAATTGATAACCACATCACAATGGCCTGAGGTCACGCTCGACGTCCTCAAGCAGATCCAGCTAGATCCCAAGAACGTGCGCCTCAAGACGCCAGACGCAAAGGTCGAGGCCGACATCCTGTGGGATCTATTCGTCAACGAGGACGCCCTTAGCCTAGTAGAGGCCATCTGCAAAGTCGGCTACCTAACCCACGACATACCAGTTGTCGTCAAGCGCGATGACACGTACGTAATGGTCGAAGGCAACCGCCGTTTAGCCGCCCTCAAGGCGATCCAAAACCCAATGCTGATCCCCCAATACCAGGCGCGGATTACCGCACTAGCCTCGCGACTGCCCAACCGATCGGTCATGGCGAAGATCCGCGTTATGATCGCTCCGAGTCAGGACGAAGCCGACCAGCTAATTGCTGCCATCCACACAGGGAACATGCGGAGACCGTGGACGCCAGCTAGGCAGGCTGCTTTCTTCCAAGCCCAAATCGATGCGGGTCGCCAGTATAAAGACCTCGTCGACCGCTACCCAACGATCGACGTCAAAAAGTTTGTGTTCCGCGCACACGTCATCAACCTGTTCAAGGCAGTCGAATACGACAGCCAAGAGGATAGGAACTTCCTCGCCACCAAGCAGTGGGCGCGTGGCCTGTCCACGCTCGCCCGCATCTATGAGTCCAAGGCATTCCTGGATCTTACTGGTCTGACAATGGACGGCGACGGTCGGGTCACCAAGACGATCTCGAATGAGGTTTTCAAGGAGATGGCAACGATCATCATCAGAGGGATGCGGGACGGTAATATCAACACCCGCAGTTTGAACTCGGTCAAAAGCCCGCGTTACGTTCAGTTGATGGCCGAACTCAAAGCGATCGCAACCGCCGACTGCGACATCCCAGCCGACAAGTCTGCGGGATCGTACAGCGAGGCATCGGCCCCTGCTGTCAGAACCGGACACAGAGCCGCCCCTAGCGACATGGACACCACCGGCCATGCGATAGACGATCGCACCCCGAAATCAGCCCAGCGAACCGATCCGACGACCGCTAAGCCTCCTCGGTTCAAGCCGCACAAATTCCTGGACATCAGCCAGGTGAAGGCGCCCCCCAGCTACCCGACTGCGCTCAAGTATCTGCTGGCCGAGTTGTCAGCGCTTGACGTGCAGCGGTTCCCCAACATCGCCTTCTTAGCTCTACGAGCATCGCTCGAGAAGTCCATCAAGGCGTTCGCAGAGGCCAGCTCGATCGACATCAATGCCGAGATCCGCAACCCCAGCGGTCGAGTGCAGCTCAGGCAAGCCCTATTGTGGCTGCTGAAGTACGTCAAGAAGAACGGACCGAATCATCTAATCCAGTGTATCGAGAGCATTCGAACCGGCAAAATCATGTATGTAACCACCAAAGACGCTCTCGACGCCATAAACCACAACCACCACTTCATGGTCGACTCCAGCGAAGTCATTGCGATGTGGGACTCGATCGACTCGATCATGCGCTACCTAATGAAGCCGCGAGCACCGCGATGACTCGACGTCCGCACGTCTCACCGCTCAGGTATCCAGGCGGAAAAGTGGCGCTCTACGCAAGATTGCGCAAGACGATCAGAGACAGCGGCCTCGCCGGCTGCACATACGTTGAGCCTTACGCGGGCGGCGCTGGTGCCGGATTAGCGCTGCTCGTGACCGGCCAGGTCAGCAGAGTGGTAATCAACGATCTCGACCCGGCGATTTACGCCTTCTGGCGGACGATTGTGGACGAGCCCGACTTTTTGATGGAGCGGATAGACAACGTGAGTCTTGATGTCAATGAATGGCGACGCCAACGGACAATCTACGCGATCGGCGATGTCACCAATATGGCGACTCTTGGTTTTGCCACCTTCTACCTTAATCGGACAAACCGCTCTGGCGTTCTGAATGGCGGTCCAATCGGCGGACTCGACCAGACAGGCAACTACAAGATCGACGCACGCTTCAACAGAGATGCGCTACGGGAGCGGATTAGGATTCTCAGTTTGTATAAGGATTGCATCACCGTAACCTGCCAAGACGGGCTCGAGACCATCCGCGAGTACGCGGACAAGTCCGACACCTTCATCTATGCCGATCCGCCCTACTTCGAGAAAGCTGGCTCCCTGTACATGAACGCCTTTCAGCCAAGAGACCACGAGAATCTGGCACGCGTCCTGAACAACATTGAAGACAGCTCTTGGGTGCTCACTTACGATAACGTGCCACAAGTCAGCGAGTTGTATAGAGACCGGCGCCGACGCGCGTTTGAGTTGAACTACTCAGCTCACCGCGTTATGAAGGCGACAGAGATCGCGGTCTTGTCGGACTCCGTCCCGGACGTCGGGGACGGCTGGCCTCTCAGATAGCGAGCCCGTGTAGTGCTCCCCTCATCTCAAGCCACCGCCTGTAGTTGCTGAGCCCTGTGCTGATGCGGGCTCATGTAGCCGAGCGCCTGATGGGGACGACGCTCGTTGTGCCAGCGGATCCACTTGCTGATCGCCGCTCGTGCCTCGACGATGCCGGCGAAGTTGCGCTGCCAGACACACTCCTCCTTGAGACTGCGGAAGAAGCGTTCGGGTCATGCCGTTCTGCTCTGGGGTGTATGTTGTCAATGACGGTCCAAAGTGGACCCCCTCATCAAGTTCGTAGCATCAGCCTCCCTTCGTCTTGACGACGCCGGTCTTACGTTTGTCCTTGAGTCGGTAGCTCTCGCCGCGGATGTTGATCACGTGGTTGTGGTGCAGCAGGCGGTCGAGGATCGCCGTGGCGATCACGCTGTCGCCCGAGAAGACCTCGGCCCATTCGCCGAAGCTCTTGTTGCTGGTGAGCACGATCGATCCCTGCTCGCAGCGGCAGCTGACGACCTCGAAGAGGTGCGCCGCCTGGGAGGTGCCCAGGGGCAGGAGGCCGACCTCGTCGACGATCAGCAAGCTGGGCCGTCTGTAGGTGAGCAGCCGGCGAGAGAACGTCGCCTGCTCACGGGCCTCGGCGAGCGCGGCGATCATGCGCGCCGCGGTCGTGAAGCGCATGTGAAACGTTGCTCCGTATCGACTCCCTTAGAGACCGCAAGCTAAGCCGACGCCACGCTCTCTTCCCGCGCCACAACGGTGTCGTAGAGACCGTAGTGCGTCAGCCCCGGATGGCTCTCGATACCCGTGTATCGAAGCGAAGCGTCTTCGTAACGGCGGAAGGCGAAAACGGTCTGGTTCATCTGCTCCGTGTTGAACACCCGCAGGCGCACAAGCAGATGGAAGTCTTGAACCGTCAGCCCGGTGACCGCCAAGAATAGGTCCGGTTCCAACTTCGTGATGACGTCTTGCAGCGTGTTCTCGCGGAAGTCGGTCAGATACATGAAGGCCGGGATGCGAGTAGTAAACTTGATCAGCTTCTCCTGAACAAGCTTGCGCTTGGACTTGTACTCCTTCTCCACCTCGGTCAGTTGCTTCTTCTCCTTGGGCGTCAGGCTGGCGTCCTTGGCCTTGTTCTTGAGCTCTCTCAGCTTCTCGCTCTTGTTGATAATCGTATCGATGACGTTGTCGCCCAGCGCACGCCACCCTTCGATGCGCTCAAGAGCGGCCATGGCCTCCGGGTTGTCCAAGATGCGACGCAGAGTGTCGTTGTCCACGTTGACGAGCAACGCGGACTCCCACTTGCGAGCCAGGAGGGTTGCCGAAGTGCCGGCCATCGCGATGTCAAGGATTCCTCCCGCGTCAACCTGGGTCATATTGGCGCCGTCGTAAGCCAGCACAGGCAGGAACGATACGAGATCCTTGACAGCATTCTCCGGGTTCGGCTCGTTCGGCGAGAGCCCTATTCCGTATTCAGACAGTTGCCGTAGCGCGCGTGTGGGTGCGAAATCAAAGACAAAGCAGACCGGCTTGAGGACTTCTTCTTCATTCGGATCATCACCGTTGGGATTCCTGATAAACCATGGCGACTGCACCCTGAATGCGGCTTGAAAGTACGTTTCAGGAGACTTCAGATTCCGGAGCATCAGGATTGAGGACCATTGCGGCACAGTCACGCCCGTCGTCAGCTTGCCGCAGGAGAGAGTAACAGTCTTCGTCTCGAATCCACTCCCGATTGCCGAGCGTACGGGCGGCAGAGCATCAAGGCCGATGCCCGCCGATGCGCCAGCCGCAACGACGACCTTGTACTCCCGCCAAAACGTGTTGTGCTTCTCCGCCAGCAGGTTGGCCATGGCATGGCAGGCAGCAACGTTCGGCAAGAACCAGAACGAGTGCTGCAGATATGGCAGAAGGCGCACGTCCGAGTATGGAAACGGCGGCCGTGTGCCGGTCTTTAGACTTTCAACCGCTGCCGGTGCGTAGGAGCCCCGGATGATGTCCAGCCACTTCTGTACGTCAGCCTTGTGCTTGAAGTGGGCATCTTGACCCGTGCCAGACGCAGCGAAAAACTCGTTGAGATCAAACTCATCGAACTCTCCGGCGCTCGCAATCGCCAGGAGCTCGTCCGGCATCTGATAGGTGAGCAGACGCAGCTGTGGCAACGCGCCATAGGGATTCCTCTTGCCGGGGTTCTGAGCCGCGAACTCCTGCTTTGCGCGCTGTTCATCGGTGTACGTCCAGTTGAAGATCTGCTCCTCGATGAACTCGCCGGTAGCCAGTGCCCTGAACGGCGTGCCCGAGAGGTAGAGATACGCTTTGGCGGTGATCGGGAGGAATTCAGTCTCGTTCCCAGAGAGCACAGCGAGTTCGTCGTTCACCTTCGCCAGATCAGCAGCATACTCAAGCTTGCGCTCCTTCTTGATGACCACATCGTCTTCGCCCTCGAAGAGCTCCTGCGCCGTCTCTCTCCATGCACCGAAGTGATACTCGTCGAAGATCACCAAGTCCCACTGGACCTCATGGAGCCACTCATTCTTGGGCTTAATGTTCCCCACTTCATCGCGACCAAGAAGGTCTTGGAAGGAACCGAAATAGACCACGGGCTTCTTAGGGTCAATCGTAGTGGGATCGGCATCCGAGTTGCGCGAAAGGTACTGCCAACCATCGAAGTCCACGTGAGATTCGAGGTCTGTCTGCCACGCATCCTCGACTGCCGGCTTGAAGGTCACCACCAGTACCCGCAGAGCGCCAAGCTTCTTGGCCAGCTGGTACGCAGTGAAAGTCTTACCGAAGCGCATCTTCGCGTTCCAAAGGAAGCGCGGCACTGCGTGCATGTCCTCCTTCCAGATCGAATGGAAGTAGGCATGCGTCTTGTTCACAGCCTCGGCTTGCTCCCGGCGCATTGCGAACGTCTCATGATGTGTGCCGGTGAACGATTGACCCGTGCGGAGCTCAGTGATCACAGTCAGCACATCAGCAACCGAGCACCGCATCCACTCCAGCTCAGTGTTCTCGAAGCCCTTCTGAATCAGCACATCGCGAACATCATGATCGGAGAAGATGGTGCCATCATCTCGCTCAGCAGACTCATCTAGCTCAATTTCGTAGTTCTTGATGACGGCTGTCTTCATCTGTTCAGCGACGCGTCGCTTCACATCGCGTGTCGTCTGACCAACCTTGAGCAGCCCCTCGTGTGCCTTGTCGTCGATTGAGTAGGCGTAGATGCGCGGACGGGCGTCCGGTTTGGACGCAAGAATCTCCTCAATAGGCCTAGCCATCAAGCTCAAAGTCCATCGGTCGAATCGTCGACTCAATGAACTGGATCTCGTCTGACGTAAGTCCGTACTTGGCGTAGAGCGCAGCGTCGTCCCAGGGCTTCGTAAAGTCTTGAAGCGGAACGAAGGAGTACGCGGAACGCGGCAGGTCTTGCCCTGATGAGCGCGTCGCAACTAAGAAGCGAAAGAACTTTGTGACAACGTACGACAAGCAGTTCTCGGCTTCTTGCTTCGTGTCGTAGCACCCGAGCAGGATATAGGTCTCAGTAACGACAGAACCAGGTGGCAGCAGTCCGGACAAAGACAGCACCTTCCGCATGCCGGACTTGTCTGCTTGGCCGGCATGCTCGGCGGACGACTTGGACGTAAATACCTTCCACTTGTCGATTAGCTCAAGGCCGACAGATATCGATGACCTAGGCGCGTAGCCTCTGCCGCCACTCTGCAGGACCACTACATCCGAGTCGTCTTGTTTCGACTCTGTCCCTCGAAAGTAGGTCCGAAGTCCGAATGGCTTTTGCGAACTAACCTGTGTGTCGAACCTCCTACCGTCCGGCAGGGTGATTCTTTGAGCCCCCGTCTCCACATGCATGACCTTCTTCACGACTGAAAGGCCTTCGTTGAAGCGGATGAAGACATCGGCACCAGGCTCGAGCAATGGCCGCTTGACGGTACAAGGCTCGTCGGGCAAGCGGTAGGAGGCCACCTCACATTCGCCAGGGTTGTCACGGTCCCATAGGAAGTAGCAGATACCGCCAGCCACATCTACCCCCTGGAACACAGTTCGGCTATCCGGATAGTCAACCAGCTTGCGAAGTCGATTGTCTGCCAGCATCTCCTTCCGGAATCTATCCAAACCCCGGCCACCGAAGAACCAGCGTGCAGGGATGACCATCGTCAGAAAACGCGGATTCAGGTTCTTGGCCTGCTCCACGAACTTGTGATAGATAGGAACAGCGCTTGCGCCGAACCCACCATCGCCCAATTGATACGGTGGGTTCCCAATGATCACATCGAACTGCATGCTCCCTCCAAACAGCTCGGCGATTCGTGCGCTGATGTCCTCAGCGTGGACAAACGCGTACGCATGGCTTTCAAGATCCTCACCCCGGCCGAGAGTCTTTTTACTCGCGCCACAATACCGGCATCTGCCGTCAACCCATGTGTGCTCTGTGCGCTCAAACCAGATGTTGCCGTGGTCGTTCGTAAACGACTTGGCGATAGAGTGCTCGCCTCTGGCGTACTTGGAGCAATACAAACTTCGGCGAGCCAGTAGGCTAGTAAGATTCGTAATGGCGACGCCGTGAACCTGCTTAGTCAGGATGTGATCAACCCGCTCTTCGAGGTCCGGTATCTCATCAGCCAACCCGTTCGTGAGACGGCGAGTGATTTCACGAAGGAACACACCCGACTTGGTGCAAGGATCGAGGAATCTCACCGAGCAGTCTGCCCATATGCTTGCGCCGTTGTTGCTGACTGACCATGACTCGGCGAGGTCGTCCAGCATCCTGTTGGCAAGCTCCGGTGGGGTGAATACCTCGTCGCTGGAGAGGTTCGCGATACACGTCAATACGTCTGGATTGCGTCCGCGAAGCGAGAAGCCTGCCTTGCCGTTCATACAACTCCCTCTCGAGTATCGCGGAGATCCACGTGCGCCAGCTGGCTCGCTGTCATCGGTGGGTATGTCTTGGCCGGCGTGAACACCTCGTGTTTGCCGAGATGCGCAAAGAGCGTGCCCTCCTCACCGAAGGCGGACATCTGAGCCAAGGTGTCGAAGCGGAAGTCACGCCGTTGGAATCTGCCTTTCCCCAGATAGCCCCACTCGGCGAATGTAATCGGCCGATCATCACTCGTACGCATCGTCAGGGCGTCACCGTGGACGAGGTTCTGTGACAGCACGTAGGAGGCGGCTCGATAGGCGTCATCCGACTCATCAAGGCTCAGATACTCAGCCAAGACCTCTAGCATGTTTGCGCGACACTCAGCGATATTGTCTGCCAGAAGCTCGATCCCGTAGCAGCACATCAAGGCAAGAAGGGCGAAGTGGCGCTTCTCGAATTCAGATTGTCTGTATTTCAGCTCCACCGCAGCGAGCTTGCGCTGCAGGATGCGAACGAGGAAATTGCCGCTTCCACACGCTGGCTCCAAGAAGCGCGAGTCGATCCGTTCGGTCTCGCCTTTGATGAGATCCAGCATCGCATCGACCATCCACGCGGGAGTGAACACCTCTCCGTGGTCCGCCACACGCTGCCCTGACTTGATGAGGTCCATAAGAGAATTGTATGTGATGCACGCGAAGTTCTCGCAGTCCGACGAACTATCCTGTGGCCTTCGTCGTGCTTGGCGGTAAGAGATACGGGCCGAACCATAGCGAATGACTCGCGCGCACCTGCCTGCCCCTCCGTGCGCAAGCCCAATAATGGAGAATTCAAGAAACGGGATTTGCATCGTTCAGGCCGCGTACGTCGAGCCGGTTGCGAAGCCCAGCTCCATCCATAGATTCTCGACTCAGCTCGCTATGAGCCGGGGCATCACCTCTTCGGCGTCCTAGGACTCGATGAGCATCGCCGGCACACGCGCGACAACGTCGTTACTGAGTCCTTGATGGCTGTGCCCAGAAAGTAGTGTATCCATGGCTCAAGACAATAGACGAGGCGAGGTTTGTGATCTGCAATCAAACTGCGTACTAGGACGTAAGCCCTAACGACATATATGAGTGCCTTCTAGTGATTCTTCAGCAAAGACGTGCCGGATCGGCGAGCGGCGAATCCGCCAATCGCCCGATTGCTAGCTTCAGTCGTCGATCATCGAATAAGCGCAGCTTCCGTTCGCCTGCTTTAGCGCCACCTGGCCACGATGCAAGAGCCGCCTTCAGTACTGGCACAGCAGGTTCACAGCTCTCTTCGAATAGGAGCCAGTCAACAGTGGCTAACAACTCCATACCAAGAGGCGATTCAAAACCATCAATGATGCGCGTCGTTACGTCAAGAGCGGGCAGGTAATCCCGAGCCTCATTACCTGCAAGGTATCTGGAGACTGCCTCTCGTTTCGCACCGACAAAGTAGATTGGTTCGTCCGGTCCTGCCTCGCTGAGTCGCCGATTGCAGTGCAGGTAGCTGCCATCCAGCTTGTCTAGGAGGTGTCGAAGATCATCTGCGTATGGGCCGTAGTAATTCGCCGTGAACCGAAGCTTCGTGGGGTCGTTGAGACCGCAGGCCCTGATTGCCCGCTGGAGAAACCACGCCAGCTTGTGCACCTCAAGGTTCGTGCAACCGAGCCCGAGGATTGAGTACTGCCGAACCAGCTCAGCGATCAACGCCCGTGATGGCGTAAGTTTGTCAACGCCTCGAGTCTTCGGAGCGGTGCTGAATGCTGGACTTGGCTCGTAGACAACGACGCGGACGTCGAAGACATCACGGAAAGCGGCTTCGATCAAGTCTCTTACTTCAGACCAGTTCAGGCCCCCGTTACCGCAGCCGAGAGGGGGCAAGGCAATTGACCGGATGCCTTCCTGCTGGACCACTCGAACGAGATCCTGGAGCCCCTCCTCCACCCACTCCAGCCGAGACGGATGACGCCAATGTCGCTTCGTTGGGAAGTGGATGATCCAGCGTGGCCCATTGAGGGACTGGTGCCGAGTGACCAGGACGCGCCCAACGCGAACCTGCTGGTGTCGCGCGGCAGTGATGTACTCGCGCGAACTCACGGGGAACGCCTCACGGAACTGGAGCGCCATGCCCTTGCCCATCACGCCGACTTCGTTGACGGTATTCACAAGCGCGTCAACATGAGCCTCGAGGAGGTTGCCTGTTGTGAATTCGAGCATCAGAAGTACCAGCCCCGACGTACCGCCACTTTCAGGCCCAGATTGCGTTGGCTCACCTGCTCTTGGATTGTCTCACATTCCTTCTCGCTCCGACAGACTACTGCCATGAGCGCCGACAGCGGCACGTGACGATGCACCAGGACTTCCGCCTCGTACCTCTGCTTCCTGCCAGGGTCATCTGACGAGTATTTGAAGTTGCGCGAACGAATCAGCGGCCAGTCAACCGCTGTCAAGTCGGCGAGGTCCTCGAAGAAGCGTGCGTCGCAAAGGTACGCGTGCGAGTCCGTAAAAAGGAACGGGATCCCCTGCTCCTTAAAGACATGCAGCGAACTGACCATCACGACGATGTCGCTGGCTGAAACACGCTTGATACCGCCGTGACCGCTTGTGATCTTGAGCAGCATTGGCGAGTGGGGTGTGAAGTAGAAGGCGACGTAGTCGCTGAGCGTTCCGAACGGCTTGATGGGAATCTCTCGTCTCTCGCGCTTCTCAATCAAGTCTGGGTCACCAATCCGACGGAAGTTCGGGTCTTTGACCGCAGAAGAAGCACAGTGAAGACCGTGATCGAGAATCCAGGACACGTTCTCAATATGCGTGATTCGGAAGACAAGAGCACGCTGAGATGTCAGCTCAAGAGCCATGCGCTCAGTCTACCTGTCACCACCCTCCGGCCCCAAAGCTGCGCAAGACAGCGTTCGAGTGCACGTCAGTAGGAGGCCTAGAACCGGAGGAGGGGCCCTCATGAATCATCGCACCGTACGCCTCACCCGGCACGGCGCCGGGATCTGCCTGCGCCTTCACGGCAACGGCTGCACGACAGGATGCCTCCCTCCCACGTGCGTCGACACGATTCGTCTGCTAGCGTGACTCAAGGCGAACCGGCACCGGGCGTGCCCGGTGGCCGCAGCCCTCACCGACACGAGCGCCCGATTCGGCGCCTGCCGATACGTCCACCCACGGAGCCCGTTCACAATGCATGCCGCGCTGTTTCCTGCATGTGCGTTTCGTGCGAGAATCTCAGGGCCGCGGCCTGCCGCCACACGACCCGCCGATCCACTGACCCACCACCCGCTGACCCGCTGACCCGCTGACCCACCGCCCGCCGACCCGCTGACCCACTGAGGTGACCTGATGACCACGCCGGACGCCGTGAACACCCTGCTCGCCGAACTCGCGGGCGCCCCGGCCGAAGAGATCCTGGCCGAGACTGCCGCCCGCTTCCCAGGATGCGTCGCCTTCGCCTCCTCCCTCGGCCTCGAAGATCAGGTGCTGACGGCGTTGATCGCCGAAGCCGGCCTCGACATCCCCATCTTCACGCTCGACACCGGGCGGCTCTTCCCCGAGACCTACGACCTGATCGACCGCACGTCCCGGCGCTACGGGATCACCATTCACACGTTCTTCCCCTCTCCGGAGGACGTCGAGGAGATGGTCGACCACCACGGCGTCAATCTGTTCCGCGAGAGCATCGACCTGCGCAAGCGCTGTTGCGAGGTCCGTAAGGTGCGGCCGCTGCGACGCGCCCAGCGTGAGCTGGACGCCTGGGTCTGCGGCCTGCGCAGCGGCCAGAGCCCGATGCGCTGGCACATCGCGGAAGTCGAGTGGGACGAGGCGGCAAGCCTCATCACGATCAATCCCCTGGCCGCCTGGAGCGAGGAGCGCGTGCACGACTACGTACGCGCGCACGACATCCCGTATAACCCCCTCCACGACCAGGGCTTCCCGAGCATCGTCTGCGCACCGTGCACGCGGGCCGTCGCGCCCGGCGAGGACGCCCGCTCCGGGCGCTGGTGGTGGGAGGGCGCCGGGCATCGCGACAGCGGCCTGCACAGCCGCGCCGGCGGTGGGCTGCGAGTGGTAGCCGGCGGCGGGCTGCGGGTGGTGGCCGGCGGCGGGGAGGCGCCGGCCGGCGAAGCCCCGCCGGCATCCCCCGCCCCGGGGGCCACCTCGTAACCCCGCCCCCGGAGCCGCCTCACAAGTACGACGCGCACGAGAACGTGAGCGAGCGGCAGCGCGCCGCGCGCTACGGCCACGCGGGCCGAGCGACCCGTTTCAGCCCGCACGACCACCTGACGTTCGGCGGAAGACAGTGACTTGACGACGAAATGCGCGACTTTTCTTGCGGATTCGTTTACACTGTGCCGTACGGGCCAGAATGTGGTCCGCGGGTTGGCGGCGTGACCATGAGCTTCTCCGCCGGCGCTGCTCCGGCAGGAGCACAGGAGGTCGCGTCGCGTCGTTAATGCCCCTGCGGGGCGGAAAAGGATGCGTCAAATGGCAGAAGGTATCGTCAAGTGGTTCAACGCGGCGAAGGGCTACGGCTTCATCTCGCGCGAGGATGGTGACGACCTGTTCGTTCACTTCCGTGAGATCCAGGCCGAGGGCTTCAGGACCCTCGACGAGGGGGACCACGTTACGTTCGACGTCACGCAGGGCCAGAACGGCAAGATGCAGGCGAGCAACGTCCGCAAGATCTAAAGGGCGTGACACGTTCGAACGCGCGAAGGGCGGCCTCCAGGGGCCGCCCTTCGCGCGTCTCGGGACCAGAGCGGCCACGCCCTCGAAGGCAGCGCCGGCGACCGCGTGCGCCAGGCTCCGGAGCCTCGCTGCACGCCGTCCGCTTTCTTCCCCGCCCGGCGGGGCTATGGTATTCTCTGCGCTCCGCGACGCGTCTCTCGCGTCCGCGGCCTCGGGCGATTAGCTCAGTGGGAGAGCGCCCGCCTCACACGCGGGAGGTCGTTGGTTCAAACCCAACATCGCCCACCACCGCCTCCCTTGCTTTCCGCCTTCCGAGCCTCTGCGGCCTCCAGCCTGCCGCCCGGGAGACGGTCTCCATCCCGACCCAAGCGCCCGAGGATGGAACCTCAGCGGCACACGACGTAGAGTAACGATTGGCATAAGGCCGTGCGAAGCGATCACAGGGGGCGAGTGACAGAGATGAGCACACGTAACCTCGACAAGCTCTTCAATCCGCGGAGCATCGCCGTCATCGGCGCCTCGAACAGGAAGGGGTCGGTCGGCTACATCCTCCTTCGTAACCTCATCGGCGCCCAGTACAACGGGGTCGTCTTTCCGGTGAACATCACCTCCCCGTCCGTGCAGGGGATCCAGGCCTACGCCTCGATCGGCCAGGTGCCACGCAAGATCGACCTGGCCGTGATCGCCGTTCCCGCCAAGACGGTGCCGCAGACGATCCGCGAGTGCGGCGAGGCCGGCGTCGGCGGCGCCGTCATCATCACCGCGGGCTTCAAGGAGATCGGCCCTGCCGGCCGCAGGCTCGAGCAGGAGGTCGTCACCATCGCCAAGTCGTACGGCGTACGCATCGTCGGGCCCAACTGCCTCGGCTTCATCCGCCCCAGCCTCAACCTCAACGTCACCTTTGCGCACGCCATCCCGCCCGCCGGCCGCATCGCCTTTCTCAGCCAGTCGGGCGCCCTGGGCACTGCCATCCTCGACTGGGCGGCCGCCACCCAGGTCGGCTTCTCGGCCTTCGTGAGCGTCGGCTCGATGGCCGACGTCGACTTCGGCGACCTCATCGACTACTTCGGCACCGACACCTGCACGAGCAGCATCATCCTCTACATCGAGTCGATCACCGATGCGCGCAAGTTCATGAGCGCGGCGCGCCACTTCGCCAGGAGCAAGCCGATCATCGTCGTCAAGAGCGGCTGCTGGGCGCGCAGCGCCCAGGCCGCCGCCTCCCACACCGGCGCCATCGCCGGCGACGACACCCTCTACAGCGCCCTCTTCCGCCGCGCCGGCGTCGTGCGGGTCCCCGAGATCGATGACCTATTCGACGCCAGCGAGGCCCTCAGCCGCGTTAGCAGCCCGCGCGGCCCCCGGCTGGGCATCGTCACCAACGCCGGCGGCCCGGGGGTGATGGCCAGCGACTGCCTGCTCAACCTGAACGGCGAGCTCGCCGACATCTCCAAGGCGACCGACAAGAAGCTCAAGGAGTGCCTCCCCGGGTTCGCGGCCCGCGGCAACCCCGTCGACGTCGGCGGAGACGCCGACGCCACCCGCTACGCCGCCGCGGCGCAGGCCCTCATGGACGACCCCGCCTGCGACGGCGTCCTCGCGATCCTGACCCCGCAGGCCATGAGCGACCCCACTGGCACCGCCAAAGCTCTGATCGACGTAGCCCGGTCGCACCAGCTCAAGCCGCTGCTCACGTCCTTCATGGGTGTGACCAAGGTAGCGGAGGGCATCGACATCCTGCGCGGCGCTCACGTGCCGATGTTCAGCACTCCTGAGGACGCGGTGCGCTCGTACATGTACATGTACCAGTACACCCGCAACCTCGCCAGCATCTACGAGACACCCGCCGACATCCTCACCGACTTCAAGCCCGATCGCGAGGCCGTCAAGCGCATCTTCCTCGAGGTCGCGCGCGACGAGCGCAGCATCCTCAGCGAGCCCGAGGCGAAGGCCGTGCTCGAAGCCTACGAGATCCCGGCGGTCAAGACGGTCGTCGCCACCACCGCCGAAGAGTGCGCCAAGGCCGCCGAGGACATCGGCTTCCCCGTGGCCATCAAGATCCTCAGCCACGACATCACCCACAAGAGCGACGTCGGCGGCATCGCCCTCAACGTGCGTTCCGCGGCCGACGCCGCCGCCCAGTTCAAGAAGATCGTCGACAACGTGAAAAAGGTCGCGCCCGACGCCGCCATCGTCGGCGTCGCCGTACAGGCCATGAGCCGCGGCGGCTACGAGGTCATCGTCGGCTCGAAGAACGACCCCACCTTCGGCCCGGCGCTCATGTTCGGCATGGGCGGCACCGGCGTCGAGCTCTACCGGGACGTCGCGATCGACTTCCCGCCGCTCAACCAGGCTCTCGCCCACTCGCTCATCCAGCGCACCAAGGTCTCACGTCTGCTCGGCGGCTACCGCGGCAAGGAGGCCGTCAACATGCGCGCCCTCGAGGAGGCGCTCGTCAAGGTGAGCTACCTCCTCGTCGACTTCCCCGAGATCCTCGAGATGGACGTGAACCCGCTGCAGGTGCGCGCCGACGGCATCAGCGCTCTCGACGCGCGCATCGTTATCGAGCCCAAGGACGTGCGCAAGATCACGCTGCCGGGCTCGCATCTCATGATCTCCATGTACCCGAGCAAGTACCGCTGGGAGATCCCCATCAACGGCGAGAAGGCCTTCATCCGCTCGATCCGCCCCGAGGACGAGCCGATCTGGTCGGAGATGGTCGAGTCCTTCTCACCCGAGACGATCGAGTATCGCTTCCTGGGCCCGGTACGCGAGGTCACCAAGTCGATGCTCATGCGCTATTGCCACATCGACTACGACCGTGAGATCGCCCTCTGCGCCATCCGCCCGGGCAAGGGCAAGCGCAAAGAGACGATGCTCGGCGTCGCCCGGCTGGGCATCGAGACGGCCGACTCCGAGGGGGGCGAGTTCGCCGTCGTGGTACGCGACGAGTACCAGCGTCGCGGCATCGGTTCCAGGCTCATGGGGGCTCTCATCGAGGCCGCCCGCGATAGGCACGTGCGCGAGATCTATGGCCACGTACTGGCGGCCAACCCGCGGATGATCGCCTTCTCCCGGGAGCTCGGCTTCGACATTCGTCCCGGCGACGAGCCGGAGCTGCACAAGGTTGTGCTCCGGCTCTGAGGCACGCACGCTTGCGTCCTGCCCGGCCGCAGCGTACCATCCGCAACTGGTCGCGCTAGGCGGGGAGCTAGCGGTGCCCTGTACCCGCAATCCGCTACAGCGGGGCTGAATCCCCGCCCGAGGAGCCGTCCCGCGAGGCTGTCAGCCGGTGTGCGGCGTTGAAGGTCGGGTCCTGCGCAATGGAACCCCGCGAACCCCGTCAGGTCCGGGAGGAAGCAGCGGTAAGCAGGCCATTCCATGTGCCGCAGGGTCGCCTGACCGGAGCTTGCGCCCGGCGAGGACGCTCGGAGGATGTGTTTCGACGGCGGGTGCGCGGCCGTTTTTCCCCACTCCTCCAGCGGGATAAACTAGCCTCTCCATGAAGCGCTCCCTCTACCGTGCATACCGCCCGCAGACCTTCGCCGAGCTCGTCGGCCAGGACCATGTTGCCCGCACACTGCGCAACGCGGTCGAGGCCAACGCCGTGGCGCACGCCTACGTGTTCGCAGGGCCTCGCGGCACGGGCAAGACCAGCACGGCCCGCATCCTCGCCAAGGCGCTCAACTGCATCGGGCCGGAAGACGAGCCGCGCGAGACCCCCACCGCCGCTCCCTGCGGCGTCTGTCGGCATTGCATAGCCATCGCCGACAGCGTCTCCCTCGACGTGGTCGAGATGGATGCCGCCTCCAACCGCAGCATCGACGACGTCCGCGAGCTGCGCGACAAGATCGCCTTCGCGCCCGTCGACGGCCGCTTCAAGGTCTACATCATCGACGAGGTTCACATGCTCACCCGCGAGGCCTTCAACGCCTTGCTCAAGACCCTTGAGGAGCCGCCCGCCAACGTGATCTTCGTGCTGGCCACGACCGAGCCGCACAAGATTCCCGAGACGATCGTCTCGCGCTGCCAGCGCTTCGACTTCCGGCGGCCGCACGTGCGCGACATCACCTGTCTACTGGCGACGATCGTCGAACGCGAGAACGCCCTCCCCGACGACCAGCGCGGCCGCGCAGCCATCGACATCTCCGAGGCGGCGCTCGCCGAGATCGCGCGCCACTCGCAGGGTGGGTTCCGCGACGCCATCGGCACCCTCGAGAAGCTCATCACCTACGCGGACGGCTCTATCAAGCCGGCGGATGTGCTCGAAGCCCTCGGCGTCACCGATACCGACCTCCTCTTCGAGATCGTCGACGTCGTCACGGAGCGGCACAGCGCCGAGGCCCTGCAGTTCGTTCAACGGCTCGCCAACGACGGGGTCGACTACTCCCAGCTCATCCGCGACCTGCTGCGCCACCTGCGCCAGCTCTTCCTCCTGCAGCACCTCGAGGACTCGGCCCGCGACGAGGCCGCCCTGCGCGCCCTGGCGCACACCGTCGAGCTCGACGACCAGCTCCTCGAGCGCCTGCTGCCGCAGGCCAACAATCTGGCGCCTCGCGAGGTCGTCTTCTTCATCGAGCTGCTCGGCGAGGCGCAGCGCGAGATCCGCGACGGCCTCGACCCGCGCCTGCAGCTCGAGCTGGCTCTCGTCAAGGTCACTCGGCCCCACCTCGACCATTCCGCGGCCGCCCTCGAGGAGCGCTTGCGCCGCCTCGAAGCCGCGCTCACCGGCGAGGAGACGGCGCGCCTCGCGGCGCAGGCCACGGCGCAGCCGGCGCCGGCCGCCAGCGCCTCTGTGGAGACGGCGCCCGACCTCGGCCTCGACCGCGTCAAGCGCGCCTGGGAGCTCATCCTGCAGCGCGTCCAATCGAGCAGCGTGAGCCTGTACGCAATGCTCCGTGACGCACGCCCCACCGGTCTCAGCGGCGACGTCCTCACCGTCGTCGTCCCCTCCAATTTCGCGCTGGCCCGCGCCAGGGAGGCGGGCAACGCCGAGCTCCTGAGCGGCGCCATCGCCGTCGTCCTGGGCGCCCCGCTCGCACCCGCCTTCGAGCTAGCGGCCGCGGCCGCTCCGGAGCGGCCGCAGGACGAGGCCGAGGCACCCGCCCCGGCGCTCGACTTCACCGATCTCATCAACAAGGCGAAGGGCACCTTCGACGCCGAAGAGCTGCCCGGCGATTCCTAAGGAGACACTCTCGTGGCCAACCCTCAGTACAACAGGAAAATGATGAAGCAGCTCCAGGAGATGCAGGCCAAGATGGCCAAGGCTCAGGCGGAGCTCGCCACCGAGACCGTCACAGCCACCGCCGGGGGCGGCATCGTCAGCGTGGTCATCACCGGGTCGCTCGAGGTCAAGGACGTCATCATCGCGCCCGAGGCCGTCGACCCCGACGACGTCGAGATGCTCCAGGACCTGGTCGTCGCGGCCACCAACGAGGCGCTGCGCGCGGCGCAGGATCTCGCCGCCAGCAAGATGGGCGGCGCCACCTCCGGCCTCCAGCTCCCCAACATTCCCGGCCTCTTCTGAGAGCCACGGCTCTCAGCGCCCGGCCGGCCACGGCCTGAGAGGCCGCCCGGGCATCAGACTCCCCACAGCCAGCGAGATACGGTGCGATCACGCTCCGTGCAGAGCGGAGTGATGCGCCCCAGCTTGCGACACCGTTGCGCCGAGCTCCGTCGCCGACGCGTCTCCGAAGATCCAAAGCGCCCGCTGCAACCCCCCGCACCACCGCGCACGAGGCCTCATTGTCGCCCGCGACAGAAAGCAGATACAATGAGATACCGCGCCTGAAAGTCGCTGCATTCGCGTGCATGAACTGCACATCGAGTGTGAGTTTGTGCATGTTTTCACAAGGGACGTCCGGATGTACTCACCTGCTGTCGAGAGGCTGATCACCGAGCTGGCGAAGCTCCCTGGCATCGGACCCCGCACGGCCCAGCGGCTGACCTTCCACATCCTGAGGCAGCAGCCCAAGGATGTCCTGCCGCTGGCGGCGGCGATCACCGACGTCAAGGAGCGCATCGGCTTCTGCCGGCGCTGCTTCAACCTCGCCGAGGGCGACCTGTGCACGATCTGCGCCGACACGCGGCGCGACCCCAAGGTGATCTGCGTCGTCGAGCAGCCGTTCGACATCGTGACGATCGAGCGCACGCGCGAGTTCCGCGGCCTCTACCATGTGCTTGGCGGAGCCCTGAGCCCGCTCGACGGCGTCGAGCCCGCCGACCTCCGCATCACCGAGCTCCTGGAGCGCACCGACAGCGCCGTCGAGGAGGTCATTCTCGCCACCAACCCGACGATGACCGGCGAGGCGACCGCCATGTACATCACCGACGCCCTGCCCGGTCATATCCGCGTGACGCGACTGGCCAGCGGCCTGCCCGTCGGCGGCGATCTCGAATACGCCGACGAACTCACGCTGAGCCGCGCCCTCACGGGCCGCCGCAGCGTGCGACGCGGAGAGGCGTGACGATGGCCACGCGGAGTGATGCTGGGCAGAAGCCCGCAGGGGGCCTCACGGAGATCTGCTGGCACGGACGCGGCGGCCAGGGCGCGGTGACCGCAGCCAAGCTGGTAGCCGAGCTCGCACTGGGCGAGGGCAAGTTCTTCCAGGCCTTCCCCGAGTACGGACCAGAGCGCTCGGGGGCGCCTGTCGTCGCCTTCACGCGCGTCAGCGACGAGCCCATCCAGGTGTACTGCGGCATCGAGCACCCGCAGATCGTGGTGGTGCTCGACCCGTCACTCCTGAGCACCGTCGACGTGACCCAGGGCGCGCCGGACGACGCTATCGTGCTGATCAACAGCGAGATGAGCCCGACCGAGCTGCGCAAGCACTACAGGCTCAAGGGCTTCCGCTATTACACGGTCGCGGCCACGCGCATCGCCACGGAGACCATCAAGCGACCCATCCCCAACACGCCCATGGTCGGCGCGCTCACGCGCATCACCGGGCTCTTCAACATCGACATCGTCGTCGCCCTGCTGCGCGAGCAATTCTCCAAGAAGTTCCCGCCCACGGTCGTCGAGGGCAACATCGCCGCCGTGACGCGCAGCTATGAGGAGGTCAAGGCCGAATGACGGTTGACAGGAAAGCCGGGACGAAGAAGCCGGCTCGGCCCAGGAAGCCACGCGCCCGCAAAGCTGCCGCACCCCGGCCCAAATGGGACGTCAACCACATCGCCACCTGGGGGCCCGAACGCCACGAGCTCGGCGCCAGCATCCCCGAGGCGGGCAACTCCGCCTTCTACGAGACCGGCGGCTGGCGCACGCTCCTCCCGGTCGTCGACAGCGAGAAGTGCATCGGCTGCATGCTGTGCTACTTCTACTGCCCGGACGCCTCCGTGATCGTGAAGAACGACAAGGTGGTGGCCTTCGACCTCGCGCACTGCAAGGGCTGCGGGATCTGCGCCAGGGAGTGCCCAAGCGCCGCCATCGTCATGACGATCGACGAGAAGGAGTGAGCCGTGGCCTCCACCGGCGCTGAGATCCTGGCGGTCACCGGCAACGACGCCGTGGCCGCGGCGATGTCGCAGATCGAGCCGGACGTGGTCTGCGCCTACCCCATCACACCGCAGACCGAGGTCGTCCAGGTCTACGCCCAGTACGTGGCGGACGGCACGGTCGACACCGAGTTCGTGACCGTCGAATCCGAGCACTCGGCGATGAGCGTCGTCGTCGGCTCGGCGGCCGCCGGAGCGCGCACCATGACGGCGACCTCCTCCCAGGGCTTCGCCCTCATGTGGGAGGTTCTCTACATCGCCGCCTCCTACCGCCTGCCGATCGTCATGACGACGGTCAACCGCGCCCTCTCAGGCCCCATCAACATCCACTGCGACCACAGCGACTCGATGGGCGGCCGCGACACCGGCTGGCTCCAGATCTACGGCGAGAACCACCAGGAGGCCTACGACAACTGCATCATGTCGGTGCGCATCGCCGAGCACATGGACGTGCGCTTGCCCGCGATGCACATGTACGACGGCTACGTGATCAGCGGCGCCATCGGCCCGCTGCGGATGCTGACCAAGCAGCAGGTCCAGGACTTCGTCGGGCCGTACCGGGCCACCAACCCGCTGCTCGACGTGAAGAACCCCGTCACGGTGGGCCCCTTCGACAGCCTCGGCGGCTGGTACTTCGAGCACAAGGTGGCACAGAATCGCGCCATGGATCGCGCCCTCGGCGTAATCCAGGACGTCGCCGACGAGTACGCCGAGCTCACCGGCCGGCAGTACGGCCTGCTCGATGCCTACCGGATCAAGGACGCCGAGATCGCGATCGTCGTGGTGGGCTCGACGGCGGGCACCGCCCGCATGACCGTCGACAAGCTTCGCGCGCGCGGCGTCAAGGCGGGCATGGTGCGCGTGCGAGCCTTCCGACCCTTCCCTCACGCCGCATACGCTCAGGCGCTGCGGCACGTCAAAGCCGTCGGCGTCATGGACCGCGCCGAGTCGTTCGGCGCGCAGGGCGGCCCTGTGTTCCTCGAGGTACGCGCGGCGCTCTATGACTCCGACCCGCGACCCCAGGTGCTTCCCTTCATCTACGGACTGGGCGGCCGCGACATCTACCCACACAACGTCGAGCAGGCCTTCGCCGAGCTCGAGCAGGTCGCGCAGAGCAAGGAGCGAGCCTCTACGGAGCGCCGCTACCTCAACCTGCGCGCGGACTGAGGTGAGCGCGTTGGCGAGACGAACCGCACGCGGAACCAAGGCTCCACAGCCGCCCGAGCCCAAGGGCTCGGCTCTCTATGAGGTGCTGAAGGGCATCGACTTCGAGCGACGCGAGCTCGTGGACAAGCGCAAGGGGGTCGGACTCTTCGACCTCGTGAAGAACAAGGGCGGCGACTACCGTTGCTACGCGTGCACGCTCTGCGAGCGCACATGCCCAGTCGACTGCATCGAGATCGACTACTGCCCGAAACACGAGGAGCTGCCCTTCGACATCGCCGCCGAACGCGCGGCCGCCCTGGCCTCGCTGCCGGGTGAGAGCTGCGGCGCCGGCTCGGCCTGCGTGCCGGGCGAGAAGCCGGTCGGCTTCGAGCCGGTGCTCGACAGGAAGCTCTTCGACCCCGTGATCGCCGGCATCCGCGCCGGCGCCGGGCTCATCGAGACCTTCTACGCGACACAGGAGGCCTTCGGCTACCTGCCGCGCGTCGCCCTCGAGGACATCGCGACCGAGATGAACCTGCCTTTCTCCCGGGTCTTCGGCGTCGCCAGCTTCTACGGGCATTTCCGGCTGACGCCTGTCGGCAAGCACGTCCTCAGCGTCTGCATCGGCACCACCTGTCACGTCGCCGGCGCGCCGCTCGTCATTGAGGCTCTGAGCCAGGAACTCGAGGTGCCTGTCGGCGGTACCACGCCGAACGGCCTCTTCACCCTGCAGACGATCAGCTGCGTCGGCGCCTGCGCCCTCGCCCCCGTCGTACGTCTCGGCGACGACGAGACCCTCGGCCGCATCGGGCCCAAGGAGGCGCGCAAACTCGTCAGCAAGCTCCGCAAGCAGGAGGAGGCGGCATGACCGCCGCCGCCCGCGCAGCCCGTATCGACAAGGCCCTCGCCAGGGCCGCCGACAGATCGGCCTATCTGGCGGCCGACGGCAAGACCGAGATCCGCATCTGCGCCGGCACGGCCTGCAACGCCTCCGGTCGCGTCGCTCTGCGCAAGGCCATCGAGAAAGTGCTCGCCGAGCGCGACCTCACCGACAAGGTCGCCGTCGTCGAGACCGGCTGCCACGGTCTCTGTGAGGAGGGTCCGATCGTCGTCGTGCGACCGCAAGGCATCTTCTACCCGCGCCTCAAGCCCAGGCACATCGACGAGATCATCGAGACCAGCGTCGTCGGCGACGGCGTCGTCGAGCGCCTGCTCTACAAGCATCCACAGAGCGGCGAGCCGCTGGCTCTCGCGGCCGACATCCCCTTCTACAGGCAGCAGCGGCGCATTATCCTGGCGCTCAACGGCAAGATCGATCCTCGCTCGATCGACGACTACCTCGCACACGGCGGCTACACTGCGCTCGCCAGGATCCTCGGCGACGACGATCCCGAGGGCGTCATCGCCGCCGTCGAACGCAGCGGGCTGCGCGGACGCGGCGGCGCCGGCTTCCCGACCGGCAGGAAGTGGCGCTCCTGCCGCGCCAACCGCGGTGAGAAACACTACGTAATCTGCAACGGCGACGAGAGCGACCCCGGAGCCTTCGTGGACCGCTCTATTCTGGAGGCGAACCCCCACGCGGTCATCGAAGGCATGACGATCGCCGCCTTCGCCATCGGCGCCGGCAACGGCCCCGTCGAGGGTTACATCTACGTGCGTCACGAGTACTCGACCGCGGTGGAACGCCTGCGCCACGCGCTGGCGACAGCCCGCGGGCGCGGCCTCCTCGGCGACGACATCCTCGGCTCTGGCTTCTCCTTCGACATCCACATCAACCTGGGCGCCAGCGCCTTCGTCTGCGGAGAGTCGACGGCGCTCACGGCCTCCATCGAAGGACGTCGCAGCATGCCCCGCGGCAACCACATCCGCACGGTCGCCCACGGCCTCTGGGGCGAGCCCACCAGCATCAACAACGTCGAGAGCTACGCCAACGTGCCATGGATCATCCTGCATGGCGCCGAGGAGTTCACCGCCATAGGTACCGAGACGAGCAAAGGAACCAAGGTGTTCTCGCTCACCGGCAAGATCGTCAACGGCGGCCTGATCGAGGTGCCCATGGGCGCCACGCTGCGCCAGGTCGTCTTCGACATCGGCGGCGGCATGCTGCCCGGCCGCCAGTTCAAGGCGGTGCAGCTCGGTGGACCGTGCGGTGGCTGCCTGCCCACCGAGCTCCTCGACACACCGATCGACTACGAGAACCTCGTCGCCTCGGGATCGCTGATGTGCTCCGGCGGCATGGTGGTCGTCGACGACACTACCTGCATGGTCGACTTCGCCAAGTTCTTCCTCGCGTTCACCGCCGAGGAGAGCTGCGGCAAGTGCGTACCCTGCCGCATCGGCACGCAGCGCATCCTCGAGATCCTCGAGCTCATCAGCGCCGGCGAGGCCACGGTGAGCGACGTCGAACGCCTCGAGCAGCTCTGCGACGACGTCGTCGAAGGCTCGCTCTGCCATCTCGGCCGCGGTGCCCCCAACCCGGTGCTGACGACG
This sequence comes from Thermoleophilia bacterium, assembly GCA_040769125.1. Classification (GTDB taxonomy): domain Bacteria; phylum Actinomycetota; class Thermoleophilia; order UBA2241; family UBA2241; genus CAIXSE01. The sequence continues at coordinate 1,019,426 of JAXGLO010000001.1, read as the reverse complement.
CTGCGCTACTTCAGAGACGAGGTCATGGCCCACGTCGAGCAGAAGTGCTGCCCGGCGCGGGTCTGCCGCCCGCTCATCCGGTACCGCATCGACGCCGATGCCTGCACCGGCTGCCACGTGTGCTTCAAGGCCTGCCCCGTGGGCGCCATCAAGGGCGAGCGCAAGCATGCTCACGTCATCGACCAGGCGGCATGCATCAAGTGTGACACGTGCCGCCAGGCCTGCCGCTACGACGCGATCGCCGTCGAGACGAGCATACTCACGCCGGTCGAAGGGAGGCGGCGATGAGCCGGAGTACGAAGAAGCCCGCCGTGAAGCTCACCATCGACGGCAGGGAGGTCCGCGCCCGCAAGGGTGAGACCATCCTCGACGTGGCGCGCCGGGAGGGCATCGAGATCCCGGCGCTCTGCCACCAAGCGGGTACGGCCGCCTGGGGCGCCTGCCGCCTCTGCATGGTCGAGATCGAGGGTCTGGATAAGCTACAGACGGCCTGCACGACCGCGGCGGCCGACCGCCAGGTGGTTCACACCGACACACCGCGGGTCCGCGCACGGCGCGAGAGCTACCTCAAGATGTACCTCTCCGATCACAACGCCTACTGCGAGGCGCCCTGCTCGCACGCCTGCCCCACGAACGTCGACATCCCCGCCTATATGGCGGCGCTGGCCGAGGGCGACGCCTCAGGCGCGGCCGACATCGTGCGCGAGGAGCTGCCCTTCCCGGGCATCCTCGGGCGGGTCTGCCCGCGTTTCTGCGAGCCCGTGTGCCGCCGTGGTGAGATCGACGAGCCGATCGCCATCTGCGCCCTGCACCGGGCCGCCGCCGACCACAGCACGACGCGGCTGACGCCCGGCCTGCCGACCGGCCGGCGGGTCGCCGTCATCGGCGCGGGCCCGGCCGGCCTCGCCGCCGCCTGGTTCCTCACCGAGCGCGGCAACGAGGTCACCGTTTACGACGGCAACGAGCGGCCCGGCGGCTCGCTTCGCTACAGCATCCCCGAGTTCCGTCTCCCCGAGAAGGTCATCGAGAAGGAACTCGCCCCGCTCTGGGAGGCGGGCGTGCGCTTCATCGGCGAGTCCGAACTCGGCTTCGAGGTCGATCCTGACGGGCTGTTCGATGCCGGCTTCGACGCGGTCATCATCAGCGTCGGCACCTGGGCCGAGCCCAGGCACGTCATCACCGGCGACGACGCGGCCCTGCGCGGCCTCGACGTGCTCCGCCGGGCGCGTGCGGGCCGCGCTCTCCGGTTCACGGCCAAGGTCGTCGTGATCGGCGACGGCACCACCGCGCTCGACGTCGCCCGCACGGCGCGACGCAAGGGCGCCAAAAGCGTCACGGTGGTCTCGCCCAACACGCCGGACGACATCCCGGCGGGTTCTCGCGACCTCAAGGCGGCCCTCGAGGAGGGCGTCAAGTTCGAGTTCGACACGCTCGCCAAGAAGGTCCTCTCGAGATCAGGCAAGGCGCACGGCGTCGAGTGTGTGCGCCTGGACTCGGAGAAGGGCGGTACCCGCGAGATCCGCGGCTCACGCTTCACGCTGAACGGCGACACCGTAGTGCTGGCCACCGGCTATACGCCGAAGCTCGGCGACAGCGCCGAATACCTGCCCCTGGGCGCCGACACGCGGCTGCAGGCCAACTACTACACGGGCCGCACACAAGAGGAAGGCGTCTTCGCCGCCGGCGACGCCATCGCGCGTTCACGCTCCGTGATCCACGCGGTGGCCAGCGGCAAGCGCGCCGCCCTGGCCGTGGACGCCTGGCTGCGCGGCGAAGATCTCGCCGCCCTGGAGGAGACGCTCGCCGATTTCGCCGGCCTCCCCTACCTCGACCAGCTCAAGGCCGAAGCCGGCCTCAGCGAGCTCGGCAGACGCCTCGCGGAGCGCACGCCCGTCTGGCTCAGCATGGGCGCCAGCGCCGACCCCGCTCGCCGAGCCACCATGCCCAAGGTGGGCAAGGTCAAGCGGCTCACCGACGGCGACGCCGAGATCGAGAAGGGCTACAGTCTCGCCGCGGCTCGCGCCGAAGCGATGCGCTGCCTGCAGTGCGAGTGCCCGAGCCTGGGCGCCTGCGAGCTCCAGAAGCTCGGCGTCGAGTACGGCATCACCGAGAACGAGATGGTCATGAAGGGCGGCCGCGTACGCAAGGTCGAGCCCCAGTTCGACCACCCCTTCATCCGCCGCGACATGAACCGCTGCATCGCCTGCGGGCGGTGCGTACGCGTCTGCCGCGACATAGCTGGCCCCGCCTGCTACGACTTCACGGGGCATGGTTTCACCATGAAGGTCGACACGCCGTACGGCGAGGCCCTGCAGCTCTCCGATTGCATCAGCTGCGGACGCTGCGTCACCGCCTGCCCCACCGGCGCGCTCACCTTCAACGCGCGCGAGCTGCTCTCGTTCAACGTGGACGAGAGCCGCTGCATCATGTGCGGCGAGTGCGTCGGAGCCTGCCCGGTCGGCGCCATCAAGAAGACCAACCACTTCGAGGAGGCGCGCGCCCAGTGGCTCGAGCTCGTCGCCCAGGGCAGCCAGCTCGCCGGCGGCCACCGCATGTGCGCCGGCTGCGGCGCACCGATCGTAGTGCGGCAGATCCTCATGGGCACGAGCGACCCCGTCGTCGTCAGCGTCGCCACGGGCTGCCTCGAGGTATCCACCACGATCTACCCGTACACCGCCTGGAAGGGGAGCTACATCCACTCCGCCTTCGAGAACGCCGCCGCCTCGCTCTCCGGCGTCGAGACCGCCTTCCGTGCCCTCAAGAAGAAGGGCCAGATCGAGGAGAACTTCAAGTTCATCGCCTTCGGCGGCGACGGCGGCACCTACGACATCGGCCTGCAGGCGCTCTCCGGAGCCATGGAGCGCGGCCACTCCATGCTCTACGTGTGTTACGACAACGGCGCCTACATGAACACCGGATTCCAGCGCTCCGGCGCCACGCCAGTGGGCGCCTGGACGACCACCAGCCCGGTCGGCGCGGAACAGGCCGGCAAGCTGCAGAACCGCAAGAACCTCACCGAGATCATGGTCGCGCACGGCCTGAAGTACGTGGCTCAAGCGTCGCCGCACGACCCTCGCGACCTCGTGCGCAAGGCCGCCAAGGCCCTGGCCACCGAAGGCCCGACCTTCATCAACGTCCTCGCGCCCTGCCCGCGCGGCTGGCGCTCGGATGCCGCCGAGACCATCGACATGGCCCGCGAGGCGGTCAACACGGGCTACTGGCCGCTCTTCGAGGTGGAGGACGGCCAGCACCGGCTCACCTACCGGCCGCACTACAAGAAGCCGCTGATCCCCTGGCTCAAGCGGCAGGGTCGCTTCGCCCATCTCTTCAAGCCCGGCAACGAGGAGATGCTGCTCAACCTCGAGGCGTGGGTCGACAGCGAGTGGGAGAAGCTCCTGCGCAAGTGCGGAGAGCCCAGCGAAGCCGACTGGCAGGAGTACCTGCAGGCCAACGGCTGCCTGCTCCGCTAGACTAGCTCCGGCTACCAGCCGAACCGCGCGAAGGGCGCCCTCCCGGGGGCGCCTTTCGCCGTTCCGCCGCGGCGCCCGCTGAGGACCGCGGCTAGCCGATCACCGCGCGCAGGTAGTACACCCAGAAGGCGGGGATCTCGCGCACCACCATGTAGTTCGTGCCGGGGATGGCGCGCGAGCGACGCGCCGGAACGGTCAGCACATCCCACCCGGCCCGCTGATATGCCAGCTTGATGCGCGGCAGATGGTAGAACTGGCTGACGGCGACGATGCGCCGCCACCTGGCGTGACCGAAGAAAGGCACCGTGTGGGCGACCGTGGCATCGGTGCTGACGCCGAGCGAATCGACCGCGACACGCGCCTTGGGCACACCCGCCGCAACCGCCATGTCGCGCATCACCAGCGCCTCGTTATAACCGTTCGCTCCGACCCCGCCGGACATGACCAGGTGATGAACGCTACCGGCCTCGTAGAGGGCGACGCCGGTCGCCACCCGATCGCGGAGCGCCGTGGAGGGTCGGCCGTCGTCGTGCACCTGGGCGCCGAACACGACGGCCACGTCGGCGGAGCGGCGGTAGTCGGTGTACCCGAAGAAGAAGACCTGGGCCAGCGGGAACACGAGAGCGCAGGCGACAGCCGCAGCAGCGATGATGACCCCTGTTGCCCAAGGTCGCCAGCAGCAAGCGGACGCGCGAAAGGCCGCCCACGCCACGAAGACGAATCCGGCCGTGAGAAGGAACGAGAAGGGCACCGGGACACCGGGATAAATGCGGCAGGCGCTCCACTCCCGGTAGAAAGCTGCGCCGTTCCAGGCCGTCAGGACGGCCAGCGACACGGCGAGCGCGACCGTCGCCCAGCGCCTCCACCCCCGCTGCGCGGGCGCAACCGCGAAGGCGACGAGCGCGATTCCGGCCGCGGCCAGAAGGACGAGCGCCGCCGGCTGCGGCACATCGCGCATATCGATCCACCACACGTTGGCGTCGAATCCGACGGTGCGCACGGCGCCCACCAGGTTGATGAGCGTGAAGATACCGAGGAAGAGTGCGAGGCCTCGCGCGAGCGCCAGCGTCACGCCGGCGCGCTGCCGCGCGTCGCTCCCCCGCGCCTCAAGCGACGCAGGAGCAAGAGCCGAACCCTGCGCCGCGTCGCCCTCCTTTGAATGCGCCCGCCCGGGCGCCTCGCCAGGCCGCTCAGACCCATCGCTCATGCGGCCAACTGTATCACGGTGCCGCTGGTGCACCGCGCGGCGAGCACAGGCCCGGCGCAACATACCACCCACTGCCCAGCACTTCCCGAATCTGATAGCGTGCGCCCAGTGAACGCGCCCGCCGACACCCCGAGCGCACCGCTCGTCGGCCTCACTGAAGAGGAGGCGGCGCGCCGCCGCGCCGCCGGCCAGGGCAACGACGCCGAGGTCCACGCCGGCCGCACCTACGGTCGCATCGTCCGCGACAACGTCTTCAACTTCATCAACAACCTCTTCTACTTCCTCGGCATCCTGCTGCTCGTGCTGGGCAAGCCGCTGGACGCCTTCTCCGTGGTCTTCGTGATCGGCGCCAACACCATCATCAGTCTGGTGCAGGAGATCCGCGCCAAGCGCATCATGGACAGGATGTCGATCCTGTTGCGCCCCGCGGCCAGCGTCCTTCGCGACGGGCGCCTGCAGGAGCTGGACCCGTCGCAGGTCGTGGTCGGCGACATTCTTCGGCTGCAGCCCGGCGACCAGGTCGTCGTCGACGGCTCCGTAGTCGGCGAGAGCCGCATGGAGATCGACGAATCCCTGCTCACGGGCGAAGCCGACGCCGTGACCAAGCACCCCGGCGACGAGCTCATGTCGGGAAGCTTCTGCGTCACCGGCGGCGGCTACTACCAGGCGGAGAGGGTCGGCCTCGAGAGCTACGCCAACAAGCTCACCGCGAAGGCGACCGCCTACAAGCGCGAACTCACGCCGCTGCAACGCCAGGTGATGCAGATCGTGCGCGTGCTCCTGATCGTGGTGATCGTCTTCGAGGCCTTCGTGTGGATCCGGAACGTCACTGGGGGCGTGCCGTTCGTGGAGAGCGTGCGTATGTCCACGGTGGTCCTCGCGCTCATCCCCAACGGGCTCGTCCTCTCCATTGCGCTCACCTACGCCCTCGGCGCGCTGCGCCTCCTCGGCGAGGACATGCTCGTGCAGCAGTTCAACGCCGTCGAATCCCTGAGCAACATCGACGTGCTCTGTACAGACAAGACCGGCACACTCACCTCGGGGGCCATCCGCTTCGAGGAGTTGCAGCCGCTGGGGACCGGAGCCGAGCGGGCGGCCGCCCTCCTCGGCTCTTTCGCGGCCAGCACCACCGACTCGAACCAGACGGTCACGGCGCTCCGCGCCGCCTTTCCCGCCACACGGGAGCGCGCCCTGTACGAGGCCTTCTTCTCCTCCGAGCGCAAGTGGAGCGGCCTCGCCTTCGGCGACGGTCCAACGCGCGGCACGTATGTGCTCGGCGCACCCGAGATCGTAGCGACGGCCACGAACGCCGGCGACGGCTGGCGCGGGCGCGCCGACGAATGGGCCGCGCAAGGTCTGCGAGTGCTGCTGTTCGCGGGGTGCGCCGAGCCGCTCGCCTTCGGCGAGCCGGACGGCGCACCCAGCATCCCGGCCGACCTCGAACCCCTCGCTCTTGTCTGCATGAGCGACGAGCTTCGGCCGGGGGCACGACAGACGCTCGAGGAGTTCGCGGGAGCCGGCATCGACGTCAAGATCATCTCCGGCGACAACCCGCGCACCGTCGGCGCCCTCGCCACGCAGGCCGGCCTGCAGAAGCTGCCCAGGCGCAGCGAAGGCGGCACGCACACGGGGACGGCCGGCGACGAACTCGCCGCGGACCCCGCCGGGCTCGTCGCCGTCTCGGGAGCCGAGCTCGCCGAGCTGGACGCCGCGGCGCTCAGCGACACAGCCGACCGCGCCAACGTCTTCGGCCGCGTCACCCCCGAGCAGAAGCAGAACCTGGTCGCAGCCCTGCGCGAGCAAGGCCGCTACGTCGCGATGATCGGCGACGGGGTCAACGACGTCATCGCCCTCAAGCAGGCCAATGTCGCCGTCGCCATGCAGGGCGGCAGCCAGGCGGCGCGAAGCGTCGGCGACCTCATCCTCATCAAGGATACGTTTGCGCCTCTCCCCTTCGCCTTTCGCGAGGGACGGCGCATCATCAACGGCATGAACGACATCCTGCGCATCTTCATGGTGCGCATCTTCTTCAAGGCGCTCATGATCGGCATCGTGACGGCCATGGGGAGCTTCCCCTTCGCGCCCCGGCAGTCCGCGCTGCTCTCCTTCTTCGGCGCCACCGTCCCGGCGGTCGTCTTCGCCGTCTGGGCGCAGCCCAACCCCACGCCCAAAGTGGGGCTCTTCAGGCTGCTCGGTCGCTTCGTGATTCCCACAACCCTGTTGATGACGGCGATGGCGACCGGCGTCTACCTCGCCTGGGCGACACCCGCCAAGCGCACCTACCTCGCGGCGCATCCTGACGCCGGCCGCGACGCGCTGATCCAGTTCGCCTACCCGCCGGCCCAGACCGCGCTCACGCTTTTCGCCTGCTTCGCAGCGATCTTCCTGATCATGCTGGTGGTCCCGCCCAGTCACCATTGGGTCGGAGGAGCCCCGGCGTCACGCATCGATCGCCGTATCTACGGGGTCGTCGCCTTCCTGCTCGTGTGCATGGTCGCCGTACTCGCCGTGCCGCTCGGTCGCACGCTGTTCGAGCTGACCGCCCTCCCCGTCTGGCAGTACCTGGTGCTCTTCGCCCTTGCCGGCGCCTGGAGCCTGGCGTGCCGCTGGATCTGGCGCGCGGGGCTTCTCGATCGCTGGCTGGGGACCGCCGAGGATCCGGGCGGCACGGGCGCTCGCGATCTGCCGCTCAAGCCCGTCTGAGACGGGGCGCACCGCCGTTGTGCCTACGCCAGGCCGGCGGAAGGGCAGATGCCGGTCAGCGGGCACTCGCCGCACCGGGGCCGACGAGCGCGACAGATGCGCCGGCCGTGACGCACCATGCCCACATGCGCCGCGTACACCTGAGCCGCCCCATCCGGCCGCGTCAGCGCCGTGAGCAGCGGATGCGCCTGCTCGGCGCTCACCCCCGGCTCGATGACCCCAAGACGGCCCGCCACCCGGTGGACGTGCGTGTCGACGGGCATCACGGGCCGGCCGAGCGCGAAAAGCAGTACGCAGGCCGCCGTCTTGGGGCCCACGCCCGGAAGCCGCGTGAGGTATGCCTGCGCCTCGGCATCGTCCATCGCGTCGAGCGCCGAGAGGCTGGGCTCCCCCGAGCCGTCGCTCAGCGCCTCCAGGATCCGCTTGATGCGCGGAGCCTTGGTGCGGGCCAGACCGCCGAGAGCGATCGCCTCTTCGATCTCGGCGACGGAGGCGTCGCGCGCAGCGCTCCAGACAGGAAAGCGCGCCATCAGAGCGGCGAAGGTGCGATCCGTGTTCACGTCGGCGGTGTTCTGGGACAGCACGGTGTACACGAGCTCGTCCACTGGAGGGTATCGCGGGGCCAGCATCGGCCGGCCGTAGAGATCGTCGAGGAGCGCGACGGCGCGCCGGAGCTGTTCGCGGGGCGACGGGAGATCCGCACCGAGGGCTGACATCGGGCGCCGCTTCTTTAGAGGCCGCGCCTGGAGTTGCGACGGCGGAGCAGGGCGCTCACGACCAACCCCACGATGAATCCGAGCGCGAGAGCGATCAGAAGCATGAGGTACGCCGGCGCCGTGAACTCCCAGAAGAAGACTCGGAGGAGCACAACCTGCATGTTCTGGAAGACGAGGATTACAGCCAGTATGGCGGCGACGCCGAGTACGATCCATCTCGGTGAGACGCCTCCTCCCCGCCGCCTGACCGATACTTCGCTCGGCTTTACGGTATTCATGCCGTCCCCCTCCTCATCGATCCTGACCGTCGGCCCCGGCTGGCCACACCTCTTCCCCGGCTCCCGGCAGCACAAACTGAACGCCTCCACCAGGGAGCGCAAATCGGCTGCCGGCAGAGAGCGGCAGGCACCTCGCCTGTGTGGACGAGAGCGCAAGCCGCTGGCTATAATGCGCCTATGATGTAATCAAGACAAGAGTGGGCCTGGCTAATCGTAACCGCCCCACCGAGTCTCGGACCTTCCGCGATTCCGTCGAAGGAGTGCGAATGTCAAGCACACCCCCAAAGTCGACCGGCGCTGCCCTTGTACTGGGCGGAGGCGTCGCCGGTATCCAGTGTTCACTCGATCTGGCGGAGGGGGGGTACAAGGTCTACCTCGTGGAGAAGGCGCCGGCCCTGGGCGGCCATATGGCGCAGCTCGACAAGACCTTCCCCACCAACGACTGTGCAATGTGCACGCTGTCGCCCAAGCTGGTCGAGGCGGGTCGCCATCTCAACATCGACCTCATCACTAATTCGGAGCTGATCGGCCTTGAGGGCGAGCCCGGCAGCTTCAAGGCCAAGGTCTACCACCACGCCCGCTTCGTCGACCCGGACGTCTGCACGAGCTGCGGTGAGTGCGCTCCCAAGTGCCCCGTCGTCGTGACGGACAGCTACAACGAGGAGCTCGGCGAGCGCAAGGCTATCTACAAGCTCTACCCGCAGGCGATCCCCAACACGTACGCGATTACCAAGAAGGGTCACAGCCCGTGCAAGCGCGCCTGTGCCGTGCACACGAGCGCACAGGGTTACGTGGCCCTCATCGCCGACGGCCGCTTCGCCGAGGCCTACACGGTCGCCAGCGAGCCCAACCCGTTCCCCGCCGTCTGCGGCCGCGTCTGTACCCACAAGTGCGAGACCGACTGCACCCGCGGCGAGGTGGATGAGCCCATCGCCATCGCCGGCCTCAAGCGTTTCGTCGCCGACTACGCCTTCAACAACGTCCCGCTTCCCGAGAAAGCCGAGGTCAAGTTCGACGAGAAGGTCGCGATCGTCGGCTCCGGCCCGAGCGGCCTGGCCGCCGCCCGCGACCTGGCGCTGCTCGGCTACCAGACTACGGTCTTCGAGAGCAAGCCTGAGCCAGGCGGCATGCTGCGCTTTGGCATCCCCGAGTACCGCCTGCCCAAGGCCGCCCTGCAGCAGGACATCGACCGCATCACCGCACTCGGCGTCGACCTGCGGTGCGGCCAGTCCGCCGGCTCCGACTTCACCGTCGACGGCCTGCTGGCCGACGGCTACAAAGCCGTCTATCTCGCCGTCGGCCTCCAGGGCGGCCGTACGCTGCCCATCCCGGGCGCCGACGGCGCCGGCGTCTTCGACGCCGTCGCCGTCCTCAAGGCAGCCTCGCTCGGCGAGCAGGTCGACATCGGCAAGAACGTCGTCGTCATCGGCGGCGGCGACGTCGCCTTCGACGCCGGGCGCACCGCCCTGCGCCTGGGCGCCGAGAAGGTCACGATCAACTGCATCGAGGACGACCAGAGCGTCCCGGCGTCCGACGACGAGGTCACAGAGGGCCGCGACGAGCAGGTCGCCTTCAACTGCTCGTGCATGCCGTCGGCGATCAAGCTCGACGACGCGGGCCGCGCCAGCAAGGTCGAGTTCCTCCGCTGCTCGCTGGGTGAGCCCAACGAGAAGGGCTGGAGGCCGCCGGTGGCGATCGACGGCAGCGAGTTCGAGCTCGACTGCGACACCGTTATCTTCGCCATCGGCCAGAGCATGGTCGAAGACTTCCTGCAGGGCTGCGAAGGCGTCACCGTCGAGAAGGGGCAGATCGTCGCCGACAAGACGACGCTGGCCACCGACAAGGCCGGCGTCTTCGCCGGCGGCGACGCCGCGGCCCGCGGCCCGTGGACGGCCATCGAGGCCATCGCCGCCGGCCGCCGCGCGGCACGCAGCATCCACAACTTCCTGCGCGGCGAGGAGCTCCTGCCGCTCGAGGACGACGTCATGGACGAGGCCAAGCCCGAGGACGAAGTGCTCGCTAAGACGGCCGTCATGGCCCGCCTGCCGATGCCCCACCTCCCCGGCGCCGCCCGCAGAACCAGCTGGGACGAGGTCAACACCGGCTTCTCCGAGGAGCAGGCCGTCGCCGAAGCCAAGCGCTGCCTCAACTGCGCCGTCTGCTCCGAGTGCATGGAGTGCGTGCGCGCCTGTGGGCCCGGCGCCCTGCTGCACGACGAACGTGACCGCGAGATGGATCTCGACGTCGGCGCCGTCGTGCTCGCCACCGGCTACGACCTCTACGACCCCGGCGCCAAGAGCGAGTACGGCTACAAGCGGTACCCCAACGTCCTCTCCGCGCTCGAGTACGAGCGCCTGCTCAGCGCGAGCGGCCCTACCACAGGCCACATCAAGCGCCGCAGCGACGGCGAGACGCCCAAGAAGATCGCCTTCATCCAGTGCGTCGGCTCGCGCGACCAGAAGCACGAGTACTGCTCCAGTGTCTGCTGCACGTTCGCCAACAAGCAGGCGATGCTCACGATCGATCACGAGCCCGACTGCGAGCCCACCGTGTTCCTCATGGACATGCGGGCCCAGGGCAAGGGCTTCGATGCGTTCTACCAGCGCGCCCTCAACATGGGCGTGCGCTTCGTGCGCTCCCGCCCGTCGTACATCAAGGAGGATCCGCTCACCGGGGATCTCCTGATCAGCTGGGAGGACGAAGGCGGCACGCTGCACGAGAGCCGCTTCGACATGGTCGTGCTCTCTGCCGGCCTTGAGCCGGCCCGCAAGGCGCAGGAGGCCGCCGGCCATATCGGCATCGCCCTTAACCGCCACGGCTTCTGCGACCTCAGGGAGTTCAACCCGCTCGAGACGAGCCGCCAGGGCGTCTTCGTGGTCGGGCCGTTCAGCGAGCCGAAAGACATCCCCGACTCGGTCGCGCAGGCTTCGGCCGCAGCGGCACGGGTCATGGCCGACCTGGCCGACTCCCGCGGCACGCTGACCGTCGACAAGGACTACCCGGCCGAGCGCGATATCAGCGGCGAGGAGCCGCGCGTCGGCGTCTTCGTCTGCCACTGCGGCAGCAACATCGCCGGCGTCATCGGCGTCGAGAGCGTAGCCGACTACGCCAAGAGCCTCCCCGGCGTCGAGTTCGCCACCGACACGATGTACACGTGCTCCTCCGACAGCCTCGCGCTGATCCGCGAGAAGATCATCGAGCACAACCTCAACCGCGTCGTGGTCGCCAGCTGCACCCCGCGCACCCACGAGCCGATCTTCCAGGACACCCTGCGCGAGGCCGGGCTCAACCCGTTCCTCTTCGAGATGGCCAACATCCGCGACCAGGCGAGCTGGGTGCACACCCATCAGCCGGAACAGGCCACGCAGAAGGCCAAGGAGCTCGTGCGCATGAGCGTGGCCCGGGCACGGATGCTCGAGCCGCTCTTCAAGATCGACGTGCCGCTGACACATGCGGCGATCGTGATCGGCGGCGGCGTCGCCGGCATGACGGCCGCCGGCGCCCTCGGCGACATGGGCCACGAGGTGCACCTCGTGGAGCGCTCCGCCAAACTGGGCGGCCACGTTCTCGAGCTCAGCACGACGATCAAGGGCGGCAACCCTGCCGACTACGTCGCCGCTCTCGAGCGGCGCCTCATCAACAACCCGAACGTACATATCCACCTCGAGTCCGAGCTCGCCGACTTCCACGGCTTCATCGGCAACTTCTCGAGCGCCATCGTCGCCAAGGACGGCCAGCGCACGCCGGTCGACCACGGCGTCGTGATCGTGGCCACCGGCTCCCGCGAGGACCGGCCCGAGCTCTACGGCCTCGGCGCCAGCCCCAAGGTCGTCACCGGCATGGATCTCGAGGGCATGCTCAAGCGCGGCGACGCCGCTCTCGCCGACGCACGCGCGGTGGGCTTCGTGCTCTGCGCCGGCTCGCTCGACGAGAACCATCCCTACTGCTCGCGCACCTGCTGCCAGCAGAGCATCAAGAACGCGATCGCGCTCAAGGAGCAGGATCCGAGCCGTCAGGTGTACGTCTGGTTCAAGGAGCTGCGCACCTACGGCTTCCTCGAGGAGTACTACACGAAGGCGCGCGAGCTCGGCGTGATCTTCACGCGCTACGACAACGAGACCCCGCTGCAGGTCAGCTCCAACGGCGCGGTGAGCGTCGCCTACAGCGACCCATACCTCCACCGTCCCATGGAGCTGCCGCTCGACCTCCTCGTGCTCGCGACCCCGACGGTCGCCGCCGAGGGCAGCAGCGAGCTCAGCAAGATGCTCAAGGTGCCGCTGCAGGGCGACGGCTTCTATCTCGAGGCGCACGTCAAGCTACGCCCCGTGGACTTCGGCTCCGAGGGCATCTTCCTCTGCGGCGCCGCCCACTACCCGAAGAGCATCGACGAGACAATCAGCCAGGCGTACGCCGCCGCCGGCAGGGCTGCGGCGGTGCTCGCCAAGCCCGTCATCAAGGCGGGCGGCGTCGTCGCCGAGGTCAACGAGGACAAGTGCGCGGCCTGCCTCACCTGCGTGCGCATCTGCCCGTACGAGGTGCCCATCATCGACGCCGAATCCAAGAAGGCGAAGATCGAGGCAGCCGCTTGCCAGGGCTGCGGCGTGTGCGTCAGCGAATGCCCCGTCAAGGCCATCACCCTGCACCACTACACCGACGCGCAGATCTTCGCCAAGGAAGAGGCGCTCTTCATGGAGGTGAGCTGACATGGCCGAGCCCGAAGCCGCTTCGGTCGAGACCGTCGAGGGCGACTCCGGCGAGGCCCCGAAGAAGGCGATCGACCCCAACTTCGAGCCCGAGATCATCGTGTTCGCCTGCCACTACTGCGCGTACGCAGCCGCCGACCTGGCGGGCAGCATGCGCCTGCAGTACCCGTCGAACATCCGCATGATCAAGCTGCCGTGCACCGGCAAGCTCGAGGTCATCCACCTGCTCCGGGCCATTGAGGCCGGCGCCGACGGAGTCTACGCCGCCGGCTGCCTCGAGGGCGAGTGTCACTACCTCAAGGGCAACCTCTGGGCGCGCAAGCGCGTGACCCATGCGAAGACCTTGCTCGCCGAGGTCGGCATCGAACCCGAGCGCGTCGAGATGTACAACATGTCGTCGGCGGAGGGCGCCAGGTTCGCCGAAGTCGCCACGGAATTCACGCAGCGCATCAAGGAGCTCGGCCCTAACCCCGTCCGCCGCGACGGTGTCAGCCCGCACGACGCGGCCCGCGAGGCCCTGGGCGATACGGCGCTGCCCGAGGCCACCAGCTCCCCCGCCGACACCAACGCCGAGGAAGGATCCGCAGAATGATCACCGCCGAACGTAAACCACTCGACGAGATCGTCGCGCTTATCGGCGACAAGAAGAAGGTTCTGGTCGCAGGCTGCGACACCTGTGTCGCCATCTGCCTCACCGGCGGTGAGAAGGAGGCTGAGATCCTCGCCAGCGAGCTTCGCATCCTCGCCGAGAAGGACGGCCGCGAGGTCGAGATCGAGCACACGGCGGCCATCCGCCAGTGCGAGTGGGAGTACCTCGATGCGATCGCCGAGAAGGTCCAGGACGCCGACGTCGTCGTCAGCATGGCCTGCGGCATCGGCATCCAGAGCATGGCCGAGAAGTTCGAGCCCAAGCTCGTGATGCCGGCCGTCAACACCAACATGCTCGGCATGCCGCAAGAGCACGCGCTCTGGCTCGAGCGCTGCGGCGCCTGCGGCGATTGCGTGATCGGCGAGACGGCCGGCATCTGCCCCGTCGTGCGCTGCAGCAAGAGCCTCATGAACGGCCCCTGCGGCGGCTCGCACGACGGCAAGTGCGAGGTCACCACACCCGAGAAGGAAGAGATCGACTGCGCCTGGCACCTCATCTGGGAACGCCTCAAGGCACAGGGGCGCGAAGAGCTGATGTACGTCAACCGGCCGCCGAAGAACTGGAGCAAGAGCAGCTCCGGCGGCCCACGCAAGATGGTTCGGGAGGAGGCGAAGCCGGTATGACTGCCACCGAGTACAAGGCAGGCAGCAACCTCGAGAAGGTTCTAGCCGCGGGTAAGTTCGCAGTCACCGGCGAGTGCGGGCCCCCCAAGAGCGCCGACGTCGGCGTGATCGAGGAGAAAGCCAAGATCCTCAAGGGCTATGTCGACGCCGTCAACATCACCGACAACCAGACCGCCGTGGTGCGCGTCTGCTCGATGGCGTCGGGCTTCACCGCCCAGCAGAACGGCCTCGAGGCGATCATGCAGATGACCTGCCGCGACCGGAACCGCCTCGCCATGCAGGCCGACATCCTCGGCGCGCACACGCTCGGCATCCATAACATCCTCTGCCTCACGGGCGACCACCTCAGCTTCGGCAACCACCCCGAGGCCAAGGGCGTCCACGACCTCGACGCGATCAACCTCATCAAGATGTACAAGGATATGCGCGACGAGAAGAAGTTCCAGTGCGGCGAAGAGATGGACGTGGCGCCGAAGCTCTACATCGGCTGCGCCGAGAACCCCTTCGGCGATCCCTTCGAGTTCCGCGCCCTGCGCCTCAAGAAGAAGATCGAGGCAGGCGCCGACTTCATGCAGACCCAGTGCATCTTCAACGTCCCGAAGTTCAAGAAGTGGATGGAGGAAGTACGCGCCCTCGGCCTGCACAAGGAGATCAAGATCCTCGCCGGCATCACGCCCATCAAGGGCGCCGGCATGGCCAGGTACATGCAGAAGTTCGTGCCCGGCATCGATGTGCCGCAGGAGATCGTCGACCGCATCGCCGCGCAGGAGAAGGGCGCGCCGCAGCAGGCTGAAGGCAAGAAGCTCGCCGTCGAGATGATCAAGGAGATCGCCGAGATCGAGGGCGTCGCCGGCGTGCACGTCATGGCTGTGGAGTGGGAGCCGGCGGTGCCGGAGATCGTCGAGGCCGCCGGCCTGATGCCGCGGCCTGCCGTAGCCTAGGAGGTCGGATATGACCACCTGCGCTCCAGGCGCTGAACTCGCCAGCCGGATCGGTACCGGCTGCGGCGAGAACGCGTATAAGTGCTACCAGTGCAAGAAGTGCACCGCCGGCTGCCCCGTGGCCAGCTTTGGCGGCATGCACCCTGCCCAGATCATGCGCGCGGTGCAGCTCGGCCAGCTCGACATGATCTTCAACGACCGCTTCATCTGGCTGTGTACCGGCTGCCAGACGTGCACCACGCGCTGCCCGCAGGGCATCGACGTCGCATCGATCATGGACGAGCTCAAGATCATCGCCCGCCGCGAGGGCAAGCTGCACCCCGACGCCCCCTCGGCCACCATGATGAAATACAACTACGACTCGTTCGTGCGCTGGGGTCGCATGTGGGAGGTCGAGCTGCTGACCCGTGACATGCTCAAGCGCCCGACGAGCGCCTTCGCGTGGCTCAACATCGGGCCCAAGATGCTGCTCAAGGGCAAGGTCAACCCAACCCTCAAGAAGGGTGACACTCTGGCCATGAAGCGCATGGTGCGAACCGCCGAGAGCATCACCCGGGCGCGCGAGCAGCAGGGGGGTGAGTGACCATGGGCAAGACCATCGCCTACTACCCGGGCTGCTCGCTGCACGGCACCTCCGGTGAGTTCGACGCGAGCTTCCGGGCGACCGCCCGGGCGCTCGACCTGACCCTGCAGGAGATCCCGGGCTGGGAGTGCTGCGGAAACACGGCGGCACATTCCATCAACCGCCTGCTCTCCCTGGCGCTGCCGGTCAACGAGCTCGCCAAGGTCGAGCAGGACATGAAGCTCGACTCCATGGCCGTCCCTTGCGCGGCCTGCTACAGCCGCTTCAAGACGGGCGCGCACGAAGTAGAAGAGAACGAGGCCGTCGCCCGCGATGTCTCGGCCGTGGTCGGCCGCGGCTACCAGGGCGGCGTCACCGTCCACAACCTCATCGACGTCTACCACGACGCCGTCGGCCTCGACGCTCTCGCGGCCCGCGTCAAGCGGCCCTTCAACGGCCTCAAGGTGGCCTCATACTACGGCTGCCTGCTCACGCGGCCGCCGAAGGTCACGCTGGCCGACGACCCCGAGTACCCCACCCACATGGACGACGTGGTGAAGGCCCTCGGCTGCGAGCCGGTCGACTGGAACTACAAGACCGACTGTTGCGGAGCCTCTCTGGCCCTCACCGAGCAGGGCATCGTCGACGACCTCGTGGAGCGCATCGTCGCCGATGCGAGGGCGTGCGGCGCGGAGGCGATCACCGTGGCCTGCCCTCTCTGCCAGGTCAACCTCGACGGCCGCCAGACGGAGATCGCGCGCAAGTCGTCCACTTGGCGCTCCCTCCCCGTCATCTTCCTGAGCCAGCTCGTCGGCCGCGCGCTCGGGCTCAGCAGCAAGGAGCTGGGCCTCAAGAAGCACCTCGTCGACATCAGGCCGGTCATGGCGTAGACCGACGAGAACCATTGACGGCGCCGGCCGGCGAAGAGACGCAGACCGACGGCCGGAGCAAGAGAGAGAACACAGATGGGGCGCCGAGAGGCGCCCCATCTGTGTGATCCTTGGCGGCCGGGCGGCGCTACGGCGCCGGCCGCCCGGCCGCTCAGTCAGCCGCCCGGCCGCTCAGCCGACCGTCGGGCTGCCGCAGCGGTCGCCGCAGGCGAAGACGCCGGTGGATGCGGCGGCGTCTCAGGGGCCGGCTCACGGGAGTCGGCATCCCAGAAACGGTGTTCCTCGAGAGCCTCGCCGGGCTTAACGGTGAGGAACTCGCCGTCGTGTGGACCGCGGATGAGCTTCTCGAGGAGGCGCAAGGAGCCCTCGAGCCGGTGCACCGGCAGACCGTAGAACTCCGCGACGGTATTCACGTACGCCTCGACCTTCGGCAGGTCGTAGGTTCCGGTGTCGATGATCGCCACACGCGTGTAGTGCCCGACCATCGCATGCGCGAGCTCGCGAGCCTTCTCCTCCCCCACCTTAGCGATCATCTTGAGGTAGATACGGTAGTTGTCGTCCAGCTCCTCGGCCCAGCCGCGGGTGTAGTAGTACGTGCCGGGATGGGCGGCGAACTCGCGCCTGTAGGCACGGCGCGAACCCAGCAGCAGCGAGATGCAGTCGTCGCATATCGGCAGGACAAGACGATGCGACCCGGCGCTGATGCCGGCGGTGCCATTGGAGCAGCGCCCGTAGGCAAGCAGGATGGTGCACTCCCCCGGGGTGGCGGCGATGCAATCGTTCAGCGCATCGCGCAGGGCATCGGGGGTGTCGTGCAGGAAGCCTTTGAGGTACTCGACGGGGATGTCGCCACGCAGCGCCTCGACCTCGTCGCGCAGCGTGCTGCAGGCGATGATCCTGGTGTTCGACACGTGGCTCGTCATCTGTTCACCTCCCGTACAACACTCGACAGAATGATATCACTTATATATCATTACGGTATCGAACAGCGACCACTCCCTCGCCCGATCCGAGGGACCAGCGGCGCGCCAGACCGACGGAGGTGGAGTTCATGGCCGAAGCATTGAGCAAGTCGCCGACCCAGGAGCGCGAAACGAGGGTGCTCAACGGGTGGTTCATGCTGCCCGTGGTGATCGCCCTGTTCGTTGCGGGAGCAATACTCCTTGCGTATTCGTTCATCAACGGGGTCACAACTCCGGACGGCGACACCCAGCCCGTCTGGTCGCTGTTCGTCGCCGGCCTGGTGGCCCTCGGCCTCGCTTGCTTCATCTGCCCCGGGTTCTTCACCCTGCAGCCCAACGAGGCGCGGGTACTGATCCTGTTCGGCAGCTACCGCGGCACCGTGAAGCAGGGCGGCTTCTGCTGGGCCGCCCCCCTCTACAGCAACGGCCCTGCCTCGAGGCCAGCGGGCGTACAGATCGGCTTGATCGTCCCGCGCCGCAGAGGCGAGGCGGATCAGCCGAAGGCCAGCACCGGCCTGCGACGCTACAAGATCAGCCTGCGGGCGCGCACGCTGAACGGAGAGAAGCTCAAGGTCAACGACCGTCGCGGCAACCCTGTCGACATCGCCGCCGTCGTCGTCTGGCGCGTCGAAGACACGGCCAAAGCGGTGTTCGATGTCGACGACTACGAGAGCTACGTCGCCACCCAGAGCGAGACCGCCGTGCGGCACCTGGCAAGCGCCTACCCGTACGACTCCGGCGAGGCCACTGAAGACGAGGCCGAGGAGGTCACCCTGCGCGGGAACGTCGATGAAGTCTCGGAGGCGCTGCGCGTCGAACTCGGCACACGTCTTGCGCAGGCCGGCGTCGCCGTCGAGCAGGCTCGGCTCACCCACCTCGCATACGCACCGGAGATCGCGCAGGCGATGCTGCGACGCCAGCAGGCCGAGGCAATCATCGCGGCGCGACGCAAGATCGTCACCGGCGCTGTGAGCATGGTCGAGATGGCGCTGCGTGACTTCAGCGAGAACCAGGTCGTCGAGTTCGACGAGGAGCGCAAGGCGGCCATGGTCAGCAACCTCATGGTCGTCCTCTGCGGCGAGAGTCAGGTCACGCCGGTAGTCAACACCGGCACGCTGTACCAGTGAATCCGGCAGCCCGCAGGACTCGCCGCCCTCCCCGCCGACGGCTCCGTAGGCCCGACGCTGAGGCCGGCTGACCGTGGCGAAGCGCAAGCAGTTCCTGTTGCGCACCGACCCGGCGCTCTGGGCCGAGCTCGAGAAGTGGGCCGCCGACGACCTGCGCAGCGTCAACGCCCAGATCGAGTACCTCCTGCGGGAGGCCGTGCGCCGGCGCCGCGGCTGCCCGGCGCCAGCGCCGGGCAGCCGCGGACAAGGCAGTCGTGACCCCCGGCGAGCCCGTGGATGATGGGGCGGCGGCGCCGGATTGAAGGTCGACCGCGGCAGAGACGACGAGGGCAGGAGCGAACGAGGAGCACCGCATGTATGGGAGCGCCCCGGCATCTATCGCTGAACGGCCCCTCACCCCCCGCACCGGTGTTCCCTACTGACGGCCGCCGACGGTGCCACTGGACGCCCACGGCGCACGCCCCGTCGCTCGACATCACGGCCGCACTCAGGCCAGGAGCGCACCCTCGGCCTCGCGCGGACGAGACACACGGGGCTCGCCACCCTCAAGTGACGCCACCACCTTCCCCGCGTCGAGCCAGAGGCGCTGTGAGGCGCGGCTCGCCACCCAGGAGTCGTGCGTGACGATGATCAGCGTCTGTCCCCGCTCCCGCCAGAGCTGTTCGAGCAAGCCGACGATATCGTCGCGAGTGCGCTCGTCGAGGTTGCCGGTAGGTTCGTCGGCGAGGATCACCCTGGGCTCGCGCACGAGCGCACGGGCGATGCCCACACGCTGCTGCTCGCCGCCACTCAGCTCCGAAGGGATGTGGCCGGCGCGCTCCGCAAGGCCGACGCCGGCCAGCGCTGCCCGCGCTCGCCGGCGGCGCTCCACGCCCGACACACCCCAAGGCACGAGGGCCGTCTCCACGTTCTCCTGAGCGCTGAGCGTCGGAATCAAGTTGAACGACTGAAAGATGAAGCCGTAGGAACGGCTGCGCAGCTCCGAGAGGCCGGCCTCACTCATCGTTGCGAGATCGTGACCATCGTAGCGAAGTACACCCGTCGAGGGCCGGTCCATGGCGCCGAGGAGCTGGAGCAGGGTCGTCTTGCCAGAGCCGGTGGATCCCTGGATGGCGAGGAACTCACCCTCTGCGATACCGAGGTCGACTCCGGCCAGTGCCTCTACCGAGGCGCGGCCCTTCGTGTAGCGCTTGCTCACGCCCGAAAGCTCGTACAACATCGTAGCCTCCTGTAGGCTGGGTTCGATCGCGGTCATGGCGAGCGTCTCAGTCGACCCGGCGGAGAGCATCCACCGGACGTAGGCGCGAGGCCCGCCACCCACCGAAGACACCGGCGAGGACGCCGCCGAGCAGCGCGAGACCGGCGGCCAGCAGAATGAGCTGGAGATTGACCGGCGCCGTGAGATGAACGGCGACGGTCTGCATGGCCTGACCGGCCGCCCTGCCGAGCCCGCCGCCCATGGCAGGCGGGGCGCCAGCGCCGCCCATGGCAGGCGGGACGCCAGCGCCGCCCGGCCCGCCGGAGGCGACGCCCGCGACCTGGCCAACCGCGGCCTTGAGGGTCGGCGAGAGTCGCACGATGAGCTGCGCGCCGGCGATGCCGATGACCACGCCGGCGACGGCCCCGAATACGCCCTGGACCACCGACTCCCCCATCACCTGACCGACGATTCTGCGATTGGTCCAGCCGAGAGCCTTCAGTGTCCCGAACTCGCGCACGCGCCGCGACACGGCCGACACGGTCAGCAGACTGGCGACGGCGAAGGCGGCCACGAGCGCGACGATGGCGAGCCAGCGGCCGAGCGTCGACGCCAGCTGCGAGGCGCTCTTGAGCGAGCCGCTCACCTGGGCAGCAAGGTCCTCGGCCGTCGTCACCGTGGCCTTGGGCATTGCCGCCTTGATCTCCCTTTTGACGGCGGCGATCTGGTCGGCGCTGTCGGCCTGCACGTAGATCGTGTTGACCTTGCCGGCGTTGTCGCTGAGCCTCTGCGCCAACGCCAGGGGAATGTATACATTCGACATCGACGAGCTGCCGGCTGCCGCGGAGACGAGCCCGATGACGGTGTACTTCGTCCCCGAGACCTTGATGGTGGAGCCGACCGCATAGCTATTCTGTTTTGCGTAGGCCTTGTCGAGCACTGCGACTTTGGCCGTGGTCTCGCTGGTCCTGAAACCGCGCCCGCTCACGAGCTCCGCGGAGCTGAGCGGGCCGAGACCAGTCTGCGTCACGTCCACACCGGCCAGCGAGTACGACGAGACCGAGATCGGCGCTTGCGAAGTCGAGACCTGCGGCGTCGCGCCGCCGCCCGGCTGACCGAACCCGCCGCCAGCGTTGAACCCCTGGGCGAATCTGCCACTCACGTGCATGGCGTTGAGCGTGAGGCCACCCACGGCTTGGGCAACCCCGTCGAGAGCGGCAATCCTGGTGACGTTGGACGTCGCAACTGATTGCTGCCCCGGCAGGCTGCGGACCATGTCGCGCGAGAAACTCTTGCCCTGCTCAGCCCGACTCCCGGGGTTCATGTCGAAGCGCTGTGGGCCGCCGCGGAAGTCGCTCAGCTGCGCCGTCTGGGTGACAGTGATGTCAGTGCCGACACCGTAGAGAGACTTGAGCACCTCTTCCTGGGCCTTGCCCACGCCGCTCGCATAGGCAGTGACGACGACGACCAGGCCCACGCCCACAGCCAGCCCCAGCGCCGTGAGCAGCGCCTGTCGGTAGCGATGGCGCAGCTCGCGGTAGATGTAGGTGAAGAACATCAGCCCTCCTTCTCACACGGCTCTTGCGCATTGCGAACGTCCAGGCGCCGCGTCAGCGCCCCAACGCCGTCCCGACCCTACGGCGCCAAGCTTGGATCTCGCTGAACCGCACCTGAGAGCGGGCTGTGAGAGAGAGTCACCGGCCGCACCCAACAGAGTCCATTCAGGATTCTCACAGGCATCTCTCAGCAAGAATGGCTAAGATCGACAGGACACGGGCGACGGGAGGGAACACGCGATGCGTGAAGGATCCGGGAAGGGCGCACGAATCCTGGTCGTCGACGACGAGGAGAGCATCACCGACCTCGTCTCGATGGCCCTCCGCTACGAGGGCTTCACGGTGACGACGGCGCGGAATGGCAGAGCCGCTCTGGAGGCCGTGGCTGCATCGGCGCCTGACCTCGTCGTGCTCGACGTTTTGATGCCGGGCATCGATGGCTTTGAGGCAGCACGTCGTCTGCGCAGCTCCAACGATGCCCTGCCCATCCTCTTCCTCACGGCGCGCGACGCCACCGAGGACAAGGTCCGCGGCCTCACCCTCGGTGGCGACGACTACCTGACCAAGCCGTTCAGCATCGAGGAGCTCGTCGCCCGCATCCGCGCCATCCTGCGACGGGCGCGGCCGACCTCCACCTCCCCCAGTCGCCTCGCATACGCCGACCTTGAGCTCGACGAGGACACGCACCAGGTGTGGCGCGGCGACGAGGAGATCAAGCTCACAGCCACCGAGTTCAAGCTGCTGCGCTACCTGCTGCTCAACGCCCGCCGCGTGCTCTCCAAGGATCAGATCCTCGACCACGTATGGAACTACGACTTCGGCGGCAACGCCAACATCGTCGAGACTTACATCAGTTACCTGCGCCGCAAGGTCGACGGGCACGGCGCCCCCCTCATCCAGACGATCCGCGGCGTCGGCTACAGCATCCGACTCCTGAAGGAGTAGCGCGTGACGCTGCGCACGCGGCTCCTTCTCGCCCTGTTGACGCTGGTAGCGGTAGGCCTGGTGACCGCAGGTACCGTCACGTACACCTCGCTTCGCGCCTTCCTGCTCGCGCGTGTCGACCAGCAGCTCCTGGCCGCGCGCGAACCCATGGCGTTCACCCTCGCCTCGAACTCGTCGCTCGGCGGCGTCGGCGGCGCTCCCGGTGGACCACAGCGGAGCCTCCCGCCAGGGACATACGGTGAGCTGCGCGACATCGAGGGGACCGTGCTCAGCTCCGTCGTCTTCGCCTACGGCCAGTTGAGCCCACCCGCACCAGCCCTGCCGACGCCGCTACCCGGAGCGAGCACCGGCGCCAGCAGCTTCACGCTCTTCAACGCCGGCAGCACAGGCTCCTCCAGCGTCCGGTTCCGCATCCTCGTGCAGCCGTTTCCGCAGGCATCGCGCGTGCTCGTGGTCGCCGTTCCGCTGACGGAGACAAACCAGACGCTGGCGCGGCTGCTGGCCGTCGAGGGGCTGGTCTCCGCAGCCGTACTCGCCGCACTGGCAACGGCCGCCTGGCTGATCATCAAGCGCGACTTACGACCGCTGGAGGCCATGACTGAGACCGCCGATCAGATCGCCGCCGGCGACCTCTCGCAGAGAGTGGAGCCGGCCGAGCCCACGACCGAGGTCGGCCGGCTGGGCCTCAGCCTCAACGCGATGCTCGCGCAGATCGAGCGGGCCTTCGCGGAACGTGCCGCCACCGAGGAGAAGCTGCGGCGCTTCCTCGCCGACGCGTCACACGAGCTGCGCACTCCGCTCACTTCGATCCGAGGCTACGCTGAGGTCTTCGAGCGCGGCGCTAAGGACGACCCTGGGGATCTCGCCACAGCGATGCGGCGCATCGAAGAGGAGAGCCGCCGCATGGGCATCATGGTGGAGGAGCTGCTGATGCTCGCCCGGCTCGGTGAGGGACGGCAGCCCGACAGGGAGCCGGTCGATCTTGTGCGCATCGTCGACGACGCCGTGAGCGACGCTCACGCCGCCGCCCCCGAGCGGCCGATCGACCTTGAACAGCCAGAGACGGCGGTCGTCCTCGGCGACGAGTTCCAGCTCCGCCAGGTTGTCGCCAATCTGCTCGGCAATGCGCTCGCGCACACACCAGCAGAGACGCCCGTGCACGTGCGCCTGCGCAATGAGGCCACGCAAGCGGTGCTGGAGGTCGTAGACCAAGGCCCCGGCCTGCCCGAAGCGGACGCCGCCAGGGCCTTCGAGCCCTTCTACCGCGCCGATCCATCGCGGGCACGCGCCAGCGGGGGCGCCGGCCTCGGACTGGCCATCGTCGCGGCGATCGTGGCGGCACACGACGGTGAGGTGTCGGCGGCTTCGCCGCCGGAGGGCGGAGCCACCTTCAGCCTGCGCCTGCCGCTGGCGCCGCCCTCCTGAACCCCGGGCGGCGCGTCAGCCCAGGAAGCCGCGCAGGCCCTGAGCGGCGCGGTATGACTTGAGCTTGGCCAGCGTCTTGGCCTCGATCTGGCGGATGCGCTCGCGGGTGACCCCGAACCTCTGGCCGACCTCCTCGAGCGTGCGCGGCTGCTCGCCCTTGAGGCCGAAGCGCAGCTCAATGATGCGGCGCTCACGCCGGGTGAGCAGGTCGAGGACGAGCCCGAGCTGCTCATGCTGCACCAGCTCACCGACCTCTTCGGCCGGTGAGGTCGCGTCCTTGTCCTCGATGAAGTCGCCCAGCAGGCTGTCGCCCTCGTCTCCGACGGGCGTGTGCAGGCTGGTAGGCTCCTGACTGATCTTGAGGATCTCGCGCACCTTGTTGGGCGTGGTGCCCATCTCGGCGGCGATCTCCTCCGGAGTGGGCTCGCGGCCGATATCCTGGAGGAGCTGGCGCTGCACGCGGATGAGCTTGTTGATCGTCTCGACCATGTGCACAGGGATGCGGATCGTGCGCGCCTGGTCGGCGAGCGCCCGTGTGATCGCCTGGCGGATCCACCAGGTGGCGTAGGTGCTGAACTTGAAGCCCTTGCGATAGTCGAACTTCTCGACGGCGCGGATGAGGCCCAGGTTGCCCTCCTGGATCAGGTCGAGAAGCGGCATGCCCCTGCCCATGTGCCGCTTGGCGATCGAGACGACGAGGCGCAGGTTGGCCTCGATGAGCTGACGCTTGGCCTCCATGTCGTTGCGCTCTATGCGCTTCGCCAGCGAGACCTCCTGCACGGCCGTGAGCAACGGCACCTTGCCCATCTCGCCGAAGTACAGGCGCACCGAGTCGTTGCTGGCGGTCTTGACCGAGAGATCGAGCTTGCTGGCGCTCTCCTCCTCGCCGCCGGCTTCCTGACCGGCTTGTGGTCCTGCGGCTTCACCCTCGATGATGTCGATACCGAGATCGGCGAGGATGTCGTGGATCTCCTCGATCTGCTCGGTGCTGAGATCGATGTCGTGCAACGCGTCAATGACACGCGAGCTCTCTAGATACCCCTGTTCGCGGCCCTCCTCGATCAGGTTGCGAACCTCATCGGTAGCCATGAGCTCGAGATCGCGGTGGCCGGCGCGATCGGCGGATGAATCAGTCATGCGGCGTGTCTCCTGCCCTTCACTTCGGAGGTCGGCCAGCGGCCTGCTCAGTCGACGTCGCTGACGCCCCACCGCATGCGCCGATCCTGACGGAACGCGGCACAGCGGGAGCCCATTGTCGGACTGGGGCAGTTGGACGCGAACGCTCAGCAGGCCATTGTATAGACTACCACCTATTCGGTTCGAGTTCGCTCACCAAGCTCATACCGAGGCGCACCACGAGTCGCATCGCGACCCTCGACGCCGTCGTCATCGATCTCAGTCTGCTCCTCAAGCCCGGAGACGAAACGCCGTGATCGAGGTCAGGACATTCGCCACACCCATCAGGGTCTTCACCGACACCCGCCAGCTGCCCCGATTCGACGAGTAGGTGACCGCTTTCCTGAGCGAGGGGGCGCAGAGACGGTGCTCTCGGTGAGCGATACGACGACCGCCGGTGAGGACGAAGCGACCATCGGCCTCATCCGCACCGTCGCCTACCGCGCCGGGGGCTGAGGCTCCCCGGCCGCAGGCGCCAGGCCGGTGACGACGACGTCGAGCGCGACCAGCTCGATCCCGCCCAGGCGCCGCAGGTCGTCGGCGAGCAGCTCTCGGGCGGCCGCTTGTGCGCCCAGCAGGTCGTGCGCGGCGAAGCTCGCCTCGAGTCGCACCACCCACCCGCCGGCGTCCATGGTCAGCTGCACGGCGTCGGGCACGACGCCGGGGACGCCTTCGGCGACCCGGCGCCCCATCGCCCGCTGCAGCGCCCGGACGTCGAGCTGGACGGACGCACCTTTCTCGCCGAACTCCACGGCGTATCCGCGCCGTCGCCCACGCAGCTCGCGCACGGCGAGCGCGAGGAACACGGCGGCGACAAGACCCATCACAGCGGCAGACAGTGTCGTCGGCCACGCAACCCTGTCCATGACGTCGTGCCACCACGCCGGAGCCGACCAGTCGAGATCCGGGCGCAGCTCGGCGGCGACCTCGCGCAGGGCCCACGCCGCCGTGAGCACAAGGCACGCCAAGCCGCCCACCAGCGCAAAGACGCGCGCCAGCCGCGTCACGACAGATACCTCTTCAACCGTCTCACGGACAGCACGCGTGTACGCGTCGTGCACCGGCCTGGTGCTGCCCCCACGACGCCGTTAAGGGCGCCCACTGCCGCGTCCTGCACCTCCAGCGTGAGGCGCTCCGCGTCGACCAGCGGCCGTGCGAACACGACAACCTCGCTGCACAACTCCCCCCTGCGCATGCTGAGATCGACGCGAGCCGCCACAACTTCAGGGTGCCGTCGCACCGCCTCCACCGCGACACGCTCCAGTGCGTCCTTGGGCACAAGGACGCCGCCCGCCTGGGCGGGGAACCAGATCCTGGTCTCGCCGTGGCGCAGCACCAGCCAGACGCAGCCGACGAGAACCGCGGCGCAGAAGATCAGCAGCCAGGCACGAGCGCCATAACCGAGCGCCGAGCCCACGAGGGCATACGGAGAGAAGGTGCAGCCAAAAGCCGCGGCCGCGAAGCCCGCCGCGAATAACGCGGCGGCGCATCCGGACATCAGCAGCAGGACGAAGACCGCTGCCCTGACTCCGAAGCCCGGCGCCGGCCCCGCCGGACGCCGCCTGTCAGGCGTCGGAGCCAGCCTGCTCCTCCGGGAACACCACATCGGCGACGTAAACGCTGACCGCCCGGACCTTGAGCCCTGTGGAGCCCTCAACCTGCTCGACGACGGCTTTGCGGCAGAGCTCGGCGACGGCAGGAACATTGGCCCCGTAGGTAATGCTCATGGAGATATCGATGTCGACGCTGCCCTCCTGCAGGTCGATGGAGATGCCGGGCGTGCCGCGGTCGCCGCGCAGGCCGGCCAAGGCCCGGGACCCTCCAGCGCCCAAGGAGTGAATGCCCTCGATCCCGACGACGGCCTTGTAGGCAAGCTTCGCCACAACGCCGTCCGAGATCGTCACGCCGCCGCCAGACGCGGCCGCACCCGGTGTAGGGGTCTCAGTCATCCTCATCCTCCCGTCGTCGATGATGCGGAACGCTGGCGAGGGCGAGCGTCCGTAACAAACCTACAGTACCCACAGTGAAGCGAAGCGTGTCACGGAACGACAGCAGGCGGCAAGCGACGGATAGCCCCGGAGTCACTACCCACACTTCGAGTAGCCGCACGTCCGGCACACCACGCACCCGCCTTCGTGCTCGATGGAGCCGCCACAGTCGGGGCAGGCCCCCTGGGCCACCTCGACGAGAGAGAGCTGGGGCTGCACGGGCCCGCTCGCCCGTGAGGCGGCGCCGACCACGTAGCGCCGCTCGAGCGCCTTGCCGATGGCGTCGGCACAGCTCAGGGTGGCGTTGGGCCCCATGCCGTACGGCACGTGGCAGCGGATGCCCTTGAGCTGGTCGACGATCTCCTGTGCCGAGGCGCCCTTCTTCAGCGCCAACGAGATGAGGCGCCCCAGGGCCTCGGTGTTGCTCGACGCGCACCCACCGGCCTTGCCCATATTGGCGAAGACCTCGCGCGGCCCGAGCTCGTCGTCGTTCATGATGACGAACAGCTGGCCGCAGCCTGTCTGCATGCGCTGCGTCTCACCGCTGAGGAGCTCGGGGCGTGAGGGGCGCGTGGTGGCGATACCCGCCAGGGGGTCGCGCCCGCGCTCGCGCTTCTTCTTGGTCTGGCCGACGCTGAGCACCTGCTCCTCGCGGCTGCCGTCACGGTAGATCGTGACGCCCTTGCAGCCGCTGTGGAAGGCGAGCAGGTAGGCCTTCTCCACGTCCTCTGCGGTCGCCTCGTTGGCGAAGTTCACGGTCTTGGAGACCGCGTTGTCGGTGTGCTTCTGGAACGCCGCCTGGATCCTGATATGCCACTCCGGCGTGATGTCGTGGGCGGTCGCGAAGACGCGCTGGATATCGGCCGGCACGCCCTCGAGATGCCGCACAGAGCCGACGTCGGCGATCTCCTTCATCAGATCCTCGCTATAGAAGCCGCGCTCCTTGGCGACCTCCTCGAAGTAGGGATCGACCTCGACCATGCGGTCGCCGTCGAGCACGTTGGAGCGGACGTAGCTCACCGCGAAGAGCGGCTCGACCCCACTCGAACACGAGGCGATGATGCTGATCGTGCCGGTCGGCGCAATGGTCGTAACCGTAGCGTTACGCACCCTCGCGCCACCCGGCCGGTCGAAGATGGAGCCGTCGAAGTTCGGGAAAACGCCGCGCTCGCGCGCGAGCTCCTCGCT
Organism: Thermoleophilia bacterium; assembly: GCA_040769125.1. GTDB lineage: Bacteria > Actinomycetota > Thermoleophilia > UBA2241 > UBA2241 > CAIXSE01. The sequence continues at coordinate 991,119 of JAXGLO010000001.1, read as the reverse complement.
CGCCTGCACAGCCTCCGCGCGGATGAAGCCCATCACCTCGTCGGCAACACGACAGGCCTCCTCCGAGTCGTAGGGGATCTGGAGCCTGAGGAGCATGTCGGCGAAACCCATGACGCCCAAGCCGATCTTGCGGTTGCCCTTGGTCATCCTCTCGATCTCGGGCAGTGGGTAACGATTGACATCGATGACGTCGTCGAGGAAGCGCACGGCTGTACGCACGATGTGCCCGAGGCGCCTGTAGTCGATGCGACCCTCAGGTACGATCTGCGAGAGATTGATGGAGCCCAGGTTGCAGCTCTCGTATGGCAGCAGCGGCTGCTCGCCGCAAGGGTTGGTGCTCTCGATCTCGCCGAGCTGCGGAGTGGGATTGTCCTCGTTGATACGGTCGATGTAGATGACGCCGGGGTCGCCGTTCTTCCAGGCCAGCGTCACCATGCTTTTGAACACCTTACGGGCGTTCAGGGAGCGCACGGTCTCGCCGGACCGCGGATTGATGAGCGGGTACTCCTCGTCCCGCTCCACGGCGCGCATGAAGGCGTCGGTGACGGCGACGGAGATGTTGAAGTTGTTGAGGCGGTCGTCGTCCTGCTTGGCGGTGATGAAGTCGAGGATGTCGGGGTGATCGACGCGCATGATGCCCATGTTGGCGCCACGGCGCGTGCCGCCCTGCTTGATCGTCTCGGTGGCGGCATCGAACACGCTCATGAAGGAAAGCGGGCCGCTGGAGACCCCCTTGGTGCTGAGCACCACGTCGTTGTACGGGCGCACGCGCGAGAAGGAGAAGCCCGTGCCGCCGCCGCTCTTGTGGATCAGCGCGGTGTTCTTGATGGCCTCGAAGATCGACTCCATGGAGTCGCCGACGGGCAGCACGAAGCACGCCGAGAGCTGGCCGAGCTCGCGGCCGGCATTCATGAGCGTGGGGCTATTGGGGAGGAACTCGAGAGAGGCCATGAGCTCGTAGAAGGCGGACTCCCACTCAGCCACGGGCGCCGCAGGATTGTACAGCCGTTCGGCCTGAGCGACGGCGCGGGCCACACGATGGAACATGTCCTCCGGATCCTCCAGCGCCTCGCCGCGCTCACCCTTCCTGAGGTAGCGCCGCTGCAGCACCTTGAGCGCATTTGCAGACAGCTCGATCACCGCCTTGGACACGTCGCTCACGACCTTGCCTCCCGTTACTGACGACAGCGAACCACCGTCCGCCTCAACCTGTATGGCCCAGCCACCCCGCCTCGTCCTCGAGGCCGGGCAGCGGTACTTCGCCAGGACGCACCTCGTCGCCCGCTCTCTCGAGGCTGGCGAGCTCCTCCTGGAACTCCTCGATGCCGTCGAACTGGCGGTACACCGACGCGAACCGGATGTACGCCACCTTGTCGAGGCGGCGCAGATGCCGCAGGGCGCGCTCCCCGACCATCTCTGTGGTCACGCGCCTGCCGGGCGCGCGGCGCAACTCGTTCTCGATGTCGTCGACGGCCCGCTCGAGCACCTCGAGCGCGATACCGCGCTTCTCGGTGGCGCGCAGCAGACCGTTGAGCAGCTTCTGACGGGAGAACAGCTCCTCCTCGCCGTCGCGCTTGACGACCGCCAGAGGCACCTCTTCAAGGCGCTCGTACGTCGTGTAGCGGCGCTCGCAGTCGAGACACTCACGGCGACGCCGGATGGCGTCGCCCGCCTCGGAATCCCGCGAGTCGACGACCTTACTCTGTTCGCTGCTGCAGAACGGACACCGCAAGATGGACACCTGACCACAAGATGTAGTGCTGCTAGAACAATGGACACCACTCTATAGAGTATTCCAAGGACAGAGCAAGTCCTCCTGCAAGCGGCTCCGAGCCTGCGCGAGGCGGGCAACATTCAGCCTCTAGTCGAGGCTTATACTTCTTACTCACGCTCGCCGCTCTCGCGATCTCGTTCTGCCGGGTCGGCGCCGGCGCCCCATCGACGCGACCTTCGGCGAACCGTGGTGCGGCCGCGGACGGCGGAGCTGACCCGCGGGCGCTATACTCTCCCGATCATGAATGTGATCGTCCTCCCCACCTACAACGAACGCGAGAACCTGCGCCATGCGCTGGCGCGCATCCGGGAGGTGGCGGACGGCCACGGACTCCAGCTCCACACGCTGATCGTCGACGACAACTCACCCGACGGTACCGGCGAGCTCGCCGATCAGCTCGCCGCCGAGACACCCGACGTCTCCGTGATGCATCGCGCCGGCAAGGAGGGCCTCGGGAAGGCCTACATCGCCGGCTTCCGGCAGGCGCTCGACCTGGGCGCCACGCGGATCTTCGAGATGGACGCCGACCTCAGTCACGACGCCACCTACCTGCCTCACTTCCTGAGGCTCATCGACCAGGGCGCCGACCTCGTGCTCGGCTCGCGCTACGTCAAGGGTGGCGGCGTCGAGAACTGGAGCCTCTCCCGCAGGATCATCAGCCGCTGCGGCTGCCTCTACGCGCAGGCGATCCTGGGGCTGCCCCTGCGCGACCTCACGGGCGGCTTCAAGTGCTTCCGCAGCACCGTGCTCGAGGCTATCGACTTCGACGACATCGACACCAGGGGCTACGGCTTCCAGATCGAGATGACGTACCGCGCCTACAAGATGGGCTTCAAGGTCGCCGAGCTGCCCATCATCTTCGTCGACCGCAAGGTCGGTGAGTCGAAGATGAGCAACGACATCGTGATCGAGGCAATGAAGAACGTCTGGAAGCTGCGCCTGAGCCGGGTGCCTACCTCTCCGCCCCGGCCGCGAGCCTAGCCTGTACCGACCCCAAGATGTAGCGACACATCCGCTCTGCTAGCGGAACATCTTAGCGGCACCGAGCACCTCGGCGGGCGTCCGACCACGGGTCAGGCGCCCGTTGTGCGCCCGGTCGTGGTTGTAGAGCTCGAGGTAGCGCACCAGCTCGCGGCGCAGGCCCATGCACTTGGGTACCAGGTAACGGGCGAAAGAGGGCTTCCAGCACTCCTCTAAGATGGTGCGCTGCACACGCTCAGGCGAAGCCGTTCGACTGCGGTCGCCCGGGGCTAATCGGGGTGTGCCTGGCGCCGAGCCTCGCGAGGCTCTCGTCGAAGACGTGGTTGCGGAACTCCGAACCGTTGTCGGTCGAGACGCGCTCGAGCTCCCAGCCGGCGTCACGCAGGTCGCCGGCGACGCGGTGAGCGAGCCGGCAGCCGCCACACACTGGTCAACCCGCTCCATGGCCGCGGCCACCGGCATGAGCCAGACGGCGGTCTCGCGGATCTGGCGCGCCTTCGGCCTGAGGCCCCACCTCACCGAGAGCTTCAAGCTCTCCCCCGACCCGCAGTTCATCGACAAAGTCAGGGATATCGTGGGCCTCTACCTGAACCCGCCGGAGGCGGCGGTCGTCCTCTGCGTCGACGAGAAGACCCAGGTACAGGCCCTCGATCGCACCGCGCCCATCCTGCCCATTCTGCCGGGCGTCCCGGAGCGGCGCACCCACGACTTACCGCCGCTTCGGCACTACCAACCTCTACGCCGCCCTGAACGTCGCCTCGGGGTGCGTGATCAGCGACCTGACCGCCCGCCATAGAAGCGAGGAGTTCCGCCGCTTCCTCTCGCTGATCGACGAGAGCGTGCCCGAGGGGCTCGACGTGCACGTCGTCGTCGATAACTCCTCGACGCACAAGACCCCCGCCGTTCACCGCTGGCTCCTTCGCCATCCCCGCTTCACCTTCCACTTCACCCCGACCTACAGCTCCTGGCTGAACCTGGTCGAGCGCTGGTTCGCCGAGCTCACGCGACGACATCTGCGGCGCGCAACGCATCGCTCCGTCAAGGAGCTGGTGGCCTCGATCCGCACCTGGATCCGGCTCTGGAACGACAACCCGAAGCCCTTCGTCTGGCGCAAGACGGCCGATCAGATCCTCGAGAGCCTCGCTGCCTATTGCGAGCGGATCTCTGACTCAGGACACTAGCCGCCCGCAGGCGGTAGGACTGGGGACGACCCGCCTCCGCGTGTAGTTGGCCGCGGCGGGGGGAGTTGGCCCCCGTTCGTAGACTGAAGGATCCCGGGGGCGTCTACAGGAGGATGTCACGTCGCAGCTTCATGGCCGCGACCGACGCTGCGGTGACGGCGACGATCAGAAAGGCAATCGCAACGAGGGATGGTAGCGCGCCGATGAGCACCGACTCGTTCGCCGAGAAGGGGTGGTCGAGCAGATACGACTGGGGGGCGCTGGCCGCGCTGAATCGCATCCAGGTACCGACCCACACCACGGGAACTGCTCGTTCGATCGCATCGAACCGCGAGGCGAAGCCGCAGGCGACGATCAGGATCAGCCCTCCGAACAGCGCGCCCAGCGGGTTGCGAACGAGGACGCTGAGACAGACACCCACGGTCGCGAACAGCAATAGGACCGGCAGGGCGCGAAGCACTTGTCGGCCGGCCCAGAGCCAGGTCGCCGCTTGCGAAGACGGCTGCGGCAGCGGCCAGACATGGCGCGTCACGAGTCCCATGAGGACGAGGCCAAGCCAGGCGCAGAGGACGAGCCAGAGGCCCGCCGCCCACAGGGAGCCGATCTTGAGCAGTACGAAGCGGTAGCGTCGTGGGTCGCGTGCCAGGACGTCCTTGAGGGTCCGCAACGTCCATTCCCCGCCGGTGTGGGCTCCCGCGATGATGAACATGACCAAGGCGCCGAGAGTCGATGCCATCAGGCGTGCCGCCAGACCGAGCGCCCCGGCGGGATGCTGGGTCGCGCCGACAACGACGCCTTGAGCGAGAGCGTCCTGCGTCTGGCGGTGGGCGTCGCGGTACATCTCGGCCAGCGCCTTGTCGTACTTTGGTCCCGGTGGGACACCGAGATCGGATGCACTGGGCGGCTGGGCGTGCAGGTCGGCTTCGCCCTGGCGGAGGTTGCCGATGTAGCTATGGTCGGGCTCCTGGCTCATGGCCGCGAACAGCGCCGCCAGCGCGACCGTGCCGAGGGTGAGCCACAGCAGCAGCGGGCGCCACAGCTTGCGCAGCTCGGCGCAGAAGCCGCCCACCTCAGCCATGCCCCGTCACGGCGAAGAAACGCTCCTCGAGTGAGGTCGTCTCCTTCTCCACCGACTCGGGATAGACACCGATGCCGGCGAGCGTGGCGATCACCTGCGGGACCGAGACGCCGCTGACCAGGAGGTCGCCGTCATCCTCGGACGGATCATGATCGGCGAGGGCCGCGAAGGCTGCGGCGCGACTGCTGGGGGCGACGGTCACACGGACGCGCTCGCTCGTCGCGCCGATCTCCTCAATGGACACCAGGTCCACGAGGCGGCCGTGATCGATGATGGCGACCCGCTGGCAGAGGCGCTCCACCTCACCGAGCTGATGACTCGAGAAGATGATCGTCGTGCCTTTCTCCGCGAGCCCGGCGAGCAACTCCCTAAGCCAGCCCATGCCGGCGGGATCGAGTCCGTTCATCGGCTCGTCGAGGACGAGCAACTCCGGCTCCCGAAGCAGGGCCGCGGCCAGTGCGAGGCGTTGACGCATGCCCTGCGAGTAGCTGCGGATGCGCTTACGCCCGACGTCCCCCAGGCCAACCTCCTTGAGCAGCCCATGGATGCGCGCCGCGCTGCTCGCCCGAACGACGGTCTCGCCGACGGTCGACAGGAAGCCCTCGCCCGTCATCCACGGGTAGAAGGCCGGTTCCTCGATGACCGCGCCAATGCGCGCCAAGACCCCGCGCGACGGTGGACCGGGGGAACCAAGCAAGGTCACGTCGCCCTGATCCGGGCGGCTGAGGCCCAGCAGCAGACGGAAGGTCGTCGTCTTCCCAGCACCGTTCGGGCCAAGAAGACCGAAGATCTCGCCGCAGGCCACGGACAGCGACAGGTCGTCTACGGCGACCTTGTCGCCGAAGCGTTTCGTGAGGTGGCTGCATTGCATTGCCTGCATCGCGTTTCCTGTCGGCAAGCATACAGAAGCGGCGAGCCGCGCGCCCGCCGCTTCGGTCGACGCCCCTAGCCTGGGCTGTTTGCCTCGGATCACCCAGGCCAGTAGTTCGTTCCACTGCCCGTGTAGTTCGGGCCTCCGCTGGGCTTGTACATGTCCCAATGGAAGGTACCTGTGGGCATGCTGTACCAGTAGCTGTTGGTGTTCACGTTGCAGTTCTTCGTGTAGCGGTTGTAGAAGACGTCGGGCCAGTTGTTCCTCACGCGAACGAGCTGGATATCAAAGGTATTCCACTGGCTCCCGTTGTTGTGAATGTGGGCAAACACGCGGTGGGTGCCGGTCTGCGTCGCGGAGTAGTTCTGGCAGGTGACTTTCGATGCGAAGTTCACGCTCCAGTTGCGGCTGCCCCCGTAGGCGGCCACCACCAAGATCGCGAAGACCACAACGACTCCCGCGACAAGCAAGATCCTGGCTGGCCGATTTCGCTGAAGACCCCACATACTGCATTCCCCCTTTCCGTCGGCCCTGCCCGATTCGAGTTCGGGGGGCCGAGTAGCCTCCATGGGCGGCCCGTAGCCGCGCGGAAGCCCACGGAGGGTATCACTGCAAGGCTTTGCTCACCCCCTCAAGTCCGAGGCGCTGTCGCAACAAGAACCCCCTCGTCCGCTCACTCGAACGATGCCATGCTATGCCCCCCTCTAGAGGTGTCAATGTAGGGCCGTTGGGCGACTCTTGCAGGCTAGAGTGTACCGACCCCAAGATGTAGCGACACATCCGCTCTGCTAGCGGAACATCTTAGCGGCACCGAGCACCTCGGCGGGCGTTCGGCCACGGGTCAGGCGCCCGTTGTGCGCCCGGTCGTGGTTGTCGAGCTCGAGGTAGCGCACCAGCTCGCGGCGCAGGCCCATGTACTTGGGTACCAGGTAGCGGGCGAAGGAGGGCTTCCAGCACTCCTCTAAGATGGTGCGCTGCACACGTTCGACGAAGCCGTTCGACTGTGGCCGGCCGGGGCTGATCGGGGTGTGCCTGGCGCCGAGCCTCGCGAGGCTCTCGTCGAAGACGTGGTTGTGGAACTCCGAACCGTTGTCGGTCGAGACGCGCTCGAGCTCCCAGCCCGCCTCGCGCAGGTCGCCGGCGACGCGGTGAGCGAGCCGGCTGGCGAAGCGCACGTCGGGGTTTCTCGGCGTCACGTGCAGCTCGGCCCAGCAGAAGGCGGAGGCGGCGTCGATCGCCGTGTACTGCCAGACGACGCCCTTGGTGCCGGCCAGGCGGCCGATGCAGAAGCAGTCCATCGGCAGAAGCTCGCCGGGGTGATCGACGGCGATGTGGCGCTCGGGCTCGGGTTCGCGCGCCGGCTCCGGCGGCGATGCGTAGCCGGCGAGCAGCCCGTTGCGTAGCGCCCTGGTGTGGATGCCGTGGCGGCGCAGCACGCGCCAGACGCCGTTCGCCGAGACCCTGAGGCCGCCGTGCTTCTCCCTCGCGAGCTCGGCGGCGATGCGCGCCGGACCGGAGTCGGGAGCGCCCAGGGCGAAGGCGATGATGCGCTGCTCGACGAGCACCGGGATCGCGTTCGGCATCTGCGGGCGGCGGCGCTCGCGGGGCCTGAGGATCTCGGCCCCGAAGCGCTCGGCCTGGTTCCTCCAGCGGTAGAAGGTCGAACGGTGGATGCCGTGCAGGCGGCAGGCCGGCGGCAACGCTGCCGAGCTCCCGCGCGCTGGCGAGCACACGTAGACGGCAGGCGAAAAGCACATCATCATCGGTCATGGGGCGACGCTCCTTCTGCGAGAACCTGGACAGTCCTTGCAGAGAAGGATGCGTCGCCCCACCTCAGTGAGACAAGAGACTTCCGAGTGTCGGTACTACTCGGGGATAGGACAGGCTAGAGGGGCAGCTCGCGGCCAACGCCGGCCTCGCGCGCCCGGGCGAGCGCCAGTTGAGCGGTCACCACGTCCTCGATCGCCATCCCGAGATTCATGCAGAAGAGGCGCTCATCGTCGTCTCGCCGCCCGGCGACCCTGCCCGCGGCCAGCTCGCCGAGGTCGCCGGCGATGCGGGACGGGATGCCGGCCAGCCTCACTCCAGTGGCTCTGGTGGCCAGCACCTGCTCCGAGTCGTCGCAGAAGAACCGGTCGCACTCGGCCATGGCCGCGGCCGTCCAGGCGGCGTCGTAATCGAGGGCCACCGCAAGGGCGCCGGGCTCGAGGAGCCCGGCGCCGAGGGGCGGCGCGACCCCTTCCACCATGGTGATGGCGCTGACCACCACGCCGGCGCCAGCCACAACGTCCCGCGGCGCGCCGCAGGCCACGACCTCCAGGAGCGGCAGCTCAGCGCCGATCTCGGCGGCCAATGACCGCGCCGCGGCCGGATGAACATCGAAGCAGCGGAGCGTGCGGAGCGCCGGCAGAGCCGCCGCGAGCGCCCGGACCGCGGCGCGCCCCTGCACGCCGCAGCCGAGGAGACCGGCGCACGCCGTCGCCGGCGACGCCAGGTGGCGGGCCGCCACGCCGACGCTGGCGCCCGTGCGCCACGCCGTGACGACGCCCCCGTCCATCACGGCGCACGGCACACCCGTCTCCGCGTCACTAAGGAAAACCAGCCCGTGGATCAACGGCAGCCCTCGGCCCACGTTCGCCGGGGCGAGGGTGACCCACTTCATCCCGAGGCCCCGCAGACCGGGGAGCGATGCGGGCATCACCTGCGAGAACCCGTCGTCCTCGCCGCGCAGAGTGAGCTTGGGGGGCATGACCGTCTCACCCAGCCCCCGGGCGCGGCAGCCGGCCTCGACCGCCTGCATGACCTCGGCCATGCCGATGCCTAGCGAGAGGAGATCCGCGCGTGAGAGGTAGAGCAGAGCCGGACCGGCTACGCCATCCGGCTCCATAGCTTGCGCCTCCAGCATCATCGCGCCCTTCATCATCAAACCGGTCTTCGCGGCGCGGCGACAGCCGGGCGCCGTTGCCGAAGAGTCAAGACAGGCATGCCTTTCTGCCGCGGCATGCGAATCCGGTCAGCAGAGCGCCGAGCCACACCATGATCCTCGCCGTCGTCGCTGGTTGCAGCGTGTGCATCACCACGCCGCCGCCCTCCCTGAACGACCATCATACGAGCCCCAGGATGGTGCGAACCAGACGCTGCGGGGCCCCGCCGCGACCGCGCTAGGCGCGGCGCATGCCCACCAGGGCGTGCTGGAAGGCCGCTTTGGCGACGTCGTCGTGCGCGACGAACACGATGTGGCGCAGCCGCGTGCGCGGGTGATCCTCGAGGTAGCGAGCGACCGCATCGATCATGGCGCTCGCGCACAGATAAATGCGCACTCCGCCGGCGCCGGCGCCGAAGGCGGGCAGCGCCAGCGTGCGCACGCCAGAGTGCTCAGCGCAATCCAGTGCGTTGTAGGCGGCCTTGGCGATGAGGTCGACATCGGTGCGCCGATCGGCGCCCATCACCGCCGCGTGGATGACCCGGTTCGCCGTGAGAGCGTGCCCGCCGGTCGCCACGGCCTGCCCTGGCTCGATGGAACCCTGCAGCATGGCCTCGCGCTCGATGGCCTCACCGCCGACGCGCTTGACGGCACCGGAGACGCCCGCGTCCATGACGAGCTCGGTGTTGGCCGCGGTCGCCACAGCGTCGATCTCGAGCTGGGTGATGTCGCCGAGCGCGACTTCGAGTTTGGTTCTGCCGACAGACGTCTTCATGATCCTCCGAGGTGTATGTAGCGCGGGTCGCAGTACGATTATACCCGCGCGCGCACCCCAATCCGCGCGAAGGGCACGCTCCCAGCGAAAGCCGGGCCAGGCGTCGACGTGCTTGGCGATCGCATGGTAGCGATAGACGCCGCGCTCATTGCCCCAGGGCGGCTGGCGCAGCGCGCGCTCACGCAGACGGCACGGCGACTACCGCTTGCGGCCGCTGCGGCTGCTCGCGGCCGTGGGCTTCCCAGCGCCGCCGCCCGGCTTCGCCGGCGGCGCCTCAGGAACGACGCCCTCAGGGGACGGCCGGCGACGAGACGACGGCCGGCCGGCCTGGCGTGCGGGCTTGCCGGCGGCGTCGTCGACGTCGCCCAGGGGCTTCCCGGCAGCCGTGCGTCGCGCGGAGCGCGGCGCCCGTACGCCGGCCCTCTTGCGGGCCCGCTTCAGGAGCTCGCTGGCCTCCTCGAGGAGATCGGATGCTTCGACCAGGCTCGCCGTCCTGCCGTCGAGCCGGAGACCCATGGCCGCCTCCCACACCTGCTCCACGCGGTCGACAAGCACGAAGCGCATGTCCTTGCGCAGCTCCTCGGGCACGTCCTCGAGGTCGCCCTCGTTGCGGCTCGGCAGGATGACCGTGGCGATGCCGGCACGCTGTGCCGCCAGCGTCTTCTCCTTGAGGCCGCCGATGGGCAATACCTGGCCGGTGAGAGTGACCTCGCCGGTCATCGCGACCTCACTGCTGACTGGCATGCCTGTGACCAGCGAACAGATCGCCGTGGCCATGGTGACGCCGGCGCTGGGGCCGTCCTTGGGGATGGCGCCGGCCGGGACGTGGATATGGATGTCGTGCCGCTGGAAGTAGTCGTCCTCGAGGCCCAGCTCACGCGAATGCGTGCGCACATAGCTCATCGCCGCCATCGCCGACTCCTTCATCACATCGCCGAGCTGGCCCGTGACGGTGAGCGCACCGGCGCCGGGCATGGCCGTGGCCTCGATGAAAAGGATGTCGCCGCCGACCGGCGTCCAGGCGAGGCCGGTCGCCACGCCGGGGTCGCTGGTGCGCCGCTTGACCTCGGCGAAGATCCGCGGCCGCCCGAGCAGCTCGTGCACGCGCTTCACGTTGACCGTGAAGCGGCGGCGGCCGCGCGCCCCCGACTCCGCGACCTGGCGCGCGATCTTGCGACAGACCGTGCCGATCTCACGCTCGAAGTTGCGCACGCCGGCCTCGCGCGTGTAGCTCGAGATGATCTCGAGGAGGGCGGAATCCCTGAAGACTACCTGGCTCGGCTTGAGACCATTGGCCTCGATCTGGCGCGCCACGAGGTAGTTGCGCGCGATATGGAGCTTCTCCTCGATCGTGTAGCCGGAGAGAGTGATGATCTCCATGCGGTCGCGCAGCGGCGCCGGGATGGGCTCGAGCTGGTTGGCCGTGGTGATAAAGAGAACCTTGCTGAGATCGAAGGGCAGGTCCATGTAGTGATCCCGGAAGGTGGCATTCTGCTCGGGGTCGAGCACCTCGAGCAGGGCGCTCGACGGGTCGCCGCGCCAGTCCGCGCCGGTCTTGTCGATCTCGTCGATCATGAAGAGCGGGTTGTTGGTGCCGGCGTCGCGCATGGCGCGGATGATGATGCCGGGCATCGCCCCTACATAGGTGCGGCGATGACCGCGAATCTCGGCCTCATCGCGTACACCGCCTACGCTGATACGTTCGAACTTGCGGCCCATCGCCTCGGCGATGGAGTGGCCGAGGCTCGTCTTGCCGACGCCGGGTGGGCCGACGAAGCAGAGGATCGGCCCGCGGAGGTCGGCCTTGAGCTTGCGCACCGCGAGGAACTCGAGGATTCGGTCCTTGACCTTCTCGAGGTCGTAGTGGTCGCGGTCGAGGATCTGGCGGACATGAGCGATGTCGAGGTTGTCCTCGCTGCTGGAGCTCCACGGCAGGGTGATGATCCAGTCGAGGTACGTGCGGATCACTGGATACTCGGCGCTCTGCGGCGAGATGCTGGAGAGCCGGTCGAGCTCGCGGTGGGCGGCTTTGTCGACCTGATCCGGCAGCGCGAGCTCCTCGATCCTGGCGCGCAGCTCGGCGATCTCGGCCTCCTGCTCGCTGGTCTCGCCGAGCTCCTGCTGGATGGCGCGCATCTGCTGCCGCAGGAAGAATTCGCGCTGGCCCTTCTCGATCTCGCTGCGCACGTCGCTCTGTATCTTGGAGCCGAGCTCGAGCACATCGAGCTCGCGCGTGAGGATGCCGATGAGCTGGCGCATGCGCCTCTCGATGTCGCTCTCTTCGAGCAGGGCCTGCTTGTCTTCGGTCTTGATGCGCATCGTGCCGGCGATCAGAAAGGTGAGCGCCCCCGGCTCTCCGACGTTGGCGGCCGCCATCTCGAGCTCCTCGGGCAGGTACGGCACGAGCGCCACGATCTGGCTGAAGACGCTGAGGAGGCTGGCGCGCAGGGCATCGGTCTCGCGGCTCTCCTTGAGGACATCCTCGATCGTATGGATCTCCGCCACGAGATAGGGCTCTTCCTGGACAATCGCGTCGACATGCATGCGCTTAAGGCCCTGCACGAGGATGCGCATCGTGCCGTCGGAGAGCTTGATCATCTTGTGCGCGAGGCCCACCGTGCCGATCGTGTGGAGCAGCTCCGGGCCGGGCTCCTCCACCTCGGCGTCCCGGCTGGTGACGAGCGCCAGCAGACGGTCGCCGGCCAGCACGTCGTCGATGAGCTTGATCGAGCGCTCCTGCCCGATGGTGAGCGGAATCATCGTGTCCGGGAATACGACCGTGTCGCGCAGCGGCAGAACCGGGAGCCAGTCGGGGATCTCCTGCGTGGAAGCCTGGTCCTGAACGGCGTCGCTGTCGTTCATTCCGCGCCTCCTGCCGTCGTGATGTCGATCCTGCGAACGCCCGTCCCCGGCTCACTCAGAGCGAGCCTCACTTCGAGTACCCCAGCATCGTAGGTGGCCGTCGTAACCTCCGGCTCCACGTCGACGAGGAGACGAACGAGCCTCTCGAACGGTCCGTAGTCGGCCTCGACCTGCTGGTAGACGCGCCCCTCGCGGGTAGGGAACGGGCGCTCGCCGCGCACCGTCAGCTCGCGACGGTCGACGAACAGCTCGATGTCGTCGAGCGCCATGCCCGGCAGCTCGAACCGCACCACTATCTCGTGCGTGTCCTCTTCGAAGTAGGCGTCGGCCGCCGGCCGGAAGCCGCGTCCGCGGCTGCGCTGCCTCGCGGCCACCACGCACGAGTCGTGGAAGGCCCGCAGCACCTCGTCGTGCATCGTCTCGAAATCCACCGGTGGCTCCTTGCGCTGGCCCTCGCCGCCGGCGGAGCTGCGCGGCGGCGGCGTGGTCATGGGGGTCTCGCCGCAGCTCGTACCCGATATGCAGGAGAGCGTAACGACGACGGCCGCCGCCGTGCAAACCAAACCCGCCGAGGCGACGCCGGACGGCAGGACGCACCGGATAGGCCGTGCATCCGTCGTGGCTGCGCAGTAGCATGGTGGGGTGCAGCTCGCGTTCACCACCGTCGACGATCTCCACAACCTGCTGGAGCAGGCCGGCGAAGCGCTCGACTACCGCGAGGTATGGCCGCGCCTCTTCCCCGTCTCCAACTGCCCGCCCGAGCTCATGCGCAGGCTCGTCGCCGACATCGTGCGCAACGACGAGCGCTTTACCTGGGAGAGCGACGTGCACGTGGGCCTGCGCGACTGGCAGGCCCGACGCCGCGACCTCGCGAGCGTCGCGTTCACGGTCGTCGACCTCGAGACGACCGGCTCCACGCCCGGCTTCGCAAGAATCATCGAGATCGGCGCCGTGCGCCTCGAGGACGGCCGCGAGACCGCCTCTTTTTCCTCGCTCGTCAACCCCGGCCTGCCGATCCCGGGGATGATCACTGGAATCACCGGCATCGACGACGCCACCGTCACCGGAGCCCCGCCCATCGAGGACGTCCTGCCGCGCTTCGTCGCGTTCTCCGAAGGGTCCGTGCTCGTCGCGCACAACGCCCAGTTCGACCTCGGCTTCCTCGACTACGAGCTTACGCGTCTGCGCCGCCAGACCTTCCCGCGGCCGGCGCTCGACACGCTGCGCCTCGCCCGCAAGCTCTGCCCGCAGCAGCGCTGCTCCCTGGCGGCGCTCAGCGACCGCTTCGACACCCGCGTGAAGCCGAAGCACCGCGCCCTGCAAGACGCCCAGGCCACGGCCGAGCTGCTGCTCCTGTTCCTCTCGCGGCTACAGGAGCAGGGAATATCCACCCTCGAGGAGGTGGCCCGGTTCTGCGAGCCCGCCGCCAGGCGCAACTACCACAAGATCGCCCTCACGGAGGCCGCGCCCACCTGCCCCGGCGTCTACATCATGCGCGACGCCAAGGGCGCGGCCCTCTACATCGGCAAGGCAGAGAACCTGCGCCGGCGCACCAGAGATCACTTCCTTCAGCGACAGGCCTTCCACACACGACAGGCGCTGGAGCTGCTCGCGCGCATCGAGACGATACCGACCGGCTCCGAGTTCGCAGCGCTCCTGCTCGAGGGGCGGCTCATCGCCCGGCACAAGCCGCCCTGCAACACGCACGGCACGCGCGCCGCCAGCTATCACTACGTCAAGCTGAGCGCCGAGGAATACCCGCGGCTCTACGCGACGCCGAACCTGCGCGACGACGGATCCTGCTACGCCGGGCCGTTCCGCAGGGCGAGCACAGCCCGGCGTTTCGTCGAGTGCATCACCGACTTCTACCCGCTGCGCACGTGCCCTCGTCTGCCGGGAAGTCGACGGAACAGCACGGGGAGCAACGGTTCGAGCGCCCGCGAAAGCGACGGCTCGCCGGCGACGACCGGCCACGCCTGCCCGCGGGCGGACACGGGCGCCTGCCTCGCCCCCTGCACACGGGAGGTCGGCAGCGCCTACGCCGACGTCGTCGCGGAGGTGCGCCGCGTGCTCGCAGGGCATGGCAAGGCCCTCGACGACAGGATTCGGGAGCGACAGGCCGCCCACATCCGCAGCCTGGCCTTCGAACAGGCCGCCCGCCTCCAGACCCACCGCAATGCCCTCGAGCGGGCCTTGCGCAGCGTGCGGAGGCTCGCTGCCGCACGACGCACCAACGCCGTTCTCGTCTACCCTGCCCGCCGGAAGGGATGGGCGGCGCTCTGGGGTATTCGCGGCGGCACGGTCGTCGTGGAGCGCGAGGTCGGCCGCATCAGCTTCGCCGAGGATGCAGCCAGCGACTTCCTCGCCGAGACTGCGGCGGCCGTGCCCCCGCAGCCGCCGCTGAAGGCCCATCTCATCGACGAGATGCTGCTGGTGCACGGCTGGATCGAGCGCCACCGCGAGGCGGTGCACGTCCTCGACCTCAGCGAGCTCGCGGCCGGAAGCGCCCCGCTGGAGGCCTTCGCGGCCGAGCTCGTCGCCCGCGTGCGCCTCGCCTGTGCGCCCGTGGACGAGGCTGGCGCTTGATTCTCTGCAGCCGGCCGGCGATCGCCTCGCCTGTGCGCCCGTAGGCAAGGCAGAGGGCAGGCGATGATCGTGTCGGACGACAGCACCTCGCCTGCACGCCCATAGACGAGGTGAACCGCGCGGCGTCGCGCTCGCCCTCGCCTCGCCTGTGCGCCCGTGGACGAGATGGCAGTCACTGCCGAACGCGGCCAGGAGCGGTTGCGGCGCGCGGTCCCTGCATTTACACGAACGTATGTTCGTGCTAGAGTGACGCCCCGCCCTCCCCGGGCAACCCGTCAAGGAGCGTCATATACCGCACGGCGACGTCATCCCCGGCGAGCCCGGCGCTCGCGATTCCCTGGCCGTCGCCTGGCACGAAGGCCGCCGCTGCCCCATCGCTTTCGTCTGGCGCCGGCAGCGATACACAGTCGAACGCGTTCTCGAAGCCTGGGTCACCGAGACGGGCTGGTGGAAGAACGAGGGGCCGGTGAGCTTCTCCTGCTGGCGGGTGCGCGCCGCCGGCCGTGTCTTCGATCTGCGCTACGACCACATCGGCAAGACGTGGTCGCTCGAGCAGGCGCTCAACTGACGGGCGCCGCCCAGCGGCGATCTTCCGTCACCGTGGACGGACGCCGCCCTGCGGCGATCCTCCGTCACCGCAGAGGTTTACCATCATTGACACGAACGCATGTTCGCTCCACACTGGAGATCCGCCACGCCCCGAACCGGAGATCCGCCACGCCCCGAGGTCGTCGATGAGCTTCGTCCACCTGCACACCCACACCAGCTTCTCGTTCGGCGACGGCGCCTGCCGCATCCTCGAGCTGGTGGCCGCCGCCGCCGGCATGGGCATGCCGGCCCTGGCGGCCACCGACCACGAGGGGCTCTACGGCGCCGTGCGCTTCTACCAGGCCTGCAAGGCGGCCGGCATCAAGCCCATCGTCGGCGCGGAGCTCACCGTCGAGCCGGCGGTGGGCCGCGACGGCCGCACCTGGCGGCCGGGCGACGAGAACGCGCATCCTGCGGCCGCCGCACCGCCGCCGGCCGCGCGGCCGGCGGCCGGCGGCCACCACCTCGTGCTCCTCGCCCGCGACTACGCCGGCTGGAGCAACCTCTGCCGCATCATCAGCGCCGCCCACCTCGAGCACCCGGGCGAGCCTCCGGTGGCCCGGCTCGCCACCCTCGCCGAGCACAGCGACCACCTCGTCGCGCTCAGCGGCTGCCGGCGCGGCGAGCTCTGGTCGCGACTGCTCGCCGGCGACCGCCCCGGCGCCCGTGCCGCAGCCTCCGTCCTCCACGAGCTCTTCGGCCGCGACCTCTTCATCGAGCTGCAGCACGAGCTGCTCCCTGACTCCGGCGCCTCGCTGCGCGCCCTCAACCTGCTCGCCCACGAGCTGCGCCTGCCCACCGTCGCCACCAACAACGTGCACTACACGGTCAAGGCCGACGCGCCGTTGCACGACGTCCTCGCCGCGGAGGCCGCCAACCAGCAACTCCCCAATCCCCTCGGCCGCAGGAACGCCGAGCTCTATCTCAAGAGCCCGGCGCAGATGCGGCGTCTCTTCCAGCGCTACCCGGAGGCGTAC
The DNA here is from genome assembly GCA_040769125.1 of Thermoleophilia bacterium. Taxonomy (GTDB): domain Bacteria; phylum Actinomycetota; class Thermoleophilia; order UBA2241; family UBA2241; genus CAIXSE01. The sequence continues at coordinate 974,523 of JAXGLO010000001.1, read as the reverse complement.
GCCAACGCCGCCCGCGTCGCCGAGCGCTGCAACCTCGACCTCGGCCTGGGGCGCCTCCTCTTCCCCGCTTACCCCCTGCCGCCCGGCGAGACCGCCTTCTCGCTGCTCTGGAAGCGCTGCTTCGCCGGTGCCGCCGAGCGCTACCGGCCGCTCACCGCCGAGGTCACCGCGCGCCTCGAGCGCGAGCTCAAGGTCGTCGAGGAGCTCGGCTTCGCCGAGTACTTCCTCGCCGTCCACGACATCGTCGAGTTCGCCCAGAGCCGCGGCATCCTCTACTCGGGCCGCGGCTCCGCCGGCAACAGCATCGTCAGCTACGTGCTGCGCATCTCCGACGCCGACCCCATCGCCCACGGGCTGCTCTTCGAGCGCTTCCTCAACCCGGCGCGCCGCGAGATGCCGGATGTCGACATCGACTTCTGCTCCGCCCGCCGCGACGAGGTCATCCGCTTCATCTACGAGCGCTTCGGCCACGACAGAGTCGCCATGGTCGCCACCGTCAACACGGTGCGCGCACCCTCGGCCGTCCGCATCGTGAGCCGCGCCTTCGGCTTCACCCCCGACGAGATCAACGGCCTCTCACGGCGCGTGCCCTGGGGCAGCGCCGCCAGGCTCGACGAGATGCTCGCCGAGCGCCCTGAGCTCGCCGACCACGAGTTCCAGCACCCCCACTACCGCCGCCTCGTCCACGTGGCCAAGCGGCTCTCCGGCTTCCCGACCCACCTCGGCACCCATCTCGGCGGCTTCATCCTCTCGCGCGACCCGCTCACCGACCGCGTGCCGCTGCAGTGGGCGGCCAAGAGCGTCGCCGTCGCGCAGTTCGACAAGGACGACATCGAGACGCTCGGCCTGGTCAAGATGGATATCCTAGCCCTCAAGATGCACTCCGCCATCGCCGAGGCCGTACGCCGCATTGAAGCGCGCACCGGCGAGCGCATCGCGGCCTGGGAGCTGCCGCGCGACGACCCCAAGGTCTACGAGCTCATCAGGTCGGCACGCACCGTCGGCGTCTTCCAGCTCGAGAGTTCGGGGCAGCGCAACCTCGCCACACGCCTGCGCCAGCGCGACTTCGAAGACGTCATCGCCGCCATCTCGCTGTTTCGGCCGGGGCCGCTGCAGGCCGAGATGATCACACCGTTCATCCGCCGGCGGCACGGGCACGAGGCCGTCAGCGTACCGCACCCCACCATGGAGCCCATCCTGCGCCGCACCTACGGCGTAATCGTCTACCAGGAGCAGGTCATCGAGGTGGCGGCGGCCGTGGCCGGCTTCAGCCTCGCCGAGGGCGACATGCTGCGCCGCGCCATGACCCATGAGCGCTCTCTCGACGAGATGGACGAGCTCGGCCGGGCCTTCGTCGAGAAGGCGACGGCCCGCGGCGTCGAGCGGGAGGTAGCCGCGGAGGTCTTCCGCCAGCTCCGCGGCTTCGCCGCCTACGGCTTCAACAAGGCGCACGCCGCCTGCTTCGCCATCATCTGCAACGCCAGCGCCTGGCTCAAGGCGCACTACCCAGCCGAGTTCTTCTGCGGCATCCTCAACAATCAGCCCATGGGCTTTTACTCGCCGCGCGTGGTGCTCGACGACGCCCGGCGCTTCGGCCTCGAGATACGGCCGCTCGACATCAACCTGAGCGGCGAGCTCTTCGAGGTCGAGGACGACGGCCGGGCCCTGCGCGTGGGGCTCGCGTACGTCAAGGAGATGAGCGCCGCGGCGCAGCAGGCGATCGTCGCGGCGCGGCGGGCGAGCGTCGCGGCCGACCGCCCTTACACCTCGCTCGCCGACTTCGTCACGCGCGCGCGTGTGAGCCGCGAGATCACCGAGAACCTCGTACGCCTCGGCGCCTTCGACGGCCTGGGCGTGCGCCGCGAGGAACTCGTGCCTCAGGTGCCTCTGCTCTACGCGGGCTCCCGGCCGTCCCGGGCGACCGGCCCGCAGGACGCAGCCCCGACGGCCGCCGACGCCGGCCTCGACCAGCCGCGCCTCGCCCTCGACGAGCGCATCGCCCCGCTCGCCTTCCTGCCGTCCTGGACCCTGCAGCAACGCGTCGCCGTCGAACTCGAGCTGCTCCGTCTCGCCGTCAGCGCCCACCCCCTGAGCCTCGTGCGCGATCAGCTCGAAGCCCTCGGCGTCACACCGCTCGCCGGCCTGGCGACGGTCCCCCACGGGCGTCGCGTGCGCCTCGCCGGCGTACTCGAGCGCGCCCAGATGCCCTGGATCCGCTCGGGCCACCGCACGCTGTTCCTCACCCTCGAGGACGAGACCGAGCTGAGCCAGGTCGTGGTCTTCAACGACGACTACCTCAAGTACGGCAGGGTGCTCAAGGACGCCCTGTACATCTACGTCGAGGGAGAGCTGCAGAACGACGCCGAGCACGGGCTGGCGGTCGTCGCCCACCGCATCCGCGACCTCGGCGACGTGCTCGGCCGCAAAGAGGCGCTACGGGGCGAGCGCCCGCCGACCGACGCGAAGCCGCGCGACCGGCGCCGGGCCGGCTTCGCCGCCGGCGCCGCCCTCGCCCCCCGGCGCCCACATGCCTGGGATCTCCCGGCGGTCGAGCCGCGCACCCGCCCCGGCCGCACCGGCTAAACCGCCTCGGCACGGTCGGCGCAGCCTCCGAGACATCGGACGTGCCGCTGCAGAGCGGCCTCTGAGTCGCGCGCGCCTGGCCATCCGTACAGATGGCGGTCAATGTCGTCGGCGTCCACCTCTGAGCCGCGCGCCCGACCGGCCACAGGCAGCCGAGCCGTCCGCGCCCGCTCAGCCCGACTGCCGCTCGGCGAGGATCTGCAGCGCCTCCAGCTCGTCCCTCTCGAACCAGAACAGGTTGCAGATGCTGCAGTAGTCGACCTCGATCGCGTGCTCGTAGCTGAAATGGCGACGCATCATCGTGCTGCCGCAGCCGGGACACGCGACGAGCCGCACGACCCCGGGGTCGCGCGACCGCCGGGCGGCGCGTCGCCGCTCGTCGCCCGCCTCCGCCACGAGATCGGCCAGTCGCTCCTGGTCTGAGCTGAAGCCGACCTCGCGGCGCGCAAGCATGCGGCTCACGTCCGCGGATCCCGCCAGGCGGCCGCCGCACGACGGGCAGACGCGGATGTGCATCCCCTCGTAATCCGCGGCCAGCAGGCCCGCGCCACAACCAGGACACGTCCCGGGAGCGCCGTCCGGCGCAGCAGGCCGAAGGCCCGGGGGCGCCGCGGCGAGCGCGGCTGTGGGCGGCGACGCCCAGTGCTCGTGGCCCTTGAGGTTATCGACGGCACGCTCCGCTTGACCTTCGAACTCGGCGGGCGAGACATTGGCCAATGTGAGGAGCATGCCGATGCGCTCATCGAGCGGAAGGTGCGTGCGCTGCAAACGCGTGAGCAGCCATGGCTCCCTGCCGCTCACCGCGCGGATGCAGAGCGGCGTCAGCCCCTCCGGGATGTAGCCGGCCCCCGCAGGATGCCGGCTCACAATACGTAGAGCCTCGGCGAGGCTCAGCGGATCGCGCAGGTAGCGGGCCGCAGCTAGATCGGCCTGCCGCTCGCGCTCACGGCTGAGCGCCGCCCCCGTGATCGAGGAAGCGAGTTGCAGCAGCCAGAGCCAGGCCCGCAACCCAAGCACCGCGAGTGAGAGCGAAGCAGTGCCGCCACTCCGACCGGCGAGGGCGGCCTCCTCCAGCCGCTCGCCAACCTCCGAGTAGATGCCGAAGAGGAGGCACGCCACGGTCGCGGTCACGTAACTGCCCGAGAGAATGTGACCGAACTCGTGGGCGACGATCGCCTCGAGCTGCTGCCGCGACAGCCGCGCCAGCGCACCCTCGGTGACGCCCACGACACCGCCGCCTCGCAGATCGCTGAAGGCAAAGGCGTTGAGCCCGAGGGCGTCGACCGTGTAGCACTCGATCGTGGTCGCCCCTGTGGCGAGGCGCATCTCCTCCACGACGTTGGCCAGCCGACGGTGATAGCGGTCGCCGAGATCGAGCGGCCTGCAGTGCAAGGCGCGCAGCAGCCGGCGCCGGGCGCCGACGCGCGAGGCGAACCAGTACACCGTGGCGGCGGCGAGCGCTCCTCCAAGCACCGCGGCGCTGCCATCCAGGGCGAACAGCCAGCTCCAGGTATCTACCCCCGGCAGAAACACAGCCAGGCCCAGGCTGACGATAAGGCACGCCGCCCACACGCCGACGAAGACCAGGGCAACGAGCAGCGAAAACAACAGCCAGATACGCCAGCGTTGCTCGCGCTCGATCTCGAAGAGCGCCCTGCGGGCCGGGGCGCTCACCTCATGTGAGTCGCGCGGCCCGGCGCCGGGAGACGTGCGCACGCTCCTCTCAGCCTGCGAGGATGACTACGGCTCCGGAAGCAGACCGCTCGCGCGCACGAAATTCTCAGTGAGCAGGCGGCAGAACGCCGCATGGCCGGGAAGGTACTCCTGGGTCTCCCGGCGCAACTGCTCCGCATATTCGGCGCGCTTGCGACGCTTGTCCGCGACGACTTCGGCTATCCACAGATCTGCAAGTTCCTCGGTGATCTCCGGATGGAACTGAATGCCCCACGCGCGGCCGCCGGCGCGGAAGACCCAGGCGGTTTCGTCGGAGTACGCCACACGACGCGCCGCCAGAGGAAGGCTGCACGCATACTTGCGCCAGCTGAAGACCGGGAACGGGGAGGGCACACCTTGCAGGAGAGGGTCATCGAGGACCTTGGCGACTTGCACCCACCCCACTGCCGCCCCCCGGTGTCGCCAGACCTCGCCGCCGCGCGCCAGCGTGAGGATCTGCGCACCGAGGCAGATGCCCCACACAGGGCCCCCCTGATGCACGATCGTGCGCAGGAGCTCCTGTTCGGCCTTGAGGTATGGCAGCTTGCGAATGTGACGGAGATCGAGAGCTCCGCCCATGCTGATGACCCCGGCGATCTCGGTGGGCCAGACCGGCACCGGATCGCCGAGATCGAGGCGCCGGACTTCGAAGGGCACAGAGAGGCGCTCGAGAGCGGTGGCAATTGCCCCCGGCGGATTGTCCGCCTCGTGCTGCAGAATCACCAAAGGTTTGGTCGCCACGGCACCCTCCTTCCCGAGTACTACGAGTATACACGATGAGCACCACGCCCCGTCCCGGCGGCGACCACCTCCTTGCCAAAGCTGCATGATGTCTGCGAGACTCCGCCTGTGAGCGGCTTCATCCCCAGGCGGGGCGCGGTCGACGAACGCACCGCCGCCCCTATCGTCGAGATCGTCTCCGCCGGCAACGAGGTACTCATCGGCGACGTGCTCGACACCAACACCAACTGGTTGTGCGTGCGCGTTACCGTCCTCGGCGGGCTCGTGCGCCGCACTGTCATGCTGCGGGACGACGTGGAGGCGATCGCCGCCGAGGTCCGCGACTGCCTCGAGCGCCGGCCGGCTCTCGTCTTCACCGTAGGCGGCCTCGGGCCCACCTCCGACGACCGCACCCTGGAAGGCGTCGCCCTCGGCCTGGGCGTGAAGCTCGCCACCCATCCGGAGGCGGAGCGCCTCGTCGCCGAGAAGTACGCGGAGTTCCACGCCCGTGGCTTCGTCCCGTTCGCCGAGATGAACGAGAGCCGCCGTAAGATGGCGCGTCTGCCGGCTGGAGCGACGCCGCTAGTCAACCCCGTGGGCGGCGCCCCGGCCGTCCTCAGCCGCTCCGGAGAGACCACGATCATCTCGCTGCCGGGCGTGCCGGCCGAACTCATGGCGATCGTCGACGAATCGCTGGACGCAGTGTTCGCCACGATCTTCGGCGCGGCCGTCTACGAAGAGCGCGTGCTCATCGTCGAACTGCAGGACGAGTCCGCGATCGCCGGCATTCTCGGCGCGGCAGAGGCCGACTTCCCAGCCGTGTACGTCAAGTCGCGCGCCAGGAAGCTGGGCAGCGAGCGCATGATCAACATCACCTTAAGCGCTCGCGGCCGAGACGAAGCCGACGTGGCGGAGGCGCTCGATCCGGCGGCCGAGCGGCTGCTTACACAGATCGCCGCCGCTGGCTTCGACGTCCGCCGCGCAAGCGCCGAGGAGGACGATATCGGCCGGCCGCCGGCTTCGTGAGGGTCTCCTCTGCGACAGGAGCGCTTGCCGGCTGATACCGTCCGCACCCGGCAGAACGGCGGCAGGCCGTCTCAGCCCGGGTGATCCTCAAGTCTCAGCCCAGGTGCTCCTCGATGAAGTGCGTATTGACCTTGCCCGCCACGAACAGCGGATGTTCGAGCACCACGCGGTGGAAGGGAATCACCGTCTTCACGCCGTCGACGAGGAACTGCTCGAGCGCCCAGCGCGAGCGCGCCAGACACTCCTCGCGGTCGCGCCCCCAGACGATCAGCTTGCCCAGCAGGCTATCGTAGAAGGGCGGCACCATGTAGCCCTGATAGACGTGGCTGTCGAAACGCACCCACGGCCCGCCTGGCGGCACCCACTGCGTCACAAGGCCGGGAGAGGGCATGAAGTTGCTCGCGGGATCCTCGGCGTTGATGCGATACTCGATGGCATGGCCCTCCACGCGGACCTGATCCTGCGTGATCGACAGCCCCTCGCCGGCAGCGATGCGGATACCGGCCTTCACGATATCGATGCCCGTCACCATCTCGGTCACGCAGTGCTCAACCTGCACACGGGTGTTCATCTCCATGAAGTAGAAGCTGTCGTCGGCGTCGAGGAGGAACTCGACGGTACCGGCGCCCTCATAGTGAGCCGCCACAGCGGCCGTTACGGCGGCCTCGCCCATGCGCTGCCGCAGCTCCGGCGAGACAGCCGGCGACGGCGCTTCCTCGATGAGCTTCTGGTGGCGACGCTGGATCGAGCAGTCGCGCTCGCCGAGGTGGATGCCGTGCCCCTCGCCGTCGACGAGCACCTGGATCTCGATGTGGCGCGGCGCCGCTATGTACTTCTCCACGTACACGGCGCCGTTGCCGAAGGCGGCCTCGGCCTCCGCCTGCGCCTGGCGCACCGCAGCGTGCAGCTCCGAGGCCTCCCTGACGATGCGGATGCCCTTGCCACCGCCGCCGGCGGACGCCTTGACCATCACCGGCAGGCCGATGCGCCGCACCACAGCCTCGGCCACCTCGAAATCCTCGATGACGTCCTCTGAACCGGGTGTGACCAGCACGCCGGCGGCGGTCATCGTGGCGCGCGCCGCAGCCTTGTCGCCCATGAGGTCGATGGACTCCGGCGAGGGGCCGATGAACTTGAGGCCCTGCTCACGGCACAGCCGCGAGAACTCGGCGCGCTCGGCGAGAAAGCCGTAGCCGGGGTGAATCGCCTGCGCGCCGGTCTGCAGGGCCGCTTGGATGAGCGCCGGCATCACAAGATAGCTCCGGGAGGCCGCGGCGGGGCCGATACACACGGCCTCGTCAGCGTAGCGCACATGCAGGCAGTCGGCGTCGGCCTCCGAGTACACGGCCACAGTCTTCACGCCCAGCTCCTTACAGGCGCGGATAACGCGGATGGCGATCTCGCCACGGTTGGCAATCAGGATCTTGTCGAACATGCCTGCTCCCAAGACGCGTTTTACGCCGCCCCGCTCCCGGCGGCGACGTGCAGCGGATTATAGCAACCGGCCGCCGGGCGACGCCGCGATGAGCGCGCCTGCCGCGATGCCCGCCCAGCCGCGCATCGCGGCGCCATGGCAACCTCCCGGCCCGGGCCGAATCGTTGTCGCTGCTGGCAACGCTTCGTCGCAGCTGATCCTCACGTCCATCGAGCGGCGGCCGATAGGGTGAATGAGGTCAAGGGGACGACTCGCCGGGACCCCGCCCGGCATGACATCCTCTCTCACAGCCGGGCCGGTCTCCCTCACAAGCCCCAGACGGACCACATCCGCGTGAAAGCCCCACCGGCCCGGCGCTTCCTTTCTCCGCTACCGCCGCCCTCCCCTCGTCTCTTCCGCAGGCGCGCACCGCGGCCACGAAACCGGCGCGGCGATCGTCCGCCCGTGGCCGCCGTCCGCCCGCGGTGATCGTCCATCCGCGGACGCCGTCCGAAGACGACAACGTCCACCGCAGGCAGTGCGTCGGCGGCGGCAACGTCCACCGTCGCGGCCGGCGTCGCCGGCCGCGACCTGCCGGCGCGTAGGCTAGACTAGGCGACAGGCGGACGTGGAGGAACCCCGTGAGCGTTGCGGTCACGATACTGGCGATCATCAGCGACGACATTGATCTCCTCGACGCGCTCACCACGCAGTTCAGCCAGGCATACGAGGTCACCGTCGGCCTCGGCGACCCGGAGGGTATCAAGCTCCTGGCAGAGCGCCGGCCCGACGCCATTGTCCTCGATCTCGACCTGGCCGAGCAGGACGGCTTCAAGCTCCTGCGCCACCTCGGCGCCGATCGGCAGCTGCGCAACTCGCCCATCGTGGCGCTCTCCTCGTCGAGCGACTTCACCGTAGTGGAGCGCGCACACCGCCTGGGCGCCGCCGACTTCGTCGTCAAGCCCTTCTCCGCCGAGGAGCTCGCGGACAGAATTGACAGTCTCGTGGGCGGCCGCAAGCGGCGATCCGCCGGCCGGCTCAAGCTGGGCGCCCTGCTCATGGCGAGCGGGCTCCTCAGCCGTGAGCAGCTCGAGGACGCCCTCGCTCGCCAGCGCAGAAGCGGCGACCGCCTCGGCCGGCTCCTCATCTCCGAGGGCCTTGTCGCCGAGCACGACATCGTCACGGCCGTAGCCGGTCAGATGCACCTCGGCGTCGCCGACCTCGCCCGGGTGGCACCCCAGCCAGGTGTCATCAACCTCCTGCCGCGCGACTTCATGATCCGCCACCGCGTAATCCCGCTCAGGGTCGAAGACGGCGCCCTCATGCTCGCCATGACCAACCCCCTCGACATCATCACCATCGACGAGGTAGGCATGCGCACCGGCAAACGGGTCGTACCGCTCGTCTGCAGCGAGTCTGGCTTCGACGACGCCGCCAACGTCTACCTCAGCTCACGCGGCAAGCTCAAGGATGCACACGACGAGGAGGCCACTGAGAACGAGCTCGAGCCCGCACCGGGAGCTACCGACGCCAGCGTCATCGAGATCGTCGATGGCCTGCTCGCCGATGCCGCGGCCATGCACGCCTCAGACATCCACCTCGAGCCGCGCGAGGACAGGCTCGCGGTGCGCTGCCGCATCGACGGCGTACTGCACGATCTGAGCGAGTTCTCCAAGGAGCTGCAGCCGGGCATCCTGAGCCGCCTGAAGATCATGGGCAGCCTCGACATCGCCGAGCGCCGCCTCCCTCAGGATGGGCGCACCTCCTTCGAGCTGTCGAGCGGCGAGGCCGTCGATCTCCGCCTCGCCACCATCCCAAGCCTCTACGGCGAGAACATCACGATCCGCATCCTCGAGGTCTCACCGCTGCCGCAGAGTCTCGCCTCTCTGGGCCTCAGCGGCACCAGCCTCAGCCGCTTCGAACAGGCCCTGCGAGCCCCCGAAGGCGGCATCGTGATCGTGGGGCCAACCGGGTCGGGCAAGTCGACGACCCTGTACACGACGCTGGAGCTCATCAAGAGCAGCGAGCGCAAGATCTACACCGTCGAAGACCCCGTCGAGCGCAAGATCACCGGCGTTGTCCAGAGCGAGGTCAAGCCGGTGATCGGCCTCACCTTCGCGCAGGCGCTACGCTCGCTGGTGCGCGCCGACCCGGATGTGATCATGGTGGGCGAGATCCGCGACCTCGAGACCGCGAAGATGGCCGCCGACGCCGCGATCACCGGCCATCAGGTCTTCAGCACGCTGCACACCAACGACGCCGCGGCGGCCGTCAACCGACTCGTCGAGATGGGCGTGCCGCGCTACCTCGTGGCCGCAGCCTGGCGATGCGTTGTTGCCCAGCGCCTCGTGCGACGCCTGTGCCCGCACTGCCGTACGACCGAGGATATCAGCGCCGCACGCTGGGAGGAGATCGGCCTCGGACCACCCCCCGAGCGGCGCATGAGGGTCCAGAGCCCAGTGGGCTGCTCCAAGTGCTTCAACACCGGCTACCGCGGCCGTGTCGGCCTCTACGAGGTTCTGGTCGTCGACAACGACGTTCGCGAGGCCATCGCCACGGGCGCCTCCACGCACGAGATCCAGCTTCTGGCCCGGAGCAAGGGCGTCGACTCCCTGCGCGACGACGGCGTGCGCAAGGTGCTCGAAGGCGAGACGAGCTACCTCGAGCTGCTGCGCGTCACAGCATAGGCTCCTGTTCCATTCTGCAGCGTGCCAGCCGCCCCAATCGATGATTCACACGAGGAGACCGGAAAAGCCTTGAGAGAGGCCCCGATAGGCCCGTCTCACCACTGACCTGAGATGCAGAGCGGGGCCACCGCCGCCGGCCACCGTTCCAGCCACGCGCTCCCGCCCGCCGTCAGGCGCCGGAGAGATGGAATCGGGACCGCGCCGCGTGTCGTATCCTGCCGCTTCGATCACCCCTCGTGCCTGCACTCTCGCCGGGTCAAAGCCGCTCCCGTTCAGGCATGTCGTTTGACACTGGATGCTCGTCCAACCTTCGCGATCGACGAAGATCAACCGGGCTTCGGGGCTTCGTGAGACCGGGGGCCACATGCAGGCAGCGCACATGAACCCCCGGCCTCACGTTCAACACTTCGCCGACAGCAGCAGCCAGACGAGCGTCTCTCCCCGTCGCTGCAGCAGCCCGCGCCTCACCCCTGAGTCCCGATCAATACCCAGGAATCTGCTTCGGGAAGTAGTCCTCAAGCGAGCCGTCGCGCTTGACGTCGACGGTGGTGCAGTGCAGCGAGCCGCCGAAGGGCACGACCTTGTCGTAGGGGACGGGGATCACCTCGATGCCCATCTTGTCGAGCTGCTCCATGTAGCCCGTCTCGTGGGCCTCGACGCAGACCGTATTGGGGCCGAGCGAGAGAGTGTTCATGAAGATCGAGTTGAGGCCGCGGCGCGGCGTCCCGAAGGAGTCGAGGATCTCCTCGTAGTAGAACGACGGCTGAACGGTCTCGACGATCTCCCAGTCGTTCTGCTTGAAGAGCTGGAGAGCCTCTTGAGTCACCCATGGACGCTCAGGGTTGTGCATGAGGAGGCCGGGGCGGATCGGGCAGATGATCACGTCGATGTGGAACGCGTAGTAGGTGTCGCTCGTCGTGCCGAACTGGACCTCGTGCACGCGAATGCCCTTCTGGGCGAAGTAGCGCTTGAGCCAGTCGATGCCGGCGTTGTTCGTTACGACAGAGTGGTACCAGATGATGTCGCGGCCCATGCGCATGGCGCAGGCAGCGTCCCACATCGGCTCCACGTCGGTGAGCTGGAAGCTGTTCTCCTCCATGCGCCGGCGCTTCTCATCGTCGGTCCAGACGTTGTAGAAGTCGTACCAGTAGTTCCGCACGTACGAGTCGTCGGTCATACGCGGCTTCGGGGCGGCCGTCCAGAGAAACTCGGGGTCCTCCCGGAAGTACCGCTCGAGGATTGGGCGCATACTAAGGTGCTCATACCAGCGCGAGCGCAAGACGCCGGCACCCTCGATGAGCTCGTTGCCCACGGTCATGAACAGATCGCGCGGGCAGTTACAGCCGCGCACGTTGGGCATCGACCAGTCGGGAGTGCCGTTGCCATGGATCTCACCGGTGTAGATCGGATGCAGTTCGACGCGGTCGACCGTGATCCCACGCGCGTTCAGGATCTTGACGAAGTTGTCCATCTGCTCGTTCGCCTCATCGACGAACTCCTGAGGAAACTTGCCGTAGGTGCCCAGCGGGAAGCCGCCCTCAGGCATGTGCGAATAGATGCCGGGTTCCGGCGCTGCCGCCTGGGTGCCATCGGGGCGACCCAGGATCAGGCGCTCAAGAGGATCCCATTCGTTCCAGGAATTCACGATCTTAGGCATGGCGGTCCTTCCTCTGCGATGAATCGCGTCCTGCCCTCTACGGCGCAGTGTCTGCTGCCGCAAGGCCAGGTGCAGTCCTGAGTTGTGTGCAAGGCTAACAAACGGAGGGGGTCCATGGAAGGGTCGAATACGAATTCCCTGAGGGCCGTGGAGGCCACATCCGTCAAGCTGGTGTTCAAGCGTCTCCACTCCATGTACTGCCCCACATCGACGATGAGTACCCTGACGCCCTTCTCGGCAAGTCGCTCGAGATAGCGGACGCCGGCATCGCCTGGGGCAACCAGCGCTGGACCGCATGCCATCAACGGCGAATCCCCGACCATCCACAGCATCAAGTCGTCGAACTCCGAGATATGAACCGCACGGATGACGCGCCGTGCTCCCGCCTCACTAGCGACGAGATCCTGGCCAAGATCGGAGTCGACGACGAGCTGCGCGACGGTCAGGTCCTGATCGGAAGGCATGGCGACTCCAGGGCGAGGAAGGGCAGGGCTCGCACAGCAATCATCGCCCTGCTCGAGAATCGGCACGCAGCACCACTGGTAGACCGGCGCGGCACATCTGGCGACCACTGATCAAGCGTTTGCCGGTGCAATTGCCGCTTGGTAGGCTAGAGCCAGTTGAAAACAGTTCCCGTTTTCAGTTGACAGCAGGTCCCATGCCGCTCGACTCGCCTACCATCGCCAAAGACCTCGCCGCCCGTGGCCTTCGCCTCACCCGCCAGCGACTCGCCGTAATCGAGGCGGTCACCGAAGCCCGCGGCAGCGTCAGCCCCATCCAGGTCTTCGACTCCGCGCGCCGCCGCTGCCCCGACCTCGGGCTCACGACCGTCTATCGGACGCTGGAGGTCCTCGGCGAGATCGGCGCCGTGCGTCGAGTGCACGGCCCGGACCACTGTGAAGCATTCGCGGCCGCCGGCGCGCGCCACGGCCACTGCGTCATCTGCAGCTGCTGCGGCCGCGTCAGCGAGTTCACCGAGTGCGACCTGGCGACGGTGGTCGCGGCAGCCGCCAGGCAGACCGGCTACCGCATCACCGAGCACGTGTTGCAGCTCAGCGGCATCTGCGCCGAGTGCCAGGCCGAGGCAGCGCAGGCACGAAGAGGCACCACGTGAGCCCGCGACGCTTGACCCGGCATGGCGAGCAGCAGGCCGCGAGGCCGCGGCGACTCGTCCGGCGGCGCGGCCGGAAGCGCCTCGCCGCCCTCCTGCTCAGCCTCGCGCTGACTGCCGCCGCGCTCGCAGGCTGCGGCGGCTCATCCACCGAGGCGGAGCCCGACGGCGCCCTCAAGGTCGTAGCCGCCGAGTCGTTCCTCGCGGACATCGCGCAGAACGTCGCCGGCGAGCGCTTCCACGTCGCCACGCTCATCCCCCTCGGCACCGACCCGCACGCCTACCAGCCCGCCCCGCAGGATCTGGCGAAGGCGGCGGCGGCCGATCTTCTCATCGTCAACGGCGGCGGACTCGAGGGCACACTTCTCACCACCCTCGAAAAGGCCGCGCCCGACGCCACCGTCGTCACGGCCTCGGCCGGGCTGCGCTCGCGGGAGCTCCATGACGATGCTCCACAGCACGCGGCTGAGGAGGATGCGGAGCACGATCATGGCGCCACCGACCCGCACTTCTGGCTGAATCCCGTGCTGGTCGAGCGCTACGTAGTGAACATCCGCGACGCCTTCAGTGAGTCCGACCCCGCCGGCGCCGGCGTCTACGCCGCCAACGCTGCCCGCTACACACGCGAGCTGCGCGCGCTCGACGCCTGGATCGCAAAGCAGATCGCGACGATCCCCCCTAAGGAGCGCATTCTCGTGACCAACCACGAGAGCGCCGGCTACTTCGCCGATCGCTACGGGTTCACGGTCGTCGGCACCGTGATCCCCGCCGTAAGCACCGACGACTCCCCCAGCGCGCAGCAGCTCAGCGCCCTCACGGCCGCCATTCGCGACAGCGGCGCCAAGGCGGTCTTCGTCGAGACCGGCGCGAACCCGCAGCTCGCCCGGCAGATCGCCGCCGAGGCAGACGTCAAGCTCGTGACCGATCTGCGAGATCACAGCCTTACCCCCGCCGGTGGCGACGCACCCACCTACATCGCCATGATGAAGCACAACCTGCGCGTCATCGTGACCGCCCTGCGATGAACGGCAGCCCTGTCGACACGGAGACGACTACCGGTGCCGGCAGGGTGCCCTGCTTCACGCTGCACGGCGCCACCGTCGCCTACGACGGGCGCCCGGCTCTGGAGGACGTCACGCTGACCGTCCCTCACGGCAGCCAGGTCGCGATCGTCGGGCCCAACGGGGCCGGCAAGTCGACCCTGCTCAAGGCGATCGTCGGCCTCCTCCCCTTGTGCGCCGGCAGTATCAAGCGACGCGACCGTGACCCGGCCGCACAAACCGAGCCCATCGCCTACGTGCCACAGCGCAGGGAGGTCGACTGGTCGTTCCCGGTCACCGTCGCGGACGTGGTGATGATGGGCCGCTACGGCCGCCTGGGCTGGCTGCGCCGCCCGCAGGCGGCCGACCGCAAGGTCGTGGAGCGCTGCCTCGCCGATCTGGGCATCGCCGATCTGGCGCACCGGCCCATCAGCGACCTCAGCGGCGGCCAGCAGCAGCGCGTCTTCCTCGCGCGAGCGCTGGCACAGGAGCCACATGTGCTGCTCCTCGACGAACCGTTCACCGGCGTCGATATCAGCGCCAAGGAGGCCCTGCTCGATCTCCTGGAGCGCCTCCGAGGGCGCGACATCACCGTGCTCGTCAGCACTCACGATATGCAGACGGCCAGCCAGCGCTTCGATCTGGTCGCTCTGCTCAACGGCCGGCTGATCGCCTACGGTCCGCCCCACGAGGTCTTTACCCGCAAGCACATCGTCGAGGCCTTCGGCGGCCACGCGATCTTCCTCGAGGGCATGGTGCTGATCGACCAGTGCTGCCCTGGCGGCGAGCCGGAGATGGCCGCGCCGCAGGCCGCAGGAGGCGGCGCCTGATGCTCGCCTGGCTCACCGACCCCTTCGCCCTCGAGTTCATGCAGCGGGCTCTGATAGCCTCGCTCATCGTGGGCGTGCTCTGCTCGGTGCTCGGCTGCTTCGTGGTGCTCCGTGGGATGGCCTTCCTCGGCGACGCCCTGGCACACGCCATCCTCCCCGGCGTCGCCATCGCCTACCTGCTCGGCGTGAACCTTCTGGCCGGCGCCCTCGCAGCAGCACTGTTCGTAGCACTGGGCATCGGCCTCGTCTCGCGCCGCAGCGCTATCAAAGAAGACACCGCGATCGGCATCCTCTTCGCCGCGGCGCTCGCCCTCGGCGTCGTGCTGATCAGCAGCGTGCACTCCTACGCCACCGACCTCACGCACATCCTCTTCGGCAACGTCCTCGGGGTCTCGAGGGGAGACCTGCTGCTCACCGGCGCCCTTGCGCTCGGCGTGCTGGCCACGCTCCTGATTCTCTTCAAGGAGTTCCTCCTGGCCTCGTTCGACCCGGTGCTCGCGCACACGCTGAGGCTGCGGCCGGAGCTGCTGCGCTACGTAATGCTGATCCTGCTGGCGCTCACCGTGGTCGTGAGCCTCGAGACCGTAGGCGTCGGGCTGGTCGCGGCACTGCTGGTGACGCCGGCAGCCGCCGCTTACCTCCTCACCAAGCGGCTGCCGACGATGATGCTCACGGCGGCAGCGATCGGCGCCGGCTCGAGCGTCGTCGGCCTCTACGTGAGCTACTACCTCAACGTCGCCTCGGGAGCCGCCATCGTGCTCGTCACGACGCTCGTCTTCCTCGTCGCCTTCGTCGCCGCGGCCCACCGCGGTCTTCTGGCGCGGCGGGCAGCGGCGCGGCGTTCGTAGTCGCCGTCCTCCGCGCCGCCCTCCCTCCTTTTCGACTCGCAGCCGTGAGGGAATACTGACAGCAGACCACCACCGAAGGGGACGAGATGACGGCGACCATAGCGCTCGGCTACGACGGCTCCGCCTGCGCCAGGCGCGCGCTCGCGCGGACGGCGACCCTGGCCCAGCTCATACCCGGCGCGACCGTGCTGGTCGTGCAGGCGTTCGAGTTCTCGATCGGCTACGTCCCCACCGGCATGACCAGCTCTCCCCTGATGATGAGCGCCGAGTTCGATGCCCACATGGAACGCGTGCGCGGACACGCCGAGCAGCAGGCGGCCGAGGCCGCCGCGCGGCTGACGGCGACAGGGGTCGACGCCGAGACGCTCGTCGTGGAGGGCAAGCCGGTCGAGGTGCTGCTTGCCGCGGCGCGCGCCCGCGAGGCGATCCTCATCGCCGTCGGCAGCCACGGCGAGGGCGCCGTCTCAGCGGCCTTCATGGGCTCGACAGCACTCAAACTGCTGAACCACAGCGAGATCCCCGTGCTCGTGGTTCCGCGCCGCCGCCAGGACTAGGCGAGCACGCTCTACCGCGCCGCCGCTCGCCTAGCTCTTCCTGCTCTCGCCGGAGGCCGACGCCGGCTGCACCCCCTTTACAGGCACCGGCGCCACGCCGGCCATCTCGCCGATCACATTGACGAGCTGGCTGTCGGCCGGCACTACGATCTTGGCGTTCTGCCAGAAGGCTCTCTCGACCGCCTCGAGCTTGCGCAGAACCTGGGCGTTGCCGATGAAATACCGCTCAGCCGCCTCGTTGACCAGCTTGATGGCCTCGGCCTCTCCCTCCGCCTGCAGGATCTTCGCCCTCTTGACGCCCTCGGCCTCCTTGATCGAGGCACGCCGCTGGCCGTCGGCCTGTGTCTCGGTGGCGGTCGCGAAGTCGACAGCAGCTATCTTCTCGTTCTCAGCCTTGACGACCTTGTTCATGGTCGCCTGGACGTCCTCCGGCGGATCGATCTCCTTGAGCTCGGTGCGGAGGATCTCGATGCCCCAGCTCGCAGTTTCATCCTTAAGCGTGCTCCGCAGCTCATCGTTGATGCGACCGCGCTCGCTGTTGGCCGACTTGAGCGTGAGCGTGCCGATGATGTTACGCAACGTGGTACGCGCCAGGTTCACGATCTGGTTCTCGTAGTCAACGACGTTGTATTGCGAGGCCTTGACGTTCTCCTCATCGGCCTTGACTTTGAGGTAGACCTGGGCATCGACACTGGCGTTGAGGTTGTCGTTGGTAATGATCGTCTGCGGCTGGGCCTCGACGAGGATCTCGCGAACATCGACCCGGAACATGCGCTCAATCCCCGGAATGATGAGGTGAAAGCCAGGTTGACTGAAGCGATTGTACTTGCCAAGCCGCTCCACAAGGCCGCGGTGCGTAGGGCGCACGATGCGAATCCCCAGGAGGAGTAGCGTGACAATGCCGAGGACTATGACGATGATGATGATGCCCAAGCGACCTCCCTTGCCGATCGCGCGCCGGCCGGCGGAGCCGGGAGGCGCGCCCTGCTTCGTACCTGACCTCCTGCCGGCGACGGCCTCCGCGAACCCTCCGCACGCGGCTCGCCTCAGAGCCCGAGCAGCTCCGGCAGGTCGGCCATCGAGCCGATGACGTGGTCGGGGGCGGCGGCGGCGTTCGTGAGGTGCTCATCCCTGAACTTGCCGGTGCGCACGAGCACCCCGGTGAGGCCGCACGCCTGCGCAGCCAGCACATCGCTGTTGATATCGTCGCCCACCATCGCCGCGCGGTCGGCCGCCACCCCGAGGGCGCGCAGGCCAGCCTCGAAGCAGGCCGGCGCCGGCTTGCCGGTGACGGTGGCTCGGCGGCCGCAGGCGAGCTCGAGGGCGGCCAGGTAGGCGCCCGCCTCGAGGCTCGGCCCGGCGGGCGCGATCCACGACGAGTTGCGGTGCATGGCCACGAAGGCGGCTCCGTCGAGCAACGCCCTGTAGACGCCGTTGAGGGCATCGTAAGTGAAGGAGCGATCGGCCCCGGATATGAGGACGACCTCCGGCGCCTCATCGAGGCCCACGAGGCGAATCCCCGCAAGATCCTCCGGACGCGCGTCGCCGATCAGAAAGACACGCTCGCCGGCGTGACGCTCACGCAGGTACGAGGCGGCCAGCGCCGAGGCGGTGAGGACCTCGTCTTCGGTGAAATCAAAGCCGTCCTCGCGCAACAGCGCGACCATCTCCGCGCAGGTCTTTGAAGTAGTGCTCGTCACGATCCGCAGGGGCAGCCCGGCGGCGCGCAGCCTTGCCACGGCCGCTGCGGCACCGGGCACCGGCCCTGCCGACGTCGTGAGCACACCGTCCATGTCGAGTACCAGCCCGTCGATCTGCATCAGTCCCCTCCTCCCGTCCGCAGACGGCTCAGATGTGCGTCATGAATCGCGCTGTGACGCCCATGGGGCGATGCCGCTCCCCCGCCGTGCGAACGGCTGAGCGCCGCAGGCGCCCCGCCTGTGAGTGTCGTCTGCATGATAGCCGCACGCGGGCGCCTGCGCTCGCAAGAAATCACGGAGCCTGGTCGAGACACCGGCTCCCGAAATCGGAGACGAATCCGGGAGCCGCGACCGAGGGTAAGTGGTGCCGGAGCCGGGGCTCGAACCCGGACGCCGCAAGAGCGGCAGAGGATTTTAAGTCCTCGGCGTCTGCCAATTCCGCCACTCCGGCACACCACAAGTATACGACCAGCCGCCGCCTCGCGCCGAGTGTGGCCAGCCGGCCGGCCAACGGCCGGCCGGCCGCGGGAGGCGCCTTGCAGGCACAGGCGATCAGCCAGGCAGCAGCGAGCCCTCCGCCAGCGCCAGCGCGGCTCCCTCCAGGAGGTCGGCCTCGCTGCACCGGATCTCACCCAGGCCGAAGGCTCGGCAGACCTCGCGGGCGATCACCACGCCGGCGAGGATTACGTCCTCACGGCCGCGCTGGACGCCGGGCAGGCGGCCGCGTTCGGCGTTGGTGAGGCGGCGGAAGATCTGAATCGCCGCCTCGAGATCGGCGACGCTCAGCACATGGCCGTGGACGAGCTCGGGCCGGTAGGTCCGCAGCCCGAGCTTGTGGGCGACGAGCGTGGTGAAGGTGCCGGCCACGCCGACCGCGCTGCGCACAGCGGCCGGCGCGCCGCCGGCGACGGCCTGGGCGGCGACCTCGGCGACGGCGGCGGCCACGAAGGCGGTGAGATCCTCCAGCTCGCGCGGCGTCGGTGGATCCGTGCTCAGAAATCGCTCTGTCAGGCGCACGACGCCGATGTCGAGGCTGCGCACGAACGCCGGCGGCAGGCCCGGGGAGCCCACCGCGAGCTCCACGCTGCCGCCACCGATGTCGACGAGCAGGACCGGGCTGGCGGCGGCCAGCTCGGCGGTGCCGCCGCGGAAGGCGAGAGCCGCCTCCTCACCACCGCTCAGCACACGGTACGGCAGATGGAAATCGCCTTCAGCAGCCTCGAGGAAGTTGGGGCCGTCGGCGGCGTCCCGCAGAGCGCTCGTCGCCACCAGAAGTCGCCGCGCCGGGCGGTAGGCCTTGAGACGCAGCTCGTACTCGCCGAGGCAGGCCCGTGTGCGCTCCACGGAGTCGCGGTGCAGACGGCCGCGGCGGTCGACGCCCTCGCCGAGCCGCACGACGGTCGCGAGGCGAGTGTGCGACCTCACGGCCTCCCCCTTCTCCACCTCCGCCAGCAGCAGCCGGCACGTGTTGGTCCCGAGATCGACGACGCCGACCTTCATGGGCGCGGCGGCCGCGAAGGTGGAGCTCACAGGCGCGCCACGTGAGCGAACGAGAGGCCGGCGGCCTCCAGGCTCGCGGCCGCCGGTCCGGCGGTTTTCGACCTCGCCGTCTCCGGCCGCGCCGCCTCCGGCCGCGCCGTCGACCCGACGATCTTCAGCGCGGCGGTCTCCGACTCCGCTGTCTCCGGCCTCCCCAGGAGCAACCTCTTTCGACGCAGGTACGAAGGCCGCACAGCGCTCGTCGTCGCACCAGGCAGGCCCCAGCTCCGCAAGAATCGCGGCGCCCAGCGCATAGCGTGGCCGCGCCAGAGCGTGCGCCACGTGCGCGTGCAGGCACTTCACGGCGCCGACCTCGGCCACGCCGGCCACCCCGCCCGCCAGCGAGGCGCCCCCATCGAGCGGCTCAAGAGAGTAACGCTTCACAAGCTCGCGCCGCCGGCGCCTCGCCGCCACGCCAGCCGCCGCCGCCGAGCGGGCCAGCGCAGCGTCGACGCAGAGCCGAGCGGACCACGCAGCTACGCCTCCGACGCTCTCCAGCCGTGAGACGGCCCGCACACAGGTCGGGCAGGTGAGGTAGTAGAGAGTGGGGAACGGCACGCCCGTGCGATCGTACGGCAGGGTCTCCACCACGGCGGGGAAGCCGAACGGGCAGCGGGCGGCGACGCGACTCATGGCGCGCGGAGCCCGTCCGAGCTGGCCGGCGACCACGTCGAGGTCACGGCCCTCCACCAGACGAGCGAAGGCACGAGGTGAGACGGTCAACGGCCCTGAACGACGGTCACCAGCGCATCAGTGCGTGAGCGTCCGCCAGAGATCGCCGATGCGCTCGAGGACCGAGGGCGAAGCGGCCGGAGCGGCAGCACCGTCAACCGGAGCCGCATCGTCACTGGGAAGGCCCTTGATGACGAAGACCTGCGTGCCGGCCGGCACCAGCATCGAATCGGCGCGAGCGCGCTGCGCGATGTAGTCGCTTGAGTTCAGCAGGCGGACCTGGACCTTTATGGCCTCGTTCTCCGCACGCGCCGCCCGGAGCGCCGCCAACTCCTGCTGATGGCGATCCTGCTGAGCGAAGAAGCCCCGCACCGGCCCCACGTAGAACGAGGCGCCGATGAGGATGAGCAGGAGGAGCGCGAGTCGGCCGAGGTGCAGTCGCGGAGTCGCAGAGCGGCGCCCCCCGGCGCCTCTACCGGAGTGCACCGTGGGTCGGCCTGGAGTTCCTGCGTGAGCCACGTGCGCGACAACCTCCCGATCGCCCGATCGCCGCCGCCCACCTGCGGAGGCGGCGCCTCTCTGAGGATTCGCCCGAGAGCGCGTAGTTCCTTGACGCCCCGCCGAATTCGTGCGCTGCGTCATCTGCCGAGTCAGGCTCTCAGGCGCCGCCGCGGCATGCGCGGCGCCGCTCAGCAGCGAGGGCGTGCGCGGCCCTGCGGCCGCGCACGCCCTCGCCGGCTGCTACCTCTCTAGCGCTTGAGGTTGTAGAACGCGCCGAGGCCCGGATAGCGCGCGACCTCGCCGAGCATCTCCTCGATACGCAGGAGCTGGTTGTACTTGGCGACGCGATCGGTGCGCGCCGGCGCACCGCTCTTGATCTGGCCGGCGTTGGTGGCCACCGCCAGATCGGCGAGAGTCGTGTCCTCGGTCTCGCCGGAGCGATGCGAGACCACCGCCGTCCAGCCCGCGCGCTTCGCCATCTCGATGGCGTCGAGCGTCTCGCTCAACGTGCCGATCTGGTTGAGCTTGATCAGGATCGAGTTGGCCGAGCCGAGCGCGATCCCGCGCGCCAGCCGCTCGGTGTTGGTGACGAAGAGGTCGTCGCCGACGATCTGCACGCGCTCGCCCAGGGTCTCGGTCATGAGCTTGAAGCCGTCCCAGTCGTCCTCGGCCAGGCCATCCTCGATCGAGATGATGGGGTACTTGTCGACGAGATGCGCGTAGTACTCGACCATATCGGCGGAGCTCAGGCTGCGGCCCTCGCCGGCGAGCACATACTTGCCGTCCTCGTAGAAGCTCGAGGCGGCCGGGTCGAGCGCGATGCGCACGTCGCCGCCGGGCTCGTAGCCGGCCGCGTCGATCGCCTCCATGATCACGCTGATGGCCTCCTCGTTGGAGCCGAGATCGGGGGCGAAGCCGCCTTCGTCGCCGACAGCGGTCGAGAGCCCCTTGGCCTTGAGCACGGCGCGCAGCCCGTGGTAGACCTCTGCGCAGATGCGCAGAGCCTCCTCGAAGCTGGCCGCGCCGACCGGCATGATCATGAACTCCTGCAGGTCGACGTTGTTGTCGGCGTGCTGGCCACCGTTCATGATGTTCATCATGGGCACCGGCAGCTGGTACGCGTTGCAGCCGCCGACGTACTGGTAGAGCGGCAGCTCGAACGCTGCAGCAGCCGCATAGGCCGTGGCCAGAGACACGCCGAGAATCGCGTTGGCGCCCAGCCTGGCCTTGTTGGGGGTGCCGTCGAGCTCCACCAGCATGCCGTCGACGAGGCGCTGATCAGTGGCGTCGAACCCGACGATCTCCTCGGCGATCAGGCCATTGACGTTGTCGACCGCGGTGCGCACACCCTTGCCAAGATACTCACCGGCGCCGTCCCGCAGCTCGACCGCCTCGTGTTCGCCGGTCGAGGCGCCAGACGGCACCGCGGCGCGGCCCACCGCGCCGCACTCAAGCTCGACCTCGACCTCGACGGTGGGGTTACCGCGCGAGTCGAGGATCTGCCGGGCCGTTACATCGATGATCGTGTTCATGAGGACTCCCCCTCGCTTGATCCGTGGCCGAGGGCCTCCGCGGCCTTGGCGCGCTGATAATACCGTTCCTGTTCGTCGAGGCCGACCGCCGTCCAGTCGCGGCCCTCGCGGGCGGCCAGCGCCGCCGCCGCCGTGACACGACGCCGAAACCGGCGCGACGCCTCGCGCAGCGCCACGTCTGGGTCGAGGTGCAGCAGGCGCGCGACGTTGACCGTGGCGAAGAGCAGGTCGCCGAGCTCGTGCTGCACACGCGGGTCCCGGCGGCTGGGGTCGGCGCCGGCCGCCTCGGCGAAGAGCGCAGCCAGCTCGGCGTGCTCCTCGGCGACCTTGGGGAAGGCGGCAGCGGCCGAGCCCCAGTCGAAGCCGACGCTGGAGGCGCGCTGCTGGAGCTTGCGCGCGTGCAGCAGCGCCGGGAAGGAGGCCGGGACGTCGTGAAAGATGCCCTCCCGGCCCTCCTGCTCGCGCTTGATCCGCTCCCAGCGGCCCTTGACGTCGGCGGGCGTCTCGGCCACGGCGTCGGCGAAGATGTGCGGGTGGCGCCGGATGAGCTTGGCCTCGATGTCGTGCGCCACGCTGCCGAGGTCGCCGCCGCCGCGCTCGCTCAGCATCAAGGCGAGGAGCACGACCTGCAGTAGCAGGTCGCCGAGCTCGCCGTGCACGGCCGTGCGATCGTCGGCGACGACTGCGTCGATGAGCTCGTAGACCTCCTCGAGCGTGTAGCCGATGATGTCGCGGGGTGTCTGCTCGCGGTCCCACGGACACTCGACCCGCAGCACGTCGACGATGCGCTTGAGCGAGGCCAGCTCCTGGCCGAGCACCGCGTCGTCGAACTCGCCCCCGGCAGGGACGGTGCGGAGCGCGACGCCCGCCGGCGCCCGCCGGCGCAGCTCGCGCGCCAGCTGCGGGCCCTTCGGCCCCGCTACCGCGATCATGACGCCGGCACCGCCGTCCGCGGCGGCACCGGCGTCGCACGCCACGGCCGCCAGCTCGGCGAAGCAGGTCGAATCGGCGATGTCGACGGCGCGCAACGCAGCCGGCTTGACCCCGGCGGCCTCCGCGACCAGCTCGAGCAGCTCGTCGCCGAGGCCTTCCGGAACGACGACAGCGCCGCCGCCGGCCAGGGCCCGCAGCGATGCTGCGGGCACGAGGCCGGCGGCGGCGCCGATATACACGAGCGTGAGGCTCATCGCACCGCAGCGCCCCCCCTCGACCAACCGCGCTACTCCGTCGGTGAGGCCGCAGGGCTCGGCGAAGCCGTGAGCTCCGCCGGGTCGAAGCCGGGAGCGTAGGCCACGCCGACGTCCTCCTGGGTCTTCTCCACCCAGTCCTGCCACACCGTGGACTGCTTGGTGTAGAGCAGCTGCTGCTGGATCATGGGCTTGGCCTGCTCCAGCGTCTGCGTAGAGCCCTTGGCGGTGTCGGTCACCCCGATGACGTGCCAGCCGAACTGGGTCTTCACCGGCTGCGAGATCTCACCGGCCTTCAGCGCAAAAGCGGCCTTCTCGAAGGCCGGAACCATCTTGCCCTTGGTGAACGTACCGAGATCGCCGCCGGTGTTCTTGTTGCTGGCGTCCGTCGAGTACTGCTTGGCGACCCGCTTCCAGCCGGCGTCGGTGTTGTCGGCGAGGAGAAGCTGCCGTACCTTCTCGGCCTCGGCCTCCGTCTTGACGAGCACGTGCCGGGCCGTAACGGTCGGCCCCACGACGAACTGCGACTTGTTCTCCTCGTAGTAGTCCTTGATCTCCTCGTCGCTGACCTCGACTGCATCGCCGATCTTCTGCTGCACCTCGGACTGCAGCAGCTGCGCGCGCAGCTGCCATTCCAGGCTCTCAGCCGACATCTTCTGCTCCTTGAGGAGCGCGTCGAGCTTCTTCTGCCCGCCGAGCCGCTCGACAAGGCTCTTGTAATGCTCCTTGTACTCCTTCTCGGTGACCTTGGCCTTCATCGGCACGTCGACGGCTTCACCGTCGATCATGACTTCGACTGATTCCTCGGTGGCCACTTTCGCGATGAGCTCGTTGAGCACCAGGTAGTTGACGATGCTCGCGCGGATCTGCTTGAACTGCTCGGTGCCGTCTTCGGGGAAGGATCCCTGCTGCGCGGTGATCTGGGCCTTCGCCTGGCTCAGGATCTCATCGTATCTCTCCTGGGTGACGACGCCGCCGCCCTTGATGGCGGCGATAGCGCCTGCCGGGACCTTGACACCGCCACACGCAGCGGCGAGAAGCGATGAAACGAGCACGGCCAGCGCCGCCGCGACAACAATGAGTCTCTTCATAGACGATCTCCCTCGAGAGTTGAGCACTGGGCTGAAGGCACACGGTTTTTGAGTATAGCATCGGTCGTAGGGGCTCCCTACCCGCCCAACAGCACCTTCAGACGCCGCCGCGCTACGCGCCGGCGCAGGCCGCGAGCGCCTCGTCGAGGGTGGTCTCCGCCCAGCGGAGCACGCCGGCGGCAGGGGCGCGGCGCGCAGCCGCCCCCTCAGCGGCCTTCTCTCCTTCGCTCGCCCGGGCCGCCGCCGCGGCAACGACCGTTTCCGCGGCCGCCGCAGCCCGGCCGCCGGCGCCGGCGGCGCTTTGGGACGCACCATCGCCATGGACGACGAGGCTCCGCCTCTGCTTGAAGTAGACGACCCGCGCGTTCGCCGCCCGCAGGCGAGCGGCCGCCGGTTCGTCGAGATCGACGCCCTCGATCTGCAGCTTCTGACCGCGGCCGGTCACGGCGCTGGCGCCGAGCTCCGCGGCCTTGAGCTTGATCGCCCGCAGAGCGAGCAGGTTGGCCACCGGCTCCGGCAGCGGTCCGAAGCGATCGGTGAGCTCGGCCTCCACGTCGCCGAGACGCGCCAGGCTCTCCGCGCGGGCGATGCGCCGGTGAGCATCGATCTTGCTAGCCTCGTAGGCGATGTACTCGGGAGGCACGTAGGCGGTCACCGGCAGGTCGACACGAACCGGCGCCGCGACCGCCGCCTGATCGCCCTGCAGCTCCCGCACTGCCTCCTCGAGCATCTGCGAGTACATCTCGAAGCCGACGGCGGCGACGTGGCCGCTCTGCTCGTCGCCGAGAAGGTTGCCGGCGCCGCGGATCTCGAGATCGGCCATGGCGATCTTGAAGCCGGCGCCGAGGTCGGTGTGGTCGCTCAAGGTGGTCAGCCGCGCCGCCGCCTCGCTGGTGAGCAGGTCCTCGCTCGGGTAGAGCAGATAGGCGTACGCACGGGCGTCGCTGCGCCCGATCCTCCCGCGGATCTGGTAGAGCTGCGCCAGGCCGAAGAGGTCGGCGCGCTCCACGATGAGCGTGTTGGCACTGGGAACGTCGATGCCGCTCTCGATGATGGACGTTGAGACCAGGATGTCGGCCTCGCCGGCGAGGAAGGTCAGCATGACCTTCTCGAGAACCCGCTCCGCCATCTGCCCATGCGCCACCAGCACCCGGGCGTTCGGCACCAGCTCTCGCACGTGCTCGGCGGCCTGGTCGATGGTCTCGACGCGGTTGTGCAGGTAGAAGGCCTGGCCCCCGCGGGCCATCTCCTTCTCAAGGGCGACGCGGATGAGCTCATCGCGATACTCGCCGATGTAGGTGTGAATCTCGTGACGGCCGCGCGGCGGCGTCTCGATGACCGAGATGTCACGGATGCCGGTAAGCGACATCTGCAGTGTGCGAGGGATCGGCGTCGCCGAGAGGCTCATGACGTCCACCTGCAGCTTGAGCTGCCTCAGAAGCTCCTTCTGGCGCACGCCGAACCGCTGTTCCTCGTCGACCACGACGAGGCCCAGATCCCTGGGGCGCACGTCGGTGCCCAGCAGACGGTGGGTGCCGATGAGAACGTCCAGCTCCCCAGCGGCGAACTGGTCGAGCAGCCGGCGCTGCTCGGCGGCCGTGCGGAAGCGGGAGACCATGCCGACCTTCACCGGCAACTCGCCGAAGCGCTCGGCGAAGGTCAGGTGATGCTGCTCGGCGAGGATCGTGGTGGGCACCAGCATGAGCGTCTGTTTGCCGGCCTCGGCCGCCTTGAATGCAGCGCGTACAGCGACCTCCGTCTTGCCGTAGCCAACGTCGCCGCAGACCAGGCGATCCATAGGGTGCGGCGTCTCCATGTCGTTCTTGACGACGTCAATGGCCTCGGCCTGGTCGTCGGTCTCTTCGAAGGCGAACGAATCCTCGAGCCGCCGCATCAGCTCCCCATCGGGAGGAAAGGCATAGCCCGGGACCGCCTGTCGCGAGGCGTAGAGCTGGAGCAGCTCTCCGGCCATCTCCACCACGGCCCTCCGCGCCCGCGTCTTGACCGTCTGCCAGTGCGTGCCGCCCAGCTTGTCGAGCGTGGGAGCAGCGCCTGAGGAGCCAATATAGCGACTGACCTTGCCGATCTTGTCGTGCGGCACGAAGACGCGGTCCTCGCCGCGGAACTCGAGCACCAGGTAGTCGCGCGTGATGCCCGCTACGGTGCGCGTCTCGATGCCGCTGAAGCGAGCGATACCATGATCCTCGTGAACCACGAAGTCGCCCGGCCGCACGTCGAAGAACGTGGTGAGGCGCGCGCCACCGGCGAGGCGCTGTTCGCGGGGGGCGCCGCGCAGGAGCGTCCGCTCGTTGACGACCGCCAGCTTGAGGTCGGCGGCCAGAAAGCCCCCCTGCAACGGGGCGGCAAGGAAGTAGAGGCCGGGGCCGGCTTCGCCGCCGCGGACGAGCTGCTCGGCGGTCACAACCTCGGCGCTCAGATTGCGCAGACGGTAGGTCGCCCGCTCGGCCTCGCCGGGGTGACGGAAGACCACGAAGACGCGGTAGCCATCATTGACGAGGCGCAGGAGATCCCGCTCAGCGCCGGAGATGTCCCGAGCCGCGAACTGCGGGCGAGAGGCGTGGAACGCGATCTGCTGGGCGCGCCGTACGACGTCGAGATGCGGGGCGTGCGAGAGCAGCGCGCAGGCCTCCGAGAGCGGCACGTAGAGGCGTGCCCGCAGACCGGCGCCGTCGACGGCCGCGGCCACCTCGGCGTCGAAATCGGCGAGCACGCGATATGCCTCGTCCGCGTTCACCACGCTGCAGGAGGCGCCCGCAGAGGCGAGCACGTCGCCCAGCGTCACGAAGCGACTCGCGAGCATCGCAAGGGCGCGCACGGCGGCGCGGCGCGAGAGCTCATCCGGAGCCTCCTCCCTCCCCTCCTGCTCCCAGGCGGACATCACCTGGCGCAGGCCGTGCTGGTACTCCGGCGCCGCCTTGTCTGCCTCGAAGGACGCGTGAGCCGTAGCCGCCGAGAGGACGCCGGTAGTGCGCTGAGAGTAGACGGAGAACGTGCGCAGGCTCTCGATTGCGTCACCCCAGAACTCGATGCGCAGCGGATCGCCCAGAGCCGGGTAGACATCGATGAGCCCGCCGCGAACGGCGAACTCGCCGCGGCCACGCACCTGCTCGACGCGCTCGTACCCCAGAACGTCGAGACGCTCGAT
Organism: Thermoleophilia bacterium; assembly: GCA_040769125.1. Taxonomy (GTDB): domain Bacteria; phylum Actinomycetota; class Thermoleophilia; order UBA2241; family UBA2241; genus CAIXSE01. The sequence goes on along the minus strand of JAXGLO010000001.1, from coordinate 946,952 downwards.
AACCGCGTCGAAGCCGGGCTCTTCGCCGGCGGCGAGCTCGAGCAGAGCGGGCTGCAGCTCGAGCGGCACGAAGCGCTCGAGCAGCGCGACGGCCTCAGCGACGACGACGCCGCCGTCCGCGAGGGCGGCGAGCGCCTGCTGACGCTGGCCGATCACGTGCGGCGCAGGCGCCACGTCGGCGCCGTAGAGCACACCGCGTGCCGGCAGCACCGGCACGGGCTCTTCGAGAAAGAAGGAGAGATCGGCGGCGAGGCGGGCGGCAGCGTCGCCGTCCGGGGCGATCACAAGACGGCCGGCGGCCTCGCTGCGCAGGGCCGCCGCCAGCACGAAAGGCGCGTAGAAGCTCGGCGCCCAGGCGGCGGCGCCGCGGCGGAGCCGCGGCAGGGCCGCCTCGAACGCTTCGCTGTTCGTCAGGTACTCGAGAAACACTCCGATGCTCGCCTCCTGCGATCCACTTCGCCCGACGACCACTCACCGCAAGGCACGCCGAACACCCCGCTCGCTCAACCTCCTCCGCTTCACGCGGAGGTCCGGCTCGACGGCGGGGCTTTGCGCTATTGTAACCGGCACCCATGCCGCTGCGGCTTTCGCTGCGGCCGTCCGGCGTCGTAACATGAAAGCCAAATGACGGGTCTGCAATGAACTCGAACAGCGCGCGTCGCCTTCGGCATGCGCTCTCGCATCTGCTGCTCGGAGCGCTCGCCGCGACGGTGGTCATCGCCGGCTCCGGCGTGGCGCAAGCAACGCCCGCCGTAGCCGGAGTTCCGGCAAGAATCCCGGCGATCCTGGCACACCGCGGCGTGGCCGGCCCGAAGACCGGCATTCTCGTCTGGGACTTCACTGCAGGGCGCACCGTCTACGCGCGCAACGGAGCTACGCCGCTCATACCGGCCTCCACTACAAAGCTCGTCACCGCGGCCACGGCGCTCGTGTACTGGGGCCCGGAACACCGCTTCACCACGGAGCTGTGGATCCCCGACCTTCCCGTACGCAAGCACGTGCTCTACGGCGACATCTACCTCAAAGGCTACGGCGACCCCAGCCTCTCCACCCGCGACTATCAGCGTGAGGAACTCGAGCTCAGCAGCGCCTCGTTCGGGCGGATGATCCGCTCTCTCAAGAAGCTCCGCGTGCGCCGCATCGAGGGCGCCGTCCTGGGCGACGACAGCTGGTTCGACCGGCAGCGCTCCTGCGCAGTCTGGGAGCCCCGCCTGAAGACGGAGTGCGGCTCGCTGGGCGCCCTCACCGGCAACGAGAGCCTGAGCAACGGCACGCCGGTCCGCAACCCCGCCCAGCACACCGCCAGCCTCTTCACGGCGTCACTCAAGGCCTCGGGCATCAAGGTTTTCGGCAAGCCCGGTGGCGGCCGCGTGCCGGCAGACTACCGGCTGGCCATGTCGGAGTCCTCCACCCCTCTCCGGTTACTCCTCCGGCGCCTGAACAAGGACAGCGACAACTTCTTCGCGGAGATGTTCGTCAAGGGCTTTGGCAAGGATTTCTACGGCGCCGGCAGCACCGCGACGGGCGCCCAGCTCTCGAGGCTGTATCTCAGCGGCCTCGATATCGCGCCCGACGAGTACGCTCTCCTCGACGGCTCCGGCCTCAGCTACCGCAACCGCCTCACCGCCGAAGATCTGGTCAAGGTCCTCGGTGCCATGCGCGTGCGGCGGGATCATGCGCCCTTCGCCGACTCGCTGGCGGTCGCCGGCCGGGACGGGACGCTCGCCGACCGCATGAAGGGCACCGTTGCAGCCGGTAACGTCCGCGCCAAGACCGGCACTCTCAAAGTCGCCTCATGCCTCGCAGGCTACGTGACCACCAGGAACCGCCATGAGGTGGGATTCGCCATCCTCATGAACGGCGAATCCCTCGACCTGTGGCAAGCGATGCAGGCACAGGACGAGATTGCCGTGGCTCTGGCAGGCGCCCGCCTGCCCGGCAGGCGAGTGTTGCTGCCCGCGCAGCTGCTGCGGCAGCGGGCGGTCTCAGCGGTTGGGAGCGTTCACCTCAGCCGCCGTGTCCTCGAGCCCGTGGTCGACCCATGATTCGACGGCGTCGGCGGCCGCCTCTACCAGCCGGTCCACCGCGCTCCTGGCCTCGCTGAAACGACTGAGGACGTAGTCGGCCACGACGTCCGGGTCGGTGCTGGGCGGCCGGTCGACGCCCACACGGAGACGTGCGTAGCCTGCGCCAAGCAGCCCGCTGATGCTCTTGAGGCCGTTGTGACCGCCGCTCCCGCCGCCGGCCGCCAGGCGCAGGCGGCCGAAAGGCAGGTCGATGTGATCGTGGACGACGAGCACGCGCTCGAGCGGCAGCCTGAGGGCACGCACGGCTGCGGCGACACTCCGGCCGGAGACGTTCATGAACGTGGTGGGCTGGAGCAGAAGAACGGGTCGACCGCCGATCGCCCCCTCCGAACAGCGACCGTCGAAGCCTCGCTTGAAACGCGCGAAGCCGTGACGACGCACCAGCGTCTCGAGCACGGCGAAGCCGACGTTGTGCCGGGTGCCCTCGTATGCCGACCCAGGGTTGCCCAAGCCGACAACGAGGTAATCCACAGGGTGCTGCGGGCGATAGAGCACCATCCTGGACGTCGCTCAGGCCGCCCTTCGGATCGGGACGGTCAGTCCGCGACCTCCTCCTTCTCGACCTCGCCAACGATCCCTGGCTCAGCCGGAGCGCCCTCGGCCTCTTCGCCCAGATCGACCTCAGCCCCACGCGGCGCCAGAATCGAGCACACCACCTGATCCGGATCGTCGAGGACCTGGAGATCCGCCGGCAGAACGAGATCCGAGATGCGAGCCGAATCGTGGACGTCGAGATCGGAGATGTCGAAAGCGATGTGCTCCGGGATGGCGGTGACCACGCCTCTGGCGGTCACCTGGTGCGTGGTCTGGTCGAGAATGCCGCCGGCTTTGACGCCCTTACAGTCGCCCTCGAGGACAATTGCCACCGCCGCCTCGATGATCTGGGTGAGGCGGATCTCCTGGAGGTCAACGTGCCGGACGACGCTCTTGACCGGATCGAGGTCGAGCTCCTTGACAACGGCATGGCGGACCGCCTTGTCGCCCTCGAGGCTGACGTCGAGAACCGCGTTGACGCCGGCCTCCGTGGAGAGCGCCTCCCGCAGGGAGCGCGGATTGATCGTGATCAGGGTCGCGGCTTGGCCGCGCCCGTACAGCACACCGGGGATGAAGCCTGAGTTGCGTAGGCGCCGGGCAGCGCGGCTGCCGCTGACATCGCGCGGCTGCACGACGAGACTGACGTTGTCCATTGGTCGTCTCCTGCTAGAAGAGCTGGTTGTCGCCGGCAAACAACTCGCTCACCGACTTATCCTCGAATACGTTCTTGATGGTGCTCGCCAGTGTGCCGGCCACGCTGAGCACCTTGATCTTGTCGTCACCAGGGGCGTTGCTGACCGGCAGCGTGTCGGTGACCACGACCTCCTTGACGCCAGAGGTACGGATGCGCTCGCGCGCGGGCTCGGAGAAGAGGCCGTGGGTGGCGGCGACGTACATCTCCTTGGCCCCGTTCCGACGCAGGGTCTCCATGGCGCTGGCCACCGATCCGGCCGTGTCGATCATGTCGTCGACGACGATGGCGATCTTGTCCCGCACGTCCCCGATAAAATGCATCGTCTCCGCCCGGTTGTGCTCCGGGCGCGCCTTGGTGAGCAATGCGAGGCTGGCGCCAGGGACGCGGCCGATAAAACGCTTGGCGAGCTTGACCCCGCCGGCGTCGGCCGAGACAGCCACCAGCGGAGTGTCGCCGAAGTCCTTGTGGCAGAAGTAGTCGGCGAGCATAGGGACGGCCGTCATGTGATCGACCGGGATCTCAAAGAAGCCTTGGATCTGACCCTGATGAAGATCCATGCAGAGCACGCGGTCGGCACCCGCCGCCTCGAGCAACGTAGCCATGAGGCGCGCCGTGATGGGCTCACGGGCAGCGCTCTTCTTGTCCTGGCGCGAGTACGGGAAGTACGGCATGACGGCGGTGACACGGCGCGCCGAGGCGAGCTTCGCCGCCTGGATCATGATGAAGAGCTCCATGACCTGGCCGTTGATGTCGCCCGAGGGGGATTGCACGATGAAGAGATCGGTGCCGCGGACGTTCTCCTCGTAGCGGGCGTACGTCTCCCCGTTGGCAAACGTCTTGAGCTGCACGCGGCCCAGGCCGATGCCGAGCTTCTCGGCGATCCGCGCCGCGAGCGCGGGATTGCTACTCCCCGAAAAGACCTTGAGGCGCTTCTGCGATGTCGTCATACAGATCGACCGGTCAACCACGGATCACCTTCCTGGGTATTCCTGCACCCAAACGGACAAAGGTTCATTGTACCAGAGCCCCAGCACCGGCTCCGCAGCTCAGCGGCCGCCGTCCCCTGCCCGCCCGCGCATGTGTCGCGCCCGCCGGCGCTCAGCGTACCCGTCCACATTCTCCTGCCTGCTGCGTGCGACGGCTAGCGCTCCCGCGGGCACGTCATGGGTGATCACCGAGCCGGCCGCCGTGAAGGCGCCGTCGCCGATGGACACCGGCGCCACCATGGTCGTGTCGCTGCCCGTGCGCACCTGGTCGCCGATCGTCGTGGGGTGCTTCTCGAAGCCGTCGTAGTTGGCGGTGATGTTGCCCGCCCCGATGTTGGTGCCGCGGCCGATGACGGCGTCGCCGACGTAGCTGAGGTGCGGCACTTTGCTGGCCTCGCCGACACGGCTGTTCTTGACCTCGACGAAGGTGCCGACCTTGGCGCCCTCGGCGAGTACCGTGTTGGGCCGTATGTAGGCGAAGGGGCCGACGCTACAGCCAGAGCTGATCACGCACTCGTGCACATGAGAGCTCACGACGCGCGCGCGATCGCCGACGAAAGCGTCGCGCAAGAGACTGCCGGGCCCGACCTCGCTGGCCGCGCCGATCGTCGTGCGCCCCAGCAGATGGGTGTTGGCGCGCAGCACGGTATCGCGGCCAACCTCGACGCCCCAGTCGACGAAGGTGGTCCCGGGATCCTCAACCGTGACGCCGCTCAGCATCAGCCGCTCGAGAAGACGCCGCCGCATGAGGGCGTTCACCTTACTGAGGTCGACGCGTGAGTTGACCGCATGCATCACCTCGGTCTCGACGGCCACATGGCCCGCCACAGGCGTGCCGTCGGCGAGCGCGAGGTGGACGACGTCGGTAAGGTAGAGCTCTCCCTGCACGTTGACGGGCTCGAGGCGCGGCAGCAGCTTGCGGAGTACGGATGCGGCGAAGACGTAGAAACCGGTGTTGACCTCGCGAAGGGCGAGCTGCTCGGCGCTCGCATCGCGCGCCTCGACGATGCCGGTAACTCCACCGGAGGCATCGCGCACGATGCGACCGTAGTGCCCGGGCTCATCCAGAAACGCGGTCGCCACGGTGACGCCGGCCTCGGCGGCACGGTGCGCAGCGATGAGGTCGGCGATGAATGCTGCGTCGACAAGAGGAGCGTCGCCCATGAGTACCACGACGTCGCCATCGAAACCCGTGAGCGGCTCCAGCCCGGCGCGAACCGCATCGCCGGTGCCACGACGATCGACCTGCACGGCTCGCTCGCAACCCGAAGGCAGGATCTCCGTCACGGCCTTCTGATCGGGGCCCGTGACGACGACGGCGCGCTCCGGGGAGACGCTCAGCGCGGCGTCGATGACGTACGCGAGCAGCGGCCGACCACAGACCTCGTGAAGAACCTTGGGCGTATCCGACTTCATGCGCGTGCCGAGACCGGCAGCGAGGATCACGACGGCGATTGGGGGATGTGAGACTGAAGAACTCTGCGTCATCTGGTTCACCTGGGGGATGTCGTCATCACAGTTGGGATTGGTAGCTGGCTGGGGCGGGAGGATTCGAACCTCCGGATGCCGGGACCAAAACCCGGTGCCTTACCACTTGGCGACGCCCCAGCGCCCCGCAGTCGAGGCTGGAGCAGACCTCTGCCCGCCGCCACTCAGCGGCCCGGCATTGTATCACTCAGGGCTCTGCGATTGTAGAGGACGATCCGCGGGGCGACCGTCGCGGCGCCTCCGGCTGCAGATCGGTGACGTACCAGGCGCGGGTGGGCGCCAGCGCCGCCCGCGCTTTAACCGCCGCCGCCTCCCCCGGGAAAAGCCCGAACACGGCGGCCCCGCTGCCGGTCATGGCCGCGGCCAGCGCACCGGCGGCGAGCAGGCGATCTCGCAGCTCCCCCACCTCCGGCCGGCGCGCGATGACGCTCTCCTCCAGGTCGTTGCACACCAGCGCCGCGACGTCGCGAACGGTGCGCGCCGCCGCGACCCGGCCGGAGAGCCCCCTCACCGCCGGCCCCCACTCGCGCAGGGTCACCTCTGTGTCCTCGTCGCGCCACCCGTAGACGAGCGGCGTACTCAGCCGCACTCCAGCAGGGACGGCGACCACCAGATGCAGGCCGGACAGAACCACCTCCTTGAGGATCTGGCCGCGCCCGGTGGCGAGCTGGGGGCCAGGCCACAGGAAGAAAGCGACATCCGAGCCGATGGCGGAGGCGACCTCGTACAGCATCTCCGCCGAGAGCTGGAGGCCGAAGAGCCGGTCCACCGCGAGAAGCGTCGCGGCGGCATCCGAGCTGCCGCCACCGAGGCCCGCCTGATAGGGTGTGCGCTTCTCGACGGTAACCTTCGCCTCGAAGGTGCGCCCCAGCCGCGACTCCAGCTCGCGGATCGCCTTCGCCGCAAGGTTCCCCTCCCCCGGCGCCACGTCGCAGACGACATCCAGCCCAGATCCAGGAGTGTGCTCGACGATAATGTGATCGGCGAGGGTCACCGGCACCATCAGGGAAGCGATGTCGTGGAATCCGTCGGAGCGAAGAGGGCCCACACGCAGGGCGAGATTGAGCTTCGCCGGAGCCGCTGCCTCGACGCGCCGAAGCGAACCGCTCACTGCGTACCCCCTTCCGCCGTTCGCACCCAGCCGAGCAGACCGGCGAAATCCATCCAGCTCTGCGGCGCAAGCTCCTCCGGCCGGGTTGCCGGCGGCAGGCCAAGCCCTGCTAGCGCACTGTGCACCGCGTCACGAGTGAGTACAACACCCGCGTGCACTGCCCCCGGGAGGGTGTTGCCGAGCACCTTGCGGCGCTGCCCGAAGCCGATGCGCACCAGCGTCGCCACCGCCGCGTACTCGGCCGGCGAGGGCGCCACCTGCCCGCCGCCGGCCTGGCCCTCGGACTCCTCCAAACCGGATTGGCGCCGCACGAAGGTGACGAAACTCGAGTCCACCCGCGGTCGCGGACGGAACGCGGAGGGCGGCACGGGCCTCGACTCCACCCGGCGGCAGGCCAGCTGCACAAGCACCGAAACCGCCGAGTACGCCTTCGTCGAGGGCCGGGCAAAGAGGCGATCGCCGAGCTCCTTCTGCACCATGACCGCCCAGCGCCGCAGCGAGGGCAGCTCCGCAATCGACGTCATGATCAGCGGGATCGCGATGTTGTAGGCGAGGTTGGCTGCCAGCACGGTCGGCTCGGGATCGAGTGCCGTGAGATCGTGTCTGAGAGCGTCTCCGTGGTGGACGCGCAGGTTGACGTGCTCCGCCGCGAGGCGCGCGAGGCGTGCATCGAAGCGCCGGTCGATCTCGAAGGCGTGAACCAGGCGACCTTTTTCGAGAAGCGGGCGCGTGAGCATGCCGTCCGCCGCCCCGACCTCGAGCACGACGTCGTCCGGCTCAATGGCGGCCTGGCAGACGATCGCGCGCAGGATGTTGGCGTCAACCAGGTGGTTCTGGCCGTAACGGCGCAGAGCGCTCGGCCGCAGGGAGCGACTCCAGTCATTCGCGTCCGCGCCGTCCTCGGTGGAGCGCGTCACGACCGCCCTCACCCCTCCAGGCCGAAGGCCCGACGAGCGTTGGCCGTAGTCACCTCGGCCGCGCGGGCGGCACTCCATCCCCGCGTCTCGGCGAGGACGGCGGCCGTGTGCACGACCCACGCCGGGACGTTGCTGCGGCCTCGTTTCGGCACCGGCGCAAGGTAGGGGGCGTCCGTCTCGACGAGCACGCGGTCCTCGCGCACGCGAGCCGCCGCCTCCCGCAGGTCGGCGGCGCTCTTGTAGGTCACGTTACCGGCGAAGCTCGCGTAGTAGCCGCGCTCGTTGCACTCGTCGACGTGCTCCGCCAGCGCGAAGCAGTGCATCACGACCGTGAGGTCGGCCGCCTCGTCGGCGAGCTGCGCCATCGCCTCGTCGCCGGCCTCGCGAACGTGCACCACGAGCGGCAGCCCGACGCGCCGCGCGAGATCGATCTGCGCGGAGAAGGCGCGACGCTGCGCGGCGCGTGGCGCGAGGTCTCGATAGAAGTCGAGACCGCACTCACCGACGGCCACCACACGAGGTCGCCGGGCCAGGCGCTCGAGCTCCACCAGAAGGCCGTCATCCAGCGCCTCGGCATTGTGGGGATGGAGGCCGACCGTGGCATACACGCCGTCAAAGCGACCGGCCAAGTCGGCGGCGACACAGGAGCTCTCGAGGTCGATGCCGATCGTGATCAGCTCGCCGACGCCGGCCGACCGCGCCTCGGCGACGGCCGCGGCCTCGTCGTCGAGCATGTCGAGATGGCAGTGTGTATCGACGAGGCTCACGCGCACGCGCCAGCAGAGGCCCGCCTCAGTCGCCGGCCTCGATACGAGGGAAGAGCGGCGGCCCTACGACGACGATCGCCGGCGTGAGCCCGCTCCAGGTGGCCCGTTCGAGCAGCAGATCCTCGGGGCCGCAAGGCTGACCGAGGCGCCGCAGGATCTCCTCAGCCGTCGCCGGAATCACCGGGTGAATGGCCAGGGCGACGAGCCGGAGGCCGGAGACGAGGCCGTTGAGCACGGCGTCGAGGCGAGTGGCCTGTGCCTCGTCCTTGGCGAGCTTCCACGGCGCCTCTTCCTCGACGAGGCGGTTGAGGCGCCGCACATACTCCCACACGGCCTCGATGGCGGCGGTGATCTCGCCGGCCTCGAAGCGGGCCGACGCGGCGGCCACCATAGCCTCGCCTTTGGCCGCCACATCGCGCAACACCATCTCGGCCGGCGCCGCCGGGATGACGCCGTCGCGGTACTTGGCGATCATGCTCGCGCTGCGGCTCACGAGGTTGCCGAGCTCGTTGGCGAGTTCGTTGTTGTAGCGCACCTCGAAGCCCTCCTTCGAGACGACGCCGTCAAGACCGAAGTTGACCTCGCGGAACAGGTAGTAACGAAGCGCGTCGATGCCGTAGCGCTCCATGACCGCGAATGGGTCGAGCACGTTGCCGCGTGTTTTGCTCATCTTCTCGCCGCCCATGAGCAGGTAGCCGTGGATGAGCTCAGCCGCAGGCAGGTCGTACCCGGCGCTCATGAGCAGCGCCGGCCAGACCACGGCGTGAAACTTGAGGATGTCCTTGGCCAGGAGATGGTGCGCCACGGGCCAGTACACGGCCGTGAGATCCTCTCCCGGGCGCGCGTAGGTGAGCGCCGAGAGATAGTTGATGAGCGCATCGACCCAGACGTAGATGACCTGCTCCTCGTCCCAGGGAACGGGCACTCCCCAGGTGATGCTCGAGCGGCTGATCGAGATGTCCTCGAGCCCCTGCTCGATGAACGAAAGCGCCTCGTTGTAGCGAGAGCGCGGCTTCACGTAGTCGGGGTGCGCACGGAAGAACTCGACGAGCCGGTCCTGATACTTGCTGAGCAGGAAGTAGTAGTTCTCCTCCTCGAGCCAGGCGGGTTCGAGGCCGTGGTCGGGGCACTTGCCGTCCACCAGATCGCGCTCGTACCAGAAGCCTTCGCAAGCGGTACAGTAGAGGCCGCCATAGGTACGCTTCTCGATGTCGCCGGCGGCCCGCAGCTTCTCGACGAAGGACTGCACAAAGGCCTCGTGCTCCGGATCCGTAGTGCGGATAAAGAAATCGTTGCTGGCGTTGAGCTGCTCCGCCAGACGCTGGAACTTGGGCGACATCTCGTCCACGTGCTGGCGCGGCGTGAGGCCACACTCGGCCGCCGCCTGCGCGATCTTCGTGCCGTGCTCGTCGGTGCCGGTGAGGAAGAAGACGTCGTCGCCCCGCTGGCGGAAGTGACGCGCCAGGATGTCGGCGGCAATGGTCGTGTAGGCGTGCCCGAGGTGGGGGTCGCTGTTCACGTAGTAGATAGGGGTGGTGACGTAACGGCGCATGCGCAGGATCTACCGCTCTTTGCGTGACTTGGCAAGCTGCCCGTGCGTGCCGACGACCTCGCCCAGCGACCGGTAATCGCGCGCGGCGTATGCCAGGGCGTCGACCTTCTCGGAGAGCACGTTGCCGTGCGAGTCGAGAACGTCCTCGTCGTAGTGCGTGGCCACGATCTCGGCGATGAAGAGGTCGTGCGTGCCGAGCGCGAGCTGATGCCGCACGACGCACTCGATGTTGATGGGGCACTCGGCGATGAGCGGAGCCGCGACCTCTTTCGCCGGCAGCGCCGTGAGACCCAGCTCGGCGAACTTGTCGTGTTCGCGGCCGGACCACACACCGGCGAGATCGACGACCTCCGCCTGCGAGACGCGCGGGACGTTGACGACGAACTCGCGCGCCAGGTTCACCAGCTCGTAGGAGTAGCGGGACAGGCGGATCGCGACGCTGAGCATCGGCGGCGTCCAGCACGCGGTACCCACCCACGCCAGCGTGATGATGTTCGGCGTCTCGGCCTCACCGGCGACGCTCAACAGCACCACCGGCGTCGGCATCAGCGCCGTCGACGGCTTGCGCTCAATCTTCATGTCGCCCTCCTGCATCGGCCTTCGGGGAGAATCTTATCCCATCGTGCGCAACGCTCGCGGTACGCCTCGGAGGTGACGCTAGCGCCAGGAAGCCATGCGCCCAGACGTAGACGCAGCGCACTCACGGAAGAGGCGGAGAACGCGCTCTCAGCCACCGAGCGCGGCGGCCAGCGCAGCGATGAAGGCGGGCGTCGTCCCACAGCAGCCGCCGACGATGCCCGCGCCCCGGGCGGGATACCCGGCGACGACCGCCGCGAACTGCTCAGGAGTCTGCTCGTAGCTGGCGCCCCCGGCCTCGAGCCGCGGCATACCGGCGTTGGGTTGTGCGTAGGTTACGCCGCCGTTGAGCTCGGCCAAGACCGGCACGAGATCGGCCATGACGTCGGCGGTGACCTCGCAATTGCAGCCCACGATGGCCGCGCCGGCCTCGCGCAGCTCCGTGACCGCCTGCTCGGGAGTGACTCCCATCATCGTGCGAAAGCCCTTCGCCGACGGGCGAAACGCGAGGCTGGCCAGGACCGGGCGACCGTCGGCCGCCTCTACCGCGGCCTCGACCGCCAGCCGCGCCTCAGCGAGGTCGAACATCGTCTCGATATTGATGAGATCGACGCCGCCGGCGAGCAGCGCGGCAGCCTGCTCGGCGAACGCCGCGCGCACGTCGTCGGGGTCGCCGTCGCCCAGCGGCCTCAGCATGCGACCGCTGGGGCCGATGTCGCCGGCCACGAAGCGGCCCGGGAACTCGGCATCACGGACGTCGGCGGCGAGCCGGGCTCCTGCCGCGTTGAGCTCGACGGCGCGCGAGGCCAGCCCGAACGGGGCCAGTTTGAGGCGCGAGCCTCCGAAGGTATTGGTGTTAACGATGTCGGCGCCGGCAGCGAGGTACTCGCGATGGATTGCCGCAACGTCCTCAGGGCGCTCGACGTTCCACGCCTCAGGGCACTGCCCCGGGCGAAAGCCGCGCGCCAGAAGCTCGCTGCCCATGCCGCCATCGAGCAGCAAGGGGCGGGCCGCCATGAGAGCGTGGAGATCCATAGGCCGATCGTAACAGAGCCGCGTTCTCAGCGTCGATCCGCCACGGTGCGGACCAGAGCCTCGGCCTCGCGGTGTAGAAGGCCGAGACAAACCTGCACCGCCGCGGCGGCGTCCCGGCGAGACAGGCCGCGGCGCAGCAGCTCCCCCGCGGCCGCCTCCGCCGCCCGCCAGCTGGCGGCCTCGTCGTCGAGCGGCGCTCCCAAGTCCAGCACAAGTGTAATCTCGCCGCGCACGACTCCAGCAGTGCCGGTCGTGGAGCCCGCAAGCGAGTAACGCTCACTGAGCTCGACGAGCGTCCCGCGAACGACCTCCTCATTCACCTTTGTCAGCTCGCGGCACACGGCGCCCTTGGCCTCGGGCAGAGCGTCGGCGAGCACCGACAGGCTCCGCGCCAGACGCCGGCCTGTCTCAAAGGCCACCACCACCCCACCGCTGCGACGCCAGTCATGGAGCGCCGTCTCAAGCTCCCGAGGGCGCCGCGGAAGGTAGCCGACGAAGCGAAAGGCACCGCCGCTGAGGCCTGAAGCCACAAGAGCGGTGGTCACCGCCGATGGACCCGGCAAGACCACCACCCCGAGGCCCTCTTCCAGCGCCTGTGAGATGAGGCGCGCGCCCGGGTCCTGCACGCCGGGCATGCCAGCGTCGGTGACCAGAGCCACGCGGCTACCGTCCCTCAGCCGCCCGAGCACCTCCTCGGTCTTCCGCGCCTCATTGTGCCTGAAGAGGCTCGTAAGCGGCGTGTGGATCCCGAAGTGCGTGAGAAGCTTCCGCGTGTGGCGCGTGTCTTCGGCCGCCACGAGGTCGGCCGCCCGCAGAGCGTCGAGTACACGCGGCGTGACATCGCCCAGATTGCCGATCGGTGTGCCACAGACGGTGAGCATCGCTTCCTCCTCCAGGGACTGCGCTTCTTGTTCGACGTGATCGGCGGCCATCCCCCGGCTCGCTGCCGGCCGCGATACACTTGCCGCATGAACCCGGCACCGCCGTGCGGCACCAGGCGCATCATCCTGGCCGACAACATCGAGGTACTCCGCTCCCTGCCCGACGGTATCGCCCGCCTCGTCTACATCGACCCGCCCTTCAACACAGGCAGGATCCAGGCGCGCAACTCGGTTCGCACAGTGCGCGACGACGCCGGCGACCGCGCCGGTTTCCAGGGAAAGCGCTACCGCACCGAGCATCTGGGCTCCTTGGCCTACGCCGACATCTTCGACGACTACCTCGCCTTCCTCGAGCCCCGCCTCCTGGAGACGAAGCGCGTCCTCAGCGCCGATGACTCCCTCTTCTTCCACATCGACTACCGTGAGGCGCACTACTGCAAGGTGCTGCTTGACGGTATCTTCGGCCGCGACGCCTTCAAGAACGAGATCATCTGGGCCTACGACTACGGCGGCCGGCCGAAGAACCGCTGGCCGGCCAAGCACGACACCATCCTCTGGTACGCCAAGGATCCGGACCGCTACATCTTCAACTACGAGGACATCGATCGGATCCCGTACATGGCCCCCGGGCTCGTCGGGCCCGAGAAGGCCGCCCGCGGCAAGACGCCGACTGACGTCTGGTGGAGCACGATCGTCAGCCCCACCGGCAAAGAGAAGACCGGCTACCCTACACAGAAGCCCCTCAAGATCCTGGAGCGTATCGTCAAGGTCCACTCCGCGCCCGGCGATCTCGTGCTCGACTTCTTCGCCGGCAGCGGCACCACTGGCGAGGCCGCCGCCAGAAACGGGCGCGACTACATCCTCATCGACAGCAGTCCTGAGGCCGTCAGGGTAATGGCCAGACGCCTCGCCTGGGACGCTCCCTCCGTCGAAGGACTGCAGGCGAGCTCACCCTGAAGACGCGAACGGGGCCGGCCCTCGAGAGAGCCGGCCCCGTCACGACCCTGCTGCCGCGCGGCTCAGTCGTCGGCCGGAATGATGGCGTCGTTGGGGCAGGATTCGACGCACGTAGCGCAGTCGTCGCACTGCTCGGGATCGATGATGTAGATCGGATCGTCCTCTGAGATGGCCTCGTTGGGGCACTCGTCGATGCAGGCGCCGCACGCAAGACAGTCGTCGGTGATCGTATAAGCCATGAGGTACCTTTCTCCTCCTGTCGGCATGCCGCGCACACAGCGCGCGCGGGACTTCGCCTCACATTCTGGGCAAGCGCGAGGGGATGTCAAGAACGGTGGGCGGACGCACCGTCACTCGCCCTCTAGCGCCAGTACAGCGGCGCCGAAGACGCCGGCGTCCGGCCCCAGTGCCGCCGGCACGACACGCACCTGATCCCGCGCCGGGCGAAGCGCGCGGGCGCCCAGCACGCGCCGCGCCGGCGCCAGCAGGAGCTCTCCGGCGGCGGCCGCTCCGCCGCCGACCACTACGAGCTCGGGGTTGAAAACGTTCACCAGTGTGACGAGACCGGCGCCGAGGTGCTCTCCCGTGCGAGCAAGCACGGCTCGCGCCCCCGGGTCACCCGCACAACCAAGTCGCGCCAGAAGGCGGCTGTCGACGGCCTCCCCGGCAGCCAGGGCCCTGCCCAGCGCCGACGCCGGCCGTGCCCGCGCCTCAGCCACGGCCGCCGCGCTCATCGCCGGCCCTGCGACGTAGGCTTCGAGACAGCCGCGATTAGGGCAGTTGGCGGGGCATTTGGGTCCGGCGACATCGACCGTGATATGCCCCAGCTCCGCCGCTGAACCACTCACGCCACGGTACGGACGCCCGCCCAGGATGATCCCGCCGCCGACCCCCGTCCCGAGCGTGAGCATGAGCATCTCCTCGACGCCCACACCCGCGCCGAAGGCATGCTCACCCACCGCCGCGGCAGTCGCGTCGTTGTCGACCGCGACCGGCACCCCGAAGCGCTCCTCGAGGAGATCGCGCAACGGCACGTCGGTGAGCGGTAGATTGACCGACTCGACCGCGCGGCCAGATGCATGATCGACCATGGAGGCGACTCCCAGGCCGATCCCGGCCACGTCATCGCCCACCGCCGACCGCAGATCTGCGCTCAGCTGCAGCAGCTGAGCGACGCAGCCCGCAGCGGAACCCGTCGCGGTGAGCCGTGTCATCCGAGCGAGGATCTCAGGCGGCGCGGCGCCCTCACGGGCACGCTTTCCAGCGGCCGATGGCGTCACACGTACAACCGCGCCGGCCACCTTGGTGCCACCGAGGTCGATGCCGATGAGGACACGTTCAGGGTTCATCTCGCCTCGCCGCCTACTATAGTGTACACTGGCGACTCACGGAAACGCCCACCCAAGGGCATCTGCGCGACGAGCCCGGCGCCCCACTCCCACCCCACAGCGACTACGCGCACACATCGCGGCCGGTCGCGTTCGCCCGCGGTGAAACCACATGGCACGAAGCGACGAGAGAGACGGGCGCAAGCCCTACAAGAAGTACAAAAGCGGCCGCGCGCAGCGCACCTCAAAGGACATCGAGTTGGCCTCGGCGCGCTCCGCGAGGCAACCGGCGGCCGGGCTTCGTAGCGAGAAGCGGCCGTCCGGCTCCCCGCACCTCAAGTCCACTCCTGCGGGCGACACTCCAGGCGCTTACCGGCGCTACACCGCTGGCGCCGGCGGCACTTCTCCGGTCGCGGCTCCAGGCGGCAGACGGCGCCGGCGCTTCCGCTGGGGGCGCCTGATGGCAGTCCTCCTGATCCTCGTGATCATCGCAGCCATCGCCGGCATAGTGATCGCCTGGCCCAGCTACAAGAAGTTCGACCACGCCGTCGACAACGCCAACTGCCGCTTCCGCCTGAACGGCAAAGAGGCCGCCAGCGTCCTCACCCCCGACCAAGGCGCGATCTGGCGCCAGGGCACCACGCTGCTGATGCTGGGCGCCGACAGCAAAGACATCAAGGAGCCGGCGCGCTCCGATACGATCATGCTCCTGCGCTTCAACCCGGACACGCGCACCGTCAACCAGCTGTCGGTTCCCCGCGACACCCGCGTGCAGCTCTCCGACGGCTCCTTCGACAAGATCAATGTCGCGATGGCCAGGGGCGGTCCTTTGGAATCGGTTCGCACCATAGAGCAGTATCTCGGCATCCCCATCAACCACGTCATGGTCGTGAGCTTCAAAGGGTTCTCCAAGCTCGTCGACGCCGTCGGCGGGCTGGACTTCAAGGTGCCGGAGACCATCACCTCGGAGTTCGGCGCCGCCGACAACCGTTATACCGTCACGTTCAAGAAGGGGATGCGCCATTTCGATGGCCGTGAAGCCCTCCAGTACGTACGCATCCGCTATGTGGACGACGACTTTCACAGGGCCGCTCGCCAGCAGGCCTTCCTTCAGGCGCTGACGAAGAAGATCACGTCGCTCCCGATCCTTCGTCGCATGCCGCAGATCGGACCGCAGCTCATGAAAAGCGTGGCCACAGACCTGACCACAACCGAGCTGTTGCAGGTCGGGTTCCTCAAGTGGCGAGCGAACGGCGGCACCAAAGCCGTCCTTACCGGTGAGCCTCAGTACATCGGCGGCGTCGCCTACGTCTTACCGCCCGACGAAGCCACCAAGCAGGAGGCGGTGCATCGCTTCCTCACTCGCTGAGCTCCGGTCGCGAAGCGAATCGTCAGTACTCCACAGCGACCAGAGCAAGTCCGCACGAGGGCGCCGTCTGCCCCATGCGACCGCGCTCCCGACCCGCCAAGGCTTCGCTGAAACCGTCGAGCGTCATGCGACCCTGCGCCACGTCGACCATGGAGCCCACAGCCACGCGCACCATGTTGTGCAGGAAGCTGTCCGCCCGGATCTCGAAGATCCACTCTTCGGCGACATAGGCTGCGGCACTCGACACCGTTTCCCCTCCGCCCAGCGCCACGCCGAAGGTTGGGCCCGCCGGGCGCCACACCGAGCGCCACACCTCGCGCACACACGTGTGATAGAGGTGCGCCGAGGGTGTGAGAGCCGCGAAGTCCCGCCGGCCGGGGAGCAGCGCGGCGGCCCGGCGGAGCAGATCGACATCGACGGATCCGCGTACCTGCCACACGTACGCGCGGTCACGCACGGGCTTCACCGGCGAAAGCCAGAGACGGTACTGATAGGTGCGTGAGCGCGCCCTTCGCGCCTCGAACCCGGGGGGCGCCGGCGAGACCGCCTGAACGGCGATGTCCGGCGGAAGGAGAGCATTGAGCGAGTGCCGCAGGCGATCGGGCCGTACGTTACTCCGCCCGCTCGCGAACGAGGCGACCTGCGCCCAGGCGTGGACGCCAGCGTCGGTACGACCGGCGACGCTAAGCCGCACCCGCTCGCGCAGCACGATCGCCAGCGCTTCCTCGATCGTCTGCTGCACGCTGGCGTGCCCAGGTTGCCGGGCCCAGCCATGGTATCGGGTACCTTCGTAGACGATGTCGAGCCGCCACACGCCCCGCTCGTCCCCCGCGACGCCGCCGGACGCGGTCGCTTCACGATCGCCCACGGAGCACCCCCCTTGTCTCATGCTCATCGGCGCCATCAGATGACGAGCCCCGCTGCGATGAGCCCTCCTGTGGCGACCAGCAGCACGACATCGGCCCAGGTCGCCCGCAACGGCCGCAGGCGCGTCCTCGCGACGCCGGGCCGATAGCAGCGCGCCTCCATCGCTACAGCGAGCTCGTCGGCACGCCGGAAGCTCAGAACGAAGAGCGGCACCAGCACCGGCACGAGCGCCCGCGCGCGGGCGCGGATCCCACCCTTGTCCATCTCGACCCCGCGGGCCTTCTGCGCGCGCATGATCGTCTCCATCTCCGCCAGGAGCGTGGGAATAAAGCGCAACGCAATGGTAACCATCAGCGCCAGCTCGTCGGTCGGAGCACGCAGCCGCCGGAGCGGCCGCCCCAGCCACACCAGCCCATCGGTCAGCGCCATCGGCGCCGTCGTCAGGGTGAGCACCGAGCCTACAAGCACGAGGACGAGCAACCGCAGGCTCAGAAACGCGGCGAGCTCGAGGCCGCGGATAGACACGTGGATGAATCCCAGTGAGAAGAAGGGTTCGCCGGGAGCGAAGAGCAGCTGCGCCACGAAGGTCAGCCCCACCAGCCAAAGCAGAGGACGGAAGGCGCGCCAGAACCAGCGGGCGGGCACACCGCTCAGCGAGTACGCCGCCGCAGCGCCGGCAGCATAGACCGCCAGCCCGGCGAACGAGTCCCGCACGAAGAGAGCGATGGCGAGCGCGCTCACAGCGATGAACTTGGCGCGCGGGTCGAGGCGATGGATCAGCGAATCACCCGCATAGTACTGGGCGATCGTCGCCTTCACGCCAGCTCCTCCGCGGCAGCCGCAATGGTTCGTGGCGCCGCTTCGGGGTCGCGCCCGAGACGACGCCACAACTGCACGAGAAAGGGCTCCTGCAGCCGGTTCTCCTCAAGGAGGCGGCCGTTGTCGGCGAAGTCCCAGGCGCCGGCCGCCGCCACGCGACCATCCCGCAGGATGAGCGCCTCGTCGCACAGCGCCCAGGCGATGTCGATGTCGTGTGTGGCGATGACCAGCGTCACGCCCTCGCTCTTCAAGGCCGTGAGAATCTCACGGAGTCTGCGCCTCGTCGCCGGGTCGAGGCTGACGAAAGGCTCATCGAGGAGGAGGAGGCGCGGCCGCATAGCGAGAACCCCGGCGAGCGCGAGGCGACGCTGCTCGCCGCCCGAGAGCGTGAACGGATGCCGCGCACCGAAGTCGTCCGGGGGCAGCCCAACCCGCCGCATGGCCGCCTCAGCGGCGGCCACAGCCTCGCCTTCGGGGAGCCCGCGGCGCCTCGGACCGAAGGCAACGTCGTCACGGGCTGTCGCCGCGAAGAGCTGAAGCTCCGGCAGCTGGAACACCAGACCGACGTCCGCGTAGAGGCCGCTGCCGCCGGGGTCGCTGGCGTCTCTGCCGTCGAGCAGCACGGCGCCCGCCTCCGGAGGATCCAGGCCGCGAAGCACTTGCAGGAGCGTCGACTTACCGGCGCCCGAGGCGCCGAGAAGCGCCAGGGCGCGGCCGGGAGCGAGCTCGAAGGTGACGTCCCGCAAGGCGGCGATGGGCGTCTCGGCCTCCTGGTAGCTGAAGGAGACTCTCCTGCAGGCGACGGCCATTCCTGGCGCTGCCCCCGCGCTCACGACCTCTCCAGGCCGGCGACGAGCTCGTCCATGCTCAGCGGCACCCGGGCGAGCGCCCGACCCTGCGTAGCGAGCTCCAGCGCAAGCTCAGCGGGAGTCGGGAGCCCGAGACCCAGGCGGCGCACTGTGGCAACGTCCGCGAACAGATCCTCTACGGCGCCGGCGAACGTATTCATACCGCTCTCAACGGCGACAACCCGGTCCGCCTCCACCGTCTCGTCCATCTCCTGCGTGATGCAGACGACCGCGAGCCCCTCACTGCGCAGGAGGCTCACCGCCGCACGCACTTCCCGGCGCCCCGCCGGATCGAGCATCGCCGTAGGCTCGTCGAGGATGAGCAGGCGTCGCGGGATCGCGAGGACCCCCGCCAGCGCGACGCGCTGCTTCTGGCCTCCCGACAGGAGATGCGGCTGCCGCCGGCGCAACCCCTCCAGGCCGAAGCGCTCCAGCATCTCGTCGACGCGCGCGCGGATAGACTGAGGAGGCCAGGCGAGATTCTCAAGACCGAAGGCGATGTCCTCCTCAACACACTCGGCCACAAGCTGATTCTCAGGGTTCTGGAACAGCACTCCCACATCGCGCCGCGCGGCCAGGCGGCCCGCTTCATCGAGCAGGTCGTGGCCACACGTCGAGGCCCAGCGTGCAGCCGTCGGCTTCTGCAGGCCCCCCAGGATGCGCGCCAGCGTGGACTTGCCGGAGCCGTTGGCGCCGACCACCGCCAGGAACTCCCCCTCTTTCAATCGCAGGTCGAGACCCGCAAGGGTGTCGGCCGACGCCCCGGGATAGCGATAGTTCAGGCCGGAGACGTCGATCAGCAATGAGGAGCTCGAAGAGGGTGTGGAAGACATGCTCGAGAAGCTTACCGCATTGGCGAGAGGGCCCGGCCGTGCCCTCGCAACGGCCACGCAAGGCCTTGCCGGCCGCGAGGAGGTGCGCACAACGGCGACCACATGGCCGGCAACGTCAGGCCATCGGAACCCCCTCGATAGCGACGGCGGGGGCGGGAGACCCTTCGGCCTCCCGCCCCCGCCGTACAAACCAGCACGTACCCGCCTAGATCAGCTCGATGTAGGCCTGCTCGCTGCCGTCTCCCTGGCGCGGGCCTATCTTCACGATGCGCGTGTAGCCGCCGTTGCGCTCCTTGTAGCGCGGCGCCACATCGCTGAAGAGCTTGTACACGATCTTCTTATTGCGAAGCAGGGCGATCGCCTGGCGCCTGGCGTGAAGATCGCCGCGCTTGCCCAGGGTGATGACCTGCTCGACCAGAGGGCGCACCTCTTTGGCGCGCACCACGCCGGTCTTGATCTTCTCGTGCTCGAGAACCTGGCAGGCAAGACCCGACAGCAGCGCCTTGCGCTGGTCGGGCGCCATATTGAGCTTACGACCTGAATTCTGATGGCGCATACTACTCGTCACCCCGCAGCGACAGCCCTCGCTCGGTGAGCTTCTCCTTGACCTCGTCGATGCTCTTCTTGCCGAAGTTCGGAATATTGAGCAGGTCGGCCTCAGTCCTGGCGACAAGGTCGCCGATGGTCTGCACACCCTCGCGTTTGAGGCAGTTATACGAACGGACGCCGAGCTCCAGCTCTTCGATGAGCACGTCGTCCACGACAGCCCCGCCCGCCGTTTCGCCGAACCCCTCAACGGGGAACTCATCGGTCGTCCGTGTGCGATCGGGGTCGGTGAAAATCGACATCCGATCGATGAGGATCTCCGCAGCTTCGCGAAGCGCCTGCTCCGGCTGCAGCGACCCGTTGGTCGTGATGTCGAGGAGCAGCTTGTCGTAGTCGGTGCGCTGGCCCACGCGGGCGCTTTCCACGCGGTAGGACACGCGCTTGACCGGGCTGAATATCGAATCAATCGGGATCACACCGATGACCGTCTCGGACGTCTTGTTGCCCTCGGCCGACACGTAGCCTGTACCGCGACGGATCACCATGGTCATCTCAAGAACGCCGCCATCCGAGAGTGTGGCGATGTGATGATCCGGATTGAGGATCTCGAGCTCCGCCGGGATGTCGATGTCGGCGGCGACCACCCTGCCGGGCTTGTCCTTGAAAAGGCGCACCTGGATTTCGTCGATCTCACCGTGAAGCCGACAGACGAGCGACTTGAGGTTGAGGATGATGTCGGTGACATCCTCCTTCACGCCCTTGACGGTGCTGAACTCATGCGCAACTCCCTCGAGCTTGACCGAGCTGACCGCGGCACCCTCGAGCGACGACAGCAGCACCCTGCGCAGGGCGTTACCGAACGTGTGCCCGAAGCCGCGATCCAGCGGCTCGACTTCGAAACGCGCCCGATTGGCGGCGAGCTGCTCGCGCATGATGTTAGGCATCTGAAACTGTAGCAACAGGCCTCCTGTAGAGTCTTCGCCGCGGGTGAGCTGCTGCAGCGGATTACTTGGAGTAGAGCTCGACGATGAGCTGCTCCTGCACCGGGGTGTCGATCTCATCGCGCTCGGGCATGCGAAGGATCTTGCCGGTGAGGTTGTCGTGATCGACCAGCAGCCATGGGGCGACCGACGACGTGAGGTCGGTTGCCGCACGCACGGCCTCGACGGCCTTGCTGCCGGGCCGGACCGCGACGACATCGTCTGGACGCACCTGAAGCGACGGAATATCGACCTTGCGGCCGTTCACCGTGAAGTGGGCATGACGCACGAGCTGGCGCGCCTGACGGCGCGAGGCGCCAAAGCCCAGGCGATACACGACGTTGTCGAGCCTCAGTTCGAGGAGGCGCAGGAGGTTCTCTCCGGTGACGCCCTGCTTGCGGCTCGCCACCTCGTAGTAATGACGGAACTGGCCTTCGAGCACCTGATAGTAGCGCCGCGCCTTCTGCTTCTCGCGCAGCTGAAGGAGGTACTCGGACTGCTTGATGCGACCCCGGCCGTGCTGGCCGGGCGAGTACGCACGCCGTTCGACGGCGCACTTATCGGTGAGGCAGCGCTCGCCCTTGAGGAAGAGCTTCTCGCTCTCGCGGCGGCACTGCTTGCACTGCGCTGATGTATCTCTCGCCACGTAGACCTTCCTAAACCCGGCGACGCTTTCGCGGCCGACATCCGTTGTGCGGCACCGGCGTCACGTCCTTGACGCTCATGATCTCGAGGCCAGCAGCCTGCAGAGAGCGAACCGCTGTCTCGCGGCCCGAGCCTGGCCCACGCACGAAGACCTCGACCTTCTGAAGGCCGTGCTCCATGCCCTTCTTGGCACAGGACTCTGCCGTAACCTGGGCGGCGAAGGGCGTGCTCTTGCGCGAGCCCTTGAAACCGACCGAACCGGCGCTCTCCCAGGCAAGGACGTTGCCGTCCTTGTCGGTGAGCGTGACAAGCGTATTGTTGAACGACGTCTTGATGTGCGCCTGGCCGACAGCGATGTTCTTGCGAATCTTGCGGCGCTGACGACCCCTGGCTCTCTGAGGCTTGGCCACTCTGCTCTACTCCTCCGGCTGCTCTGCGGTCACTTCTTGCGCTTGCCGCCGACCGTCTTCTTAGGACCTTTGCGCGACCGTGCATTGGTGCGCGTACGCTGCCCGTTCACCGGCATGCCGCGGCGGTGGCGGATGCCCCGGTAGCAGCCGATGTCCATGAGTCGCTTGATGTTCTGCGAACGCTCGCGCCGCAGGTCGCCCTCTACCGTGGCCTCACGATCGATCGCCTCGCGCAGACGGACGATCTCCTCTTCAGTGAGGTCGCGCACCTTGGTATTGGGGTCGACACCCACCACCGCGAGGATCCTGTTGGACGTCGAGCGACCGATCCCGTAGATGTACGTGAGCCCAATCTCGACCCGCTTCTGCGGCGGGATGTTGACGCCTGCGATACGTGCCATGCGGACTTACCCCTGCCTTTGGCGATGCCGCGGGTTCGTGCAGATCACCTGCACCGTGCCGTGCCGGCGAATGACCTTGCACTTCTCGCAGATCGCTTTAACTGATGCTCTTACCTTCATCGGTGATCCTCGCTCAAGCGTGCGGCGCCCACTCGCTCCGCACACCGCATCCAGGCGGCCGCGCGGCCGCTACTTGAACCGATACGTGATCCTGCCCCTGCTCAGGTCGTAGGGCGACAGCTCGACCTTGACTCTGTCGCCCGGCAGGATGCGGATGTAGTGCATGCGCATCTTCCCGGAAATATGAGCGAGCACTTCGTAGTTGTTGTCAAGGTGAACGCGGAACATGGTGTTCGGCAGGGCCTCGACAACCTCGCCTTCGATCTCAATGGCTTCTTCTTTGTTCGCCATACTCCCTACTCATCCACTGACATCGACCTGACACACAGCAGCCTGATATGCTAACACACACTGGGCATGGGACAAAACGCGAGGGCGCATGAGACGCGACGCCTCAACGCCCGGTGAAAGCGCGCTACCCCCGCGCGGCGACGGTCTCCGAGCGGCGCCTGGTGAGAACACGCGGCGCCACCTTGCCCACGGCCACCGAGTGCTCGAAGTGCGCGGACAGGGATCCGTCGGAGGTGGAGATGCTCCAGCCGTCGCTCGCGACGACCACGTCGTACCCACCCGCATTGACCATCGGTTCGATGGCGAAGACCATGCCCTCTTCAAGCCGGGGTCCGCGCCCCGCATCGCCGTAGTTCGGGATCTGCGGATCTTCGTGCATCTCCCGGCCGACACCGTGGCCGACCAGCGAGCGCACGACGCTGAACCCGGCGGCTTCCACAACCTCCTGAACGGCGTGAGAAATGTCGCCGAGACGACGCCCCTCGTGGCACTCCACGATTGCGGCCTCCAGCGACTCTGCGGTCACCTCAAGGAGACGAAGCGCCTCAGGCTCCACGGCTCCTATGGGCAGGGTGATCGCCGAGTCGGCGACGTAGCCGTCGAGCGTGACACCGACGTCGATGCTGAGGATGTCACCCTCGGTGACGCGATAGTCGCCCGGGATACCGTGCACCACCATGTCGTTGGGAGACGTGCAGATCGACGCAGGATAGCCGTGGTAGCCCAGGAAGGTGGGCACGCCCCCGCGCTCGCGGATGAAACTCTCCGCGCGACGATCGAGCTCCGCCGTCGTGACACCTGGGAGGGCGCGCTCGGCGAGATCGTCCAGGCAGTCCGCCACGATTGCGCCGGCGGCCTCCATCTTGGCGAGTTCAGCCGTGGATCTGCGAACGATCACGCCGCGCCAGAGCCCCCGAGGAGATTCACGATCTCGACGAAGACGGCGTCGGGGCCCTTGCCGGCGCCCACTGCAATCTGGAGCAGACCGGCCTGCTTGTAGAAGTCTACGAGAGGCTCCGTCTGCGCATGGTACACCTCAAGCCGGTGGCGGGCCGTCGTCTCGTTGTCGTCGTTGCGCTGATACAGCTCGCCGCCGCACGCATCGCATACGCCCTCGACCGCCGGCGGGCTGAAGACCACGTGGTAGCCCTTCCCGCACGAGCGGCACATGCGCCGGCCAGTACAGCGAGTCACGAGCTCCTCTTCAGGAACGTCGATGAGGAGGACGTGGCTGATCTTGCGCCCGACCTCCGAGAGCATCACGTCCAGGCGCTTCGCCTGCTCGAGTGTTCGCGGGAACCCGTCCAGGAGAAAACCATCCTGAGCATCCGGCTGTACGAGCCGCTCGCGGACGACCCCGGTGACGACCTCGTCAGGCACCAGCTCGCCGGCCTCCATGAGCTGTTGCACGACGCGCCCCATCTCGGTGCCCTTGCTGACTGCGGCACGCAGCATCTCACCGGTCGAGATGTGCGGCACGCCGAAGCGGGCAGCGATGCGCTCTGCCTGGGTACCCTTTCCGGCGATCGGGGCCCCAAGGAGGATCACGTTCAGCTGAGGAGCGATCATATTGCCCAGTCCCCTGTTCTGTTTATTTGAGGAAGCCTTCATAGTGGCGCATGAGGAGCTGTGCCTCCATCTGGCGCATCGTATCGAGAGCCACGCCTACCACGATCAGCAGCGACGTGCCGCCGAAGTAGAACGGCGCGTTGATCGGGTCGCGCCCGAGAAGCCAGGGCAGCACGACAAGCGACGCAAGGAACAGGGCCCCGGGAAAGGTCAGGCGCGACAGGATGCGGTCGAGATACTCAGCCGTCGGCCGCCCCGGCCGCACGCCAGGAATGAAGCCGCCATACTTCTTGAGGTTGTCGGCCTGATCGATCGGATTGAACGTCACGGCTGTATAGAAATACGTGAAGACCACGATGAGGGCGGCTTCCAGAATAAGGAATGCGAACGTGTTGGGACCCAGCACTCGATTGAACCAGCCAGCGATGCCGCCTTCGCCCAGGAACTGAACGAAAGTCGGAATGATCATCATCATCGAGGAGGCGAAGATCACGGGCATGACCCCGGCCATATTGACCTTGAGCGGAATGAAGGTGCTGGTGCCGCCCATCATGCGCCGACCGACGACACGCTTGGCGTATTGCACAGGCACCCGTCGTTCGCCGGTCGTGATCCAGACGACGCCGACGATGACCGCGAGGGCGATCACAACGAACAGGCTGACCGTGACGGGGCCGAGCGTAAACAGCTTGATCGCACCTGAAGGAATGCGCGAGATGATGCTGATGAAGATGAGAATGGACATACCGTTGCCGATACCGCGCGCCGTGATGAGCTCCCCGAGCCACATGACGACGACGGCACCGGTGACGAGGCTGGCGACGATAAGGGCAGCGCGCCACCAGTTGAGATCAGGCAGCGCCCTCTGACTCTGGAACAGGAGGACGTAGCCCAGGGACTGTACCAGGGAGAGCACGACCGTCAGCCAGCGCGTGTACTTCGTGATCTCCTTCTGGCCCTGTTCACCCTCCTTGGCAAGCTGCTCGAGCTTCGGGATGACGACGGCGAGCAGCTGCATAATGATCGACGCCGTGATGTACGGCATGATGCCGAGCGCGAAGAGGGCGACCCGCCCCAACGCACCGCCCGAGAACAGGTCGAGGAAACCGAGCACTCCCGCGCCGCCCTCTTCAAACAGCGTCCGGAGGGCCTCCAGGTTGATGCCGGGAACCGGGATGTGACAGCCGAAGCGATAGATCGCCAGGATCGCAGCCGTAAAGAGAACCTTCGTGCGAAGGTCCGGGATCATGAAGGCGTTGACCAGCGATTGCCAGAGCTTGTTGTTCACGACGCCATCCCCTCAGCGACGTCAGAGCAGCTCGGCCGTGCCGCCTGCCGCCTCGATCTTCTTGACGGCGCTGCGCGAGTACAGGTGCATGCGGACCTTGAGTGCCTTGTCGAGCTCGCCACCGCCCAGGATCTTGATGGACGTACGCGTGTTCTTCACGATGCCTTTCTCGACGAGGGTCTCCGGAGTGACCTCGTCGCCGGCAGCGAATGCCGCCGCGAGACGGCCGACATTGACCGGCACGGCATACGTGCGGAACGGGCCGATCGGCATGCTCTTCTTCATGTGGGGGCCGCGCAGCTTGCCGAGACGCATGTAGAGAGGCATCTGGCCACCCTCATAGCCCAGGCGCACGCCGCCGCCGGAGCGGGAGTTGTACCCCTTGTGGCCCCTGCCGGCGGTCTTGCCTCTGCCGGTGCCCTTGCCACGACCGAGGCGCTTGATGCCCTTGGTCGAGCCCGGGTTGGGACGGAGGTTATGCAGTCCTATTTCAGCCATGTCACGACTTCTTCGTTGCCCGGCGCACCTCCACGAGAGGCGCGACTTTGTTGACCATGCCGCGGATGACAGGAGTATCCTCCTGCACCACGGTGTGACGGATGCGCTTCAGACCGAGCGCGCGCAGAGTGCCGCGATGCTCGGGGCGAGTCCCGATCGCGCTCTTGATCTGCGTGATCTCGAGATAGTCAGCCATGCCCTTCAGGCCTCCCCGCTCGTGGCGGTCGCGGCGACCGTCTCCTCATGCTCGTCGAGCCCCAGCACCTTGCTCACGGAGATGCCGCGAAGACGTGCGACGCTTTCCGGAGTGCGCAGTGACTGCAGGCCAGCGACGGTGGCGCGCACCAGATTGATGGGGTTCGTAGTTCCCAGCGACTTCGTGAGGACATCGCGAACACCGGCGAGCTCGAGCACAGCACGCACGCCTCCTGCGGCGATGACGCCGGTACCAGGCGCGGCCGGCTTAAGCAGTACTCGTGCGGCACCCGCGCGGCCGATGACCTCGTGTGTGGTCGTCGAGCCATTGTAGCGCGGGACCCTGAACAGGTTCTTCTTGGCATCCTCGATCGCCTTCTGAATCGCCAGAGGCACCTCGCGCGCCTTGCCGTAGCCGGCGCCTACGTGTCCGTTCTCGTCTCCGACGACAACCAGGGCTGTGAAGGAGAACCGCCGACCGCCTTTGACGACCTTGGCGACGCGATTGATGTCGACGACGCGCTCTTTGAGCTCGCTGCCTTCGCTGAATGATCCTCTAGCCACAGGGTTCTCTACTCCTTCTCAGAAAACCAGGCCGCCTTCGCGGGCGCCCTCCGCGAGGGCCTTCACCCGGCCATGATACAGATAGCCGGACCGGTCGAAGACAACCCGATCGATGCCTTTGTCCTTGGCGCGCCGCGCGAGCAGCTCGCCCACCTTCCTGGCGACGTCTGACTTCTTGATGCCCGCACCCTCGACTTCGGCCGAGCGCGCCGCCGCAATCGTGGCCGCCGCGGTGTCGTCGACGAGCTGGGCGTAGATCGCCTTGTTGGAGCGGAAGACCGAGATGCGCGGGCGTTCCGCAGTCCCGCTGACGCGACCTCGGATGCGCTTCTTGCGCCGGGCTCGGGCTTCTCTGGTGCTGAGTGAGCTCATCTAGTGACGTTCCTCTTCTGTCAGGCAGCCTAGGCGCGCTTGCCGACCTTGCGCTGCACGTACTCGCCGGCGTAACGGATACCCTTGCCCTTATAAGGCTCGGGCGGGCGGGCGGAGCGCACCTTGGCCGCGACCTCGCCGACCACCTGCTTGTCGATGCCCTTGACCACGACGACCGTGGCCTGCGGGGTCTCGAACGTGATGCCCTGCGGCGGTTCGACGACCACCGGATGGCTGTAACCCACGAGCAGCTCGAGGGCGTCGCCCTTCACGCTGGCGCGGTAGCCCACACCGACGATCTCCAGGCGCTTCTCGAAACCGCTCGTCACTCCGGTGACCATGTTGGCGATGAGCGACCGGGTGAGACCGTGCAGCGACCGATGCGGGGCGCTGTCGGTCGGCCGCTTGACCTCGATGACGCCGTCACCCACCTCGACGATCATCTCGCGCGGTACCCGCTGCGTGAGCTCACCCATCGGTCCTTTCACCGTCACCACGGCGTTATCGCACCTGAACTCAACGCCGGCGGGCAGCGGGATTGGAGCTTTACCGATCCTCGACATATGCCGTCCTTACCAAATGAAGCAGATCACCTCGCCACCAAGGCCCAGTTTCCGCGCCTCAGCGCTGGTCACGAGGCCCCGTGACGTGGAGATGATCGCCGTGCCGAGCCCACCGAGCACCTTGGGCAGCGACTCCTTCTTGGCGTACACGCGGAGGCCGGGCTTGGAGACGCGTTTGATGCCGGAGATGACCCGCTCTCTGTTCTTGCCGTACTTGAGCTCGACGACAATGATCTCGCCGGGCTCACCTTGTTTCACCTGAAAACCGGCGATATAGCCCTGGTCGGTCATCAGCCGGGCGAGCTCCACCTTCATCTTCGACGAGGGCATTTCCACGGTCGAGTGCCGAGCCGTGCTGCCGTTGCGGATGCGCGTCAGCATATCGGCGATGGGATCTGTCATGGACATGAGCTTCGCCTCCCTTACCAGCTCGACTTGGTCAGACCGGGAATGAGGCCCCGGTGTGCGACCTCGCGCAGACAGATGCGGCAGAGCCCGAACTTACGGTAGTACGCACGCGGTCGGCCGCACCTCACGCAGCGAAAATACTCGCGCGTCTTGTAACGCTGCTTGCGTCCGGCCTTCACCACGAGGGATGTCTTAGCCATGCTTCAGATGCTCCTAGTTCGACCGGAACGGCATGCCGAGCTTACTGAGCAGGGCCCGCCCTTCCTCGTCCGTCTTGGCGGTCGTCGTGATGACCACATTGAGACCGCGGAATTGATCGATCGAGTCGTAGTCGATCTCCGGGAAGATCGTCTGCTCGCGCACGCCCATGGCGAAGTTGCCGCGGCCGTCGAACTGATTGGGCGAGATACCGCGAAAGTCGCGAATGCGAGGCAGCGCGATCGAGATAATCCGATCGAGCATCTCGTACATACGCTCACGGCGCAACGTAACCCGGCAGCCGATCGACATGCCTTCGCGGAGCTTGAAGCCGGCGATCGACTTGCGCGCCTTGGTGATGGCGGGCCGCTGACCGCTGATCAGGGCGAGCTCCCCCACGGCATCGTCAAGCAGCTTGGCGTTGGTCTTCGCTTCACCGACCCCCATATTGAGGGTGACCTTGGTGACGCGGGGGACCTCCATGATGCTGCGGTAGCCGAACTCCTGCATGAGCTCAGGCACAATCTGTTCGCGATACTTGTCTTTGAGCCTTGCCATCGTCACTTACGCCTTGTCGATGTCTTTGCCACAGTTTGCGCGCCGGCAGAAGCGAACCTTGCCGCCGCCCTCAAGCAGCCTGTAACCGATCCGCGTCGCTTCCCCACAAGAGGGACAAACGAGCATCACGTTAGACGCGTGGATGGGCGCCTCACGCTCGATCACCCCGCCTTGCGGATTCTTTTTCGGGTTCGGCTTCGTGTGCTTTTTGATCATGTTGAGCCGCTCGATCACGATGCGGCCCGTGCGGGAGTCCACACGCATGACCTTGCCGGTTTTGCCGGCCTCCTTACCGCTGACGACCTTGACCTGGTCGCCCGTTCTGATCTTCATAGTGCTCATGATTGCAGGGACTCCCTCACCGACGCGGACGTCAAAGAACCTCGGGGGCCAGCGACACGATCTTCATGAAATGCCTGTCGCGAAGCTCGCGGGCCACAGGGCCGAAGATGCGGGTCCCGCGCGGGTTGTTCTGGTTGTCAATGATGACGGCGGCGTTCTCGTCGAACGCGATATACGTGCCGTCCTTGCGACCGAATTCCTTCTTGGTACGCACGACGACCGCCCGAACCACGTCACCCTTCTTGACGCTGCCGCCCGGCGTCGCGACCTTCACGGTGCCGACGATGATGTCGCCCACCGAGGCGTACCGACGCTTCGAGCCGCCACGGATCCGAATACAGAGGATCTCGCGGGCGCCCGTGTTGTCGGCAACTCGTAGTCTCGACTCAACCTGGATCATGTGTTTCCTCTGCCGGCTCTCTTACTTGGCTTTCTCGAGGACCTCGAGAAGACGCCACCGCTTGGTCGCGCTCAACGGACGCGTCTCAACGATGCGCACGAAGTCGCCCACACCGGCTGTGTTGTGCTCGTCGTGCGCGTGGAGCTTGCTCGAGCGGCGCACGATCTTGCTGTACCGCTCGTGCTTCTGCGCCACGTCGATACGCACGACAATCGTCTTGTCCATGGCGTCGCTCACAACAACGCCCCGACGCTCCTTGCGCCCCGGAACTTTGGCGGGGGCAGCGTGCGCCTCCTTGGCTCTTGCCTTGGCGGCCGAAAGCTTCCTCACCGGAATCGCGACAGCCGCGGCGGTCTTCGTCGTGCCCGTCTTCTTCGCAGCCGCTTTGCGCGCGGCCGCCTTCCTCGTCGCGGCGGACCTGCCGCTGTCAGTCTTCTTCTTCGTCGCCATCAGGCCTCACCACCGGCTGCCTTGCGGGCGCCCTCTCGTTCAGCCTGGAGCGTGATCAGCCTGGCGATTTCGCGGCGCGTCGCATTCAACTTGTTCGGGTTGTCGAGCTGCCCTGTAGCGTGCTGGAAGCGCAGGTTGAAGAGTTCCTTGCGCGTGTCCTTGAGGCGCAAGGTGAGCTCGTCGTCGGAGAGCTCGCGCAGTCTGCTAGCCTTCAAAGACGCTCCCCCTCCCTGGTCACGAACTTGCACTTCACGGGCAGCTTGTGAGCGGCCAGACGCATGGCCTCCCGGGCGACCGGCTCGCTGACTCCGGCCAGCTCGAACATGACCTTGCCGGGCTTGACCACAGCGACCCATGACTCAGGCGAGCCCTTGCCGCCGCCCATGCGAGTCTCGGCCGCTTTGCGCGTGACCGGCTTGTGGGGGAACACATTGATCCACACCTTGCCGCCACGCTTGATGTAACGCGTCATCGCGATACGGGCGGACTCGATCTGCCGGTTCGTGATCCAGCCACGATCGACCGCCTTGAGGCCGAACTGGCCGAACTCGACGGTGCTGCCGGCCTTGGTGGCCCCGGCCATGCGACCGCGATGCTGCTTTCTGTGCTTGACTCTCTTCGGCAGGAGCATGATCTACATCCTCTCCCGTCAGCTACTCTGCTCGGTGGTTGGCTCGACAGGTTTGTCGGCCTGCCTCTCGGCCGGTCTGGCCTCAGCGGCCTTCGGCGCCGGCGACGCTTTACGCTCGGGAGCGCGACGCCCCATCGGCGCCCTCACGCCACCCGGCCCGGGACGACCCTGCCGGGCTCCGCCGGAGCGACGGCCGCCGGGGCGAGCTGCGCCCTCACGACGAGGTCCGCGGCCGCGGCCGCGGCCGCGATCATCACGACGCTGCTCATCGCGCTCGAGGCGCGCCTTGGTCTCATCCATCGGGTAGCCCTCGGGCAGGATCTCACCCTTGTTGATCCAGACCTTCACGCCGATGCGTCCGAAGGTCGTGCGCGCCTCGCAGCAGCCGTAATCGATGTCAGCGCGCAGGGTGTGCAGCGGCACTCGCCCCTCGCTGTAGTGCTCGCTGCGCGCCATCTCGGCGCCGCCGAGGCGACCGCCACAGCGGACACGCATGCCCGCGGCGCCGGAGCGCATGGCGCTCGTGAGAGCGCGCTTCATCGCACGTCGGAAGCTCACACGATTCTCCAGCTGCTCGGCGATTGACTGAGCGACGAGCAGCGCGTCGAGCTCGGGGCGCTTGACCTCGACGATATTGATCTGGATGTTCTTGCGCGTCATCGCGTGGACCTCTTTGCGCAGCGCGTCGACCTCGGAGCCGCTCTTGCCGATGACGATCCCCGGCCGAGCGGTGTGAATATCGATGGTCACGTTGTTCTGATCCTTGCGGATCAGGATCCGCGAGATACCCGCGTGCGCGAGCTTCCGGAGGATGTGCTGACGGATCCGCTCATCCTCTGCGAGGAACTCCTTGAACTCCTTCTCCGTATACCAGTGCGACTTCCAGTCGTGAATGACGCCCACACGAAGGCCGCCCGGATGCACCTTCTGGCCCACTAGGAACGGACCTCCCTTTGTTCCACAGCGATGGTGATGTGGCTGCTGCGCTTGTAGATGCGATTGACGCGACCCATCGCCCGGAACCTCCACCGCTTCAGGGTCGGACCCTCATCGACACGAGCCTCCTTGACGAAAAGCTCGTCGGTCGACAGTGCGTTATTGTGCTCTGCGTTCGCGACCGCGGAGTCCAGGACCCTGGCGACCACGCGCGCGGAGTTGCGGTTCGCGAAATGCAGCGTGCTGCGCGCATCGGCCACGGACTTCCCGCGAATGAGGTCGACGACCTCACGCGCCTTGCGCGGCGTCACACGCACGTACTTCGCCTGTGCTCTTACTGCCATGACTCGCTACCTTCTGGCCGAGCGGTCGGATTTGATATGACCACGGAAAGTGCGGGTGAGCGCGAACTCACCCAGCTTGTGGCCGACCATCGATTCGCTGACGAACACGGGCACGTGCTTACGCCCGTCGTGCACCGCGATCGTGTGCCCCACCATCTCGGGAAAGATCGTCGAAGCACGAGACCACGTCTTGATCATCTTCTTCTGCCCGGCGGCGTTCATGTCTTCGATGCGCTTCAAGAGGCGCTCTTCGACGAACGGTCCTTTCTTTGCTGAACGGCTCAACCCGTGCCTCCTGCCTTACCCGCGCTTACCGCGCCTGCGGCCGCGGATGATGAACTGGTCGGACGCCTTATGCTTGGCGCGCGTCCTGTAGCCGAGCGTGGGCACGCCCCAAGGCGTAACCGGATGGCGACCCGCCGTCGTCTTGCCCTCGCCGCCGCCGTGCGGGTGGTCAACGGGGTTCATGGCCGTACCGCGCACCGACGGGCGCACACCGCGCCAGCGGGAGCGGCCCGCTTTGCCGCCATCGATGTTGAAGTAATCGGAGTTACTGAGCTCGCCAACGGTGGCGCGGCAAGCGAGACGAATGCGGCGAAGCTCGCCGGACGGCAATCTTACGACACCGTAGCCTTTCTCCTTCGCCTGCAGCTGCGCGCTGGTGCCTGCGCTCCGCACCAGCTGGCCTCCACGACCCGGCTGGAGCTCGATATTGTGCACGGTCGTACCTGCGGGGATATTCTCCAGCGGCATGGCGTTCCCCGGCTTGATGTCAGCGCCCTTGCCGGATTCGACCATGTCGCCAACCTTCAGGCCCTGAGGCGCGAGGATATAGCGCTTCTCCCCGTCGAGGTAGTGCAGCAGGGCGATGCGCGCCGAGCGGTTCGGATCGTACTCGATGTGCGCCACCTTCGCCGGCACCCCGTCCTTGTTGCGCTTGAAGTCGATGATGCGGTAACGCCGCTTGTGCCCGCCACCCTTGTGACGCATCGTCATGCGCCCGTAGCAGTTGCGACCGCCGCTCCTCTTGAGCGGCGCCAACAGCGAACGCTCCGGCTTGCTGCGCGTGATGTCCTCGAACGTGTCGACCGTCATAAACCGGCGACCGGGCGAGGTCGGCTTGAATCGCTTGATGCCCATTACCTGCCCTCGAAGAATTCGATCTTGTCGCCGGGCGCGAGCTGCACCACGGCCTTCTTCCAGGCGGCCGTACGGCCACGAGTGATCCCGCGCCGCTTGGGCTTGGGAGGCACGTTCGCGGTGGCGACGTCGACCACCGTCACATTAAAGAGCTGCGCTACGGCCTGCGCGATCATGGTCTTGTGCGCATCCGGATGCACGCGGAACGTGTATCGATCCTGATCGATCTGAGCGTAGCTCTTCTCCGAAATGATCGGGCTGATGATGATCTTCTCTGCTTCTACCATGTCTACGCCTCATTCAGGGCGACGAACGCCTTCTCCGTGAGCACGAGCGAACGCGCACGCAGCACCTGCTCGGTAGACAGCGCGCCGACCTCCGCCACCTCAGCGTAAGCGAGGTTTCTCACCGACTTGCCCACGATCGGCTCGTCGTGGGTCACGACCAGCACCGGTGCTTCGAGGTCAAGGTTCACGAGAAGCTCGTTCATGACCGCAGTGCTCGGCTTGTCGAGGTCGAGACCCGAGGCAACGAAGACATGGCCGTTCTCGGCGCGGTTGCTGAGCGCCATGGCCAACGCCTTGCGCGCGACCTTACGGTTAACTTTGATGTCGTAGCTGCGCGGCTTGGGGCCGAAGACCGTGCCTCCGCCCGAGCGCAGCGGCGACTTGATGCTGCCGGCGCGCGCCCGGCCTGTACCCTTCTGACGGAAAAGCTTGGCGGTGGAGCCGGCGACCTCGCCACGGGTCTTCGTCGACGCCGTGCCGCGCCGCCGGGCGGCCTGCTCGGCACGCACCGCCAGGTGCAGTGTGCCCACATCAGCCGGAACGCCAAAGACGGTGTCCCGCAGCGCGCGGGTCTCGACCCGCTTGCCGCTCCTGTCGACGACGTTGGCCACACCGGCCTCACCGCGCCCCGCCACGTCGGCGGAGCCGGCGACGGCGTCGCCCGCGATCGTTGGAGTCTTGTTAATCTCGTCGACGCTCACAGTTACCTACCCTTGATGACGACGACGGAGTTCTTGGCGCCCGGCACCGACCCCTTGATGAGCAGGAGGTTGTTCTCGATGTCGCGGCGCACGATCTTGAGGCCCCGCTGGGTGACACGCTCGGCGCCCAGATGGCCGGCCATGCGCACGCCCTTGAACACCTTAGCCGGCCAGGCACACTGCCCGATCGAGCCGGGCGCACGCACGTTGTGCGAGCCGTGAGTTTCCAGACCGCGACCGAAATGGTGACGGCGCACGGTGCCCTGGAAGCCTTTGCCCTTACTGATGCCGGCGACCGAGACAGACTGGCCATCTTCGAAGGCCTCCACGGTGAC
This sequence comes from Thermoleophilia bacterium, assembly GCA_040769125.1. Taxonomy (GTDB): domain Bacteria; phylum Actinomycetota; class Thermoleophilia; order UBA2241; family UBA2241; genus CAIXSE01. The sequence continues at coordinate 912,131 of JAXGLO010000001.1, read as the reverse complement.
TGTGTCGCCGACCTTGAAGTCGCCCAATCCGCCGAACTCCACCAGATGACGCAACCCGCGCTTCATGCCGGCCTTCTTGAGGTGACCGAGCTCCGGCTTGCTGATGTGCTTGTCCTTGCACTCCTCGAAGCCGAGCTGCACGGCCTCATAGCCGTCGACGTCGATGGTGCGAACCTGAGTTACCGGGCACGGTCCGGCGTGCACGACGGTGACGGCGATCACGTTACCGTCTTCGTCGAACAGCTGGGTCATGCCCACCTTCTTGCCGATGATTCCAGTCATAGCGCTCTCTACAGCTTGATCTCGATGTGGACACCGGCGGGCAGATCGAGCCGCATCAGCTGATCGACCGTCTTGGGGGTCGGCTGATGGATGTCGATGAGCCGCTTGTGCGTGCGGATCTCGAAATGCTCGCGCGAATCCTTGTCCTTGAACGGGCTCTTGATCACGCAGTACACGTTCTTCTCGGTGGGGAGCGGCACGGGGCCAGAGATGTTCGCGCCGCTGCGCTGCGCGGTCTCCACGATGGACGTGGCGCTCTGCTCGATCAACTGGTGATCGTAAGACTTCAACCTGATGCGTATCTTCTGCTGAGCCACTCTAGCCTTCTCTGTCCTGTTCACGTGGCCGGGCGTGTCAGTCACACGAGCACGCTTTCGCGCGCCCGGCCAACTCTATCTCGTCGATACTAGGCGATGATCTCCGTGATGGCACCGGCGCCGACGGTGCGGCCGCCCTCGCGGATGGCGAAGCGCAGACCCTCTTCCATGGCGATCGGGGTGATGAGTTTGACCTCCATCACGGTGTTGTCGCCCGGCATGACCATCTCGACGCCCTCCTCCAGCGTGATGACGCCGGTAACGTCGGTCGTGCGGAAGTAGAACTGCGGGCGATAGCCGTTGAAGAACGGCGTGTGACGGCCGCCCTCGTCCTTGGACAGCACGTAGACCTGCGCCAGGAAGTGCGTGTGGCCGGTGATGCTGCCCGGCTTGGCGCAGACCATGCCGCGCTCGACCTCTTCGCGCTTGGTGCCGCGCAGCAGCACGCCGATGTTGTCGCCGGCGCGTCCCTCGTCGAGGAGCTTGCGGAACATCTCGACGCCGGTCACGGTGGTCTTCAGCGGCTTGTCGCGCATACCGACGATCTCGACCTCTTCGCCGACCTTGATGATACCGCGCTCGACGCGGCCGGTGGCCACGGTGCCGCGACCGGTGATGGTGAAGACGTCCTCGACCGGCATCAGGAACGGCTTGTCGATGTCGCGCTCGGGCTCGGGCAGATAGTCGTCGAGCGCCTGGGTGAGCTCGACGATGCTGCTGCACCACTCGCAGTCTTCCTTGCCGCAGCCACACTCCAGGGCCTTGAGAGCGGAGCCCTTGACCACGGGGATGTCGTCGCCGGGGAACTCATACTCGCTGAGAAGCTCGCGAACCTCCATCTCGACCAGCTCAAGGAGCTCGGGGTCGTCGACGAGGTCGACCTTGTTCATGTAGACGACGATGTTCGGTACGTTCACCTGATGGGCGAGCAGGATGTGCTCGCGCGTCTGCGGCATCGGACCGTCGTCCGAGCCGACGACGAGGATCGCGGCGTCCATCTGGGCGGCGCCGGTGATCATGTTCTTAATGTAGTCGGCGTGGCCGGGACAGTCGACATGCGCGTAGTGACGCTTCTCCGTCTCATACTCGACGTGCGAGGTGGCGATCGTGATGCCGCGCTCGCGCTCTTCCGGTGCCTTGTCGATCATGTCGAACGCGGTGAACTGGGTGTTGCCCCCGCGATTGTGCAGCACGAGCGTGATCGCAGCGGTAAGCGTCGTCTTACCATGGTCGACGTGGCCAATGGTGCCCACGTTCATGTGCGACTTGCTGCGATCAAACTTCTGCTTGGCCATGTCTGCTGCTCCTTTTCCCGACACCCGGAGGTAGAGGTCTCACGAAGATAGGTCCGGCTTTCAGCCGCACCAAAGGTCGGCAGTATACATGAGGCCGACCGGGTTGAGCAAATGAAGTCCGTCTCTTCTGCTCAAGCGCCACGCACCTTTGCGACGATCTCGCTGGCGATCGAAGCGGGGACCTCGGCATAGTGTTTGAACTGCATCGTGTAGGTGGCCCGACCTTGAGTGGCCGAACGCATGTCGGTGGCGTACCCGAACATCGTTGACAGCGGTACCGTGGCGGTGATGACCTGTGCGTTGCCGCGCGGCTCCATGCCGCCGATGTGACCGCGCCGCGAGCTGAGATCGCCTATGACGTCGCCCATGAACTCCGGCGGCGTCACGACCTCGACGGCGAACATCGGCTCGAGAAGAACTGGCTTGGCCTTCTGGGCCGCGTTCTTGAACGCCAGGGAGCCGGCGATCTTAAATGCCATGTCCGAGGAGTCGACCTCGTGGTAGCTGCCGAAGACCAGCGCAACCTTGATGTCGACCACCGGATAGCCGGCGAGGACGCCGGTGCTCATGGCCTCCCGGATGCCCTCGTCAACAGCCGGGATGTACTCGCGGGGGATGACACCGCCCTGGATGCGGTTCTCGAACACGTAGCCGCCGCCAGGCTCATTGGGCTCCATCTCGATGACGACGTGGCCATACTGGCCACGACCGCCGGTCTGGCGCACGAACCTGCCCTCCGCCTTTTCGACCTTGCCCTTGATGGTCTCGCGATAGGCGACCTGCGGCTTGCCCACATTGGCGTCGACGCCGAACTCCCGAACGAGACGATCGACGATGATCTCCAGGTGAAGCTCACCCATGCCCTCGATGATCGTCTGCCCGGTCTCCTCGTCGGTGTGGACACGGAACGTGGGATCCTCTTCGGCGAGGCGCTGGAGCGAGCTGCCGAGCTTCTCCTCGTCGGCCTTCGTCTTGGGCTCGATGGCCACGGCGATCACGGGCTCCGGGAACTCCATGGACTCGAGCACGATCGGGTTGGCCTGGTCGCAGAGAGTGTCTCCGGTGCCGGTGACCTTGAGGCCCACGGCCGCAGCGAGCTCACCCGCATAGATCTCTTCGCGGTCCTCCCGGTGGTTGGCGTGCATCTGCAGGATGCGGCTGATGCGCTCGCGCTTGTCCTTTGTTGCATTGAGCACATAGGAGCCGGCCTTGAGTGTCCCCGAGTAGACCCGGAAGTACGTGAGCTTGCCGACGTACGGGTCGACCGCCACCTTGAAGGCAAGCGCCGCGAACGGCTCGCCGTCTGACGTCTGGCGCTCGACCTCCGTCCCGTCGAACTTGACACCCGCGACGGGGGGCACGTCGACGGGCGCCGGCAAGTAGTTGACGATGGCGTCCATCAGCGGCTGCACGCCCTTGTTCTTGAAGGCGGAGCCACAGAGGACAGGCGTGATGCTGATGTCGAGCGTGGCCTTGCGGATAACCTCGCGAAGGTGCCTGACGGAGATCTCGCCGCCCTCCAGGTACGTCTCCAGAATGTGATCGTCGTAATCGACGATCGCCTCGATGAGCTTCTGGCGGTACTCGTCGGCGAGCGGTTGCAGCTCGTCGGGAATGGCGACCGTGTCGAAGTCGGTGCCCAGCTCATTGGCATAGACGATGGCCCGCATCTCGACGAGATCGATAATCCCCCGGAACTCAGCTTCACAGCCGATCGGCACCTGCAGGGCGACGGGATTGGCGCCCAGCCGGGTCTCCATCATCTCGAGGCCGCGGAAGAAATCGGCGCCGATACGGTCCATCTTGTTAATGAACCCGATGCGCGGGATCCGGTACTTGTCGGCCTGGCGCCACACAGCCTCCGACTGAGGCTCTACCCCGCTGACCGAACAGAACAGCGCGATGGCGCCGTCGAGGACGCGCAGGCTGCGCTCAACCTCCATGGTGAAGTCCACGTGCCCGGGCGTGTCAATGATGTTGATCTGCGTCCCGCGCCAGTCGACCGTGGTCGCCGCCGAGGTGATGGTAATGCCGCGCTCCTGCTCCTGCGCCATCCAGTCCATGACGGCAGCACCCTGGTGCACCTCACCGATTTTGTGCGTCTTCCCGGTGTAGTACAGAATGCGCTCGGTGGTGGTGGTTTTGCCGGCATCGATGTGCGCCATGATGCCGATGTTGCGCGTGTTCAAGAGCGAGTACTTACGCATGATCTCTGACTCGTTCCAACGTGTTCCTTCCATGCGAAAGCCCCTCACCGACGAAGGTCAGTGAGGGGCCTCCGGCGGATTACCAGCGGTAGTGCGCAAACGCCTTGTTGGCCTGCGCCATACGGAAGATATCGTCCTTCTTCTTAAACGCGCCGCCCTGACCGGCGAGAGCATCGAGCATCTCGGCCGCCAGCCGCTCGGTCATGACCCTCTCGCGCCGATTGCGCGAGTAGCTCACGAGCCAGCGGATGGCCAGCGTGCGGGCGCGGCGCCCGGGCACCTCGACCGGGACCTGGTACGTAGCACCGCCGACCCTGCGGCTGCGCACTTCGATATGCGGTGTGAGCGCCTGCACTGCGTCCTGCATGACCTCGACCGGATCACGACCGGTCTTCTCGCGCGTGATCTCGAGCGCGCCATACACGATCTGCTCGGCCTTGGACTTCTTGCCGTCCAGCAGCACCTTGTTGATCACCTGCGTGACCAGCTTGCTGTTGTAGACGGGGTCCGGCATGACCTCACGACGTGCGATGACTCCCCTACGCGGCATGATTCACCTCGTTCCTTTGCCCTTGGAGCCATACCGCGAACGGGCCTTTTTGCGATCCGCGACACCGGAGGCGTCAAGAGAACCGCGGATGACCTTGTAGCGCACACCCGGGAGATCCTTGACGCGGCCGCCGCGCACGAGCACCACCGAGTGCTCCTGCAGGTTGTGGCCGATGCCCGGGATGTACGTCGTGACTTCCATGCCATTGACCAGCCTGACGCGCGCAACCTTGCGCAGGGCGGAGTTCGGCTTCTTGGGCGTAACGGTGTAGACGCGAGTGCACACGCCGCGCTTCTGCGGCGAGCCCTTGAGCGCCAGCGTCTTCGACCGCTGGATCTTGCTCTGCCGCCCTTGGCGGACGAGCTGACTAATGGTTGTCATGTGACCTCTCTGATCGACTGCTTCAGGCAGCGGTCGTGTAGTTTAGTGAAACTGGGCGGCAGCCGCAAGACGAGCGGTCTGGTGACGGCCGCAGCCCACATCTTACAGGGCGCCTCTCTGGGTCAACCCTCATCCCCAAGAAGCCAGGCTGTCGCGTCGTCGGCCTCGCTGCTCATGAATCGATCGGTCTCGGCCAGGCCCACCCTGCCCGCTGGATAGATGTCGACGGCGCGATACCGACGCAGCCCCGTTCCGGCGGGGATGAGCTTGCCGATGATGACGTTCTCCTTGAGCCCCTGGAGGGTGTCGGTCTTGCCCTCGATGGCCGCATCCGTGAGAACCTTCGTCGTCTCCTGGAAGGAGGCGGCCGAGAGGAAGCTCTCGGTGGCCAGTGAGGCCTTCGTGATGCCCAGGATGAGGCCACTGCGATCTTCCTCGGCGGGCTGCCCGCCCTCCTGCTCCAGCCGCTCGTTCTCGCGCTGGAAGAGAGCCCGATCGACGAGCTGACCGGGCAGGAAGTCCGTGTCACCGGCGGTCTCGATGCGCACCTTCTTCATCATCTGGCGGACGATGAGCTCGATATGCTTGTCGTTGATCTCAACGCCCTGCGAGCGGTACACCTCCTGGACCTCATTGACCAGATACCGCTGCGTCGCCGTGACTCCAGCGTGCTTGAGCACTTCAGCCGGGTACAGAGAACCCGGAGTAAGCTGCGTGCCCTCCTGGATCCAGTCGCCGTCCTCGACCAGGACGTGCGAGCGACGCGCCTGGATGACGTATTCCTTGCTCGCACCATCCTCAGACGTGATCGTGAGCTTGCAGCCGCGCTCCGTGTCCTCGATCGCAACGCGCCCCGACATCTCGGCGACACGCGCCACACCCTTGGGTTTGCGCGCCTCGAAGAGCTCCACAACGCGCGGGAGGCCGTGAGTGATGTCGGCGCCGGCGACACCGCCCGTGTGGAACGTCCGCATCGTCAGCTGCGTGCCGGGCTCGCCGATGGACTGGGCAGCGATGTGGCCGACCGCGTCACCGATCTCCGCTAGCGCGTTGTTCGCGAGCGCGTAGCCGTAGCACTTCTGGCACACGCCGAACTCGGCTTCGCACTTGAGCACGCTGCGCACCGGCACCATGGGATCGGTCTCGGAGCTCCTGGCGAGCACGTCGAGAATCAGATCCCGGGTCTCGGGGTCGATGAGGGTCCCGCGTTCGTACACGACCTCGCCGCTGGCCTCTTCGACGATCCGCTCGCCCAGATAACGGCCGAGAAGGTTCTCGTTGGGCTCATGCGTCCACACGGCGATCGGCGCCGCGGCAGCCCTGCCCTTCTTCGCCTTGACCTTGGCGTTCGGCAGCGCAGAGTACACCTCGCGAAGGAGGCCGATCTGGGCGGGGCCGATCGCCTCACCCTTCTTGAGCACCACGCGATCGCTGCGCGGCCGCTTAACGTCCTCGGCGAGCACGCTGCCGTTGAGTTCGGGGTTCTCTTCGCGGCGTCGCGACCAGGGCGACATGGGAATCCACTCGTCGGTGCCGCAGTCAGGCTCACTCACCGTGACGTCTTGACAGACGTCGACCAGGCGCCTCGTAAGGTAGCCCGAGTCGGCCGTGCGGAGGGCAGTGTCGGCGAGGCCCTTGCGAGCGCCGTGCGTCGAGATGAAGAACTCGAGCACCGAGAGGCCCTCGATGAAGCTCGACTTCACGGGCTGCTCGACGATCTCGCCCTTCGGATTCGACATCTGACCACGCCACCCGGCGAGCTGGCGGATCTGCTTGATGTCGCCGCGGGCGCCAGATATCGCCATCATGTAGATCGGGTTCAGCGGATTGAAGTTGGCCTTGGCGGCCGCCGTGATCTGCACGTCGGCCTCGCGCCAGATCTCCTGGACCTTGCTCCGCCGCTCCTCCTCAGAGAGGAAGCCGTTGTCGAAATCCTCCTGGATCTGGTCGACCATCGCTTCGTGAGAGTCGAGGATCTCGGCCTTCTCCCTCTCGGGGATGACGATGTCGTTCTTGGAGACGGTCACGGCCGCGCGGGTCGCGAAGTAGAAGCCGGCCTCCTTAAAGACGTCGAGGATGCGCGCGACCTTGTTGGCGCCGTAGAGGGCGACCAGCCGGTTGATGAAGGCGGCCAGGCCCTTCTTGGTCATCGTGTAGTTGATATACACGTAGTCGGCGATGGCGTCTGGCCCGAGCACCTCGCGCAAGCCCTCCTCGACACGCATATTGAAGAGCGCGCGCCCGACCGTGGTCACCACGCGCTCCCCGGAGGGCAGACGCAGGACGATGGCCCGCCGCGTGTACTCGGCGATGCCCTGCTCACGTTTGCTGGGGATCTCACGCTGATCGAGGATGCGCTGCTCCCATGCGCGCCGAACCTCATCGTACCCGCTGAAGACGGGCAGCGGTTCGTCGAAGTCCTCAGGCCGCGCCTCGCTGAGATCGTCCCCGGCGTGATAGGTGAGGTAATACACGCCGATGACCATGTCCTGACTGGGCACGGCGATGGGCTTGCCGTGCGCCGGCGAGAGGATGTTGTTTGTGCTGAGCATCAGCACACGGGCCTCTGCCTGCGCCTCCCAGCTCAGCGGCAGATGCACGGCCATCTGGTCACCGTCGAAGTCCGCATTGAAGGCCGAGCAGACCAGCGGATGGATCTGGATGGCCTTGCCTTCGACGAGCAGCGGCTCGAACGCCTGGATGCCGAGGCGATGGAGCGTCGGCGCACGGTTGAGCATCACCGGATGCTCAGTGATGACCTCTTCGAGAATGTCCCAGACCTCGGGCACCATCGACTCGACCATCTTCTTGGCGGCCTTGATGTTCTGCACCATCTTGCGATTGACCAGCCGGCTCATGATGAACGGCTTGAAGAGCTCGAGCGCCATCATCTTGGGCAGACCGCACTGATGCATCTTGAGGTGCGGCCCGGCGACGATCACGGAACGACCCGAATAGTCGACGCGCTTGCCGAGCAGGTTCTGGCGAAAACGGCCCTGCTTGCCTTTCAGCATGTCGCTCAGCGACTTGAGCGGTCGGTTGCCGGGGCCGGTGACCGCGCGGCCACGGCGGCCGTTGTCGAACAGCGCGTCGACGGCCTCCTGCAGCATGCGCTTCTCGTTATTGACGATGATGTCCGGCGCCTGCAGGTCCAGCAGCCGCTTGAGGCGGTTGTTGCGGTTGATGACGCGCCGGTAGAGATCGTTGAGATCGCTCGTCGCGAAACGGCCGCCGTCGAGCTGGACCATCGGCCGAAGCTCCGGCGGGATCACGGGGATCACATCAAGGATCATCCATTCCGGACGATTGCCGCTGCGCAAAAAGGCGGAGACCACCCTGAGACGCTTGACGGCGCGCGCCTGGCGCTGACCCTTTGCGGTCTCAATGGTCTCCCTGAGCTCGTCTGCCTCGGCAGCGAGATCGACGCCGGCCAGCAGATCGCGCACCGCCTCGGCACCGGTGCCGCCCTTGAAGTACACGCCGAAGCTCTCGGGCTCGTAGCCCGACTCACGGCCGAACATGCGCTCCATCTGCTGGTAGAGCGGTTCGTCGCCGATCACATCGCGCGGAGCGATCGTCTTGAACAGATCCCACGCCCTGTCGATCTGCTCCTTGGCGTGATCGACATTCTTGGCGCCTCGATCAGCGTAGTCGTCACGGAGCTTTTCGGCCTTCGCGCGATGGAGCTTCAGCTCGTCAGGACCGAGCGTCGACGCGCTCATCGCGATGCGCCGGTACGACTCGTAGATGTCGAAATAGTTGAAGTACCCGAACTCATCCTCGATCTCACGCCCGGCGTGGAATTCGTCGGCGTCGCGCTCGCCGTCAAGGATGGCGACGAGCTCGTCGTGCATCTCATAGATGGCCTGCCTGCGCATCTCGGCGTAGGCGTCGTAGCGCATCTTGATCTCGTCGATCTTGTCCTGGAGCATCATGAGGTCGTTGTCGCGGCGCTCGGCGTCGACCGAGACGATAACGTAGCTGCCGCCGAAGTAGAGGACCTTCTCGAGCTCCTTGGGAGCGATGTCGAGCAGGTAGCCCATGCGCGAGGGCACGCCCTTGAAGAACCAGATGTGGCTCACGGGGGCGGCGAGACGGATGTGACCCATACGCTCGCGACGCACCTTGGCACGCGTGACCTCGACGCCGCAACGCTCGCAGATGATGCCCTTGTACCGCACGCGCTTGTACTTGCCGCAGTAACACTCCCAATCCTTGGTCGGGCCGAAGATGCGCTCACAGAACAGGCCGTCACGCTCGGGCTTCAGCGTGCGGTAGTTGATCGTCTCGGGCTTCGTAACCTCGCCCTTGGACCACGCCTCGATCTGCTTCGGCGATGCCAGCCCGATGCGAATCGAGTCGAAGTTGTTGATATCGATCACCGTCGCTCCCTCTGCCTCACGGGGTCAGTCTCCGTCGGACTCGTCGCTGGACTCGCCGTCCGTAGCGCCGAGATTGATGATGTCTTCAAGGACGTGGCCTTCAGAGAAGTCGTCTCCTTCCGGCAGATCCGGCTCGTGATCCTCGGCGGCCATCGTGGAATGCGGCTGCCCAGCGACCACGGGATCGTCGTCGGCAGCATCCGCGTCGGCGTCGTCGCGCTTGTCGCGTCCGGCGCTGAGCACATCCTGCAGAGCCGAGCTGACGACTCCTTCCTGATTGAGTTCGCCCATGTCCGCATGCCTGCGTCGCAGGCCGGCGCTGAGGTCGATGCCGAGCTCCTCGGCGGCGCGCAGGAGATCGTCTTCCTCCTCGCGCACCTCAAGAACAACGCCCTCCTCACTCTGGACAGACATGTCGAGCGCCAGGCTCTGGATCTCCTTCATGAGGACCTTGAACGACTCGGGAATGTTGGGCTTCGTAATGTTCTCGCCCTTGACGATGGCCTCGTATGCCTTGACGCGACCCACCGTGTCGTCCGACTTGATCGTGAGCATCTCCTGAAGGACATACGCTGCCCCGTATGCCTCAAGCGCCCAGACCTCCATCTCGCCGAAGCGCTGTCCGCCAAACTGGGCCTTGCCGCCCAGCGGCTGCTGGGTCACGAGGGAGTACGGGCCGGTGCTGCGGGCGTGGATCTTGTCGTCGACGAGGTGCAGCAGCTTGAGGATGTACATGTAGCCGATAGTCACCTTGTTGTCGAAGCGCTCACCGGTGCGACCGTCGTACATCCACACCTTGCCCGAGCAGCGCCGCCCGGCCGGCTCCTTCCTGTTCACCTTGAACTGAACGGGGCTGTCCGGATTCTCCATATTGCTGCGGATGAGCAGGTCATCGATCTCCTCCAGCGTAGCGCCGTCGAAGACCGGTGAGGCGAGGTAGGCCGGAGAGCTGCTGCGGGTGCCGTCCGCCTGGAAGCCCATGTGTGCCGCCCAGCCGAGATGCGTCTCGAGCACCTGGCCGATGTTCATGCGGCTCGGCACGCCGAGCGGGTTGAGGATGATGTCGACCGGTGTGCCGTCCTCGAGATGGGGCATGTCCTCCTCTGGCACGATCTTGGAGATGACGCCCTTGTTGCCGTGGCGGCCGGCGAGCTTGTCGCCCTCGGCGATCTTGCGCTTCTTGGCGACATACACGCGCACAAGCTCGTTGACGCTCGGCGGCAGCTCATCGTTGTTTTCGCGGCTGAAGATCTTGACGTCGATGACCTTGCCACCCTCGCCGTGAGGGACCTTGAGGCTGGTATCGCGAACCTCACGCGCCTTCTCCTTGAAGATGGCGCGAATGAGCTTCTCCTCCGCAGTGAGCTCGGTCTCGCCCTTCGGCGTGACCTTGCCGACGAGCAGATCGCCGGAGTTGACCTCTGCGCCGATGCGCACGATGCCGCGCTCGTCGAGATCCTTGAGCGACTCCTCGGAGCGATTGGGGATGTCGCGCGTGATCTCCTCGTCGCCGAGCTTGGTGGTCCGGGCGTCGACCTCGTACTCTTCGATGTGGATCGAGGAGAGCAGGTCGTCCTTCACCACCCGCTCACTGAGGACGATGGCGTCCTCGAAGTTGTAGCCCTCCCAGCTCATGAACGCGACCAGGAGGTTGCGGCCGAGAGCAAGCTCGCCGTGGTCGGTGGACGACCCGTCGACGAGCACGTCGCCGGCTTCAATCCGGTCGCCCGGGAACACCAGCGGCTTCTGGTGGATCAGGGTGCCCTGGTTGGAGCGCATGAACTTGACCAGGTCGTAGGTGTCGACCTCGCCCTTGCCGACCTCGACCTCGATGTGGTCGGCGTCGACGTAGGCGACCTTGCCGCCGCGCGCGGCGACGATAACGTCGCCGGTGTCGACGGCGGCACGGTGCTCCATGCCAGTACCCACGTAAGGAGCCTCGGGGTTAAGGAGGGGGACGGCCTGCCGCTGCATGTTCGACCCCATGAGCGCGCGGTTAGCGTCGTCGTGCTCGAGGAACGGGATGAGCGCCGTGGCCACGGAGACGAGCTGCGCAGGGCTCACGTCCATGTAGTCGACATCGCTCGGCGGCACTTGGACGATGTCGGCCCCGGCGCGCGTACGCGCGAGGATGAGATCGTCGAGGAACTCGCCGGTCTCCGGATCGAAGGGCGTATTGGCCTGGGCGATCGTCACGTAGCGGATCTCGCCGGTTTCGGCATCGACGATCTCCTGCTCCTCCTCGGAGGCATCCAGATAGACGATCTCATCGGTCACCTTGCCGTTGACGAGCCTGCGGAACGGAGTCCGGATGAAGCCGAACTCGTCGACCGTCGCCATCGACGCGAGCGAGCCGATGAGGCCGATGTTCGGGCCCTCCGGCGTCTCGATCGGGCACATGCGACCGTAATGGGTAGGGTGCACGTCGCGAACCTCGATCGGGGCCCGTTCGCGCGTCAGCCCGCCCGCACCCAGCGCGCTGAGACGACGCCGGTGGGTGAGACCCGACAGGGAGTTCGTCTGGTCCATGAACCGCGAGAGCTGCGACGAGCCGAAGAACTCCTTGAGAGCAGCCACCACCGGCCGGATGTTGACGAGGGTCGCCGGCACGATGGTGTCGGGATCCTCCGTCGTGAGGCGCTCGCGGATGACGCGCTCCATGCGGGCGAGGCCGATGCGGAAGGCGTCCTGAACCAGCTCGCCCACGGTACGCAGACGGCGATTGCCGAAATGCTCGTACTCGTCGATCTCGTGCTCGATCTCCTCGCGCCGAGTGACGAGCAGAGATGAGGCCTCCGCGGCGTAGTCCTTGGCGTCGTCCGGTACACCAAGCCTGACCGGCAGGGAGATGAGACGGCGGATGAGCTCGACGATGTCCTCGTTCACGAGCACCCGGGTGTCGGCGTCGGGACGATCCTCGGGCTTCACGTGGTTGTGGAGCCGCACGTTGAGCTTGTGGCGGCCGACGCGCGAGAGGTCATAGCGCTTCGGATCGAAGAACAGACCCCTGAGCATCGCGGTCGCGCCGTCGAGCGTCGGCGGCTCGCCGGGGCGCTGCTTGCGGAAGAGCTCGATCAGCGCCTCCTCCTGCGAGCCGTTCGTATCGCGCTCGAGGGTGTTCCTGATGAAGACGGAATCGTCGAAGAGCGCCAGGATCTCCTCGTTGGAGCCGTAGCCGAGGGCGCGCAGAAGCACGCTCACCGGGAACTTCCGCTTACGATCGATACGGACGTTGACGACGCCCTTCTTGTCGATCTCGAGCTCCAGCCAGGAGCCGCGCTGCGGCATCAGGTTGGCGACGAACATCTGCTTTTCGCGCTCGGCCTGCTTGGGCTCCATGATGTAGGCGCCCGGGGAGCGCACCAGCTGTGTGACGACGACCCGCTCGGTGCCATGGATGATGAAGGTGCCGCGATCCGTCATCATCGGGAAGTCGCCCATGAAGACGGACTGCTCACGGATCTCTCCGGTCTCTTCATTGATGAAGGCGACCTTCATGGTGAGCGGCGCCGAGTAGGTCATGTCCTTGTTGCGGCACTCGGCGATGGGCTTGGAGGGCTCCCCGAACTGATGCTCACCGAAATGGACGAGCAGCTTCTCGGAGTAGTCCTTGATGGGATTGATGTCGGCGATGGTCTCGGCGAGGCCGTCGCTGAGGAACCAATCCCACGACCGCTTCTGGATGTCGATGAGATTGGGGAGAGCGAGCGGCTGGTCGAGCTTGGCGAAGGATGTACGCACGCGCGGCGCCCTGGGCTCGTTCAAGCGAGTCTCCTGTTTCTAGCGTGGACTGGGAAGAAGAGCACACCACACCACAGGACAACGACATGGTCGCGGCGGCATGGTCGCAGATGACGCACGGCCTTGTAGTATACCATGCACATTCTTACGACGCAAGTATCACAATGCGCCGCGGTGTACGCCCGCCGGGGGGTGCAGCGCACCCGCGGGTTGCCCCGGCGACACAGGCCTACACACAAAAAAGGACGGGCCGGGAGCCTTGCGGCGCCCGGCCCGTCCGAAGCCCTGCTGGAAGGACGAGATCTACTTGATCTCGACGCTCGCACCGACCTCCTCAAGCTGCTTCTTGGCGTCTTCGGCCTCGTCCTTGCTGACGCCTTCCTTGATTGCTTTCGGCGCAGCCTCGACCACCTCCTTGGCCTCCTTGAGACCAAGACCGGTGAGAGCGCGCACGACCTTGATGACCTGGATCTTCTGGTCGCCGAAGCTGGCCAGGACGACGTCGAAGGAAGTCTTCTCCTCCTCGGCCTCCGCCGGAGCGGCGCTGGCCGCCGGAGCGGCCATGGCGACGGGCGCGGCAGCGCTGACGCCGAATTCTTCCTCGAGAGCCTTGACCATCTCGCTGAGCTCGAGCACGGTCATGCCCTTGATGGCTTCTATGAGCTGGTCCTTGGTAAGGGTAGTGTCTGCCATTATCAATTCACCTCACGTGGGGCTTGAAAACCTTGTCGGACGGGATGGAGTGCGGCGCGGCCTCAAGCCTCGCCGGCGGCGGCACGCTGCTCGGCCACCTGATTGAGAGCACGAACGAAGCCGCTCACCGTGCCCTGGAGGACGGTGACGAGGCCTGTCAGCGGCGCCGCCATCGCGCCCACCAGCTGCGCCACGAGCACCTCGCGTGGCAGCAGGTTGGCGATCGCGTCGACGCCGGCGGCGTCAATGACGCTTGACTCGAGGATACCGCCGCGGACGACGACGTGCGGGTGCTTCCTGGCGAATTCGGTCAAGGCCTTCGCCGCACCCACGAGATCCTCTCCGCAGAACGTCACCGCAGTGGGGCCGCTGAGCAGCGACTTGAACTGCTCTCGCCCGGCACGCTCCGCAGCGATGCCTGCCAAAGTATTCTTGACAACCCTGAAGACTGAGCCGCTGTCGCGCAGCTTGCCGCGCAGCTCCTCCATCTCCGCCATCGTGAGACCACGGTAATCGCTGACGATCAGGTTGTCGCTGTCCTGCAGCAACTGAGCGACCTCGGCGATCACCGCTTCTTTTTCATTTCTCAGCATCTCGACCTCTCAGTCGCAAACAAAAGGCCCGCTTCCGAGGGGAAGCGGGCCTGTGTCAGGCTCGACTCACCTCAGGTAGGCGGACCCGCACCGGGCCCATTCTGCTCCCGAAAGAGCACCGACCGTCATCGGCAGCAGCGCCGAAGCGCCGCGAAGCGGCAGTATAGCCCTCCCGCGGTGCCGCCGCAAGCACCGAGGAAACGCTGCTCTCTCGATCAGCCCTCGAGGAGGTCGCGCGTGACAGACGGATCGAGCGAGATGCTCGGGCCCATCGTCGCCGCGATCCTGATGGTCCTGATGTACTTGCCCTTCGCGGCCGCCGGCTTCGCGCGCACGACCTCGTCGAGCACGGCGCCGTAGTTCTCGACGAGCATCTCCTCACTGAAGGACTTCCTGCCGATGCTCATGTGCACGATGCCGGAGCGGTCGGTGCGGTACTCCACCTTGCCGCCCTTTGCATCGGTCACAGCCTTGCCCACATCAAAGGTGACAGTACCGGACTTGGGGTTCGGCATGAGGCCACGCGGCCCGAGGATCCGACCGAGCTTTCCCACCGTACCCATCATGTCGGGCGTGGCGATAGCGATGTCGAAGTCAAGGAAGCCTTCCTGGACGCGCTTCGCGAGATCCTCGCTGCCGATGATGTCGGCTCCGGCCTCCTGCGCCTCGCGCGCCTTATCGCCCTCGGCGAACACGGCGACGCGGATCTCCTTGCCGGTGCCGTGTGGCAGCACGGTCGTACCGCGCACGATCTGGTCGGCGTGCCGGACGTCGACGCCGAGACGAAAGTGCACCTCGACCGTCTCGTCGAACTTGGCGCCGGGCAGGGACTTGAGAAGACGTATGCCTTCGAGCGGGGTGTAGAGCCGGGTCCTGTCGATGGAACGGGCGGCTGCCTGATACGTGCGGCCTCGCTTGGCCATGTGCATACCTCCTGTGGTACGAGCGGCGACCTCGTCGCCTCCCACATCGGCGGCCGGGCGAAGTGCCCGGCCCCCTTTGCTGTTACTCCGCGACCTCCACGCCCATGCTGCGCGCGGTGCCCTCAATGATCCTGATCGCCGCGTCGACGTCGGAGGCGTTGAGATCGGGCATCTTGGTCTCGGCGATCTCGCGCACCTGAGCGCGGGTTACCGTACCAATCTTGTTGCGGTTCGGCTCGCCGGAGCCCTTATCGAGGCCGAGAGCCTCACGCAGCAGCACAGCCGCGGGAGGCGTCTTGGTCACGAACGTAAAGGAGCGATCTTCGTACACGGTGATCTCGACCGGCACAATGGTGCTGCCGGAGCCCTGCGTCTGGGCGTTAAACGCCTTGCAGAACTCCATGATGTTCACGCCGTGCTGACCGAGCGCCGGGCCGACCGGCGGCGCCGGGTTGGCCGCACCCGCGGCGATCTGCAACTTGATCTTGGTGAGGACCTTCTTGGCCACTGCTGCCTCGCTTACTTCCTCGTCAGGACGTTTTCTTCACCTGGTCGAAGGCGAGCTCGACCGGCGTCTCGCGGCCAAAGATCGACACCATGACCTTGAGCCGGCTCTGGTCGAGATTGACCTCCACGACCTCACCGGAGAAGTCGCTGAGCGGCCCGGACGTGACGCGCACGTCTTCGCCGACGCTGAACTCCGCCTTCTGCTTGGGACGCTCAACGGACGCCGTGTGCATGATACGGTCTACCTCGGCGCGGGACAGGGCGACGGGCTTGTTCTGCGCTCCGACGAAACCGGTGACCCCGGGGGTGTTCTTGACGAGGGACCAGGTGGCGTCGGTGAGCTCCATCTGCACGAGCACATAGCCCGGGAACACGCGGCGCTCGCTCGTAACCTTCTCGCCGTCTTTGGTCTCGACGACCTGCTCGGTGGGCACGACGATCTGGTGAATGCGATCCTCCTGCTGCATCGACTGACGGCGATGCTCAAGATTAGCCTTCACCTTGTTCTCGTGACCCGAATAAGTGTTGACCACGTACCAGCTATACAAGATGCCCCGATCAGCCTGAGAAGATGGCTTTGAAAACAAGATCGACGGCCTTCGCGAAGACGACATCGAGGCCGTAAGTATAAGCGGTCGCAATGGCGACGGCGACGAGCACGACGAGCGTGGATTGCGCGAGATCCTTGCGCGTGGGCCATACGACCTTGCCCATCTCGATGCGAACATCGTGAAGGAAGCGCCGCAGGCCCCGCCTCTCGGTAGACTTGCCGGCGCGGCCCTTCTGCTGAGCCTTGGCCGAAGTCTTGCCGCGCCCGGGCTTGCCTTCGGCGCGGCCCTTCTGCTGAGCCTTGGCCGAAGTCTTGCCGCGCCCGGGCTTGCCTTCGGCGCGGCGCGGCGCGGCCTTGCCGCCAGCCCTGCCCACGGCCTTGCCGCCGGCCCTGCTCCTGCCCGACCCACTCTTGCTGTTTTTCGCAGTCTTCGCCACTCAACCGCTCCAGATGACTTTGGCAGGGCTGGAGGGACTCGAACCCCCGACCCCCGGTTTTGGAGACCGGTGCTCTACCAATTGAGCTACAGCCCTAGACGCACGAAGGACGAACGCTCAGCGCGTCTCCTTGTGCACGGTGTGGGTACCGCACCAGCGACAGAACTTCTTCATCTCGATGCGGTCCGGGTCGTTCTTCTTGTTCTTGTTCGTGTGGTAGTTGCGACGCTTGCACTCCTGGCAAGCGAGCGTGACGAGTTGGCGCACGTCGTAGTCCTTTCAGGAAAGAAGCACGTAAGGATACCAAGCGCCCGTCGCAAGGGTCAACGCGACCGCGACGCTCCTCGGCGCATGGCCGCCACGCCCTAGCGACCACGGCCGCGCAGTATAGCAGACGGGAACAGGGCGGCAAACTATCAGCGCCTGTGCACTCCGCAGGCGAGCCCCGGTCGGCTGTAGCATGAGTTTGTCTCGCCGCAACCCGGAGGTGTGCGGAGCTTAAGCGCACCCGGAGAATTGGTACGCTTGCCGCACAGAGGGCGGGGGGTGACTCCGGAAGGCGAGGCCTGTAGCCGCTCGCCGCAGGCCCTCGACATAAGGCACGGCGAATCAGCGCGACATGGCGGCAGTGCGAAGGGAGGCGCGAGTGGGCGAGCGATCGGGTTCAGACGGCGCGAACGCCGACCAGGGTACGGCCCCGCCGATCCCACCGCCTCCCCAGGCGAAGGCAGGACCGACCCTTGCGGGAGTCGCCGACGATCGGTCGCGGCGCCTCCCAGAGGCGCGGCCCTTGGCCCCTCCTTCTTCCGGCGAGACGCCATACCCGACCGCCGGAGCGACCTATGGGCGAGGCAGGCGACCGCGCGACCTGCCCGGTAGGTGGGACTGGCGCCACGCCACGGCCGGCGCGATCGTCGCGTTCGCCCCCACCTTCGTGCTGTACCTGCTGGCGATGCGAAGCGGAAACGGCGCCTCCGTGGACGAGGTAAGCGTCGTTTCCGCCATCGCCATCGCCCTCGGGTCGCTCGTCACGTACGGCTGGCAGATTGCGGTGGCATGGGGTTTCTCACTGCGCCTCAGCGGCAATCACCTGGCAGACTGGGGATTCCGCCGCGCTCCGCTGGCGGCCCTCTGGATGGTCCCGCTGAGCCTCGCGTGCGTGTACGCCGTAGCGGTGGTTCACGATCTCTTGGTGCATCCGCCGCCGCAAGACATCCTGGGCGAGTTCCCGCACAGCACGGTTGGTATCGCGCTGTTCGTTCTGGTCGCCGTCGTCATGGCGCCGCTCTTCGAGGAGATCTTCTTTCGTGGCTTCCTGTACAGAGGTTTTACGACCTCATGGGGATGGCGCTGGGGAGCGGTGGCGTCGTCAACCGTGTTCGCACTCGCGCACGCGCAGCTCAGCGTCTTCGTGCCGATCTTCGGCCTCGGCTTCGCACTGGCCTGGCTCTATCAGCGCACCAGCAGCCTCTGGCCGTGCATCGCGCTGCACATGGTCTTCAATGCGATCTCGGTGACCGCCTGGGCGCTGAGCTGAAGACGCATCGCTCGCCGACGCCGAGCGAGGACGCCCTCCAAGCTCATCGCAGCAGAGTGCGCTTGCGCAGATCGCGGCAACGACAGTCGTCCACGGCGGGAAGCAACGCGAGCGCCTCGAGGAGAATCCTCCCCATCATGCCGGCGTCTTCACGGAAGATCTGCGCAAGCACCTCGTGC
Source organism: Thermoleophilia bacterium (assembly GCA_040769125.1). Taxonomy (GTDB): domain Bacteria; phylum Actinomycetota; class Thermoleophilia; order UBA2241; family UBA2241; genus CAIXSE01. The sequence goes on along the minus strand of JAXGLO010000001.1, from coordinate 893,557 downwards.
TCCCACTCCTTCACCACTCCTTCGCCGTAGTTGACGATGAGCTGGATCCCTGCGTAGCAGGCGCCGATGTCGCGCGCGAGCCAAGCCTCCGGGCTGAGGCTCTGGCCGACCATGTCGCCCATAGTCTGGAGGTGGCGCACCTCGGCCGGAGTCTCGAAACGCGGCCCCTCCGTCACGACGTACGTGCCGCGCGTGAACAGGCGCCGCTCGGGCGCGACCTTGCGGGCTGCCGCCGCCAGAGCCGCCCGACCCTTGGCGCACAGAGGATCCCGCATAATGAGCAGATGCCCCCCAACCACCATGCCCTCGCGATCGCGGTCGGTCGTCTGATCGACGAAGTCGTCGGCCACAACGAGGTCGCCGGGATCGAGCAGATGATTGAGGCTACCGACGCCGGCGTCGGAGAGAATACGTCTGACGCCGGCCCGATGGAGCACGCTGAACACCTGACGCGAGGCGCGGCCTCGGGGCACTCCCTCGCGCCAGCCGTGCATCCTCACATGCAGCACCCGCTGCCCGCCGTACTCGAACAGCATGAACGGCGGGCTTTCGCCCCAGGGCGTCTCGAAGACGAGATCCCGCGCGAGCACCCGGACCCGCGGGCCAAGGCCCTCCGGGAAGTCGGCGCCCAGCGATCCCGACCCGCCGATGACGGCGCGTGTGGCCGCTGGAATCGGGGCCGGCGCCGTCACAGTTCCGCCGGGTCGCCGGGAACACGGAGAACCACCATCTGGACGTGGTCGCCGTTGTCCGATGTGTAGCAGCTGAGCGCCTGATCCAGGGAGCCCGGAAGGCCGCGCAACGTGCCGAGGCTGGTCTGCCCCGCCTTCACGACCTCACCGATCTCGACAGCAGGCTTCCCGATGTGCGTGATCACAAGCAGAAGGGAAGCGTCGCCGCTCAGCTGGATGTTGATCTCGACATCGGGGCAGCGCCCCAGGATGCTGTACGGCTTGACGGCCGTCACTTTGCCGTCGACGGGGCTGACCACATTCGACCCGGGCACGCCACCGACGTCGAGGCCGGCGGTGCCGGAAGAGCTCTCTTCGCCGTCTCCATCCATCATGTAGTACTGCACCCCGCCGCCGCCGGCGAAGATGTCGGCCAGGGACCGGCCGATGCCGCCGCCACTCAGCCGCTTACCGACGGGCTCGAGGGACACCGTGCCGGTGTTGTCCACTGGATGATAAGCGATCGCGGTCGTCACCTCGCGGGCCAGCGGCAGCAGAACATCCAGCCCTTCGACCTGCGCGATCACGAGATCCTGGTCTCCAGCAGGACTGAGCGCACACGCTGGCACGGCGGCCGTCTGTGGGACGTTGCCCGGCTTGGGCCCCGGGATAGCGTAAGCAGCCCACACCGCGAGGACAATGAGGGTCACGAGAATGGCCAGCGCTGTCACACGCCGGCGCAAGATCCGGTGGGGGCGCACCCTGGTACGCCGCCGCTGAGTGGCCGAGCTCCTGTGCATGCCTCTCCGAACCTACCGTCACCTGCGGCCGCTCGCAAGCCGGAGCCAAACCGCTGGGTGCGATCGATGCCGCGGCGACCCATTCACCAAAAGCCGCCGCGCGTTGCCACTCCGGGCCACGCCGACCACTCCAGGCCATCAAGTTCGCACTCTCGATTCCGATACCGAGAGACGGAACGCCCGTGCATACCGCCGTGGCAGTCCGAAATCGTCGGCAAGCTGGAGGTGAGCAATGAAGGCCCGGAGCGGCATCGTGATGCTGGCGCTGGCGCTCGTTCTGCTCCTGTTCGCCTGCACGCCCGCGATCGCCTCGGCCAAGGTCACCCTCAACTCCTACGAGAAGCAGGTCCTCAAGCATGTCAACGCACAGCGCACGAAACGCGGCATGGCGAAACTGACCGTCAAAAGGACGCTGACCAAAGCGGCGCGCTCCCACTCGGCGGACATGGGCGCGCGACAGTACTTCCAGCACAACACCCTCGGCAAGGCAACCTGGTCCCGCCGTTTGATCAAGTTCGGATACACGAGAACCGGCTACAGCAGATGGAAGGTCGGCGAGAACATCAGGTGGGGCGCCGGCCTCTATGCGAGCCCGTACGCCGTCGTTCGCGCCTGGATGAGATCGCCCCGGCATCGCGCTGTCATCCTCACACGGTCTTTCCGCGACATCGGCATCGGCGCCAGGAAATGCAAGAAGGGGTACCACGGCGTCGACGGACCGGTCTGGTTCTTCACCATCGACCTCGGGCGCCGCATCAAGTAGCCAGCCTGCGGCGCGGGCCGGGTCATTCCGCACGCCGCCCACACCTGCGCCGCCCGCCCGAGCCGTCTGCCCGCGCCACCTATCCGAGCCACCCACCTGTGCCTCCCGCCCGCCGGGTCGTCGAGTAGACTGATTCCATGACGGCCCCAGCCACGCCCGATCCATGACGGCCCCAGCCACGCCCGACAGCTCGCGCGCCCGCCTGCGGGCGCTCTTCCGCGAGAACGGTCACGAACAGGTCGTCGCCGTCGCCCACGAGGCGGCGCGAGCCGGCCGGAGCGCCGCGCTCCCGGAGGACCTGCCGAAGGCGCTGACCGAAGCGCTACGCGGCGTCGGCGTCCACCGACTCCACGGCCATCAGCGCGCCGCCCGTGATCTCCTTCGGGCCGGCGACAACGTCGTGATCAGCACCGGCACGGCGAGCGGCAAGAGCCTCTGCTACCAGCTCGCCGTGCTCGAGAGATTCGCGCGCGACCCGCAGAGCCGCGCGCTCCTCCTCTTCCCCACCAAGGCGCTCGCGCAGGACCAGGCCCGCAAGCTCGCCGAGCTTCGCCTTCCCGGCATGGCGCCGGCCATCTACGACGGAGACACCCCCAGCGATACGCGCGCCCTCCTGCGCCGCACGGCCACCGTACTTCTCACCAACCCGGACATGCTGCACGTGGGCATCATGCCGAGCCATGAGCGCTGGGCCGAGTACCTCCACCACCTCCGCTACGTCGTTCTCGACGAGGCCCACGTCTACCGCGGCGTCTTCGGCAGCCACGTGGCCCAGGTGATCCGCCGCCTGCTGCGCCTCTGCGCCAGCTACGGCAGCGCACCGCAGTTCATCCTCACGTCGGCGACCATCGCCAACCCGCTCGCGTTCGCAGAGAAGCTCGTCGGGCTGCCGTTCTCCGCGGTCGACGAGGACGAGGCGCCCCACGCCGAACGCACCATCGTGTTCTGGAACCCGCCGCTCATCGACGCCGGGCGCGGCGAGCGCCGGAGCGCCCTCGCCGAGGCCGGCTACGTCGTTACCGAGTGCATACTCGCCGAAGCGCGGGTGATCGCCTTCGCACCGACGCGAAAGGCCGCCGAACTCACCTACAATCACGTCCGCCGCCGACTTCAGGATCGCGACCAGAGCGAGGCGGCGGAGCGCGTGCAGCCCTACCGCGCCGGCTACACGCCGCAGCAGCGGCGCGAGATCGAGCGCCGCCTGTTCGCCCACCAGCTGGACGCAGTCATCACGACCCAGGCTCTGGAGCTCGGCATCGACGTGGGCAGCCTCGACGTCTCGCTCGTGATCGGCTTCCCTGGCACCGTGACCAGCCTCCGTCAACGCTGGGGCAGAGCGGGCAGGGAAGGACACGGATGGGCGATTCTGGTCGCCGGTCAAGACGCCCTCGACCAGTACTTCATGCGCGAGCCGGAGCGCCTGCTCAGCCGCACGGTCGAGGAGGCGATCATCGACCTGCACAACCCGCACATCTCCGCCCGCCACCTCGAAGCGGCCGCCTACGAGGCGCCGCTACTGCCGGGCGACGCCGTCTACTTCGGCGACGAGGGCCTCGCGACCGCGGAACGCCTGGCGCAGGCGGAACGACTGCGGCGGTGTGCCGACGGACTCGTGTGGGCGAAGCCCTACGCGCCCGCGCCGGCCACATCGCTGCGCACCGCCACCCAGGACCAGTTCGTGATCGTCGAGAGCCACGGCGGCGAGATCATCGGCACCGTCGAGCGCGAGCGGGTCTTCCGCTTCGCACACCCGGGCGCCGTCTACCTGCACCTCGGCCTCAGCTACCTCGTGCAGCAGCTCGACCTCGAGGCGCGCACCGTGCTCGTGGAGGAGTTCGACGGCGACTACTACACGCAAGCGAAGACCGACAAGAACGTGTTCATCGCGGGGCAGGCGGCCATGCGCGAGCTGCCCGGCGCCCCCCTCTTCTTCGGCGAGATCGAGGTCACCGAGCAGGTGATCGCCTACCAGCGTCGCGCCATCACCGATCAGCGCATCATCGACACCGTCGCCCTGGAGCTCCCCGAACAGGCCTTCACCACGCAGGCCTTCTGGACGGCAATCCCTGAGCCGCTGCTCCAGAGCGCCTGCGACTCTCTCCCCGACGCCGACGAGCTCGTCCGGCTCGGCTCGCTGCACGCCGCCGAGCACGCGCTCATCTCCCTGCTGCCCCTGTACGCCATGTGCGACCGCTGGGACATCGGCGGCTTGAGCACCGCCTGGCACTGGCAGACCGACACCGCCGCGATCTTCGTGTACGACGGCCACCCCGGAGGTATCGGGCTGGCCCGACGCGGCTACGAGTCGTTCCCGGACCTCGCGCGGGACGCACGCAACCTGGTGGCCGAGTGCCCATGCGAGTCCGGCTGCCCCTCCTGCGTGCAGAGCCCGAAGTGCGGCAACCTCAACGAGCCGCTACACAAAGCCGGGGCCGCAGCGCTGCTCAACGCTCTCCTCGACGGTACGACCGCCGCCCCGGCTCTTCAGCACGACACGCCAGGAAAGGACCCCTCATGATGCCTCAGACCCGTTACGTCAGCGTCGTGGGCGCCAGCAACGCCTCTCCCGAGCTGGCCGCGATGGCCGAGGAGCTCGGAGAGCTCCTCGCGGAGCGCGGCCTCGTCACCGTCTGCGGCGGCCGCGGCGGCGTGATGGCGGCGGTTGCCCGCGGCGTGCGACGCAGGGGCGGCGTGACGATCGGAGTGCTTCCGGAGGCCGATCGTGGGAGCGCCGCCCCTGAACTCGCCTACAGCGTGTGCACCGGCATAGGCCATGCGCGCAACCTGAGCGTAGCGGCCAGTGGCGACGTGGTCATCGCCGTCGGAGGCGCCTGGGGCACGCTCAGCGAGATCGCGCTCGCGCGCAGCATCGGCAGGCCGGTGGTGCTTCTCGCTTCATGGGGACTCATACCTCCCGGCGGGAAGGCTCCCGACGGTGTGCGAGTTGCCCGCTCGCCGCGGGAGGCTGTCGAGATGGCCATGGCGCCGTCTTCGTAACGAGCTGCGACCGGCGCGAGCCACGGCTCGCATCTGGCTCACATGAGAGATCCCACTACGACCACCTCACCTCAGCGGCAAATGTCAACGTCCTGTGGCCTAGAAAGCCCTTGAGCGCCGCAACGATTGTTGTAGCCTCCCAGACTCAGGTCTTCGCACCCTGTCGAAAGCGCATCGATGACCGCGAACACTGAGACACCTGGGCCGGTGGCCGCAAAGCTAGCTTGGCCATGCACCGAAGACGTCGTGCTTCGCGACGCGATTATTGAGGCATATGAGGCTTCATTACCCCGCAGGCTGACGCTCGTGCTGGCCCCCGCCGGGTACGGCAAGAGCTGCGTGACGGCGAAGACGCTGCAACGGATGTCCCAGGCCGCAGCCTGGTACAACCTCGATCTTCTGGATCGCGACCCCGTGATGCTCCTCATGGGCATCACGCACGCCTTGCGCACGCTGCTGCCCGATTTCGGAGGGGCTTTCCTCGAGCGCCTCAGAACCGCCGCGCAGATGCCGATGCCCATCGCCGAGATGGCGGCCGCCTTTACCCATGAATGTGCCGCCCGCTGTACTACAGACACTTACCTCGTGCTTGACGACTATCACAAGACGGCCGACGCCAGCGGGCTCAACAACACGCTCGATCACCTGCTCGCCTACGCCCCTCCGACGCTGCACTTCGTCGTCCTTTCACGGTACGAACCGGAGTTCTCGACCGCCAAGCTCAAGCTCGACGATCAGACCGGTACGATTGGCGGCGACCTCCTGCGCCTCGAGCCATCACAGGCCGGGGTAATGCTCGAGCGACGCACAGGAAGGATCTGGAGCGCCCGCGACCTGGAGCGACTCATCGACCTCACCGAAGGCTGGCCGGCGAGCGTCGTGCTCGCCGCAATGGCGCTCGACTGGCTCGACCTCGACTCGATCGAGTCGGCGCTGGCAGACCCGCGGCTCAAAGGCGACATGTACTCATACCTGGCAGAGCAGGTCTACGAGCGCGAGAACGAATCGACCCGCTCGTTCCTGAAGCGCACCTGCTGCCTCGAGACGATCACCGCCGGCCTGGCCCGCCGCCTCACCGACCCCAAGCACGCAGACCGGCATCTCGAGCACCTCTCACGAAACCGCGTCTTCACCTTCAGCGCCGAGCAGGAAGGCACCTACAGATACCACACTCTCTTCCGAGAGTTCCTGAGACTCAAGTGCCTCAGCGAATCGGGTCAGCTTGCATTTCACGCCCTGCAATGTGAAACCGCTTCGGCACTCGAGGCAGCCGGCGATACGGAGATGGCAGTCGAGCTGCTGCTGAGCGCCAACGAGCCGATCCGCGCGCTCGACGTCATCGCTGACGCTGGCGAGCCGGGGCTCGAGAAGTCGCCGTCGAGTCGCCTCGAGGACTGGCTTGACCGTTTGCCGCCGGATTCGCGGGCGAACGAGGCGTGGGCCAACCTGCTTGCGGCACAATTACACATGCGCAGCGGGCACTTTGATTCGGCGCTGGCGCGCATCGAGAAGGCCATCAGCAGGATGGACGACGAACTCGACCTCTACCATGCGCTCTCCATGAAGGAGTGCACGTACTTCTGGAAAGGGGATATCGAGAAGGCGGCGATCACGTGTCGTGACGCTCTTCTCCATGCACAGAACGACGAGCAGCGCATCCACTCCCTGATCAGCCTTGGAGCAGCCGCCCTGGAGATGCGCGACTGGGAGCGCGCAGATGAAGCCTTCGCACAAGCGGACTCCCTCCTAGGGCCAACTGGCGGAAATGAGAGCCACCGTATCCAAGCCCACCGAGCCTATGCATCCTACAGCCGCGGCGACTTCCGGCTTACGCAGCAACAACTGCAACTTGTCGAGGACTCATCGCTCGCCAAGCCTATTCAAGCCGCGGTGATGAACTTCAGGAGCATGGTTGAGCTACATCTAGGAAACATTGAGGCGGCCACAACTCACTCCGCTGAGGCCCTCTCGTTGACCGAGACGTTTGGCCTCGCGAACATCCGTGCCTCTGTCTTAGACACCTGCGCCCTTGCACACGCATCCAAAGGGGGCTACGGGCGAGCAATCGAACTGCTGCTGAAGGTTACATCGGCTACGAGCGCCCGAACTGACCCATCCGTGTATGCCATGACGCTCAGCAACATCGGAACTACCCTTCGTAGGCAAGGCGACATGGCTGCCGCGCTTCCGTACTACCGCTTGGCATCAGAAACGGTTACGAGGCAGCGTGATCCCTATGCCTTCCTGAACTGCCTAGTCAACCTGACCTTCGCCGAAGCCTCGCTTGGCAAGCGCGAAGGATTGTCTCTCCTATCTTTAGCGAGCCAGGCCGCAGAAGCCGGACTCCAGTTCGTCGAGCTAAAAGCAACATTCTTTGATGCTGCGCTTGCGCACAGAGACGGGAAGGCCGACGAGGCCCTGCTTACCCTCAGCACCTGCATTCCCCGCCAGCTCCAGCTCGGCCATCTGAACTTCCTTGCCCAGGAGTTCGCACTCGACCAGGAGTTGCTCGTCACGTATCTCTCGCAGGCACCTTGGGATACGCCCCGCGAGGCGGTTCTGCGCTGCGTCGCCGGACACTGGCGCGGTCCGTCCGTGCTGGCCTCTCTGGTAACCGATTGCCCCCCGGAAGCAGCTCAGCACATTCTCGCCTTCGCCGTTGAGGAACTCGCGGGCGATGCACAACGAGAGACCCTGCGGTCAGCCCGCGCATCTAAGGACAAGACGCTCCGCCGACGCGCGCGGATCTTCCTCACTGGCGTAAAGTCCCGCGCCGCCAACCCAGCGTCGCCCCTCCCTCAGCTCACACCGAGAGAGCTCCACGTCCTGTCTCTGATGGCGGCAGGGCTGGACAATCGGGCAATCGCGACGGACCTCGTCATATCCACAACGACCGTGAAGACCCATATCAACCGGATCTTCATGAAGCTCGGCGTGACCAGCCGCGTTCAAGCCATCCTCGCCTACCAGACCGCAAAACCAGAGCGCTCCGCACACGACGACGGCGCCCAGGCTCGTACTGCCCACCCAAACCAAGCGCATGATCCACCCGAGGTATGATTCCTCGTCCCCCTGGCGCGGCTAGCATCCCTGCACTGTCAAGGATCGCCTCCAGGAGGACATCATGGACTCTCCCTCATCTGTCGTCTTCATCGAGTCGAATCGCATGAGTAAGCGCAAACAGACCGTGATCGAAATCCTGCGTAACAGCGCCGGCTTTGTTTCGGGAGAAGCGATCAGCGCCACCCTGGGCATCTCGCGCAACGCCGTGCACAAGCACGTGAAGTCCCTGCGGCGGCGAGGCTACGACATCGTCGGGGTCTCCCGCCGCGGCTACAGGCTCGAGCAGGAGCCGAGCCGCTTGTCCATGAGGCACATCGCCAACCTCTCGGGCGGAAGCGTCTTCAGTCGCTCCTTCCGATACTACGATGAGATCGAGTCGACGAATGTCGAGGCGAAGTCGCTGGCAAACAGCGGTGCGCCGGAGGGCACTGTGGTGATCGCCGAGGCTCAGAGCGCCGGGCGCGGCCGTCTCGGCAGGCGCTGGACGTCACCAGCCGGCAAAGGTCTTCTGTTCTCCGCCGTTTTACGCCCGGACATGCCCATGAGTGACGCACACATGCTCACGCTCGTTGCCGCCACAGCAACAGCCGAGGCCATCGAGTCTCAGGTGAGTACTTCCGTGAAGATCAAGTGGCCGAACGACTTGTTCATCTGCGACCTGAAGATCGGGGGCATCCTCATGGAGGTGGCCGGCGAGCAAGACGAGGTCGAATGGGTCATCCTGGGCATCGGCCTCAACGTCAACACCGAGTACGCTGAGCTGCCGGTGCCTCTTCGCCGCATCGCCACCTCACTCAAGGTGGCCACCGGCGAGACCGTGGATCGCAGCGACCTGCTGGCCGCTCTCCTCCGCTCCCTGGATAACCATTACACGCACGCCTTAGCCAACGGCTTCGACCGAGCCGTTGCCGGCTTCCGCGCCCGGGACTTCCTATTACGACGCACCATCAGCGTCCAGACCAGAGGCGGAGCTGTGCGAGGAAGAGCGTCCGGCATCGATGAACGTGGCGCGCTCCTCGTTGAATCCGCGCCGCGCCACATCCATCGCTTCCACTCAGGCGACGTCACCTTGAGAACCTGAGGCGCACGAGCAGCCGACGGCTGCGATGCAACAGGGCGGCTGCAAGCAATCTTGACAGCCGCCCAGCACCTGGCTAGGTTGTCACCCTTCACGCAGAGGGTAGGGTTGACAAATGCCGCAGACGCAGACGCGCGACATGACATGGGCCGCTCTGTTCACCGCGCTCATGGCCGGCGGAGCGCTCGTCGTCATCCCACTCGGCCCCGTCCCCTTCACCCTCCAAGTGCTCTTCGTTCTCATGGCGGGGATGATCCTCGGAGCTCGCTTGGCGGCATTGAGCGTAGCGACATACCTCGTGCTCGGCCTCGTGGCGCCGGTCTACGCCGGCGGGACCTCCGGGGTCGCCGTGCTCCTCGGCCCTACCGGCGGGTTTCTGATCGGATTCCTCCCCGGGGCAGCTCTCGCCGGCTTCATTGCGGCAAGAAGCGGAGGATCCCCGCTTTGGCTGATCGTCGCCGGAATCGGGGGCCTGGCGCCGATCTACCTTATCGGAGCCGCATGGCTGGCGGCGCAGCTTCACTTGACGGCGAGCGCCGCCTTGGCCGCCGGCGTGCTGCCATTCGTTTGGCTGGACGTGCTCAAGGCCATTGCGGCTGGTCTCGTCACACGCAGTCTGGTCAGCCTGCCGCTGAGTCTCCCCGCACTGCGATCAGGCCGCTGACGTCGGCAAGTGCCTGCCCACGCAGCCGCAGGTTGATGCGGCCACGCTCGTACTCGTCCATGAAGTCGGTGGAGCTGCCGTCGCGATAAGCGAGATCCTTGTCGTGAAGTACAGTCGCCAGAGCCTCCACATAACGTGAGTCCAAGGTACGCCCGGCAATGAGCCTCAGCTCTTTGAGCGCCTCGAAGGAACTGCGCGCGGCACGGTACGGCCGATCTGACGTCATAGCGTGATAGGAGTCGGCCACAGCGAGGATCTTGCTGAGTTCAGGAATGCTCTCGCCCGACAAGCCGGCCGGATACCCGCTCCCGTCGATACGCTCGTGATGGTACCGCACGATGTCGGCCACATCCTGGTAGCTCACAAGATGTGAGAGCACCTCCGCGCCCTTCTCCGGATGCTGGCGAACCAGCCTCCACTCCTCGTCAGTCAGGGCGGTCGTCTTGCGCAGAACCGCGTCCGGCACCCCAACCTTGCCGAGATCGTGCAGCAGCCCGGCCATGTGGAGTGCGTCAGTCTCCTCCTCAGGAAGTCGGAGGACGACAGCCATGTCACGGCAGTACATCGACACGGCCGCGGAGTGCTGCGCGGTGTACTCGTCCTTGCTGTCAAGCAGCACGACCATAGCGGCTGCCAACCCGATGTTCATCTCCAGGTACTGATCGCTGAGCTCCTTCTGCCTCTCGACATGTGCTTTCTCACGCACCAAGAGCTTGAACATGTATTGGCTGGCAAGCAACGGTACAAAGAGGAGGACTACCCAGACCACACCAGCTTGTGCATACAAGGCTGCTGTCATAAGGCCAAGGCTTGTAAGGACGGCCAGCGACCTGAGGAATGGAGGCAACTCCGTTCGCCAGTAGGCGATCACTGATGTCCCATACATGAGGCTCGCCGCAAAGGATGCGATGCCCATGTTGGCCAACTCATAGACACCTGCGGCAATCGCGCCCGCCAAGAGCAAGGAGAGGCTCACGGCCTCAATGCTGAAGCCGAACGCCTGCTGCAACGCGGTGAATACCATGCTTCCAAAGACCGCTGCCACCACGTAGTTTGCCGTATTGAACAACACGATGTAAGCAGATCGCTCCCGCCAGAAACCCCATATCCCAGCCACTGCGCCAACCGCCATGGCCGGCAAGGGGCCCAAGAACATCATGGCGAGCAACACGGGAAGGTTGGCGGCGGTGACTGTGACTCTGCCCGCAAACTCCACTGCCAGATTCTCAGCAATAACGGCCAGTGCAGTTAATACGAAGCAGGCCAGGAGGGCATTGGTCAGCGTGCCGGCAGGAGAAACGAACAGTGCCGTGCAGGCCACCGCTGATGCAGCAAGCACTGTCGTGAATATCGACAGTGCTTTAAAACTCGATGGAAGCTCAGGCAACGCAAACCGCCCTTGTGTGAAGGGACACCGACTATATCGGCATTGCGCCGCTGAACCTAAACGAATTCGTTACCGTGAATCAGTGAACCTTGCCACTGCCGCCGCACACGGCGACGGCAATGAGAAAGGTTGTTAGCACCTTCTCAAGCTTCTTCATGGTGTGCTCCCGCACTTAAACTTGAACCGCGAGTCGGTGACCGACTCGCACCAGCGCTGCTCAGTGAACCTTGATTGGCGAGTGAACCTTGATTGGCGAACTCATGAACCCTCCCAGCGATGTTGCCATGCTCGATGAATATTGGTTGACGTTCTGTTTGGCACTTTAGAACAGCCGCCACACCGAGCACGTGTTCGACTCAATGGACATAGCGAGAAATCACGGTGAGGGCGATCGCCAGAATGGACAACACATGCCAACGACGCGATGATTGGCTCCACCTTATGAACCGAATCGCGTAGGCTGCTCCAACTCATTCAGCGCGTTTGGCGCTGAGTAAAGACACCGTTGCGGAGCCGTGCGAGGAGGATGTCAGCATCGAGGCGAGCATCGAGATAAACAACCAGCCATCTGCGACGTCGCTAACGCACAACAGCGCCTACGTGCTGCTGTGGATCGGTCAATTCATCTCACAAATGGGGGACCGCTTGGTAATGGTGGCTCTCCCTTGGCTCATTCATCAGCGCACGGGCTCAACGCTCAGCACGGGTGCCATACTGGCCATTTACACCGTGCCGTATGTCCTGCTTGGTCCACTAGCCGGTGTGCTCGTTGATCGCTGGAACAAGCGACTCGTCATGATCTTGGCCGACCTGCTTCGCGCCGGGACTGTGCTGCTAATCCCCATCGTTGCATCGCGCTCTGTTGCAGGTGTTTTCGCGCTAGCGTTCGCGATGGCGAGTGCGGCAGTATTCTTCGATCCCAGCAAGCTGGCGATCCTGCCGGACATCGTCAAGAAGAAGGCGTTGCTCCGGGCCAACTCAATTCTGGCCATAGGCGAGAATGTGACAGAAGTGCTTGGTTACGGCACTGCTGGACTCTTGCTAGCATACGTGCCGCTCCCCATGGCGTTTCACATTGATGGGCTGACATTCATGGCCTCTGCGGTTGCGCTGCTCCTGATGCAATACCAGGCACCCCCTCGCCTCCCCGGATCATCACACGGTTTCTCCGTTAGTCGTGAACTGCGGCAGGGTCTGCAATTCCTCAGCCGCCATCGCGGACTCCGCGCAAACACCGTGATATCCATCGTAGCGGCAGCCGGATCTGGTGCTACCTATCCGTTGACCTTCTTCTTAGCGATACGGGTACTCAAGGGAGGGACTGTGGCGTTCGGGGCGCTAGAGGCAGCGTTGGCCATTGGCTATTTGGCCGGCTCGGTCGCAATTGCCGCTCTCGCGAGAAGGGTGCGCAAAGGGATCGCAATGCTGCTTGGGTTCGGCGTCACAGGAGCGTGCTTTATGACCGTTGCAGCCATCCCGACAGTTTGGATTGCCACTCTGCCGTACATGGTCGCTGGTGCAGCCAACGCGTGTGCGCTACTCGCTGTTGACACGTACGTCCAAGAAGTCACACCCGAGCCGCTGCGAGGGCGTGTATGGGGTACCCGCTTCACGCTAACACAAGGTGCATACGCGACGTCCGTGCTGGCCGGAGCTGCCTTGGCTGGAGTGCTCGACACTCGCGTGCTCTTCATCTTCACTGGAGTCCTTATTGCAGCATCAGCAGTAATAGGGCTCTTCGTTCGCGATATCCGCGAGGCTTAGATTGTACCGACGCCAAGATGTAGCGACACATCCGCTCTGCTAGCGGAACATCTTAGCAGCACCGAGCACCTCGGCGGGCGTTCGGCCACGGGTCAGGCGCCCGTTGTGCGCCCGGTCGTGGTTGTCGAGCTCGAGGTAGCGCACCAGCTCGCGGCGCAGGCCCATGTACTTGGGTACCAGGTAACGGGCGAAGGAGGGCTTCCAGCACTCCTCTAAGATGGTGCGCTGCACGCGCTCAGGCGAAGCCGTTCGACTGCGATCGCCCGGGGCTGATCGGGGTGTGCCTGGCGCCGAGCCTCGCGAGGCTCTCGTCGAAGACGTGGTTGCGGAACTCCAAACCGTTGTCGGTCGAGACGCGCTCGAGCTCCCAGCCCGCCTCGCGCAGGTCGCCGGCGACGCGGTGAGCGAGCCGGCTGGCGAAGCGCACGTCGGGGTTGCGCGGCGTCACGTGCAGCTCGGCCCAGCAGAAGGCGGAGGCGGCGTCGATCGCCGTGTACTGCCAGACGACGCCCTTGGTGCCGGCTAGGCGTCCGATGCAGAAGCAGTCCATCGGCAGAAGCTCGCCGGGGTGATCGACGGCGATGTGGCGCTCGGGCTCGGGCGGAGATGCGTAGCCGGCGAGCAGCCCGTTGCGTAGCGCCCTGGTGTGGATGCCGTGGCGGCGCAGCACGCGCCAGACGCCGTTCGCCGAGACCCTGAGGCCGCCGTGCTTCTCCCTCGCGAGCTCAGCGGCGATGCGCGCCGGACCGGAGCCGGGAGCGCCCAGGGCGAAGGCGATGATGCGCTGTTCGACGAGCACCGGGATCGCGTTCGGCATCGGCGGGCGGCGGCGCTCCCTGGGCCGCAGGATCTCGAGGCCGAAGCGGTCGACCTGCGCCTTCCAGCGGTAGAAGGTCGAGCGGTGGATGCCGTGCAGGCGGCAGGCCGCGGCAACGCTGCCGAGCTCCCGCGCGCTGGCGAGCACACGTAGACGGTAGGCGAAAAGCACATCATCATCGGTCATGGGCGACGCTCCTTCTGCGAGAACCTGGACAGTCCTTGCAGAGAAGGATGCGTCGCCCCACCTCAGTGAGACAAGAGACTTCCGAGTGTCGGTACTACTCGGGGATAGGACAGACTAGATGGGGGCAGTGCTACATTCAGGCGTGGTTTGAGATGGGGTAGCGCTGCACGCCGTCGAATCGCGCCTCAGTAGCGCCGCACCTCGCCGTAAAGGGTCGTCCGCTGGATCGGCGTGCGCCCTGCGGCGCGGATGAGCCTGACCATCTCACCCACGTCGCACTGATTGCGGACGCCGGTCGCCGCAACGACGTTCTCCTCGATCATCGTCGATCCCATGTCGTTGGCGCCGAAGGCGAGCGCCACCTGCCCCATTCGGAGACCCTGAGTCACCCACGAGGCCTGGATATTGGGCACATTGTCGAGGTAGATGCGGCTCACAGCGAGCATCCGCAGATAGTCGACGCCGGTCGCCGGCACGTGACCGGCGGCAAGATCCGTGTTGCCGACCTGGAAGGTCCACGGAATGAACGCCGTGAATCCCCCTGTCTCGTCCTGTAACTCACGAATCCGGCGCAGATGCTCGACGCGCTCCGGCACGGTGTCGAGCGAGCCGAACATCATGGTGGCCGTCGTCCGCATCCCGATCCGATGAGCCACGCGCATGACATCGAGCCAGGTGTCGGTCGAGATCTTGTGGGGGCTTATCTGCCGGCGCACCCGATCCACCAGCACCTCGGCGCCGCCTCCGGGCAGCGAGTCGAGGCCGGCGGCCTGCAGGCGCCTGAGCGTCTCCTCCACGGTGAGCCCGCTCGTCCCGGCGATGTGCACGATCTCCGGCGGCGACAGTGAGTGAATGTGGATGGAGTAGCGCTCCTTGATACCGCTGAAGACCCTCTCGAACCAGCTGATGTCCAGATCCGGGTGCAGCCCGCCCTGCATCATGATGGCGGTGCCCCCCAGCGACAGCGTCTCCTCGACCTTGCGATGAATCTCCTCGTCGCTGAGCAGGTAGCCCTCGTCGCTCCCGGGCTTCCTGTAGAAAGCGCAGAAGCGACAGCCCGACACGCAGTAGTTCGTGTAGTTGATGTTGCGATCGATGATGAAGGTGGCCTCGTCGCCGGGATGCAGGCGTCGCCGAACGTCGTCGGCGCGACAGCCGAGCTCGAGCAGGTCGCCGCCCGCAAGCAGGGCGACCGCCTCGTCGTCCGACATGCGCCTCCCTAAGCCACGGTCCGGCCTCACAGCAGGCGCTCCCCGAGCTGGCCGCCCTGCTCTCCCGGCGGATCTCCTGCGAAGCAGCCCCGGCCGAGGTCGGGAGCGCGCTCAATCTCCCCGATGGCGGCGGCACGCCGGTAGAACTCCCTGAGGCCGTCGCGATACTCGGGCGCGAACCCGAACTTGAGCTTGTCGAAGTACTCGATGAGATAGCGCTGGCTGAAATCGTAGCGAAGCGCCGCCTCAGCCGCCGTCGCCTCAGGACGAGCCGCGCATTCGTCACGAGAGGCCAGGAGGGATTCGCCCACGGCAGCGGCGGCATCAGGCCTGGCGGAAACGAACTCGCGTCGCGCGGCGCAGACGGCATAGACCATCGGCAGCCCGGTGATCTCTTTCCAGGCCTGGCCCAGGTCGTAGTGGTACGGGTACACCTCGTCGCGCAGCACGTGCAGGGCGTCGTCGCCGATCAGTAGCAACCCGTCGCAGGCCGCCAGAACCTCCGTCAGTGGGCCGTTGCGAGAGGTGAACTCGGGCTGGATGTCCCATTCACGGCACAACACCTTGAGCAGGCAGATCGACGTCGCACTCTTCTCCGTGAGGGCGATGCGCCGCACGTCCGGCAGCGGGGCCCGCGTGAAGAGCTGGATCGAGTCGACCGCCCCGAACGAGCTGATGGAAACCTCGGGCAGAAGCACCAGAACTCCGGCTTTGCGGGCGAAAGCGATCGACGACGACAGCGTCACGTCGATCAGCCCATCGGCGAGCAGGCCGTTGAGCTCCGCCGGATGGCCCTCGACGATGGACGCGCGATATCCGCGTGCACCGAGTTCCCTCTCGAAGTCATGATAGAGAGGGAAGCAGTTAACGAATTCGATGCGTCCCACGCGCACGGGCGCATCGTCTCCGCGGCGTTTAGCGGTGGTCGCGTCAGGCGCCGCTGTCATCGTCATAACGACGCACGACGTTGTAGAGCGTGTCGCGCTCAACGGGGACACGGTTGGCGGCGCGGATCACATGCAGGAGCTCCGCGCGCGTCAGCTCCTGGGCCGTATCGACGCCGGCGGAGTGACTGATCCTCTCTTCGACAACCGTGCCGTCAAGGTCGTTCACACCGAACATCAGCGAGACCTGCGCGAGCTTGAGACCCACGTTGATCCAGAATGCCTTGATGTGGTCGAAGTTATCGAGGATCAGGCGGGCCGCAGCGAGAATCCTGAGATCGTCGAAGCCGGTGGGACCGGCGAGATCGGAGAGGCCGGTGTTGGCAGGCTGGAACGACAGTGGGATGAACGCGTTGAACCCGCCCGTCTCGTCCTGCAGCTCTCGCAGGCTCAGCATGTGGTCGACGAGCTCCTCCGGCTGCTCGACATGGCCATACAGCATGGTGGCGTTCGACTTCAGCCCCACGTTATGTGCGGCACGCATGACGTCGAGCCAGCGGCTACCCGAGATCTTGCGCTCGCAGATGATCTCGCGAACACGGGGGCTGAACACCTCCGCGCCGCCCCCGGGAAGCGAGCCGAGCCCGGCCTCCTTGAGGCGCTGAAGCACTTCCGTCACCGATAGGCGGCTGATCCTGGCGAAGTGCGCGATCTCGCTGGCCGTGAACGCCTGGATGTGAACGTGCGGAGCGAGCTCCTTGAGGGCGCGCAGCATGATCAGGTAGTACCGGAACGGCAGGTCGGGGTGCTCCCCTCCGACGATGTGGATTTCACTGATGCCACCTGCGGCGAGGCTCTCGCGCGCCTTATCTACCACCTGATCGATGGAGAGCGTGTAGGCGTCGGCGTCGCCGTCGTCGTGGCTGAAGGCGCAGAACATGCAGCGGTTGCCACACACGTTCGTGTGATTGATGTGCCGATTGCAGATGAAGTACACATCGTCGCCCACCCGGCGGGCGCGCGCGTAATCCGCCATGGCCCCGAGAGCGAGAATGTCGTTCGACTCGAGCAGCGCTTGAGCCTGGCCGGCGTCGAGGCGCTCTCCGGCCTCGACAGACTTCCAGATGTTGCCGAGGCCGGCACGCGCGGACAGGGTGGCAATCTCTTCTTGTTGCACAGGGATCGACTCCAGACGTGTTAGCTGTAGCGGTCGACTACGCCTGCCGCAACCTCGGCGAGCAATTCCCGCTCGATGTAGTCGGGGCAAGCGGCGAGAACGGATTGAGCTTCCTCAATGTACCCCAAAGCGATCGCCCGAGCACGCTCGACGGCCCCGCTGCGCACCACCACGTCGAGCACCGTCGCCACAACCTCAGGCGACGGCCCCGCTCTACTCAGCAGCGGCGCCAGCCCCGGATGCGTCTCCAGCGCCAGAATCACGGGCAGCGTGATTGTGCCGTCTCGAACGTCGGTGCCAACCTGCTTGCCGGTGCGAGTCTCATCGCCGCACACATCGAGGATGTCGTCGAAGACCTGGAAAGCGAGGCCGATGAGACGGCCGTACTCGTCCACCGCCGCAACCGCACGCTCATCCGCTCCGGACAGCGCGGCCCCCAGGCGACAGGCAGCGGCGAAGAGGGCAGCCGTCTTCAGCTCGCAGCGGCGCTTGTAGTCCCCACGCGACACACCCGGCCGGTGGGCGTCCGCGCGCTGCAGCACCTCGCCCTCCGAGAGCCCCACGGCGGTGTCGCTCAGGAGGCGGACAGCGGGCTCTTCGCCCGTCGCAACGACGAGCACGAAGGCTTGGGCATAGAGGAAGTTGCCGACCGACACCGCCATCTCGGGGCCATACTCACAAGCCACCGTTGGCTGGCCACGGCGCAAAGCGGCGCGGTCGAGGACGTCGTCATGCACGAGGCTGGCCATGTGCAGCAGCTCCACCGCTGCCGCGCCACAGCGGACGCGCTCATCGAGGTCGCGATCGCGGCGCGCGCACATGAGCGTGAGCAGCGGCCGGAGCCTTTTACCCCCGGCGGCCAGCGTCGCGACGCACGCCTCACCCAGGCGACCCGGGTACACGCTGGTAACCGCCGCCAGCTGCCGCTCGACGAGATCGAGGCCGCGGGCGTACCGGCGCTGCTGCCGCACCGAGCGCCAGTTCAATGCCGGGCCACTGCTCAACGGAGCTGCCGCTCCGCATCAGGACCGGAGGTCGTGGTGACTTCTCCGACATGCAGGGCCACGGATCCGAGGGCGAAGCGCCGGTAGCGCACGTGCTGAAGCCCCGCTTCGACCATCAGCGACGCCAAGGCTCCTGCCCGAGGAAACGCCTGCACCGAGGCCGGAAGGTAGGCGTAGGCCTGCGCATCGCCGCTCACGAAGCGCCCAAGGAGAGGAACCGCCGCGCCCATCCACAGATCCTGGACCCAACGACGCGCCCCCTGCGGAGCCCTGATCGACTCAAGGCAGACGACCCGACCGCCGGGCCGCGTCACACGGCACATCTCCCGGAAGGCCCGGTGCACATCGGGAACGTTGCGCACCCCCCACGCCACCGTGACCGCAGCAAACGAATCGTCGTCGAAGGGCAGCTCGAGAAGGTCGCCTTCGACGAAGACGAGTGATCCTCCGCGCCCTTCGGGCGCATGGCGCGCGGCCTTCTCCCGAGCGTGTGCAAGCATGCCCGACGTGAAGTCGAGCCCCACGACGGCCGCTTCGGGGTAGAGCCGAGCGAGCTCCAGCGTGAGGTCACCGGTACCGCAGCAGACGTCGAGCACCGAGGCGCCGTGAGGCGGCCCCGCCACCAGCGCCGCCGCCCGCCGCCAGCGACCATCCAGACCGAAGGTCATGAGACGGTTCATGAGGTCGTAGCGATCCGCGATACCGCCGAACATGGCCCTGATGTGTCGCGGGTCGCGGTCCAGCGCAGACCCCCGCTCCGCGACTCCTCCGGATACGCGACGGGCTGGAATCTCTCGAGGGACCACGTCAGCCGCCCGTCCAGGGAGGAAAAAGCGCGTGATCGAAGCCAAGCACCGACAGGATCTTGCCGACGACGTGGTCCACTGCGTCATCGAGGCTCTGCGGCCGGAAGTAGAACCCGGGCATCGCCGGCAGGATTACGGCGCCCGCCTCGGCGAGCTCGAGCAGACGGCGCAGGTGAATCTGACTCAAGGGCGTCTCGCGCGGCACGACCACGAGCTGCCGCCCTTCCTTGAGCGCGACGTCACCTGCGCGATGCATGAGAGTGCGGCCCGTGCCGAGCGCCAGGTGCGCTACCGTCGACAGCGAGCTCGGGCAAATGACGACGGCATCGGGAGCGCTGCTGCCGCTGGCCGGCGGCGCCGCGAGGTCGTCCGGAAGGTAGACGGAAGCCCTCGCCCCCGCGGCGGCGAGGAAGGCGGCCGTGAGCTCTTCGCGATCGTCGCCCGCCAGCTGCAGCTCGTGCTTCAGGACGAGCAGGCCGCTGACGGAGATGCTGAGCTCCAGACTACAGCCCTGGTCGGCCAGCGCCTGCATCAGGCGCAGGGCATAGACGGCACCGCTCGCGCCGCTCACCCCCACGAATACGCTACCCGGTCGCCTGCGGCTCACCGCGCCACCTTCCAGGTCGAAACAACGGACTCCTGCGCCTCGTGCCGGCGCGGAAACCACACCCGCCGAGGCGCACGAGCGAAGACAGTCCCGGAGCCCGAATCTGCCGAGGCCTGATCACGACCGGCCCTACCGGCCTAGGCACAGAGCACGCACACGCGGCCAACGCTCCCGGCTCGCTCATTGTAGCAACGCCGGCTTCACACGACGACTGCCCGGCCGCCGGCGTCCGTGCGGCGACTGTCCCTGCTCCAAGGATCAGCGTATGAGCACCGCCACGATGACGACGGCGCCGTACAGGAGGCCGACTATCCCGTTCACCGTCATGAAGCCCATACCGACTCTGCGGAGGCCGCGCCTGGCGATGTCGATGTGCGGCCACGCGAGCAGCGCAATGACTGCGGCCAACCCGATCCAGTAAACAGCACCCAGGGTCGACGTGACGCCCACCGCCGCGAGGAAGGCCGCTGCGACCACGTGTGAAAGGGCGGCCACCAGCAGCGAGCGGCGTTCGCCCACTGCCACAGGCACCGAGTGCAGCCCATAAGCGCGGTCGAACTCCAGATCGAAGATGGAGTAGATGACGTCGAAGCCCCCGACCCAGAAGCTGACGGCCAGGAAGAGCAGCCATGCCTCGACGCTGAGGCTCCCGGTCACCGCGAGCCAGGCCGCGCCGGGTGCCAACCCCAAAGTGATGCCGAGCGCGTAGTGACAGAACCAGGTGAACCGCTTGGCGTACGGGTAGAAGACGAACGCGGCGAGAGGAATCGGCCAGAGGTAGCGACACGGCTGGGAGAGATTGAACGCCGCAAGCACGAGCAGGAACACGGAGACCGCGGTGAACAACCAGACCTCATATCGCCCGAGACGTCTCGCCGGCAGCTCCCGGGACGCGGTGCGGGGGTTGCGCGCATCCAGCTCCGCGTCGATCAGGCGGTTGAGGGCCATCGCAGCGCTGCGGGCGCCGACCATCGCCACGGTGATCCAGACGAGGTCGCCCCATGGCGGCATGCCCCGCGCCGCGAGGAAGGCGCCAGCATACGCGAAAGGCAGGGCGTAGACGCTGTGCTCGATCTTGATCAGCCGCGCGAAGAGAGCGGGTTTGGAAGCTGCTGCGCCAGCCCCGGGTGCAGACACAGCCGCCGGCGCCGGCCGCATATCCGTGTTGCCGCGCACCGCCCCTCCTCGGACTTCTGACTCTGCCGCGATGTCCGCGGCCCGCTCGAAACACATTTCGGGGCGCGCTGCCGTCTCCTCCGGCGCCGCCGCTCCTCAGGAGAAGGGCAGGCCCAGCTCCGCCCATCTGGCGCTGACGCGCCGCTTGACCTCTTCGTCCATGGCCAGCTCCTCGGGCCACTCCCTCGCGTGGCCCTCCTCTGGCCAGGTCTTCGTGGCGTCGATGCCCATCTTGGCGCCGTAGCGAGCGTGGGGGCTCGAGTGATCGAGCACATCCAGCGGACCGTCGACGACGAGGCAGTCGCGGCGCGGGTCGACGTTGTTGAACACGCGCCACATGACCTCGCTGTAGTCGTGGACGTCCACGTGAGCATCGACGACGACCACGAACTTGGTGAACATCATCTGACCCATGCCCCACACCGCGTTCATGACCTTGCGCGCCTGCCCGGGATAGGACTTGCGGATGCTGAGGATGGCGCAGTCGTGGAAGACGCCCTCGATCGGCAGGTCCATGTCGAGGATCTCCGGCTGGATGAGGCGCAGAAGCGGCAGGAAGAGACGCTCGGTGGCCTTGCCGAGATACGCATCCTCCATCGGCGGACGCCCGACTATGGTCGCCGGGTAGATCGCGTCGCGTCGATGGCTCATCGCCGTGAGGTGGAAGACCGGGTAGTCGTCGGCAAGCGAATAGTAGCCGGTGTGATCGCCGAACGGCCCCTCGCGCCGCAGCTCGCCGTGCTCGACGTAGCCCTCGAGCACGATCTCGGCGTGCGCGGGCACCTCGAGACCCACCGTCGCGCACGGCGCCAGCTCGACCGGCGCGCCGCGGAGGAAGCCAGCAAACAGGAACTCGTCGACGCCCGGGGGCAGCGGCGCCGTGGCTGCATACGTGATCGCCGGATCGACGCCCAGCGCGACCGCGACCTCGAGACGACCGTCGGCCGCGCGGAAGTTCGCGGCGCCGTCGTGGTGAACATGCCAGTGCATGCCCGTCGTGGCGCCGTCGAAGACCTGCAGCCGGTACATGCCGGCGTTGCGACGACCCTGCCGATCCTTGGTGACCACGACAGGCAGCGTGATGAAGGGGCCGCCATCGCCCGGCCAGGTCGTGAGCACGGGCAGGCGCGTGAGATCCGGCGGATCGACGACGACCTCCTGGAAAGCCGCCTTGTTGACGACCCGCGGCGAGTACGAGGCGAGCTCCTTGAGCTGGCCGAGCGCCTTGACCTTCCCGAGCAGGCCGTGAGGAACCTGGAGATCGACCAGTCCGGCGATGCGGGCGGCGAACTCCTCGAGAGGCGCGCCCAGCGCGAGCTCGAGACGCCGGAAGGAGCCGAACTGGTTCATGACCACCGGCATAGCCGGGCCGGCTGCGCCCGCCGGCCTCAGCGGCCTCTCAAACAGCAGCGCCGGACCGTGGGCCTTGCTGGCGCGGTCGCAGATCTCCGCCATCTCGAGATACGGATCGACCTCCGGGCGTACGCGCACGAGCTCGCCCTCGCGCTCGAGCAGGCTGATGAACGCACGCAGATCCACCTTCAGACCTCCTTCTCGGCCTCTTCGGCGGCGGCCGCGACGGCCTGGGCCAGGTGCGCCGTGTCGGGCAGACCGAGCTCATCGACGGCGGCGCGACTCAGCGGGATGACATCCGCGACGCGTCCTGCGGCGAGCGCCGCGTCGGCCTGATCGAACAGCCGCTCCACCGCGCTAGCAGGAGCACCCCGCCGCAGAGCCGCCAGCCCGCCCATCGCGTACGCCCACAATGCATCATCGGCCGCGAACGACGCCTCCATCGAGCGCAGAGACGAACAGGTGCTCATAAGACGCGCCAGCAGCCCTGCGGCGCGACCGCCGCCACGGGCGACGATGAGTCGCAGCCCGTGCGCATAGTACAGGTCTCCCTCGAGCAGAGTGCTCTCCGGCGCGTCGTCGGCCACCGTGTGC
Organism: Thermoleophilia bacterium; assembly: GCA_040769125.1. Classification (GTDB taxonomy): domain Bacteria; phylum Actinomycetota; class Thermoleophilia; order UBA2241; family UBA2241; genus CAIXSE01. The sequence goes on along the minus strand of JAXGLO010000001.1, from coordinate 870,555 downwards.
ACCCGCCCCCGACGGTAGTGCAGAAGGTACCCTTCGTAGACCATCTCGATGCCCGCCGCGTACTCTCCGTCGCCGGCCTCGTCGATCCTGGAGAAAAGCTCGCCCCAGCGAAGCGACAGCGGGGCTGTCGACGACGGCCCAAACGCAGCGCCAACGGTGGCGAGCTCGCGCGCGACGGCAGACCTGTCGATCACGCCGACCCTGCCTCCCCTGCCCTGCGACGCGGCCTATCAAGCTTCATTCGGATCCTTCCGCAGTGACCTTGCGCCTGCTGAAGCCCAGCATCATACCGTGGTCGAGCGGAGACTGCCTCGGCGCGCGCCGCGCCACAAGGGTCAGCCGGGGTCAGCTCCCGGGTCAGCGACCGGAACCCCCGAGCCAGCGTGCAACATCCTTGGCATGGTGCGTGATGATGACGTCGGCGCCGGTGCGCTTGATACCGGTCATCACCTCGAGCACGGCTCGCTCCTCGTCGAGCCAGCCGTTGGCGGCGGCGGCCTTGATCATCGCGTACTCTCCGCTCACGTTGAAGGCGGCGAGCGGGAACCTGGTCTCGAGTTTGACCGCCTGGATCACGTCGAGACACGACAGGGCCGGCGCAACCATGACGATGTCGGCGCCCTCTTCGATATCGAGCAACGCCTCGCGCACCGCCTCCTCGCTATTAGCCGGGTCCATCTGGTACGTACGGCGATCGCCGAAAGCCGCGGCCGACCCTGTCGCGTCACGGCGAAACGGGCCGTAGAAGGCTGAAGCGAACTTGCACGAGCACGACATGATGACCGTATCGGGGAGGCCTTCGTCGTCAAGCGCGTTGCGGATAGCGCCCACGCGGCCGTCCATCATGTCGCTGGGGGCGACCCAGTCGGCCCCGCTCTCTGCGTGAGTGACGGCCGTCTTGGCGAGCAGCTCCAGGGTGACGTCGTTGAGCACCTCGCCCTCCTGCACCACACCACAGTGACCGTGATCCATGTACCCACAGAGGCAGACGTCGGTGATCACCACGAGATCGGGGAACTCGTCCTTGACGGCGCGCACGGCGAGCTGGACGATGCCCTCGGAGTCGTAGGCGCTGCTCGCCGCAGCATCCTTTTGCGAGGGAATGCCGAAGAGCATCACGGCGCGAATGCCGAGGTTCGCGGCCTCGCGGACCTCGCCGAGGAGATTGCCGATCGACAGCTGAAAGCAGCCCGGCATCGAAGCGATCGGCCGGCGGATGTTCTCACCGGCGATCACGAACAACGGGCAGATGAGGTCGTCAACCGAGAGTGTCGTCTCCCGAAGCAGGGCGCGGACTGCCGGCGTCCGGCGCAGACGTCTCATGCGGTAGCTGGGGTAGTACATGGAAAACGTGTCCTTTCGTGCGCCGGAGGCAGAGGGCCGCGTACGCCTGTCATCTTCCCCCGGCAGCATCCCCTTGACAAGCCTGGAGAGCCCGTCGGCGAGGGCCCTGAGGGCGCGCCCCGGACGCATCATCTCAGAGCTGGGCGAGCCGCAGCGAGGCCCCCAGAACCCCCATCACTGACTCCCGATCGAACAGCCGGATCTCCGACTCCACGCGCTCGCTGTAGCTGAGATGCAGTACGCGCTCGAGGGAGCCGGGCTGACCCACAACAAGATCCCGCTCGTCGAGGCGGCGACCGCCCGGACGTACTGCCGAACCAAGCCTCCAGGCCTCGCCAGCGAAGCAGACGATTGTCGAGCACCGGGCCCGGGTAGACCTGACCCAGTGGCCGGCCTGCGGGGTACCGCGAGGTGGTCGCATCCACACGACGCAGCAGCGGCACCCGAACAGAAGGGTCGGATGAACCGATTCATGCGCGATCACGACGTGCAGGTAGAAGCCACCGTCATCGATGAATTCCACGATCTCGCAAGCGCCTTGTTTGAGGAGTCCCACGACGTCTGGAGTGGCACCGCAAGCCTTGTGTAGCCGGGTAAGCCATTCCGCGACGTCGACGATTGAACCACTCCCTCACACCGGCGCACCTGACAGACGAGAGAGCCGGGTACCCACCCTGAGCGGCGCTTCATGACCGGCGTGAGGGCCGATGCCGCCCGGGTCATGCAGCGCACGTTCCGTGCGCTTCGCATCCGCAACTACCGCCTCTTCTTCTTCTCCCAGACCGTTTCGATGAGCGGCACCTGGATGCAGTCGATCGCGCAGAACTGGCTGGTGCTGGAGCTCACCGGCAGCGGCGTCGACCTCGGCATCACCGTCGGTCTGCAGTTCGGCCCCGTGCTTCTTCTGGGAGCCTGGGCGGGAGTGCTCGCAGACCGCATGGACAACCGCCGTCTGCTCGTCATCACGCAGTCGCTCGGCGCCGTGCTGGCGCTCGCCCTCGGTCTGCTCACAGCCGCCGACCTGGCGACCGTGTGGATGGTCTGGCTCCTGGCAGCGCTCACCGGCTGCGCCACAGCTCTCGATATGCCGGCGCGCCAGAGCTTCGTGTACGAGCTGGCGGGCCCCGACGATCTCGCCAACGCTGTAGGCCTCAACGCAGTCGTCACCAACGCCTCCCGCATCATCGGCCCGGCGATCGCAGGGATCATCATCGCGACAGTCGGAGTAGCGCCCTGCTTCCTGATCAACGCCAGCTCCTTCCTGGTCGTGATCGGCGCGCTCCTGATGATGCGCTCCGCCGAACTTCATGTAAGCCCGAAGGCGCCACGAGAGCCGGGACAGGTGCGCGCCGGGCTGAGCTACGCGTGGCGAACGAGGGAGCTGCGCATTCCTCTGCTGGCCATGGCCGTCGTCAGCACCCTCGCGTACAACTTCTCGGTAGTGGTACCCCTCCTCGCTAAAGAGGTGTTCGGCCGTGGCGGTGGCGGCTACGCCGGCCTCACGACCGCGATGGGCGCCGGCGCGCTGGCCGGTGCGCTGTTCATGGCCAGCCGGAGCAGGCCATCCTGGCATCTCATGGTCGGCAGCACACTCGGCTTCGCGCTAGCGAACCTCGTCCTGGCGACGGCGCCGACGTACCTTCTCGCCGCCGCCGTGCTCGTGCCGATTGGCGCCGCAGGGGTCCTCTTCGTCTCCTCGACGAACGCTCTGCTGCAACTCAACTCAGAGCCGTCTCTGCGAGGAAGAGTCATGGCGCTGTGGGCGGCGGTGTTCCTCGGCAGCACGCCCATCGGCGGGCCGCTCGCGGGCGCGCTCGCCCGAGGCTTCGGCGTGCGGGCGGCGATCGCCATCGGCGGCGTCGCAGCCCTCGCCACTGCAGCCAGTTCCTTCGCGGCCCTGCTCCGCTGCCGGGATCGCGCAGGGTGCGTCGAGGCCCCAGTCTGCCTGCCGAATGACCCGGCCCCCGGCGACACCCTGGCTGAATCCGTCGCCGCGGCGGATGCTGACACGGCAACGGCAGCGCACGACGACGGCCGCCCAAGGTAAGCGCGGCCGACAGCCCGCCGGCTCGGCTCACGTCCCGGTCACAAAAGCGCTGAACGCAAGCCGATGCCTTCTCGGTGCTCCAGGTCGTCCTGCTCCCAGGGCGACAACGGCGCCCCGGCCCGTCCCCTTAACTGACATCATATGAGTAGGCGCGGCGCGAACCAGTGACAAACGAGCCTGCAGAGGAGCCCGAGCCCTCGCCGGTTTGCAGCCTCGGCCGCATGATGCGAGGGTGACGGTCAAGCGGCCGCTGCGTGCGCTCCGGCCGCCCAAAGCCAATCGGAAGGAGGCCTAAGGCCATCATGACGATCCTGCTAGACTCAGCCTCAGTGGACGATGCGCTCGCGGCCGCCGAACTCGGGTTTGTCGGCGGCGTCACCACCAACCCCACCCTCATGGCTCGTGAGACGGCCGAGCCGCTGACGCAGATCGGCCGTCTTCTCGAGGTCTTTCCTCTGGGGCTGGTCTGTCATCAGCCGGTCGGCGACACCGCCGAGGCGCTCTCTGAAGAGGCGCGAGCCGCGGCGGCACTCGCGCGCGACCGGGTGATCATCAAGCTCCCAGCGACCAACGAAGGCGTCCGCGCCGCTGCCGCCCTCGGCGCCGAGGGAATCCGCTGTGCGCTCACCGCCGTGTACTCTCCGGCCCAGGCCATGCTGGCCCACGAGACGGACTGCGTCTGGGCGATCCCCTACGTCGACCGCGCGACGAGACAGTGGGTGGGTGGAATGGAGCTGGTCGAGGCGCTCGCCACGATCCTCGCACGCCTCGGAAGCGACACACGAATCCTTGCGGCCAGTCTCAAGAGCGCCGCCCAGGCCACAGAGGCCATCCTGCACGGCGCCGACGACATCACCGCCTCGCTCGATGTTCTCAGGAGCCTCGGGGAGCACCCGCTGAGCGCTGCTGCCACACGCGAGTTCAACGCCGCCCGCGGATGACCCAGGCCTCGCCCGCGGATTCGCTCCCGGCGGGCGACGCGCTGGAGGCGCGCGAAGCTGCTGGCATCATGCGCGTGCAGCAAACGAAGCCTGTCGCGAGCGTGTCGGCCAAGAAGGACTGCTGGCATCATGCGCGTGCAACAAGTGCGGACGCATCCAGCCTCGACGATCGGCTCGGTGAAGCTGGCCTCATGCGCGCGCGACAAGCAGCAACGTAAGACTATGCACCCTCGCCGGCGAGCAGGCTCGAACGCCCGCGGCGCCCACAGCAGGACGAGTGCCGCTACCGCTCGGGCGACCTAACCCAAGCTGTAACCGCCGCTCGGCTTGCGGGCGCGCGTGGTGCCGGTCGAACCGGCTGCATCACATGTACCGCCGGCAAAGCAGACGCGTACCGCACCTGCGCAACGAAGCGCAGGCGAATAAAGGGTGCGAACACCGGCTCGCGCCTCCGCGAGGACGAGACCCTCACTTTTGAGTCGAGGGTGAGGGTCAGCCTTGATGCCAGCTCCGTCCGGCCACCCGAAGGTCAGGCGATCACATGCGCCTTGATGAGGTTCGTCTTGCCCGTCTGGTTGGTCTGGAGGCCGGCGGTCATCACGACCACGTCCCCCGGCGACGCAAAACCGTGGGCGAGCAGCAGGTCGTTGGCCTCGTTCACGACCTCCTCGAAGCTGTCGTTGTGCCTGCCGAGCAGCGGATGGACGCCCCAGCAGAGGGCGAGCTGATTGACCACCCGCTGGTAGGGGCTCACGGCGACGATGGGCTGAGCTGGATGGTTGCGGGCCAGAGCGCGGGCGGTAGCGCCGCTGAATGTGGGGCTGGCGATGGCGGCCGCCCCCACGCGATGAGCCACCTCGCAGGCGCCGAAGCTGATGGCCCTGGAGACGCCGGTGCGCGTCACCGCCCACGGCTGCGGCGCCCAGCCGACGCGGTCGATGTCGGCCTCAACAACACGGGCGATCCTGGCCATCGTGCGCACCGCCTCGACGGGGTACGCCCCCACCGCCGTCTCGCCGGAGAGCATCACGGCGCTGGTCGCGTCGTAGATGGCGTTGGCGACGTCACTGGCCTCGGCCCGCGTCGGGCGGGGGGCCGAGACCATCGACTGCAGCATCTGCGTAGCGGTGATGACCGGCTTGCCGGCGAGATTGGCGGCGTGGATCAGGCGCTTCTGCCAGACAGGGACAAGCGAAGGGTGGATCTCGACGCCCAGGTCACCGCGGGCGATCATGATGGCGTCGGCGGCGGCGATGATCGCGTCGGCCTCCACCAGCGCCTCCTTCTTCTCGATTTTGGCGACGACGAGCTGGTCGCCAGCTTCGGCCGCGATGAGCTCCTTGAGCTCACGCACATCACCGGCAGTGCGAACGAACGAGAGCGCCACATAGTCGACGTCCTGCTGAAGCCCCCATGCAAGCAGCTCGCGGTCCTCGTCCGTGAGAGCGGCGATCGGCAGGCTGGTGTCGGGCAGGTTGATGCCTTTTCGCGAGAGGATCACCCCGTTGTTGAGCGCCTTGAGAGTGACCGTAGGCAGGGCGACGTCGACGACGCGTAAGGCGAGCGCCCCATCGTCGATGAGGACGAGTTCACCGGGCGTGAAATGGGTCAGCAGCTCGGGGAAGTTGACCGGGAGCTGGGCGGCCGCAGGCGCCCCCAGCGTCACCAGCTGCCCCGCCACGACGGGAAGCGGCTCTGCCAAGTCAACCAGGCGGAGCTTGGGCCCGGGGAGATCGATGAGCACGGCCACCGGCACATCACGGCGCGCAGCCACCCGCCGGAGTGTGGCGATGGTCTGCGCGTGTTCGTCAGGGTGGCCGTGCGAAAGATTGATGCGGGCCACGTCCATCCCGGCCTCGAGGAGGCCGTCGATCACGGCCTCACTACACGACGCCGGCCCGAGGGTGGCTACGATCTTGGTCCGGCGGCGGGCAGAGGTGCATACCGGAGCTGCATCCTCGCCGCCAGGCGCCGCCGCAACCCCAGCCGTCGTCCGATCCTCCACCTCAGTCATGTCGGCTCCCATCTCCGCGCCCGTCATGGCGGGCACAGTGTACCAAGCTCCCGTCCTCAGAAGGGCAGCCAGGGCAGTTCAAAGCCAAGCCCCTGGCCGACGAAACGCAGGCCCATGTAGAGCAGGGCAACGCCGAGGACGCCCATGACGACGCCGTACACCGCCGGAGTGAGCAGCCGCTTGCTGCGGTGGACGGCCTGGATGACCAGCTCGTACCACGCGACGTCGGCGAGCTGGTGGCCCACGAAGAACGCCAGCACACCCACCGCGCCGAGCCGCAGGCCGTCGCTGGCCAGCTTGACGCCGATGGTGGCCCACCAGATCGTCCACCACGGGTTGGAAAGAGAGACAATCGAGCCTTGGGCGATCGCCGCAAGAGGGTGGCCGGACATGCCGAAACTCTCGCCGCTCCTGGGATCCACGCCGAACGTGCCGCGGGCGGCGCCCGCAACAAGCCCGAAGCCCATCCACAGCAGCACCGCGCCGCCGGCCACGGCCAGCACCGTCGTCACCGTCTGCTGCCGCAGCACCTGCTGCAAGCCGAACGCAAAGCCGACGAGCAGCGCCGCCTCCAGCAGAGCATGGCCGACGAGCATGAGCGACGCCGAGAGCGGCCCCCTCTGCAGGGTGCGCGCAACCGTCACGGTGAGGTAGGAGCCCGGTGACATCGCCCCGGAGAGCCCGACCACGAACGCCTGCCCACCGAGGATGAGAGCGGGCGCCAGCTCCAGAACACGACCTCCTTGTCCCACAGGAGGATACAGCCACAGCACGCCGTTCGTACGGCGACGGCCGGCGGCGGCCTCGGCGCCTCCGCCCGGCGGGCTCAGCACCTGCGCCCAACGGCCCCAGCGCCTCCGCCAGGCGACCTCAGCGCCCCTCCGCCCGGCGACCGGAAGACCGGCGAGCCGGTGCGCCCGCCCATGCTATCAGCCCGCCCCGCGGCAGCGGATGGACCTTGCGGGCAACCACACGCACGCCGTTGCCGCATCAACCCAACCGGCGCCGGCGGCTAGAGCACGTGAGGCGGACCGGCAGATCCCACCGAGGGTAGCGCCGACACGCTGCGCCGGTCGGCGCCGGGCGCGCACCGCGCCTGCGTCACCACCGGCATGCCCAACCACTCGCCGGCCGGCGCCGGACGCGTGCCGCACCCGCAGCCGCCTTCCGTGAGAAGATAGCGGGACATCACCGCTCATCATATTCGCACCGAGGTGGACCCATGGGAACCAGCGAGACCATCGCCGTCGAGAGCGCTCACACACCCCCGTTCTTCGCCAAGCTGCCGATCTCGATCGCGCGCGGCGAGGGCGTGCACGTCTGGGATGAAGAAGGCGTGAGGTATCTCGACCTCACCGCCGGCTGGGGCGTCACCTCGATCGGCCACGCCCACCCGGCGATACAGACCGCGCTCGCCGAGCAGGGCGGCCGCATCCTGCAGAACCCCGACGCGGGTCTCACCCATTCACCGGCGCGCGCGGCCTACCTTTCGTTGCTCACCGAGGTCCTCCCGCCGAACCTCACCCGCGTCTTCTTCAGCAACAGCGGCGCCGAGGCCAACGACGCAGCCATGAAGCTGGCGCGCAAGGTCACGGGGCGCCGCGACGTGATCGCCACTCTCGGGAGCTTCCACGGACGCACGATCGGCACGCTCTCGGCCACCGGCCAGGCCAAGCATCGCGAGAAGTACGACCCGCTCATGCCGGGCTTCCGCTTCATCCCCTTCAACGACCTGGATGCGATCGCGCAGGCTCTCGACGCGGATGTCGCCGCCGTGATCGTAGAGCCCATCCAGGGCGAGGGTGGCGTCAACATCCCCGACGACGACTACTTCCCCGAGATCTCGCGCCTGTGCCGCCGGAACGGCACCCTGCTGATCGCCGACGAGGTGCAGACAGGCTTCTGCCGCACCGGTCCCATGTTCGCGATCAGCGACACCGGTGCCGAGGCCGACTTCCTGACGCTGGCCAAAGGCATGGGCGGAGGCTTCCCGCTGGGCGCCTTCGTCACCTCCGAGGAGGTGTCGGCCAAGCTTCAGGCCGGCGACCACGGCGGCACCTACTGCGGCAACCCGCTCGCCTGCGCCGTGGCTCACGCGGTGCTGCGCTACCTTCTGGAGAACGACATCGCGACGCACGTCAAGGCGCTCGGCGCCACCGCGCTCGCCGAGATGAACCGCTGGGCCCAGGACTTGCCCGGCGTCGTCACCGGCGCCCGCGGTCGCGGCCTGCTGCTCTTGGTCCAGCTCCGCGACGAGGCCACCGCGACCCGAGTCGCTGCCGAGTGCCTGGCACGAAAGGTGTTCGTGCGCCAGACGCAGGGCAACGCCGTCCGCGTGTTCCCCGCCCTGAACATCTCCAAGGCAGAGCTCATGGAGGGCCTCGAGACGCTTCGCGAGGCGATCGGGGTCGCCGCCGAGCTTCCGGACTGACCTGCTCCGCATCTGAGCAGAAGTCGCACGCCGAACCTTCGAGAAACGGGCGTCAGGCGTGTGGCGTCGGCGCACCTTCAGATTTAATTAGTACAGAATCGCGCTGATCTGCCGATAATTGTTTGACTATGGGGTCAATTCGGACAGCCGCGAGATCCCTAGCTGAGAGCCAGTGGCCGGCCGTCGTGCACATTGTGGTCGGCTGCTCGCTCATGGTCGCACTGTCCCTCGGGCTGTTCGGGGACTTCAAGCCCATCGTGTACACCAACGTCGCGGTCATGAGCGTCTTTGCACTTGGAGGGTCGGTCCTGCTGCGCCGCCCTGCACACAGCAGGCACTGGATCACCATCACCGCCGCACTCGTGCTCTTCCTGGTGTCGGGCATATTAAGTGAGTGGACCCATACGCTCGGCAACGTGACCGCGAGCCGATCGCTCCTCCCCGACTTGTTCTCCCTCCCGGGCTACCTGCTGCTCACCGTGGGGCTGATGGGGTTCTCACAGTGGTCCGTGTGGAAGGAGCGTCGCGCGGGCATCATGCTCGACGCGACGCTCGCGTCTCTGGGGCTGATTCTCCTTATCTGGGTCTTCGCCTTCCAGCCATTCCTGCACAACAACGACGTCCCGCTGAAGGTCGCCCTCATCCTCATCGCGTATCCCGCTGCGTCGATCGCCATACTGGCGGTGACGTTCTGGATCGCGCTCAACCCGGCACAGAAGAACGTACCCGCGCTCTGGCTGCTAGTCGCTGCCGTAGCTTGCCTGCTCCTGGGCGACGTCGGCTACATGCTCGAGGAGATGGGCGTGAACTCCCTGCCGACCAGTCTGGTCGATCTGCCCTACGGCCTCGCGTACGTGATGGCGGCGGCGACCGCGTTGCATCCGTCGATGCTCACGCTTACCCAGCCCGCCTCCCCACAGTCGAGCAGAAAGCCGATACCGGGACGCATCTACCCGGTAGTCTTCGCACTCAGCCTGCCGGCGATCATTGCGATTCACAACCCCAGCGCCTCCCTCTCCGACCGGATCGTCCTCGCAGTGCTGATAATGGCGATGGCCGTCACCACCGTCCTGCGTGTCATCTACGCGATGCGTGTAGCGGAGCGATCCGAGCAGGCGCTCGCCTTCCAGGCGCTGCACGACAGCCTCACAGGCCTGCCCAACCGCCGCAGGATGAAGGAGCACCTCACGGATCTCATTAATCTCAACAAAGAGCCCTCTATAGACAACACCAACGTGGCGCTGCTCTACCTGGATCTCGACCGCTTCAAGCTAATCAACGACATGCTGGGGCACCGCTACGGCGACCTGCTGCTCGTCGAGGTCGCCGAGAGACTCCGCGCCCACGTCCGGCCCACCGACCTGGTGACGCGAATAGGAGGCGATGAGTTCATCATTATCCTCAGCCACGTCGTCAGCGTCTCCCAGGCCATGGATCTCGCGGAACGACTCCTCGCCAGCCTCAGAGAGCCCTTCATGCTCGACGGCAGGCCGTTCCACGTGTCGGCGAGCATCGGCCTCGCCTTCGCCTCAGGTGACGACACTGAAGCAGCCGCCGAGGCCCTCGTCAGCAACGCGGACACCGCCATGTACTATGCCAAGCAGGGCGGCCGCGACGCCGTCGCGCTGTTCGACGATTCGATGCACGCGCACGCTATCGAACTCGAGCTCGAGAGGGATCTGCGCCATGCCGTCGAGCTGGACCAGCTGCACCTGCTGTACCAGCCGATCGTGAGTCTGCCCGGCGCCTCGGTGGTCGGCATGGAGGCGCTGCTGCGCTGGACGCATCCCCTGCACGGCACCATCTCGCCGGCGCAGTTCATCCCGCTGGCCGAGGAGAGCGGAGCCATCATCGATATCGGAAAATGGGTTCTCGGGGAGGCCCTCGGGCAGCTCGCCGCCTGGCGACGCCAGGCGCCGGAGTTCGCGAATCTCTGCGTCTCGGTGAACCTCTCCGCCGTCCAGCTTTTCAGGGACGATATCGTCGAGACGGTCAGCGACCTCCTCGCGATCCACGGGCTTGACGGCCAGTCCCTCTGTCTGGAGCTTACCGAGTCGACGCTCATGCAGGACACCGACGCCGCCACCGAGACCCTGGAGAAGCTGCGGCGGCTGGGCGTACAGATGGCCATCGACGATTTCGGCTCGGAGTACTCGTCGCTGGCCTACGTCAAGCGATTCCCGGTAACGAGCCTCAAGCTCGACCGCGACTTCGTAAGCCATGTAACGAAGCCGGACAGCGCCGACGCCGCCGTCGTAGCGGCCATCGTGGCCATGGCTCGGACGCTGAGAATCAAGACGGTGGCGGAAGGCGTGGAGACGGCAGACCAGGCCAGGCGCCTCCACGAGCTGGGCTGCGACATGGCCCAAGGCTACCTGTACTCATACCCCGTGGAAGCGCAGACCCTGCCGCAGACGGTCGCCTCGCTGAACGCCCCGCGGCTGAGGCTCGTACCCGCGCCCGCCTGACCCCTGCCTGACGCGCGCCTGACCCCCTGCCCTGCGCCCGCGGCGACGAGCCTGCGCCACCCGACGGGGCGTTCGGCGCTCACGAGATGACGCTGCACAGAGCCGGCTCGAGGCCCTCGCCATGGAGCTTCCGGACCGACCTGCTCCGCAGTCCGCAGCCGAGAATGAGTAGCATGCGGAGCCTTCGGGTAAGTAGTCGCCCGGCGTCAGTGTGAAATCAGGCTAAATCAGTACAGAATCGCAGCGATCCGCCGATAACAGTTGGCAATGAGGTCAATTCGGGCAGCCCTGAAATCGATAGGTAAGAGCCACTGGCCGACCGTCGCGTACTGTGTGGTCGGCTGCTCGCTCTCCGTCGCCATGTGCTTCGGGACATCCGACGGCCTCAACACTATTGTGCTCGCCGGCATCGCGATCGCGAGCATCCTCGTGTTCGCAGTCGCGGTCAGGCTACACCGCCCTCTGCGCGCCAGGTCCTGGATCTTCCTCAACGTCGCGCTCGTACTGTTCCTGCTCTCGGAGGGATCGCGCGGTGCGCTGGAGACGCTCGGCAACGTGTCCGAAAGCCGATCGATCCTCCCCGACGTGCTCGCGCTCCCGGGCTACACACTGCTCGCCCTGGGGCTGATGGGGTTCTCACAGTGGTCGGTGTGGAAGGAGCGTCGAGCGGGCATCATTCTCGACGCGCTGCTCGCGTCTCTGGCGCTGATTCTCCTTGTCTGGATCTTTGTCTTCCAGCCGTTCCTCCACAACAACGACGTCCCGTTGCCAGTCGCCGTCAGCCTCATCACGTATCCATCCACGTCGATCTTCCTGCTGGTGGTGACGTTCTGGGTCGCGTTCAACCCGGCGCAGAGAAACGTACCATCGCTCTGGCTGGTGGTCGCTGCCATAGCTGGCCTGCTCGTGGGCGACACCGCTTTCATGCTTGAGGAGATAGGGGTAAACAGCCTGCCGGGCAACCTGATCAACCTGCCTTACGCCCTCGCGTACGTGATGGGAGGAGCGACCGCGCTGCATCCGTCGATGCGCACGCTCACTGAGCCCGCCCCCTCAGAGTGCAGCGCGAAGCCGATAAGGGGACGCATCTACCCGGTAGCCATCGCGCTCAGCCTGCCGACGATCGTTGCGCTTCACAACCCCAGCGCCTCCCTCTCCGACCGGATCGTCCTCGCAGTGCTGATGATCGCGATGGCCGTCACCACGATCCTGTGCGTCGTCTACGCGATGCGGATAGCCGAGCGCTCCGAGCAGGCGCTCGCCTTCCAGGCGCTCCACGACAGCCTCACAGGCCTGCCGAACCGCCGCAGAATGGAGGAGCACCTCACGGATCTCATCACAGAGCCCACCATCGACAACACCAACGTGGCGCTGCTCTACCTGGATCTCGACCGCTTCAAGCTGGTTAACGACACGCTGGGACACCGCTACGGCGACCTGCTGCTCATCGAGGTCGCCGAGAGGCTCCGCGCCCACGTCCGGCCCACCGACCTGGTGACGCGAATAGGAGGCGACGAGTTCACCATCATCCTTAGCCACGTCGTCAGCGTCTCCCAAGCCATGGATCTCGCGGAACGGCTCCTCGTCAGCCTCAGAGAGCCCTTTATCCTGGATGGGAAGCCGTTCCACGTGTCGGCGAGCATCGGCCTCGCCTTCGCCTCAGGAGACGACACCGACGCGACTGTCGAGGCCCTCGTACGCAACGCGGACACCGCCATGTACCATGCGAAGCAGAGTGGCCGCGACGCTGTCGCGCTGTTCGACGAGTCGATGCACGCGCGCGCCACCGAGCTTGAGCTCGAGAGAGATCTGCACCACGCCGTCGAGCTGGGCCAGCTGCACCTGCTGTACCAGCCGATTGTGAGTCTGCCCGGCACCTCGGTGGTCGGTATGGAGGCGCTGCTGCGCTGGACACATCCCGAGCATGGCACCATCATGCCGGCACAGTTCATCCCGCTGGCCGAGGAGAGCGGAGCGATCATCGATATCGGCCGCTGGGTTTTCGAGGAGGCCCTCAGGCAGCTCGCCGCCTGGCGACGCCAGGCACCCGAGTTCGCGAACCTCTTCGTTGCGGTGAACATCTCCGCCAAACAACTGTACAACGACGACATCGTCGAGGCGATCAGCGATCTCCTCGCGGCCCACGGGCTGGACAGCCGGTCCCTCGGTGTGGAGCTAACCGAGTCAACGTTCATGCAGAACACCGAGGCCGCCACCGGGATCCTCGAGAAGCTGCGGCGGCTGGGCGTGCGGTTGGCCATCGACGATTTCGGCACGGAGTACTCGTCGCTGGCCTACGTCAAGCAATTCCCGGCAACGAGCCTCAAGATCGACCGTGACTTCGTGAGCAACCTGGAGAAACCGAACAACACCGACGATGCCGTCGTAGCGGCCATCGTGGCCATGGCTCGAGCGCTGGGAACCATGACGGTGGGGGAAGGCGTGGAGACGGCAGAACAGGCCAAGCGCCTCCACGAGCTGGGCTGCGACCTGGCCCAAGGCTACCTGTACTCACGTCCCGTGGAAGCGCAGGCCTTGCCGACGATCGTCGCCTCGCTGAACGCCCCGAAAGTGCGACTCGTGCCCAACCTGGCCCCTGTCTGACCCCTGCTCGCCCGCGGCGGCGCGCCTCCGTCAGCCGACGAGGCGCTCGGCACACACCAGATCGGCGCCGCGCAGAGCCGGCTCGAGGGCCTCGTCACAAACCAGAATGGCAGACAGGTCGGCGTCGGTGGCCGCCAGCCTCCGCTCAGCCTCGACGACGTTACGCCACGCCGGGATGCTCGCCGCCGAACTTCCGGACTGACCCGCTTCACAGTCCACAGCCGAGAAGGAGCTGCACGCTGAGCCTTCGGGAGATCGGCGTCGGGCGTCGGCGCAGAATCCGGCGAAATTAGTGCAGAATCGCAGCGATCTGCCGATACCTATTGATCATGGGGTCAGTTCAGGCAGCCATAAAATCGATAGGTAAGAGCCAGGGGCCGACCGTCACGTTCCTTCTAGTCGGCTACTCGCTCATGGTCTCCCTATCCTTCGGGCTGTTCGGAGACCTCGGAAACGCAGTGTTCGCCGGCGTCGCGGCTACGAGCATCCTTGCGCTCGCGGTGTCGGTCTGGCTACGCCGCCCTCCACACGCCAGGTACTGGATGCTCATCAGCGCCGCGCTCCTGATGTTCCTGATGGGAGGGGCAGCGCGCAGCGAGCTGGAGACGCTCGGTAACCTGTCTGCGAGCCGATCGCTCCTCCCCGACGCACTCTCGATCCCGGGCTACGCTCTTCTCACCTTTGGGCTGTTGGGGTTCTCGCAGTGGGTAGTGTGGAAAGAGCGTCGCGCGAACATGGCTCTCGACTCGCTACTCGCGTCTCTAGCGCTCATGCTTCTTATCTGGGTCTTCGCCTTCCAGCCGTTCCTGCAGCACCATGACGTCCCGCTGAAAGTCGCCCTCGTTCTCGTCGCGTATCCTCCTGCGTCGATCTTCCTGCTGGTGGCGACGCTCTGGGTCGCGTTCAACCCGGCACGGAGGAGCGTACCGGCACTCTGGCTGGTGGTCGCTGCCGTAGCCTTCCTGCTCCTGGGCGACGTCGTCTACATGCTTGAGGAGATGAGGGTGAACAGCCTGCCGGCCAGCTTGGTCAGCCTGCCCTACGGTCTCGCGTACGTGACGGCAGCGGCGACCGCGCTGCATCCGTCGATGCGCACGCTGACCGAGCCCGCTTCCTCAGAGTGCAGCACGAAGTCCACAAAAGGACGCCTCTACCCGGTAGCCGCCGCACTTGCCATGCCGACGATCGTTGCACTTCACAACCCCAGCTCCTCCCTCTCCGACCGGATCGTCCTCGCAGTGCTGATGCTGGCGATGGCCGTCATCACGACCCTGCGCGTCATCGTCTCGATGCAGATAGCGGAGCGATCCGAGCAGGCGCTCGCCTTCCAGGCGCTCCACGACAGCCTCACAGGCCTGCCGAACCGCCGCAGGATGGAGGAGCACCTCACGGGCCTCGTCAAGGAGCCCACCATCGACAACGCAAACGTGGCGCTTCTCTACCTGGATCTCGACCGCTTCAAGCTGGTTAACGACACGCTGGGACACCGCTACGGCGACCTGCTGCTCATCGAGGTCGCCGAGAGGCTCCGCGCCCACGTCCGGCCCACCGACCTGGTGACGCGAATCGGAGGCGACGAGTTCACCGTCATCCTCAGCCACGTCGTCAGCGTCTCCCAGGCCCTGAATCTTGCGGAACGGCTCCTCGCCAGCCTCAGAGAGCCCTTCATACTCGACGGCAGGCCGCTCCACGTATCGGCGAGTATCGGTCTCGCCTTCGCCTCAGGAGACGACACCGACGCGACTGTCGAGGCCCTCGTACGCAACGCGGACACCGCCATGTACCATGCCAAGCAGGCTGGCCGCGACGCCGTCGCGCTGTTCGACGAGTCGATGCACGCGCGCGCCACCGAGCTTGAGCTCGAGAGGGATCTGCACCACGCCGTCGAGCTGGGCCAGCTGCACCTGCTGTACCAGCCGATCATGAGCCTGCCCATCGCCTCGGTGGCCGGCATGGAGGCGCTGCTGCGCTGGACGCATCCCCAGCACGGCACCATCATGCCGGCACAGTTCATCCCGCTGGCCGAGGAGAGCGGAGCGATCATCGATATCGGCCGCTGGGTTCTCGAGGAGGCCCTCGGGCAGCTCGCCGCCTGGCGACGCCAGGTGCCGGAGTTCACGAACCTCTTCGTCTCGGTGAATATCTCCGCCGTTCAGCTGTACAACGACGACATCGTCAAGACGATCAGCGACCTCCTCGCGACCCACGAACTGGACGGCGAATTCCTCTGTGTGGAGCTGACCGAGTCGGCGCTCATGCAGGACACCGAGGCCGCCACCGCGATCCTCGAGAAGCTGCGGCAGCTGGGCGTACGGATGGCCATCGACGATTTCGGCACGGAGTACTCGTCGCTGACCTACGTGAAGCAATTCCCGGCAACGAGCCTCAAGATCGACCGCGGCTTCGTGAGCAACCTGGAGAAGCCGAACAACACCGACGATGCCGTCGTAGCGGCCATCGTGGCCATGGCTCGAGCGCTCAGCACCATGACGGTAGGAGAAGGCGTGGAGACGGCGGACCAGGCCAAGCGCCTCCAGGAGCTGGGCTGCGACCTGGCCCAGGGCTACCTGTACTCACGCCCCGTAGAAGCGCACGCCCTGCCGACGATCGTTGCCTCGCTGAACGCCCCGAAGCTGAGGCTCGTGCCCGCCTCCTGACCCCTGCTCGCCTGCGGCGGCGTGCCTCCGTCAGCCGACGAGGCGCTCGGCACACGCGAGATCGGCGCCGCGCAGAGCCGGCTCGAGGCCCTCGCCACGCACGAGAATGGCATGCAGGTCGGCGTCGGTAGCCGCGAGCTTGCGCTCGGCCTCGACAACGTTGCACCAGGCCGGGATGCTCGCCGCCGAACCCAGGTACGAGCGCGGCCCTAGCCCCGCGTAGCCGGCGAAGATCATGCGGAGCTTCCAGCGCAGCAGGCGGAACACGGGCATGTCGAGGATAGCGACGAACCACTCGACGCCACAGGCGTGGGCAGCCAGTGTAAGAGTCTGGTAGAGAGCCATCGTGACGAGGCCGCGTGCCGCCTTGCCACGATACTCTCTGTCGACGGCCAGCGTAGCGACATCCCACGTCCGGCCGGCGTCGAGCGCCAGGCCGGTGCGCTGCAGGACATCCTCCGCCGACTCGCCCCACACCGTCTCGATGTCGTTGAGGCTCTTGAACCCAGCAGGCGACGACATGAGAACCCGCATCATGCCCGCGGGGACGCCGCGCAAGTGGTCGAGGACGCAGATGAACACGCTGCCCGACTCATACGGGCCATACTCCCTTGCGAGCAGATCGGGCGTGTTGTCGAATGCTTCAAGGAACACCGCCCGCTCCACAGCACGGGCAAGCTCGGCGCCCGGCTCGTCGCTGTGAAAGATATAGGCGCCGAACGGCTCTCGCGCTCCGGGCGGGATGTGCTGCCACGCGAGGCGCCGGAGATCCGAGTCGTCGGGGAGAGAAGCGACCGTCATGCGCTAGAACGACTTGGCGACGACCTCTGGGGCGCCGAAGAAGCCCTGGGTGAAGCTCACCGCACAAGCCGCGTCGAACGCCTTGCAGGTATAGATATCGACGCTGAAGAAGAGGCGGGGCTTCTCCCAGGCGTAGAAATGGGCGCCGGAGGTCTCCCAGTGCACCCACCCCGCCCACCCGTACAAGTCGGAGCGATGCGTTACCGGCTCGATGAGCAAGGTCATCCCGCAGACATCGGACAGCTGGGAGAGGTAGGAGCAGATCTCCTCGGCGGAGATCGGAGCCGTGCAGGTGCCCTCGATCACGAGCCGCTGCCGGTAGATCGCTGGCGCGAGATCCGGCATCTCGGCCATGTCGTCTACTATCTTGACAACGCTAGCGTCGCCGATAGCTGCAAAGGAGGTTACTGGAGAGTCGCCCATGATTCGCATGGTACCACGAAGTTCGCTGCGTGCAAGGAGCCACGGAAGAATGCGAGGGGCCGCGTCGCCCGGCGTCGGCGGAGCGGGGCGGCACACCGCCTGACGCCGGCTAGGCGCCGCCCACCCGCGCGAGCACCTCGTCGAGAATCACGCGCTCCTCGTCGGTGGGCACGACTAGCACCGCGGTGCGCGAGCCTGGGGCATGCACGAAGGCCTCCTCTCCCCCGGTCGTGCGCCGATTCGCGTCGGTATCGAGCACCACGCCCAGAGCGTCCGCGCCAGCGCATACGCGCTCCCGCACCTGCCAGGCACGCAGGCCGACGTCGTCGGTGAAGACGAGCGCATCGGCGCCGCCGAGACGCCAGAAGTACGCGCCCACGTAGTGACGCAGCCGCGCGACGTAGACGTCGTAGGCGAGTCGGCAGGCCGCATCGCCGACGTCGGCGGCCGCGATGATCTCGACGAGGCTCGACGACATCCCTGAGAGGCCGAGTAAGCCCGACTCCTTGTTGAGCAAGGTCTCGATGCACTCGGCGTCGTAGCCCGCCCGCATGAGCTGCAGCACTATCTCGGCGTCGAGGTCGCCGCAGCGCGTCGACATGACGAGCCCGGGCAGCGGCGAGTAGCCCATCGACGTATCGAGAGACCGGCCGCCTGCGACGGCGGCCACGCTCGATCCGCCGGTCCCGAGGTGGCAGATGACCATGCTCAGATCCGCAACTGGCCGGCACAGCAGCTCCGCCGTGCGGCGGCTCACAGACTGGTAGGAGAGCCCGTGAAACCCGTACTTGCGGAAGCCGTGGGTTTCGGCAAGATCCGAGGGCAGCGCGTAGGTACGGCTCTCCTCGGGCATGGAGGCATGGAACGCCGTGTCGAACACCGCATACTGCGGTACGTCCGGGAGCAGGGCGCTGCAGACCTCGATTACGCTCAGCGTGTTGGGGTTATGAATCGGCGCCAGCGGGACCGTCCGCTGCAGGGCCGCCAGGGAGGATTCGTCGATCAACGTGGTGCCTGTGAACTCCTGCCCGCCATGCACGAAGCGGTGACCGACGACGTCGATCGCCACACCGTGCTTCTGCAGTATCCCGAGAATGACCTCGGCGGCCCTGGCGTGCGTGGGAAGCTCAGTCTCGCTCCGCCCGGTAGCGCCCGCGAACATCCATTCCACAACGGCGCCGGACCGCGTCCGTGTAGCCACGTTGCGAGCCTTGCCGGCGATGACGACCGCCCGCTCCCCCGCTATGCCCGTCGCGTACACGCTGTAGCCCTGCGACGAGCTTCCGCAATTAAAGATGAGGATGTTCATGCAGCCTCCATGGCCATGCTGGAACGCACCCGCTCTGTGAGCCGGCGCCGGTCTAATAACGCGCGACGATCCGCATGGCGATAAATAGGGCGATCACCGCCAGGGCGGGGCTGAAGTCGATGCCCGAACCTTCGATGCGAGTCCCCCGCAACAGGCGCCGGAAGAGGCCGATGTAAGGCTCCGTCACATCGGACAAGCTACGGTAGACGCGGTGCAGCACGGTGCCGGGCCGCGGACGGAACCACGAGATCGCGACCCGGATGACGATCATCCAGATGTAGATCGACAGAGCGAAGTAGATCAGGCGCGCGATGCTGCTCATATGGACTCCAAGAGGCACGTATGGTCGGCGGCGCACCGCCTTTGCACCGGCGGGCGACACCCTGCCCGCACAGTATGACAGCTCCCCGGAAGCGATGAACGAGGCAGTCTATCGTACGGTGAGCGTCCTCACCGCGCTACAGCCGGCCAGGTTGAGGGCGTCGGCCGGCATGCGCATGCGGAACTGCCAGTCGGCCACACGGCTCACCCGCAGCGATACGGCGTAGGCGCCGCTGCTCGTGAGGGTGCGACTGCGCAGGTTGGTCCAGGCGCCGCCGGCGGCCGGCCGACGCTGCAGGATCACGGTGCCTTTACCGGGCAGGCCGGTGCTCGTGCTCTTGACCGTGCCCTTGAAGGCGACCGTGGAGCCGGAGGCGACGAGCGTCGCCGGCGCCTTGAGGGTGACCTTCCAGGGTTTGGGCTCGATGACGCGCAAGCCCACAACCGCGCTACAGCCGGCCAGGTTGAGGGCGTCGGCCGGCATGCGCATGCGGAACTGCCAGTCGGCCACACGGCTCACCCGCAGCGATACGGCGTAGGCGCCGCTGCTCGTGAGGGTGCGACTGCGCAGGTTGGTCCAGGCGCCGCCGGCGGCCGGCCGACGCTGCAGGATCACGGTGCCTTTGCCGGGCAGGCCGGTGCTCGTGCTCTTGACCGTGCCCTTGAAGGCGACCGTGGAGCCGGAGGCGACGAGCGTCGCCGGCGCCTTGAGGGTGACCTTCCAGGGTTTGGGCTCGATGACGCGCAAGCCCACAACCGCGCTACAGCCGGCCAGGTTGAGGGCGTCGGCCGGCATGCGCATGCGGAACTGCCAGTCGGCCACACGGCTCACCCGCAGCGACACGGCGTAGGCGCCGCTGCTCGTGAGGGTGCGACTGCGCAGGTTGGTCCAGGCGCCGCCGGCGGCCGGCCGACGCTGCAGGATCACGGTGCCTTTGCCGGGCAGGCCGGTGCTCGTGCTCTTGACCGTGCCCTTGAAGGCGACCGTGGAGCCGGAGGCGACGAGCGTCGCCGGCGCCTTGAGGGTGACCTTCCAGGGTTTGGGCTCGGTAATAGCGCCGTCGTCGAGGAGTGCCGCGACTCCCCGACGCACCGCCGGAAGCCGATTATAGAGCGCCAGCCCGGGGCACTCGGTGAAGTTGGCGTCGCGGTGCCCCGCGATCACCGGCAGGCTCACCGTCTGGCCGACCTTGTACTTGTCGTCTACAAGGCCACCGTACTTCATGCTCGCGGTGCCGGTGGGGTTGAGGCCGCTCAGCCCGAGTTTCCAGGCCAGAAGCCGCTCAAGCGCGGTCATAGCCGCAGCGGCCGGCGCATCCTGCGTGTACGTGCCGATCATGGAGACGCCGGTGCTGCCGGTATTGAAGCCGTAGACCTGGGCGCCGACCACCCCCCGAGCGACACCGCCGTACCGACCTTCGTAGATCGTCCCGAAGCGATCGATGAGGAAGTTGTAGCCGATGTCGCTCCAGCCGAGGCTGGTGGTGTGATAAGCGTAGATACCGCGCACGATGCCGGGCGCGTCGGCCGCCGTGTACGTATTGCCGCCAGCGGTGTGGTGCACGAAGGCCATCTTGACCGCGGCGAACGCAGGGGTGCCGCTCCGCAGCGACTCGTTCGCGCCCCAGCCGGCCCGGCTGACCAGCGCCGGCCGGGCGACCTCGGCCCTCGCCGGCGGGACGCCGGACAACCCGACCGGAACGCCGGCCACATGCTCGCCGGCCGCGCCCGACGCGCGCGCGGCGGACAAGCCGGAACAGTCTGTATCGAGGGCGACCAGGCGCACCCCACGCAACGCGAGGGGGGCGCGTGCAGAAGGAGCGCTGGCACGCACCTGAACGTACCGTGCGGCGCCGGTCCACATGGCCTCCATATAGGCCTGCGGCACGCCATCGCGATCGGCGACGACCTCGAGCGGGCCCTCGTACCAGCTGCCCCAGGAGCTGCCGTCGAGGCTGGTGCGGATGAGGATGGTGACGGCTCCCTCCGCAGCCGGCGGCTCACAGGTCACACCGACCATGGTGAACTCGGCGCCGGCATCAAGCGTCACCGCTGCAGAAGCAGAGCGCGCGAGGCGCTGCGCTCCAGACGCCGCGGCAGCGGAGTCGATCGGGAGCCGCTCGGCCACTGTCAGGGTGCGCGTGCTGACCGACCCAGCGCGCGCCTGGAGGGCCTCGGCCCGGCTCGCGCCAGACAGCACGCACAAGGCAGCGAAAAGAGCCGCCGCGCCCAGAATGGCGATGGCGGCGCGGCGGCGCCTCCAAAGAGTGTGTCTTCTCATACTCACGTACATCGCACTACCCGTGAGCTTCGGCAAATGCCGCCAAAACCCTTAGCCCGTCTTCCGTTCGCCCACCGCCTTTCGGCGGACTACGCCTCCCAGCCGCGCCGGCGAGCCCGCCCTTCGCGTGGAGCACTCAGGCTACAGCAGCCCCGGACGCGCACGGATAGGCGTAAAGTCTATCCATGAGACCTATCCGGGCCGCTCCTGCAGTACATGCCGACGCCGGCTCTGGAAACAGCGTCCCAGATGCGGCATGCCGATCGCGAGAGGGATGCCGCGGGGTGCACCGTTCGATAGAGTCTGCCGATGATCCGCGGCAGATCTCGCACCTCGATGATCGCTGTCCTCTTCACGCTGGGCATCCTGTCGCTGGCGGGCGCGCTTCCCGCGATCGCCGCAGCCGCATCCCCCGGCGCCGCAGGCGACGGGCCAACGGCGGCTCCCACCCCAGCCCCCTCCGCCAAACAGACGCCCTCCGGCGAGAGCCGCAACGGTCTCTCTCTTGCCAAAGCCGTCGTGCTGGGCGTGGTCGAAGGCGTCACCGAGTACCTGCCGGTGAGTTCCACGGGGCACCTGCTCCTCACCTCCCACGCCCTCGGCCTCGCCGACACGGAGGGAGATAAACAGGCGGCAGACGCCTACGCGATCGTCATCCAGTTCGGCGCCATCCTCGCCGTGCTCGTGCTCTACGCCAGCCGCATCTGGAGCATTCTTCGTGGCATCGCTGGCCGTGATCCCGACGGCCTCAGAGTGGGCCTCTCACTCGTCGCCTCGGTCGTCCCGGCGGTGATCATCGGCGTCCTGGGCGAGCAGTACCTCAAGGACTACCTCTTCGCCCTGTGGCCGATTGCCGCCGCCTGGCTGGCCGGCGGGCTCGTGATCCTCGCGGTAGCGCGCTCCGACGACAAGCACGGCCGAAGCTCCGCCGACGGCACGCCGCTCGAGGAGCTTACCGTCCGCCGCGCGCTCGTTATCGGGCTCCTCCAGTGTATCGCCATGTGGCCCGGCGTGAGCCGCAGCCTGGCGACGATCCTGGGGGGGCGACTGGTGGGGCTCAGCACGCGGGCGGCCGTCGAGTACAGCTTCCTCCTCGGCCTTGTCACGCTGACGGGAGCCACGCTCGTGGAGACCGTGCGCGAAGGCCGCGTGATCGTCGACACGCTGGGAGTGGCGGCGCCGATCGTCGGTGTCGTCGTGGCGTTCATCTCGGCGGCGCTGGCGATCAAGTGGATGGTGGGCTACCTCAACCGCCACAGTATGGCGATCTTCGGTTTCTACCGTCTCGGCGTGGGGCTGGCGATCGCCGCGCTGCTGCTGTTCAATGTGCTGTAGAGCCGAGGCCGCCGACCCACCTGCCATCAGCGACGGTAGGCCGCCCGGCTCGCCGCGTCTGAGCCGGCGCGTCCGTGGGGATACATGAGGCGTCAGCCGGTGATCGTAAGGCGCCGGCAGGAGTGGACCTGCAGCGGAAAGGAGCCGCGATGACCCGTACGCTCATCCTCGGATACGATGGCTCACCGTGCGCGATGGCGGCGCTCGACGCCGCCGTGGATGTAGCCGTCGGTCACCCCGACAGCAGGATCGTGATGGTGCATGGCACCGCCATGAACTTGGCGGCGGACGGAAGCCCCATGGCGATCGAGATCCTGCCCGACGGCGACACCGACATCCGCGCGCGAACCAAGACCGTCGTCAAGGCCATGTTCGACGAGGCGATCGCGCGCGTTACCGCGTCGGGCGTGACGGTCGAAACACGGATTGAGTGGAAGGCCGCCTCAGTCGCGCTGATGGACGTCGCCAAAGAGCTGGACGCCAGCATGATCGTCGTCGGCACACAGGGGGTGGGTGCCATTCGCGGGATGCTGCTCGGATCGACGGCCTACAAGCTGCTGCACCACAGCAAGATCCCCGTGCTGGTCGTGCCGCACCGGCGTTGAGTGTGCCTGCGGGGCGGCTGCCGCGCCGAACAACCAGTCAGGCGCCACGCCGCCCATCCCGGCAGGCGACCCTCCCTCTTCCAGAACCCACAGTGCGAGGCCACCTATGCTGATCGATCTGTTGCGCTCCAGGAGAAGCATCCGCAAGTACGCCGACAAGGAGGTCGAGCAGGAGAAGCTCGACCTGATGCTGGAGGCCGCCCTGCGGAGCCCCCACCTCCAGGGCAAGATCCCCTGGGAGCTCGTCGTCGTCCGTGCGCCAGAGACGATCGCCCGGCTCTCACAAGCCAAGACGCAAGGCTCGGCTTTCCTCGAAGGCGCCCCCCTCGTGATCGCCGTCTGCACTCGGCCGGAGATCGCCGATGTATGGGTCGAGTTCGCATCGATCACGACGCTGCTCCTGCACCTTGAGGCGCACGACCTCGGCCTCGGCAGCTGCTGGGTGCAGATACGGTGCAGGCGTCACAACGAGGAGCAGAGCTCCGAGGAGTACGTCGCCGACGTGCTGGGGCTGGAGCCGGGCATGGCCGTCGAGGCTCTCGTCGCGATCGGGTACCCGGCAGAGGAGAAGGCAGGGCACCCCGCGTCGTCGCTGCCGACCGACAAAGTGAGCTACGAGCGCTTCGGCAACCGCTAGGAGGCCACCGGCGCGGGCGGCTGCGCCCGGGCCGGTGTCTACACCCTGGTGCGCAGAGGCCGAAGAAGTTCCGCGACCTCGAAGGCGAGATCGAGAGACTGCCTCGCGTTGAGACGCGGGTCGCAGAGCGTCGAGTAGTGGATGTGAAGATCTCCTTCAGCCACCGGCTCGGCGCCGCCGACGCACTCAGTGACGTCGTCGCCCGTGAACTCGAGATGCACTCCGCCGGGCCAGACTCCCTCGGCCACGCAGACGTGGAAGAAGCCGCGGAGCTCGCGCATGATGTCGTCGAAGAGCCGCGTCTTGACGCCGCCCCCGGTAACGCGGCCGTTGGCGTGCATGGGGTCGCAGGACCAGACGACCGGATGCCCCGCCACCTTGACGGCACGCACGAGCGGAGGCAGCAGCTCCTCGACGCGGTCTGCCCCGAGGCGGGCGATGAGCGTCAGGCGGCCGGCCTCACGCTCGGGGTCGAGGAGCGCGCAGAGCGCCACGACGTCCTCGGGCGTGGCCGCCGGCCCCAGCTTGCAGGCCACGGGGTTGTGCACCCCGGCGAAGAACTCGACGTGCGCATCCCGCAGCCCCCGCGTGCGCTCCCCGATCCAGATGAGGTGCGCCGAGCAGTCGTACCACTCGCCGCTCATGCTGTCGCGCCTCGTCAGGGACTCCTCGTACGGCAGGATCAGCGCCTCGTGGCTCGTCCAGAGATCGACCTCGTGCAACTGCGGAGTGTGGTCCAGGTCGATGCCGCAGGCCGTCATGAAGCGCAGAGCGTCTTCGATCCCCTGGGCGATCTGCTCGTAGCGACGCCCCTCGGGCGAGTGAGCGACGAACTCCTGGTTCCAGCGGTGAACCTGGCGCAGGTCGGCGAACCCTCCCTTGGTGAACGCCCGCAGCAGATTGAGGCGCGCCGCCGACTGGTGGTAGGCCTGCAGCAGGCGTGAGGGATCGGCCACCCGCGCCGCGGCCACCGGAAGGTCGTCGTTGACCATGTGGCCACGGAAGGAGGGCAGCTCGAGGTCGCCGACGCGCTCGATGGGGCTCGAGCGCGGCTTGGCGAACTGCCCGGCGACACGGCCGAGCTTGACGACCGGCAGCGCCGCTCCGAAGGTGAGCACGGTCGACATCTGCAGCATGATCTTCAGGTTGTCGCGGATGCGGGGCGCCGAGAGGTCGCGGAAGGACTCGGCGCAATCGCCGACATGCAGCAGAAACCCCTCCCCAACGGCCACCCTTGCCAGGGCGGCACGCAGCTCGCGCGCCTCGCCGGCGAACACCAGCGGTGGCATGGAGCGCAGCTCGGCGACGACGGCGTCGAGCGCCTCCGGGTCAGGCCAGTCCGGCTGCTGAGCAGCGGTCAGCTCACGCCAGGACGACGGGCTCCACAGTTCATCTGTCTTCACAACGCAACTCCCATCGCCGAAGACCCTGCATCACAAGCTCGCGCGGGCGAACACGCCGTGGCCGCCGCCGCTCTCACGGCAGGCACTTCCCGCAGAACGACCTGAACTGCATGGTGCTCAAGTAGCGATCGCCGCGGTCGGGCAGCAGGGCGACGACGGTACCGTGGTCGAGATCGTGGGCGACCCTCAGAGCGACGGCGACCGCGGCGCCGCTCGACGAGCCGACAAACAGCCCCTCGCGACAGGCGAGCAGCCTGGTCGTCTCGAAGGCATCCTCGTCCGTGACCACGTACGTAGCGTCGAGGCTCTCCGGCTCGTAGATGCCGGGCACGATGGACTCCTCCATGTTCTTGAGCCCCTGGATGGTGTGCCCCTTCACCGGCTCCGCGCCGACGACGCGCACGCCGGGTACACGCGATCTGAGGTACCTGCCGGTGCCCATCAGCGTTCCCGTCGTGCCCATACCTGCCACGAAGCAGTCGAGATCCCCGTCCGTCTGCTCGACGATCTCGGGGCCAGTGGTCTTGAAGTGTGCGAGGGCGTTGTCGGGGTTCTCGTACTGGTTGGGCATGTAGTACGTGTCCGGCTCCTGTTCCGCAAGCGAGTGCGCCCGTCTGATGGCTGCGTCGATGCCCTCCTCGGCCGGCGTGAGGATGACCTCGGCGCCGAGCCCCTGCAGGATCAGGCGCCGCTCTTCGCTGACACAGGCGGGCATACACAGGCGCACGCGGTAGCCCTTCACCGCGCCGATCATGGCGATGGCGATGCCGGTATTGCCCGAGGTCGGCTCAAGGATGACCTTCCCCTCCGTAAGCTCACCGCGCGCCTCGGCGCCGGCGATCATGGAGAGAGCAGCGCGGTCCTTCACCGAGCCGCCCGGATTGCAGCCCTCGAGCTTGCAGAGGATCCGGACGCCGGGCCGCGGATTGATGTTGAGCAGCTCCACGAGCGGGGTGCTGCCTATCGCCTCCAGCAGGTTCATTGAGTCCCCTCATATCGGCCTGACGACGACGGGCGTGCCGTCCTGGTCCTGCATCTCGCGGCGCCGGGAGCAGTGCCTCCCGACGCTCGCCCGCAGACGTCGACGTTGTGTTCCATGCGCCTGACGTCAAGGAACATGCCGCGCAACCGGGACCGGCGAAGACGTCAACGAGCGTCATGGTTTTTATCATAAGGTGGCCGGCGAGGCGTCGCGGCCGGCGGTCGCGGCCAAGCTAGACAGCGAGCGCCTCGCTCCACGGGTCTGCCGACCCCGCCAGGCCAGAATCCTGAGTATACGTCCGCCGCAGGGCGCCCGCCGAGCGCCGCACCATCGCGCGGACGCATGCGTCACCCGCACGCACCGGCCGGCTCAGCGCTGCAGCAGGAACGGCAGGCGGGACGCATGCGTCACCGGCGCGCGCCGGCCGCCTACCGGCGCCGGCGGCGCCTGGCGGCCAAGACGATCGCAACCAGCAGCCAAGCGGCCAGGAGAGCCGAAAGAGCCAGCACGATGCCGGCGACGACGCGGGCCCAGTCGGCCAGGGCATCCTGCGCCATGAGGTAGGCGAACGCCAGCACGAAGGCCGCCGTCAGGATGGAGAGAGCCAATGTGTCGACCATCTCGTGCAGCCGCCGCATGGCGTCCTGGTAGCCCTCTGGCCTCACGCCAACCTTGAACTCCCCCTCCCCGGCGCGCCTCAGCGCCCTCGTCACGGCGATCGGCAGCTCCTCGAAAAGCCGGCGATAGCGGCGCAAGCCGCGCAGAGCCTCGTCTTGCCAGGCGCGCGGCGCCATGGACGTGACGAGCAGGCGCGCGGCGAACGGCTTGGCCGCATCGATCACCGAGAAGCCCGGGTGCAGCTGCGACGCGACGCCCTCCAGCACACCCAGCGTTGTGATGAGCTGGACGATGTCGCTCGATACGTTCAGCCCGTGCTTGCGCACCGTCGCCAGGGTCTCGCGCAGGGTCACCTCCAGAACGTCGCGACGCCCCTGACCCTCCCGGTACAGAGAGGCGACACGAGCGAGATCTGCCTGCAGTTCGACGACCTCCAGGCCCGGCGCCGCCGTGGCCATGTCGAGCAGCGCTTCGGCGGCGTCAGCGGGCTCGTCGTCCATCACCGCGACGAGCATGTCGAACACCGCCCTGCGGTGCTGGCGCGAGATGACGCCGACGCGGCCGAAATCGACGAAGCCGACGCGCCCGTCGGGCAGGGCATAGAGGTTCCCGGCGTGCGGATCCGCGTGATACATGCCCATCTCGAAGATCTGCCGGAAGTAGCTCTCGACCCCGCGGCGCACCATGAGATCGGTGTCGACACCGGCGGCGCGCAGCTCCTCCGGCCGGGATCCCGGAACCCCATCCACCATCTCCATGGTCAGCACCCGTGAGGTCGTGAGATCGGTGACGGGCTCTGGAAAGAAGACCTCCTCGCTCCCCTCGAAGGCATCCCGGAAGGCGCGCATGCAGCGCGCCTCGTGGAGGTAGTCCAGCTCCGCACGCAGCACGTGAGCGATATCGGCGGCGATGACGGGCAGATCGCGATCACGAGCCCACTCGCTGCGATAGGCGAGAAAGCGAGCCCATGAGAGCAGGATGTCCAGATCGGTCTCGATCGCGTCGCGCGCGCCCGGGCGCTGGATCTTCACGGCCACGACCCGGCCGTCGTGCAGGCGGGCGCGGTACACCTGGCCGATGGAGGCCGCCGCCAGCGGCGCACTGTCGAACTCCTGGAAGAGCTCGCCGGCAGGCGCGCCGAGCTCCTCGGTCAGGACCAGCGCCATCTCCTCCCACGGCGTGGCCACCACCTCGTCCTGGAGTTTCGCGAGCTCGCCGGCGAGCTTCGCTGAGATCAGGTCGCGCCTCGTGGAAAGCATCTGCCCGATCTTGATGAACGCGGGCCCGAGGCGCTCGAGGGCGCGGCGCAGACGAACCTCCGGTGACGCGTGCCCCTCGTCCGCGCGCCCAGCGGCTGCCGCCGACGCGGACGACTCGGCCTCGTCGGCGGCAAAAAACCCAGCGGCGCCCCGCTCCATCCCCACCGCCCGCACGATGCTGAAGATGCGCTCCTCCCACAGCACGCGCATGACCTCGCGGTAGCGACGCGAGCGGCGTGAGCGGGTGGACTGCGCGGTTCCGGCGATCGGGCACATGGCTGCTCCAGCCTACCACTCACGCAGAACGAACTGCAGCAAGAGCTGCCGTACACACCGACGTCGTTGCCGGCCGCCGACGCCCCGCTGATCTCCATACCCCACGGCGTCCGGCCGCGCGGCTCCGCAGCCACCAGCCGCCCCGCAGTCGCCTCCGCGCGCAGCTCTCGCCCGGCGTCGGCCGGGGGCTCCTGCCGCCGTTCTCGGCCGCGTCGTTCGCGGCCGGCTCAGGTATGGTCAACGACCCGTGCTCGGCGCAGAGCGCAAGGTCCCCGCAGAGGCCGTGGGCGGCGCATCCGATCCGCGCGAACCTGCAGGGCGGCGGCGAAGCGCCTCAGCCCGGTGTGCGAAGGAATGGTGGCGCGATACGGGCCGGCGGCGGCGAGACTCAGGCCTCGGCCCGGTGTGCGTGGGGGCGGCCATGAGCCGCCCCCACGCACACAGAGAGACAACGGAGCCGGACACCCGGGAACAAGCGCCCCGGGAGCTGGCCCTACTTGTCGGCGTTCAGACGCTCCCGGACTGTCTCCAGCATGCCGGCGGAGTTCAGCTTCTCGTTCTTGTGGGCGATGAAATCGGCGTACGCGGCGATGAACACCTTGCCGGGATCGCGCAGGTCGAACTTCTCCGGAGAGTCCCTGAAGAACTCGCGGTGCACGCGCGTCCACACGAGGCGGCCGTCGGTGTCGATGTTCACCTTGGTCACGCCCAGCGGCACCGCCTTGACGAACTCGTCCTCGTCGACGCCCTTGGCGCCCTTGAGGGCTCCGCCGGCCGCGTTGATGCGCTCCACCTCTTCCTGCGGCACTGACGACGAGCCGTGCATCACCAGCGGGAAGCCCGGCAGTCGCTTCTGGATCTCCGCGACCACGTCGAAGTGCAGGCCCTGGGAACCGGTGAACTTGTAGGCGCCGTGGCTCGTGCCGATGGCCACGGCGAGACTGTCGCAGCCCGACTCCTTGACGAAGACCTCGGCCTCGGCCGGGTCGGTGAGGTTGGCGTTCCCCTCGTCGACCTTGATGTCCTCCTCAACCCCACCGAGCTGACCCAGCTCCGCCTCGACCGAGATACCCACGGCGTGAGCTGCGTCGACCACCTGGCGCGTGATGCGGATGTTCTCCTCGAGCGGTTCATGGGAGGCGTCGATCATGACGGATGAGTAGAACCCGCTGGCGATACAGTCGAGGCAGGCCTCGAGGTCGCCGTGATCGAGATGCACGGCGAAGACGGCCTCCGGGAATATCTCGTCGGCGGCCCTGATCATGGCCTCGAGCATGCGCTTGTCGGCGTACTTGCGCGCCCCGCGGGAGATCTGGATGATGAACGGCGCCTGGGACTGCAGGTTGCCGCGGAACAGCCCCAGGGTCTGCTCCATGTTATTGATGTTGTAGGCTCCGACGGCGAAGTTGCCGTATGCGGCCTCGAAGAGCTCCTTGGTCGTGACGATCATCGAGTGGCTACCTTTCTCTCAAGGTTCTTTGCTCAGCACCGAGGCGGTGCGGGCCTTAGTCCTCTACCCCCACACCGAACATGGGCTGCAGCTCGAAGCTGGCGTACTTCGGCCGGCAGCGTTCGGTGTCGTAGTACCGTTCGACGTCGACGACGCGCTTGTAGGCCACGACCGTCTCGAGGTCGACCGCGTCGTACCTGCCGCGCCGCAGGCAGACGAGCTTGCCGCTCTCGCCGCGCGCGAGCCGCTCAACAGCGAGGTTACCCCAGACCATGGGGACCATGCTGTCGACTGAGTCGGGGTCGCCGCTGCGCACGATGTAGCTGAGCGTCACGTTGATGGTGTCGATGCGCCGCCCGCCGTTGAACTGCGGCGAGAACTGCTTGACGGCCGCCGACACCTGCTGGCCGATGCCACCCAGCTTGGCGTGGCCGAACATGTCCTTCTCACCGTGCAGGAAGGTCATCTCGCCGCCGACCGGCATGGCGCCCTCGGAGACGAGGCACACGGAGTACTTGTCCGGGTGAGCGTTGCGGTCCTCCACGAGCAGGCGCGTGAGCTGCTCGGAGTCGAACTCGTGCTCAGGGATAACGCAGCGGTCGGCGGCGCCGGCCCAGGTCGGGACGAGCGCCGTGAAGCCCGCGTACCGGCCGAAGATCTCGAGCACCATGATGCGCTCGTGGCTGGCCGCGCAGGTGCGCAGCTGCTTGGCCATGGCGATCGTCCGGCTGACCGTGGTGGAGAAGCCGATGCAGTAGTCGGTGCCGGGCACGTCGTTGTCCATCGTCTTGGGGATGGCGATGATGGGCACGCCATGACGGCCCAGCTCCACGGCGTAGCTCAGCGTGTCGTCTCCACCGATGGCCACCAGGGCGTCGACGCCCAGGTGCTCGAGATTGGCGACGACCTCCGGCGTGAGGTCGTTCTTCTCCGCCTGATAGGCGCCCCGCAGGTGCTCGGGTACATCCGCGGCCGGCACGCTGCTCGGCCGAGTCCGCGATGTGTGCAGGAACGTGCCGCCCGTGCGCGCGTGCTGATCGGCGAGACGCTGCCCCAGGACCGAGACGGCGGCGCTGTTGTCGGCGCCCTTCTCGCGGTCGATCTCGATGAGCCCGGCCCAGCCCCGACGGAAGCCGAGCACCTCGTAGCCTTCCTGCTCCGCGCGAAACACGACGCCCCGGATCGCCGGGTTGAGACCGGGAACGTCACCGCCGCCGGTAAGCACCCCGATCCGCTTCTTGCCCTTCACTCGGTTCACTCGCACTCCTTCCAGATCGAAGCCCAGCGTCTTCTACCGTCCGTAACTGCCCCGGAGAGAATCCGGGCGGCACCTGTGCAGCGAGGCCGAAACGACTCCACCAGGCGTGCCGCAACCGCCTCCTCAGCAGACCGATCGCACCTCTCTATCGCAGCCTAGCAGAAGCAACCGCCTTTGAGGCTTCTTTCCTGTTTCCGCCCGCACTAAAAAGGGTTAGACACAGCAGGCAAGGCGAACGCCGCGCAGATACATCGTACCGCGTAACGCTTGCGACAAGCGGATCCGTCGCCCATACTGCAAAAAGCGTTTGCGACCACGATGTACGTTTGCGACAATGTCGCGACATCCGCAGAGAGGCAGCGCTCCACATATGAGCATACACGGAACCGGCTTCACTCAACGCCTCGCGCTCGCCTGCGCCCGGCACCCGTGGTTGACAATAGCCGCGTGGGCGCTCGCCCTCGCCGCCGCGGCGACCGTCTACCTCCTGTGGGGCGACGTCTTCACGTCGTCGGTCAAGTTTCTCGGCCAGCCGGACTCGGAGAGGGCCGCCACACTGATCCGCGATCACGGCGGCCCCGGCGGCGACTCGCTGACCCAGGCCGGGGCCTCGGTGCAGCAGCTCGCCGACGGCATCGGCAGCGCCGAGCGGGGCGCCCGGAAGCTCGCCCGAGGATCACGGAAGCTCTCATCTGGAGCACGCGAGCTCGAGCGCGGGCTGCGCAAGCTGACGAAGGGAGCGAAGCAGGTGAGCGGCGGCGCCAGCTCGGCCGGCGCCGGGGCCGGCTCTCTGAGCCGGGGCCTCGCCGGCGCCGCACAGGGAGCGGCGAGCCTGAGCTCGGGCATCGCGCAGGCCAGCAACGCGACCGGCGGTTTCGCCGCCGGGCTGGCGAAGCTCTCCGGCGGCAGCGCGAAACTGTCCGCCGCCGCCGCGAATGTCGCAGGCGGCGCCGGCGACCTCGCCAGCGGCGCCGGAGCGGCGGCGGCCGGTGTCCAGGACGCCGCCACGGCCGCCGGCGGGCTCCAGGCCGCTGCCAGCAACCTGCAAGCGCTGATCGCCGCCTACGCCAATGCACACCCGGAGGCCGCCGGAGACGCAACCTACCAGCAGATCATCGGCCTCTCCGGAGAGCTGGCGGCCGGCACCTCGGGGCTGGCCTCGGGGCTGGCCTCCGCCTCCGCCGGCGTCTCCTCGGTCGCGAGCGGCGCAAAAGCTCTCGCCTCCGGAGCGTCGAAGCTCGCCTTCGGCGCGCAAGCGCTCGAAGCAGGCCTCGCGAAGTCGGCATCGGGAGCGCGCACCTTCGACCAGAGCATGGGCAAGCTCGCCTCCGGAAGCCAGGAGCTCGCCGGCGGAGTCGCCTCGGCCGCCGCCGGCTCGCAGCAGCTCGCCGCCGGCTCGCAGCAGCTCGCCGCCGGCTCTGCCCAGGTCAGCACCGGCGTGAGCGGAGCGGCCGCCGGCGCCGGAAAAGTAGCGGCGGGCACCGGCGGCGTCGCCTCCGGCGCTACCCGCCTCAGCAAGGGCCTCGCCCGCACCTCCAGCGGCGCCGGGAAGCTGAGCGACGCCCTGACCTCCGTCGGGACACTCAACGATCACGTCAGCGAGGTCGTCGTCGTCCGCAGCAGCAAGCTCACCGTCGACGATCCGGCGTTCCGGCGTCAGGTCGTCGACTTGCGCGAGCGAATCGCCGCCCTGCCCGCCTCCGAGGTAGCGGAAGTTCTGTGCGTTTACGACAAGGGCCTCGACAAGAGAACACGCAACGCGCTCACCTCGGACGACCGGCACAGTGTGATCATGAAGGTGGAGCTGGCCTCCCCGGTAGATGAAGCCGTCAACCATCTGGATGGACTCCACCGGCTCGTCGACCAGGTGAACGCGAAGCCTCAGTTCGAGGCGGCGATCACCGGTGCGGCTTCGCTCAGCATCGACGCCCAGCATCTCGCCGGCGAGGATCTGCAACGCGGAGAGCTCATCGGCGTCCCCGTCGCGCTCATCATCCTCGTGATCGTCTTCGGCACCCTCGTCGCCGCCGGGCTGCCACTGCTCCTCGCTGGCTTCTCGATCCTCGTCGCCCTCGCGCTCACGGTGCTCGTCGGCAACGTTTTCGATCTGTCCATCTTCGCGCTCAACATCCTTACCGCCACCGGGCTTGCCCTGGGCATCGACTACTCGCTGTTCATCATCTCGAGGTACCGGGAAGAGCGGCGCGATGGGCTGGACAAGGTGGCGGCGATCGGCGCCACGTCGGCAACGGCCTCGAACGCGGTCTTCTTCAGCGGCATGACGGTGGTGCTCTCTCTGGTCGGCATGTTCATCGTGCCGCTCTCGATCTTCACCAGCCTCGGCGTCGGAGCCATGGCCGCCGCGTCAACCGCGGTGGCGGCGGCGCTCACACTGCTGCCGGCCCTGCTCACGCTCCTCGGCGACAAGGTGGACGCATTGCCGATGCCGTGGCTGCGCCGCTACGAGCGACGCGACGCCGAGCGCAGCTGGTGGAGCAAGGCTGCGCGCTGGACGATGCGGCGCCCGGCGCTCAATCTCGCGATCGGCGGCGTCTTGCTGCTCGCCCTCGCCGCGCCGGCTCTCACGATGAAGAGCGGAGGCTTCAGCGCCGATTCATTCCCGTCGCACTACACATCCAAGCGCGGCCTCGACATGCTCCAGCGCGACTTCGCCGCCGGCATGGGCGAGCCGGTGAGCGTAGTCGTCGCCGGCGACGTCGCCGACAAAAGCGTGCAGCGGGCGCTGAAGCGCCTGGCAACGAAGCTCACCGACGACGGTCGTTTCACACCTACGGGCGTCTCGACGAGCGCCGACGGAGAGCTCGTCGTCGTGCAGTCCGTCCAGGATGCCGATGCGATGTCGGAGGAGGCCGAGACGGCCGTCACGGCCCTCAGGGACGAGATCGTGCCGGAGGTCTTCGCGAACGCCCCGGCCGAGGTGTACGTCGGGGGCGCCACCGCCACCCAGATCGACTCCCTCAGTATCACGACCGAGTACATGCCCATCGTCATCGGCGTTGTGCTGCTCCTCAGCTTCGTGCTCCTGCTCCTCGCCTTCCGCTCCATAGCCGTGTCCCTGACAGCCATCCTCATGAACCTGCTGTCGGTGGGCGCCGCCTACGGCGTGCTCACGCTCGTGTTCCAGCGGGGCTGGGGCGCGGCGCTCCTCGGCATCACGCCCGTCGAGGCGATCGAGTCGTGGGTGCCGCTGCTCATGTTCTGCGTGCTCTTCGGGCTCAGCATGGACTACCAGGTATTCCTCCTGAGCCGCATCCGCGAGCGCTGGACCGAGAGACACGACAGCCACGACGCCGTCGTATTCGGCCTGCAGTCCACGGCAGGGATCATCACGGGAGCGGCGCTGATCATGGTGGCGGTCTTCGTCGGCATGGGCAGCGGCGACCTCGTGGTGCTGCAGCAGCTGGGCTTCGGGCTCGCCGTCGCCGTCATGCTCGACGCGTTCATGATCCGCGTGATCGTGGCGCCGGCGCTCATCGCGCTGATCGGCGACCGCTACTGGTGGCTGCCGCGCTGGCTCGAGTGGCTGCCGCGCATCCACATCGAGGGCCACGCGGTGAAGGCCGGCGCGCCCTCCGAGGACTCCACGTGACGCGCGCCGGCCGACGCGCGGCCATGCGCGCCCGCACCCGCAACGAGATCCTCGACGCGACGACCGAGATCATCACGGAGGGCGGCGTCGACGCCGTCAACCTCCACGATCTGGCCAGGCGCGCCGGCTTCGGCAACCCGGCGTCCCTCTACCGGTACTTCTCGAGCAAGCAGGAGATCTTCAACGCCCTCGCGGAGCGCGGACTCGAGCGCCTCGGCGCGCACATGCGCAGCGTCCCCGACGATCTGCCTCCCGACGAGCAGCTTGTAGAGATGTGCCTTGCCTACCTCGACTACGCCTCTATACACCCCGGCGAGCGGGGGTTGCTGCTCACGACCGCCGCCATCATCGCCCCCAACTTCCGCGCGGCGCGACGGCCCAACGAGTTCGTGGCCCGCATGTTCCGCCTGGCCGAGTCGGCGCACGCCAGCGGCGCGCTGACCGCCCGCGACGACCAGGATCTCTTCGCGATCCTGCACGCGGCCTGGGCCCTCGCGCACGGGATGGCGGAGTACGACAGGCTGTACGAAGGCCCGGAGCGAGAGGCGCTGCGCCGCCGGCACCGAGCCGTCTTCAGGGCCTTCGTGGCCGGCTTCCGCGGCGACTGGAACGCCTAGCGCCCCGCAGCGCCGGCTCAGGCCTTGGGCGCGATGCGCACGCGATGGCCTTCGCGGCTGACGCGACCCTCCGCGATCAGCCCGATCACTTCGGGCAGCAGCTCGTGCTCGACGGCGTGGATCCGCGCCTCGAGCGTCTCGACCGTGTCCCCCTCCTCGACCACCACCGGGCGCTGGGCGATGATGGCGCCCGTGTCGTAGGAGCCGTCGGCGAAGTGCACGGTCACTCCCGTGACCTTCACGCCGTAGTCGAACGCATCCCGTATCCCCTGCTCGCCCTTGAACGACGGCAGCAGCGCCGGATGCAGATTGATGACGCGGTCCGGGTAGGCCTCGAGAACCTCGGCGCCGAGCAGGCGCATGTACCCGGCCATCACAACGAGCTGCGCTCCTGCCTCCCTGAGGGTCTTCGCGAGCGCCGCGTTGTAGGCGGCCGGCCCGTCGAAGCCGGCAGGCTCCAGCGCCACGGCGGGCACGCCCGCCTCCCGGGCACGCTGCAACCCGTACGCGCCAGGCTTGCTGGAGATCACTACGGTGATCTCGGCGTCAAGGCCTCCCGCAGCGATCCGGTCGATGATCGCCTGCAGATTCGTACCGCTCCCCGAGATAAGGACCCCGATCTTCAATCGCATCATGGACTCCCTCGGTCGTCGCGCCCCTCCGGGCTCGCGCGTCGTGCCGCCGTCATCTCGCATCGAAGTAGATGCTGCCGCCGATGAACTCCCTCAGGATCGAGTTGAACGGGACCTTCGAGACGTTGATCGGGTCGAAAAACGTAAGCAGATTCAGCAGCCTCTCCCCCGTTTCGGCGGCCGGACTGTCTTCCGGCAACTCCCCCAGCACGCCCTCCGCGAGCGGCCTCAGGGCGTTGAGCTCGTACAACAGGCTAGAGTTGAACATCACGTCGGCGTCCTCCTGGAAGCGGAAGACGTGCTCGTACTCGCCGCGGCGTACACTGCCCCACCTCGTGATCGTCTCCTCCGCAGAGATTCCCCGGTCCCTGACGTCCCGCACCAACCGGCGCAGGAGCCGCATCTCGGTCGTCGGGATGCGGTTGACCATATCGATGTTGAGCCCGCCCAGCGCGCTCACGTAGATCTTGAAGAGGGAGCTGCGGTTGATGTCGCCGACGAGATCGGGGTTGAGCGCGTGGATGCCCTCGATGACCAGAATCTCCCTGGCGCCCACCCGCAGGGGGCTCGTCTGGCCCGTGCGCTTGCCGACTACGAAGTCGAAGGAAGGTACCTCCACGGCGCCCCCGGCAACGAGCCGACTCACATGACGCTGGAGCAGCGGGACATCGAGGGCCTCGAAGGTCTCGAAATCGTAGTCGCCGTCGGCGCCCCGCGGGGTCTGCTCCCGATCGAGGAAGTAGTCGTCGAGCGAGAGGCCGACCGGGCGCAGCCCGTTGACCTCGAGCTGCGTGCACAACCGCTGCAGGAAGGAGGTCTTCCCGGACGAGGAAGGGCCGGAGATGAGCAGCACACGCAGTGCGCGGCGCTGCCGCAGGATCTGGTCGGCGATGTCGGAGATGCGCTTCTCGTGGAAGGCCTCGGCGAGGCCGATGAGCTTCAGATGGCGACCGCTGGAGATCAGGTCGTTGACGTCGGCGACCTCCTCGATGTCGATCCTGTCCAGCCAGAGCTGGTTCTCCTCGTGCGCCTCCGAGAGACGAAGCGGCAGGATCAGTGGCACGCCCTCCCCCCGCCCCATGTCGCCGAAATCGACGATGAAGCCGTAGGAGAACGGGATGATCGCACAGGACTCCACCATCGAGGGCTGCAGGAGCGCCGGATAGACGGCTCTGACCTCACAGCCCTCCACCTCGTAGTGGTAATAGCCGTCGCGCCTGCCAAGCTCCCGGATCGGAGTATCCCTCGCTATCCACCGCCTGAGCTCGTCGTCGATCCGCTTTACCTCACGGGTGGAGAGGATGGAGCCGTCCAGATTGCAGAAGACGCCTTCGAGAATCGAGTAGGACGTCTTGAAGGTCTCCTCGGGGAACAGGTCGCACATCACCTTGACCAGCCCGAGCTTGACCGTCTGGCACCATTTACGCAGATGCGTCTCGATCATTGCGTCACCTCACAGGGCATGCTGAGCGGCCTGGCCAAGAGCAGCGCGACGGCAGTTGCCCGCTGAACCTTAGCGCAGAGCAGAGGTGAGGCGGTACCCCGCGCGCCGGCCTCTAAACGTGCGTGACACCGAGCACATTCTCGACGAGCGCTGCTGCTTCCACGGCGCTGAGGTCGCGAGCGTACATGATCTCGCTGGCGAGGATCCCCTTGGCCTTCTTGTAGAGCTGCCTCTCACCGAGGGCGAGACCCTTGTCGGCGTCGCGCACGGCGAGGTACCGGACGACCTCGGCGACCTCATGAATGTCGCCGGTACCGAGCTTCTCACGGATGCACTTGGAGCGGTCGTGCCATCTCTCAGGCAGCTTCAGGGTGCCGCAACGCAGGATACCGAGCACCTCCTCGACCGCACCGGCGGAGATGACCTTGCGCAGGCGGAACTCCGCGTTCTCCACTGGGATCATGACCGTCATGCGACTGTGTGGGATAGTGATGACCAGGTACTCACGCAACCGGCCGAGCGTCTGCCTCTGCTCAACGCTCACGATCTTGCCGGCGCCATGGGACGCGCACACGACCTTGTCTCCGACCGAATACACCGTCTCTGCCCTCCAGAATCCGTGGTGGGTGCCCTTGCGGCCGGCTTCCGCGGCACGCCCTCGGCGAGGAGGGAGGCGACACTTCTAGGTACGCGCCCGGCCTGCCCACAGCGCCCCAGACCACGCCTCGAGGGCATGACAGAACGGAGCTCACATGGGGAGACCGGAGGCTGCGACGATCTCGCTTATCCCTGCAATTATACGGGAAATAAGGTCCCGCCGCATGCCTCCACGCCGCGCCGTGGACCGAGGTAGCGGCACGACTCCGCGGCGACACCTGCCGCCGTACGCAGCGCCTGCCGGAAGCCGCAGCCTGCGGCGAGACCATAGGCGAGCGCGCCGTGCAGCACGTCGCCGGCGCCCAGCGTATCGACGGCGGGCACGGCAGGCACGGCAACGTCGAAACGAGAGCCGTCGAAGGCGTGGATCGGGCGGGCGCCGCGGGTGACGGCGCATTCCCGCACGCCCAGCCGCCGCCACTCGTCGAGCACCTGCTCCACGGGGTCATCGCGCCGCGACATGGCGGAGCCCACCACCGTCGTCGCCAGCGGCAGCACGGCCGCCACGCCGGGCTTGGGGCTGCCCGGATCGAAGACGACGGGAGCCTCCGCGCGCACCAGCAAGCTGCGCACGAGCTCGGGGAAGTGAGCGTCGACCATGAAGATATCCACATCCTCGGGGAGACCGGGCGGCGGCCCCGTCGACACCCGGATGAAACGCCGGTTGGCGGACACTACCTGGCGCTCGCCCGGCCCCGGCAGCAGCACGCTGGATACGGGAAGCGACCCCGAAAGCGCCCGATCGTGGATGCGTACACCGCACGCCTCGAGGTCGCCGACCGCCGTGGGCGCCCAGGGGCTGTCGCCCACGGCAGTGACGAGGTGCGCGGTGCCGCCGAGGAGCGCGAAGGTCGCGGCCGCGTTCGCGGCAGGACCGCCGGCGCCCATCCAGACCTCCTCGGCCTCCATCTTCTCGTCGGGCCGGAGGCGCCGCTCAAGACGGTAGATGAGATCGGTGGTCGTAAGCCCGATGAAGCATCCAACTCTGCCCGCTTCCACCACGCCTCCTCCCCACACCGAGTCGCCGAGATGCCCTCACGCCAGGCCGGCCGCAGCTCGAACGTGCGACGTCGAGCCGCGCCGCCCTGGGCTGTGACTGTTATCTTGACCGTCCGGCTGGTTATCTTCCAGGCGATCCTGTCATTCACGGCGAGGCTGCCGGTCGAGGAGAGCTCGTGAGAGCATCCGGGCCGGCCATCGCCAGGATCATGCCGCCGTATCCGACCGCGAAAGCGTGGGATTCGTCGGCGCGGGTGGCGGCGGTGAGGATGTTATTCGTCACCGCGTAGTGCTCCTCCGTCCAGCTCTCGCCGCCATTGGTGGTCGCCAGGATCGTGCCCTCATGCCCGACGGCGAAGGCGTGAGATGCGTCGGCGCAGGCGACGGCGTAGAGAGTGTTCATCGTCCCCGAGATCTTCGCCGTCCAGCTCTTGCCGC
The DNA here is from genome assembly GCA_040769125.1 of Thermoleophilia bacterium. GTDB lineage: Bacteria > Actinomycetota > Thermoleophilia > UBA2241 > UBA2241 > CAIXSE01. The sequence continues at coordinate 830,694 of JAXGLO010000001.1, read as the reverse complement.
CATCCGCGGTCGCGAGGATGGTGCCCTTATAACCGACCGCGAAAGCGTGGGTTTTGTCGGCGCAGGCGATGCCGTAGAGGGTTTGCGACACCCCCGAGCTCTGCGCGGTCCAACTCTTGCCGCCGTCGGTGGTTGCGAGGATGATGCCCTCATACGTGTCGCGATCGTATCCGACCGCGAAGGCGTGGGATTTGTCGACGCAGGCGATGCCGTTGAGGGCATGCGTCGTCCCCGAGCTCTGCGCCTTCCAGCTCTTGCCGCCGTCGGTGGTCGCCAGGATCGCGCCCTCATCTCCGACCGCGAAGGCGTGGGATGCATCGGCGCAGGCGACACCGTAGAGGCAGGTCGTCGTCCCCGAGCTCTGCGCCTTCCAGCTCTTGCCACCGTTGGTGGTCGCGCGGATCGTGCCGCCATATCCGACCGCGAAGGCGCGAGATGCATCGGCGCAGGCGACGGCGCGCAGGGAGTTCGTCGTTCCCGCGCCCTGCTTCTTCCAGCTCTGGCCGCCGTTGGTGGTCGCCAGGATCGTGCCATTGGCTCCGACCGCGAAGGCGCGTGATGCATCGGCGCAGGCGACACCGTAGAGCGAGCTTGTCGTCCCCGAACTCTGCGCCTTCCAGCTCTTGCCACCGTTGGTGGTCGCGCGGATCGTGCCGCCATATCCGACCGCGAAGGCGCGAGATGCATCGGCGCAGGCGACGGCGCGCAGGGAGTTCGTCGTTCCCGCGCCCTGCTTCTTCCAGCTCTGGCCGCCGTTGGTGGTCGCCAGGATCGTGCCATTGGCTCCGACCGCGAAGGCGCGTGATGCATCGGCGCAGGCGACACCGTAGAGCGAGCTTGTCGTCCCCGAACTCTGCGCCTTCCAGCTCTTGCCACCGTTGGTGGTCGCGCGGATCGTGCCGCCATATCCGACCGCGAAGGCGCGAGATGCATCGGCGCAGGCGACGGCGCGCAGGGAGTTCGTCGTTCCCGCGCCCTGCTTCTTCCAGCTCTGGCCGCCGTTGGTGGTCGCCAGGATCGTGCCATTGGCTCCGACCGCGAAGGCGCGTGATGCATCGGCGCAGGCGACACCGTAGAGCGAGCTTGTCGTCCCCGAACTCTGCGCCTTCCAGCTCTTGCCACCGTTGGTGGTCGCGCGGATCGTGCCGCCATATCCGACCGCGAAGGCGCGAGATGCATCGGCGCAGGCGACGGCGCGCAGGGAGTTCGTCGTTCCCGCGCCCTGCTTCTTCCAGCTCTGGCCGCCGTTGGTGGTCGCCAGGATCGTGCCATTGGCTCCGACCGCGAAGGCGCGTGATGCATCGGCGCAGGCGACACCGTAGAGCGAGCTTGTCGTCCCCGAACTCTGCGCCTTCCAGCTCTTGCCACCGTTGGTGGTCGCGCGGATCGTGCCGCCATATCCGACCGCGAAGGCGCGAGATGCATCGGCGCAGGCGACGGCGCGCAGGGAGTTCGTCGTTCCCGCGCCTTGCTTCTTCCAGCTCTGGCCGCCGTTGGTGGTCGCCAGGATCGTGCCCTCATCTCCGACCGCGAAGGCGCGCGTTGCGTTGGCACAGGTGACGGCGCGCAGGGGGCTCGTCGTTCCCGCGCTCTGCTTCTTCCAGCTCTTGCCGCCGTTGGTGGTCGCCAGGATCGCGCCCTCATCTCCGACCGCGAAGGCGCGCGTTGCGTTGGCACAGGTGACGGCGGTGAGGTATTTCATCGTCCCCGAGGTCTGCTCCGTCCAGCTCGCGCCGCCGTCGGTGGTCGCGAGGATGGTGCCGAAGGAGCCGACCGTCCAGCCGTGGCTTGCGTCGGTGAAGGCGACGGCGAAGAGGGAGTCCATCGTCCCCGAGGTCTGCCTCGTCCAGCTCTGGCCGCCGTTGCTGGTCGCGAGGATGGTGCCGCCATATCCGACTGCGAAGACGTGGGATTCGTCGACGCAAGTGACGGCGGTGAGGTAATGAGTCGTCCCCGAGGTCTGCCTCGTCCAGCTCTGGCCGCCGTTGCTGGTCGCGAGGATGAGGCCCTCATACGTGTCGTTATCGTATCCGACCGCGAAAGCGTGAGATTCGTCGGCGCAGGCGACGGCGGTGAGGTACGCCGTCGTCCCCGAGATCTGCGGCGTCCAGCTTTTGCCGCCGTCGGCGGTCGCGAGGATGGTGCCGTCATCTCCGACCGCGAAGGCACGGGATTTGTCGGCGCAGGCGACGGCGTTGAGGCTATTCCCCTGCGGCAATGGATTCTGCCAGCTCCAGCCGGCGACGATGGCGGCGGCGGGCGAGGCGGCGACGAGCAGCAGGAGAAGGCAGGAGAGGACCAGCAGCAGCAGCAGCAGCAAGTGGCGGGCGCTGAGCCCTGTGGGATGGCGGGCATTGGGCCCCGTGGGATAGCGAGCATTGGACCCTGTGGATGTGGATTTGGGGTTCACCGGCAGTCCTTTCCCCCTCGGTTGCAGATGCACCCCGTCTGGATCGTGCGACGAGGCGCATCATCGATCCAGTATCAAAAATCACTCCGTATTCATTTCAGATTGCCTTGGCGCATAGTTCGCAAACGTGAGTGGAGTGTTAGTACGAAGAGCGGCGGGCCGCCGCCTGCGGAAGAAACGGCGGGCCGCCCCTCGGAAGAGGAAGGGCGGCCCGCCGTGAAGAGCCGGGATACGGCAGGGCGCCTCAGCGCCGCTGGAGGCGGCCCGCCGCGAAAGGCCGGGCATGCGGCGAGACGCTTTCAAGCAGGGCGTGCCGAAGCGCTTCAGCGCCACCGAAGGCGGCTCACCTCACAGTCAAGGTCGCCGCCCTGATCCTGCTGGCCCGGTTGCCGGCCAGGTCGGTGGCGGTCACCCGCCAGGTGTAGCTGCCCTTGGCCAGGCGGGCGCGGTAGCGGTAGGTGAGCGCGGTGTTGACGGGCTTTCTGCTGAGCCTGATCGAGCGCACCGTCTTCTTGCCCTTGCGGATCTGCAGGACGCAGCGGGCGGAGCCTGAGCTGGGCAGGGCGTCACTCACCCGGTAGCGTAGCCTGACGACCTTGCCGCGCCGGACCGACGCCTTGTACGCCCTGGTCGTCGGCTTGTCCTTGTCGATGTTGACGAAGCCGGGCTTGTGGGTCGCCTCTCTGCCGAGCTCGTCGCTGGCGTAGAACTGCACCCGGTAGGAGCCGGCTTTCGTGATGCGCACTGAGGCGGTATCGCCGTTGACGGCCGTCCAGGTCCTGCCGCCGTTCAGGGAGTAGTGGATCTTGCGGAGGGCGGTGCCGCCCTGGGCCGTGATCTTCACTATCTGGTTGGTTCTCTTCCAGCCGACCTTGGGGGTCCTGGCGAAGCGATAAGTCGAGGCGCTGGTGAGGGGGGTGTCGGGGGCGGTGAACCCCAGAATGGTGCCGCCGTCTCCGACTGCGAAAGCGTGGGCTGCGTCGGCGCAGGCGACAGCGTTGAGCTTGTTTCTGGTTCCCGAGGCTTGCGCGGTCCAGTTCTTGCCGCCGTCGCTGGTCGTCAGGATCGTGCCGTCGTGTCCGACCACGAAGGCGTGCAATGCGTCAGCGCAGGCGACGCCGGTGAGCCCCTCCGTCGTCCTCGAGTCCTGTTTCGTCCAGTTCTTGCCGCCATCGGTGGTCGCGAGGATGACACCCTTGTTCGCGCCAGGATCGTATCCGACCACGAAGGCGCGGGTTGCGTCGGCGCAGGCGACGCCGGTGAGACGCGCCGTCGTCTCCGGGGTCTGCTCTGTCCAGCTCTGGCCGCCGTTGGCGGTCGCGAGGATAATGCTGCTATCCGTGTCGTAGTCCCATCCGACCGCGTAGGCGTTCTGTGCGTCGGCGCAGGCGACGTCGGAGAGGCTCTTCGTCGTCCCCGAGTCCTGCGGCGCCCAGGTCGTGCCGCCGTTCGTGGTCACGAGGATAGTGCCTTCCCATCCGACCGCGAAGGCATGGGATGTGCTGACGCAGGCGACATCGGAGAGGTACTCCTCCGTCCCCGAGTCCTGCGGCTCCCAGGTCGTGCCGCCGTCGGCGGTCGTGAGGATGGTGGGCTTTAACGTCGTGGCCCAGTCATATCCGATCGCGAAGGCGTGCAATGCGTCGGCGCAGGCGATGCTATTGAGACGCACCGCCGTCCCCGACTCCTGCGGCGCCCAGGTCGTGCCGCCGTCCGTGGTCGCGACGATGGCGCCATCGTATCCGACCGCGAAGGCGTGCTCTGCGTCGGCGCAGGTGACGTCGGTGAGGGTATCCGTCACCCCCGAGCTGTATTCCGCCCAATGCGTGCCGCCGTCGGCGGTCGCGAGGATGGTGCCGCCATATCCGACCGCGAAGGCGTGGGATTCGTCGGCGCAGGTGACGCCAAAGAGGAAATCCGCCGTCCCCGACGTCTGTTCTTCCCAGCTCTCGCCGCCGTCGGCGGTCGCGAAGATCGTGCCGTCGTCTCCGACCGCGAAGGCGTGGGATTCGTCGGCGCAGGTGACGCCAAAGAGGGGAGCCCTCGTCCCCAAGCCGTATTCTTCCCAACTCCCGCCGCCGTCGGTAGTCGCGAGGATGGTGCTCTTCTCTGTGGTGCAATTGTATCCGACCGCGAAGGCGTTGCTTGTATCGGCGCAGGCGATGCCGTGGAGCTCCATCATCACCCCCGCTTCCTGCTTCTCCCAAGTCGTGCCTCCATTGGTGGTCACGAGGATGATGCCGTCGTATCCGACCGCGAAGGCGTGCTGTGCGTCGGCACAGGTGACGGCGAAGAGATCCGACGTCATGTCCTCCGCACTCTGGTCTGTCCAGCTCTTGCCGCCGTCGATGGTGGCGAGAATGGTGCCGTAGTCTCCAACCGCGATGGCGCGAAGTTCATCGACACAGGCGATGCCGGTGAGATTCCTCGTCGTCCCTGAACCCTGCTTCGTCCAGGTCGCGCCGCCGTTCGTGGTCACGAGGATGGTGCCACCCTCTCCGACCGCGATGGCGTGAGATGTGCCGGCGCAGGCGACGGCGGTGAGATACTTCGTCGTCCCCGAAGCCTGTGGCATCCAGTTCTGGCCGCCGTCGATGGTCGCAAGGATGGTGCCGTAGTCGCCGACCGCGATGGCGTGAGATGTGCCGGCGCAGGCGACGCCATTGAGGTTGTTCCCCTGCAGCAGGGGGTTCTGCCAGCTCCAGCCGGCGGCGGAGGCCGGCGCAGCTGCGATGAGCAGCAGTAGAAGGCTGAAGAGGGCCAGCAGCGGCAGATGGCGAGCGCTGAGCCCCATGGAGCGGCGGGCGCTGCGCCCGGTGGGCTTGAGGTTCACCGGCAGTCCTTTCTGTCGGTTGCAGATGCTCCCGTCTCGATCGAGCGACGAGACGCAGTATCGACCCATGATTATCACTCGGCGCGCTCTAGAGCAAGGCATGCAAGGAGAAAGAGAGGAAAAGGGCCGCTCCGACGGGTGGCGGGCCGCCCCTCCGAAGAGGAAGGGCGGCCCGCTGCGGAGAGGCCGGACACATGGCAGGGCGCTCTCGGTCAGCGCTGCCGGAGATGGCTCACCTCACCCGCAGGGTCGCCGCCGTGATCCTGCTGGCCCGGTTGCCGGCCAGGTCGGTGGCGGTCACCCGCCAGGTGTAGCGGCCCTTGGCCAGGCGGGCGCGGAAGCGGTAGGTAAGCGCGGTGTTGACGGGCTTTCTGTCGAGCCTGATCGAGCGCACCGTCTTCTTGCCCTTGCGGATCTGCAGGACGCAGCGGGCGGAGCCTGAGCTGGGCAGGGCGTCGTTCACCCGGTAGCGCAGCCTGACAACCTTGCCGCGCCGGACCGACGCCTTGTACGCCCTGGTCGTCGGCTTGGCCGTGTCGATGTTGACGAAGCCGGGCTTGTGGATCACCTCATTGCCGACTTCGTCGCTGGCGAAGAACTGCACCCGGTAGGAGCCGGCTTTCGTGATGTGCACCGAGGCGGTATCGCCGTTGACGACCGTCCAGGTCCTGCCGCCGTTCAAGGAGTAGTGGATCTTGTACGGAGCTTCGCCGCCCTGGGCGGTGAACTTGACCGTCTGCTTGGTTCTCTTCCAGCCGACCTTGGGGGTCTTGGCGAAGCGGTAAGTCGAGGCGCTAGTGAGGGGGGTGTCGGGAGCGGTGAACCCCAGGATGGCACCACTGTCCCCGGCGGCGAAAGCGCGCGTTGCGTCGGCGCAGGCGACGCCGTAGAGGGCGTACGGTGTCCTCGACCTCTGCTGCGTCCAGTTCTTGCCGCCGTCGCTGGTCGCGAGAATGGTGCCGCCCTCTCCGACCGCGAAGGCGTGGGTTGCGTCGGCGCAGTCAACGGCGTTGAGGGGCTCGTCCGTCCCCGAGGTCTGCGCCGTCCAGGTCGCGCCGCCGTTGGTGGTCGCGAGGATGGTGCCCGAGGCGCCCACCGCGAAGGCATTATTATCGTCGGCGCACGTGACGTCCAGGAGGTTCGCCGTCGTCCCCGAGTCCTGCTCCGTCCAGGTCGCGCCGCCGTCCGTGGTCGCGAGGATGGTGCCCGAAGCGCCCACCGCGAAGGCATTATTATCGTCGGCGCAGGCAACGCCGGGGAGGTGCGCCGTCGTCCCCGAGTCCTGCTCCGTCCACTCCGTGCCGCCGTTAACGGTTGCGCGGATGGTGCCGTCGTTTCCGACAGCCCAGCCGCGGTCTGAGTCGGAGAAGGCCACACCGAGGAGGTCTTTCGTCGTCCCCGGGTCCTGCTTCGCCCAGTTATCACCGCCGTTGGTGGTCGCGAGGACGGTGCCGTTGTCGCCGACCGCGAAGGCGCCGGATTCGCCGGCGCAGGCGACGCCGTTGAGGGGGCCCGTCGTCCCCGGGTCCTGTTCCGTCCACTCTGTGCCGCCGTTCGTGGTGGCGACGATGGTGCTGCTATCCACCAACCAGTCGTATCCGACCGCAAAGGCATTATTGGCGTCGGTGCAGGCGACGTCGGCGAGGCTGTCCGTCGTCCCCGAGCTCTGCTCCACCCAGGTCGCGCCGCTGTCGGTGGTCGCGAAGATCGTGCCGTCACGCCCGACCGCGAAGGCGCCGGACTCGCCGGCGAGGGTGACGCCGAAGAGCGAATCCGTCTTCCCCGAGTCCTTCGTCTCCCAGGTCGTGCCGCCGTCGGTAGTCACGAGGATGACGCCGCGATTTGTGTCTGGGCTGAATCCGACCGCGTAGACGTTGCTTGCGTCGGTGCAGGTGACGCCGGAGAGATCCATCGTCGTCCCCGAGGCCTGCGCCGTCCAGGTCGCGCCGCCGTCGTCGGTCACGAGGATGGCGCCGCGATCCTGCCATTCATTGAATCCGACCGCCCAGCCGTGGCTTGGGCTGGAGAAGGTGACGCCGTTGAGGTGGCCCTTCCACTCCAAGTCCTTCACCGTCCAGGTCGCGCCGCCGTCGTCGGTCACGAGGATGATGGCGCGATCCTTGGTCAAGTTGTAGCCGACCGCGCAAGCGTGGTTTGCACTGGTGCAGGTGACGCCATAGAGGGAACTCTTCGTCCCTGAAGTCTGCGGCCTCCAGGTCGCGCCGCCGTCGGTGGTCGCGAGGATCGTACCGCCAAATCCGACCGCCCAGCCGTGGCTTGGGCTGGAGAAGCTAATGCCGTAGAGGGGGTTCGTCGTCCCCGAGGTCTGGGGCGCCCAGCTCGTGCCCCCGTTGCCGGTCGCCAGGATCATGCCGCCCTCTCCCACCGCGATGGCGTGCTCTGCGTCGGTGCAGGCGACGGCGTTGAGGCGCTCATCCGTCCCCGGGTTCTGTGCCGTCCAGTTCTGGCCGCCGTCGGTGGTCGCGAGGATGGTGCCGAAGATGCCGACCGCGAAGGCGTGTTCTGCGTCAGCGCCGGCGACACCGTTGAGGGTGTTCCCCTGCGGCCGCGGGTTCTGCCACCTCCAGCCGGCGCCAGCGGCTGCCGCCGGCGCGGCAGCGATGAGCAGCAGCAACAGGCAGGAGAGGGCCAGCAGCGGCAGATGGCGAGCGCTGAGCCCCATGGGTTTGAGGTTCACCGGCAATCCTTTCTGGTCGGTTACAGGTACCCGCCTCGATCAGGCGACGGGGCGTAGTGTTGATCAGGCGACGAAGTGTAGTGTCGGCTCATGATTACCACTCCGCTCGCTCTGGAGCAAGGCTCGCAGGCGTGAGTCGAGTGTTATTAGCGGGAGCAGGGAGAGAGAAATAGGCTGCCCCGCACCGGGGCGGCGTTTGCTTTGCCCGGCAACGCGACGGGCTTGCCGACGGTAGAGAGCAGCGACGAGCCGACACGCAAGGGAGGCGGCGGGCCGCTCTGCGGAAGAGAAAGCGCGAGCCGGCCACGCAGAAAAGCGGCGGGCCGCCCCCTCGCAAGAGGAAGGGCGGCCCGCTATTGAGAGGCCGGGCATGCTGCAGAACGCTTCAGCCAGCCCTGCCGGAGGCGGCTCACCTCACACAGCCAGGTTTGCCGCAGTGATCTTTCACCTCACCCGCAGGCTCGCCGCCCTGATCCTGCTGGCCCGGTTGCCGGCCAGGTCGGTGGCGGTCACCCGCCAGGTGTAGCGGCCCTTGGCCAGGCGGGCGCGGTAGCGGTAGGTAAGGGCGGTGTTGACGCGCTTTGTGCCGAGCCTGATCGAGCGCACCGTCTTCTTGCCCTTGCGGATCTGCAGGACGCAGCGGGCGGAGCCTGAGCTGGGCAGGGCGTCACTCACCCGGTAGCGTAGCCTGACGACCTTGCCGCGCCGGACCGACGCCTTGTACGCCCTGGTCGTCGGCTTGTCCTTGTCGATGTTGACGAAGCCGGGCTTGTGGGTCGCCTCTCTGCCGAGCTCGTCGCTGGCGTAGAACTGCACCCGGTAGGAGCCGGCTCTCTTGATGCGCACCGAGGCGGTATCGCCGTCGACGGCCGTCCAGGTCTTACCGCCGTTCAGGGAGTAGTGGATCTTGCGGAGAGCGGTGCCGCCCCGGGCAGTGAACTTGACCGTCTGGTCGGTTCTCCTCCAGCGGACCTTGGGGGTCCTGGCGAAGCGGTAGGTCGAGGCGCTGGTCAGAGGCGCCTTCGCCAGGATGGTGCCGCCGTCTCCGACCATCCAGAGAGTCCAGGCGTCGACGCAGGTGACGGCAGCGAGGTCATTCGCCGTTCCCAAGTTCTGCGCTTCCCAAGTCTCGCCGCCGTCGGTGGTCGCGAGGATCGTGGCGGCGCCATGCCGATCAGATCCGACTGCAAAGACGTGGGATGGGTCGGCGCAGACGACGCCGGTCAGGCGACCTGCCCCCTCCAGGCTCTGCGGCGTCCAGGTCGTGCCGCCGTTAGTGGTCGCAAGGATGGTGCCGTAGTCTCCGACCGCGAAGGCGTGGGATGAGTCGGCGCAGGTGACGGCGTTGAGGTCATTCGTCACTCCCGAACTCTGCGGCGTCCAGGTCGTACCGCCGTTGGTGGTCGCGAGAATTGTGCCGCCACGTCCGACCGCGAAGGCGTGGGATGAGTCGGCGCAGGTGACGGCGTTGAGGTCATTCGTCACTCCCGAACTCTGCGGCGTCCAGGTCGTACCGCCGTTGGTGGTCGCGAGAATTGTGCCGCCACGTCCGACCGCGAAGGCGTGGGATGAGTCGGCGCAGGTGACGGCGTTGAGGTCATTCGTCACTCCCGAACTCTGCGGCGTCCAGGTCGTACCGCCGTTGGTGGTCGCGAGAATTGTGCCGCCACGTCCGACCGCGAAGGCGTGGGATGAGTCGGCGCAGGTGACGGCGTTGAGGTCATTCGTCACTCCCGAACTCTGCGGCGTCCAGGTCGTACCGCCGTTGGTGGTCGCGAGAATTGTGCCGCCACGTCCGACCGCGAAGGCGTGGGATGAGTCGGCGCAGGTGACGGCGTTGAGGTCATTCGTCGCTCCCGAGCTCTGCGGCGTCCAGGCCTCGCCGCCGTCGGTGGTCGCTGAGATGGTGCCGTAGTCTCCGACCGCGAAGGCGTGGGATGAGTCGGCGCAGGTGACGGCGTAGAGGTCATTCGTCACTCCCGAGCTCTGCGGCGTCCAGGCCTCGCCGCCGTCGGTGGTCGCGAGGATCGTGCCGAAGTCTCCGACCGCGAAGGCGTAGGATGAGTCGGCGCAGGTGACGGAGCGGAAGTACTCCGTCGTTCCCGAGTTCTGCGGCATCCAGGTCGTGCCGCCGTTAGTGGTCGCAAGGATGGTGCCGTGGTCTCCGACCGCAAAGGCGTGGGATGAGTCGGCGCAGGTGACGGAATAGAGGTCCTTCGTCGCTCCCGAGCTCTGCTCCGTCCAGGTCGTGCCGCCGTCGGTGGTCGCGAGGATCGTGCCGAAGTCTCCGACCGCGAAGGCGTGATACTCGTCGGCGCAGGTGACGGCGTAGAGGTCATTCGTCGTTCCCGAGTTCTGCGGCGTCCAGGTCGTGCCGCCATTAACGGTCGCGAAGATGATGCCGTCGTCTCCGACCGCGAAGGCGTGGGATGCGTCGGCGCAGGTGACGGCGTTAAGGTCCTTCGTCGCCCCAGAGCTCTGCGGCGTCCAGGTCGTGCCGCCGTCGGTGGTCGCGAAGATGATGCCGTCGTCTCCGACCGCGAAGGCGTGGGATGCGTCGGCGCAGGTGACGGCGAAGAGGTCCTTCGCCGTCCCCGAGCTCTGCTCCGTCCAGGTCGTGCCGCCGTCGGTGGTCGCGAGGATCGTGCCCGCATCTCCGACCGCGAAGGCGTGGGATGCGTCGGCGCAGGTGACGGCGAAGAGGCTGTTCCCTTGCGGCAGTGGGTTCTGCCAGCTCCAGCTGGCAGCGGTGGCGGCGGCGGCCGGCGAGGCGGCGATGAGCAGCAGCAGAAAGCAGGAGAGGGCCAGCAACGGCAGACGGCAGGCGCTGGGCCCTGTGGGACGGCGGGCGCTGCGCCCTGTGGGCTTGGGGTTCACCGGCAGTCCTTTCTCTCGGTTGCAGGTGCTCCCTGTCTCGATCGGGCGACGAGGCGCGGTCTCGGTCGAGCGCCGAGGAGCCGTGTCAACCCATGATTACCACTCGGCACGCTTCGACGCAAGGCTCGCAGGAAGAAGGAAGGAGCCGCTCCGACCGCGGTGGCCGGCAGGGAACCCGGCGCTCAGCCCGGTGAGTCGCGGCCCTCCTCGAGAGCCTCGCCGGTGAGCGCCTCGGTCCCCTCACCGTCGAGCGATACGAGAGCTGCGGTGATCTGCCCGCAGCGCGCATCGCTCATCTCATCTTTCGCCCTCAGGCGCCCTCCGCTGCCATCTCCCGGGAGGCGTCCACCATGGCCTTACCGTTGATGATCGGGCCGTTGTAGGGGAACTCGCAGGCCAGCGCAAGCACGAGGCCGCTGCCCTCGCCGAGCACGCGGATGAGATCCTTGCTCTTGGCCTTGACCTCCTCCTCGCTCGCGTAGTTCAGCTCGACGGGGTTCCAGCCGCCGGTGATGCTCCAGGTGCGACCGTACTTCTCTTTGAACTCCGCCCAGTCGGCGCAGCCCTCGGGCATCGCCCAGTTCTGGATGGTGTCAGTGTTGCCGATCTCGAAAGCCAGGTCGATGTAGGGACGCGGATCGCACATGTGGGTGCTCACCCAGACGCCCGTATCGCGCGTCGCCTGGTAGAGGCGGCGCATGCAGTCGCCCTCCATCTCCATCCACATAGTGGAGCTCATGATCGACGGGTTGCCGTAGTCCCAGCAGATGTTGATGACGTCGCAGCCGTGCGCCACGAGGGCCTTCATGTAATCGATCTCGACGTCCGTGACGACATCGAGAGCATGCTTCACCGCATCAGGGTGCTTGATGCAGTCCGCCAGGAGGCGCTGCATGCCACGCATGTTCCCGAGCGTCACGAAGGGCTCGTACGGCTCGCCCACGAGGCTGTGGGTCTCGCCGCGCTCGGCGACGAGCACGTCGACCTTCTTCAGCGTCTCCATGATGCGTGGCGCAGTCTCGATGTCGAAGGGCTCGAGCTTGTAGTAATCGTCGACGCTCTCGATGACGAACTGGTTCGGATCCGAGTATGGCATCTCATCGCGAGTGAAGATCGTGCGCTGGCCGAAGCCGTCGGACTCCACGCAGCTGTCGATGTAGGCCATGATGCAATCGTCGCCGATCAGATCGGTCATGGCGATCTGCGCCTTCGCGGAGAGCTCCCCATCGCGTGCCCACTCCTCCAGGGAGATGCCGAGGGCCCGCCGGGCGATAGCTTCGTGACGGGTGAAGACCGGCACGCGGTCGACCTCCTCAAAACGGTACGCGGCGTGTACCCGCTCCTTGGGCGTCATGTCGCCGTCTCTGGTCCATCCCATTCCACACCTCCTGGAAGCTCGCGCGCCTGCGGCGCGATTCAGCTCAAGGCTGCGGCGGCTCATCGTGGACGGGCGGGTCGCAGGCGCTCAGCTGCTCGCCGAGCCCACTCCCCGCCCCACCCGAGTCACCGCCGCTCGCTCGAGATCATTGTTTACATATAAGAGTAAGAGACCGCTCCGCCTTGCCGCGACCTGCCGCCGCGCGCGGGGCAAGTGCTACCCTTTCCCTCCATTGTCGTCATTGACGGCCAGCCCTGGCGCACGGTACAAGTGCACATCGAAGGGCTCGCTGAGAGCAGGCGCCGTTTAATCTGTCGGCGAATAATCAACTATAGACGCGCGCGAAGACGCGCAAGCGCCATGTGCCGCGGCAGGCGAACTTCACGGAGGCCGTATACCTGGCGCAGGCGAGCAGCGCGCAGCCCTGGCCGCGACGTGACCCTGGCTCTTCCGCTTGCCGACGACCGTGCGGCCCTTGCCGATGCGCACCGGGCAGGCGGAGGCGGTGTGCGCTGTGCACCGAACGACTGCGCCTTGCCGCTGTGTGCACCGGGCAGGCGAAGGCGGTGTACCTGGGCTCCAAGGTAACCGCAGGCGCTCCTGGCCTTATTAGGATACATGACCGCAGGAGCAACGACGCTGCCCACAGACGCCGGCAGCGGTGCCGCGAAGCTGCCGCCGGCTGCCTCATAGTTGACGTCGCCGGCGGCAGTGCCGCGACGATGCGGCCGGCGGAGCGCACCGGGCACCAGATCTTCGCAGTCGGATTGCGGAGCAGCGAGAAGGAGCCGCGGTGATGGCCGCGCTGGTCATCCTGGGCCTCGCCCACGTGCAGCGCTCGAGCCGGCACGCTTCACGGCGCTCGAGCCGGAACGCTTAAGAGGAGCGCGAACGGCTATGATGCTCCCGGCGGCAACGATCTGCGCTCGTCGGCCGGAAGGCCGCATGGGGGCGCCGGGCTTCGCCGCCGACCGAGTTGGCGCACCAACGTCAGGCAGAGACAGGGAGACCCGATGGCACACCGCACTTCATTCCTGATCGTGCTCGCCGTGATCACAGCGCTGGCGCTGGGAGCCGCCGGCTGCGACGCGGGTGGGTCGGACGGCTCCACGACCGGCGCGACCGCGAAGCCCTCGGCCAGCGCGACCACGAAACCCACGGTCGAGCCGACGCCGAGCCCTACGGGCGAGCCGGCGAGCGGCGAGACGACGACCGTACTCGCCTACTTCCTGAACGGCAAGAAGCTCGCCAGCGCGGAGCGCCGCGTCCCGGCGACTCTTGCAGTCGCCCGGGCGGCGATGAATGCGCTTTGCGGCGGCGTGAACAGCTTCGAGCGCGCCGCCGGCCTCACGAGTTCGGTGCCGGCGGGCACCACCGTGCGGGGCATCGCCGTAAGCGGAGGGACCGCGACCGTCGACCTCTCACGGGAGTTCGCCTCCGGCGGCGGTACGCTCTCGATGACCTCCCGCGTCGCGCAGGTCGTCTACACGCTGACGCAGTTCCGCTCGATCACCGCGGTGGAGTTCAAACTCGAGGGCAAACCGCTCGACGCGCTCGGCGGCGAGGGCATCCTGCTCGAGACGCCCCAGCGTCGAGCCCACTGGGAGAGCTTCGAGCCGCTTGTCTTCGTCGAGCGGCCCGGCGTCGGCGCCTACGTGGCGAGCCCCCTCGAGGTGGAGGGTCGCGGCACCGTGGTCGAAGCGACCGTGCAGATCGAGCTGCTCAGCGGCGAAGGCGAGATTCTCGTGCGAACCTTCGCCACGGCGACTCGCGGCGCCCCCGAACGCGGTACCTTCCGCAAGCGGCTCACCTTCACGACGAGCGCGGGCAATGGCGTTCTCACGGCCTACGAGCAGTCCATGGAAGACGGCTCGCGACTGCACGAGGTCCGCATTCCCATCAGGTTCTCCGAGTAGCGGATTCGCCACCGGCCGGATAGCGCATCCGCCGCCGGCCGGACGACCAGAGGCGACACTCGTCAGGCCATCGCGGGGGCTTCGTGAATCGCACTCACGATCCGGCCCTTGCCCCTCTCCTTCGCCTCATACATCAGCTCGTCGGCCGGTCGCAGCATATCCTCGACGGAGCCCGGCGGCACCGGAAAGCTGACCAACCCCATACTGCAGGAGAGCGCCTCTCCCCCAGGCAGACGAATCTCCTGAAGGAGCCGCTCGAGGCGGGCTGCCGCGCAGGCGGCCGCTTTCGCCCCGGTCTCGGGCATGAGGACGACGAACTCGTCGCCACCGAGGCGCGCGACGATGTCGCTGCTGCGCACCGAACGGCGCAAGGCCGAGCCGACTTCGCGCAGCACGCGATCGCCCTCGACATGCCCTCCCGTGTCGTTGATCGCCTTGAAGTCGTCGATGTCGAGGCAGAGCAGCGAGAGCCACGATCCGCTTCGCCGGCTTCGCTCGAGCTCGCGCTGCGCATCGATGGCAAAGGTGCGACCGTTCAGCGCCCCTGTGAGATTGTCGGTGCCGGCAAGACACTCCAACTCGCCCTGCGTACGGCGCGCATGACCGAGAAGACTGAGGATGACGAAATAGAGGATCAGCCGCGGCCCGGCGGAAACGATCGTCGGGCCGAGAAGGGCGTTGGGGTTGTCGAGCATGGTCAGGTGGACGCTGACCGCGGCTGCGCAGACGGCAGCCACGTAGCCGACACGACGCGAATGAGCATGCCAGCCGACGAATGCGACCGGGATGAGGAAGAAGTCGACGACGGGAGCGCCACGGCCCACGGTCAGCTTGAGCAGAGCGATGACGCCGATGAAAGAGAGGCCAAGCGCCAGGATGAGAGAGGCCGGCCAGTCTCGCAAGCGGGCCTCGAGACGTGCGTGTACGCTTCTGAGCTTACTGATCTGCACCTGCATCTGCATCAATAGGCACTATCGTCAGCCCAGAAAGAAACATGAACCGCGAACACTCGCCGCTCGCGGGATCGCCGGGATCGACGGCTCAGACCCCTGGCGGGTGCTAGGAGAGGCCCTCGCCCGCTCTTACGGTGTCTCGACTCAGACTGCGCTCGGCCTGCTCATCGAGATCGCCGACTCTCGCCGCTTCACCGCGGCGCACGAGCCGATGAGCCCTCTCGGCCCCACCGTCACCGTCGCCGCCGCCTCGACACCCGGCGCCGGCGACATCCTTGAGCGCGGCGATGCTTGCCACGACCTCGCGGCGTCTTCTCAGCAGCAGCGCACCATCCGGGAGAAGCGATGCGGCACGCATCGCACAGTCGATCTCGAGAACCCACGGGAGCCGCAGCCCCCAGCCCCGCATGCGGTCGTCGTCAGACATGATCAGGCCTGGCTCCCCTTGCGCTGCCACACGCCCCTCGTGGATAACGGCGATCTCATCGGCCCATTCGTAGGCCAGATCCATGTCGTGCGTGGCGACGATAATCGTCGTTCCCCCAGCGTGAACGGCCTCGAGCACCTCGAGGAACTGCTCGGCGCCGCTTGGATCGAGACCGGCGAGCGGTTCGTCGATGATGAGGACCTTCGGGCGCATGGCGACCGCCCCGGCGATGGAGGCGCGCTTCTTCTGCCCGAAGCTGAGCATGTGCGTCGGACGATCGCGCAAGTGGGAGATGCCCAGCATACTCAGGGTCTCCTCGACCCGCTCGCGCGCCTCCGCCTCATCCATCCCGAGGTTGAGCAGCCCGAACGAGACATCCTGCAACACGCTGCCCGCGAACAGCTGGTCGTCCGGGTTCTGGAAGACGAGCCCGACCAGCTCCCGCCAGGCCGTGAGCCCCCGGCGGGAGTAGCTGGCCGGCACGCCGTTCAAGTGAACGGTTCCACGTTTCGGCTTCAGCGTTCCGTTGAGATGCAGCAAGAGCGTTGTCTTGCCTGCCCCGTTGGAGCCCGCCAGGGCGAGACGGACTCCGGCCCGAATGCTCAGATTGAGATCGGTGAGCGCCGCGACGCCGCCGTCGTACGCGTAATGCAGGCCCTGCGCGACGAGGATGGGGTGAGCTACAGCATCATCCGCCTTGGGGCGAACTCCGTCATCCGCCTTGGGGCGAACTACAGCATCATCCGCCATGCCAGCAATCCCACGGTCAGCGTACAGGCTTGCGCGGCAGCCACCACGAGCATACCGCAGCGCGTCGCCGCTACACCCTCGTCGAGCACGCGGAACTCCCCTTGCCAGTTACGCGCCTGGAGACCATGCTCCATCGTTCTCGCCTTCTGGAGAGCGCGAGCGAAGCAGACCGAAATGAGCATCGCCAATGAGCGGTATGAGCTGCGGGTGGTCCGGTAGCCGAGCCGGGCCGTCTGCGCCGCTCGAATCGACCGCACCACGTCGAGATACAACCAGATATTGCGATAGACCAGCAACGATACTTCGGTGAGGGTCCCCGGCACACGGAGTCTCCGCATCACCCCAAGCAGCTGCGGCACCGGGGTGGTGAGCGAGAGGAAAAACAGGCAGCTCACCGACGCCAGCGAACGGAGAACAACCCGCGTCGCCAGATCGATGCCGTCGGGCGCCCATGAGAACGAAACCAGCCACCGGCCTCCGAACTCGATCGCGACCAGCAGAGGCGCCACGCCGAAGGCGAGAAACACGAGCGCCGCAAAGACGAGGCCGCCGTAGACGCGGACCGGAACGCGGGCTACGCCGAGAGTCGCGGCGAACATGACACCCATCACGATCAGCCCTGCGGGCCAGGGTGGCAGCAGAACCGCCAGGAGCAGCATCCCCAAAGCGAACGCGGCCTTTTCGGCCGCGCTTCGCTGGGTTAGCCGGTTTGAGTATGCGACCCGGTCGATCAGATTCATCAGGTTTTGGCGCCTTGCGGCTTTGCCTTCTTCGCCTGCCCGGCCCCTGAGTCGCCGCCGGCCGTGGGCGCACGGCCCTCATTCCTGCCCTTGGCGCGCCCGACAAAGTAGCCCAGCGCATAGAAGAGGATGCCGGCCCCGATGATCGCCTGGAGGGCGAAGAGCAGGCTCTCGATCTCGCCGCTCGGCGGCTCCCAGATCGAGCTGAACCACGGCTCGTAGCTGGTATCGATCTCTGTGATGGCCGTCTCGGCCTCGCCGTCGGCGCCGCCGAACTCCGCGCCGCCGGCGATCATGAGAGGCACGATCGCCAGCACGGCAACGGCCAGTAGTGTGAGAACCGTCCACTTCTTCATCACGCCACCTGCCCTTGACGCAGCATGCCGAGCTCGTCGAGCTCGGAACGGCTGTACTTGATGAGATACGACATGATCAACGCGGTCAGAAGGCCCTCGCTCACAGCAAGCGGGATCTGAGTAACGGCGAATATGCTCGTGAACTTGGCCATGGAGCCGGCGAACCCACTCACTGCGTCGGGGAACGCCCAGGCCAGCTGAATCGAGGTCACGACATAGGTTGCAAGGTCGCCGATGGCGGCCCCGAAGAACACCGCCAGCCACATCGGTGCGCCGAGGCGCCGGGAGAGCTTGAAGACTCCAAACGCGGCGAACGAGCCGACGATGGCCATCGAGAACGCGTTGGCGCCGAGGGTCGTCAGGCCGCCGTGTGCCAGAAGCACCGCCTGGAAGAGGAGCACGATGGTGCCGATGATGACGCCGACCCAAGGCCCGAACATGATTGCGCCGAGACCCACTCCGGTGGGATGCGAACAGCTGCCCGTCACGGATGGAAGCTTCAGTGCCGACAGGATGAAGCAGAAGCCGGCGGCGGCGCCCAGGAGCAGCAGCGTCGAGCGTTTCTCGCGAAGCAGGCGACGAGTCGCCAGCGTGCCCTTCACCCAGAATGGCGCGGCGATCGCATACCAGACGAGCGCGAGGGTAATCGGGAGGAACCCCTCCATGATGTGCATGGCAACCATTTTCATCCCTTAGAACCCCCTTTGGTTTTGGTCACCGCGTTCCAGGACGTAGCTCGCGCCCCGGCGAATCGACAAGGCCGATCGCCGAGTGCCGACAGCGCCAACCGCCAGAGACGCACGAAGAAACGGCCGACACTCGCCGAGGCTGAGATATTTTCTCATCTCCTGCGACGCTGTCAAGCCGCCTAACCAGCCGCCCAGGCACAGCCGCACCAACACGGCTCTGCGCCACGCCCGAACCCGGAAGGGGGCAGCCCCGAGAGGTATGCTGTACGCGACGGCGGCGACCGACGAAGGCCATATGGCGAGCGAGAGAGAGAAGTATTACTACCAGGCCGCGCTCGACCTGCGCGGGCGCACCTGCGTCGTCGTCGGCGGCGGCGCCGTCGCGCGCCGCAAGGTCGAGAGCCTGCTGAGAGCGGGCGCCTCGGTCACCGTCGTCGCGCCGGACTGCCTGCCGATGCCCGCAGCCGTGACGACCGTGCGGGCGCCGTTCACAGACGACCACCTGACCGGAGCCGCCCTCGCCGTCGCGGCGACCGACGACCCCGCTGTGAACACGCGCGTCGCGCGCGCGGCGCGCGACCGCGGTATCTGGGTCAACGTCGTCGACGACCCCGACGCCGGGACGTTCATCGTGCCCGCCGTAGTGGAGCGCGGCGCCTTCCGGATCGCCGTCTCGACCGGCGGCACGAGCCCAGCGCTCGCCGCGCGAGTCCGGCAACGGCTCGAGGCGGAGTTCGGCCCGGAGTACGCCGACTTCGTCGAGATCCTCGGCGAGCTTCGCAGCGAGTGGGAGCCGCGAGCTCTGGCGGCCGGCGTGCCGCCTGCGGCGCGCCGCGCCGCCTGGCACGCCGTCCTCGACCTTCCGCTCGCCGACCTGCTGCGGGACGGCCGCCGCGCCGAGGCCGTGGCCTCGGCGTGGGCGCTGCTCGACGCAGCGCTGTCGGCGGCCGGCGTCAGCCCGGGCGGAGGGCCCGGCTCACCTATCCCGCGGAGCGCATCCTCAGAGCCGGATCGCTGAAGGCCCGCTCGACCGCCTCGAGCGTCGCCGCGACGATCTCGTCGTCGTGGGCAACGCTCAGGAACGCGACCTCGAACTGGCTGGGCGCGAAATAGAAGCCTTGCTCGAGCATGAGGTGGAAGAAGCGGGCCCAGCGCTCGGTATCGGCGTAGCGCCGCGCGGACTCGCCGTCGACGATGCGCGCGCCCGGCTCGTTCAGGAAGAACAGGCCGAAGACCGTTCCCTCGCATCCCACCTGAAGCGCCACGCCTCTCTCCTGGGCGATAGCAGCGATGCCGTCGGCGAGACGACGGGCTCTGGCCGATGCCGCGGGGAACACGCCCGGCTCCATGAGCGCGCGAATGGTGGCTGTGCCGGCGGCCGTGGCCAGCGGATTGCCGGCCAGCGTTCCGGCCTGGTACACGGGTCCGGAGGGCGCCACCATCTCCATCACCGCGGCTCTGCCGCCGTACGCGCCCACGGGGAGCCCGCCGCCGATCACCTTCCCCAGGCAGGTCAGATCCGGCTCGATGCCCCACAGACCCTGCGCACCGTACAGCCCGACGCGGAACCCGGTGATCACCTCGTCGAAGATGAGCAGGGCTCCGTACTCCCGGCACAGGCTCTGCAGGCCGTCGAGGAACCCATCCTCAGGCGCGATGAAGCCCATGTTCGCCATGATGGGCTCGACGATCACCGCGGCGATGTCGTCCGGCCGCGCCGCGAACAGCGACCGCAGCGCGGGAAGATCGTTGAAGGGTGCGGTGAGGGTATCCGCGGCCATCGCCTGCGGCACGCCGGGCGAATCGGGAAGCCCGAGCGTCGACGCGCCGCTGCCGGCTTTGACCAGGTACATGTCGGCGTGCCCGTGGTACCCGCCGGCGAACTTGACGACCTTGTCGCGCGACGTGTACGCGCGGGCCAGGCGCGCGGCGCTCATGGTCGCCTCGGTGCCGCTGTTGACCAGCCTGACCAGATCGACCGACGGAAGTGCCTGCACGAGCAGATCCGCGAGCTCCGTCTCCCCCACGGTGTTGGCGCCGAAGCTCGTTCCTCCCCGCGCCGCCGCAGTGACCGCATCCACCACCGCCGGGTGGGCGTGGCCGAGCGCCAGCGGCCCCCAGGAGAGCACGAAGTCCACGTAGCGGTTTCCGTCGACGTCCCACAGATAGGGGCCTTCGCCACGGGCCATGAAGAGCGGAGCCCCGCCGACGGATCGGAAGGAGCGGACAGGGCTGTTGACGCCGCCCGGCATCAGCTGCTTCGCCTTCTCCCACAAGCGCTCAGATTCCCTCATCCGCACAGCGTCCCTCCTCTTCCTTTCGCTTCCAGCTCATCGAGAACATGCGACGCGGTGGACCTCGCCTGACGGACACAGTCAGGCACGCCCACACCCCGGTAGGGGCTTCCCGTCACCCATACTCCCGGCGGCAGCTCCCCCTCGACTCGTGCCACCCGATCGAGATGACCGATATCGTACTGGGGGTTGCCGTTCGGCCATCTGTAGATTCGCTGAAACAGCGGTTCGTCGGCGATCCCCATGATCTCGTATACCTGCCGCCGTACAGTATGCACCAGCTCGTCGTCGTCCAGCTCCATGGTGCGGGGACTGCGGGAGCCCCCGAAGAAGACGCGCAGCAGCGAAGCGCCCGCCGGCGCGCGCTGCGCGAACTTGACCGACGACCACGTGATCGCATTGATCGGTCGCCGCTCGCTGGCCGGCACCAGGATGCCGAAGCCGCGCAGCCCGCGCGCGGCGCCGACCCTGGACACGTCGTGACCGAAGGCGAGGGAGACGGTGCCGGTGCTCGTCGTGCGCAGCGCGCCGAGAAGGGCCGCCGCCGACGGCGCCGCCCGGCCCAGGAGGCTGGCCGACACGGCGGCGGGCACGGCCAGAACCACGGCGTCGGCGACCAGGCCCTCCCCGCAGGGCGACGACTGGGCGCACTCCGTCAGCACCTCCCAGCGCCCCGCGCCCAGCGGCGTCAGGCCGACGACCCGCCGACCGACCTTCACGTCGGCGGCCGTCTTGTGAAGCAGGCCGCGCACAAGCTCTTCGGTCCCCTCGACGAAGGACAGGAAGGCCGACGGCCGCCGGGCACGGCCTGCGCCGTTCGCCGACGCGCGCCTTCGCTCGGCGAGCGTGGCGCGAATCAGGCTTCCGTGCCGCCGCTCCATCTCGCGAAACCGGGGCAGCGTCGCCAGCAGACTCTGGCGGGCGGCGTCTGCGTTGTAGATGCCGGAGAGGAGCGGCTCCGCGATCTTGTCCAGAGCCTCCCTGCCCATCCGTCGCACCACGAAGTCCCCCAGAGATTCGTCCTCCTCGCTCCGGCGCCGGGGAATGAGCAGATCGAGCCCCATTCGCACCTTGCCGAGCGGCGAGATCAGCGGAGAGCGCAGGAAGGGGCGCACCTTCGTCGGAGCGAGCATCATGATCCCGTCCGGCAAGGGCACGGGGCGGCCTTTCGCGAGCACGTAGACGCGCCTGGACTCGTCGTTCGTGCCGAGGAGCCGCCCGTTCAGGCCGAGCTCCCGGGCCAGCTCCAGGGCCCACGGCTTCTGCAGCGCAAGGAAGGAATCGGGCCCGGCCTCTACGAGGAACGAGCCGGCCTCCGTCAACACCGTCTCGGTCAGGATCTTGCCGCCGGCACGGTCCGCCGCCTCCAGAACCGTGCAGAGAACGGGAGGAAGGCCGCTCGCGGCGGCCTCCTTCTCGAGATACCAGGCGGTGGCCAGGCCGCTGATGCCGCCGCCGACGACGACGACGCGCAGCGGTTCGCGGGTATCCCCCACCTCACCAGCGCTCCGCGGCCTGCTCGAGGGCAAACCCGTGAACGTAGTCGGCCAGGCGCCGGACGGTGTCTGGCTCCGTCGCCGGCAGCACGCCGTGGCCGAGGTTGAAGATGTGCCCGCGCCGTCCGCCGGCGCTCTTCAGGACCCCCTCGACCTGCCGTTGTACTTCAGGCCAGTCCGCCAGCATGACCGCCGGATCGAGATTCCCCTGGACGGCGACGGCCGACCCGAGGCGCGTCCAGGCGACGCCCAGGTCCACGCGCCAGTCGACGCCGACGACATCCGCGCCGGTCTCGGCCACTAGCCCCTCCCTGCCCCCCATCGTCGCGGAGAAGTACAGGAGCGGGCACCCGGTCTGCGACACGCGAGAGATGACGCGGCGCACATACGGCAGCGCGTACGTCCGATAGGCAGACGGGCTCAGGATGCCCGCCCAGGTATCGAAGAGCTGCAGAGCGTCGGCTCCGGAGCGCACCTGGTCGAGGAGATACCGAGCGACCAGCTCTGTCAGGTGATCCATCAGCTCGTGCCACACCTCCGGCCGCCTGAACATCAGCTCCCGGGCGACCAGGAAGTCCCGGCTCGTCTCACCCTCGACCGCGCAGCAGCCGAGGGTGAAGGGAGCGCCGCTGAACCCGATCAGCGGCAGCGAGCCGATCTCGCGCTTCGTCAGCTCGATGGCCTGCAGAGTCGGCGCGTACACATCCACCAGCGGCTCTCGGGGGAGCCGCCGGACATCCGCCGCGGCACGGATGGGATTGGCGATCGCGGGGCCTTCGCCGGCGTGGAATCCGACCTTGAGGCCGAGGCACCCGAGCGGCGGCAGGATGTCGGCGAAGATAATGGCCGCATCGAGGTCGAACGCCTCGATCGGCTGCAGCGTCACCTGGCAGCTCAGCTCCGGCGTCTGAATGATCTCGAGCAGCTTGTGGCGTTCACGCAGCGCTCGATACTCCTTCATGTAGCGCCCCGCCTGCCGCATGAGCCAGATGGGCGTGCGGTCGACGGGGAGACGCCGGCAGGCGCGCAGGAACCGGGCCTGCGGAGCCGGCGGCGGCTCTTGCCCGCCGACCGGCGCGCCCTTGCCGCGCGGGTCCGACGCCCCGGATGCCTGCTGCCTTCGCATCACCATGGGCCGCGCTACCCGGCCAGCCAGCGCGCGGCCTCCCCGGCGAAGTACGTCACCACCAGGTCGGCGCCGGCGCGCCTGATGCCGAGAAGAGCTTCTACCGCCGCCGCCTTCAGATCCAGGCAGCCGGCGGCGGCGGCCGTCTGGATCATCGCGTACTCGCCGCTCACCTGGTAGGCGACCAGCGGGAGGTTGCAGCCGGCGCGAACCCTGACGATGACGTCCAGGTACGGCAGCGCCGGCTTCACCATGATCATGTCGGCGCCCTCCGCCACGTCGAGGCTCATCTCGCGAAGGGCTTCGCGCCAGTTGGCGGGGTCCATCTGATACTGGCGCCGATCCCCGAACTGCGGTTGACACTCGGCGGCGTCACGGAACGGGCCGTAATAGGCGCTCGCGTACTTCACGGCATAGCTCATGATCGCCACGTGCTCGTGGCCGGCGCCGTCGAGGCCCTGACGGATTGCGCCGACCATCCCGTCGACCATCCCCGAGGGGGCGATCACGTCCGCGCCCGCCTGTGCGTGAACGACCGACGCCTGCGCGAGCATGGCGAGCGTCGGATCGTTGAGGAGGTAGCCGCGAGGAAGCTCGGGGCGGTACTGCTCGTCGCCCGGCTCGTTGACGATTCCGCAGTGCCCATGGTCGGTGTACTCGCAGAAGCACATGTCGGAGATGACGAGGAGGCTCGGGCAGGCCTGCTTGATGGCCCGAATGGCGGCCGGCACGATCCCTTCGGGATCGAGATTGCCGGCCCCTCGAGCGTCCTTCTGCGCGGGAATCCCGAAGAGGATGACGGCCCGGATCCCCAGCCCGGCCAGCCGGCACGCCTCGTCGGCAACCTCCTCGAGCGTCCACTGGTACTGCCCGGGCATCGAAGGAATGGCACGCTTTGTGCCGGAGCCGGACCGGACGAAGAGCGGCTGGATGAGGTCGGCCGGCTCCAGCGCCGTCTCCCTGGTCAGCTCGCGAATGGCGTCCGAGTAACGCAGCCGGCGAGGCCGCGGAAGCCCCGGCGGGAGCGAGCCCTCGCGGGAACGGGCGTTCTCATTGATCACGGAATGCGCCTCCCACTTTGTCGTGCCCGATCGATCCGGCTGTTGAAGTACGATTCCAGCTCGCCGACCAGGCCGTTGATTGTATAGTCGCGCGGCTCCACGGCCACCTCGAGACCTCGCGCGCGGGCAGCCTCCGCCGTCACCGGCCCGATGCAGCCGATACACACCGACGCCAGCAGGCTCCAGTCGCCGCCCTCTTCGGCGAAGCGGCCGGCGAGCCCCTCCACGGTGGAGGGGCTCGTGAACGCAATCGCGTCTATCGTGCCGCTCCGCAGGAGCAGCGGCAGGTTCGCCCCGCCCGCCCCCGTCACCGTCCGATACGCGGTGACGACCGTGGCGTCGACGCCGGCCTCTCCCAGGAGCCGCGGCAGCGCCTCTCGCGCCCGCTCGGCGGCGGGGATCAGCGGCCGGCGGGCGCCGTGCGCAATCAGCTCGGCGGCGAGCGCCTCGGCCGTATGGACGGGCGACCGCAAGGCTACCGGGAGGCCGAGGAGACGCTGCACCGCGGCGGCCGTGCCGGGGCCGACGGCGGCGACGCGCGTCGCCCGCTCGTCGACGAGCGACGAGACCGCGCCGCGCCGGCGCACCACGTCGGAGACCGCCCGAGCCGCATTCGCGCTGGTGAACACCACCCAGTCGTACGCTTGGTCGGCAAGCTGCGCAACGGCCGTCTCCAGCGGAGCGAGGTCTGCCGGCGAGACGATCTCGATACACGGGTATGGGATCGAGACGGCCCCGCGCTCGGCGAGGCAGTCGTCGAGCGCCCCCGCCTGTCGCCTGCTCCGCGTATTCACGATCTGCAGGCCCGCCAGGGACGAGCCACGCCGACCGTCTGCCGGTTCCCGCCGCCGCATCGCGACTCACTCACCCCGGCCGGATGAATCCTCAGCGTCGAGGAGACGCGCCGCCCCTTGAACCAGAGCCTCCTCGGCCAGGGACCTGCCGGCCTCCTCCGCACGCTGCCGCGCGCCGTCGTCGCAGGGCAGCGCCACATCGAGCGCAACGTCGATGCCGACCGAGCCGTCGGGCGCGCAGGCCCTCCCCTTGAGCCGCAAGCGGCCGTCGTCGAGCCGGCCGCGCGCCGCGACAGGGACGGCGCACCCACCCCCGAGAGCGTCCAGGAAGCTCCGCTCGGCGCACGTCTCGACATGCGTCGCCAGATCGTCGAGTCCGCGCACCAGCTCAAGGCTCGCCTCATCGTCTCTGCACTCCACCGCAAGGGCCCCCTGCCCGGGGGCGGGCAGCATAAGGTCCTCGGGCAGCACGTCGGAGAGGGCGTCCAGCCTTCCCAGCCTCTCCAGCGCCGCCCGGGCGATGATGACGGCGTCGTACGGCCCCTGTTCGTCGAACGCCTTGCGCAGCCTCGTATCGATGTTGCCGCGCAGGTCGATCACCTGCAGATCGGGGCGAGCGAGCAGCAGCTGCGCCTTGCGGCGCGGGCTGCTCGTCCCCACGCACGCGCCCGATGGAAGCGTCGCCAACGAGCGCCGCTCTCTGCTGACGAGCACATCGGCCGGGTCGACGCGCGCGAGCACGGCGGCGACAACAAGACCTGCGGGGCACTCCGTCGGCAGGTCTTTCAGGCTGTGCACCGCGAGGTCAACGCTGCCGTCCCGAAGCGCGTCTTCCAGCGCGGTCGTGAACAGGCCCGTCTCGCCGAAGTCGGCGAGGGCCTTCTCCTGCTGCCGGTCGGCCACCGTCGAGATGACGATCGTCTCGAAGCGCACGCCGGGACGAAGCTCGCGCAGTCGCGCGGCGACGTGCTCGGTCTGCCAGAGAGCGAGACGCGAGCCGCGTGTGCCGAGCCGAATCACCTGACCCATGAATCCTCCATTGAGCCGCCACGCGCTTCACCCTGCGCCTGGGTCGATCCTGACATACCCGGCGAGCTGAGCGACTCCGGATCGAGGCCGAAGAGATCGATCGCCATGTTCAGATAGCGCTCATCCCGATCACCGCCCGCCAGGGACATGAGATTCGTGGTCGGAACGTGCAAGACCTTATTGACGACGCGCCGCGCCATGTGAAGAAGGATGTCACGTTCTCTCTCGCGCCGGATGTCGAGCTTGCGGATCGCCTTGAGCGCCTCGTCGTCGGCGATCGCCGTCGCCCGCTCCCGCAGCGTTCGCACGACCGGCACGGCCTGCCTGCTGCCGATCCACTGGAGGATCGACGGCGTCTCCTCGGCGACGATCCGCTCCACCTCGACCGCCGCGGCCTCCCGGCAGGCCCTACGCTCGTCCAGAGAGCGTTCCAACTGGTCGATGTCGAGAAGCGTCACCGTCGGCAGATCACCGACCTGCGGGTCGACGTCGCGAGGGACGGCGATGTCGACGATGATCACGGAGCGATTGCCCCGCTCACCCAGGGCCCGCTCCACATCGTCCGCGTACAGGATCGGATGCGGAGCCGAGGTCGCCGTGATCACGGCATCGACGCCCGCCAGCGCCTCGGCCAGCGCCGCCCACGGCAGCACGACGCAGTCGGTGAGCCGGGCCATCGCCGTCGCACGGCTCAACGACCGGCTGACACAGACGATATCGCCCACGCCGCGCTTGCGGAGGGCGTGGACGGCCAGCTCGGCGGCCTCACCGGCGCCGAGGACGAGGACGCGCCGCTCCGGGCGTCGGCGCAGCTCCCTCTCCACAAGCGCCGCGGCGGCGTGGCTGATGGATGTCGGCCCGTGGCCGATCCCGGTCTCCGTCCTCGCGCGTCTGCCCACGTGGACCGCCTGCATGAAGACGTGCGAGAGCGTCGGCCCGATGGTGCCCGCGGAGCGCGCCGCGGTGAGCGCCTGGGAGATCTGACCGAGAACCTCGGCCTCCCCGAGCATCTGGGAGTCGAGGCCGCACGCCACGCGCAGAAGATGCCGGACGGCATCGGCGTCCCTCATCCGGTACGTCGACTGGGCGAGTTCCGCCGGGGCAAGGCCGGCAGCCTCGCTCATGCGCTGCAAGATGCCCGGCTCCACCTGACGCGTGCCGTCCGCGAGCGTCGCGTACACCTCGAGACGGTTGCACGTCGACACCAGCACGAGCTCACCCAGCCCGCATCCCTGCACGAGATCCGGCAGCGAATCGCTCGCCGTGAGCCCGAGATGAAGCTGCTCGCGCAGCGCTACCGACGCCGTCTGATGGCTCAAGCCGAGGAGGACGATCGCCGACCTGGTCTTCCCCCGCGTCGTCACGCCCGCACCTCGCACGTCCGGGGCGACTCATTCCAGAGGTCCGTGAGATCGCGGAGAATCGCGATCAGCGGCGGGCTGTCGTTCAGCAGAGGTGTTCGCGTGAGCTCGACACCGAGGCCAGCAGCGTGATCACGCAGCTCACGGTCGAGGTCGTAGAGGATCTCCACCTGATCGAGCACGAAGCCGAAGGGGCACACGACGACATGGGATAGGCCGTGAACCGCCTGCCGGGCAAGCAATCGGCCGCGAGCCGCCTGCCGGGCAAGCAATCTGCCGCGCGCCGCCAGCCGGGCAAGCACCTCCTCGACGGTCGGGCCCAACCAGTCCTCCGGTCGCCCGCTGACGCCCTGGTAGGCGATCGTCCATTGGTCGTCGCTCAGACCCAGCCGCTGCGCCACCTGCTCCCCGGTCTGTCGCAGCTGCGACGTGTAGGGGTCGTCTGGGGCGACCTGATCTTTCGGCAGGCTGTGCGACGTGAAGACGACGTGAGCCGCCCGGGTGGCGCCCTCCGGGCGTGACCCGGGCGAAGCCGATCCGGCGGGCGCCAAAGCGGCGGCCACGCCCTCCGCGAGGGCGTCCAGGTAGGCGGGCGCCAGGTGCCAGTCCTGCACGGTATCCACGGAGATCCCGGCCGCCTGGGCCGCCGGGATCAGGGCGCGGAAGTAGGCGCCGACCCCCGCGTGACTGTAGTGCGGGACCAGGCACACCGCCAGCGCCCTCCGCACGCCGTCGGCCGCCATCCGCTCGACGACGTCCTCGATCAGCGGATGCCAGGTGAGCATCCCAACGTAGACCGGAAGGCCGCAGGCATGCTCCAGCTTGGTCGCGACGCTCTTGGCCAGGCCCAGCGCCGGCGTCGCGCCCCCGATGTGGCGGTAGCGCTCGCCGACGGCCCTCACGAGCTCGGCGCTCGGAGCGCGCCCGCGCAGCCGCGCGAGGAAGCCGGGCACCTCGCTCAGGCTCGCCGGCCCGCCGTGAGCGAGCAGCAGGACGGCGGATTGCGACTCGCGCCCGGGCGTAAGCGGCCGGTGAGAAGTCGACTTCAGCTCGCGCCCGGGCGTAAGCGGCCGGCGCGGGGACGACGTTGGCTCGCGCCCGGGCGTAAGCGGCCGGCGCGGGGACGACGTTGGCTCGCGCCCAGGCGCAAGCGGCCCGCACGAGGCTGAGTCGCAGTGTCGCTTCGCCCCGATCACGCGCCGGTATCCCCCAGGTGTTCGATCAGGGTCTGGACGAGGCCGGCCGGCGAAGCCTCGCCGGCCTCGACGTCGATGTGCACGCCCAGCGACCGCGCAGTGGCCGTCGTCGCCGGGCCGATGCTCACGACGAGCTGGTCCGGCGCGGGACCCTCCGGATACACCTCCATCAGGCGCCGCACCGTGCCCGAGCTGGCCAGCGCGATAGCGTCGAATTCCAGGAGGGTCGGCAGCGACATCCGCTCGTCCACCGCGAACCGCAGCACGGGCACCTCGAGATGCTCCCCATCGCTGCCTTCGACCGCGTGACGCACGTGTGAGTCGCCGCCCTCCTCGACGAAGACAAGAATGCCGCCCGGCTCGGGAGCGAAATCCTCGGCGCGGAGCTCCGCCGGCGTCGCCACGACTACATCCGCCTTGAGGGCACGCTGGCACAGGCAGGCGTGCGCGGCGGCGCCGATGGCGACCAGACGCGCCCGCCCGAGCGCGCGCACGTCCGCCCCCAGCGCTGAGAGCTGCTCGAGCAGCGCCTCGACGGAGTGGGACGATGTGAACACGACCCAGCCTGCCGCGGCGAGGCGCTCGAGCAGCTCCGGATGCGGCGGCAGGACCTCGCGTCGCAGCGGCGGCGCTTCCGTCGTCTCGGCGCCGGCGGCCTTGAGCAGCCGCACCGTCTCGCTGGGCCGCGGGCGCACCCGCGGCACGAGGACACGGCGGCCGGCGAGCGGCTCGGACTCATACCAGGCGAGGCGCTCGCGCAGCTGCACGACCTCGCCGACCACCACCAGCGCCGGCGGATGCAGGCCGGCCCGCCGCACGCGCGCGGCGATATCGGCCAGTGTGCCGGTCACGACTCGCTGCCCTGGCGTGGCGCCGCGCTCGATGACGGCGGCGGGGGTGTCGGCCGACCGGCCCTCGGCGACGAGCCGTGCGGCGATCGTCGCGAGATTGGTCATCCCCATGAGGAAGACCAGCGTGTCGGCTCCGGCCGCGACCCCCGACCAGTCGATGCGCGACTCAGGCTTGGTCGGGTCCTCGTGGCCGGTGATCACCGCGAAGCTCGAGGCCAGACGGCGATCCGTGACCGGAATACCGGCGTACGCGGGGACGGCCACGGCCGAGCTGACGCCGGGCACCACCACAAACGGCAATCCGTGCTCCTGCAAGTACGAAGCCTCCTCCCCGCCGCGACCGAACACGAAGGGATCTCCCCCCTTCAGCCGCACGACGAGCCTGCCCTGCACAGCGTGCTCGACGAGGAGCTCGTTGATGCGAGGCTGCGGAAGGGAGTGCATCGCCGCCTGCTTGCCGACGTAGACCAGTTCAGCGGTCGCCGGCGCCAGGGAGAGCAGCGCATCGTCGGCGAGACGGTCGTACACGACCACGTCGGCCCGCGATAACGCCTCAGCTCCGGCGCGCGTCAACAGCCCTGGATCTCCGGGGCCGGCTCCGACCAGGTAGACGATTCCGGGTACGATCTCCGGTAGCTCAGTCATCACAGCTCCAAACCGACGATGGTGGCCAGCAGGTCAGTGTCGAGGTGCGCCTCGACGTGATCGGCGAGACGATCGATACCGTCGTCCGACGGGGAGGCCGCGCTCGCTCCGCGCAACGGCAGGCCGTGCCGGGCGCGCAGCCCGTCCAGGAAAGCGGCGCGTACGTCCGGATGGTCGAAGAGGCCGTGGACGTAGCTTCCGCACACCGCACCGTCGGCCGAGACGGCTCCGTCGTCGCGCTGCGCGCCGTCCGTGTCGCGCAGCCGCAGCAGCGGCGCCGCGCCGTCCACCAATCTGGTGCGCCCCATGTGGATCTCGTAGCCGCTCACGCGGGTGCCGGGTGGCCCGAGGAGGCCGGCGGCCGCAGGCGAGCCGGCCAGCACCTCGCCCTCCACACGCATCGTGCGCTTCTCGCCGGCGTAGGTCGTCTCCACATCGAGCAGGCCGAGCCCGTCGACCGCGCCGGCGTCCGACTCCACCCGCTCGGGATCGAGGATGCGGCTGCCGAGCATCTGGTAGCCGCCGCAGACGCCGATCACCGGAGTGCCGGCGGCGGCAGCAGCCTGCATCGCCGCCGCCACCCCGCTCCGCCGGAGCCAGTCGAGATCGGCGATCGTGCTCTTGGTGCCGGGCAGCACGATTGCCGCGGCGCCGGCGAGATCGGCGGCCACGGTCGCGTACCGCACGTTCACATCCGGCTCGTCCGCAAGGACGTCGAAGTCGGTGTAGTTGCTGATGAACGGCAGGCGCACCACGGCGATCTGCAGCGGTGCGTCACGCTTGGCTCGCGCCCGCCGGTCGTCGATCCCGAGTGAGTCCTCCTCCTCGCCGCGCCAGTCGGTGAGCATCGGCACCACCCCGAGCGTCGGCACGCCCGTCCGCTCGCACAGGAGCTCGATCCCGTTCTCGAGAAGGCTCGCGTCGCCGCGGAACTTGTTGATGACGAATCCCCGCACCAGCCGGCGCTCCTCGGGCGTGAACAGCTCCATGTGCCCGACCAGCGAGGCGAAGACGCCGCCGCGGTCGATGTCTCCGATCAGAAGCACCGGGCAGCGCGCGTACCGTGCGACCGCCATGTTGACGATGTCCTGGTTGCGGAGGTTGATCTCGGCCGGGCTGCCGGCGCCCTCGATGACGATGAGATCGTTCGCGGCGGCCAGCTGCTCGTAGGCATCGGTCACAGTAGGCCACACGTGTGGCTGATAGGCGTGGTACTCGCGTACCTTCATGTGGCCGACGGGACGGCCAAGCACGATCACCTGACTTCCGGTAGCCGAGCTCGGCTTGAGCAGAATCGGGTTCATCGTGACGTGAGGCGCGACCCCGGCCGCCATGGCCTGATACGCCTGGCCGCGCCCCATCTCGCCGCCCTCAGCCGTGACGTATGAGTTCAGCGCCATGTTCTGCGCCTTGAAGGGAGCAACGCGGTAGCCGCGGCGCGCATACAGGCGGCACAGGGCGGCGGCAAGCACGGTCTTTCCCGAGTGCGAGCCGGTGCCCGTCATCATGATCGCGCGCGCAGGCGATGTCGTCACAGTTCCACTCCTCTGCGGGCAGGGATGGCAGGGTGCGGATGGCGCACCGGGACCATCTCGGTCACCAGGGAAGCGACGGTGAGGAGCTCTTCGGGGGCGCCGCGGCCGGTCGCGACCACCTCCTGATGCGCAGGCCGCGCCTCGAGAGCGGCGAGCACCTCATCGATCTCGACGAGCCCGTACCGCAGGGCGGCATGAAGCTCGTCGAGGACGACCACGTCGAGCGCCGGGTCGGAGAGCGCCGCCCGGGCCGCCGCCCACGCGGCGGCTGCGGCGGCGCGGTCCCCGGGAGTAACGCCGTCGCGCAGCAGCCCGGTTCTGGCCGACGCCGGCCGCACAACGCGGACGCCGGCGGCGCGCAGCGGCGCCAGCTCGGAGCTCTCGCGGCCGCCCTTCACGAACTGGATGAAGGTCACGGCCAGCCCCGCGCCTCGAGCCCGCAGCGCGAGGCCCACGGCGGCGGTCGTCTTGCCCTTGCCGTCACCCGTATAGAGCTGCAGGATGCCGCGCCGGAGACGACGAGCGGGCCGGGCACCGGCCGACGCCGTAACGGTGCCGCCGTCGGCCCGACGTGGCTGCGGTTGATCATCCGGCCGGCCGACACCCGAGACGCCGGTGAGCCAGGCAACGACCTCGGATGGCGTCGTCGCGCTCGCCGGCGCCCACCCGTCGGCGGTCGAGGGGCCGGCAGTCGAAGCGTCGGCGGTTGAGGCGCCGGTGGTTGGGGAACCAGCAGTCGAAGCGCCGGCCGTTGAGGCGCCGACGACCGGCGCCGCTCGATCGTCGGCAGGCGCAGGCGCGGCTGTCTGGTCCGCAGACGGCGCCGCCGGCGCGGCTGCCTGGTCCGCGCGCGGCGCTGCCGGCGTGGCCGTCTGGTCCATAGATAGCGCTGCCGACCCGGCCGTCTGATCCACAGACGGCGCCGCCGGCCGCGCCACAACGACCGCCGTGGCGCCGGCCAGCTCGGCGGCGCGGAGCTTCTCGTCGAATCCGCCGGCGGCGCCGCTCTCCTTGGTGACGAGGACGCGCGCGCCGAAGTGGCGCAAGAGCGCCGCATCGAGCACGGCGCTCGTCGGCCCCTGCATGGCGACGATGTCGCGCGGCTCGAGCCCAGCCGCCATACAGGCGTTCACCGACTCCGCAATGGGCAGGACACGCGCCACGACGCGGACGCCGGCCGCATGTGCCGCGTCCGCATACGTCGCCACCGACTTGCTGCCCACGGTCAGAAAGATCGTGGGCGCCGTGGAGGGACTCGTGGGCGCGGCGCAGGAGTCCGCAGGCGCCGTCGAAGGGCTCGTAGGCGCCTTGGAGGGCTCCGCCAGCGCCGCCCGCACGGCGAGATCCGCCGCCTCAGCGGCGTCGCTAGCCGTGAGCACGCCGTCGGGCACGTCGCCGGCAGGCCGCTCATACCGAAGGTACGGCAGGCCGCGCCGGCCGCAGGCGCGCGCGGCCTGCCGCGAGATCTCCTCCGCGAACGGATGAGTAGCATCGACGACGGCCGCAGCCTCGTCGAGGAGCCTCTCGAGCCCCTCGTCGTCGAGCGCACCGTTGCGCACCTGCGGCGCGTCGGCTGCAGCCAGCCGGGCGCCGTACTCGGTCACCACGCTGAGGCGCACCGCGAACCCGGCCGCGCCGAGCGCCGCAGCCACGGCGCGAGCATCGCTCGTTCCCCCGAGGACCAGGATCACGTCCGGTACCCTCGCGCCGTCACCATGCGGCCGTCGCGCACACACGTCGCGCTGTTGCCGACGATGAGGATGCTCATCATGTCGACGTCCCCCTCGCGCAGCTCGGCGAGCGTCGTCACGCGCACCTCCTGGCCGTCACGCAGCGCGTGACGAACGAGGCCCACAGGGGTGGCCGCGTCACGCCGCGCGCGCAGGATACTCAACGCCTGCCGCAGCGGCTCGTGCCGCTTCGTGCTGCGCGGGTTGTAGAGCGCCACGACGAAGTCGCCGTCGGCGGCGGCCGTGAGCCGCCGCTCGATCACCTCGATCGGGGTGAGCAGATCGCTCAGGCTCACCACAGCGAAGTCGTTCATGAGCGGCGCCCCCAGGCACGCGGCGGCGGCGCTGGCCGCCGTCACCCCGGGCACGATCTCGACGGTCACCATCGATCCCTCCGGCAGCAGCTCGAGCACGAGCCCTGCCATGCCGTACACGCCGGCGTCGCCGGTGCTGACAACGGCCACGCGGGCGCCGGCGGTCGCCTCCGCCACCGCCGCCTCGGCGCGCGCGGCCTCTTGGCGCATACCGCTCACGACCGTGCGCTTGCCCGTCGCGAGGTCGGCGACCAGGTCCACGTACGGTCGATAACCGACGATCACGTCGGCGGCGGTCAGCGCCGTCGCCGCCGCCGTCGTCATGTGCTCTCGTCCGCCCGGCCCCAGGCCGACAAGCCACAGATGTCCTGGGCCAGTGCCACCGTCACCCCGTCCCGCACCGTGCGTGCCGCGAGGAGTCGTGTCTGGCAACCGGCCAGCATCGCCGCTGGTTCGCATACCGCAGCCACTCCCGTAATCTCTTCAGCGAAACTCCGTTTACGCAGCACGCCCTGCAGCGTGCGAATGCGCTCCCGGTCGATGATCTGCACGGGCACGCCGAGCCGCTGAGCGGCGGCGAGGATGCCCGCTTCGTCCTTCTTCATGTCGATGGTGGCCAGGGCGCGCACGTCCGTGCGCTCCTTGCCGGCCTCCGCCAACGCCTGGTCCAGCGCCGCCAGCACCTGCTCCTCGGTCACGCCCTTGCGTGCTCCGACGCCCACCACAAGCCGCCGTTGCGCCTCGCTGCCGGTCGTCACGATCGCCAAGCCGCGCGTCTCCGCAGCGATCTGTTCGGCCAGCGTGTTGGCTCCGCCCTCGTGCCCCGAGAGCAAGGAGATCACGTAGCGCCCGGCATCGTCGACGACGACCACTGCCGGATCGCTGTACTTGCTACTCACGTGCGGCGCAATAGCCCGGACCACGATGCCACTCGCCATGACGCCAATGATCGCCGCGTGATCGGCCCAGATGCCGCCTACGAAGTCGCGCAGGCTGCGCTCATACAGGTGCAGGCCGATGAAGTACGGCCTCGCCGCCCACAGGGTCACTCGCCGCGGATCGGCGAAGCGCTCGCGAAGCGCGAGGCCGAGCCACGCCCCCTCGGGAGAGGCGACGACGATCGCGATCGGACCGCTTCGCGAGAAGTCGATCACGCCGGCTCTCCCCTCACGCGCCGCCCTTGCGATACCCGTGCGTGAAACCGCGATCGTAGAGCAGCGAGGGCTCGCCCTCGTTGTGCAAGACATCCCCGACGAGCAGCATGGCCGTGCGCGTGACGCCGGCCTCCGCCGCCTGCGCGGCGATCGTCGCCAGCGAGCCGCGCAGCACGACCTGCTCCGGCCATGACGCGCGCTGCACGATCGCCGCCGCGGTCTCCGGCGGGTAGTGCTCGCGCAGCGCCGCCGTCGTCCCCTCCAGGTCGCCGGCGGAGAGAAAGAGGGCCATCGTCGCGCGATGTTCCGCCAGAGAGGCGACATCCTGCCCCTCGGGGACCGGTGTACGGCCCGGTTGACGCGTGATGATCACGGTCTGCGAGACACCGGGCAGCGTCAGCTGGGCGGGCAGCACCGCGGCCGCAGCGACGAAGGAGCTCACGCCCGGTACCACGGCATACTCGATGCCGAGCGCGTCGAGGGCGCGCATCTGCTCGCCGATGGCGCCATAGAGACTCGGGTCGCCGGTGTGCAGGCGCACGACCTTCTTGCCGATGGCGTGAGCCGCGGCCATGAGATCGATCTGATCGCCGAGAGCCAGCGGCGCGCTGTCGTAGCACTCGCAGTCGTCGCGCGTCCAGCTCAGCAGCGCGGTCGGCACGAGCGAGCCAGCGTAGAGCACGAGGTCGGCCTCCTCGAGAAGACGGCGACCCTTGACGGTGATGAGCTCGGGGTCACCGGGCCCGGCGCCGACGAACCAGATCATGTGTTCTCCTCCCGATGAACCAGCACAGTCGTGAAGTACTCCTTGCTGCCGACCCAGGACCGCAGATCGGTCGTCGTCTCCGCGCTCGATTGCGACGCCCGGCGTATCGCGACAGCCTCGACCCCCGGGCGGTCGGCCAGGTCGGCCAGCGCCGAGAGATGCCGGCCGGCCTTCATGAACACCACGTTGGGAGCGAGATCGAGGATGGCGCCCGGGTCGGCCGGCGGCGCGTCGGGCCACACCAGGAGCGGGTCACGCCCCTCCGCCAGCGGCCAGCCGAGGACGGACGCACAGGCCGCCATGGCCGTAACGCCGGGAACGGTCTCTACAGCCGTGTCGGGCGACAGCCGGCGCACTGCGGCCAGCAAGTAGCTCCATGTGCTGTAGAACAGGGCGTCACCGAGCGTGATGAAGGCGACGGGCGGCTCCTCCTCAGCGGCGTGCAGCAACGTCTTCGCCGCCGCCTCCCAGAAGGGCTCGACCGTGGCACGATCCTCACTCATGGGGAGATGCGCGGTCACGACGTGGCAGTCTTCGCCGAGGTGGGTCGCGGCGATCTTGAGCGCCAGGCTCTCGGCGCCGCGTCGCGGCGCCGGCGCCATGACCACGCGGCAGCTCTGCAGCACCTCGATCGCCTGAAGGGTCAGCAGACGCGGATCCCCAGGGCCCACGCCGACACCGTAGATGGCAGGCTTCATGACGGCGCACCTCCGACCTGCGTACCTCCGACCTGCGTACCTCCGACCTGCGTACATCCGACAACAGCCGACATCACCCAGACCGGATTGAGCGCCTCGAAGCGCAGAAGCTGCCCCGCGGGAACTCCGCGAGCCACGCTCACCTGAGAGCATGTGAACGCGGACCAGGGCGGCCGGCGAAGCGCCGCCGCCACCTTCGCCGTGCTCTCGAGGCAGGCCGTATTGGCCACGACGCGACCGCCGGGGTGCAGCAGCTCCGGCAGCGCCTCGAGAATCGCCGACAGCTTGCCGCCGCTGCCGCCGAGCAGCACGCGATCGAACGGAGCGAGGCCGGCGAACGCCGCAGGCGCTTCGCCGGAGACGACCACGACGTTGTCGAGCCCGAACCGCTCCACGTTCTGGCGCAGCACGGTCAAGGCGGCGGGGTTACGCTCGAGCGCGACGACCTCGCCTTCGGGGCAAAGCAGCGCCGCCTCGATGGAGAGGCTGCCGGTGCCGGCGCCGACGTCGAGCACGCGGTCGCCGGAGCGCAGGCGCGCCGCCGCCATCGTCACGGCGCGCACCTCCGCTTTGGTCATGGGCGCGTCGCCCCGCACGAAGAGCTCGTCAGGCAGCCCCGGCGCGACGACATCGGCGCAGCCGGTCAATGCATCCGGATGCGTCACGCGATCTCCTCTCTTTCAATGAAGACGATCGAGAGGCCGTCGAACTCGCCGGTTGCGATCTCGGCCGCGGCGGCGCTGGTGATGCGTTCATCCGGCTCACCGAGACGCTCGAGCACAGTCAGCTCGGCGGCGAACCCAGCCGCCACGACTTCCGCGGCCAGCGCCTGCGGCGTGTGCCGCGCGTCGCAGAGGGCAAGCACGCGAGGGGATGACGCGACGGCGTCGACCACCGGCTTCACATCCGAACCGTGCGCGCTCACCAGCCTCATGTCGTGCCACGGCCGGCCGAGACGGGCGGCGGCGAGCTGGATCGAGCTGATGCCGGGCAGCACCACGATGTGCGCGTCGGGCAGCAGGCGGCGCAGAGTTGCGGAGATACCGAAGAAGCCCGGGTCGCCGCTGGCCAGCACGACGATGCGGCGGCCGGCGCAGGCGCTCAGCGCCGCCGCCAGCTCTTCCATCCTGGCGCCGATGATGATCTGCTGCGCCCCCTCGGGGGCGAAGGCTTCCAGCTGCCGGCGGCCGCCGGCCACGACCTCGGCGCGCCTGACCAGGCGCCAGGCGGCCGGCGTGATCCACTCCTGCGCGCCCGGGCCGGTGCCAACCACGGTGAGCGACAGAGCCGGGGCGAGCGGCGTCTCGCTGGCCGCCGCGCGCAGCGTGCTCGAGCGGCCGAGCACCGCGCCGTCGTAGCCCACGATCGCGCAGGCGAAGCGCGGCGGCGCGCCGCCGGCCGCGCCGCGTGCGGCGCGCTCCGCGGCGCGCATCACAACGCGATCGGCGACATCGTCCCACACCGCATCGAAGCCGGTCTCGGCGAGCACGGCCACGGCAGCCTCGGCGGTCGGCAGGTCGAGCAGGCGAACGACAAGCGGCGGCGGCGCCCCTGCGGCGGCCGCCAGCGCCGCCACCGTCTCCAACCGCGCGTCCCCGTAGCGGCTGTGAGTGTTCCACAGCCCGGCGGCAACCTTGACGAGCTTCCCTGCGTGGCCGATCAGCACCACCTCGTCGACGCCGGACTCCACGCAGTGATCGAGCAGATCACCGACGAAGTTGGAGCACTGCACGACGGCCGTCTCGGCGGCGGCGAAATGGGTGCGCGCCGCCACCTCACCGAAACGCCCGGGCGCAAGATAGACGGTGTGGCGGCCGTCGGCCAGCGCGATCTGCACCTGCGGCAGCAGCGAGCGCAGCCAGGCATCCTCCGACTTCGGAACAACACGCCCCGACGTACCGAGCACCGAGAGCCCGCCCTCGACGCCGAGGCGGGGATTGAAGGTGCGGCGCGCAATCTCCTCCCCGCCGGGGATGCTCACCGTCACGCAGACGCGCACGTCCGGCAGGACCTCGGCGACGGCGGCGGCGATCATGGCTCGCGGGACTGGATTAATAGCCGGCTCGCCGGGCGCGAGCTGTAGCCCCGCCAAGGTGACGGTCCCTACGCCCGGCCCCGCCGCAAAGCACACCAGATCGCCGTCGTCGGCATCATCTCGTCGCTCAACCTCGGCGACGACGGTCATGCCGTTGGTGATATCCGGATCGTCGCCCGCGTCCTTGACGACGGAGGCGCGGGCGCGGCCCTCGCCGAGCCGCTCTACCTCAGCGACGGCGAGCGTGACCGGCTCGCCGCCGGGCAGGAATACAGTGACTTCCTCGAGGAAAGTGTCCGCGAGAGCCGCCGCCGCGGCTTTCGCCGCGGCGGCGGCACAGGTCCCCGACGTAAGACCTGTCCGAAGCTCTCGCGTCACGTCGGTCAAACGCCAGCCTCGAGCACACGTAACAGCGCGTTGACCGTAGCCGCGGCAAGCGGGCTGCCGCCGCGGGTTCCCTGGACAGTAATAAATGTGAGTGCGGAGGCGATGAGCGCCTCTTTGGACTCGGCCGCGTCCACAAACCCCACCGGCATCCCGATCACGAGCGCGGGGCGCGCCACACCCTCGGAGGCGAGCGCCAGCACCTCGCGCAAGGCCGTAGGCGCGTTGCCGAGAGCGACGACCGCACCGTCGAGCCGCGGCCCGAAGGCCCGCATGGCGCACGCGGCGCGGGTCTTGCCGGCCGCCGCCGAGCGCGCGACGATCAGCTCGTCCGAGATGAGGCACTCGACGTCGCCGCCGAGCGCGCGCACGCGATCGCCGTTCACACCGATGCGCACCATGTGTGTGTCGGTGAAGACAATCGACCCGGCGCGCAGCGCCTCTACGCCGGCCTCGACCGCCCCGGCGCTGAACCGGACCTCGTCGGCCAGCGAAGGATCTCCCGAGGTATGCACAAGCCGCTTCACCACGGCTCGTTCGCCGGCGGACCATGAGATGGCCGGCAGCAGGCCGTCGATGATCTCCATGCTGCGCGCCTCGATCTCGTGGGGGCTTAGGCCAGACATGTCGCCTCCCCGGCGCGCTCGAGGAGAATGTCGGCCACGCGCGTATCGGGACCCAATGGCCGCCCGTAGCGGAAGGTCACATCGGGGTGCCGCGCGGCGAACTGGGCGAGCATCTCCGGGATGTCACGACGGATGTGGATGCCGTCGAAGAGAAAGCAGGGTTGCACCGTCACTTCACAAGCGCCCGCGTCTACGGCTTCGGCGACGGCATCCGCCAGCGACGGGGTGGCCAGCTCCATGAACGCAGGGTAGACGGGGTCGCTCTGGCGAGCGCTGAGCTGGTCGATGAGACCCATGAACTGCTCGGCGGCGGCGGGGTTGCGACTCCCGTGACCGAGAATGATGAGGGCGCTGCTCAAAGCACTGAACCTCCGGGGCATCGTTCGCGGGCGTACGCCAGGCAGCGCTCAAGCCAGTGATCGAGAGCGGCTGGAACACCCGCGAAATGCAGATGGATGAATGAGGCAAAGAGGTCGCCGGCGGCGTAGCCCTCCGGCGATCCGTCCACCCAGTACGCAGGGCTGGCGGCCGGCGTGAGATCGCAGGAGGCGTAGTGGAACTCATGGCCGCGCACGACGGCGCCGGCCGGACCGAGGAGCGAATCGCCGTGGAGGCGCGCCTCGCGGTAGCCCAGCGCCTGGAGGCGACTGTGCATCGTGGCGGCGGCGGGGAGCGCACCGACGAGCGGCCACGTCCGGCCATCCAGATCGGTGAGCGACTCGCACAAGTAGACGAGGCCGCCACACTCGGCGTACGTCGGCAGTTGCGCGGCGATGGCCGCCGTGAGGTTGCTCCGCAGGGCCTCGTTCATCGAGAGCGCCTGCGCGTGCAGCTCGGGGTAGCCGCCGCCGAGGTAGAGCCCGTCGCAGACGGGCAGCTCGGCGGCGCTCAGCGGGCTGAACGGCACGACCTCCACGCCCTTCGCCCGCAGCAGATCGAGGTTGTCCGCGTAGTAGAAGGCGAAGGCCGCGTCCCAGGCGACGGCGATCCGCAGGCCGCGATACTTCCCGTCGGGGGACACACCGTCGGGGTACGTACCGCCGGAGTACACCTCGTCGGTATGCGACCAATCAGGATGCGCGCCGTCTGAATTCGTCCCGTCCGCATGCGCCCCGGGCGCCGGCCCCTTCGAGCCCGGCGCCTTCGCACCCTGCGTCCCAAGATCCAGAACCCCGAGATCCGGCGCCTCTCCCGCAATGGCGAGCACGCGATCGACATCGACGTGCTGCTCCACGAACTCGCCGAGCAGCGCCATCGTCGCCGCCGTCTGGTCGGCCACTTCGTCGGCGACGACGAGCCCCAGGTGGCGCGACGGCAGCGCGACATCATCGGCGGCAGGGATGTAGCCGAGCGTCTCGACGCCCGCCCGGGCAAGAGCGGCCTCCACGGGCGCCTTCTTCCGACCCGGGCGCCAGCGGTTCAGAATGACCCCGGCGAGGCGGATCTCGCTGTCGAATGTCCGGAAGCCGAGCGCCAGCGCCCCCGCGCTGGCCGCCATGCGCGACGCGTCCGTCACAAGGATGACCGGCGCGCCCACATGCTTCGCCACGTCGGCGGTGCTGGTCTTCAGCGTCACGTCGTGGTGCCCGTCGAAAAGCCCCATGACGCCCTCGATCACCGCCACGTCGTCGTCACCCTCGAGCGCGCGAAGGACGGCAGTCTCCCCCATCATGAAGAGATCGAGATTCCGCCCCGGCGCCCCAGCAGCGAACCGCTGATAGCCGGTATCAAGGTAATCCGGGCCCACCTTGAACCCCTTCACGGCCAGCCCTCGCTGGCGAAGGGCAGCCATCAGCCCAAGCGCGACGGTGGTCTTTCCCTCGCCACTCCGTGGCGCAGCCACGACCACGCGTGGCACATTAATGGAGGCGTGCAGCCCGGGGATCAAAGAACCGCGCCCCGGAGTACCTCCGGCGACGCGATGCGAAGAGTACGCAAGCTCACCGCAGCCCTCCCTCGAGGTCTATTCGCGATGCACTCCCAGCCGTGGTACCTGGCTTGCGCTTCGGACTACCGACCGTGCCTTCACGTCGTGAGACGGCGGCACAATGCGGTGATCGTCTGCGCCTACAGTTGCGGGGCAGCTCCGGCCTTTGACCGGATTCCCAGCAGCTGAGAGTAATCCTCAACAGAGTATAGGCAAGCCGGCGCTCCGGTCAATCCCTGCGATCGCCAAAACGCGCCGGCACGGCAGCGCCGCCGCCGTCAGCGGGCAGCCTCTACGCAAGAGGGCCCCCTCGGGCACCGGCTGCCGACGCTCCGGTACACCGCTTTACTTATGGTCGCTCAGGCGCACCGCCCTGCTTGTCGGCGCTCCGATGCACCGCCTGTGTGTTGCCGCAACCGATGCGAGTGTGGCCACATTACTTGTAGCGCGCGTCTAAAAGGGACAGTGTGCGCGCTGTTCACTGGCCATGTGAACTCAATCCGCAGGAAACGTGCGGCAGCCGACGTTGAGGCTGAGCTTCCACGTCACCCTTGATGCTTCTCCTGCAGCTTCCTGGCGGCAGCGAGACGCTCCTTCATGGCCCCTTTGTACCTTGGAGGAGCGGCCGCTTCCCAGCGCTCCAACACCTGAATCTCGCTGGCGTAGTCCTTGCGACGGCGGTAGATCACAGCCGCTCGCTTGGTGTAGCCCGGCGCCGGCTCCATCCCCGCGACGCGGGCGGCACGCTCCGCCGCATCGATGCACTCCAGGAGGAGCGCCAAAGCGCCATCGTCATCCCTAGAGCTCCGTAGCTCGTCGAGCGTAGGGACCCATTCGGTGTAGTGCCTCCCGCGGACCAAGCCTGACTCCTGCTCCAGCCGCCTAAGCACCGGGTACAGCCCATCGAAGGCGCCGCCATCAGGGTTGCTGTCATAAACAGCACGGATCTTGGCCCCGAGTTCCGCAGCGTCGTCCGGACTCAGTTCTGTATTGGGGTCGTAAGTCGCGAGCAGCGCTGCCACCCGATCGTCCTCGACACGCACCTGCCCGGACTTCCGTTCTCCGCCATGTCGCTCCTTGCGCCTCCCGAACAGTCCCATAGCTCCCCCTGCCTCATTCTGGACCCAAGAGGACTGTATCAGCCGCGATAGCCGCAGCTCAGGACAGCCGCTTCGGAAAGCAACAGGTCAGCGCATGCACCCGCGGGCCGCTACCTGGACAAGTTGCTCTCAGAGCGAAGCAGCCAGAGGCACCCCGCCACCCACGCCCAACGACCTCCTCACAATTCGCACAACACCTCGGCCGACAGCCGATCCTTATGGGAGACGCGTATCAGATCGATCTCTTCACTATGAAACTGAAACGGCTTCCCACGAAACACCATCTCGCCTGCAGCGACAGGCCGACCAGCCTCACATGGCGTCTGTGCTCGAGCACTAACCCCGAACCCCAGAAGATCCAAAACACATCGAGCCCGGTGAGACCCAACTCACGGCATACACCATCAGCGAATGCATGAATTTCACCCGTACGTGGTAGGGCATGCACTAAACCTCAAACGCTGCCGCTTCGCGGTGATCGCGCCGGCGGCATGAGCATCCCGACACTCGCATGACATCACTCATCCAGGCGCCCAAACTACCATCAGGTCGGTCCACCTCAGTGAGGGAGCAACAGGGGGTGCCCCACAGCATCGCGGCGACCAGCCGGCAGAGTCCCGGCAACTGGGCAGGTCCACGGCTGACCGACGCCAAGCGCCACAACTCCGAAGCGCCGTGCGCAGCACGGAAGATGGCCAAGATCGTTAATAGAACTACGCTTCGCTCCACCACTTACCTCGGAATCCGCCGTGAAGACACGGCACAACTCCGACATGTCCATGTGCCAACTGTTGTTCAGACAGTCCGAGAGGGATAGCTCACATGTGGCGCGACAAAAGAATCAAAGTAGCATTCTTTTCAACATGTATTGCTCTCGTCATTAGCACATTATACATAATCAATCTGGTGTCCGACGAAAGAGCTCTATTTAAACTTGAGGCGGCTTCTGTCTTGGACAACCAAGTTGCTTCTTTAAAAGATGAGTTCATGCTGAGTATTAGTTCAGTATATGAGCTTAGAGCCTTAGTATTCGGAGCTAACGGAAAGAATGTAGATCCGGCGCTTATAGGGGAACGGATACTTAGCAATCCCAGTATTTATAACATACTCTATGCTCCAGACTCAATAGTGAAGATAGTCTATCCATTGGAAGGCAATGAATCCATTGTTGGCTTGAACTTATTGAGTCCTGAAAACAAAAGCGCTCACGATGCTGAGTTGGCAATAGAATCAGATGAAGTAATCCTAACTGGTCCATATGATTTGCAACAGGGCGGTAAGGCCTTCTCTGCCAGACTAGCAGTTAGACTGCCTGATGCTCAATCCAAACCACAATATAGCGGATTGGTATCAGTAACCATGAGGTTCCCGGATGTAATATCCAGGAGTACCAATAACCTGCACGATAACTTAAACTATGATTTCATTTTAGAGAAAAGAATGCCGGATAGTGGAGAATACCATGATATCTACTCCGGTAGAAGCTCAGAAAACGACGACTTCATATCTTCCGACTTTTCCATATCCAATGTGGACTTCAGGCTATCTATCGCGCCGCAACATGGTTGGTACAGCAAATCCGGCCTATCGCTTAGGGTACTCGCCTTTGTCGCCGTTTCCCTGGCTGTAGGCATCATCATGGGTTTCGTGTTCACTGCCAGACAGACCCTGATAGAAAAATCAAGAACCGATGGACTGACGGGGATATACAATCGAGCCGGCGGCACTCATGCGATCACCTCCATAATCAAAAGCAAGCTGTATAAAGGTGGAGCTTTTGTAGTTATGGATCTGGACAACTTCAAGAGTGTTAACGATGTTCTCGGTCATCAAATAGGAGACGAGGTTCTTGCAACCACAGCGGCAATACTGAAGAACTCGGTACGCGAAACAGACATAGTAGCCAGGCTCGGCGGGGATGAGTTCATGCTGTATCTTCCATTTGAGCGCAAGGCCGATTTCGTTAATAAGAAGCTTGAGGATATTCGCTTACGGATGCATAGGGATATCAAGGGCGTGGCAGGTACTGTGACCATAAGCAGCAGCATCGGGGTAACCTTCTATGAGAAGGACAAGAGTTTTGAGGCCCTGTACCAAGAGGCCGATGAAGCCCTGTATGAATCAAAAGTGAAGGGAAGAAACCGAATCACGGTCTATTAACGCCCCTGAACGCCGTCGTATCCTGCTCCCCTGATTCTTGAAGCCACCCTTAGTACGCATTCATGATGAGTGCGAGAAAGAGGTGGCGTTCATGACAGACGTACCCGACGAGGTGCAGCGCTGGACGGCGCAACACGAACAGGGGCGAGCCCTAACCGGGCTCGCCCCTTCTTTTTGGGCAAACGAAGGTGCCGAGCCGGGTGCGAGGGCTGGCGAGCGCGTTGGCAGGTGAGGGCATCAGCTCAGTGGCTCAGCCGATCCGGCGTGCACCACACGCGCCGTCTATCCAGCCGTGTCCGCGCCCGCCGCGCGCTCAGTTACCTCCTTCGCCCGCTACGCGCTCAGCTGTCTCCCTCGCCGGCCACGGCCAGGTCATCCACTGGAAGGCGACGATCCAGGCCCAGAGCACGAAGATCCACCGCGACATCCACCAATCGGGCGCATGGATCACGCAGTAGTAGAGGACGCCGATCACGACGGCCAGTGCGAAGATGCCGAGGATCCACCTCATGCCCTTCCACGGCTGGCGCCCTGGCAGACCGACGACCTCCATGACGTAGAAGGGCGTCATGCCGGCCCAGACGATGGATTCAAGGTCGCTGCCCACCGCGCCGGACACCGGTGCACCGACCAGATTG
Organism: Thermoleophilia bacterium; assembly: GCA_040769125.1. Taxonomy (GTDB): domain Bacteria; phylum Actinomycetota; class Thermoleophilia; order UBA2241; family UBA2241; genus CAIXSE01. The sequence goes on along the minus strand of JAXGLO010000001.1, from coordinate 785,747 downwards.
TGGATGCAGTTCAGCAGCAGGGTACCCCCGAGCACCGCCGCTACCCAGAATGCGACACGGAGAGCCCTCGGTGCGCCGCTCGGAACCGGCCAGAGCTCGAAGAAGTAGAAGAGCCACATCGGGATGAAGAACAGCCACGCCTGAGGCAGGACCCCGATCTGCGTGTAAACGAGCCACCCCAGGAGCATGCTGCATCCGACGAGCACGATCCCTTTGAGAGGCTGCGGAACCGGGATCGCCGACGTCACATCATCAGAGAACCAGGCGAGTGTGAACACGAAGAAGAGCGTGTAGACGACCATCGCGTTGGCCGCGTACGGGTCCACGACCTTCGTCAGCCATGCCCACAGGGGAACAATCACGACCCAACCGAGGGCGACGCTGGCCAGGCCGCACCACGGCTGCCTCAATCGCCGGAACGGCCAGAACTGGAAGATGTTGATGAAAGAGAAGCCCCAGAGGAAGAACAGGGTGGGATAGAAGAGCGTGGCATTGGCATCAGGAGCTCCGAGGCGCGGAATGAGGACCTTCATGTACGTAATGGTGACGGCGAGACACACCGTAAACAGCCAGAGCCCCCTCCACGGCCGCCTCCGCCAAGCCGCCTTCTGAGGCTCAGACGCCTTCATGCCCCTCGGCGAATGACGCCAAGCCGCCTTCAAAGGCGCCCTCGTGCCTCTCGACGACCGGCTCGAAGCCGGAGGTGGCTTCCGGAGTCTCGCCGCCGGCGCTCTGGGACTGCTTCTACCGTCTGACGCACTGCAGCAACCTGAAGCGTATACATCAGATCTCCTTCAGCCACTCAAGAACCCGGATCGTCCACGTGTGACCGGTAGGGCAGGGTTTCAGTCTAGCCCCGCGTGCGTGGGAACCTCCGATCCGGCCCGTTGTAGTTGCCCCCGCAGCAGATTCTTTCCCCATGCACGTGGGGATCTCCGGCTCGAGGTGCGCATGAGCGCGGAGGCTGCTGCTCCACTGCGGCGTGAGGCTGCGCACGAGCTGGACCGTCCTGGAATGGTGCACGCCGGCGACAAAGGGCGCCACCGAGGCAGGCAGCAGGAGCAGGCAGGTCGTGAGTAGCCAGACGCCGAGCAGGCCCAGCGCCACACCGGCGAGCAGTCCGCCGAGGCAATTGAGGCCGCCGACCACGGGCACATGCCTGATCGCTCCGGTAAGGAGGGCGGTTCCGAGGCGGATGGCAACGCCGACGAGCAGCACGATCGCGAGGAAGGCGACGATCTGCGCTGCCGTCAGGCTCAGTCTCGGAAAGACCGTGGCGAGCCAGGCTCCGAGTGGGTCGCGGAGACGGAAGGCGAGCAGCACGCCCAGGGCGAAGGCCGCCAGGCGGCCGACGAGCATGCGCACGAGGCCGCGGCGGGCGCCTCTCCAGGCCAGGAGGACGAACAGGGCGAGCATGAGCACGTCGTAGAGATGCACTCAGACCCTCCTCCCCACTTCGCTGCCAGATCCTGCCGCCTCCCGCGCTCACCGCGGGGTATGTCCACCCGCCGAGGGGCAGGACCGTGGTGATACGCAGCAAGCCGCATGAAACGACAGGCTACCGCAGCCCGCCTGCCGGAGCAGCCTCTGCACCGCGTTGCGAACGAGACTCGTTCCACCAATGCGTCCGGCCTCAGCATCCTGCTCATCATGGCCGACTTGGGACATATGGACTACACTTGATGTGTGTCGTATCCAAATTAAAGGAGATGCGTGGAGAACTACCGCCAAAGCACGAGTGAGCCGGCGATACAGTTTAGCTGGATGCGCCCCGAGGCACCCTGCGAGTGGCGCCGTGACTACGAGCTCAAGTGGCCGGATGCCGTGCACCTATCGACGTCCTTCCGCGACGACCCCGCAGGGCCCTGGTTGCTCTGCTCCGCGCGCGGCAGCCTCTACGAACCGCTGCGCCACCACCGCGACCTGCACCGCGAGTTCGCACGCCTGCCGCTCGGCGAAGACGACGCCAGTCTTGATGCCTTGGCCGACTTCGCCTCCCGCTACGGAAGGCTCGGCGTCCCCAGCTTGCCGATCAAGCCCGCGTCAACAGACAGCCGGGCACGGGCAGGCGAACACCACGCCGATTGGCGCCGCACGATCCGTCGGATCGGCGGCCTCGTCGAACTGCTCGACGTCTACCGCAGCGCCGACATCGAGCGTGCGCAGCGCTTAGTGAGCTGGAGCGAGGACGAGCGGGCGATCGATCTCGTGTATCTGTGGCCAGGAGACACGGAGTCCACGCAAGTCTCGGTCCTGCGCGAAATCCTCACGACCGACACTGTTGATCTCGCTCAGTTCAAAAGTTGGCGCAGCTCCTCCCTCGACCACGAACGTTACCTGGAGCCGATCGAGTACTTCCTCTGCCGCGAGGTCAGCGAATCGCTCGGCGAGCACCTCTCCCCCCAGTTGCGACCGAAGAGCGGCTTCGAGCTGCGCTGCGACTCGCTGCTGGGAGCTCTCTACGTGATGCTCGCCAAGCGAATCGCCGGCATCTAGCCGATGAACTTCTCGACGGTAGGCTCGGGGAAGTCGCTGAGGCGGTTGATCAGGTAATCCTCGTGCGAGTCGAGCTTGCTCGGCGCCGGTGGGCTCGCGCAGCGCGGGGGGCTCGTGCAGACTGTCTGATCCGTGTTAGGCCGACGATGGTGCAGTCGGAACGTTGACCATGAGCAAGCGTCCATCACGGTGCAGCAAGATCTTCGGGAGCGGGCCTGCCGGGTTGCTGGTTAGCCTTGCGCTGCTGTTCGTCGCGTATCAAGCCAACGAACGACTCGACCCACCCGCGTTGTCAGAAAGCCGACTCTTCCGGAGCTCCGTGCTTCTTGTGTCCGGGGTAGCCACGCTTGCCCTGATCATCTGGAGCGCAAGATCCTTACCCGCTTCAGAGAGAGGCAACAAGCTCTCGACGCGAGGGGCCTTCCGGTATGTTCGTCATCCCCTCTACGCGGCGTTTCTGTCGGTGTTCAACTTTGGCCTCGCTGTCTATCTCAACAGCTTTATCTTCATTCTGTGGGCGTTGCTTCTTCACCCGATCTGGCACTATGTGATTCGGTATGAAGAGACGCTCATGGTTCAGCTCTTCGGGCGATCGTATGTCGACTACCAGCGGAGGACGGGTCGGTTCTTCCCAAGACTGGCTCGGAGACAGCATGAGACGAGCTCGACTGAGTGAGCCGGAGGGGTCGCCGACATCGATCCGGACACATGCGCCCGGATGGTGATGCGGCGCACCATACAGGCCGGCACGATGCAGCTGGCGGATGCGCATGGGACCACTGCCGTGGTTGCGCGCAGCGAGAATGATGCGCATTATCGCCCCACTCGACCCGGGCCAGGAGCAGCACACAGGCGCGGAAGCTCACCGCCATCATGATTGTTGCCGGGTGGCACCCGGTCTTCAACGTAGCCGAAGTAGCTCCCGAGCCTCGATGACCAGGTCGGGCAGCGAACCGCAGCCGGCGCTCATGGATGATGGCGACCGTATTGGCGCTCTCATGAATCTGGGATCGAAGCCGAAGATAACCAACGCATGTACGCGCACTACGGATTCAAGCTCGTGCACAGGATCACCCCGACCGTGGTGCATCTTCACATGCAGGAGACACTTAGACAGCAGGTGCGCAACTCTCATGTGTTCAGCCCGCGATTCCAGCAGGAAGCGCGCTCGAATCGGGGAAACTCGTATAGGAACCGCGCAGAGGAGCGCGCTTAAGCTCAAGGGCACAACGCAAGGATGCAACGTTCGGCAGTGCATACGCGCCATAAGCAATCTGCTTATATACGTGTGAGGATACGATGACTATTACTAACAAAACCGTCCTCTATTACTCAGTGGTGCTTTTGTCGTTGTTTATTCTTGCGGTTACGCTGTGGTTGGTATCAGATAGTGGACATACTCTTAACGAATTACAAAAACGTCGCTATGAGTCACGCTTACTAGCTGAAGAGTTGCGACGCAGTTCCGACGACCTCACCCGCATGGCGCGTACCTATGTTATAACTGGTGATCAGCGGTTTTTAGAATACTTCAAAGAGATATCTGCTATTCGTGACGGCAAATCACCACGGCCGGATAACTATGAGAACATTTATTGGGACTTTATTTCTGCCCATAAGAATTACAAAAGTACTAACGGGAGAAAGATATCTCTCATTGATAAAATGAAAGCCTTACACTTCTCAGAAGCAGAACTTAATCTACTTCGAGATGCAAAAGGACTTTCCGACGATTTAATGAAACTGGAAACTCGAGCATTCAATGCTCTTCAAGGACTCTACCAAGATAACGAAGGCACCTACAGCGTAAAAGCAAAGCCAGACTCGACTCTAGCTCGAAACATCGTTTTCAGTGAGGCTTACTATCAAGCAAAATCTAGAATCATGGAAGAAATCGACAAATTCTATAAATTGCTTGATTCCCGTACAGAGCAAGAAGTCAGCGATGTAGAGAGTAAGCAAACAATCTATCAGGCAATTGCCCTTTCGCTATCGATAGTCATTATCGCGATGGTATTCCTTGGCTACGGACTAATTAAAAAAGATGTCATCAGGCCGCTTAATAGGCTGTCTGGATGGGTCAAGCAGATGCATAGCGGCGAATACAATTTCGATGCACGAGAATTCAGAAACGATGAGATAGGCAGAATAGCCAATGCATTTGCGGCCATGGCATCTCACGTGTCGAGCAATATCTTTGACCTTGAGCAAGTGTCCCAAACAGATTCTCTGACTCAAATCAAGAATCGGAGTGCGCTCGATGAAGCCCTTCTCAACGAAATGCATAGATTCGAACGGTACGGGACTCCCTGCTCAATCCTTGTGATAGACATAGATCATTTCAAGAAAGTCAATGACCGTTATGGACATCTAGTCGGAGACAGGGTATTGATAGAAGTCGCCAAAATACTGACAGATGCGACACGACTTTCAGACATACCAGGACGATGGGGTGGAGAGGAATTTGTTATTATCTGCCCTCATACAGATCTAGAATCTGGTAGAGCCGTTGCCGAACGGATTCGGGAGCGTATCTCAAATCATGAGTTTGATGGGGTTGGACAAGTTACTGTCAGTATTGGCGTCAGTGAGTTTGAACAAGGTGAGTCTGTCGAACGCACCATCCAGAAGGCCGACGATTTATTGTATAGAGCGAAAAGCGAGGGTCGAAATCGGGTTTGCTGAATCGTTGCTACCTTTGAGTGGGTTGCGGCGCTGCAAACTAGTTGCCGATCCACCAGCCAGCCGATGATGCACGACGCTCTAGGTAGCCGGGCCATCCGTTGGGCCATCTGCTACTACTCGGGTTCGGGCAATACGAAGCTTGCCTGCAAGTTCATCGCCGCACGTCTTAGCATCCCGGTCGACCTTGTCGACATCACCGTGGTTCCTGGCGCCGATCTTGCCGCCTATGATGCGGTCGGTCTAGCGACGTTCACCGACTTCGGCAGCATCCCCGAGCGCTTCATCCGCTACCTGGCCGGCCTGCCTGACCAGGCGGCAAAGCCGGCCTTCTGCCTCAACACCTATGGGCTTATGAGCGCGCGCACCGCATCCGACTTCATCGCAGCCGCGAGCAGCGCCAGGTTCACGGTCGTCGCCTCCCACTCACTTCGCATGCCGGAGTCGTATCCGCCCATGATCGCGCGCGGCCTGGGTTTCGGAAATCAGCCAAGCCATGCGAGGATGCGCTCCTTCGAGCGCTTCGTCGATTCACTACCCTCGTCTGTGTCCAGCCTCGCCGCGGTCGAAGTACCGCGTCTCTCGCGCCTCATGCCACAGCGTCCACGCACGACTGCACGTGACCGCATGGGAGAGAAGCGGGTCGACGCGGCGACATGCACGAGGTGCGGCACGTGCGAGCGAGGATGTCCCTACAACGCGATCGCGCTCACGCCGTACCCCGTTTTCGACCAGGAGCGCTGCTTCGGCTGCTGGCGCTGCTACAACCGCTGTCCGTCGCACGCCATCAGCACGAAGCGCTTCGATGGGCCCTACTACCCACGGCCATCGGAGCATGCGCGCGAGGCGCTGGGAACCGGCTGACCGAGCGCTGCCCCCGAGCAAATGCATCGAGCGGACGCCGCGAGCTCCGTAGGTAGACACCGGAAGCGCGCGCATGTAGCGCTCCCCTGTAGTGCTCCTGTAGTGCTCCCCCCCGCCTCAAGCCACCGCCTGCGCGACAAACGCAAGGCCGGCAGGCTCTCAGCCAAAGACGCCAAGACCAAGACCAAGACGGCCTGAAGCTGGGTCAGCTCGAGACCGGCTGAGCTGGATCAGTTCGAGACCGGCTGAGCTGGGTCAGTTTGAGACCGGCGTTGACAGAGACCAGCGTTAACAGTTGCCACCTTCACCCAGACGATCAGCGCCATCCTTCTCTCTCGACATCTGGCTGGATGGCCGTTCGTGGAAGACACGGACGGAACGCGTGGAGCCTGACGCGCGCTTCCAGCTGACGCAACACACGGTATTCTGATATGCACAGTGCTCAGCGCGCAGCTGAAGCGCAGGCACGTTGAGCGCAGGAATATGAAGACTGCCGACATAGTTGCATTACTGGGTCTCCTATTCCCCACGGACGGGTGTTGTGCTTATCAAATAACAGGGAGGGCAAATGCATTCATTCGCTCTACTTGATGTAAAAACCACATTGATATTGATTTCGATTGCCAATGCACTCGTGCTCATTCTGCTGCTACTTTATGACAGGCAGAGAAACAAAACACATTCCCTAATGATATTCATTTCAGGACTGTCGTGCCTGACTGCCGGATATTGCCTGTTGTATCTGCGTGAAGCTATTCCATTCTGGCTTTCTGGATGTGTCGGCAACATAATCATATATGCAGGATATGCACTTCAAATGACAGCATTTTGTATCCTCGAAAAGGCATCCGTCAGATTTATCTGGTCTTTTCGTCTTGTCGCTGCACTAGGGGCCGTTACGTTTGTGGCTGTGTATGCGATCCCTTCGAGTGCCTTGCCGGAATCACGCTACGTCATCGTGTCGAGCATCATCCTCTCATGCATGTTCGTGCTGGGCGGCATCATGCTGTTGCGTGGCGGCTGGAAGGAACGTCTGAGATTCGCTATCGGAGCAATCTTTGTTGTGCTCGGGGTAGCGTTTTTGGTGCGAACATGGTCCGCGCACGTAGTCAGCTTCAGCCTGCTCACCTCAGCCGGTCCCCAGACCACAACATTTCTCCTCTTGTTCATATCGACGATTGTCTCCAACATCGGGTTCATGGTTTTGGCCAAGGAGGAAACCGACAAAAAACTGATCATCGCCGCAACCACCGACCCTTTGACCGGCGCTCTGAACAGAAGATCATTCTTCGACAAGAGCACCGAGATCCTCAGCTATGCAGTCAGACGCAGCCTCGCCGCCTCGATCATCATGCTGGATATCGATCATTTCAAGAGAGTCAACGATACCTATGGCCATCAGCAAGGCGACGTCGTTCTGAAATCGTTTGTGGAGACCATTCATCAGAAGATTCGCCCGTATGACCTTTTTGCCCGTATCGGGGGCGAGGAGTTTGCGCTCCTGACACTCGAAGATAGCGACGGCGCAACTAGCCTGGCGGAGCGGATACGTCTGGCAATTCAGGAACTCGTTATTGGCCCGAACATCCGGATTACCACGAGTGCCGGCATCAAGACCTTTATCCCCCAGAGTGCCGGCGATATCGATGATGCGATGCGTGAAAGTGACAATGCCCTGTACAAGGCAAAAGAGACTGGAAGAAATCGAGTCGTGAATGCAACGTAGTCTGTCTTGCCTGTCGCGCCTGCTCTTGCTCACCAAATCCGCAGCTTCCGGACCGTTTCGGGGTACGTTTCGGGGTATACTGTATAAGCGGGAGGAAGCTCAGATGATCGTGGGTGGTGGTCAGCCCTGAAACTAGCGATCACTGGTAAAGGCGGCGTCGGCAAGACGACCGTCGCAACTGTGTTTTCCCTCCTGCTCGCCGACGATGGCGAGCGGGTCATCCTTCTTGATGCCGACCCCGACGCCAACGTGGCCTCCACGCTCGGCATCCCACGTGCCGAGCAGGCGCAGATCACCACCGTCGCCGAGGAGGTCGGCCTGATCGAGGAGCGCACCGGCGCCAAGGTCAGGAGCTCGGGTCAGATCTTCACGCTCAACCCGGATGTGTCAGATGTCGCCGAGCGATTCGCCTATCCCGTCCGGGGGCTCCATCTGCTGGTGGTGGGTGCGGCCTCCCGTGGAGGCGGCGGCTGTGCGTGCCCCGAGTCCACCTTCATCCGCTCGCTCGTCGACGAACTCGTGCTGGCGCGGGACGAGACGCTCCTGATGGACATGGAGGCCGGTGTGGAGCACCTCGGCCGGGCCACCGCGCGCAGCGTAGACGCGATGCTCGTGGTGGTGGAGCCGGGCGTGCGGTCGGTGCAATGTGGGTTTGAGATCGAGCGCATGTGCGCCGAGATCGGCGTCGAACGGATACTATGGCTCGCCAACAAAGTGGCCACCCCGGACGACCTCGACTTCATCACCTCGGCGCTCGGCGAGCGGCCCCTCATCGGAGCGCTGCCGACTATCGAGCGGGTGCGCCTGTCGGACCGCGACGGGAGCTCGGCATACGACGTTCTTACCGAGGAGGAGAAGGAGGCGTTCAGGCGGCTGCTCCACACCATCAGGGAGCGGCTTGAAGACGAATGAGCAACAACGAAAGTTGAAGGGGGGTTAGGAGCCATGCGAGGAGTCCTGGTAGACATCCAGAAGTGCCTCGGCTGCCACACGTGCGAACTAGCATGTGCCGCCGCACACAGCACGGCGGGGAGCTTTTTGGGGGCCGTGCTGGCCGGCGAACGCCCACCCGTATCCATCACGGTGCTGGAGGACGGCGGGCTGCGCTTCCCGCTGCAGTGCCGGCACTGCACCGACGCGGCGTGCATGCGCGCGTGCATGAGCGGAGCGCTCTACCGCGACGAGAGCGGCACGGTGCTGTGCGACGCCGACAAGTGCGTCGGGTGCTGGATGTGCGTGATGACCTGCCCGTTCGGTGCGGTCACACAGGGCGCCGACCACAAGGCCGTGAAGTGCGACCTGTGCGTCCATCTGGAAGGGCCTGCGTGCGTCGCCGCATGCCCAACGGGCGCGCTGCACGCGGCCGAGGTCGAGGAGTTCAGCCGCGAGAAGAAGCGTGACTTCGTCGTCACCTATCTACGGCAGGAGGAGGTGTAACCGTGGACAGCTTCCGTAAATCAATCGACCCGGCGTCGCGCAAGATGATCGACAAGGCGTATGCCGAGGGCGTTCAGATCACCTGGGACCGATACGACGCCCAGCAGCCGCAGTGCGGCTTTGGCGAGCTCGGCGTATGCTGCCGGAACTGCTTGCAGGGCCCCTGCCGTATCAACCCGTTCGGCGAGCCGAGCGCAGGGATCTGTGGCGCGTCGGCCGACACGATCGTTGCGCGCAACTTGCTGCGCAGCACCACCGGCGGCGCCGCCACGCACGTGGACCACGCGTACGAGACGGTGGAGATCCTCGAGCTGGCCGCCGACAAAGCCGCTCCGTACGACATCACCGACGAGGCTAAGCTCGGCGCCATCGCATCGGCGCTCGGCATCGAGGCCGACGGCAAAGACAAGTACGCGCTCGCCAAGGAGGTAGCGCGTTTCATCCTCGGCACGTTCGCCGCCGGCTCTGAGCCCAACGCCTACCTGAAGGCCATGGCGCCGGCCGAGCGGGTGGAGGCGTGGGGCGAGCTCGGCATCCTGCCCCGCTCGCCCGACCAGGAGATCCGCCGCGTGATGCACGCAACCACCATGGGCTGCGACGCGGATCCGGTGAGCATCCTGCTGAACACGCTGAGGATGGGGCTTGTGGACGGCTACTCCGGACTCAAGCTCGCCACGGACGTGCAGGACATCGTATTCGGCACGCCCCAGCCGGTGAAGACCGAGGCCAACCTCGGCGTGCTGGCGAAGGACAAGGTCAACATCATCGTGCACGGGCACGTGCCGTTCCTCTCCGAGAAGATCGTGGAGTGGGCGCGCAAGCTCGAGCCCGAGGCCGTAGCGGCGGGCGCCGCCGGCATCCAGCTCTCCGGGCTGTGCTGCACCGGCAACGAAGTGCTGATGCGCCAGGGCATCGCCGCAGCAGGCAACTACCTCTCGCAGGAGCTGGCCATCATCACCGGCGCGGTCGACCTCATGGTCGTGGACGTGCAGTGCATCATGCCGTCGCTGCCGCAGATCGCCGCGTGCTACCACACCAAGGTCGTCACGACGCACGAGATCGGCAAGATCCCCGGCGCCGAGTACGTTCCGTTCGACGCCAAGACCGCCGACGAAGACGCCGCGGCAATCGTGCGGATGGGCATCGAGGCCTACAAGAGCCGCGACCTCGCGCGTGTAGACATCCCGAGCGACAAGTGCGAGATGTGGGGCGGCTTCTCCGTGGAGGCGATCGTCGGAGCGCTTTCGGCGATCGACGCCGAGAGCCCGCTCAAGCCGCTCGTCGACAACATCGTGGCCGGCAACGTGCTGGGCGCGGTGGGCATCGTGGGGTGCAACAACCCGCGCTTCCCGCAGGACCGCAACATCGTCACCATCGCCAAGGAGCTTGTGCGCCAGAACGTGCTGGTGGTCGTCACCGGCTGCGCCGCACACGCCTGCGGCAAGGTGGGCCTGATGAACCCGCAGGGCGCCGCCGACTACGCCGGCGATGGCCTCCGCGCGGTGCTCACCGCCGTGGGAGAGGCCGCCGGCCTCGGCCAGCCGCTGCCACCGGTGCTGCACATGGGCAGCTGCGTGGACAACAGCCGCATCGGCGACCTGCTCGGCGCACTGGCGGCGTACCTCGGCGTGGCCGTGAAGGACCTGCCCGTGGCGGCGTCGGCGCCCGAGCTCTCACACGAGAAGGCCATCTCCATCGGCACGTGGGCCGTGGACCTCGGGCTGCTCACGCACGTGGGCATGGCGCCCTACGTACTCGGCGGCCCCACCGTGGTGAAGGTGCTGACCGAGGATCTCACGTCGCTCACCGGCGGCGTCTTCCTCGTGGAGCCCGACCCGGTGAAAGCGGCTGAGGCGATGGTGGAACACATCAAGGCGAAGCGCACCGCACTTGGAATCTGATGGCGATGCGCTACGTCATCATCGGAAACAGCGCTGCAGGTGTCTTTGCCGCTGACGCCATCCGCGCCAGAGACCCCGACGGCTCGGTCACGATCGTGAGTGAGGAGCGCGAGCAGGCGTACTCGCGCTGCCTCACCACGTATTTCGTGGGGGGCCAGACTACCCCCGAGCGCATGCGCATCCGTCCCGCCGACCACAACGAACGGCTCCGTATCGAGTTCGTGGGCGGCAAGCGGGTCACCGGTCTACGCCCTGCCGAGCGCGAGATCGACCTCGATGACGGCTCAGCGATCGGCTACGACAAGCTGCTGATCGCCAGCGGCGCCTCAGCCAACCGCCAGGAGATCGAGGGCGCGGGGCCGGGCGACGTGTTCGTGATGCGCACCATGGCAGACGCCGAGGCGCTGCTTGCCGCTATCGATGGGCAGCGCAAACGCGTGGCGGTGCTGGGCGCCGGGCTGGTGAGCCTGAAGACGGCGGGCGCCCTCGCCGAGCACGGGCAGGACATCACGATCATCGTGACCTCGCAGCACATCCTCTCGCAGCAGTTCGACCACGAGAGCGCCGACGTGCTCAGGCGTCGGCTGGAGGAGGGCGGCGTGCGGTTCATCTTCGGCGCGTCGGCCGCCCGGCTCCTGCACGGCGATGACGGCGGCTGCCAGGGGCTCGAGCTCGATACCGGCGAAGTGGTGCCGTGCGACCTCGTCTTCATGGGCAAGGGCGTGCATCCCAACACGAGCTTCGTCCCGCCCGAGTTCACACTGTGCAACGGGGCGATCGAGGTCGACGACCGCCTGCGCACATCGGTGTCCGACGTCTGGGCCGCGGGCGATGTAGCGATGCCCACCGACCGGCTCACCGGTACCCGCGCATCGTACGCGATCTGGCCCAACGCCACCGAACAAGGCGCGATCGCGGGCGCGAATATGGCCGGAGCCGACCTGGCGTATGCGGGCACGGTGTCGATGAACTCGCTCAGCTTCTTCGGCCTGGGGGCCATCTGCGGGGGCGACGGACGAGGGCGCGAGCCCGGCTCAACGGTCGAGGTGATCTCCGAGCCGCACTACGACTCCCACCGACGCTTCGTGTTCGCCGACGGGCGGCTCACCGGCTTCGTGCTCATCGGCCGCACCGCCAACGCGGGCATCCTCATGGGGCAGCTGGGAACCGAGATGACCCTGTCCGAGTGCCTGCGGCTGCTCGACAACGGAGTCGTCGCCCGCATGCACGGCCCCGGGCCGCTGGAGCCTCGCGCAGCGCTGGCGGGCTGACTGGAGCATACGCGCCGGGGGCGTGAGCACAAGCCCCCGGCGCGTACGCTGTCCCCCACCATCCAGCGTCAACCACCGGCACACCCCGGTGGTCGAGTGCGTCGATCTCGCCGACCAGCCCGGCAGGCTCGAACGTCAGCCCTCGGCGGGCACGGTGTTCGGCTCGGCGGGCACGGTGTTCGGCTCGGCGGGCTCGGCACTCGACAGCGCCGGCCCGCCTGTCGGCCCGCTCTTCGCGCCGCAGACCGGGCAAGCTTGCATGCCCAGCGGCCGCTCGAGCCCGCACGCCTCGAGCAGCGCATCGTCGCCGAACACCTCGCGCGTCGGGCCATCGGCAGCGATGCGGCCGGCGCTCATGACGATGGTCCGCTCGCAGAGATCGGCCGCCAGGTCGAGGTCGTGTGTAGCGACGATACGCGTGTGCTCGAAGGAGCGGAGCAGGCCGATCACCCGCCGGCGCGCCCTGGGGTCGAGGCCGCTCGACGGTTCGTCCATGACGAGGATCGCCGGCTCCATGGCGAGCACCGTGGCGATCGCGACGGCGCGCTTCTCGCCCCCCGAGAGATGGTACGGCGCCCGATCCTTGAGGCCCGCCGCGTCGACGCGGGCCAGCGCGTCGTCGACGCGACGCTCCACGTCCTCGGGCGGCAGGCCGATGTTGAGGGGGCCAAAGCCCACATCCTCGGCGACGGTCGGCATGAAGAGCTGGTCGTCCGGATCCTGAAAGACCATGCCGACCGTCCGCCGGATCGCATCCAGCGTCCCCTTCGTCACCGGCGTGCCGCCGATGTCGACGGAACCGTGCGACGCTGTGAGCAGCCCGTTCAGGTGCATGAGCAGCGTCGACTTTCCGGCACCATTAGCGCCGACCACGGCGATGGCCTCGCCGTGCTCGACCTCGAACGAGACGCCGTCCAGCGCCTTCGTCCCGTCGGGGTACGAGAAGCTCAGGTCCACGACCGTGATCGTGTGGTGGCTCACCCCCCGACCCCCGTGACGAGATCGCCGATCAGCGTCGTCACATCGACAAGCCGGAACAGGACGAACACCGCCGACCAGCCGCCGACGAAGACGACGTCGGACACCTGAAGACGCAGCTGACGGGCGATACGCACACGGCCGTCGAAGCCGCGGCAGGTCATCGCCTGGTACACGCGCTGAGCGCGGGCAAAGGTGCGCAGCAGCAGTTGCCCGAGCATCTGCGCGTACACGCGCATGCCGGTGCCGCGGCGTCCGACAGCGCGCAGCGAGCGCGCCCGCGTCATGCGCAGCGCCTCGTCGCCGAGCACGAAGACGTAGCGGTACAGGAGCAGCAGCTGTGTCACCAGGACGTCGGGCACGCGAAAGCGTTCGAGCGCGAGGCAGACTCCGGCGAAGCCGGTCGTCGCCGTCAGCACCAGCGCCACCCCCGCGGTCAGCAGGAAGCGCATCAGGATCGACGCATACGAGACCCATCCGCCGGCGATCTCGAGACCGCCGGCCACCGTAACGAGCTCGCGGTCGAGCAGCGGGTTGAACGCGCCCACGAGCAGGGCGAAGGGCGAGACCATGAGGAGCAGACGCCCCAGAAAGCCGAACGGGATGTCGCCCTCCGCCGCCAGTACCACGGGAAAGAGAACGAACGGCACGAGGCCGAGGACCTCGTACCGGTCAAACGAGACCACGCAGACGATGAAGACGGCCGTGGCGAGGACCTTGGCGCGCGGGTCGACGCGGTGGACGGCGGTGTCCTGACGCGCCAACCGGTCGAGCCGGCCGAGGGTGGAGAGACCTGTGGCGACGGACGACAAGGGGCACCTCGCTCAGGCGAGCTCACCGGTCGTCGTGGCGACAAACTTGCCGTGCTTCACGCCCTTGGTGCCGATGAGCCCGTCGGCGATGCGCTTGAGGTCCGGCGCCGCGCCGCGAAGGACGACCACCTCGAGGCAGTTGTGCGCGTCGAGGTGGACGTGCAGCGTCGACACGATCTCCTTGTGATGGCTGTGCTGGCTCTCGGCGAGCCGCTCGGTGAGATCGCTGGTGTGATGGTCGTAGACTAGCGTTACGGTGCCGACGACCTCGCCCTCGTCCTTCTCCCATTGCTCCTCGACGAGCGAGGCGCGGATGAGATCGCGGAGCGCCTCCGAGCGGTTCACGTAGGCCTTCTCGGCGATGAGCGCGTCGAACCGCTCGAGCAGGCGCTCATCGATCGACACCCCGAACCGCACCACGTTCGCCATCACGCCTCCGTTCTCCATTCTTCGTGCCCGTCACGAGCCGGCCGAGCGCCCACATCATGTCACTTGTGAGCTCTGAGCATGCCATGCCAAGCAACCCCCCGGCTCTCGTCGTGCCACGGTCTGTGTACCTCTTGACGTCCGCGCGAGATTCCCGTACAGTCGCGGCATAGTAGCACGACTTGTCTGTCCGTAACACGGCAGCACATGGACGCGGCGCTCCCGCCCCGCAGGGGTGGGTTCGCCGGGCGGACGAACGTCGAAGGAGCCGCCCGATGCACATGGCAGATGCTCTTCTCTCGCCCGCCGTAGGTGGCGCGATGTGGGTGGCCACCGGGGTGACCGTCGCCTACAGCGCACGTAAGGTCCGCGAGAACCTCGACGAGAGCAAGGTCCCGCTCATGGGCGTCGCCGGGGCGTTCGTGTTCGCGGCGCAGATGATCAACTTCACGATCCCCGGCACGGGGTCGAGCGGCCACATCGGCGGAGCCCTCCTCCTCGCGATCCTGTTAGGGCCGGAGGCCGCCTTCCTTGTGATGGCCTCGATCCTCGCCGTGCAGGCGCTCTTCTTCGCCGACGGCGGGCTGCTCGCGCTGGGAGCGAACGTCTTCAACCTGGGCTTCTTCCCGGCCTTCATCGCCTACCCGCTCGTCTACCGCAAGATCACCGGCGCCGGCACCGACCTCAGCCGGTCGCGCGTCGTCGCCGGAAGCGTGCTCGCCGCTGTTCTCGGCCTGCTCCTCGGTGCGTTCGGCGTGGTCGTCGAGACGACCGCGTCGGGCATCACCGAGCTGTCCTTCGGGAGTTTCGCCCTCATGATGCTGCCGATCCATCTCGCCATCGGGGTGGTCGAAGGTCTCATAACCGCCGCCGTGGTGCTCTTCGTCCGGCGCGCCGAGCCGGGGCTCCTCGAGCGCAGCGCTACGCGTACGCCGCTGCGCGGCCTGCGGCTCAAGCCCGTCGTCATCGGTCTCGCCGTGGCCGCGCTCGTCACCGGCGGCGTTCTGTCGTGGTACGCATCGGCGTACCCGGATGGCCTCGAATGGTCCATCGCCAAGGTCACCGGGACCGAGGAGGAACTCGTCGCCGATTCCGGCACCCACCAGGCGGCGGCCGACGCGCAAGCGAAGACGGCGATCCTGCCCGACTACAGCCTGAAGTCGAGCGAAGGCGACGAGCCAGACGGGGCGAACGCAGCCGCCGGCACCAGCCTCTCCGGCATCATCGGAGCGCTCATTGTGCTCGCGGTCGCCGTAGCGCTTGGTTTCGCCCTGCGTCGCCGGTCGGCGCCACGCGGCACCGCGCGGCCGTAGCGCCGCCGCGCGGCAGCGCGCGGCCGTAGCCCGGCAGCACAGCACGTCCCGCTCGCAGCCCGGCGCCACAGCACCACCCGCTCGCAGCCCGGCGCCACATCGCACCCCCCTCCTCCCCGACGAGTGCGCCAGAACAACCAGAGCGCCACGACGACGGTCACGCCCTCCCACTTCCCGTCGCCGATCGCTTCGTGAGCCGCACCGCTTCGTGAGCCGCACCGTTCAGCCTGCCTTCCACGGACGCTCCGCCTCGGTGTAGGGTCTTATGCAGAAAGAGGCTGTCTGTGTCGATGAGTTGCTCGAGTGCGGAACGCCTTCACTCGATGAGCGTGATGCAGTTGTCACCTCACCAGGAGTGCGATCTGACAGGCGTGTCAATCTGACGCGGTCAACGGTCTCTGTGACGACATGAAGCCACAGCCCGCACAGGCTACGCGCGAGACGTTCGGCTTCACGATCCATACACACCCAACCACGAGATCAGGGGACTTCATGAGCAGCCTCATCAAGGATGTCGAGAAGTTGCTGGACCGCTGGTTTGCAGCTTTGGAAACCGGCGACCCATCTCAAGTGACCGCCCTCTATGCGAGAGATGCGATCCTGCTCGCGACGTTCAATGGCGACGTCAAGAAAGGACATCGGGAGATACACGGATACTTCGAGAGGGAGTTTCTGCCGAAGCATCCCGTCGGCATGGCCGTGGAAGCCTACGCACGAGTACTGGGTGGCGTTGCCGTCAACTCCGGACTCTACAACTTCCAGATCGACAGCGAGGACGAAGGGCGCGCCACGGTGGAGGCGCGATACACGTTCGTCTATCAATGGGCAGAGAGTGGCTGGAAGATCGTGGAGCACCACTCATCACTGAACCCGGAAGGCTCATAAAGCTCGCAGGTCGTGCACCCGGCGTTAGCCGTACTCAGGGGGTCTCATGGAGAAGATCGACCTCAAACGGGAGCTCGCCGTCTTCTACCGTCCGTCGGCAAGAAACGTCTCATCGGTGGATGTGCCGCCCATGAACTTCCTCATGATCGACGGCGCCGGCGACCCAAACACCACGCCCGCGTATCAAGAAGCGCTGGAAGCGTTGTTCTCGCTCTCGTATGCGCTCAAGTTCGCCGTCAAGCGCGGGCCGGATCAGCTGGACTACTCCGTGATGCCGCTCGAGGGCCTCTGGTGGTCTGAGGATGTGTCTTCGTTCACCGATGAGGATCGCTCGGCCTGGCTATGGACGATGATGATCATGCAGCCGCCGGTCGTGACGGCAGACCTCGTCGCCACGACGCTCTCGGCTGTTGCCGCCAAGAAGTCGCTTCCGGCTCTGTCGCGGATCCGCTTCGAGGAGTTCCACGAGGGGCTCGCCGCACAGACGCTGCACGTGGGTCCGTTCTCGGCCGAGGGCCCGACCATCGAACGCGTACACAACTTCATCGACGAGTCGGGCTACAGTCGGTTCGGCAAGCATCACGAGATCTACCTGAGCAACATACGCAGGGCTCGGCCGGAGCGATGGAGGACGGTCATACGGCAGCCGATGCGGTGATGCCTGAGCACGAGCTTGGCGTGCAGCGCCGATTGCTCCGACTGCCGTAGCCGCCGCGGAGGACGTGCCGCCTGACGAGCGGATCAGCCTGACTCGCAGAGGCGCCGGCGGCCTCACGAGCGGCCGGCGCGCTCGCAGCTCATTCGCCCAATGTTAGACGGACAGCCCAGCGTCACCCTTGACTATTGTCACGTGACGCGTTACACTCGTCTTCGTGATCAAGACGTTCGCGGACAAGCGCACACAGGAGTTCTACCTTACCGACTACCACTGAAGGCGAGGTGCGCACGATGAGCATTGCGAACACCGGCGGTATGTGTCGCCGGCCGACCCATCCCGGTGAGATGCTGCGCGAGGACTTCCTGCCCGACTACGGGCTCACGGTCGCCGGGCTCGCCGAAGCGCTGGGAGTCTCCCGCCAGACGGTGAACGAGCTGCTGCGTGAGCGGCGGTCGCTCAGCCCGGAGATGGCACTGCGCCTGTCCCGCCTGTTCGGCAACTCGCCGGAGTTCTGGCTGAACGCGCAGCGCGCGGTAGACCTCTGGGACGCAGCCCAGGCGATCAAGGCCGACATCGAGAGGATCAAGCCGCTCAATGCCGCCTGACGAGCGGATCAGCCTGACTCGCAGGAGCGCCGGCGGCCTCACGGGTGGCCGGCGCGCTCGCAGCTCATCCGCGGTACGCTAGGCTCAACTCCCTTTCGCATCGAAGTTCGATACGTTATCCTGTACGTGTTAGCGTATCGACCAGGAGATTGCCATGGCACTCTTTCGTCCCTCGGCCGACGTTCGTCCGGTGACCGAGTTCCGCTCACACACGTCGGCCGTAATCGAACAGGTGCAGAAGACCAAGCGCCCCGTCGTGCTCACCCAGCACGGGCGCAGTGCCGCCGTGCTGCTCGACGTTGCGACCTACGAGACGCTCATCGACGAGATCGCCCTGCTGCGCGACGTGCGCACCGCCGAGACGCAGCTCGACGCCGGCATGAGCATCCCGCATGCGACGGTCGAGGCCCGCCTGCGCGAGCGCTACCTGAAGTGAAGCTCGTCTGGTCGCCGCTGGCCGACGAGCAGGTCGACGAGGCTGTAGCCTACATCGCCGCCGACGACCAGACTGTAGCCCTGGCCTGGCTTGAGCAGCTGCTCGACCGCGTGAGATCCCTTGCCCAGTTCCCCGACTCGGGACGCATCGTGCCCGAGCTGCAGCGCGACGACATGCGCGAGCTGATCGTCGGATCCTATCGCGTGATCTACCGCCGCAAGGCAGATGTCGTCGAGATCGCCACGATCCAGCACGGCGCGCGCCTGCTCGACCGTGGCGCGATCTGATGTGCGGTGGGTCTAACAAACGCGTCAACATGACGCGGCGGGGTGCTGCGGTTGTATCCTGAGGCGACAGCCCGCGCAGGTTACGCGCGGTGCGCTGAACGGACGAAGCGCCGCAGGGGCGCCTCCGCGAGAGGCGCCTCATGAGCGGCACAGACGACTGAGGGGGAGGCGTGAAGCTCGAGCTCAAGCCTGGTGAGAGCGTCATCGCACGCCACTGGGCGCGTATGTATCGGGGCGGCGGATCGGCCGGCTGGAGAGGGCGGCTGACCGTCACCGACCAGCGATTGCTCTTCGAGGCGCGTGTTCTGGGGCACGGGACCAGCGAGGAGATCCTGATGAGCGAGATCGCCTCCGCCACCCTCGAGAACACCCTCGGCCTCATCCCGAACCGCGTCAGGATAGTCAAGCGCGACGGTAGCGTGATCGACTTCATAACCCTTGATCGGCGCCAGATCGTCGAGGTCGTCGAGCGGGCGCGCGCTGCCGGATGAGGAGAGGATGCGCCCTCCCGGCACTCGGCCCTGTCACCAGACGGGTGACAGCCAGCAAGAGCTCCTCAGGGGTCGCGTAGGCGACCGGCGCAAGCCGTTCCGTCGCTTAGGTCTTACTGGGAGCATCGGATTCAGCCAGTCGAGACCCCAAACGATTGAATCATTACCGGTTCGAGGCATCTCGACTATATTATGTCTGTGACATGTCCCCCTGCCAAAGGAGAGGCACGGAGAGCTACCGTCAAAGCACGAGTGAGCCGGCGATACAGTTCAGCTGGATGCGCCCCGAAGCACCCTGCGAGTGGCACCGTGACTACGAGCTCAAGTGGCCGGACGCCGTGCATCTATCGACGCGCTTTCACGACGACCCCGCAGGGCCCTGGCTGCTCACTCCCGCGCACGGCAACCCCTACGAACCGCTTCGCCAGAACCGCGATCTGCACCTCGAGTTCGCACGCCTGCCGCTCGGCGAAGACGACGCCAGCCTCGAGGCCCTGGCCGCTTTCGCCACCCGCTACGGAAGGCTCGGTGTCTCCAGCTTGCCGATCAAGCCTGCGTCAACAGACAGCCGGGCGCGGGCAGGCGAACACCACGCCGACTGGCGTCGCGCTATCCGCCGGATAGGCGGACTCGTCGAACTACTCGACGCCTACCGCAGCGCCGACATCGACCGCGTGCGGCAGCTGGTGAGCTGGAGCGAGGATGGGCAGGCGGTCGATCTCGTGTATCGGTGGCCCGGAGATGCGGAGACCACGCAGGTCTCGATCCTGCGCGAAGAATTCACGCTCAGCCCCGACGACCTCGCTCAATTCAGACGCTGGTGCAGCTCCTCCCTCGACCACGAACGCTACCTGGAGCCGCTTGAGTACTTCCTCTACCGCGAGATCAACGAATCGCTCGGCGAGCACCTCTCCCCCCAGTTGCGACCGAAGAGCGGCTTCGAGCTGCGCTGCGACTCGCTGCTCGGGGCTCTCTGGGTGCTGCTCGCCGAGCAGCTCTCCGGCGTCTCTGAGCCACGGCGAGAAGAGTTCGATTCAGGAACGCAACAAAATGAAGGAGGAGTTGGTTTGAGTGAGATGATGGTCCTCGGCTTCGAGAGCGAGCTCGAGGCCGACCAGTTCGGCGAGAAGCTGGCGCAGATGCAGAAGGACATGATCGTCCAGCTGGAGGACGCGGCCCAAGTGGTCCGCGACCCCGACGGCAAGCCGCACGTCAAGCACGGTCATCGCCTGGTCGGCGCGGGCGCCATGGGCGGCGCCTTCTGGGGCATGCTCTTCGGTCTGCTGTTCTTCATGCCGTTCCTCGGCATGGCGCTCGGCGCTGGGATGGGGGCGCTCTTCGGCAAGCTCGGCAAGACGGGCCTCGACAGCCGGGTGCTGGAGCAGATGGGCGACGCAGTGCCGCCGGGCAAGGCCGGCTGGTTCCTCATCATCAAGCAGCTCACGGAGGACAAGTTCATGGCAGCGGTCGAGGGCACGAACGCCAAGCTCGTGCGCTCCAACCTCTCCGTGGAGCAGGAGGAGGAGCTCAGGCAGGCCTTCGGCGCGGGCAAGCAGCAGCAGTAGAACAGATGGGCGTTGCAGGGACGAGGCGGTCCTCGCGTCCGCCTCGTCCCTGACGCCTATGAGAGGCCGCCGACCAGTGAGCCGCCGCCGACAGGGGGCGACCGCGGGCCAATGAGCGGCCGCCAAGGTCATTGCGCCACCCCTCTCTCAGCCCGCTGCTTCATAAGCGCGATGTGCCTAGAGTAAGACACGCGAGTGACAGGCTCGGATAGTTCGGTCTTAGAGTCCCGACAGCTAGCGTTTACGTCGATGGAGCCGAACTATCCGGCCGGACGCTGGAGTATCATCGAAGCTGAGCCGAGAGCAGACGCCAACACTGCGGGGTTCGTGCGGTGGACGTCGCGAGCTAGCGAGGGGGCTGCATGCTGATTGCCACATTCGGACCGTCCACCGATCTGGCGGGCAAGACCATCACCTATGAGAACGGCGTCTATCTGCTCGAGGGGCACAGGCAGATCACGGCCACGGATGTGATGACCTACGACGCGCAAGGCGCCCTCACCTGGAAAGACGAAGGCACACGGGCGATGGTAGGTGGTCAGGCAGCGCGACTAGCACAGAGTCCGCCGCCGCTATCGGCTCCAGCCAAGCCGGCGGCCACGAAGAAGACAGCCACAGCCGACGGTCGCAACGCCGTCCAGAAGATCGCCAGCCTTGGTGGCCTCATGCTCGTGGTACTCGGTGTGATACTCGCCTTCGGCTTCTTCGCTTGTTACGACGTTACGGTGGAGGGCGAGCACGGGCGTGTAGTCAACCTCGGCAGGATGGAGAGGCGGCAGAGTTCGATCATCGTCGGCATCGCAATGGTCGGCTTCGGTGGCGTGCTCATGTGGGTCGGGCGATCGCGGCCGGTGAAGGCTGATGTGTCTGGTGTTCCTGACGCAGGCGGCAATGCCGTATCCGTGTGCCCGAACTGTGGCGGCATGATGTCCAGCGCCCTGCCGTTCTGCCCGCACTGCGGCGGGAAGGTCGGCGGAGACGACGCATCTCCCCCGCAAAACGCCGTCTAAGCACGCGAGAGCTCCGCTGATGGCCTAGAGAACCACTCTGAAGCTACCGAACACGCCCTTCTGGGCTAGTTTCTGGCTGCCAGCAGGGCGTAAACAAGCATCAGGACACGTCGCGCAGCGCCTCCGCATTCCGCGGGGACTGTGGAGTTGACGCGGTTTCGTTGAGTCTTGAGTCCCTGAAAGTGGACGCATCAGCGTCCAGAAGGGAGTCGACGTGGCGCACACGCCGAAGTTCAGTGGCCGTCGCCACACTGGTCGACCGCCTCGTGCATCACAGCGAGGTACTGGTCCTACGCGGCGAGAGCTACCGACTCAAGGACAAGCGTAAGGCCGGCGTCGTCAAGGCGAAGGGAGGCTGATGCTACGAACTTGATGAGGGGGGTCCGTTTTGGACCGTCACAAAGGGGTCCACTTTGGACCGTCATTGACAGGGCGGGGACGGTAGCCGTTCCTGCGATTCACGCGCCCTGCGCTGCGCTCGCCGAAGGCGGCGCCGCAGAGGGCGTCGGCCTCGGCGCTCATGAGGCTCTCGGCGAGCGTGCGCACCATCTCGCGCAGCAGATCGGGCTCTGCTTCGGCCAGCTGCTTGCACAGCCAGGCGAGATAGTCCATGTTGTCCTTGGTCACTGACTCCTCCTCGATCCTATGGGCTTAGCCACCCTCGAGGATGGAGCAGTGGTCACCTCTTCTTCAAGGCGACCACTCTGAGATTCTTCGTACACCACGCCTTAGGACACTAACGTTGGCCGCGACGACGCGGAAACGACATGTCTTGTGCTACGTCGTAATCTACTCGCCCTGTGCACAGGTCTTGAAAACGTACTGGGCGCCGATACTACGCGCCCCTGCAGGCGCTCCTTAGCGTTAGCCGACGCTTTGCCGCCCAGAGCCAGCGCCACCTGAGGCCGGCAAGAACAGGGGTGTGCTAGGAGCCGTGCCGGTTGTAGTCGGTGAGGTCCTCGGCTTTGGCGTAGTCCTCACGGCAGAGCCAATGGCACCAGAGCTTCTTGCCGGGCAC
The DNA here is from genome assembly GCA_040769125.1 of Thermoleophilia bacterium. Lineage (GTDB taxonomy): Bacteria > Actinomycetota > Thermoleophilia > UBA2241 > UBA2241 > CAIXSE01. Next base: position 762,886 of record JAXGLO010000001.1, on the reverse strand, counting down.
CTGAAGACGACGAGAGTACGTGCCAGGACTCGACCAAGCCGCGACCTCGCAGCGCGGGTAGGGGTGACCACCGAGGGCAATCACTGCCTCGAGCGCCGGGATGAGGTCGGTGTCGGTCGACATGAGCACACCGATGTCGTACTCACCCTTGATGGCCATGGTGACGAAGTCGACGGCCAGCGCCACGTCGATGCCCTTCTCCTGGGCCGGCTCATGAGGCCAGCTACAAGGGTAGCGCAAGGTGCGCGTAATGATCTTGACCAGGCCGCCGCCACGCTTCTTTTGGGCGTCCGACTGACGCATGTTGGCGCCGTACGCCTTCGGCTGCTTGGCCGATTCGGGGCGCCCCCGGTACACACGCACACCGGCGACGTGACTCTCCTCCGGATGACGGTCGGCGATCAGCCTTGCCAAGCGGAGAGGGTCGATCTGGCCGTAGCGACCGGCCTTAGCCCGCAGACCGAACGCCTCACGAGCACCGTTGTAGACGTTCTGGTAGTCAAGGAACACGATGACGCGAGCCGAATCCATGCGCCTCCAAAAAAACCCCGTCAGTTCGGGCCGAAGCCCGGACGACGGGGAGCAGTGACTGAATTGTACACAGAGCGCGTTGAGAATCAAGGTGCACGGCTCGCTGCGGCCGTCATGGAGGACGGCTCAGCCGACGACCGACGCGCCCGCGCCTGAGCCGGCTCTGCGTCCTATCGGCGGGCCGCCGGCACCTGCCAAAGCCAGGCGTCAAGACGCACGTAAACAGCGCCGCCCCTTGCAGCCGACCTCCTGACGCTGCCGCCGCTCAGCCGACCGCCCACTCCGCCGAGAGCAGCTCGGCCTGCTCGAGCACCGTCTGCGTGGCCTTCTCCCGCTTGTCGGGCGGGTAGCCGCGGCGGCGCAGGATGCGGCGCACCTTGACGCGCATCTTGGCGCGCACGTTCTCACGCAGCGTCCAGTCGATGCTCACGTTGGCGCGCACCGCTTTAACCAGCTCCTGGGCGATGCTGCGTAGCTCCGCGTCGCCGAGCACCGCCACGGCGCTGTCGTTGGCTCCCAAGGCGTCGTAGAAGGCGAGCTCGTCCTCGGTCAGGCCGAGCTCCTCACCGCGGCGCGTCGCCGCGCTCATCTGGTGGGCGAGCTCGATCAGCTCCTCGATGATCTGAGCAGCCTCAACGGCGCGGTTTTCGTAGCGCCGCAGGGTACGCTCCAGCATCTCGGCGAAGGAGCGCGCCTGGACAACGTTCCGCTTGCCTCGCACTGTGATCTCGCCTTTGAGCAGCTTCTGCAGAAGCTCGACGGCGAGGTTGCGCTGCGGCAGGCCGCGCACCTCGGCGAGGAACTCATTGGAGAGGATCGAGATATCCGGCTTCTTAAGGCCTGCGGCGGCGAAGATGTCGACGACGCCCTCGGGAGCGACCGCCTTGGCGATGATCTGGCGCACCGCCTGGTCGAGCTCCTCCTCAGGTCGGGCCTCGCCGGGGGCGCGCTTGGCGAGCACCGACTGCACCGCTTGGAAGAAGGCGACCTCGTCGCGGATGGCGAGCGCCGCCTCGTGGGGCACCGCCAGGGCGAAAGCTCGCGAGAGATCACGGGCGGCGGCCAGAAGGCGCTCCTTGCCCTTCTCTTGAGCGAGGATGTGCTCCTGCGCCGCCGGCAAGAGGCTGAGGCGCTCGGTCGCTGAGCCGTCGAGCCAGGCGGAGCGGTCGAAGCCGTGGAAGAGGGCGCAGCAGATCTCGTACTTCTCCTGCATGACGGCGACCGCCTCGTCCTGGTTGAGGGTGGTGCGGCCCTGGCCGCCGCTTTCGGTGTAGGTGGCGAGCGCCGCCTTGAGCTCGGCGGCGAGGCCGATGTAGTCGACGATGAGGCCGCCGGGCTTGTCGCGAAAGACGCGGTTGACGCGGGCGATCGCCTGCATGAGGCCGTGGCCGCGCATCGGCTTGTCGACGTACATCGTGTGCAGGCAGGGGGCGTCGAAGCCGGTCAGCCACATGTCACGCACGATGGTGATCTTGAAGGGGTCAGCGGGATCGCGGAAGCGGTCGGCGAGCGCCTCGCGGCGCGGCTTGTTGCGGATGTGCTCCTGCCACTCGAAGGGGTCTGAGGCCGAGCCGGTCATCACTACCTTAAGGGCGCCGGTCTCCGCCCACTCAGGCCGCAGAGCGGCGAGCTGGCGGTAGAGCTCGACGCAGATGCGGCGGCTCATACAGACGATCATCGCCTTGCCCGCGAGCGCCTCGAGGCGGTGCTCGAAGTGCTCCACGATGTCGCGGGCGATAAGGGAGAGGCGCTTCTCGGCGCCGACCACGGCCTCGAGTTGCGCCCACTTCGTCTTGAGGTGCTCCTTGCGCTCTACCTCCTCACCCTCGGTCGCCTCCTCGAACTCGGAGTCGATGTGGGGGCGTTCGGCCTCGTCGAGTGCGAGCTTGGCGAGGCGGCTCTCGTAGTAGATCCGCACAGTGGCACCGTCATCGACGGCGCGCTCGATGTCGTAGATGCTGATGTAGTCGCCGAAGACGGCACGCGTGTTGGCGTCGGTCTGCTCGATCGGGGTGCCGGTGAAGCCGATGAAGGAGGCGCCCGGCAGAGCATCGCGCATGTGGCGGGCGTAGCCGTCGATGAAGTCGTACTGGCTGCGGTGCGCCTCGTCGGCGATGACGACGATGTTGCGACGCTCGGAGAGCAGCGGGTGGCGATCGCCCTTCTCCTCGGGGAAGAACTTCTGAATGGTGGTGAAGACGACGCCGCCGGCTTTGACTGAGAGCAGCTTGCGCAGATGCGCACGGCTTTTGGCCTGCACCGGATCCTCGCGCAGGAGATCCCGGCAGCGAGCGAAGGTTTCGAAGAGCTGCTCGTCTAGGTCGTTGCGGTCGGTGAGCACAACCAGGGTGGGGCTGGCCATCGCCGGCTCCCGGATGATGCGGCCGGCGTAGAAGGCCATCGTCAGGCTCTTGCCGGAGCCCTGCGTGTGCCAGACGACGCCAATGCGGCGGTCGCCGGGTCTGCCACCGGGGCGACGATGATCGGCTCCCTTTTCGCTCTCTTCTGCCGAGGCCTTGGCGCTCTGCACGAGCTTAGCGGCACGCAGCGTCTCGGCTACCGCCACCTCGACCGCGTGGAGCTGGTGGTAGCCGGCCATCTTCTTGGCGAGATGCGCGCCGTCGTCTTCGAAGACGATGAAGTCGTGGATGAGGGCGAGTAGGCGCGGCGGTGCGAGCAGGCCCTGGATCGTCACTTGCAGCTGGGGCAGCTGCTCATCGGCCAGCTCCTCGCCGGTGATGGTGCGCCAAGGCTTAAACCACTCGCGGCCGGCGGAGAGCGTGCCGACGCGGGCCTTCACGCCATCGGAGGCGACGAGCAGCTCGTTGGTGGCAAACAGCGAGGGGATCTCGACCTTGTAGGTCTGCAGCTGCTGGAAGGCGGTCCAGACAGTGGCATTCTCATCGGCGGCGTTCTTGAGCTCGATGACGACGAGCGGCAGGCCGTTTACGAAGAGCACGACATCGGGGCGGCGGCTGTGCTGGCTCTCGACGACGCTGAACTGATTGACGGCGAGCCAGTCGTTGTTGGCGGGGTGGTCGAAGTCGAGGAGGCGCACCTGGGCGCCGCGCACGGTGCCCTCTGCATCGAGATACTCGACGTTGACGCCGTCGACGAGCAGGCGATGCAGAGCGCGGTTGGTGGTAAGCAGCTCGGTGCCCTCGGGGCGCGTGAGCTTGCGGAAGGCGTCTTCGAGGGCCTCGTGCGGCAGCTCGGGATTGAGCTGCGAGAGCGCGTCGCGCAGGCGCTGCGTAAGGACGACCTGGCTGTAGTCGTCGCGCTCGGTGAAGGGCTCGCCGGGGGCGATCTCTGCGCCGTACGCGATCGACCAGCCGACTTCTTTGAGCCACTGGAGAGCGGCCTCTTCGACGGTGGACTCTGTGAAAGCGGATTGGCTCATACGGCGACACGCTCCAAGAAACGCTCGGCGTCTTTGACGCGGAGCTCGCCAGAGATGAGCTTGGGGAGAAGGGTGTCACGAAGGTTAGCTAGCATGCGGGATTCTCGTCGGCACTTAAGGGTGCGCGCCAAGAACGGGTCAGCCACTCTCTCAAACCTGTCGAGAAGCCAGTCTGGCGGCGCGAGAACTGCTAGCGCCCGAACTGAGTCGGGCTGGACTCGCTGGTGGCTCTTCGATGTTCCCGTTACAAGCCCTTCGAGCAATCGCCGAAACTCAGGAGAGCGCGCCAGGCAGTACGTGAACGCACGTCCGTACGGACGGCGAGGCCGGAGTACAAGGAACTCGGTTGAGCAGACCGCGCGATCACCGGACTGCACATCAACCAGCCAAACGCGCTCGATCTGAGGATTGAGCTTAGACATCAGCACCACACCAGAAGGAACCTTGGACTTCTGGCTCCTGATCGTCCGCCCGAGATCCAGCATAGGCCACTGGCCGCTGTCGAACGCTGGAATACTGAAGTGTCTATACATTACGTCCGGTGACTCCAGCGGGTTCTCGTTGTTGCGGAGCTGCTCAGCGACACAACCAAAGGTTTCTAGCCCCCACCCCTCCGGAATCTCCCCCAACTCCGACTCCACCAGGCGGTCAGGAAACAGATCAGCAAGTGCAGACGGCAGGCCAGGATCCCGTCCCTCAGCCTTCGCCCGCACCGGCTCGAAGTCGACGAACCACGATTTGAACAGCGCCCGCGCCATGGCCTCCAGCGTCTCACTCGTGCGCCGGTTCAGCGCGATCCTGTCATCGAGGGTGCCTAAGATGTAGCTGATAGCTCGCCGGTCGACATCCATTGAGGGGTACGGAGTGGGGATTCTGTTGAGGTTGGCTTGAGAGAGTTTCGCTTGGACCGACCCGCTCATGTATGGGCGGACGGGGATAGTGGACAGCGCGTAGTAGAGAAACCTCGTGTCCTCGTCAGAAGTGCCTCTCAACACGTGGGCATGGTTGTTGACCCAGAACTTGCCGTTCACTAGCTGAAGAAACGGCTTGCCATCTGGCCGCTCGACGGAGCCGTCTTCTCCCACCAGCAGGTACAGCCCTTCGAATAGGAAGTCGTCGATGTGATCCATGACACCGGTAGCCCCGTAGTAGGGATACTTGCCTCGACGGACCCCCCTCTCCCGGTTAGACAATGGTATCCGTAGTGAATCAAAGTTCTGGACCAGTTCACCAAGCGGCACTTCAGGCCATTCACCCGCCATACCCAAGCTCCTTCAGGTTGGCGGCGATGGCGGCATCAAGCTTTGCAGCCTCTCTCTGCTGCTCAAGCAGCTGAGTAACAAGCCGTGTCATTTTCTCCTCGAATGGCTCGCCGTCGTCCTCCTGTGCCTCAACGCCTACATAGCGGCCTGGGGTGAGCACGTGGCTGTGCTTGCGAACCTCGTCCAGGGTCGCGCTCTTGCAGAAGCCTGGCACGTCGACGTACTCACCCGCCTCCTCCTCACCACGCCAAGCATGGTAGGTGTCGGCGATGCGGGCGATATCCTCCTCGGTAAGCTCGCGATGAGTGCGATCGACCATTCGACCGAGCTTGCGGGCATCGATGAAGAGCAGCTCGTCGCGACGGTCGCGGAGCTTGCCGTCCTTGCGGTCGCGCGCCAGGAACCAGAGGCAGGCGGGGATCTGCGTCGAGTAGAAGATCTGACCGGGAAGGGAGACCATGCAGTCGACGAGGCCGGCCTCGATCAGGTTCTTGCGGATCTCGCCCTCACCCGACTGGTTCGAGCTCATCGAACCATTGGCGAGGACGAAGCCGGCGACGCCGGCCGGCGCCAAGTGGTGGACGATGTGCTGGATCCAGGCGAAGTTGGCGTTGCCGGTGGGCGGAGTGCCGTACCGCCAGCGCACGTCGTCACGCAGGCGCTCGCCGCCCCAGTCGGAGACGTTGAAGGGCGGATTAGCGAGGATAAAGTCGGCCTTGAGATCGGGATGGCGGTCGTCGTGAAAGGTATCGCCGTGGGCGATCTGGCCGTCGATGCCGCGGATTGCGAGGTTCATCTTGGCAAGGCGCCAGGTCGTGTAGTTCGACTCCTGGCCGTAGATCGAGATGTCCGCCTTGGCCTTGCCACCGTTGGCGTTGCCGCTTGTGTGGGCACGGATGAACTCGACCGACTGCACGAACATCCCTGAGGAGCCGCAGCAGGGGTCGTAGACGCGGCCACGGTAGGGCTCGAGCATCTCGACGAGGAGACGCACAACGCAGCGCGGCGTGTAGAACTCGCCGCCCTTCTTGCCCTCGGCGCTCGCGAACTGCGCGAGGAAGTACTCGTAGATGCGGCCGAGCACGTCCTTGGCACGGGCCTCCTCATCGCCGACCTTTACGTTCGTGATCTGGTCGATGAGCTGGCCGAGGCGGACCTTGTCTAAGGCAGGGCGGGCGTAGTCCTTGGGCAGCACATTCTTGAGCACCGGGTTATCACGCTCGATGGCGGCCATCGCCTCGTCGACGAGCTGACCGATGGTGGGCTGCTTGGCGTGGGTCTTCAGGTAATCCCAACGGGCCTCAGCCGGCACCCAGAAGATGGAGAGCGCCCGGTACTCGTCAGGGTCCTCGGGGTCGGCGCCCAAGTCGACCTCAGCCGTAAGCCTTGCGTACTGCTCCTCGAAGGCGTCGGAGATATGCTTGAGGAAGATGAGGCCGAGGACGACGTGCTTGTACTCGGCAGCGTCCATCGAGCCGCGCAGAGCGTCGGCCATCTGCCAGAGCTGTGCCTCGTAGCCGACGGTCGCGCCGCTCTTGCGGCTGGCCGTCACGCTCTTCTTTGTCTTGGCCACATCTCACCTCGCTGCTACGCCGCCCCTACGGCGCTCATCGATGCCGCGGACGTAGATACACGGTCGGAGGGAATGAGCGCCTACCGATTACCTGACACGCTATCACTGCTGGGTGACGGAGGCTGCGGCCGCAAGAGCGAGGCAGGCTGTTGAGGAGCGACTCGCGAGGGGGATTCGCCTGCGAACCGGGTGCCGTGCACAAGTATGCACGATCTGTCAGCCGCAAGAAGAGGCATCTGCAAAGTCATTATTATCCGACGACTATCGCCAATGCGCCGAGGCACTTGGTGACAAGCCACAACGCTCCCGCGCCAAGCAACGGAAGCGCCATAATCAGAGGAAACCCGCTTCAGCGGCGACACGAGAACGCGAGAGGGAAATCACCTCGTCTAACTTTCCTGTGGATCGTCGACATTAGTTGTCTGGAGTATCCATCGAATCGATGCGAGCGCCTGAGCCACGGATGCGGCGACTTGCCACCAAGCGATCTGCCAATCGTGGGGCGGATAGGACTGAACCCCGAGCGTCCCCAGGGCTTCCAGCAACTTGGCACCAGGCTGGTGCGAGAAGGAGTTGCGAACGGTCTTCAACGCCTGAAGTGGCTTGACGTAAGAGCAGTCTGTACCGTCAATACAATCCTCAAGGACACGACCCATGGCCGTGATTCCATTCACACGGCTGCCGTTTTTCCTGCGGTCTTCAGCCAGCTGCTCGTGAGGATTCATGGCACTGAGCACATCGTCCAAAACGACTATGTTGTGCGCAAACTGACGAGGAGACGTACACGAATCATCAAGAAGGACAGCATATGCACTGGGATCGCGATTTGGCCAGAATTCACTCGCCTTCACCCGGAAACGATCGGCGTACACAAGGCGCAAGTATCCGACTTCATCCACGATGCGCCTAGGTGCGGCACTGTCAGGTGACGGCGCGGCTTCGCTCGTATCAACAATCCTGTACCAGCAGCCTCTGAGCCACGGGCGACATTTCTTCCAGTCTTGAGACTCGGGATGGGCCTCGCAAAACGCTCTCGTGACGCTCCGCTTGAAACCGACATTGTCCGCGGCAGTCGCGCTATTGCCCGAGAGTGAGAGCGTGTCGGCGTCTGCTTTAGATAGGGCTGTCACCGGATGCACCAAGCCACTGCAGACAAGGCGCGCGTCCGGCATATCGCACGTCATGCAAAGTGGCAGAGTCGTGGGCTCAGGATCGCCTGTCTCTGTGGCCGCACATAGAAATCCTCTTGGCTTGGCCGGAAGGCGCATGTCGCATAGCTTCGAGACGCGGTCTACGTTCAAGATGGTCTCTTCATCACTGACCTCCCAACGGTAAGGATTGATCGACCAGTCGAGCGCATCTGCCAAGAGCGTCCTCTCGATCTGATCGATCGCTACCATACTCAGTACTTCCTCCCAGTCGATTTCACTGAGAGATCCGCATGCTTTGAGAGATCCCAATGCATGTATAGAGCACACAGTCTCATTGCGACCACCAGTAATATTAAACTGGTAGCGGGGGGTGCGATCCTCTCCACTGTTAGGGATCCGTTCCTCTGCTGTGATGCGGTATTCCACACGCCGCCCTTTCATCGCCTCATTACATCGATCATCGTACCTACTAAAGCGCGGGAGGGCGCCCGTTCTCACGAAAGCCTCGCTGCACAGGCTTCCATAACATCCACCCAGGTAAGAAGATCTGCACGTGGAGCTGCTACCAACGGCGTGCTGGCAAGCCCGAAGGCTAATTGAGAAACGAGCGCCAGGCCCAGATCAAGGACGTTGGCGCCACCAGTTCAGTCCAGCCAGCGATCCTCGCCGGCATCGTAGAGTCCCCAGCGCCCCTCAATCGAGCGAGCCACCACATACCAGAGTTGCGAATCCTGAGCCCGGTCGCGAGGACCTCCCACCGAGCGCGGCGGCGGGATCGTGATGCTGTCGACGGGCACCTCGCGAAGTGACCCGCTCTCGAGACGATTCGCGACTAGCTCAAGGAGCCCGCTGAGATCGGGGGGCTCAATGTCGGCGTCCAGACGCCTGATCTCGACCTCCATATCATCCGTGCGGATGACCACCCTGCCGAAGGTCGGATCAGACCGCTGCCGACTCCTGCGGTCGTCACGAAAGCGAGTCCAGGCACTCCTCAGCCGCTCCCAGACGGCGTCGAAGACCTTCTCGAGCACAAAGCCCACGAAAGACCCGCCAATAAAGTAGATGACCGTTGTGACCTCGAGCCCTGGGCCGGCCCCTGTCGAACCCCGGCCAGTCGCCCTCAGCGCCAAGACCGAGGTGGACTCGCGGCGCACGGCGGCGACGTCAGCCTCCTCGAACTCGCAGCCAACGAGCCGAACATCCAGAACAATCATCAATCCCTCCGTTCTTTGGACAGCCCCTACTGACATCACATCGCCACCATCAGCGCACGGCGCGGCATCATGGAGGGCCGTACACTCCTCCGTCATCCGATCTCACCCGGAGCAGGCTGTTGATGCTCTCCGAGGCCACCATCACCGCGATGTCCTCGATCGAGCCCAACTCAAGGGAGCGCGGGCCAGTGCACCCTGGTTTGACCAGCAGTCGGAACTCGCTCTGATATGAGTAGTCGGAGAACTTGCGAAAGAACCCCATGGGCCCATGGTAGCTGTGCTGGTTGACGTAGTTAACAGGTCTTGCGTACAGCCTCAGACCTTCCCGCTCTGTGGCGACGGTCACACGCCGCAGGAACTCGTCGACGTCAGTGATGACGACAGCGCTGTCTCCGAAAGCCCGGTTTCGCTCGTCGATGAGCGGGCGCCTCGCCTCAGCAAAGGCCACAGCATGGCTTGCTCTGAGCGCGAACATGCAGAACAGGTTCCCGTTCGTGCCGTTCCCCTCGCGGCACTTGATGGGACCAACGATACCCCCGACTCGTTGCCAGGTGCCTTTCGCTCGGACCTCCACTGCAGTACGAGAGGGCTGATAACAGTACATGAGGCCCTCATCGCCGTCGCCTCGCGCCGGATCATCATTCAGCTGCCTGAAGTAGTTCAGCGCATTCATGAAAAGGCGCCCTTGGAGGCACAGTTCGCGCAGGTGGGCAGCGGCGCCGAACTTGATCAACCCTAAGATCGGATTGGGTTCAAGGACATCGACCGGGTCACTCATCGCCTCGCTCCTCGAACGGCCCTTCGCTTCGGCTGAACTGCAGGATGCCGCACGCCCAACGCTCCCTCACCGGTCCTTCAACAGAGGCATCTCGAAGCGCAGCGCCGTAAGCTCCGCAATCAGGACGTCCAGCTGCTCTCGAGTAGAAGCGTCTCGCACAGGTCAGGCATGCCGGCCTCCTCGCTCCAGCCTTGGAGTACGACACGACAGCTCTCCCATTGCAGGAAGCAAGTCCCGCTGACACAAGCACCAGACCAAAGCCCGCCACACCACCCCTCAACCTATCTGCCCTCAAGATCACCTGTACAGGGCGCTCTATTCGACACACCGTTGCCAATAGGGAAGGTCACGCCAGCGGCGCCGGCACTCCACACAGTGATGACTTTGCGAGACCGCCGTTCCCCTGCTTCACGATGCTGTTCTGGGCGAGAGGCCGGGACTCTACTTGTCCACCGATTCACCGTCACCGAGGCTTACCCAGCGACCCTCATCCGTCTTCACCCAGTAGCTGTCCTGTGTCACGGCCATCGACTTCATGTTGAAGATGGCCAGCTGAGGGGCTCCCGCCCATATCGTGATGGGCACGCGGTAGGCATCCTTGTAAGTCTTGCCGGTGGCCTTGTCGTGGTAGCGCTTGACGAAGAAGGGGGTCAAGACCTTAAAGCGCTGGGGGACGATGCCCTCGTCGAGCAGCTCATCAACAGCCCTTCGCCTCTTCTTGAGGTATGCGGCCCGCGAGCCGTGCAGCCGTTGGCGATCCGGATGCAGGAGCTCCCAGTTCAGCAAGTGGTCGTGGTCGAAAGAGGCCTGTATCGCCCGCCGCACGACAACGAGCATCTCGGGGGTCAGGCTGACAACGACTTCGTTCGACCCCGGCGTTAGCTCGAGCTCGACGTTCGTAGGTTCGTAGTCCCTGGCTGTAGCCTTCAGCGTAGTCGGGCCGATTGCCAGGCCCTCGATTGTCACCGCGTCACCCCGTCGCACCATGCTGGTCTCACCGGCGACCTCAAGCCTGGCCGCCTTGACCGGTGGTTCACCGGGGAAGTTCTCGACCACCTTGATGACCAGATCTGCATTGCGCAGGGGCACTTCGCCAAGATCGGCCGCGCGGAAGATGCGCGCTTCCACTGTGCGCGAGACGGTCTCGTAGCCCGCCGCTGCAAACTCGACTGTGTGCGTCCCGAGCGCAATCTTGACGTCGACTCGTCCATCTGACGTAGAGATGGACTCATCGTCCACCTTAGCGACGACCTTCGGCAGCGGCTCGCCGGTTCGCTTGTCGACTACGGTGGCCGTGAGCGTTGAGCCACTCAGCCCCCACGCCAGCACACCGGCGATGATCGCCACGGCCGCCACGGCAACAAGCATGAGCCAACGCTTGCGCGTCACATCAACACCCCCCTATCCGGAAGGAATATGCGCCTGTCAATCGGCTGGCACGCTATCACTGCTGGGTGACGGAGGTTGCGGTAACGAGATCGCGACAAGCCATTAAGGAGCGACTCGTAAGCAGGATTCGGCTGCGAGCCAGGCGCCGTGCACAGGCCTACACGACGTCTGAGGAGCGCAGAAGCGCCTGATGTACGGCCGGTTCGCGAGCTTGCCGGCGTGAAGCCAGCGCCAGCCGGTGTCAGTAGTGCTGCCGACTGCGCGGCACTCAGTCCGTATCAGCCAACAGCTCTGCGTCATCATCCCAGCGCCGGGCATCTCGCTCGTAGCTCTCGGCCACGCACCGCAGAAGGCGGCTCGTACGACGCCACCGCCCCGCTGTCTGCTTCTCCCAGGCACGATATTTCGCCGCCAGATCGCGTTCTTGCTGTCCGCCCTCGAACGGCCTCCGGCTAGTGACGCCACGTTGATTGCGGAGACCGATGTACAGGCCCGTCTCCAGCCCCTCGCTGCCGATCTCCTCGATCAGTTCCCTCACGCCTTCCGCTGGCCAAATGCCATCGGCACCGACGGCGCTTCGCGCAAGAACCTGACCAATCTGCTCGTCTCCGATATCTGCCCTGTTGGATTCCGCCAAGGCGTCCCGAGCCTGTCGAACCCATTGCCTCAGTCCGTCCATGCGAAGCGTCCCGCCCTCATACCCAGGGAAGGTGCCTTTCCAGTGCTCAAGAACCCGGAAGGCACACCGCGCTAATGCCTGATCGCGCTCGTCTAGCGAGCGCTTTGACTCGTCCTTACCGCGATAAGCCAGCTGTACCAGCGCAACAAACTCATCCGGATCACGAGCGAGCACCGCGAACAGCGAGCGAGGCTGGCGCCAGTACTCCAGTAATGGAAAAAAGCCGAACTCGTAGCGGGCGACAACGCTTGCGTCAACATGGCTCTCTAGGTAGTCGAGGAGAATCTCCACTTCATCCCCAGGAGCCTGGGACGCGGCGTCTCCCGGAGCCGTACGCAGCATCGCGTCAAGCAGCCCCTGCACGAGATCTGGGGTGACCATAATGGTGGCCTCGTCGGCATCGTGAATATGAAGAGCAATTGGCGCCAGAGCCGCCCATGGCCGCCCGCGAGACATCAGCTCAGTCACTGCGCGCTCAACGTCCCCGGGAGCGAGCTGCCATATGCTCACCTGCTGCCAGTAGGCGTCGCTCAATTCTGCGTCGACCTCTGCCAGCAAGTCCCACACCTCCCTGTTAGGCGTTGCGCTGAGCGCAAGCTGCTCGCGACACGCTGGAAGTGCAGCGCCCTCCAGGGCCAACGCCATGCGCAGCCACGCCACTCCGTGATCCTGAATCTTCCGTACAGCCCATGCGCTCGCACACTTCTGCCGCTTCTCATCATCAGAGACAATCCATGCCAGCAAGTCAGGAATCAGGTCCTCTGAATCGACTCCGGCAAGTGCCCGCCCCACCATCTCCGGGGCTGGGCTTCGCCCTACTAGCCGATCGAGGCCGCCGATCGAGTCATGCAAAACTTCGACGAGGGCGCGGGTCTGGCGATCAAGAAGCTCGCGGTCGTACACGGTGTGATCGAGCGGATTGACCCCGGGTAAATCAGGACGCCAGTCAAACAGGTAGGCAAGTCGTGCCGCTGCATCGACCGGCTCCAGATGATCAACAATGGCCTGCATTCGCACCAGCGGCGCTCTTTTCAGAGACCAATCCGCTGTGGGGTAGCGCCTGTGACGCTCCACCGTTTGGCGCAGCTGCTCCCATAACAGGAGTCGCTCATCTTTGTTGAAGCCTTCCGGATCCTGGACTACCTCCTCGAAAGCCGCCAGCAGTTCGTCGCGCTCGCTAGGAGGAAGTGAGCCGAGCCTGCCGCTCAGCTCAGCCCATCGCACCGCATCATGGCCGGCCATCTGAACGCCCAGCCGGACAAGCTCGCCAATGAACTCGACGTACTCGACAAAGAGGACGTTCTTGCTCTCCGGTTCCCAGTCCTCGAACTTAGGCGAGACGGGCGGCATGGCCCATGAATCATGACTGGGCCAAAGGGCAAGGAGCAGCTGCCAGCCCGTCTCGGGCACACGCTGGCAGATTGCTTTCACAGCCGACACACGCGTTTCGAGCGATGCGCAGGTCTGGCGCACCCGCCCTGCGAGGACGCTACCCAAGCTCCTCAATGGCCTATTGGACAACCTGCCTCCAGGATCAATGGCGTCCAGCCGAGCTAGAGCCCAAGTCGCATCCGCCAAATAGTCGGGAGACCAGCAGAGCACCTCAAGTGCCCAGAGTAGACCCGTGTGCGGTGACCAGGAGGAGAGTGGGTCACCCTCATCGCGATCCTGGAACATGTCGCGCAAGAGTGGCTCCTCCCGGTCGAGATCAAGGTGAACTGCTTCAAGAAACTCGTTCGGCGCCGCTTCAGCTAAAAGCGGAAGCACATCCTCGAGTGACTGCCAGGTGCGGCCTGTTGTGTCGGCATTCGCACGAGTCAGAATCTCGCGCACGAGCACCCGAGCATGATCTGCGCCGCATTGCCCGCCACTCAATCGGTAGTCATACAGGGTCCCAACAAGAGCGACACCTTGAGCGATCCCCTTGCGCAAGGCGCCCGAAAAGCGGCGCACTGATCCGGTCACGGCAGCCATGGAGCGATCATGGGGACTCAGATCCAGCCGGGGGTCCACCTCCAGGAGAACATCGAACACTGCCTCGCGCCAGCGAGCGAGGTCCTCGGCCGTAATCAAACTTGCAAGCACGAGAATGGCTTCCTGTGGCGAAGCGAGATACCACCGCCGGCTTCGACTGAGGAACGGCGGATCTTCCGTGGCACTCAGCGCACGTAGTGTGCGCTCAATGTCTGACCAAGACCTCCCGACTAGTCTCTCGACGATTCCGACGTCAGCCTCGGTATCTGTCCATGAACCCACAAGGACGAGAGGAGCCACAATGTGCGCAGCATGAGGGCTGGCCCACTCCGGACGATTCAGGGTGCGATCGACCGCCAACTCCCTAATGAAGGAAGGCATGCTGCGCCTGGCCAGGGCAGCAAGCCTGTGCCCACGGTGCGACGAGATCCCAGCCTCTTCGAGAAGTTCTATTATGCCGTTGCGATCTGGTCGCGGAAGGTCGATGGTGTCGCCTCGAGGTATCGCGTCCAGCGCAATCGGGAGGATGACGTGATGTCCACGATCCAATGCCCGCGCCACTCCTGGGGCCTCGATGAGAGGCAGCAGGGTGCCATACCCCACCTGATCGACAACCCGGTCCCACGCCTCGGCGGAACTGATGATGACCCCAATGGAGTCCACCAAGCCCTGGCTCGCTCGAGCAGCCGTCACTGCCGCCACGAACGCGATCGCCTCATCGCGCCAAGGAGCACGAACTGAAAGAACGCCCGGTGGGCCCTCAAGGAACTCGCCCAGCATCTTCTGCTCGCGCTCTCTGCCCGCTAGGAAAATGCCAGGATGGAGAGGAGGCTTCGTACGCTCTCGAAACCGAGCCCACCATTCATCGAGAGTCCGGGCATCGCTTGGCCTCCGGCCGAGCTGTTCCGAAATCCACTGATGGACAACGGGCGTGGTCTGCAGCCAGCCTTCTAGGTCGTCCGCATCGAGCACGCGAACGCCTGCAAAAGCACCTTCCGACTGTCTGCTCTCAGCCCATTTTGATGCGTTGTTGAACCGTCGGGGCGTCGCGAAGATGAACGTGGCATTAGAAGGCTCGCCATCGAGCTGGCGAACACGAACCTTGTAGTCGTGATCGGCTTTCCGCCTCGGCGACTTATCGACTCCGAACTCAAAGCGCAACTCGCCTGCCGGCAGGAAAGTCGTTCCGGCTGAGGTCGCACAACCATCCCATCCAGGTGCAGACACGGAATCGCCTGCCCGAATGGATATGTTTGTTACGCCAGGCGTGTGCGTAAGGAGCCGCCGAATCAATTCGGGGAACACAGCCTGAGCCTCACGCGTTCCCGCCCACGCGCGCAACTGACCGGCGTTGACAAGTTCTGGCCCTATAGTCAGTCGCTGCCGCGACAGCGAGGTCGGAGTGCTTTTTCTCTGAAGAAGGAGTCTCTCTACGTCTCCCGGGTCGTACCTGTGGAACCTGGATCCGGGTAAGCGAGCTGCCGACAGCAGGCCTTTCTTGGTCCAATTCCGCACTGTGTTCTCGTGCACGCCCAACCGCTGAGCGACCTCTCGAACGTTGAGCCAATTGCGCTGTCCGTCATTCACATCCATTCACATATTATGCTATAACTGTAGACTTTGTAGCAAACTCCGACTGCTTCGCGCGTGCAGCTATCGCAGAGGGAAGCCTGGCAGACATCCAAGGCTGCTATCCACGTGAGGTGATGGACCATTGCAAGCCGGGACACGAGGTAGGCCTCGGGGCAGGCATTCTGTTGATCACGCCCGTCATGGGATCCGCGCTCATAGCCGCCGTCGGCGTCGACAAGAAGGCTCCGCGCGGACCACTTCTAACCATGGAAGCCGACAATGTTCGCCGGCTAGGGTCGGGCGTCGCGACGCATTCCATAGCAAATGGAAAGCTGGCCGCCATCGACTGGGTGCACCTCGAATCCGCATCCCTGGCCAAGATCCAAACGAAGGCTCACCTGGCAACGCCCGACCAAGATGGTCTTGAGGCTGCGCTCACCCGCTACTGTGGGGAAGAGCCAGTCCCTGAAGAGTGACGGGCCAGCGTCAGAGACTACCTGGGTGTCTCCATCTAGTCGCCTGTCGCCGACGGCCAAAGCGAGGAAGAAGACCGAGGCTTCCTCGTACTGCCCAAGGCCGACAAGGTACGCACACGGATACTTATGGTGGTGCCCCCGGAAGGAATCGAACCTTCGACACCAGGTTTAGGAGACCTGTGCTCTATCCACTGAGCTACGAGGGCAAAGCGCTGATTTGCAGGGATTTATCTCTGCAGTGACTCGGCAAAGAGTACCACAAGTAGCTGATAGCTTGCTCAATCCGCAGGAAACGCGGCGCCGCGCGAGGGGATCGGCAGGGCGTTTCGGTCTCGTCCTTGGCCTGAGTTCTCATATCCGCTAACTTACATCCATGCCGTACTCCGTCGAGCACTTCAACGAGCGTCTCCTAGCGGAGATCGAACGCTGGCCGGCCGGCATCCTCGCCGACTACGCGCGCCTCATCGAGCTGCTCATTGAGCTCGGTCCCGACCTACGCATGCCCCCTTGGGTGACGCCCAAGCACGATCTCATGATCGCCCGCCGGCGCATGAAGGAGGTACGTGATGGCTGAGCAGAGGTACCACGCGGTCGCCCATGACCACGATGAGTTCCTCGCCCGCGCCATGAAGCGCAACGGCTTCGCCGAGGCCTACGCTGAGCGCGCCGACGAATACGCACTCGTCCGCGAGCTTCTCGCCGCCCGTGCCCAGGCCGGCCTCACCCAGGAGCAGGTAGCTGCCTGCATGGGCACCACGAAGAGCGCCGTCTCCCGACTGGAGGGCCTCAGCAAACACTCGCCCTCGGTGGAGACGCTGAAAAAGTACGCCCGAGCGGTGGGCTGCAAGGTCGAGGTACGTCTCGTCCCCGCTTCCCGCCCAACTAGAGCCTCAACCCGACAGTCGGTACGCGACTGCGGGTGATGCCCCGAACTCCAGACCAAGTCAGCGCTATAGATGAACCACCGCGCCTGCGCCGCGCTGATGATCCAGAGTACAGCGATCACGGCAAGGTAGATCGGTACGGCCACAATGCCGGATGGCCTGAAGGAGTTATTCCACAGCGCGCCGATTGCCGCTGAGGCACAGCGAATGCTCGAAGAATCCCAGCGGCAGAAAGTGACCATCCAACCGCAACAAGGGTTGCTTCCTACGCCGTAAAGGTATACTTTCTATACTGTAACTGCAGCTGAGGCCGCATTGCAGTTCGAGCTCGACGAGCGCAAGAGCCGCGCCAATCAGGCCAAGCACGGTATCGACTTCGTGGCCGCGCAGGCGCTGTGGCTCGACGAGCTGCTTATCGAAATCCCGGCCCGCACCTCGGACGAATTGCGCTTCCTGGTTGTGGGCGTGATCGACGGCAAGCACTGGTCGGCGGTCATCACCCTACCGCAGTGAGGCCATCCGCCTGATCTCGGTGCGCCGCTCGCGTGCTGAGGAGGTGGCGCTCTATGAAGGATAACGAGTTCGACAGGCGCTTCGACGCCGGCGAGGACGTGAGCGGTGAGCTCGACCTCAAGGCAGCCCGGCGACCGGGCCACGAGCAGCGGCGCGTCAACGTCGACTTCCCCGTCTGGATGGTCGAGTCGCTCGACCGCGAGGCGAGGCGCCTCGGGGTGACCCGCCAGTCCATCATCAAGGTCTGGATCGCCGAGCGGCTCGAGCAGAGACAGAGGGCACGTTGAAGAAGCGGACTGCCGACCACTGACAAGCGGGTCAAGCTGACTCGCCGTGGCGCCGGCGGCCTCACGAGCGGCCGGCCGCGAGTACCTGAACATCTCGTTCGCCGCTGCGTGAGCACGCCTGACAAGCGCGGATTCCGCCGGCTAACCGCCTGATCCAGTCGCACGGCAACGAACGCCGGCCGGCGAGCGGAGCGACCGGCTCAGCCGGCTTCCTTCTTCTCCAGCCGGTACCCCATGCCGCGAACGCTCGTGATGGAGTCGCGCCCGAGCTTCTTGCGCAGATACCCGATATAGACGTCGACGATGTTCGAACCCGGGTCGAAGCCGTAGCCCCACACGTTGTTGAGTATCTGCTCGCGGCTCAGCACCTGGCCCGGATGCCGGAAGAGAAGCTCGGCGAGGGCGAACTCGCGGGCGCTCAGCTCGACCTCCCTCTGCCCAACGCGCGCGCGGCGCGTCCGCAGATCGAGGGCGAGGTCGCCGACGCGCATCACCGTCTCAGCGGGAGCGCGCTCGCCCTCGCGCAGGCGGACGCGCACGCGCGCGAGGAGCTCGTCGAACTTGAACGGCTTGGTGACGTAGTCGTTGGCGCCTTCGTCGAACCCGGCGACCTTGTCCTCCACGTCGTCGCGGGCGGTGAGGATCACCACCGGGAGGCGCCGGTCGTACTGACGCAGCTCCCTGAGAACCGAGAAGCCGTCCCGGTCGGGCAGGCCGATGTCGAGGATCACGAGGTCGGCGTCGCCGCTCAACGCACGTGCCAGCCCATCGCTGCCGGTCGCCGCGATGTCGGTGACGTAGCCCTGCGCACGGAGGCCTTTCGCGAGAAAGGAGGCGATGCGCTCCTCATCTTCGACTATCAGAATGCGGCTCATCCTTCCTCCTTCCCCGTGCCGCGAGGCCCGTCGACGGGCACCACGATTGTAAACAACGAGCCCGCGCCGGGGGCGCTGAACAGATCCACCCGGCCGCCGTGCGCCCCGGCGATCGCGCGCACGATCGAGAGACCCAGGCCAGAGCCGCCGCTCGGCCCTCTGGCCCCGCCGCGCTCGAAGCGCTCGAAGATCCTCTCCTGGTCGGCCACCGCGATGCCGAGGCCGTCATCGCGCACCCAGAAGCGCGCCTCACCGCCCTCGACGGCGGACCCAAGCGAGACCTCATCCCCCTCCTGCGTGTACGTGACGGCGTTCTGCGCGAGCTGCACGAGCGCCTGGGTGAGGCGCTGGCGGTCCACCGTGATAACGCCTTTGCCGCAAGCGTCGAGCCGCCAGCCCCGCGCTCCCAGCGCACGCGCTTTGGTCAGGACTTCGTCGGTCAGCACCGCCACCTCGACCGCTTCAAGCTTAAGAAAGTCGGGACGCTCGGCCTTCGAGAGCAGGATGAGATCGTTGACCATACGCGTCATGCGGTCGAGCTCATCCATCACGAGATCCAGCGTCGCCCGCCGCTCCTCAGGGTCGTCCTCGAGCAGCTCGAGATGCCCACGGACGATCGTGATCGGGGTGCGCAGCTCGTGCCCCGCATCGTCGAGAAAGCGCCTCTGACTCAACAGGGTCCGCTCGAGCCGGTCGAGCATTGCGTTCAAGGTAGCAGCGAGGCCGGCGAGCTCGTCGTGACCGCGCACCTCGATCCGCTGCGTCAGGTCCGTCTCGGAGATGCCTTGCGCCGTCTGCGTCAACGCGCTGACCGGCTGCAGGACGCTCTCGGCCATGCGCCAGGCGAGCAGGGAGCCGATGAGAAGCACCGCCACGCCGACGACCCCGGCCGCCAGGAACGCATCGTTGTAGGGGCCTTGCAGCACATCGGTGAATGCGGCGACGACGAAGGTACCGAGCACGCGGCCGTCGCCCTTCAGGGGTAGGGCGAGGTACTCCACTCTCCCGGCAGGCGTGTCGACGCCGTCGCGCTCCGGCTCCGTGAGAGCCTTCCAGTGGGAGACGAGCTGCTCATCGGTATCGAGGCGGTAGGACGGAGAGGAAGAGGCAGAGACTGAGCGACTGCGCAGGAACTCGCTTCCATCGACGAACGTGAGTGCAACCTCGCCCGTCGTCGGTGAAGTCTGGTCGAAGTAGACCCTGAAGATCCTGGCCGCGTTCTGGCCGAAACTACGGCCGGTGGCGGGGTCCTTGCCGGCCGCGATCTTCCGCAGCTCCTCAGCCTCTCGGGCAAGGTCGCTGTCGATACGCTCGTGCAGTCTGGTCTGGACCACTTCGTAGGCAACGAAGAGCGACGCCGCCGTGGCGATCGCGAGCATCACGATGAAGCCCAGGAGGATACGCGTGCGGATGCCGGTCAGGGCCAGTCTGGAGGGCAGGCGCAGAAGGGGCTTGCGCCCGGAGCGCGGCGTGCCGGCTCCCCCGGGCGGACTTCCGCGGCCTGTAGTGCCCCTGCTCGTGGTCATCGCCTTTCCTGCCGGACTGCCGCCGAGAGCGGGACGGCGTCGACGGCGCCGAGCGTGCTCAAGCACGCAGCGCCTCGTCGCCAGACCAAACCGACCGCCGCCCGCACGCCGCTACAGCTCCGGGAACTGCCGTGACGACGTCACGACGGCCTTCTCGCTTGGGCCGCTTCCCAGCGTGAGCGCCCAGTTCTTCCAGCGCACCCGACCCGGCAGGCGCTTCGTCGCAAACACCAGCGGGTCGCGCCACCGCGAGTACTCCTCGGTGGCGAGAAAGCCCTTGGTATGGGCGTTCCAGTCACGTCCGATACAGTCCCACACGATGTACCGGCCGTCGGGCACGTTGTGGACGCTGGCGCTCCCGCGTCCTCGCACGTAGACCGCCAGAGCGGGTTTCCTCGGCGACTTGGCCCTCGTCAGGATGACCATCGCGTCGATCCCGTTCGCGTTCTTGACGGTGAGGTGCGCCCTCCCGCCACGAATCCGGCGATGAAGCACCTTGCCGTTCGGTGGCCGCACCGGCTGCACCACCATGACGGTCGTTCGTGCGTCGCCGAGCTGGAGACGGCAGAGCCCTCGCGAGCCCGGCAAGACGACGAACGTAATCGTTGCGCTGCCTCCAGCCCCAATCTCCGCGGGTCGCGTGCTCACCTTTCTCCCGTTGGCCAGCAAGACTCCTGGAAAGGTTCCGCTGATACCACCGGCGTTCTTGACGGAGGCGACCACCTTTACCGCCTGACGGACCTTGGTGACCGAGGGATCGGCCTTCAGCCGCCCGACGCTGAACCTGGCCGGGCGGACCACCTCCACCGGGATCGTCGTCGAACCCAGCTCCAGCACGTACGGGCCGCATTGACTGTCTCGAGGCAGCGACAACGCAACCGCCTGCTCCTGCCCGGCGTTGAGCGCCAGCTCAACAGAGGACGCCGCTCGACCCGCCAGCCGGTAAACGGCCTTGTAGGTACCCGACAGGAGGCCGCGGTTCTTCACCGTAACGACCAGCGCCGGCGCTTCATCGAGCGCCACACGCTTGTCGGCAGGAACGATGACCTCGTAGTGCGGCAGCCACCAGAGCACGGCGGCGAGGGCGAGGAACGCCGCGCACAGGCAGGCGAGGATCAGCGGGAGCCGACCAGGTGAGAGACGGGAGAAGGAGGAAGCAGCTGCGCTTCGGCTGAGCGCCGACGGCCGAACCAGGCTCACGACGCCGAGGACGGCCAAGGCCCCGGCCATCGCCGCGCAGGCGATGCCGATACCGTCGCGGAGGTAGCCGCCCTTGGCGACCGTCGCGACCACTCCGACGAGAGCGAACCCGATCAGGAAGACGGCCGGCAGCAGCAGAGCCCTGCTCCGAGTCCGCGACTCGCTCTTCTCCGCGGGCTCGTCGTTCGTAACCACCGACCGATTATCCGCAGCGCACCGGTTGTCCGCGTCGCACCGGTTGTCCGCACAGCTCTCGACCGGGCGGATTGTCGAAGCCGGCCGCGAGGCCACCCCAAGCGCCCATTTCCGTAGCCCCTCGTACGGCCACACCAGGTTGCCCTGCTGGTCGTGCCAGAGAACGACCTCGGGGGCGATAGGGCCGTGGTCCTCGAGGACGAACTGATCCCCCTCATAGCTGAGGGTCTTGTCGGCCCAAGGCGTAGCGGGCCCGAAGATCGCAAGGACCTGCGCTCCGCCCGTCGGCCGCGACGGAGGAATCCCGCTCCCTCCAGCCATCCAGTCACTCCACAGCGTCGTGGCGCCCGCCCCCAAGCAGGGTGGGGTCAGTCATCGTCCGGTCCGTCGTCATCGTCGTCCGGTCCGTCGTCATCCCGTCCGTCATCGCCTGGTCCGTCGTCGTCCCAGCCGTCGTCGTCCGGCTGGACGTTGCCGCCCCCGACGGGCTGCGGATGCGCGACGGTGAACCCGTCGTCCCGGTCGTCGCTCACCGCCGCGTCCTCGTAATAACCGCGCACGTCGTCCTCGGCGCGAGCACCGCCGTCCTTGTCTTGGCCGGACTCGTTGCCGCCGGTGGGCTCCTTCTCGAGCATGATCGCCGGCCCCGGGTCCCGATTCTGAGCTCTCGAGAGAGTGGTGCCCACAACGCCGAGGACCAGCAGAGCAGCGATGGCGATGATGGCGATGCGGGTCATTCGCGCGCCTCCCTATCGCAGTTCGTCGTGACCCTACCTTCTCACCGTAACGCAGAGGTGGTGCCTGCGCCAATGGGTCGGCCGCGAGAGGGATCGGTACCGCTCCCCCTCGCGGCATCCTCGAAGCCTCATGAGACAGGTCGCTTCACTGGTTTCTCAGTTGGTGGCGGCGCTTGGAGCGCTGGGAGCGCTCGGTGTGCTGCGTACGCTCGGCTTGCTGGGTGCGCTGGGCTTGCTGCGCACGCTCGGAGTGCTACGCGCGCTGGGAACGCTGGGCGTGCTGGCGAGGGTGTTGTCGTCGTCGCCCTGGTCATCGTCGTCCCAGTCGGCCTCGAATGCCTCCATCTCGGACTCGACGTCGTCGTGGCGAGCGTCGCTGTTGACGGACGTCTTCACGGGATCGGGCTCCTGCGCCGGATCGGGCGACGTCGAGACGGGCGCGAGCGGTGAGCCGGAGTCGTCACCAGACCCCGCCTGGACGAACGCTGCAGCGACGCCCCCGAGAACGAGCGCAACGATAGTCAGGATAAGGATGAAGCGAGTGGTCATGCTGCCTCCTACAACTGCCTTTGCAGGTCGCTATCACTCTGCCGCCTGCACATGAAACGCCGATGAGACGGGGGTGAGAAGGTTCTCACCATCGCGCCCGCTTCCTGCTGTTCACCCGGAACCGGCCGAGCCGAGGACTGGGGAGCGCCGCTACCAGCGGCTCCAGCTCGGCCGCAACTTGCCATGCCGCCGGACGCTCTTCGGGGAGCGGCGCGAGCATCGTCTCGACGAGCTCGGCGAGCGCCGGCGTCACGTCGGCCGGAAGCGGCACCGGCCTGTACACGAGCTGAGGGTAGCGCTCCTCGAGCGGAGCGCTCTCATCTGAGGACGGCTCCGGGAACGGCGAGCGCTGCGCCAGCGCCCAGTAGAGCGTCACGCCGATGCCCCACACGTCGGTGGCGCCGCCAAGCTGGCGGAAGAGGGAGGGGTCGCACTGCTCCGGCGCCATGTAGTTCGGCGTGCCGAGCGGCGACGAGACTCGAGCGAGCTCCTCGGTTCGCAGGGCGAGGCTGAAGTCGATGAGCCGCGGCGGCCCCATCATGATGACGTTGCGCGGCTTGATATCCAGATGGACGACGCCTTGTGTGCCCATGTAGTGCACCGCGGAGCAGAGCTGGAGCCCCAGCGGGAGCACCTGCTCGATGGAGATCGCGGACGTGCGCAGCACCGTCGAAAGATGTGGGCCGTCGAGGTGCTCGAGCAGGAGATGCGGTCGGGCCCCGTCGATCACGGCGTCGAACGCGCGTACGATGACGGGGTGCTGCAGACTCTCCAGCGCCTGAGCCTCCGCGGCCATCGCCGCGAGGGCCTCCGGCTCGTCCACCTGATCAGGACGCAGCATCTTGGCGACCACGAGTGCATGGAGCCGATCGTCCCAGGCGAGATACGCCTCGAAACGAACCCCGCCGCCGAGCAGGCGCACCGCATGACGCCCGGGAGCGATCTCGTCGCCCTCGCGGAAGCCCCAGGATGCATCCGGCGCCGTCCAGCTGTCGGGCTGAGGCTGAGTACAAGTCATGAAGGGCATCATCACGTGCATGGCTTTGCCGCCTTGGCTATGAAAACTGCAGAGTACGGAGAGAATCATGGGCGACCAGCATGAGAAGGCCGTGAGACACGAATGAGAAGCCTCTCATCGAGCGGCCACGCCGCGTGGATGCGTTAAGCCTCGCGTGGACGTTTCCAGCACCGCGTGGATGCGTTCAGCGCCGCGTTGATGCTTTCGGCGGCACCAGCGTGGACGCTTTCAGCACCACATGGATGCTTTCAGCCTCTCCCGGCATCTAATGAGGAAAGCGGTCGAGAGGAGCCGGGTGGAAGCCGCGTCTGTAGTATTCGGGCTGAGATTCAGGCTGAGACTCCGACAACTGCCGCGAGCGGCGTCGAGAGGGGGCGAACGAGTGTCAGCAGGCGGAAGCGCGGTCGACGGCGACGCCCTGTCGCGAGAGCTTCCCGATCATGTGCTCGAGGCAGCGAAGAGCGGCGACCACGAAGCGTTCGCGGCTCTCGTCCGCAAGTACGAGCCCGGGCTTCGGGCGATCGTCTTCTACGTCGTGCAGGACGACGAGCTCAGCCGCGACACACTCCAGGAGACCTTCCTGCGCGCCTATCGCGCCCTGCCCAGATTCCGCGGGCAGTCCACGCTCGGCACCTGGCTGCACCGCATCGCGTACACGGCGGCGCTCGAGCAGCTGCGCACCAGACGCCGGCACCCCGAGGAGCCGCTGCCGGATGACGTCGGCAGCGGCGCTCAGAGGGGGAGCGATGCGATCGACGAGGTTGAGGAACGAGACCTCATCGCGAAGGCGCTCGCGCAGCTGCCACCGAAGCAGCGTCTCGTCCTCCTGCTGATCGACCGCGACGGCTACGACTACCGAAGCGTCGCCGGGATCACCGGCACCTCGCCAGGGACCGTCTGCTCCCGGCTGCAGCGAGCGCGCGGGAAGTTCCGCGCGGCCCTCGGCCGCGCGCCGTCGGCCCAGCCGACTTCGCCCCGGACGGAGGAGTCATGAGCACTCAGGACGTCAGAGGAAGGCGAAACCCCCAGCTGGGCGAGCTGCTGGAGCAGGCCGTCGACCTGCCCGAGCCGGACACAGCCATGCTGGAACGCCTCGAGCCGGCGCTCTCGGGCATCGACCGTGAGCGCGGTGCCGCCCGGCAGGATGCGAGACCGACGAACCGGCTGCGCCGGCCGTCCTTCCTGGCCGCCGTAGGGTTCGCGGCGCTGCTGGCGCTGGTCGCCGTCGTGAGCCTGACTGGGTTCCCCGACGTCGAGCAGGCTGCCCCGCCCCCGGCTAACGCCGCCAGGCTCGTCGCCGTGATCGACGCGGGCCTCACCCGGGTGAACTCCCTGCAGGGCACGTTCATCTTCGATGCAGCTCCCGGCAGGGGCGGCGCGCAGATCAGCTTGGTCGACTTCGCGGCGACGAGCAATGGGGACAGGTCTTTCGACGTCCACTATCTCCCCGACTACAGGGATCTGAGCAAGGGCTGGCTCTCGGCCAGGAGCAGCAACACGCCGGCGCGCTTCAAGCGCGAGATGATGATGTCTGCCGCGATGGTCAGAAGGCGTGTTGTCGTCGATGGGGCGACCGGCTTCACGCAGTCGAAGGCCTGGTCGGTGAACCCGGTGACGCGCCAGACGGTAGCGTTACGCTACCGCTACTACCGCGGGCTGGTCATCGTGGGTGGCCGCATCCTGATCGGCCCACGCGACGTCCAGCAGATCTGGCTGCTCTCGAGTCAGCTGCGAACGGCGCTCACCCAGGAGCAGCCGAACGTGGTGCTTACCGACGCCGTCTACCATGGTCGGCCCGCCTACCGGGCCGTGATTCACAGCAGCGGCGGAAAACCGCTCTACGTTGCGATCGTCGACAAGCGGTACGGCATCACCTTGCGACTGAGCGCAGTCCCCGGGTCGCACGGCGCCGACCGGCTCGAGCTCAAGCCTTTCCACATCCGGAACCTGCGCGTCAACGAGCCGGTTGACCCCGCGACCTTCGCGATGAAGCCGGACTTCACCTACGCACCCGACGGGTACAGCGAACGGCGACCCACCGATACGCCAAGAAAGTACGGCATCGACCTCGGGGAGCGCGCCTTCCCCGTCTCCGAGCTGCCCCGGCGGACGTCGTCCTGGACCGTCCTGCCCACCTGGATACCGGAGGGCTACACCCTGCAGCTGGCGGTCGCCCCGCCGGACCCGTCCTGGATGTGGCTGATCTACCGCCGGGGCATGAGCGACATCACTGTGGCGACCGCAGGCGAATCGGCGACCGGGCCGCGGGGAGCCAAGAGTCCTGAGTTGAGCGGGTTCGTATTCAAGGCGACGACGAAGGACGGCTTTGCCGTCTGGCCGTCAATCGGCTCGGGGGCCAGCGTACTGCCGGCCGGCGCCATGGCCGGCTGGCCGGCGGGTCGGGGCCAATTCACCCGCTCTCACCCGGGCATCACCACCGTGAGCACGGCGACCTTCGGGATCTCAGGGAACGTGCCGCTCGACGCCCTGGAGCGCATGGCGGAGTCCGCCAGCCAGGCGAAGCCGGGGCCGTATCTGCCGCAGGAGCGATACTCCTGGCAGCCGTGGCTGGCTTTCGCGGCGGCCGCGGCGGCCGCCGCGGCCGCGCTCCTGCTGGTGAGAAGACAGCGTCAACGGTTGGCCGATCTCGGGGTCAGCCTGCCGCCCTGGAAATGCGTGCGCCTGCCGCTGATCGGCCTGGCGTTGGTCGTCGCTGGGACGTCACTGCCCTGGCACCGCTTGTACGGCGCGGGAAACGACTTCAGCGTGCTCGGCTGGCAGGAGCCCCTCGCCGTGACCACGGTGGCCGCCGCGCTGCTCGCAGCGGCCGCGGCCACCTGGAAGCTCGCCGCGCCAGTCAAGCCGCTAGTGAGCCCGCGCTTCCTGACGAGCCTGCTGGGCCTGCTGACCGTCGCCGGTGCCGCCTTGGGCTTCGTGTATCTTCCGCTCAAGGCACGGTTCATACTCGAGCCGCTCGACTCCGACCTCCCCGCGGAGGGGCTGTCGATCCTGGGCGCATACCTTCGGGGAGCGGCGTGCCCCGCCCCTGGCCCGGGTCTCTACCTGGCGCTCGCGGGCGCCTGCCTGCTTCTGCTCGGCGGCCTGCGTCTCAGGGCGGGAGGCCTGAGCGCGAGCCAGCGACGTCGTAGGCGCTTCATGAGGCTGGCCGTCTTTGCGCCCTTGGCGGGAGGCTTCGCGTGGTTCGGCCTGCACGAACTCTCGAGGGGCAGAGCCACACTGGCTCTGGTCAGCTTGGGGATCGCCTGCCTCTTCGTCGTTGCACTGGCTCACACCGTGGGAGCCTTGGCGAGAGCGCAACGAAGCCCGGAGAGCGCGCCTGCCCCGAGCGCACCCGCCGAGAGCGCGCCTGCCCAATGTTGTTTCGACTCGGAGTCGCAACAGTCGTCCACGCTGGAGACGCAAAGAGAAGACCGCGAGGTCAGACGATGATATCCGTCGTCCTGACTTTCGTCGTCGCGTCCCTCGCCTCGGGCGCCTACCTTTGGGGAGTCATGAAAGCGTGCGGGACGGTCGTGCCCAAGGTCGACGTGTTCACCATCGCCGCGGTGTGCTCCGGCCTGGCGATGCTGCCGTACGCCGGCTTGATACTGGCCATCCTTGTCATGTCTCTCCTCATGCTGAGGACGACCGACGCCGGTCTGTGGCCGGACACCCTCCTCAGCACGGTCGGGTCAGCCATCATCTGGCTGGTGGTGAGGGCGGTCTTCCTGGGCTCCTAGACTGTCCTATCCCCGAGTAGTACCGACACTCGGAGCTTTCTTGCCTCAGTGAGATGGGGCGACGCATCCTTTCCCGTAAGGACTGTCCAGGTTCTCGCGGAAGGAGCGTCGCCCCATGACCAATGATGATGTCTTGTACGCCTACCGTCTACGCGTGCTGGCCAGCGCGAGAGAGCTCGGCAGTGTGGCCGCGGCCTGCCGCCTGCATGGCATCCACCGTTCGACCTTCTACCGCTGGAGGAACCAGGCCGAGCGCTTCGGGGCCGAGATCCTCAGGCCCCGCGAGCGCCGCCGCCCGCAGATGCCGAACGCGATCCCGGTGCTCGTCGAACAGCGCATCGTCGCCTTCGCCCTCGGGCACCCCGGCTACGGGCCGGCGCACATCGCGAGTGAGCTCGCCAGGCCAAAGTGGGGCGGCTTCAAGGTCTCAGCGAACGGCGTCTGGCGCGTGCTGCGTCGCCACGGTATCGGCACGCGCGCCCTCAGGCTCGGCCTGCTCGCCGGCTACGCCGCGCCGCCGGAGCCGGCCCGTGAACCCGAGCCCGAGCGCCACATCCAGGCCGCACGCCCCGGCGAGCTCGTGCAGATGGACTGCTTCTGCATCGGCCGCCTCAGCGGCACGGATGGCGTCGTCTGGCAGTACACGGCGATCGACGCCGCGTCCGCCTTCACCTGGGCCGAGCTCTACGTCACGCCGCGTAACCCGGAAGCGCGTTACTGCAGCGCGCTCGCCCGGCGCGTGGCCGAGGAGCTCTCCGCGGCCGCTTGGCAGCTCGAGCGCGTCACGACCGACGGCGGTAGCGAGTTTCGCAGCGCAACTTTCATCGCCGCTCTTACACGTCTCGGCGCATCCCGCACCCGGATCAGCCCCGGCCGGCCGCAGTCGAACGGCTTCGTCGAACGTGTGCAGCGCACCATCCTCGAGGAGTGCTGGAAGCCGGCCTTCGCCCGCTACCTGGTGCCCAGGTACGTCGGTCTGCGGCGTGAGCTCGAACGCTATCTCAAGCACTACAACTGCGATCGCACGCACAACGGACGCCTGACCAAGGGCAGGATCCCCGCCGAGGTTCTCGGTGCCGCTAAGATGTATCGCTAGCGGGATGGATGTGTCGCCACATCTTGGGGACTGTACATCCTAGATCGCTTGCTCACGCCTCATCACCCCTGAAGACGGTGACCGACAACAAGTGGCGGCTTGACCAGAAGCCCGGATTCCGGAGTGAGCACGGAACCGAAGCCGACATCGTCCCTATCGGGTATCATTCTGGTACCGCTATGCCAGCAGACCCTCACTTAGCCAGCGACAGCGACCGGATCCCTGGGATCTACCGCTCCATGGCAGCACGACGAGCCGGGGATCCCCGATGAGCCTGTTCACCTGGTCGGTCGTCGCGCTGCTCATCGCCATCAACGCTCTCTACGTGGCGGCGGAGTTCGCAGCCGTCGGCACTCGCCGCAGCCGTATCCGCATGCTGGCCCAGGACGGCGACGCGCGCGCCGGCTGGGTTCTGCCGGTGGTAGAGGACGCGGCGAAGCTCGACCGCTACGTCGCCGCCTGCCAGATAGGCATCACGTTCGCGAGCCTCGTGCTCGGCGCCTTCGGGCAAGCGACGCTCGCCCGCGACCTGAGCGCGGCGCTCAAGGCCCTCGGCGACTGGAGCGAGGCGGCCGCGCAAGGTCTCGCGGCGCTCATCGTGCTGTTCGTCCTCACGGCCCTCGGGGTGATCTTCGGCGAACTCCTTCCGAAGTCCCTGGCGCTACAGTTCCCGACGCGCGCCCTGATGCTCACCGTGCCGCCGATGCGCGCCTCTCTTCGCATGTTCGCGCCCTTCATCTGGCTGCTCAACGGGAGCGGCATCCTGCTGCTCCGGCTGCTGCGCGCCCCGCAGGTCTCGCACCGCCACATCCACTCGCCCGAGGAGATCGACCTGCTGATCGTCGAGAGCCGTGACGGCGGGCTCCTGGAGCCGGATGAGCAGCGCCGGCTGCATCAGGCCCTGCGTCTCAGCATGTATCCGGTGAGCACCGTCATGGTGCCCGCCGCCCGGGTGGAGACAATCGACATCGACCTGCCGCTCACCGAGATCATCGGCAAGGTCGTGGAGAGCCCCTACTCCCGCCTGCCGGTCTACCAGGGCAGCCGCGACAACATCATCGGCCTGCTGCAGACCAAAGAGGTCGCGGTCACGATTGCACAGGGGATGACCGCCGACGCCAAGCTGGACGACCTTCTGCGGCCGATCGTCCGCGTCGACGCCTCGACGAGCGCCGACGCAACCTTGACCATCTTGCGGGAGGGCCGCACGCAACAGGCGGTCGTCACCGACGAGCAGGGCGACATGGTGGGCCTCGTCACCCTCGAAGACGTACTCAAGGAGGTGTTCGGCGAGGTCGGCGACGAGTTCAAGGGCGGCGGCGCCTCTCATGCCCCGCGCCGTCGCCTCCTGCCGGCCCTGCGCCTCAGACGGGGGCAGCGACCAGGATGAACGTCGTCATCCCCCTTCTCATCATCGCGGGGCTCGTGCTGCTCAACGGCCTCTTCGTGGCCGCCGAGTTCGCTTTCGTCGGTGCGCCGCGCGCCACCATCGAGCGGCGGGCGGCGGAGGGCGACAAGCGCGTGCTGCGCATCCACCAGATCCTGCACTGCCCGCGCAGCCAGGATCGCTACCTGGCGACCGCCCAGATCGGGATCACCATCGCCAGCCTCGGACTTGGAATGTACGGCGAGGAGGTCGTCGCAGGCTGGCTCGAGGCTCCGTTCCAGCACCTCGGCGTGCTCGGGCAGGTCGCCACCCACGGCCTGGCCAGCCTCATCGCCGTGCTGGTCATGACCTTCGTGCACATCGTCGTCGGAGAGATGGTGCCGAAGTCGCTCGCCCTGCAGCGCGCCGAGCACACGGCGGTGCTCTTGAGCCCGGTGATGCACGCCATCTGGATCGCCTTCTATCCCCTTGTCATGTTCCTCAACGGCATCGGCAACGCCATTCTGCGCCTCTTCGGCGTGGAGCGGCAGCACGGCAGCGTCGAGCAGTACCACACCGCTGAGGAGCTCAGCTTCATCGTGCAGGAGAGCCTGGAGGGCGGCCGGCTGGGCAGCGAGTCGGGCAAGGTGCTGCAGGAGCTGCTCGACTTCAGCGACCTGACGGCGGGAGAGCTGATGGTGCCGCGCGTGCACATGGTCGGCATCCCGCTGGACGCGAGCCGGGAGGAGATCGTTGATCTGCTGGTGTCCGCACCGCACACCCGCTACCCGGTCTACCATGAGAACCTGGACAACATCGTCGGCGTCCTGCACGTCAAGGACGTTCTACGGCTGCTCACACAGCGCTCAGGTGCAGACAGCTACCCCCTGCGGGCCGTGCCCTACGTGCCGGAGACGGCGCGCGTGGACGTCGTGCTCACCGCCATGCGAAACGAGCACACGCAGCTGGCGGTCATCCTCGACGAGCACGGCGGCACGGCGGGGCTGGTGAGCATGGAGGACATCTTCGAAGAGGTCGTCGGCGAGATCGAGGAGGAGGCGGAGCAGCCCGAATCGTGGTCCGACGACGACGGCCGCTTCCACGTGGCCGGCACGGTCCGCGTCGAGGAGGTCGGCGAGCACTTCGGCGCCGAGCTCGAGCATGAGGACGTGGACACCGTGAGCGGGCTCGTACTCACGCTTCTCGATCGCCCGCCAGTGGTCGGTGACACGGTGTCGTACGACGGCGTAATCTTCGAGGTGCTCGCCATTGAGGGACACGGCGTCGCGGAGTGCCTGGTCACGCCACGCCCGCCCGACGATGAGGAAGGCGATTCCGCGGACTGAGGCAGCCCAACGCGCCGGCAGCGCGGCGGGAGCAGGCTGCTAAGAGTTTCCGACACCCTCCCAGCCTGGCATCAGGCTCGTCAACGGCGCCGGTCAGGCGGAGCCGGCGGCACAAGGCTCTTGCTCGCATTCTGCACACGCCTGTCTGACTCGAATGCGATACCGAAGCCAATCGCCAGCGGAATCAGGGTCGCACAGGCGATTATGAGGGGCGTCCCGCGCAGCGGCTCCGGCGCAGAACCAGGCAATCCCGGGACGGGCGAGGCGCTCTGCGTCCCGGACTGCGCCGCGGCGCCGGCGGGGCTGGAGGTGATGGAGGGGCTGGCGAAGCCGTCAGGACTGGGGGCGTCGGCGGGGCTGGGGGAGCCGGCGGGGCCAAAGGTGGTAGCGGGGCTGGTGGAGCCGGCGGAGCTGGGGAAGCCGGAGGGACTGGGGGAGCCGGAGGGACTGGGGGAGCCTACGGGACCGTACGTGCTGCCGCCTGGAGCAGAAGCCGCGCCTCCCGCTGCTGCCCCGCTGCTGCCGAGCGTCGTGCCTGCGTCGGTGGGCGCTCCAGACTGAGTCGAGCCCACGGTTGCGTCCAGCGGACGACCTGAGGCCGCCGCGCTCTGCTCCCTGCCGGCTATGCCGGCGGGGAGCAGGAGCAGAACGGCGGCGACAGCGGCAACCGGCGCGAGCAGCAGGCGGCTGCCCAGCCGCCTGCTCGCCCGCGCCGGTACATCCTTAGGAGATGTACTCCTTTTCGTCAGGCAGTCTTCACCTGGTCCTGAGGCCG
Source organism: Thermoleophilia bacterium (assembly GCA_040769125.1). Lineage (GTDB taxonomy): Bacteria > Actinomycetota > Thermoleophilia > UBA2241 > UBA2241 > CAIXSE01. Next base: position 730,780 of record JAXGLO010000001.1, on the reverse strand, counting down.
ATCCTCACGACCGGGGTGCTGCGCCCCCACGTGTCCTGCGCCTTCACGATCATGGTGTACTTGGCCCCGCGGGCGACGTAGCGACCTTTGCTGGTCTTCCCGTTCCAGATGTAGGAGGCGGGACCGGCGCCCCTCCTCACGGTCTTCTTCCAGATGACCCTGTTCTTGGCGTTGCGCACCTGAAGCTGCAGCCGGGCGGCGCGGGAGAGTTCGCACGTCACCTTGGGCTTCTGCCTGCGCGGAACAAAGACCCTCGGCGCCACCTTCGTGTCGGTCATCGTGAGCTCCGGCGCGAAGTTAACCAGCGTGCTGGGAGAGCGCACGTACCAGGCTTCCGCATCCATGTCCTTCTCCGCCCAGATGAGGTAGTTGCCGTCGGCCGGTGGCGGCTCGGACACAGTCACGGTGCCCTGGTCGTCGGTGACGTAGGTCGCGCTGCCCACGTGGACGGTGGCACCCTGGACCACGGGGAACTGGTCCGGCGTCTGGAGAAGGGTTGGATCGTCGAGCTGGTAGCGGTCGTAGTCGGCCTGGCTGTTGACCTTCTGCAGGCAGTCGGCCTTCACAGTGACGGTGAGGTCGTCGCCCGTAGCGTAAGCTTTCTTGCTGGTCTCGGCCACGAGCGCGTGGGAGCCGCGCATGAACGTGGAGTCCGGGCTCTGAGCCCAGAGCACCTCATCGCCCTGCCTCAGCACACAGTCGATGGCGGCCATGTCGAGCACCGGGTAGCCGACCCCGTTGACGGTGTAGACCCAGCCGTAGCTAAAGTCGGGGAGGGACGTGAAGCCAGCGATGTTGAAGACGAACTCGCCCCCTGGCGGCATGGCCTGCCACGTAAAGCCGCGGGCGCGAGCGGCGGCCGCCAGTGCGGCGAGGGCGTTCGGCTTCTTCGTCCGGTATGGGTTGCCGTCACTGTCCCAGAAGGTGGGAGCGGCCGGCACGCTGACGGTGGTGCTTGGGGCGACGGTCCCCGTCGACGCCTCGACGCGGACTTTGGCGGTGAGCGCCATCGCCGCCGGCGCCAGCGCGAGCGCCAGGAAGCACGTCAGGGCGACGAAGAGGATTGGAACACGGCGGTGCGACACGGGTCTCCTTTCCGGCCGCAGTCGATCTACCGTGCTCATTGAAGGCCAGTGACGCAACGGCGCCCTGTCGGGCGCCCGTCTCTGAGCAATCCTTGGCGACCAGCAGGCCATGGCGACCGCCGGCGCTGCCCCTCCATGCTCACGCGATGCTGACTACAGCCTCTCTTTGACTACAGCTTCTCTCGATCGGTATGCATCATACAGGAGCGTGAGAATGGTTCACAAGTTAGTAGCTGATGACCTACCCTGACTGAAGCTAGGCGATGTCGTACCGAGACAATCGATCTCATTATCAGCTCGCCACACACAGGCACCAGAGCGTCCTCCCCCACAAACACCGGCGGCGCGGCCCACCCCGCGCGGTGAAAGCCCGCCATCCCCGCTCCCCACATCCAGCTGAAATGGGTGGCCTATCCGAATAACGTGGGAGACGGGACGGAGTCATTGCTGATGGAAGCCGTGCGCAGGCAAGTGCGATTCGCTATCATTCAGCACGTACGACGGAGGTGGAGCGAGCTGAGAATCAGCCGCACCGAAGAGAGAGCGAGGCGGATGCCGGTGGGCGAGAGTGCGACAGTGTCTCTGACGAACATCACGGCCGACGCGAACGGCGATGCGACGGTGGTCGGCGCATCCACCGTCGCCTGGTTCTCCAGTCCGCTGCGAGAAGCGCTCGCCAGAGCTTCTGCGCTCGTCCCTCTCATCGAGATCTTCTCGGCCCATCATCACTCGCTGCTGGAGCCGGCCAATCTGCGGGCGGCTCTCGCCTGCGAGCGCCGGCTGACGGTCCATGCGCCGTGGGCCAACCTCGACCTGACCAGCCTCGACGAAGACCAGCGGCAAGCCACGATCGCGACCCACGGCCGCGAGATCGAACGGGCGGCCGCTATCGGCGCGGAGGTCTACGTCGTCCACCTCGACGGCATCGGAGAGCGCGGCCGTGACTGGTCGGAGACGGCCGCGCACACTGCGCTGGCCCGTTCGCTCGACGCACTTCTCGAGCTTCAGGAGCAGCACGGCATCCCAGTCGCCGTTGAGAACCTCCCGGATCCGCGCACCTCGGTCTTCACAGCCCCAGGCCTCGACCTCCGCGGGCTCGGCTTCACGCTCGACGCCGGTCACGCGACCCTGGCGGACAGCCTGCAGGAGTTCCTCGGCTCTCTCGACGGAGTGCGCCACATCCACCTGCACGATAACCACGGTCCGGCCGACTTCGTCGATCGTCACCTGGCTCTCGGACGCGGAGTGGTCGACGTTCCCGCCGTCCTTCGAGCGGCGAGCGCCTCCGGGGTCGCCGTGGTCCTCGAGCTGCTCAGCGGAGATGCCGTCATAGAGAGCCTCGACATGGTGACCGAGCTGGGTCAGGGGCAGCGGCCATGGCGCATCCCCCCGCAGATCCGCTCCCGTGAACAGATAGCGTCCGGTACAGGGTGTCCGCTCGAACACCAGGATGCTCGGCGATGAGCGGTGACGCGGATCGGGCGCGGCGAGAACCGCCGGCAGACTGCCGCTGACACAACACCGCGAGGCACACGGGTTCGTCATGGCCGTCTGCCCGGATGGCGCTGCGGATGACTGGACTTCCGCCAAACGGGGCAGCTACCATCCAGCAGAACGAGCTGTCGTTCAGGAGGTTGCCATGCGCAAGTGCTGGATCGTTTCGGTCGTGATGGTTCTCATGGCCTTCGCCGCTGCCGGCTGCGGAGCGGCAGAGGAAGCCGTGGACGCAGAGTCGCCGGCCGGATCACCGGCGGCGAGCGCCTCAGCTACCGCCGGCCCCACCGACAAAGCCTGGACGACCGTTGCCACTCTGAAGTCGAGCGACCCGCAGAAGTTCGAAGGCATGCTCATCAGTAAGCCTTTCAAGTCAGCCGGCACGATCAGGCTCAAGCTCATCATGCCTGGCGGCGGCAAGACCGACGGCGTCCTCGCCGCCATCTTCCCGGCCGCCAAGGCCAAGGACCCCAGCACGATCCTCGGTGCGCTCTCCGATGCGCATTCGGTGACCCTCATTCCCTCAGCGCCGAGCATGGTTATCCAGGACCTGGAGGGCACCTACGTACTCGTGAACTCCGTGCGCACGACGGAGAAAGCCTGGGCCATAAAGATCGACACGAAGCGATGACGATGAGGGCGACCGGCGACAGAGCCGCCAACGAAGCCGGTCTCTCGGCGTCATCCAAATGGGAGTGATTATGGAACGTATCGGAAGGAATGCCGCACTTGTCCTTGCGGCAGTTGCGCTCGCCGTCATGCTGGCGGCCTGCGGAGGCGGGTCCGGCAGCGATGAGGCAAGCGACGAGTCGACGCCCTACACGAACGCCGCATACGGTTTCACACTGAGCTACAGCGACCCCCTGGGCGTAGTCACCATGGAGCCCGCCGAGGGCGAGGCCTACGCCATCGCCTTCGCCGACAAGGAGGGCACGCTCGTCGACGATCGGTATGCCAACGGGCTTCGGGTGTCCGTCCTCGAGATGGGCAAGACGATCAAGGCGGCCGATGTGCCGAAATACGAGAAGACGATCACAGGCGCCATCAAAAAGATGATCGACGGCCTCCCCGAAGGCAAGTCCAGGAGTGAGATCACCGCGACCACTCTCAATGGTACGCCCGGCTACGTCGTCGACTACGAAACCGCGCTCTCCGGCGAACGAATCCTCGGCCGGCTCTACGTCCTGATCAAGGGCGACAAGGAGTACGACCTGATGCTGCAGGCCGTAGCGGCCGACTGGGATGAGATCGAGCCCACCCTGGAGAAAACCGCTCAGACGTTCACACTAGATTAGAGCGCTGCAGATAGGCCGGCGGCACGCCCTGCCTGGCCCGGGGGACGACAGGGCGTCTCACCTGCCGGCCGAGAGCCCGGCGACCGCTCGAGTCGAAGCGAGAAGCGCTGCGGAATCCGCCGCAGCTGCAGCGAGACCGGAGGAAGGCCCGCCATGCGCCTGTGGACTAGCCGCGGAAGCGCTGACCAGGGTCGACTCTGTCATCAGGCCCGCCATGCGCCCCGTGGGCGAACCGCGACGCGGACGCATGCGAGCGCGTACATATGCGGACGCGGTGCGGATGCGGCTGAGCCAGGCTGAGGCTCCTTTCGGTCGCCGCGCCCGTGCTCGCCGTGCTGGTCCTCGCCGCAATCGTGCTCGTACTCGCCGTACCGGTCCTTGCCGCTTGCCATACATTGCGCTGCTATGCATAATAGTGCTATGCATAGGAACGCCGACATGGAGATCGGCAAGGATCTGACGGCCGCGTCGTCCACCCCGATCGTCCTCGCGATCCTGGCCGAGGGCGACAGCTACGGCTACGCCATTCTTCAGCGGGTGCGAGAGATCTCCGGCGGACGCCTCAACTGGACGGACGGCATGCTCTACCCCGTGCTGCACCGGCTCGAGCGGCTGGAGCACATCGAGGCCCGCTGGGAGATGGCCGAGAACGGCCGGCGGCGCAAGTACTACCGCATAACGCCGCGAGGTAGAACCCGGCTCGACAAAGAGCGCCGGCAGTGGCAGGCGGTGGACGCGACCCTCCGGAGCCTCTGGCAGACGCACGTCCTCACCCCCGCCGACCGGCCAACGCAGCCCATCCTCCGCCCACAGGGAGCCTGAACGATGCCGACCCCAGATCATGAAGCCGCGCTCGAGGAACAGATCGCCCAGTGGCGCGGCTGCCTGCGCCGCCGGCAGGCCATCCACTCTGTCGACGTGGCGGAGCTCGAGGATCATCTCCGCGAGCAGATCGCGTGCCTGATGGACGCAGGGCTCGCCACGGACGAAGCGTTCCTCGTGGCCGTGAAACGCATGGGCGACCTCGACGCCGTCTCACGCGAGCTCGCCCGCGAGCACTCGGAGCGACTCTGGAAACAGCTCGTCATGGCCGCCCCGACCGCCGACAAGGCACCGTCGCCGGCGCGCGTCGACACGGTCGTCGCTATCGGCCTCGCCGTAGCGGCGGGCCTCGCCGTCAAAGCGCCGGAGCTCTTCGGGCTCGGCCTGTGGACGGACGGCGGCTTCTACGCCCGCAACCTGAGCCTGCTCGTGCTGCCGATCCTGGTCGGCTACTTCGCCTGGAAGCGGTCGCTCACGACCCGCCTGCTCGTCTGCCTGGCGGCAGCGTTCGCCCTGGCCGCCGTCGTCGTCAATGCGTATCCCTTCGCCACGGACGGCGACACAGAAGCGCTCGCCGCCCTGCATCTGCCCATAGTGCTCTGGCTGGCCGTAGGCGTGGCGTACGCCGGCGACCGCTGGCGCCAGGCCGCCGGCCGCATGGACTTCATCCGTTTCTCGGGCGAGCTGCTCATCTACTACGCCCTGATCGCGCTGGGCGGCGGCGTGCTCACCGCCTTCATCATGCTGATCTTCGATGCCATCGGCGTCGACGCCGCACCCTTTTACGAGTCGTGGCTGCTGCCCTGCGGAGCCGCCGCGGCACTCGTTGTCGCCTCCTGGCTCGTGGAGGCCAAGCAGAGCGTGATCGAGAACATGGCGCCGGTGCTCACGCGCCTCTTCACGCCGCTCTTCACCGCGGCGCTGCTCGTGTTCCTAGGGACGATCCTGTGGACAGGGCGTGGAGTCGATGTGAAAAGAGACGTCCTGATCGCCTTCGACCTGCTCCTCGTGGTGGTGCTCGGCCTGCTGCTGTACTCCATCTCCGCCCGCGACCCGAAGCTGCCCCCCAACGTCTTCGACGTGCTGCATGTCGTGCTCGTGGTCAGTGCCCTCGTCGCCGACGGGGTGGCGCTGTGGGCCATCGGCGCGCGCATCACCGAACTCGGCTTCACCCCCAACCGCGTAGCCGCCCTGGGGGAGAACGTGGTCCTGCTGGTCAACCTCGCGTGGTCTGCCGTGCTCTACATCGACTTCCTGAGGGGACGCAGCCCGTTCACACGACTCGAGCGCTGGCAGACGGATTACCTGCCCGTGTACGCAGGGTGGGCGGCAGCCGTCGTCATCGTCTTCCCGCCGCTGTTCGGCTTCATCTGAGGCGGCACTCGACACCATCCTTTGGTGGCGCAGCGCCGTGAGACCGCTGGAGCGGCCGGCCGGGACGGGCTGACGAAACGGCGACGGCCGGGGCGCGGAACGCCCCGGCCGTCGCCGGAAACCTTATAACCGCGGCACGAAGCCGTGCGCAATCGGCTCTTACTTGCCCTTGCCGATCCTGAACATCTTGGTGCCACACACCGGGCAGACACCCTGAGTTGCAGGCTTACCGTTCTTCATGGTCACGGCCTGCTCATCCTTCATGACCCTCTTCTCGCGGCACTTCACGCAGTACGCCTCGGTCGACATCAGGTCTCCTTTCGGCATTGAGCGCGGACCACTGCGGCCCACCCCCCCTAACACCGGCGGAGCATACTACGCCGCGGTCTGAACGCGCAACGAGCGCGGCCGAGCCGGCGACGAGGCTCGCCGCATCCCGAGGCTACGTTGACTGGGCGAGCCGTCACGAAACTCGCCGAGCCTCAGGAGAATGGAAGGACCGTTCCTACTCCTTAGGCTGAATCACGCCGTCGACGATGTAGACGACGCCGTTGCCAGCGCTGAGGGGGCCCCCGGTCACCTTCATGTTGTTCACGTAGAGCGACCCGTCGCTACCCGTATAGGTGACGATCTTGTTGTCCTCCAGCATGCTGTCTGTGCTGTTACCCTCAGCGAGGGTCGCCTCGTCGAGCTCCTCTCCCTCGATGACGGCGGCCTTGACGGCATCGGCGCTCAGCGTCACACCGGCCTCGGTCAGAGCATCGTCGGTGGCGGCGAAGACCGTGTATGGCCCCTTGCCATCCAGCCCGACGCCGACAATGGCCTCCGCGAACTTCGTGAGCTGATCGTCGGCCTGGACGGCGGCTACGACGTCGGCGCTCGGGGAAGTAGCAGCTTCGCCAGTATCCTCGTCGCTACAGGCGGCGAGCGCGGTGCCGGCCATCAGCATGGCGACGACCACCACGGCAACGATCAACAGACCACGGAACTTGTTCATTCTGGACTCCTTGATTGGGTGGTTTGGCGAAGCGCGCCATCACGCGCTTCGCCAGCGAACCTAACAATCGTTCGTGAGCGCGATGTTAGAGCTCGATTCAGAAACTGAGGGTGGGCGGGTCCTGCGCCTACCACGGCTGCGCATCCAGCGGAGCCGGTCGGCCATCGGACGTCCGAGGTAGGTACCGAAGCTCGTGCCCGCCGCGATGCCGAACGCCACGGCAACGGCGCCGAACAGCGACGCCATGCCGTGAGGCAGAGTGCCAGAGCCAGGCAGCACACCGACGATCTGGATGAGGCCGTTGTAGAGCGCCAGGCCGGGAACCAGGGGAAGGAGGGCAGCGCTGACGAGAGCGAATCCGGGGATGCTCGTGCGCCGGATGAGCAGTGTCGACACGAGAGCGGCCGCCAGCGCGCCGAGCGCGCTGGCCGTGACCTGACCGACGCCGGCCACACAAGCGAGGGAGAAGCACGCCCAGGCGACGAAGCCCATGGCGCCTGAGAGGGCGATCGTCGCAGGCCGGGCGTAGTTCGAGAGCGAAAACGCCACGCAGGTGAGAACGGCGCCACTGAACTGCGCCGCCAGCGACCCCAGAGCCACGGGGTTCGGAGAAAGAGCCACCGGCGCCCCGACGCGACGGGCGAAGTGCAGCGCCAGGATGATGCCCGCGATGATTCCGGCCGTCCGCATCATCACCTCGAAGACGCGCGCCGCCGCCGTCACATTGAACTGGTCGATGGCATCCTGAGCAGCGCCGACGATCATGATCCCCGCGACCAGCATCGTGATGCCGCCGGTGACGAGCAGGGTCGGGTCGACGACAGCGAAGAACCCGACGCCGGCGGCGGCCGCGGCTCTGACTCCTGCGGCGACGAGGGTGATGAGGGCCGCGGCGGCGAGCTGCCGGAAGAACGCCGGGACGCCACTGCCGCTGAGCTTCGCCAGCAGACGGTCGACGACACACCCGGAGAGGAACGTGATGAGAAGAACCTTCCACGGCGCGGCGAACATGCTCACGAAGGCGGCGCCGACGGCCGCGTTCGCGGTCGTCGCCAGCCACTGGGGGTAGGGACGTGGTGCCGTGACGATGCCTTCGTAAGCGCGGATGGCGGCGCCGAGCGGCAATCCGTCGTGTATCTCCCCAGCGAGCCCCTCGAGGCGCTGCGCGAGCGTGTAGTCGACGCGGCGACTCTCGACGATTCGGATAGCGGTAAGAGGCGTCGCCCCCGGAGCCGGGTAGTGCGTCGCCATCAGGGCCGTGTAGGTGACGTCGATGTGCACCTTGCGCAGCCCGTAGCCCTCGGTTATGCGAAGCATCAGGACGACGACGTCGTTGGCCGACATGCCCGAGCCGAGCAGAGCGTCGCCGATGCGCATCGCAAGATCCAGAGCCAGACGCGCCCTGACCGGCTTCGAGTACTCGGCTGCGGAGGCGTCCGTGGCGTCGACGAGGCGCTCTCCGACCGCGCTCATGCCTGCTCGTCCGCCTCCTTGCGGCCGTCCTCAAGCGCTTCTTCGCGGGCATCCTCAAGCGATTCTTCGCCGGCGTCCTCAAGCGCGTCCTCGCACGGGCCGACGCGATCCGGGCCGGCCTCACGCTCTTCGGAACACCGACCGTGGTCGTCGCCGGCCGACCTCGGCAGAAGGCCGCGCTCCTCCAGCTCGACGCGGACGTAGGTGTCGAGCAGCCGACGGCGTCTCCGCATGCGAGGGGTAATCACCAAATCTCCTCAGGTCGGAATCATGCTTCACCTGTTCAGCCTGCCCTCCGCCCGTCACGATGTGATGAGGAGCAGATGTGCATTGTGTGAGCGTGAGGCCATTGCCAGGGCGAGAGCTGCCCCAGGGGCGCCACGCAAGCGCGCCTCAGGATCGTCGCGTGTACGCCTTCTCGATGACGATCCTCAGGCCGCCGCTCACGAACAGGTTGGGGCGTAGCTCGAAGAGCCTGCGGCAGTTCTCAGAGCAGAACAGATACGTAAGCCCCTCGTAGTCGACGCTCACGGTCGCTTGTCGAACCGCGAGCTCCCGGCCGCAGACGGGGTCGCGGGCCAACGGGCCGATCGTCTCGTCTATCGCGTTCATGCTCCGCTCCTCTCGGGGTGCGACGCGGCCGCACCGAGGCGGCCCATGCCATAGTGACGCACCGGCGTGAGGAGCGCGTGAGCTGCGAGTCAGAGGAACGTCTGTGTCTGTATGACCGGCGCTGCCGTGATATCCTCCCACGCGCGCTGCGGGACCTCCGGCACGCGCGGCGCAGATCCCGCGCCCTGATGAGCCAGGAATCGGCATGATCAGCATCGGCGACACCGTACTTCACCTCATCAGCACCGCACCGGCGGCGGTCGCTGCCGATTTGCACGCCCGATTTCCCTCCGCGCCGCTCCTTCGCGATTCCTCGCGCCCATCACGGCGCTTTCCGAAGCCCGAGGCTTTGCCACCGCGCTCTCAGGGGCGCACCGGCCTGAAAGGACGACTATGAGCACAGAGCGCCAGGCCCAGATCCGCAAGCTCATCCAGGATGAGTGCGTGGTGCACATCCAGTTGTGGTTCACCGACATCCTCGGCAGCCTCAAGATGGTCGAGATCCCCGATCGCCAGCTCGATCGCGTGCTCGAGAGCGGAGCCCCCTTCGACGGGTCCTCCATTTCCGGTTACGCCGAGGTCGAAGAGTCGGACATTATCGCCATGCCCGACTGGGACACCTTTACCATCCTGCCGTGGACCCAGGGCAACAAGAAGACCGCCTTCGTGTTCTGCGACATCCTCGACCGCAACTTCAAGCCCTTCGAGGGGGATCCCCGCTGGGTCCTGCACCGTCAGCTTCAGCGCGTCCACGACATGGGCCTCGAGCTCTACCTCGGCCCCGAGCTCGAGTATTACTACTTCAAGTCATCGCGGAGCCCTGAAGTGATCGATGAGGGTGGCTACTTCGACGTCCTCCCCGCCGACCTCGGCAACGACCTGCGCAAGCAGACGATGCGCTCTCTCGAGAACCTGGGCATCCCGATGGAGGCCTCACACCACGAGGGCGCTCCCTCCCAGCATGAGGTCGACCCGCACTACGACAAGGCGCTCCTGATGGCCGACCGCGTGATGATCACCCGCATGATCATCAAGGAGGTCGCGGCCCACAACGGCGTACACGCGACTTTCATGCCCAAGCCGCTCCACGGCGAGAACGGCAGCGGAATGCACGTCCACCAGTCGCTGTTCCGCGGCGAGGAGAACGTCTTCTTCAGCGCCACCGACCCCAACCACCTCTCGGAGCTCGCCAAGGGCTTTATCGCCGGCCAGCTCCGCCACATTCGAGAGATCACCTCGGTGCTCAACCAGTACACCAACAGCTACAAGCGCCTGGTGCCAGGCTACGAAGCGCCGGTCTACATCAGCTGGGCGCATCGCAACCGCACGGCGCTGATCCGCGTGCCGCTCTACGTGAAGGGCAAGGAGAGCTCGGTCCGCGCCGAGCTGCGCAACCCGGACCCGGCGGCCAACCCGTATCTGGCGTTCGCCGTCATGCTGGCCGCCGGCCTCGAAGGCATCGAGAAGGGCTACGAGCTGCCGCCGGGAGTAGAGCCCAACATCTACAAGATGGACGCCATGCAGCGTCAAGCCGCGTGCGTCGGCGACCTGCCCAACAACCTCTACGAGGCGATCACCGAGACGCAGAAGAGCGAACTCGTACGCCGCACGCTCGGTGACCACGTCTTCGAGCGCTTCGTGACCAATAAGCTCAACGAGTGGTACGAGTATCGCGAGCAAGTCACCGACTACGAGCTCAAACGGTACCTGCCGGTCCTCTAGGAGCGCCTCCGCAGATCCCGAGCGGGTTCGAGAGGCGGGCGTCGGGAGGCGCCCGCCTCTCTCCTTCGTTACACTAGTGAAGTCCGAAAGGGAGCCGCGTGGCAAAGCTCGCCCAACATCTCATCGACTGGCTCCGCGCCGAGATCGGCACAAGCGGCGGTACAGGCGCCGTCTTCGGCCTCTCCGGCGGCATCGACTCCGCCGTGGTCGCCGGGCTCGTGACGCGGGCGCTCCCCGGCCGTGCGCTGGGCGTCATCATGCCCTGCCACAGCGACCCTCGCGACGCCGAGGACGCCGCGCTCGTGGCGAGGCTCTTCGGCGTCCCGACCGCGACCATCGACCTTGGGCCCGTCTACGACCTGCTCCTCGAGCAGCTCACCGCCTGCAGCCCTCAGATGCCCAAGTCGCGGCATGTCACTACCAACCTCAAGCCGCGCCTGCGCATGACGGCTCTCTACGCGTTCGCCAACGAGCGCGGCTACCGCGTGATCGGCACCAGCAATCGCAGCGAGCGGACGATCGGCTACTTCACCAAGCACGGTGACGGCGGCGCCGACCTCCTGCCCCTCGGCGCCCTCGTCAAGACCCAGGTGCGCGCTCTCGCCCACGAGCTGGGCGTGCCGGCGCGCATCATCGACAAGGAGCCCTCGGCCGGCCTCTTCACCGGCCAGACCGACGAGAACGAGATGGGCCTCACCTACCAGGAGCTCGACGCCTATCTCCTGAGCGGCTCGGCCTCGCCGGCCGTCAAGGCGCGCGTCGATGCCCTGCGCGCCGACAGCAAGCACAAGCGCTCGCTCGCAAGGATCGCGCCTAAGCCCAGCGCCTGAGGAGGCAGCCGCCGTGAGGCGGCCCGCAGGCCCGGGTGCAGCATCGCTCGCACGGCGACGCGGCCTCACCCGTTTGGTAGACTGATTAGCCGTCTTTTCCCGGAGGTTCAGCCTTGTCAGTCGTCGTCCAGAAATACGGTGGCACGTCGGTCGCCGACGCCACCCGTATCGCCAACGTCGCGCGCCGCATCGTCGCGACGTTCGAGCAGGGAAACAGCGTCTGCGCGGTCGTCTCGGCGCGAGGCGACACCACCGACGAACTCCTGGCGCTCGCTCGCGAGATAACGCCCAACCCCCCCGAGCGCGAGATGGACATGCTCCTCTCCGCAGGAGAGCGCATCAGCTGCGCTCTGCTGGCCATGGCCATCGACCGCCTCGGCTATGAAGCCGTAAGCTTCGCCGGCTCGCAGGCCGGCATCGTCACCGACACGGTCCATACCAAGGCACGCATCATGGAGATTCACCCCGACCGCGTGCAGAAGGAGATGGACGAGGGTCGGATCGTGCTCGTCGCCGGCTTCCAGGGCGTCTCGACACAGAACAACATCACCACGCTCGGCCGCGGCGGCTCCGACACCACGGCGGTGGCCCTCGCTCAAGCCCTCAACGCCGACGTCTGCGAGATCTACACGGACGTCGACGGCGTCTACACCGTGAACCCAAACCTCGTGGCCAGCGCCCGCAAGATCAACGCGATCACCTACGACGAGATGCTCGACATGGCGGCCGCCGGCGCCATGGTCCTGGCGCCGCGAGCAGTCGAGTACGCACGCAAGTACAACATCCCGATCCACGTGCGCTCCAGTTTCACAGAGGCCGAGGGCACCTGGGTGAGAGAGGAAGATGAAGTCATGGAGAGCCCGATCATCAGAGCCGTCGCCTACACCACCGACGAGGCCAAGGTGACGGTGCGCGGGGTACCCGACCAGCCCGGCGTCGCAGCACTCATCTTCAGCCAGATGGCCAAGGCGAACGTCAACATCGACATGATCATCCAGAACACCAGCGAGGCCGGCTTCACGGATATCTCATGCACGATCCCGATCGAGGACAGCCTGGCGGCCGACCGCGCCCTGCAGGTGATCGTCGACAAGCTTGGAGCCAAGGGGTACTCGAGCAACGAGAACATCGCCAAGATCAGCGTCATCGGCATCGGCATGCGCACCAACCCGGGCGTGGCCGCCAAGATGTTCACCACTCTGGCCGACCTCGGCATCAACCTCGACATGATCAGCACCTCGCCGATCAAGATCTCGATCGTGATCGAGAAGAGCCGCGCCGAAGAGGCCGTGCGCGCCCTGCACGCCGCCTTTGAGCTCGGCGAGGACAGCATTACCCACACCGCCGCCGTGAGGGGTTCCTGATGGCCGCCCGCGATCTCACCGTCACCATCGCCGGCGCCACCGGCGTTGTCGGCGGCACCGTCCGCAGTATCCTCGAGGAGCGTGACTTCCCGGTCGGCGAGCTGCGGCTCCTGGCCAGCAGCCGCTCCGCCGGCCGCCGGCTGCCGTTCCGCGGCGCCGAGATCGAGGTGCGGGAGCTTGGCGCCGACTCGTTCGCCGGCGCTGACCTCGTCTTCTCCGCCGCCGGCGGCTCCGTGAGCAAGGAGTTCGCACACGCCGCCGTTGCCGCCGGCGCCACGGTCATCGACAAGTCGAGTGTCTTCCGCATGGAGCCGGGCGTGCCGCTGGTCGTGCCGGAGGTCAACGCCGATCATCTCGACGCCCACAAGGGGCTCATCGCCACGCCCAACTGCTCCACCATCCAGATGGTCGTGGCCCTCAAGCCGCTGCACGACGCGGCCGGCATCGAGCGCATCGTCGTGAGCACCTACCAGGCCGTCTCCGGCAGCGGCCAGAGCGCTATCGCGGCCCTTGAGGCGCAGACCCGCCAGTGGGCCGCCGGCGAGCCCGTAGAGTTGCAGTTCTACCCACACCAGATCGCCTTCAACGTGCTCCCGCACATCGACAGCTTCCTCCCCAGCGGCTACACCAAGGAGGAGCAGAAGATGATCGACGAGACCAAGAAGATCTTCGCCGACGACAGCGTCAAGGTCTCAGCCACCTGCGTGCGCGTACCGGTGTTCGGCGCCCACAGCGAGGCGATCAACGTGCAGACGCGGCGCAAGATCACCGCCGCCGAGGCCCGTGAGCTGCTCGCAGCGGCCCCTGGAGTCACGATCGTCGACGACGTCGCCAACCTCTCCTACCCGCTCCCCCTCGACGCGGAGGGCAAGGATCCGGTCTACGTCGGCCGCATCCGCGAGGACCATACGGTGACCAACGGCCTCGACCTCTGGGTCGTGAGCGACAACCTGCGCAAGGGTGCAGCCCTCAACGCGGTCCAGATCGCCGAGGAACTCGTGCGCCGCGGTCTTCTCTAGCTGCCGCTGGGTATACTGTCGCCGCAATGACTCCGGACAAGGATTCCACTGTGCCTGATCAGGACGCAGCCGTGCACGACGTCGTCGTCGTCGGCGCCGGCCCGGCGGGGCTTACGGCCGGCATCTACGCCAGTCGCAGCCGCCTCAAGACCGTCATCCTCGAGCGCAACATGGCCGGCGGCCAGGTCGCTCTCACCGAGCTGATCGAGAACTACCCCGGCTTCCCCGGGGGCATCTCGGGCTTCGACCTCGCGGAGAGAATGAAGGCCCAGGCCCTCGAGTTCGGCGCCGAGCTGCGCGAGATCCAGACCGTCGCGTCGCTCGCCGCGCGGCCAGACGGCTCCTGGAGCGTCGTCACCGACCAGGGCGCCGTGCACGCCTCTGCGGTCATCCTCGCGCCCGGAGTCAACCCCCGGCGCTCGGGCATTCCCGGCGAGGCCGAGTTCATCGGCCGGGGCGTGAGCTGGTGCGCCACCTGCGACGGTGCCCTCTACCGCGGCCGCACCGTCGCCGTCATCGGCGGCGGCGATTCCGCGGTCGAGGAGGCCATGTACCTCACCAAGTTCGCCGAGAAAGTCTACCTTGTGCACCGCCGCGACCAGCTCCGTGCGGCCCCTATCGCCCAGGAGCGCGCCTTCGCCAACCCCAGGATGGAGTTCGTCTGGGACTCCGTGCCGCGGCGCATCGACGGCGAGCAGGTGGTGCAGGCGCTCGAGGTCGAGAACGTCAAGACCGGCGAGATGCGCACCCTGCCCGTCAACGGCGTCTTCATCTACATCGGCCAGGATCCCAACACCGCCTGGCTGCGGGGCACGGTCGATATCGACGAGCACGGCTACATCGTCACCGACGAACTGCTGTGCACCAGCCAACGTGGCGTCTTCGCCTGTGGCGACGCGCGCGCCAACCCGCTTAAGCAGATCGCCATGGCCGTGGGCGAGGGCGCCCTCGCCGCCATGCAGACCGTCCACTACCTCGATACGCTCGAGTGCCCGGCGTCCGGCGCCGGGGGCGCGGCCGGCGGCAGCTCCGCCGCGCCCGCCTGACAACCGACTCTCCCAGGAGGGGCCACGTGGAAGCAGTCTCCCAGGACAATTTCGACGCCGCAGTCGTCAAGCAGCCGGGCAAGGTCATCGTCGACTTCTGGGCCGAGTGGTGCGGGCCCTGCCGCATGATCGGCCCCGTGCTCGAGGAGATGGAGAGCGAGTACCCGGCCGTCAAGTTCCTCAAGCTCAACGTCGACGAGTCCCCGGCGGTGGCGCAGCAGTTCAGCGTCATGAACATCCCCACCATCCTCGCGTTCGAGGACGGCCAGGTGAAGCAGCGCGTCGTCGGCGCCATGCCGAAGGCCAAGCTAGCCGAGGAGCTCGCGACCTTCCTGGGCTGAAGCCGGCGCTCTAGAAGCGCTCGACGAGCACCCCGGCCACCTCGCAGCTCAACGTTACGAGACGGTCGGCGAAGACCGTGTCGAGCCGTTCCTGCAGGTCGGCAGGAAGCGACTCCAGAGCCCCGCAGCCTCGGCCTGATCCACGAGCCCGTCTTCGCGGAAATGCCGGCGATGAGCGAGGTCGCGCAGATCCATGACGATGCCTCTGTTCGTCGCGGCGCCCATCGGACCACCCGCCGCGGTCAGCGGTGCGAGGCGGTGAAGATCGTACCCGTCGCGCTCAGCCCGATGCCGACCTCGTGCCCTTCGACACGGGCAACGGTGCGGTAATCGCCGCTCACCGCGCCCACCGTGAACTCGCGAGCTAGCGTCTCGGCCGCGATCGTGGTGCGGAAGCGCTCTACCAGCCGTCGCATCTCGGCGGGCACCTCTAGCGTCAGGCTGATCGTGTCCTCGATACGGAGATCGGCGGCTTTGCGCGCCAGCTGAACCGCGTGCACGAGCTCGCGGGCCACGCCCTCCTCGCGAAGAGCCTCGTCGACCTCCGTCCGCAGCGCCACGACACGGCCGGCGTCGCTCTCCACCTGGTAGCCGTCCGGCGAGCCCGTCGAGATGAGGAGATCGTCCTCCGCGAGACGCAGCTCGTCGCCGTCCAGCACCAGGCTCACCGCGCCCTCCCGCGAGAGCTCGGCGACGAGGGCGGCGCCGTCGGCCTCCCTGAGGGCGGCCTGCAGCGCGCCAAGCCGCTTGCCGAGCCTCGGACCGAGCACGCGCAGGTTGGGCTTGACCACGTACGAGACGAGCTCGCCGCCATCGCCCACCGCGCGCAGATCCTTGACGTTGAGCTCGTCGAGGACGATGTCGCGCAGACGATCGACGGCGCGGGCCTCGGCCTCGGGCAGCGCTACAACCACCTCGGCCAGCGGCTGGCGCACCTTGACCGCGGCAGCGTTGCGCGCGGCGCGACCCATCTCGACGATGCGCCGTGCCGCCGCCATATCTGAGGACACGCCGAGGTCGATGGCATGAGTGTCGGCAGGCGGCCAGGCGGAGAGATGCACGCTCTCCGGCGCCGACGCATCGACACGTCGCACGAGGTTCTGGTAGAGCTCCTCGGCGACGAACGGCGTGAACGGCGCGAGCAGCTTGACGACCGTCACAAGCGCCTCGTACAGCGTGTGATAGGCGGCCAGCTTGTCGCTGTCGTTCTCGCTCTTCCAGAAGCGGCGGCGACTGCGGCGCACATACCAGTTGCTGAGATCGTCGACGAACTGCTGGATCGCGCGACAGGTGCCGGTAGCGTCGTAGGCCTCGAGCCCGTCGGTGACGTCGCGCACGAGAGCGTGGAGCTCGCCGACCAGCCAGCGGTCGAGCAGGGGCCGCTCTTCGAGCGGCACCGGCTCGCCCAGCGGGTCAAAGCGATCGATGTTGGCGTAGACCGTGAAGAAGCTGTAGGTGTTCCAGAGCGTGAGCAGGAACTTACGCACCACCTCGTCGACCATGTCGGCGCTGAAGCGGCGCGGGCTCCACGGCTGCTGGCTCGAGAACATGAACCAGCGGAAGGCGTCGGCGCCCTGGCGGTCGAGGATGTCGTAGGGCTCCACCACGTTGCCGCGGCTCTTGCTCATCTTCTGACCCTCGGCGTCGAGGATGTGCCCCAGGCAGAGGACGCGCTTGTAGGAGCTGTGCCCCTCCACGAGCGTGGCCACGGCGAGCAGGCTGTAGAACCAGCCGCGGGTCTGGTCGATGGCCTCGGCGATGAAGTCGGCCGGGAAGCGCTCGCGGAACGTCTCTTCGTGCTCGAAGGGGTAGTGCCACTGCGCGAAGGGCATCGCGCCCGAGTCGAACCAGGCGTCGATGACCTCCTCCACACGGCGCATCTCGCCACCGCACTCGGGGCAGGCGAGGACGACGTCGTCGACGTACGGCCGGTGCAGATCGAGATCGTCCGGCACCAGCCCAACCGCCATCTCGTGCAGCTCGGCCACCGAGCCGAGGCAGTGCAGGTGGCCTTCCTCGCAGCGCCACACGGGCAGCGGCGTGCCCCAGTAGCGGTCGCGGCTCAGGGCCCAGTCGACGTTGTTGGCCAGCCACTCGCCGAAGCGCCCCTCCTTGATGTGCTCGGGGTGCCAGACCACGGCGTCGTTGGCCCTGATGAGCTCGTCCTTGATGGCCGTGGTGCGCACGTACCAGGTGGCTTTGCTGTAGTAGAGCAGCGCCGTGTCGCAGCGCCAGCAGAAGGGATAGCTGTGCTTGTAGGGCTCGACGCCGAGGAGCAGTCCGCGAGCCTTGAGATCCTCGGTAATGGCCGGGTCGGCGTCTTTGACGAAGCGCCCGGCCCACGGCGTGACCTCGGCGATGAAGCGCCCCTCGGTGTCGACGGCGTTGACCACCGGAAGGTCGTTCTCCATGCCCACCCGCATGTCGTCCTCGCCGAAGGCGGGGGCGATGTGCACGATGCCGGTGCCGTCGCCGGTCGTGACGAAGTCGCCGCCGATGACGAAGTGCGCCCGCTTCTCGGGCGTCATGAAGTTGTACGGCGGCTCGTACTCGAGGCCGAGGAGCTCGGCGCCGCTGAGCTCGCGCTCGACCACGGCCTGCTTGCCGAGGACCTTCTCGACGAGGCCACGGGCCAGCACGAAGCGCTCGCCGCGGCTCTCGACGACGGCGTAGGCGACCTCGGGGTGAACCGCGGCGGCGACGTTGCTGATGAGCGTCCACGGCGTCGTGGTCCAGACGGCCAGCGAGACCGGCGCGCTCTCCGGCATGCCGAGGCGCGCCGCCGACTCCGGGCGCAGCGGGAAGCGCACGTAGATCGAGTCCTCCGTGACCTCCTTGTAGCCCTGCGCCACCTCGTGGCTGCTGATCGCCGTGCCGCAGCGCGGGCAGTACGGTACGACCTTGAAACCCTCGTACAGCAGGCCCTTGTCCCAGATCTGGCGCAGCAGCCACCACACCGTCTCGATGTAGCCGTTGGTGAAGGTGTAGTAGGCGTCGTCGAGGTCGACCCAGAATCCGATGCGCTCGGTGAAGCGGTCCCACTCCTCGAGATAGCTGAGCACGCTCTCCTTGCAGAGAGCGTTGAACGCGGCGATGCCGTAGTCCTCGATCTGCTTTTTGCCGTCGATGCCCAGGCGGCGTTCGATCTCGAGCTCCACGGGCAGCCCGTGCGTGTCCCAGCCGGCCTTGCGCGGCACACGGTAGCCGCGCATCGTCTTGTAGCGCGGGAAGAGATCCTTGAAGATGCGCGAGACGACGTGGTGCGAGCCCGGGCGGCCGTTGGCCGTGGGCGGCCCTTCGTAGAAGACGAAGACGGGGGCGTCGTCTCTGCCCTCGAGGCTCTTCGCGAAGATGCGCTGTTCCTTCCAGAAGGCGAGGATGCGGGCGTCCAGCGCCGGGAAGTCGACGCGGGATGAGACTTCCTGGAACCGGGGCTGCTTGTCGCTCACGTGACTCGCTTTCCGAGGGGGCAGGGCCGATCGAGGATTCTACCAGACGTGCGTGCACGCGCCCGGGCGCGTGCCGACCGGCGCGAGCGCCCCGGGTGGCGCCCACCCTCACCGGTTCACGGCCTCACTGCCAGGTTTCTGAGACGCGCACCGTCACGTATCATACCGGGCAGTCTGCGGGCTGCGCGCAACGCTGCGTCGCCGCGCAGCCGCCCTCCCTCCCGACCGGTGATCGGTGAACAGCCACCTCAGACGCAACATTATCCAGTTCATCAAATTCTGCTGCGTGGGCGGAAGCGGTGTCCTCGTCAACTTAGCTGTCTTCTCCCTCACGCTGGTGCTCTGGGGCGCCGTCGCCGGGCGCACGCCTCACACCGCCGAGTACCTGGCCAACGGCCTCGGCTTCCTCATCTCGGTGCTCAGCAACTACTACCTCAATCGCCGCTGGACCTTCCGCTCCAGCGGGTCCGTGCTGCGTGAGCTGCCCAGGTTCTTCACGGTCAGCGTTATCGCCTATCTCGCCAACCTCGCCGTCTTCACGCTCGTTCGCCACGGGCTGCGGCTCGCCCCCGGCGTGAGCCAGCTCATCGCCATCGCCAGCGTGATGCCCATCAACTTCGTGCTCAACAAGCTGTGGAGCTTCCGCCACGCGTCGACGGCGACTCCGGACCCGGAATGAACACCGCCGGCACGGCCAGAGAAGCGGCTGACACCGCCGAGGGCTCGGCAGCATCCAGGGTCAGCCTCGCCGTCGCCCTCGCCGCTACCCTCGGGCTCACGGCGATCGTCCTGGTCTTCCTGCTGCCCAACCTCTGGTACGACTTCCACGAGATCAGCGACATCCCCGTGTACCACTCGTACGCGGCGCGCATCGCCGCCGGCGAGCGGCCCTTCAGCGAGGCCTTCCGGGTGGAGTACCCGCCCCTCGCCGTGCCCGTCTTCCGCATCCCCGGGCACACCGACGACCTCACCGCGTACATGCGCTGGTTCAGCATCAGCATGGGCATCGTCACGCTGCTCACGGCGGCCGTCACGACGATCATCGCCTGCCGCTTCTGGCCGCGCGGCGAACGAGCCTACTTCGCCGCCGTCCTCTTCCCCATCGCCGTCGCGCTCACCGGAGCGATCATCGCCAATCGCTACGATGCAGTCGTCGCCCTCGTGCTGGCCGGCTTCCTGCTCTGCCTGGCGGGCCGCTGGTACACGGCGGCCGCCTTCGTGCTGGGTCTGGGCTTTGCCCTCAAGCTCACGCCGGCGGCGCTTCTGCCGCTCGTGTTCGTCCTCGCCGGGCCGCCGCGACGCTGGCTCTGGCCGGCCGTCGCCTTCGCGGCGGCGGCCGCCGCCCCCTTCGTGCCCTACCTGCTCTCCTCACCGGGCGGCATCTGGTACGTCTTCGAGTACTACCTTGGGCGGCCGCTGCAGATCGAGAGCGTGCTCGGCACGCCTCTGCTCCTCGGCCAGCTGCTCGGCGCCGGCTGGGCGACGTGGGGCCATAGCCACGGCTCCCACTACCTGGCGGCGCCCGGCGTGGGCTTCCTCGCCGACATCTCCGGCGGGCTCATGCTGCTCGCCGTCTTCGGCATCTACGCGCTCATCTGGCGCGGCCGCGAGCACCTGCGCGCCAACCTGCCCGATCAGGCCATCGCCGTGCTCGCGCTCATCCTGGCGCTGATGACGTTCGGAAAGGTGCTCTCGCCGCAGTACTTCATCTGGATTCTCCCGGCCTGGGTGCTCGTGGCCGCCCGCGACCGCCTGCTCGCCGTGCTCGGCGGTTTCACGCTGCTTCTCACCCAGGTGGAGTTCCCCAGGCTCTACTGGAGCCTGCTCGAGATGCGGTGGTTCTCGCTGGTGCCCACCATCGCCCGCAACACGCTGCTCGTCGCCTTCTTCGCGGCGACGTTGTGGCGGCTGTGGGAGATCACGAAGGAGCAGCGGGCGCCGCGCTTCGTGGACTGCGACAGCGCTAGCCTCTCTCCTCCTGCTGGTACGGCGGCCAGACGTAGGGGCGCTCAAACCAGCCCGGCGGGCAGGTGAGATCGGCGACCCGCTTGATGACCCGCGCGGGGTTGCCGGCCACGACTGCTCCGGCGGGGACATCGCGGACGACGACGGCCCCGGCGCCCACGAGGGCCCCTTCGCCGATCTCGACGCCGGGCAGAATAGTCGCATTGGCGCCGATCCGCGAAAGGCGGCGCACCACCGCGCCTCCCTTGCACTCCTGGTAGCGCGGACACCCCATGGGGTGCGGGTCGTCGGTGAAGACGACGTTGGGGCCGACAAAGACGTCGTCTTCGATGGTGACCAGTTCGAGGAAGCAGCCGCTGTGGATGCGGATGCGGCTGCCGAGCCGGTTGCCGAACTCGAGGACGGCGTTGGTGCCGATGCTCACGTCGTCGCCCAGCACGTTGTCCTCACGAATGCTCGCGCCCTGACCAGTCTGCAGACGGGCGCCGATGGTGCTCCCCGCATAGATCGTCGTGAACGGCCTGATAACCGCCCCGGCGCCGATCACGAGCGGCCGCTCGCCCTCCCCGGCGCCTCGCGGCGCCTTGCCGACGACGCACGGCCCCTGCAGATCGCATCCGTCGCCGAGCGCAACATTTGGCGCGACACGCGCCTGGGGCTCGTCGCGTGACGGCAGGTCAGGCACTACAGTCAAGAGTTCCCCGCCTCGCGACCCGCCTCGCCGCAGGCGCTCTGCGCTATCGGCTGGTCGATGGGTTGCACACCGCCCCCGTTGTGAAGCGACCGCTCGGCCGCCTCCAGCGAGGCCACGACCTGAAGGCCTGCGACTCCGTCGGTGATCGGGCGCCTGCCGGTGGTGACGCACTCGATGAAATGCTTCGCCTCCGCGCTCAGCGGCTCGATCGCATCGAGCTTCGGAGCGACGATGTCGCCGGTGCGGTAGGAGAGGTGGAACTCGCCGTACGTCTCCGGCTCCCTGTAGTCGACACCGTGGTCGAACACCTTGACCTTCTCCACGCTCTCGGTGTCGTCGTACAGCGCCATGCGCCGGCTGCCGACGACCACCGTCCGGCGCAGCTTGACCGGCGAGAGCCAGGCGATGTCGATGTTGGCGACCACCCCCGACGGGAAGCTCAGGTTCAGGAAAGCCACATCAGGGATCTCCGGCACGATGCACCCGCGACCCGTGACGTAGACGCTGGAGGCGGCCTCTCCGAGCCAGTAGTACAGAATCGAGAGATCGTGGGTCGCGAGGTCCCAGACGACGCTCACGTCCTTCTGGTGAAGCCCCAGGTTGACCCGCGAAGACGTGATGAAGTGGATGTCGCCCAGGTCGCCGGTGTGGATGAGTTCACCGAGCTTGCGCACCGGCGGGCTGAAGACGAACGTGTGGCCGACCATGAGCGTAAGCCCGGTCTCGCGGGCCAGCTCCACCAGCTCCTCCGCGTCTGCGGTGGAGCTAGTCATGGGCTTCTCGACGAAGACGTGCTTGCCGGCCAGAAGGGCGTCCCGCGCCAGCGTGAAATGCGTCGAGATCGGAGTGGCGATCACCACCGCGTCGACGGCATCGTCCGCGAGGACCTCATCGTAGCTCGTGGTGACTGCCTGCGACGGATTGCGCTGGCGGACCTTGTCGAGCGCCTCCGGACGCAGGTCGCACACCCACTTGACCGTTGCGTCGGGCAGATCCATGTAGTTGCGGAGCAGGTTGGGGCCCCAGTAGCCGTGCCCGATGATCGCCACGTTGGTCATGATTCCTCCAGAAGACTCGCTCATCCGGCTCCGCGCCCCAGCAGGGCCGCCGGCACGGTGCGCAGACAGAGCGAGGCGTCCACAAAGATGTCGCGTGTGCTCTCGTACAGAATATCCTGGAACACCATGTCGTCGAAGCTCACCTTGCTACGACCATCCACCTGCCACACGCCGGTGACGCCAGGCTTCACGTCCAGGCGACGGCGATGCCAGGGCCGGTAGGCTGCCACCTCATACGCGAGCGGAGGACGAGGGCCAACCAGGCTCATGTCGCCGATGAGGACGTTCCAGAGCTGCGGGATCTCATCGAGAGAGTAGCGCCGCAGGTAGCGGCCGACGGTCGTGATGCGAGGGTCGTCGACCAGCTTGAAGACCTCTTCCTCCTCGCCCTCGACGAGCTGCGTCCTGGTCTCCGCCTGGCCGTTGATCAACGCCTGCATGTAGGCGTAGTGGGCGGACGCATCGACACCGTCGCGCATGCTGCGGAACTTGTAGAAGCGGAACGTCCTGCCGCCGAGGCCGACGCGCTCCTGCGAGTAGAAGACCGGCCCGCGCGACGACACCTTGATCGCCACGGCCAGGACCAGAATCACCGGGGAGAGCAGCACCAGCGCGCCGGCCGCCCCGACGATGTCGAAGGCGCGCTTGTGCAGCGCCCGCCCGCGCCCGTGCGACGGACGACGCATACGCACCACCGGAGCCTCGAACAGATCGATCAGGAGGCGTCGCCCGGCGAGCGCACGGAGCCTGTTGGAGACAACGTACACGATCGCGCCGTGACGCTGCCCGATATCAACCAGATCCATGGTCTGCGTCTGCGTCAGGCTCCCGGCGTCGATGAAAACCGAGCCGTACACCGGCCGGCCGTCGTCGGTGCGGCGCCGCAGATGCTCGACGACGCACTCGTCCACGCGAGGCTCCCGGCCGCCGTCGACGAGAACGACACGGTTAAACCCCTTGAGCATGGTGAGTCGCTCTCGCAACGGCTCGGTACGGTAGGGCCAGCCGATCACAAGCGTCTGGTTCATATCGCGCCGAAACCGCCGGCCCAGAACACGTGAGAGCACGAACGTGCGCATGATGACCCCGAACACGAAGAACATCGCGAACGTGACCACCACCGTGAACCGGGACTGAACGCCGATCGGCAGATGCAGCAGGTAGATGGCCAGCCCGCTGAGCGCCGCCGCCCACAGCATGGCCTTCGCCAGCGTGAGGACGTGCAGGGCGCGCAGGGCAAGCAGCTCCCGCTCGTAGAGGCCGAGCACGGAGAAGACGAGGAATGTGATCGCCAGCGGCACCGCCGTGGACCAGCTGGGATTGAGCAGCACGGAATCCGTGGCGCCGACGACCTCACCGCGGATGGTGAGCGCCAGACCGTACGCGATCAGCCCCAGGCAGACATCCATGAAGAGGAACCAGAGGCCAGGGCGAAGCCGCGCCGCGGCTCGTGACGCGACCCCATGATCGGCCGCGACCAGATGCAAATGGGAGGCCTTGGGCTCGAGCGCCCCCTCCTCGACAACTGGTGCCCGCGTCGGCGTCATACTCGTATCCTCTCCCTCACGCCCGAAGCTAGGCGAGCGCCTGGGTCAGGCAGGTGACCACGTAGTCGCGCTGCTCGCGGGTGATCTCGGGGAACATCGGCAGCGAGAGGATGCGCTGCGCCCTGCGCTCTGCAACCGGGAAATCGCCCAAGGAATACCCCAGCTCCCCGTAGGCCGGCTGCACGTGCAGCGGCACGGGGTAGTGGATCCCGGAATCGACGCCTCGCTGTGCCAACCGCTCACGCACCCCGTCTCTGTCTTCCACCGCAACGACGTACAGATGGTAGACCGCCTCGACCGCCTCACTCACTTCGGTGAGGCTCACCCCGTGTGTTCCCGACAGCGCCGCATCGTAGTCGCGAGCTGCAGCACGTCGAGCGGCATTCCATGCCGGGAGGCGCGACAGCTTGACGAGGAGCAATGCGGCCTGCAGGTTGTGCAGGCGGTCGCAGTAGCCGATCACGCGATGCGTGAACTTGTCTTCCTGGCCGTGATTGCGGTACAGCCGCACCATGTCGGCGGCCGCCGCCTCGTTGGTCGTAACGGCGCCACCGTCGCCGAGGGCCCCGAGGTTCTTGCCGGGGTAGAAGCTGAAGGCGGCGGTCGCGCCGAACGAGCCGGCCGGCTTGCCTTTGTACGTAGCGCCGTGCGCCTGACACGCGTCCTCCACGATGGCGAGCCCGTGCCTGGACGCCACGCGCGCAAGCTCATCCATGTCAACGATCTGACCGTACAGGTGCACCGGGATCACGGCCGTCGTGCGCGGCGTGACCGCGGCGGCGACAGCGCCGACGTCCAGGAGGCCGGTGCTTTCGACGCAGTCGACGAACACCGGCGTCGCACCGATGTGGCTGACGGCCTCCGCCGTGGCTATGAACGTATTGGCCGGCACGATGACGTCGTCGCCCCGCCGCACTCCTGCGGCCAGCAGCGCCAGCTTCACGGCATCGGTGCCCGAGCTCACGCCGATGGCGTGCTCACAGCCGCAGAACGCCGCAAAAGCCTCTTCGAACTGCGCCAGCTCGGGCCCCATGGTGTAGGCGGCCCGCTCGACCACCGAGCGAAAAGCGGCGTCGTACTCCGCCTGCAGCTCCGTGGCCTGGTGCTTCAGGTCAACGAACGGCACCCGCATGGCAACCAGGTCGTCGCTACGGTTTACCGGAGCGCTCATGGTAGCCTCGTCGCTTTACCGAGATCACTCACGTCTCGCCCTCCCTCAGGATCACACGCCGTAACGGGCGAACACCCAGGCGGCGCGCAGGCATAGCATCTCATTGTCCTGCGAATCTCATCACGGCACAAACGTCACAACGGCGATATCGTCGAAGACACGTCCCATCACGATGAGCCGTCGGCAACACTCGTCTTCGCGACCAGCGACAAGCGTTGTCTGTTATGACAACGATGCGCCCTCGCAGGCAATCGCCCCGATGCCGATGACCCCTGCGCTATAATCGGCCCGCAATCGCGTTGCGACGAAAGGGCGAGCGCCTTGACCGACCACGGACAGCCTGCAGAAGGCCTGCACCACTACGTCAAGATCCTTCGGCGGCACCGGTGGTTCATTCTCGGATCCATGGTCATCATCCCGGCCGTCGTACTGGCCGTCAGCCTCCTGCAGCCTACGCGCTACTCTGCGACGGCGAGAGTGATAGCTCAGTCCCAGTCCCCATCGGTCAGCGTTGCAGTGGGCACCAACCTCGGGCTCTCCGACCCGGACGAGCGAGAGCTGCAGACTCTGGCTAGCTTCGTGGTAACGCGCGAGATCGCAGAACGCGTCGCCGAGGAGATCAACT
This sequence comes from Thermoleophilia bacterium, assembly GCA_040769125.1. Taxonomy (GTDB): domain Bacteria; phylum Actinomycetota; class Thermoleophilia; order UBA2241; family UBA2241; genus CAIXSE01. Next base: position 704,797 of record JAXGLO010000001.1, on the reverse strand, counting down.
GGTCCGGGCAGGCGACCACGCTGATGGAGGATGTCACCGCCGAGGCCGACCCCGCCGCGAACGTCATCAACGTGACCGCCGTGCAGCCGTCGCCTGATGAAGCCGCCGCAGTCGCCAATGCATTCGCGAACCAGTTCCTGCTGTGGTACCAGGAGAGCCTGCAGAAGTCACTGGACGAAGCCATCGACCAGATCACCGAGCAGGTGCGTCTGGCCAGGCCCGGCAGCACCGAGCACGCAACGCTCGTCGAGCGGCGCGGTCAGCTCGAGGTACTGAAGCCCCTGGTGAGCGGCGGCCTGAGGATGGGCGAGGCGGCGCAGCCACCCCTCGCGCCCTCCAGCCCCCAGCCAATGCGCAACACAGCCCTCGCCGTGGCGGCCGGCCTCATGTTCGGCCTCGGCATCGCATTTCTGCGCGACTCCCTCGACGTCAGGCTCCACAGCTCGAAGGAGATCACCGAGCACACCAGCCTGCCCATCGTCGCCGAAATCCCCGAGCTCCGCCGCCACGAACACAACACGACCAAGGTGGTCGTGCTGGACGAACCGCGCAGCCCACACGCCGAAGCCTACCGCTTCCTGCGCGCCAACGTCGACTTCATCAACTTCAACGGCGACGTGAAGGTAATTGTGGTGTCGAGCCCGGCGCCCAGCCAGGGCAAGTCGACGACGATCGCCAACCTGGCCGTCGCGCTGCTCCGAACGGGCAGGCGCGTCGCCGTGGTCGACGGCGACCTGCGGCGGCCGTCGCTGCATCGCTTCTTCCAGCTCAGCAACACACGCGGCGTCACCGATGTCGTCGCAGGCGCCGCCACCCTGGCCGATGCCACGCAGACGATCACCCTCGGCGGTCGCACGCGGATGCCCGTGGCCTCGATGTCTTCGCGGGTGAGGGCCACCGCCGCGGCCGAGTCTCAGGCGCGGGCCGGCGCGGGCAAGTCCAAGTCCTCCGGCGCAGTCGACGAGCACGATGCGCCTCGAGGACTCAAGCTCCTTCTGCTCACCTCAGGAGCGGTGCCCCCGAATCCCGGGGAGATCGTCGGGTCCAGACAATTCGGCAGGATCCTGAGCGAGCTCGGGGAGAAGGCCGACTACGTCCTCGTAGACGCGCCGCCGATGTTCGCCGTCGGCGACGCGACGGCGATGGCGCCCTGGGTCGACGGCCTGCTTGTTGTGCTTCACCTCAAGGACACGACGGCCGACACGGTCAAGCGCGTGGACGACTTCTTCACGCGCACGCCGACCCGAGCCCTCGGCCTGGTCGTCACCGGCGTGCCCACGACCGCCAGAGGCGGATACCACTACGCCTCTGAGTGATCCTCCGGGCGGCTGAGCCGCCCCCGCCTGCACGCCCCCGCCTGCACGCCCCCGCAGCACTCACTGGCAGCACCCCGCCTCCTACCCAGCCGCAGTAGCTGAAGCCCCCGCAGGCGGCTTGCGGCCGGAACGCCCGGCCACCCGTTCTCACCGGCCCGGATCAGCCTCCCTTAGTTGTCTGACTTGACTATAGACAACCGCCCGTAGGGCTTAAGAATCACGAGGTCAGGACCGATTCCTCCTCCTGAGCAGTGACGACTGCTCATCGGCTTTCCAACGCAAAACCAGTGGGTCGCGTCGATGCGACAGAGACTCTCGCACTCTCACGCAGTCGTCCGCGTCGCCGTAGTTCCCACTCGCTGATTTGGAGGAATCACGGTGATGAAGAAGAGCAAGATCGGTTTTCTCGGCGCACTCCTGATCGCAGCGCTGGCCGCGCTTCTCGTCTCTTCCTCTATCGCGACAGCCGCTCAGTACAAGTCGCAGCGCTACCGGATCGTCAAGCGCAGCAGAACCTACGACATGGTCAGGGGCCACGGCAAGAAGCTTATGGTGCGGAAGCAGCACCGCTACGTCCAGGCACGCGGCGCCTTCCGCTACAGGGTCATCAAGCGCGTCCGGAAGGCCGTCATCCTGCGTCGCGTCTCCCCGAGCACCTCCATCAACACCGCCATCACCAGCGGCGCCGCGCTGCCTGCCGGCCTCACGGCCACGGCAAGCAGCTCCAGGAAGAGCTACGAACCCCCCGCGGGCAACGACGGTAAGCCGATCACGCGCTGGGCGGCCGGCTCGAAGGCCTATCCCCAGTGGTGGATGGTCGACCTGGGCGAGGAGACGGACCTCACCGGCGTCAAGACGTCCTGGTACAACGGCGATAAGCGCGCGTACCGCTATCAGATCGAGACCAGCCTGGACGGCGTGACGTTCTCGACGGCTGCGGACAGGAGCGACAACCTGCTCAAGGGCCCGAACACGGATGCCTTCTCGACGACTGCTCGTTACGTGCGGATCCGGGTGCTCGGGGAGCGAGTCGTGGGCGCCACGGCAGCCATCAGTGAGGTGGCCGTGTACGCCGACTCCGACGTGCCGGACGAGGAGCCCAGCGAAACGCCAACTCCCACCCCGACGGACACCGAGCCGACGGAGGAGCCCAGCGAAACGCCGACTCCGACTCCTACTCCGACGGACACCGAGACTCCCGAGCCGACTCCGACAGAGCCGGCGGAGCCGGAGGCGCCCCAGGCAGACCGCTACGTCGCCAAGACCGGCAGTGACACCAACAACGGCTCCGCCACCCGCCCGTGGCGGACCATCCAGAAGGCCGCCAGCAGCGTCACCCCCGGCCAGACCGTGTCCGTGGCGGCCGGCACGTACAACGAGCGCGTCACCATCCCGTCCACAGCCGGCGGCACCGCCTCGAACACCACGGAGTTCATCGCTAACGGCCGCGTCGTCGTCTCGCAGGCGTTCGTCATCAACTCCAGCTACACCGTCCTGGACGGCTTCGAGGTCACGCCCGGCTCGTCGACGATCACCGACAACCAGAGGACGGTCGGGCAGGTGCAGGTGGCCGGCAACTACAACACGCTGAAGAACCTGTACATCCACGATCTCGTCCGCGGCACCGGCATCACCATCGCCGCCGGCAAGACCCACAACACTATCGAGGGCTGCACTATCAACGCCCCGCGCCAGGGCGGCATCGGTTCATCGAACGACAAGCTCGGTCCGTCGTACACGACCGTCAGGGACACCACCGTCAGCAAGTGGGCAGGCGAGGTCGGCATCGACACGGTCGGCGACCACTGGACCGTCGAGAACTGCACCCTGCGCGGCGTCACTGCATCGGACTACCAGAACCCGGCAACCCAGAACGGCGACGGCGTCTGGACGAACAACAGCAGGTCCAACGTCATCAGGAACACGCGTATCTACGACATCTGGTCGCACAACGGCTTCGCGTACCAGCACGCCGACTGCATCCAGATGTGGACCAAGTGCACCGGGCTCCTGGTGGAGAACTGCACGCTGGGCTCGTGGAAGCCCGGTGGAGCCGAGAATACCCCCGGCCCGACCATGGGCATCATGTTCGGCACCGTCTCCGACGGCTCGACCTGTGAGGTCACCGTAAGGAACTCGCTCTTCCTCACGGGTGTAGCTGCGAACACGCATCCCACCGCGACCGGCTGCACCAACGGCAGCAAGCTGAACATAACGCTCATCAACAACACGTTCTTCTCCAACTTCCCGGAGCTGCACCACGTCACCAGCCTCAACGCGTACAACAACATCTTCCTGTCGCACCGGGGCTACAGCGGCGGGACCATCAGCGCCAACCACAACGCCTTCCTGTGGAACAACTGGGAGGGCGGAACCAGCAGCGTCTATTCAGGTGAAGGAGCCAACTCGCTGGGCCGCACCTTCGCCACCCGCCTGAAGGCCGCCGACATCTTCGTCAACCCTGACGTGAGCGCGGCCACCAACTACGGCCTGGAGGCGGACTTCCGCCCCAAGCCGGGCAGCCCTCTCATCGGCGCAGGTAACCCCACGTACGCGCCCACCATCGGGGCCTCCCAGTGATCGGCTGACGGCAGACCACCGATCGGCCGACATATCAACCAACCAGCAGCGAGGGCGGGGAGTGCGAGGCACTCCCCGCCCTCGCTGCGAGAAACGCTGCCCACAGAGCCAGCCCCTCCCTCTAACCCGCCCGTCGCGCAACGGTAGTCGCTCCTCCCGGAGACCCGGCCCGCCGCTTGACTCAGCGGGCCCAAGCGTGATTAGACGCTACCTCAGGGCCGCATACCGGCCCAGCGCTTCGAGAGGACGTTGATCGGCGGAGAGGAGTATGCGAATGAGTGGGCGAGCGCACGAGCGGGCCAGAGTCAGCTGCTTCGGGCCTCTCTGCCGAGACAAGTACGCCGACACGCGTGAGAGACTGAAGACCGAGGCTCGACGCATCTTGAGAGACAGTGGCCTCAATCGGCTCTGCTCAGACGAGCTGTTGCCCCCGAAGTTGCGCGCGCTCCTGCTGCGCGCCTTCGGCCTCGACGTAGACACGACATGCCGCATCTATCCACGCTGTTTCTTTGGGGGCACCGACATTCACATCGGACCTCGCACATTCATCAACATCGGTTGCTTCTTCGACAATACGGCCGCCATTCACATCGGCGCCGACTGTTCGCTCGGGATGGGCGTTCTGCTGTGCACGTCGTCTCACGACATCGGAGAGCACAACTGCAGAGCCGGCGCCGTGCGCGGAGCCCCAGTGGTTGTCGAAGATGGATGCTGGATCGGTGCGAACTCCATTCTGCTCCCCGGAGTGACCGTGCACGGAGGGTGCGTCGTGGCCGCCGGCAGCGTTGTGGTCCATGACTGCGACGCGGACGGCCTCTACGCGGGCAACCCGGCTAAACGTGTTCGCGATCTCGAGGTCTGAGACGCCGTCGTGCCGCGGCTGGCAGCAGGGCGCCATCACCTGCGTACCCCGGGAGTCCATGCCGCCACTCGCTCCGTGCGCTGACACTGCCGGACGCGCCAGATCCGGCCGAACGACCTGGCGCCGGCCGAGTGGCAGGACTCAGTGGGACGGCGAGCGCCACAGACGCGCCTGAGCTACTGCGTCGATCATGCGGAAGAGGCGCGCGGGCATGCCGGTGTTCCCAGCGCCGTACCCAGCCGCATCAAGCCGTGAACGGATCTCCCTCCACACCAGGCCACCTCGGGCTCTGGTGACGGTGAGAAGCAGAATGAGGGCTCCCAGGCACATCTGTACAGCGAGGGTGACCGGCGCGCCCCATCCACCCCGCGTCAGGACGACGTGAAGACCGAGGAGCGCGCCACCCGTGACGCAACCCGCAATCAGGCCTATCAGGTGTGACCGTATGATGTCGCCGACCCCGACCGTCAGGAGCTTCTTCATCACAGGGACATACGCCAGGTTCGTGAGCCCTTCGGATACCGCAAACGCTACTGCGATGCCGACGATGCCGAATCGAGACAGGACGATAAGTAATACGACCAGCCAGGCGATGCGGCAGACCGAGATCAGGATCTTCACGTTCAACGTCGCAGTTGCCTCACAGAGCATCGCTCCGAAATGCGTGAGCAGAGTGAACGGCGCAGCCAGAGACAGAACGGCGAGCGCCGGCACCGCAGCGCTCCACTGCGCTCCGAGCAACGTGCCGACGACCTCGTACGCCGCTCCAGCCACACCCCACGCGATGGGCATGATGATCGCGGCGACCACCGTGAGGGTGGCGAGATACAGCGACCGCAGCCGCTCACGTTCGAACTGAATACGGCTGTAGCCCGGCAGGAGCACACGAGAGAAGCTCGTCACCAGCAGCTGCAGCGGTACGGTCGCGATGCTGGTGGCCCTGGTATACAGGCCGGTGGCGCGGGAGCCCAGATAATGGCCCGACCAGAGCGTATCGAGGTTGCTGCCCATGAACTCCGCGAAACCGATGAGCGACACACGCCCCCCGAAGGAGAAGATGGCCCTGAACGAGTCGGCGTTCATGCCCAGGCCGATGTCTCTCCGGCAGAACAGCAGGAAAGCGACGACCATCAGCACGGCCTGCCCCAGCGATGCCGCCACCAGGCTCCACGCGCCAAACCCCAGGAAAGCCAGCACGATGCCGACCGCCGCATAGCCGAACAGGTACGACCCGATCTCGGTGAGCGCAATAGCGCGGAAGGCGAAGCGACGGCGCAGCAGACCGTGCGTGGCCGCCGTGAGGCCGCCTGCAAACAGGACGAGCGACATCACCCGCGTTACCGAAACGACTCCGGGTGTTTGAGGGAAGAGCACGCCTGCCAGCGGCGCCAGGACGACGAAGAGGATGCAGAAAGCCAGGCCGATCAGCGCCGAGGACGTGAACGCCGTACGCATGTCGCTCGCGCTCAGCTCGGGCTTCTGCACGACGGCCTGGCCGGCGCCCATTTGCGCGAAGTACTGGGCGAAGCGCAGCAGAACCAGGGCCATGGCCACCACGCCGAAGGCGCTCGGGGTGAGCAGACGGGCGAGCACGGCGGTAACCACCAACTGCAGGACGAAGACGGCGACGGCGGAGAGGTAGCTCCACTTGAGGCCGTGAATCGTCTCTGCGGTGAGGTTGTCTTCACGCATCTCAGCCCATCACTCGAGTGGGATGGCGACGAAACGTGGGGCTCCAGCGCCCGGCGGAGTCACGGGCGGGCGCCCGCTTCGGCCGGCGCCCTCCGACAGCGGCTCTGACACCATGCTGCTGCTGCACCGGATCCCGGCGGACGGGCGACGACTCCCCCATGTCGCGGGCATGCATCATGCTAGACTGAATCCTAGCTGACTTCGTGTTCGCGAGCCCAGAGGCGGTTCGACCTGCGCCCCCAAGGCGCGGGCGAGGGCTCAGCAGCGAGGTTCTCAACGCGGTGTGAGAGGGCGGTGGGCATGAGCGTGTGGGTGGTCGTCGCCCACTACGGCGATCCGGGTGTCACGCGGCGCGCAGTCGCCGGCATTCTCGCCGGCTCAACGCGCCCCGAGACCGTCCTCGTGGTCGACAACCAGGGCAACCTCCCCCCGTTCAGCGAGGAGGAGGTCGAGGTGGTGAGGCCCGGCAGCAACCTCGGATTCGGGGGAGCCTGCGTGCTCGGCACGCAACGAGCACTCGCCGCCGGCGCCGCGTGGGTGTGGTTCGTCAACAACGATGCGGACCCCGAGCGCACCTGCCTGTCGGAGCTTCTGGCCGCCGGCGCGGCCGATCCGCGCGCCGGCATCCTGAGCCCCGTGATCGCACATCGCGACAGGCCGGGGTTCTGGTACGCCGGGGGCGATCTCGCGCGCCGCACCCTGCAGGTCACGCATCGCCCCCAGCCCGCTCAGGGCGCTCCGCACGAGGTGCCGTTCATCACGGGCTGCGCGTGGCTCGTACGGCGGGAGTTCGTCGAAGAATGTGGGCCGCTGGACGACAGCCTCTTCATGTACTTCGAGGACGTCGACTGGAGCCTGCGTGCGCAGGCGGCCGGCTGGCGCACCATGCTTGTGCCGTCGGCACGCGCAGTGCACGACGCCAGGTATGAGCACGGCCGCCGCACCTTCTCTCCGCGTGCCATCTACTACATGACACGCAATCGCCTGCTCCTCGCGCGACGCTGGGGCTCCTTCGGCATGTCGTTCGCCGCCGCGGTCAACTGGGGCGCCCGCCAGTTTCTCAAATGCCGTTCGGTGTCGGCCGCGGCGCGTGTGGCGCTGGCCGTGAGCGCCGGCCTCTACCACGGTGTGGCTGGCAGACGAGGCCCCGCACCTGTCGTCCTCGCCCAGATGCTGCGATGAGATCCGAAGCCGTGGGCCGGCACCGCGATCGCCGGTTCTGGGCCATGGTCGTCGCCGTCGGCCTGGTGGCGATCGCCGTCGCCGTGCGATCGCCGCTGCTAGGCATCGCGCTAATCGCCTTCGTCGGCGTGTGTGCGTTCCTGGCGACCATCGTGGGCACATACCGCGGGACGCTGCTGCTCGGCGCAGTGCTTCTCAGCGTCGACATCGCCGTGCCCGGCGACATAGCCCTTCGGTACCGTGTCCCCATAGGCGGAGGCGGCATCTACATCATCGATGTTGCGCTTGCGCTGCTGCTCATGAGCATGGTCGTGGTAACGCTCTCCGGGAGACGCCCGCGCATGGTGGCGTCTCCCGTCGCCCTGCCGACACTGCTTTTTCTCGGCTGGATGGTGGCAGCGGCGGGCATCGGCTACATGAGCGGCAACGACCCCAAGCTCATCCTGCAGGATATCCGCTCGCTCGTGTATTACGCCATGTTCTTCTTCGCCGTGATGTTCGTCACCGACCGGCGGACGATCCTCTCATTCCAGCGCCTGCTGGCGGTATGCATGGTGGTCGCGTTCGCCTTCGGCGCGCTCTACTCCGCCTTGGGCAGAGGAGGCGCCATCGGCTACGTCGAGGCGGGAGTGAGCCGGTTCCCCACCGCCGACATGATCTTCCTCATCGGGCCGATCCTGGTCGCAACCTTCGTGGTGGTCTGGCCGGCCGGCCGCCGCCGGCCAGCCTGGCTCTGGCTCCTGCTCTTCGTGGCGCTGCTTGGGCTGGTACTCTCGTTCGTGCGCGGCAACTGGATCGCGTTCGCGGTGGGGCTCATGTACCTCCTTCTCGTGCTGCGCGTGCGCGAGCGCATTCAGCTCGTCGCGGGCGGGCTCGTCATCACCGTCGTCCTGGGGGTTGGCCTGGCCATCATGAGCCCGGCGGTCTTCGACTCGGTGGTCTCGCGCGCCATGGCGATCACTGCAGCGGGAGACATCAATGTCGAGTACCGTCTCCTCGAGAACCGCATCGTCAAACGACAGATCGCCGAAAAGCCCGTCTTCGGCAACGGCCTCGGCACAGAGTACCTGTTCGACTGGTCGCACTACGGCGTGACCCCGTTCCTCAAGACCTACATCCACAACAACTACTACTGGTTCCTGCAGCGCCTGGGGATCGTCGGGTTGGCCCTGTTTATCTGGATGGCGGTCGCCTATCTGGTGCCCTGGATGAAGGAGCGGAGCCAGCTGCCGCGCGACGATCCCTGGCTCTACGGGATCGTCTTCGGCGGACGCGCCATGTTCGTCGCGCTGCTCGTCAACTCGATCACGTCGCCTCGCCTGAACACGATGGACAGTGTCGCCGTCCTCGCTTTCGTCATGGGCGTGTCGGAGGCGGCGGCGAAGCTGCTGCGCGAACGGCAGGAGCGCGATCAGGCAGCGCTCACGCGAGGGGAGCCAGCTCCTTTCGCCTAGTTCGGCCTCCGGAGGCCCAGCAGCTTACGCCATGGCCGCTCCGAGCGAAGGCCGATACCGCCCTCACGCCCCAAGCGTTGGGCGTCGCCACGGAGCAGAGCCGCTCACGTCACGCGTCTGGGCGCAGGCTCGCCCGCCTCAACGATCTCCGCCAGCTCATCGACCCGATTCTCCCAGTCGACGCGCTGCGACCGGCGCAGCTCGCGGATCTCGCCTTCGCAGGCCTCGTGCCTCGACACCATCTCGCACACGCCCTCGAGGATGCCATCCTCGGAGTTGTCCACGAAGACCGCGCCTCTGGGGAAGTAGTCCCTGAGCGTCTGCCAGGCCGAGGTGATCACCGGCTTCTCCAGGGACAGCGCTTCGTTGGCCCCGCACTGGAAGGTGTGATCGCGGGTGGTGAGGGCCATCACCGCCTGGCTCGACCTGAGCAAGCCGTAGTACTGCCGGCTCGGCAGGAAGCCCGTGAACGTGACATTCTTCGGCGCCCGCGCCAGCAGGCCCGGCGGCGCCTTCTCGGGATCTCCGGTCACATGGAACCGCACGGAAGGCATACGCGCGGCCGCGCGCAGCACCTGCTCGATGGGCTCGTCCGGAGCAAACCGGTTGACGACGGCGATGTTGAAGCCGTCCTTCAGCGGGTAGTCGTCCCACTCGTAGCTTCCGATGGGATCCCTCAGCACGAGCGCCCGCCCACCGCGCGCCTCTACCAGCGACTGGAAGGAATCAACGTGCACCAGCGTCACGAGAGCGTCTCTGACCGCCGGATCATGCAGCCAGGACGGCTTGAACCAGACGCGCCTCTGGAAGGCATCGCTGTGGGCGTCGACGACGTACCCGGCGCCGGTGATCCGGCAGTACAGCCGCACGAAGAGGACGGCGTGGCTGGGCGGGCTCTGCACGATCACCAGCCCGGGCCTCTTGCGGCTCAGCAGACCGAGCGTTCGCAGCCCCTGCAGAGCGTAGCGGAAAGGAGCCGCCCAGGTGGGGGCGCCGCGCAGCACGCTCACGTGGTGCAGCTCGCGGATGCCGAGCTCCTGCGCCAGGTGCCGGCTGCGGCTGCTCCCGTCGCTCGCGGCTGCCCACACCAGAAAGAGGGTCCGCCTGCGAAGGAAGACGCCGGTATTCATCGCCCGCAGTCGACGCGCGTGAACACGGCAGGATGAGCGCACACGGCCGTCAGGTCCGAAGCAGGCGCTCCACCCATAAGCGTACCTCCAAACCGGCCGCCCCCAGCCGATGCCGAGCCTCCGTTGCCGTGCCAAGCTTACCCCACGCAACCGGCACCGCAACAGGCCGCGGCAGTGCTATGGTATCTACGACCAGCGCGTGCCCGCCCCGAGGCTCGGGGCCGTGACGCGGTGGGCAGCGGCCCACAGCGCCTGCACGTGACCGACGAAAGGCCACGCCAGTCCGATGAAAGTCGCGGCGGTACAGATCGACGACCCGCGCTGGGCGGAGTTCACGAGCACGCATCCGGACGCCGGCCCGTTCCACCTGCCGGCCTGGGCCGCGATGATCGCCGAGTGCTATCGCTTCCACGCGTTCGCGCTCACCGCTCAGGACGGCGACGGCGAGATCCTCGCCGGCCTCCCGGTCGTAGCGGTACGGTCGCTGCGAGGCGCCCGGCGCTGGATCTCGCTGCCGTTCACCGACTCCTGCGCGCCGCTGATTCGCGCCGACGTAGCGCCGGAGGAGGCGTTCGCCGCCTTCGCTGAGCACGTGCTGACGGAGCCGGTGCGCGAGCTCGAGGTTCGTGCGGCGCTCCCCGCCGGCCTCCATCGCCACGCCGAGTCGGTCGGCTACCTGCACACGCTGGCGCTCCCGCAGGATCCCGCCGACCTGCGCCCCAATAAGGGGCATCGGAACTACCGCAACCGGGCGATCCGCAACGGCGTGCAGGTAGTGCTGGGCAGCAGCGCACAGGATGTCGCGACCTTCTACCGCCTCCACACGCTCACCAGGAGGCGGCATGGGGTTCCCGTGCAACCGCGCCGCTTCTTCGACCTTCTCCTGGCTCGCTTGCTGACTCCCGGCCACGGCTTCATCGCGACCGCCGTCGCCGACGGCGCGGTTCTTGCGGCGGGGGTCTATCTGATCCACAACGGGATGCTCGTGGCCAAGTACCTGGGCTCGGACCCTCGTCTTCCAGACAAGAGAGCCGGCTACCTCATCGATTGGGAGACGATGGTGGCCGGCTGCGAGAAGGGCTACCACACGCTCGATCTGGGGCGCAGCGACCCTGATGCCGACGGCCTGCGCCTCTACAAGTCGTCCTGGGGCGCCGCGGAGACCCCCCTGGTCTACACCCACGTCTCCCGCACGCCTCCCGACACGCATGCAGACCGAACTCTCCACGGGCTGGCCCGCCGGATCATCCGCCGCTCGCCCGTGTGGGTCACCCGTGCGCTCGGCGAGGCTCTCTACCGCTGGACGGCCTGAGGGCGACCCTCCGGCGTCGCCGAGTCGTCTGGGACGCCGCTCCAACGAGCCGACGTCCATGCCGCCACATCGCGCGGCAGAGCGTGCCAGCAGCCCGGACGACCTACCAGCTCGTCGAGGAACTCCTCGTACAGCGCCAGCCTCCCGCCGCGGCAGAGGTAGTCCGGATGGGTGTTGACGAGAGCCATGCCCTGGTGAGCCGCGATGTAGTCGAGCTTCTCGACCCATATCCGCGGGCTCGTCTCCCCGAGCGTCTCGATGAGCGTGTGGTCCTGGGGGAGCGTATAGGGCAGCTCCACGAACCGCCCCATCACGAAGGGCCAGATGCTCATGACCCCGCCCGGCATGGGCTCGAACGGATCGGTGTCGAAGAACGACGAGTCCCATTCCATCTCGATACCTTGCATCCACAGGGGATTGCGATGCGTCATCGGCGATCTGAACCCGACGGCGCCCCATTGGCGCAGCCGCCGGTTCATGTGCGGCAGTCGCGCCTCGAACCGCGCCCGCGAGAGGAAGAGCCGGCCGTCGTGCCGCCAGCCGTGCAGAGCGACCTCAAAGCCGTCCTGCTCGAGCTCCCGAAGCAGCGAATCGGGCACCGTGTAGATGTCGCCGACGAGGGAGATCGAGGAGCGAAGCCCGCGGGCGCGCTCCAGGGCGAGCACCTCCTGCAGATGCGAGAGCCCGAACGGCCCCTCCACATCGTGGGTGAGCACCGCGGCGAAGCCGTGACCGGAGGGCCACCAGGGAAGAGCGACTCCCGACTCCGAGGCTTGCAACGCCGCACGCACCTGCTCGACGAACGCGACGAACCTGTCCTCCACCGGCCAGCGAAGGGAGCCTTCCGCGGCGCCCCGGCTCACGACGCCGCGCCGCAGGAGGGCGCGGGCCGCGGCCGGCAGCAGAGGCCTGACGCAGTAGTACAGGCGCCGCACGGGCGACAAGGTGAAGTGCCCGCTCCCGAACTGGCCTTCGAGAAGAACCGCGGCAGCCAAGCCCTCGAGGCCCGACTCGGCCAGCGCCTCCTGAGCTGCCTCCGGCAGCACGGCGCCGGCCGCGTGTGCCGCCTCCGCAATCGCCTCCGAAGCGAACGCCTGCACGCCCAGCAGCCGGGCGAGAGCATCTGGCGCCAGGAGCCCGTCTGCCTGCATCCGCACTGCACCTCACCCCCTCGCATCGGCGCGCTCCCCATCGAGCAGCGCGCCGTCCAACATTCACCGCGCACCCGCAGAGTTTATCTCAAGGCGCACGCGTGCCAGAAGGGCGACATTACGGGTACTATTGAGCCGCGCCGCAGTCGGCAGGCATCAAGGAACACGCCGTGTACGCCGACAAGCAGAGACAGAGGAAAGGCGGCAGTGCGACATATCATGAGCAACAGGAAAGGACGACGCCCGCGGGCGCTCATCCTCGTAGAGAACTCCCCCGTGCCGGGCGATCGCCGCGTCCTCGCAGAGGCGGAGTCGCTGCTGGCGAACGGCTTCGAGGTCGGCATCATCTGCCCGGCGACCGGAGACAGTCCTCCGCGCGACATCATCAACGGCGTCCTGGTGGAGCGATTCCGTGCCCGCCGCTCGCCCTTCGATTCCGGCGGGGCCACTGCACAGGTGCTCGAGTACATCGAGGCGCTCGTCAAGACCCTGCGGCTCATGATCCGGCTGGTGCGTTCCCCCGGATTCGACGTCGTCCAGGCCTGCAACCCCCCGGATCTCTTCTTCCTGATCGTTTGGCCTTTCAAGCTCGCAGGCAAGCGCTTCATCTTCGATCAGCACGACCTGTCGCCAGAGCTCTACTCATCCCTGTACGGTCGCGACTCAGGCCTGATCATGTCGGCGCTGCGCTGGTCGGAGCGCCTGTCGTACCGCCTGGCCGATGCTGTGATAGCGAGCAACGAATCGTACCGCCGGATCGCCTTGACGCGAGGGAATGTCGCCGCCGACAGGGTCTTCGTCGTCCGCAACGGCCCCCGCGAGGACTGGCCGCTGCCCGTCACGCCCGACCCGGCGCTGAAGGCCGGTCGACCGCTCCTGGTCGTCTATATGGGCGTCATGGGCGAGCAGGACCGCGTTGACGTACTGCTCGACGTCATCCATTCCCTCGTCCACAAGCGCGGCTTCCGCGACGCCACATTCGCCCTCGTCGGCGACGGCAGCGCCGTGGAGGACCTGAAGCGCCGGGCCACGGAGCTGGGTATTGAAGAGTTCGTGGACTTCGCCGGCTGGATCGAGGACGACGAGCTGCTCTCGCGCTATCTGGTGACCGCCGACGCGTGCGTGTGCCCTGAGACGTCGAGCCCGCTCAACGACCGCTCGACCTTCATCAAGGTCATGGAGTACATGTCCTCCGGCACGCCCGTCGTCGCCTTCGACCTGCCGGAGACCCGGTTCTCCGCGGGCGAGGCGGCCGTCTACGCCGACTCGGGCGACGTCGAGGGCTTCGCCGCACGCCTCAGAGACGTCCTCACCGACGAAGACCTGCGCGCCAGGATGCGCGCCGAGGCGGCGCGCCGCATGCCCGGCTTGCGCTGGGAGAGCCAGGTTCCAAACCTCCTGGCTGCCTACAGGCGGGCCCTGGCCGGGCGAGGCGCGTGGCGCAAGCAACCGCACGGCACCACGGATCGATGAAGGCGTGCGTCCTCGGCGACGACCGCACGGCAGAATGGCAGGATCTGGTGTCACGGGAGGGATCGTTCTCCCTGACCCAGTCGATCGAGTGGGGATCCTTCAAGAAGCGGCTGGGCTGGACCTCCCATCGCGTCGGCGTCGAGGACGAAGGCTCCCTTGTCGCGGGCGCGCAGCTCCTGACCAAGCGACTCCCCACGGGGCTCTCGCTGGCGTATGTGCCGAGGGGCCCGATCGGCCGCTGGCTCGAAGAAGAGGCGGCCTCCAGGCTTTTTCCGGAGCTGGAGAGGGTCGCGCGAGCCAACCGGGCGATCTTCCTCAAGATCGAGCCGGCGGTCCAGCGCGAGCCACAGGTGGTCGCCCTGATGCGCCGGCACCGCTACCGGCCGAGCCGGATCACAAACCAGCCCAGGACCACCCTGGTGCTCGATATCTCGCCGCCGACGGACGACCTCCTCAGACGCATGCGGAAGAAGACGCGCCAGTACATCCGCCGCGCCGAGAAGGAGGGCATCACGGTTCGCCTCGGGCACGCGAGTGACCTGCCGGCCTTCTACGATCTCATGCGTCGAACGGCCGCCAGAGAGGGTTTCGCCAACCGCTCTCCCCAGTACTATGAAGCCGAATGGGATGCGTTCTCTCCAGGCGACCATTGCGCGCTTCTGCTCGCCTACCACGAAGAGCGGCTGATCGCCGCACGGACCGTCTATCGCTTCGGCCGTCACGCGGCCGAGTTCCACGGAGGTTCCGTCACCACCCCGGGGCTCCATCCCAATTATCTGCTGGTCTGGCGGGCCATCGAGTGGGCCAAGTCGCACGGCTGCGAGACCTACGACATGTGGGGCATCCCTGATGAAGTGAGGCCGGCGGCGAGCGACCAGCCGCACGGGGCCCCGGAGCGACACGACGGCCTGTGGGGCGTTTACCAGTTCAAGCGGGGGTTCGGGCTGAACGTTGTATGCTACGCCGGAGCCTACGACCTGGTGCTCATGCCCTGCGCCTACCGGTTGATGAGCGCTGCGCTGATCAATCGGACGCTGTGGGAACGGGCGGCCTCCCGGCTCGATCTCGCCAGAAGCTCCGCCACATCTCGAAAGACGACAGCATGATCTCCGTCCTCATCGATCCCGACATACGGTATCCCGACGCCGCAGAGTCCTTCTCACCGGACGAGCGCTTCCCGGAGTACAGATTCGAGCACGTCGCCCGCCGGCCCAACCCGGTGTACAGGGCCGTTCGCGACATCTTCGCCCAGGCCGGGCTCGACCAGGCGCACCTGGACACTCCCCAGTGGAACCCGCTGGGGGCCTTCATTCGACCGGGTGCGCGGGTTTTCCTCCTGTGCAACTTCATGCAGGAGCGGCGGCCCGACGAGACCGTGGACGACTTCCGTTCGAGATGCTCGCACGGATCCGTGGTCCGGGCGCTCACCGACTACATCCTCATCGCCGTCGGCGAGAAAGGGAGCGTGAGCATCGGCAACGCGCCGATCCAGTTCTGCGACTGGGACGCCGTCATCCGCGACACGAAGACGCGGGAGATCCTCGACTTCTACCGGCGAGTCGGCGCGCCAGTCATGGAGCGCGACCTGCGCCTCCTGGTCACCAAAGCCACTACCCTCGGCTCGATCAAGAGCGTCGAACGGCGTGATGAAGGCGATGGCGTCCACGTTCGCCTCGACCGCGACAGCCTGTTCGCGGAGCAGGACGGCGGCGAGCCCAAGCGCTACCGCGTCATGAACTACGATCCCCGCCGGATGGACCTGTTCCACTCGCCGGGGCGCCACGGATACGTGATCAACCGCCACATTCTCGAGGCGGACGCCATCGTCAGCACGGCCAAGCTCAAGACGCATGAGAAGACGGGGATCACCTGTGCCATCAAGAGCATGGTGGGGACCGTCGGACACAAAGACTCCCTCCCCCATCATCGCTACGGCTCGCCCGCCGTCGGCGGCGACGAGTATCCGGCCGACGGCAACACCACCTTGGCCGGCCTGGCCTCCAGGCTGCACGAGCGCGTCCAGCGGACGACGCCGGATACGCCCCTGGGGAGCGCCCTGCGGGCGGCCTACAAGGTGTTCCGGCGCCTCATCCGCCGCTGGACTCCGGTCGTCGAAGGCGCCTGGCACGGGAACGACACGACATGGCGCATGGGCGTGGATGTGGCGCGGGCCGCCGTCTACGCCGACGCGGCGGGCACGCTGCATGAGTCCCCGCAGCGCACACATCTCGTCCTCACGGACGGCATCATCGGCGGCGAGGGCGAAGGCCCGTACCACAGTTCAGCCATTCACGGCGGGATCCTGACGCTGAGCGACGACCTGTCCGCAGCCGATCACGTTAACGCGCTGCTCATGGGATACAATCCCGAGCGAATCCCCATGGTTCGCGAGTCGGCCCGTCTGGATCGGTATCCGCTGCTGACTCACGACCTGCACAACGCAACGGCGGTGGTCAACGGACGATCCGCCTCCATGGCGGAACTCGCGCGGATGCCGGTGACCCGCTTCGAGCCTCACGAGGGCTGGAAGAAGGTTCTCGATGCGCCCTGAAGCTGCACACTCGCGCCGGGAGGCCCGGCCGTGACGCCGGCGCCGGCGGTGGTCATCCCGGCGGAGCGGCCGGCGTCCCTCGGCGTCGCCCGTTCTCTCGGCAGGCGCGGTATCCCCGTCTACGGAATCGACGCGGACCCCTGGGCGATCGGCATGGCGTCGCGCTATGTAGCCCCATGCCCCCTCCCCGGCGGCGACATGAGCGACAGCAACCGGCTGCGGATCCTCATGTCCCTCGGGCGGCGACTGGGCCGCAGGTCGGTGCTGTTCGCGGTCAGCGACGACGCCGTCCTGCTCTGCTCGAAGCACCGCGAGGAGCTGCAGGAGCACTACTCCTTCGTCATGCCCGATCACCACACGATAACCAGCCTGCTCACCAAGGACGGGCTGCACAGAATGGCGGAGAAGCACGGCATTCCGGCTCCGCAGATGTACTCCGTCGCCAGCCTCGCCGAGGCGGAGCGCATCGCCGATGAGCTGCCCTACCCTGTGATCATCAAGCCCGTCTTCAGCCCATCATGGCTCAACCCGGAGATCAGGGGGATGCTGCAGACCAACCCCCTGGGCGGCGCCCCCAAGGTCGCTGTCTGCGCAGACGCGCAGGAGCTGCTCAAGACCTACCAGCGGATCGCCGTCCACGACCCCCGCATGATCTTCGAGGAGATCATCCCCGGCGAAGACGAGCGCCTCCTATATTTCTGCTTTTACCTGAACAGAAACTCCGAGCCGCTGGCGACGTTCGCGGGGGTGAAGCACCGGATCCTGCCGGTCGGCTTCGGCTCGGCCTCCTACGTGAAGAGCGCCCACGACCCCGCTCTGGAGGAGATCAGCCTGAAGCTCCTGTCGGGGTGTCGCTACCAGGGCCTGGGAGGAGTCGAGTTCAAGAAGGACTCGCGCGACGGAGAATACAAGCTGATCGAGCTCAACGCGCGCCTCGGCATGTGGGACTCTCTGGGCGCCCGCTGCGGCATCGACATCCCCCACATCGCCTACTGCGACGCGCTGGAGATCCCGGTGCAGGCCCAGCACGGCTACCGCGCCGGCGTCTCGTGGATCGACTTCCAGCGTGACGCGCGCGCCTTTCTCACCTACCGCAGCCGCGGCGAGCTGACGTTCCCGCAGTGGGCGCGGTCGCTGACCGGCGAGAAGGACTGGGCGGTGTTCTCCGCCGACGACTGGATGCCGGCGGTCAGCTCCCTGGTGGAGCAGTTTCAGCCCGTGAAGGGGCTCATCAAGCGCAAGCTTCGCCGCCTGCGTCGGCAGACGAGTGACTTCGCCAACAGGCCTTTACATCCACCTGTCGAAGCGATGGGGTGGGAATCAGAGGGCACGCAGGGCACGGTTGACCGAGGCTAATGTGAAGGTATCGAGACTACCGTTAGAAGACTCCAGATGGTGCGAATTCACCTCGTCGCACCCTGAAGCCACGCCGTTCCACCTCCCCGAGTGGGCCAGACTGCTGGCCGACTGTTACCGCTTCGAGGCGTTCGTTCTGGCGCTCTGCGACACCGACGGTGAGCTCCTGGCCGGAGTCCCCACGGTTGCGGTTCGCCTCCCGCTGGCCCGCCCACGGCTGGTCTCCCTTCCGTTCTCTGACTCCTGCCCCGTGCTGGCACGCCCAGACGTCGACCTCGGCCAGGTCGCCAGGGCCCTTCTCCAGTACGTCCGCGCCGACGGCGATCCCGAGCTTCTGATCCGGCACGGCCTCCCTCCTGCCCCCGGTGTGCACCCCATCGAGGTGGGCTACTGCCACTCGGTCGTGCTGCCGCGCGATGTGGCGAATCTGCGCCCTCACAGGAACTTCCGGCAGCACCGCAACCAGGCTGATCGTGCCGGAGTGCAAGTCAGACGCGGAGATCCGAGCGACATGACGACCTTCTACCGGCTCCACACCCTGACCAGACGCCGGCTCGGTGTGCCGGTCCAGCCGCGCCGCTTCTTCGACCTCCTCCGCGATCGCCTCATCGCCGCCGGACACGGCTTCGTCGTCACGGCGTCCCTGGACGGCGAGGCCCTGGCGGCGGGAGTCTATCTGGTCAACGGCGGCACAATCGTGGCGAAGTACCAGGCATCCGACCCTGACCGCCGGGATACCGGGGCAAGCCATCTCATGCACTGGCAGGTCATGGTCAATGCCTGCCGCCAGGGGTACCGCCTCTACGACCTCGGGCGCACCGACCACGGCGCGGACGGGCTGAGAACCTTCAAGACGCGCATGGGCGCCGTGGAGAGCCCTCTCGTCTACACGCACATCGGTGACCGCGCGCTCAAGGAGAGCGGCCTGCGGATCGGCAGCCGGTCCCGCTGGATCATCCGCAGCCTGCCCCCGTGGGCCTGCCGAGCGGTCGGCGAAGCCTGTTACCGCTGGACCGCGTAAACCAGAGCTAGCGGCCGGTCAGATGACCGATCAGAGCCGGCCGCCGGTCGGATGACCGATCAGCGCCGGCAGCCGGTCAGACGACCGTGTCGACCGCCTCGATCGAGACGGCGCGGCCGCCCTCCTCGGAGATCAGCGCAGCGTTGAGCCGTACCGGCGCCTCGCCCACCTCGAAGAGGACGGGCATCTCGGTGAGGAAGCGCCGGATAATGACCTCTGTGCGCACACCGATCACCGAATCGAGCGGGCCGGCCATGCCCACGTCGGTCATGTAGGCCGTGCCGCCTTTGAGCACGCGCGCGTCCGAGGTCTGGACGTGCGTGTGCGTGCCCAGCACGGCCGTCACGCGCCCGTCGAGGTAGTGGCCCATGGCGACCTTCTCGGAGGTCGCCTCGGCGTGAAGGTCGACGACGATCACCTCGGCCTGAGCGGCCGCCTCCTCGACGAGGCGGTCGACGATGCGGAAGGGCGAGAGCCCGGTCTGCAGGAAGAGCTCGCCGGCGAGGTTGATCACGGCGACCGGTCTGCCGTCCGCAGCCGGGAGAACCGTGAGGCCGCGCCCCGGCGCACCAGGCGGGTAGTTCGCCGGCCGCACGATGCGCTCGTCGGTGCACAGGAAGGAGTACACCTCCTTCTGCCGCCAGACATGGTTGCCGGTGGTAATCACGTCTACGCCGGCGTCCAGCAGCCTCAGCGCGATCCGCGACGTGATGCCGGCGCCGTTGGCCGCATTCTCACCGTTGACGATGACGAAGCCGACCTCGCGTTCCTCCGTGAAGCCGGGCAGCCAGCTCAGCAGCGCCTCCCGTCCGGGTCGGCCGAAGACATCGCCGACGAAGAGGATGTTCATGGCCCGCGGGTCTCCTGAGCGCCGCTCGCGCGCAGCAGCGTCAGCCGCCGAAGAGGCGCAGAGCGCCCTGGGCGGCTTCGAGAAGCTGTTGCGGGAAGACGCCGACGGCCATCACGGCCAGCGCCGCGATGCCGACGGCGGCGGCGACGCCCACCTGCGACGAATCCGGCTCCGGGTGAACCTCCTGGCCCTCCGGTGCCTCGCGGAAGAACATGTACCACACGACGCGCAGATAGTAGTACGCCGACACGGCACTCATCACGACGGCGAGGATGGCCAGCCACGTGAAATCGGCGTGCACAACGGCGGTGAAGAGGTAGAACTTGCCCCAGAACCCGGCGGTCGGCGGGATGCCCGCGAGCGACACCATCAGCAGCGCCATCAGGATCGCCGCCCACGGCATGGTGCGCGCGAGGCCGCCGACCTCACCGAGCGTGTACCGGTAGGCGCGGCGGCTGCGGATCCAGATGAGCACGCCGAAGGCGCCAAGGTTCATGAAGGCGTAGACCGCCAGATAGAACAGGACGGCGCCCACGCCTGCCCCGTCGCCGGTCGTGCCGGCGGCGATGAGCCCCAGCAGAAGGTAGCCGGCGTGGCCGATGCTGGAATAGGCGAGCATTCTCTTGAGGTTCTGCTGCGGCAGGGCCAGCACGTTCCCCACGACCATGGTGAGCACGGCCAGAACGATCATGGCGTCGACCCAGGTCTGCGACTGCGGCTGCGCCGCCATGACGAAGAGCTTGGCGAAGCCCATGAAAGCCGCCGCCTTGACGCCCACCGACATGAAGGCGGTGACCGGCGTGGGGGCGCCCTCGTAGACGTCCGGCGCCCAGCTGTGGAACGGCACGGCGCTCACTTTGAAGCCGAAGCCGGTGACGATGAGCACGAACGCGGCGACCACCATGGCCTGAGCGTCGCCGCCGTCGATAGCCGAGATGCCCCGGGCGATGCCGGCGTAGCTCGTCTGGCCGGTGGCACCATAGGCGAGCGCCAGGCCGAAAGCGAGGATCGCCGAGGCGAAGGCGCCGTTGACGAAGTATTTAATCGACGCCTCACCGGAGCGCTCGTCGCGCCAGATGTAGCCGGCGAGTACGTACGTGGGCAGCGACACCAGCTCGAACGAGACAAAGAAGGCGATGATGTCGGTGCTCTGCGCCATGGCGATCATGCCCGTGGTGATGAGCAGCAGCAGGCCGTAAAACTCGCCGCGCGCGGCCTTGCGCCGCGCCAGATAGGCGTCCGACAGCATGATGGTGGCGATGCCCACCAGGCAGAAGAGCACGGTAGCGTACAGCGCGTAGGTGTCGAGCGAAACCATGTCGGCGAAGCCGGTCTCCGGGCCACGGCGGTCGAAGGCGAGGCCCTCGCCGAAAGTCACCCACTGGCCCAGCGCCACGCCGATAGCAACGGCGAGCCCGCCGCCGGCAACCCAGGCCAACGGCGTCTTGCGCGAAATGAACATGTCGACGGCGAAGACCAGAATGGCTGCGGCCACCACGACGAGGGCCGGCAGAATGATGACGACGGCGTTGTTGGCGCCCATCTAGAACAACCCCCTCGTGAACTCGACGAGCTGCGCCAGCCCGCCGCCCTGCGCAGTCTGCAGCGACGGCGTCACCTGGTCGAGGATCTCCTGTACGGGCACGTGCAGGAACTCGAGGAAGGTGTTGGGGTACACGCCCACCCAGACCGCGAGCGCCACGAGCGGCAGGAGCGTGGCGATCTCACGAACGCTGAGATCGGGCATGGTGAGCGCCGGCTTGACGGCGGCGTCGCCGCGATCGTTGAACATCGTGCGCTGGAACATCCAGAGCAGGTAGCAGGCGGCCAGGATGACGCCGGTGGCGGCCACGACCGCCAGCCAGTGCGAGTAGGCGAAGAGCCCGAGCAGGCTGAGGAACTCGCCGACGAAGCCGCTCAGCCCCGGCAGCCCCAGCGAGCCCAGCACGAAGAACAGGAGGAACCCAGCGAGCACGGGCAACGGCGTGGCCAGCATACTCATGTCCGCGATCTGGCGTGTGCGCGTGCGCTCGTAAAGGTATCCCACCAGGAGGAAGAGGGCGCCGGTGAGCAGGCCGTGGCTGAACATCACGATGATGGCCCCCTCCATGCCTGCAGCGTTGCCGGCCACGGCGATGGAGGCGAAGATACCGACAGTCACGAAGCCCATGTGGCTCACACTCGAGTACGCGACCAGCTTCTTGAGGTCCTTCTGCATCAGCGAGACCAGAGCGCCGTAGACGATGGCGATCACCGAGAGCACGACGGCGAAAGGAATGAAGGCTACCGCCGCGTCCGGGAAGAACGGCAGGCAGAAGCGCAGAATACCGTAGCCGCCCATCTTGAGCAGAACGCCGGCGAGGACCACCGAGCCTGCCGTGGGCGCCTCCACGTGGGCGTCCGGCAACCAGGTGTGCACCGGGAACATGGGCACCTTGATGGCGAAGGCGACGAAGAACGCGAGGAAGGCCCAGAACTGCAGGCCGTACGGGTAGACCTGGTCGCTCAGGGCCTGAATGTCGAAGGTGATGCCCCCCACAGCGTTGCCCTTGACGTAGAGCACAACGGCGATGATCGCGACGAGCATGAGCAGGCTGCCGATCAGCGTGAACAGGAAGAACTTGATGGCGGCGTAGATGCGCCGCGGGCCGCCCCAGATGCCGATGATGAAGTACATCGGCACCAGCATGGCCTCCCAGAACACGTAGAAGAGGAAGAGATCGGTGGCGCAGAACACGCCCGACATGCCGACCTGCAGCAGGAGGAGCGAGATGAAGAAGCCCATCTCGCGGTCCTTGACGTAGTTCCAGCTCCCCACAATGACGATCACGCCGAGCAGCGTGGTGAGGAAAAGCAGAAGGGCAGCGATGCCGTCGACGCCCATGCCGTAGTGGATGTTGAAGGCGCGGATCCACACGACGTCCTCGACGAACTGCATGCCGCGCGCGGCCGTGTCGAAGGCCAGCATCATCCAGAGAGCCAGCGCGAAGGCGCCGAGGGTCACGGCCAGCGAAATGACCTTGTACACCTGCGGGCGGCCGCGGCCGACGAGCAAGATAAGAGCCACGCCCAGCAGCGGTATGAACGTTATGGTGGAGAGGATCGGGAAGCCCACCTGCGTGCTCCAGCTCATGTCAGGCCCCCCAGATCCAGGCGAGGACGACGACCAGGATGACCATGCCGGCGAAGATCGAGAGCGCGTAGTTCTGCACCTGCCCAGTCTGCAGCGGGCGCAGACGCGCACCGAAGCCGCCCCACAGCCGGGCCACACCGTTGACCGCACCGTCGATGACGCGGACGTCGAAGAACTTCCACAGCCAGGTGGCGAGGCCGATCGTGCTGCGGATCGGCACGACCTCGTACGCCTCATCCATGTACAGCTTGTTCAGCGAAGCCCTGTAGGCCGCCGGGAAGCGCTGCGCAAGCTGGCCAGGCAGCTCCGTACGACGCATGTACATCACGTAGGCGACGTAGACGCCCAGCAGCGCGACGGCCACCGAGAGAACCATGAGGCCGCCGCCGACGCCGAGCCAGCTGAACTCGTGATGCTTGGCGTCGAAGAACACGGGCGCCAGGAACGAGTGGATCCAGCCGGACTCCGGCGGCCAGCCGACGAGGACGCCCGCAGCCACAGAAGGGATAGCCAGCAGCACGAGCGGCAGGGTCATGACCCATGGCGACTCGTGGATGTGGCTCTGGACCTCGGCGGGCGCCCGGCACTCGCCGAAGAAGGTGAGGAAGATCATGCGGAAGGCGAAGATCGCCGTGAGGAAGGCTGTGACGATGCCGACTGCCCAAACCACGTAGTAGCCGCCCATGAAGGCGCCGCCCAGGATTTCGTCCTTGGCCCAGAAGCCCGCGAACGGGAAGACGCCGATGAGCGCGATCGCGCCGATGAGCATCGTCCAGAAGGTGATCGGGATACGCGTGTGCAGCCCTCCCATCCGCCGCATGTCCTGCTCGCCGCCCACAGCATGGATCACCGAGCCGGAGCACAGGAAGAGGAGGCCCTTGAAGAAGCCGTGCACGAAGAGGTAGAAGATGCCGGCCGTCCACGCCCCCGCGCCGAGCGCAAGGAACATGAATCCCAGTGACGAGATGGTCGAGTAGGCGATCACCTTCTTGATGTCGTTCTGGGTGATCGCGATGTAGGCCGAGTAGATCGCGGTGAAGGCGCCGACGGCCATGACCACGAGCATCGCCGTCTCCGCGTTGATGTACAGCGGATACGAGCGCGCCACCATGTAGACGCCGGCGTTGACCATCGTGGCGGCGTGAATGAGGGCGCTGACCGGCGTGGGACCCTCCATGGCATCGGGCAGCCACACGTGCAGCGGGAACTGGGCGCTCTTGCCGACCGCACCGGTGAAGAGCAGCAGACAGATACAGAGGAGCGTGCCCGATCCGATCATCTCAGCCTTGTCGAAGACGCCCGTGAACTGCAGCGTGCCGGTCGTGACGAAGATGAGGAACATCGCCAGCAGGAAACCGAAATCGCCTACACGGTTGACCAGGAACGCCTTCTTGCCGGCCTGGCTCGCGCTCTTCTTGCGGAACCAGAACGCGATGAGCAGGTACGAGCAGAGGCCGACGCCCTCCCAGCCGAGGAAGAGCAGCAGGTAGTTGTCCGCGAGGATGAGCATGAACATCGCGAACATGAAGAGGTTGAGATAGGCGAAGAAGCGGTAGTAGCCGCCGTCGCCCTTCATGTAGCCGATCGAGTAATAGTGCACCAGCATGCCGATAAGGCCGACGACCAGCAGCATGATGCCGGTGAGCGGGTCGACGAGAAAGCCCCACTGCACCGAGTAACCACCGGCGACGATCCAGGAGAACGCGTCCCAGACGAACGCCTCCCCAGGGTGCCGGAAGGCCCACACGAAGACGTACACCGAGAGGGCGGCCGTGGCGGTGACGAGAGCCACGGGCAGCACGTGCGCCCGCTCGCCCATCCGCTTGCCGAAGAGCAGGGTGAGCAGGAATCCGGCCAGCGGCAGCAGTGGGATCAGCGCTACCGCAGCCTTCAGGGACTGCGTACCCTCCACCACGATCTGCTGTACTGCTGCTTCCACGCGCGCTCCTGCCTAGCCCTTGAGCTCGTCGAACCGATCCACCTGGACGGTCCGCTTATTGCGATAGTTGGCGATGATGATGGCGAGACCCACGGCGACCTCGGCGGCCGCCACGGCGATGATGAACAACGAGAAGAGCGTGCCGGCGCCCTCGGAGCCGCCGCGGAAGTTGGCGATCGCCACGAGCGCCAGGTTGACGGCGTTGAGCATCACCTCGAGGCTCATCACCACCTGGATGATGTTGCGCCTCGAAAGCACGCCGAAGGCGCCGATGCAGAAGAGCAGAGACGCCAGAACAAGCCACCACGAGAGGGCGCTCACGGCCGCTCCTCCTTCTTGAGCGAGAGAACGATGGCGCCAACCATGGCGGCTACCAGAACCAGCGACACCAGCTCGAACGGGAAGACAAAGCGGTCGAACAGGATCTGGGAGAGCCGCCGCACCCCGGGGTTGAACGCCTTGGGAACCACAGCGCCGAGCCCGGCGCCGCCGACCGCCACGGCAAGCGCGACGGCGCCGGCGATCGCGACAAGCGCCGCTACCACCGTCTGGCGGTTGAAGAACAGGTCGAAGCCGCCCTTCCGCTTTTCAGTGAGCATGATCGCGAAGATGATCACCACCGAGATGGCGCCGACGTAGACGAGGATCTGCACGATCGCCAGAAGCGCCGAATTGAGCAGGGCGTAGGCGAAGGCAATGCCGAGGAAGCAGAACACCATCGCGACGGCAGAGTACACGATGTTTCTGAAGAGCACGACGCCGAGCCCGCAGATGAGGACCCACGCCGCAACCATTACGAACAGCCAGGGGTGGAAGTCGCCACCAGGCATCAGGCGCCCCCCTCCGAGTCGTCGAGCACTACGGGCTCGTCCTTGATGGGAGTCCAGACCCAGCCGCGGCCGCGCTGGCTGTCGCGGGTATGAGGCGCCTGGTCGGGCACCGTCTCCCCGAGGCCATCGGCGGGGCGTGGCTCGCGTACGTACAGCGACTCCTGCACCAGATCCGTGCGACTATAGCTGGCCAGCTCGAAGTAGCTCGTCTGCTCCAGCGCATCGTAGGGGCACGCCTCGACGCAGTCGCCGCAGAAGATGCAGCGGCTCTCGTCGAGATCGTAGCGGATGAGCAGCCGCGGGTTGGTGGTGATCGCACCGGTGGGGCATGTCTCGGCACACTTGCCACAGGAGATGCAGCCGACCATGTGCAGCGGGAGGTTGTCGGGAGTCGAGACGATGGCGTCGAAACCGCGGCCCATGAAGTCGTAGCAGCTCGCCCCGATCTCCTGCCGGCAGACCTCGACGCAGCGACCGCAGTTGATGCAGCGGTTGGGCTCGCGCATGACGAAATCGTGGCGGAAGTCGGCGGGGTAGTCGTGCGTCTCGCCGCCGTGGAACCGGTTCTCGAAGACCTCGTATTCGATGCCGAGCTTCTGCAGCTCGCACGAGCCGTTGGCCGGGCAGTGACACTGCAGGCAGAGCTTGGCGGCGTTCACCGCAACGTCCTCGTGGAGCCCGAACTCGATCTGCTCGAAGTTGGTCTTGCGTTCGTCGGGCGTGAGCCTGGGCATCTCAGCCGGCGGCGCTGGATGCGTAACGTCGGTAGTCATGTCGATGAACACCGGCGGGATCTCGGCGAGGCGTGCGATACGCGGGTCGAGGTCGTCCTTCTGAGAAAGCGCGGCCAGGAACGGCGACGCCTTGAGCTCGGCGAGCTGCCGGGAGACATCCTTCATGTCGGCGCCGCGCAAGAAGGCGTCGATGCTCCAGGCGGCCTTCTTGCCCTGGGCGATCGCCTGGACGACGGTCTGCGCGCCGAGCACGACGTCGCCGCCGGCGAAGACCTTGGGGTCGGCGGTCTGCAGCGTCCAGTCGTCGACCTCGATCGTGCGCCAGCGAGTGCGCTTGATGCCTTGCTCCTCGCTGGTGCCGTCGAGTTTGGGATACTGGCCGATGGCAGCGACAACCTGGTCGCACTCGATGACGAACTCCGACCCCTCGACGGGCACGGGGCGACGGCGGCCGGAGGCGTCGGGCTCGCCGAGCTCCATGCGCTGCATCTCGATGCCGGCAACCTTGTTGCCTTCGACCATGATGCGCACCGGCGCCACCAGCAGCTCCAGCTTGACGCCCTCCTCCTCGGCCTCGTCGACCTCGGTGTAGTGGGCGGGCATCTCCTTGCGCGAGCGCCGGTAGAGACAGGTGACCTCTTCTGCACCGAGGCGCACGGCGGTGCGGCAGGCGTCCATGGCGGTGAAGCCGCCGCCGATGACGGTGACCTTGTTGCCGACGTGGACGGTGCCGTCGCGCTCGAGGTCGCCGAGGAAATCGATGGCGGTGACGACGCCGTCGGCGTCCTCGCCGGGGATCTTCATTTCGTTCGAGTTGAAGGCGCCCAGGGCGAGGAATACGGCGTCGTACTCGTCGCGAAGATCGCCGAGCTGGAAGTCGACGCCGAGGCGTACGTCTGTCTGGAGCTCGACGCCCATGCGCCAGAGGATGTTCAGCTCCTTGTCGAGCACCTCGCGAGGCATGCGATAGCTGGGAATGCCGTAGCGCAGCATACCGCCGGGCTTGGCCTGCGCCTCGAAGATCTTGACCGCGTGGCCCTCGAGCCGGGAGTAGAAGGCGGCGGAGAGGCCGGCGGGGCCGCCGCCGACGATGGCGATGCGCTTGCCGCTCTCAGGTTTGGGATCGACAGGCAGCAGCAGCTCGCCGTCCTGCTGCTCATCGAGGCACTGGTCGCCCATGAAGCGATGCAGCCAGCAGATCGAGATGGGGTTGTCGGCGAGATCCCGGCGACAGGAACTCTCGCAGGGCCGCGGGCAGACGCGTCCCAGAACGGACGGGAAGGGCAGATCCTCACGCAGCTTGCGAACGCCGTTCCTGTAGTCGCCGTGCGCGATCAGATCCAGGAACTGTGGGATCTTGATGTGCGTGGGGCAGGCGTCGCGACAGGGTGGCGTGCAGAAGGAGCTGTGGTCGCTGAGCAGGAGCTCGAGGTAGAGGCGGCGCATGGCGCGGACCTTCTCGGTCTGCGTGTGCACGACCATGCCCTCAGCGGCGGCCGTGGAGCAGCTGGGAACCGTCTTGCGGGCGCCCTCCACCTCCACGAGGCAGACGCGGCAGGCGGCAGTGGCCGGCAGGCGCGGCTCGTGGCAGAGCGTGGGGATGTAGACGCCCACGCGCCGCGCCGCCTCCAGGATCGTCTCGCCGCGGTCGCAGCGGACCTCGTGGCCGTCGATGGTCAGCGTGATCTGGTCGGGGCGCTGAGCCTGAGCGCGCATGACGTCGTCAGCGGTCGTCGCCACGCTACATCACCCCTCCCCGTCCACGCCGGCCGCCTGCGGGATGCCCGAGCGCACCTTGACGGCGTCGAACTTGCACACCTGACGGCACGTATCGCACTTGATACAGCCCGCCGCGTCGATGACGTGCGGCTGCTTCTTCTCGCCGGTGATCGCCTGACTGGGGCACTTCTTGACGCACAAGGTGCAACCGGTGCAGGCCTCCGGATCGATGTAGTAGGTGATGAGCGCCTTGCACGCGCCAGCGGGGCAGCGCTTCTCGCGGATATGCGCCTCGTATTCGTCGCGGAAGTACCTGATCGTCGTGAGCACGGGGTTGGGCGCCGTGCCACCCAGAGCACACAGCGAGCCTTCGATGATGGAGTGGGCAAGCTCCTCGAGGATCTCGATGTCGCCTTCGCAGCCCTGACCAGCACAGATGCGGTCGAGGATCTCGAGCATGCGCTTCGTGCCAAGACGGCAGGGGACGCACTTGCCGCAGCTTTCCTTCTGCGTGAAATGCAGGAAGAACCGTGCGAGGTCGACCATACAGGTCTGGTCGTCCATGACCACCATGCCGCCCGACCCGACGATGGCGCCGGTGGCGGCCAGACTCTCGTAGTCGATCGCCGTGTCGAGCAGGGCCGCGGGCAGACAACCGCCCGAAGGGCCGCCGAGCTGGACGGCCTTGAACTCCCTGCCGTCCTTGACGCCGCCGCCGACCTCGAAGATGAGGTGGCGCAGGGTTGAGCCCATGGGAACCTCAGCGAGACCGCCGTTGACGATCTTGCCGGCCAGCGAGAAGGCCTTGGTGCCGCAACTGGCATCACAGCCGAGCTCGCTGTACGCCTCGGCTCCGTGCGTGACGATCCACGGGATGTTCGCTAGAGTCTCGACGTTGTTGATGCTGGTCGGCTTGCCGCCGAGGCCGGAGACGGCGGGGTATGGCGGCCGCACGCGCGGCGTGCCCCGCCGGCCCTCGATCGAGGCGATGAGCGCGGTCTCCTCGCCACAGACGAAGGCGCCCGCGCCGAGCTTGAGATGAACGCGGAACCGCCAGCCGGAGCCGAAGATATCGTCGCCGAGATACCCGCGCTCCTCGGCGGCGGCGATCGCCGCTCTGAGGCGCCTGACCGCCAGGGGGTACTCGGCGCGCACGAAGATGTAGCCCTCGTGTGCGCCGATCGCGAAGCCGGCGATCAGCATGCCCTCGAGCACGGCGTGCGGATCGCCGTCCATGATGGAGGCGTCCATGAACGCGCCGGGGTCGCCCTCGTCGCCGTTGCAGATGACGTACTTCTCGTCCCCCGAGGACTGTCGCGCGACCCGCCACTTGGCGCCGGTGGGGAACCCGGCGCCACCGCGCCCACGGATGCCGGACGCTTCCACCAGCTCGATGATCTCGTCCGGCGTCATCGTCGTAAGCGCCGTACGCGCCGCTTCGTAGCTGCCGCGCGCCAGCGCATCGTCGATGCTCTCGGGGTTGACGATGCCCACGTTGCGCAGGGCGATACGTGTCTGCTCACGGTAGAACCCGATCTCGTGCCAGTCGCGCACGGCCTCGCCGGTCGCGGGATCCTTGTAGATGAGCCTCTCGACCGGGGCGCCGTCCACCAGATGCTCGCCGACAATCGCCTTGACGTCCTTAAGCTTGACCTTGCCGTAGAACACGTCGTCCGAGGCGACGACCACGGGGCTCTGCGTGCAGAGGCCGTGGCAGCCGATGATCGAGACCTCGACCCGGTCTTTGAGCCCCGCCGCCTCGACCTCCTCGACGAAGGCGTCGTGGACGGCCATCGACCCCGCGAACACGCAGGCCGTGCCGGCGCACACGCTCACGCGCAAGCGGCCGTCGGCGGCCTGCGAGACCTTGACGTTGCGCGCCTCGGCGGCCTGCTCGCCGCCGCTCTGGGCCGTGTTCCTGGTGAGATCGTCGGTCATATGGTTTCGCGTCACCCCTTCTTGGCCCCGACCTGCGTCATGAGGTCGCGGATGATCCTGCGTGTCTTGTCGGGGGTGAGATTGCCGAAGGTCTGGTCGCCGATACGCATGACGGGCGCCTGCGAGCACGCGCCCATGCACACCACGGAGCTCAGCGTGAACTCCCTGTCGCTGGTCGTCTTGCCGTCGGCGATGCCCAGCTCCTCTTCGAGAGCCTCAGTGATCTGCGGCGCCCCGGCGACGTGGCAGGCCGTACCGTGACACACATCGATGAGGCGCTTGCCGATGGGCGACAGCCGGAACTGGTTGTAGAAGCTGGAGACGCCGTAGATCTGCGAGAGCGGCGTGCCGGTCTGGAGGGCGACCTCCTGCAGCGCAGCCCGCGGCAGATAGCCGTAAACGTCTTGCACATTCTGCAGCACGGCGATGATCTCCTTGCCGTGCTCACGCTGGTCGTCGATCACCGGCTGGAGCAGCGTGAGATCGACGTCAGGCTGCACGGCCAGACGCACCTCGGCGATGCGCGCCGCGTTGGGGGCCGGGAGATCGTACGTGCTCTCGTAGTTGACCCGGATCACCTGCGCAGGGCAGGTGGTCTCGCAGACCGTGCACGCGCGGCACCGCGGCTCACCAGTCTCCGGGTCGACGACCATCCGGATGAGGCCGCGACTGCGCTCAGGCAGGAGCTCGCGCTGCTCAGGGTACTGCACGGTGGTCTTCTTCTTGGGCAGATGACTCAGCGTCGTGCACATCGCTTTGATAATGCCGAGCATCAGGCGTTCACCACCGGGAGGCGCTCGCGCTGCTTACGCAGACGCCACTTGAGGATCGGGTCGAAGAGGGCCACGAAGGCGATCAGGGAGGCCCAGCTGAAGATGGCCATTGCGATCTTCCAGTGAGGCGCCCACAGAATGACGGCGGCGCTCCCCAGGATGTTGAGGAAGCCCAATGGGATGAGGACCTTCCAGGCGAAGGCCATGAGCTGGTCGGCCTGCAGGCGCTGTAACGTGAGCCGGACCCAGATCAGCGTGAAAACGAGGATGTACGCCTTGAGGACGAACCACAGGAGGCCGATCCAGGAGACGCCCCAGAAGACCACGGCGTCCGCCCACGGCCCTTGCCAGCCGCCGAAGAACAAGGTGACGACCACCATCGACATGATGGTCATTCCCGCATACTCGTTGAGGAAGAACATGCCGAACCGCATTCCTGAGTACTCGGTGCCGTAGCCGCCGACGAGCTCGGACTCGGATTCGGGAAGGTCGAACGGGCCGCGATTAAGTTCGGCGATCGACGGGATGTAGAAGAGCAGGAAGGTGAAGGGCGCGTAGAACGCGATCCACTGGTAACCGGCCTGGGCGGCCACGACGTCCTTGAGGCTGAGCGAGCCCACGATCATGGCGACGACCAGCAGGCCGAGGATCATGGGCACCTCGTAAGAGATCATCTGAGCGGCGGCGCGAAGCGCCCCGACCAGTGACCACTTGTTGCGCGAGGACCAGCCGCCGAGCAGGAGGGCCAGCGTCGTGAAGCTGGAGATTGCGACGATGAAGATGATTCCGACGTCGAGATCGGTCGCCATGAGGCCGCCCGTGTACGGGAGCACGACCTGTATGGCAACGGCGCCAAACATGACCAGAATCGGCGCCAGCGTGAAGAGATACGGGTCGGCGAGCGTCGGCCGGAAGTCCTCCTTGCCAATCATCTTGAAGGCGTCGGCGACGCTCTGGAATACACCCTGTGGCCCGGTGCGGTTGGGCCCGAGGCGATCCTGCATGACCGCGAGAGCGCGACGTTCGAAGATGATGTTGACGAGCGCCGCCACGAACACCACCGCGTAGGCGATCACCACAAAGAGCAGGGCGCGAAGTACGCCGAGGATGAGCTCCATGAGATCCATCTAGCGGTCGATCCCTCCCAGAATCAGGTCGATGCTCCCCGAGATGGCCACCGCGTCGGCGATCTTGTTGCCACGCAGGAGCTTGGGAAAGATCTGCAGGTTGCAGAAGCAGGGGTCGCGGAACTTGAGCCGGTACGGATACCGCGACCCGTCGCTCACAATGTACGTGCCGAACTCGCCGCGGGGGTTCTCCAGGCCGACATAGCAGGCGCCGGGCGGCGGCGCGATGACGTAGGGCGCGCGCCGCGAGCCGAGGCGCACCGGACCGCCGGGCATCATGTCGAGGCACTGCTCGACGATCTTGGCCGATTCACGCATCTCGTCGATACGCACTCTGTAGCGGTCGAAGATGTCGCCGTGGGTGGCGGTGCAGACTGCGAAGTCGAGTTCCGGGTACACGGAGTACGGCCGCGTGCGGCGGAGATCCAGCGCGACACCCGAGGCGCGCGCGTTGGGGCCGGTGATGCCGTAGTCGACGACGTCCTGCTGGCTGATGACACCTTTACCCACGCAGCGTTGCAGGAAGGTGGCGTTGTCGTCGAGCAGCGCCTCGTACTCGTCAATGAGCTTCGGCATCCGCCGCATGAGGTCGCGGCACTTCTCGACCCAGCCGTCGGGAAGGTCGTCGCGGACGCCGCCGAAGCGGAAATAGTTGAACATCATGCGCCCGCCGCTAACCTCCTCGAGGAGGTCGAGGATCAGCTCGCGGTCGCGGAACGAATAGAAGGCCATGGCCGTCCCCAGAGGGGAGAGGTCGGCGGTGAAGGTGCCGAGCGCCACCTGGTGGCTGGCGATACGGTTGAGCTCGGCGGTGGCGACGCGGATGAACTCCGCCCGCCGCGTCGGTGTAATCCCGGCGAGTTTCTCGACCGTCATCACGTACGCCCATTCACAGTTAATGCCCGCGACGTACTCGGTGCGATCGAGGATCGGGATGTACTGGTAGTAGGTGCGCTTCTCGGCCAGCTTCTCCTTGCAGCGGTGCAGGTACCCGATGACGGGGATGACGTCCTTGACGAGCTCGCCGTCCAGCGTGACCAGCAGGCGCAGAACGCCGTGCGTGGAAGGGTGCTGCGGCCCCATGTTGACCACGACCTCGTTGAGGGCGAGGCCCTCGAGGTCGGAGCCCTCGCCGCGATCCTTCGACTCCTCGATGCGCCGCAACGCGAGCTTGAGCGCCTCGTCGGGCTCAGGTGTCGCGAAGTGGTCAAACATGCGGGTGGTTCCTGGCGCTATCGACGTAGTCCTTGCGCAGCGGGTGGCCGACGAAGTCGTCCTTGAGAAGGATCCGGCGCAGGTCGGGGTGACCGGCGAAGCGAATGCCAAGCATGTCCCACGCCTCCCGCTCATGCCAGTCGGCCGCCGGCCATACGTCGGTGACGGTGCCGACCTCGGCGGCTTCGCGCGGCAGCTCGACGTGGAGCTCGAGGTAGGTATTGGTCTTCCACGAGTAGAGGTGATAGACAGCCTCGAGGCTTGAGACCCTGTCGACTCCGGCGATGAAGTTGAGCGTCTCGTACCCGACCTCGGCGTGCTCGCGAAGGCGCCGCGCGACGGCCTTCAGCTGTGCGGCTTCGCAGCGCGCGACGACTGTCCAGGGCTCCTGTGAGCGCACATCGCGCAGCTCGCCGCCGAACTCGGTGACGAGCAGCTCGACAAGCGCGTCGAGCGCAAGCGGGTTAGTGCCGATCTGGAGCGCCACGCCTTAGCCCTTCTCTGCCGGCGTCGGGGACGGCTTCTCGACCACGAACTTGTGCTGCTGGATTATGCCCTGAAGCTCGAGCAGCCCCTGAAAGAGCGCCTCGGGACGCGTCGGGCAGCCGGGGATGTACACGTCGACGGGCACCAGCTTGTCGACGCCGTTGACCACCGCGTAGCCGTCGTAGAACGGCCCTCCGCTGTTGGCGCACGAGCCCAGGCTGATCACCCATTTGGGCTCGGCCATCTGCTCGTAGAGCCGCACCAGCACAGGCGCCATCTTCTCGCTGACTGTCCCCGCCACGATCATCAGATCGCACTGACGAGGCGAAGGCCGGAACACCTCCATTCCGTACCGGGAGACGTCGAAGCGGGCGAAGCCGGAACTCAGCATCTCGATCGCGCAGCAGGCGAGGCCGTACGTGAAGGGGAACACGGAGTGTGAGCGCGCCCAGCTGAAGACGAGGTCGGCCGTAGTGGTGATGATGTTGGACTGCTGGAAATGCTCAAGCTTCGGGAATCGCAGCCCTGCGAGCTTCCCGGTCGCGCCACTCAGGCCCACTCGAGCGCCCCCTTACGCCATACGTACAGCAGACCGAACCCCAGCACGGCAATGAACACGAGCGCCGCCACGAAGCCGGCAGTGCCGAGACCGCGAAACGCCAGCGCCCACGGGAACAGGAAGGCCGCCTCCACGTCGAAGACGAGGAAGAGAAGGCCGAAGACGAAGTACCGCACGGCAAACGGAGCCCACGGGCTGCCCACAGGCGGAATGCCGCATTCGTACGCGGAGAACTTCTCCACCGAGGGGTGACTGGGGTTCACCACCTTGGACACAAGCAGGATGAGAACCACCAGCGCACCGCCAGCCGCGATGAAGAGCCACACATAGAGCCAGTTGATGAGGTGTGCGTTCGTCACTTGGAGGTCCGCATCCGCCGAATCCGGGACTGCAGCCTGCCTGCAGCCGCGGCGTCCGTACTGTAGCAAAGCGCGCAAGACGCACGCAACCGAGTGGGACGCCGCCGAGCAGGGCATCTCTCTGCCCCGGGTGCCAACTATGCTTTACGGCAGCTTCTTCGCCCTTCCCCGCCGGGAACCCCGGTCTTCACGCCTGACGAGAAGCGCTGCTTCCTGCAGTTATCGCGCCCGGACCGGACGCCTTCCCGTAGCTCGCGATGCTCTTGCCGATCGCAACCCTCTGCGAAGCGTCGATCATCGTGGCGCGCATGGCGCAGACG
This sequence comes from Thermoleophilia bacterium, assembly GCA_040769125.1. Taxonomy (GTDB): domain Bacteria; phylum Actinomycetota; class Thermoleophilia; order UBA2241; family UBA2241; genus CAIXSE01. The sequence goes on along the minus strand of JAXGLO010000001.1, from coordinate 669,735 downwards.
AAGAAGGAGCCGGCGCAGGGGGGAGACGGCAGCCGCGGCTGAGCGCCTGCGTAAGACGGTCGGAAAACCTGCGCCGCCACAGTCTTGTAGAATGACGAGCGTGGCTGACTACACCCGATACAGCGTCTCGGCCGAAGACACCGCGCGGCACAGCCGCAAGCGCCGCGACAAGGCGAAAGCCAAGAAGCGCCGGCGCCTCGGCTGGCTCCGCTTCGTCCTCGCGGTGCTGACCCTGCTCGTCGTCGCGACCCTCGGGGTCGGCGCAGGCGCCCTGTTCGCGCTCTCCCGCAATCTGCCCTCTCTCGAGACGTCGGCCCGCAATCCCCTGGCCAGGAACACGGTCATCTACGACCGGCACAACAAGAAGATTGCTGAGCTCCACGGCGCCGAGAACCGCACGCTCGTCAGCAGCGCCCGGATCCCGGAGGTCCTCAAGCAGGCCACGGTGGCCATCGAGGATGAGCGCTTCTACGCGCATCACGGGGTCGACTTCCAGGGAGTCGTGCGCGCTTTCGTCGAGAACATCCGCGCCGGCGGCATCGTGCAGGGCGGCTCCACGATCACCTCGCAGTACGTGAAGAACGCCTATGTCGGCGACGAGCAGACGTACACCCGCAAGATCCGCGAGGCCGTCCTTGCCTGGCAACTCGAGGATCGCTGGTCGAAAGACAAGATCCTCACCGCCTACCTCAACACCATCTTCTACGGCGCCAACGCGTACGGCGCCGAGGCCGCGGCGCGCACTTTCTTCCACAAGCACGTCTCGGATCTCAACCTCACCCAGGCGGCGCTGCTGGCGGCGCTGCCCAAGGCGCCCTCAGCCTTCAACCCCGCCAATGATTCCACGGAAGCCAAGAAGCGCCGCGACCTCGTGCTTCAGGCCATGGCCGACCAGGGCTACATCACGCAGGCGAAGGCCGACGCGGCCAAGCGAAAGAAGGTTCGCGTCTACAAGCACCCGCCCGCCTCATCAAACCCGCTGGCCGACTACTTCACCGACTACGTTACCCGGGTGCTCACGAAGCACTACGGCTCCCGCCAGGTCTTCGAGGGCGGCTTGCGAGTGCACACGTCGCTTGACCTTGCCTGGCAGAGCAAGGCGATCGAGATCATCAAAGAGACCACCGGGCCGCTCAACTTCGGCTTCAAGCCGTCTGCGGCGCTGGTGGCCATCGACCCCCGCAATGGCTATATCCGCACGATGGTCGGCGGCCTCGACTACAAGCAGCAGAAGTTCAACCTCGCCTGGCAGGCCAAGCGCCAGGCGGGCTCCTCCATGAAGCCCTTCACGCTCACCGCTGCGATCCTGCGCGGCATGAACCCCTACACCACCTACTACCCCTCCAAGAGCCCCTGCGTCATCCCCATGGGCTCATATGCACCTCCGTGGGTCGTGAACGGCGACGGCCCCGGTGGTATGGAGAGCGTGGCCGCAGCGACCACGATCTCCGACAACGTCGTGTACGCCCAGCTCTCCGTCGACGTCGGGCCGCAGAGCACCGTCGACACCGCACACAAGATGGGCATCAGCAGCTCGCTGGCCGCGGTGCCCTCTGTCACCCTCGGTACCTCGGGCGTGACCCCGCTGGAGATGGCCAACGCCTACGCAACGCTGGCCGGCAGCGGCGTCCGCCACAAGCCCGAGGCGATCGTGAAGGTCGTCCTCCCCAGCGGGCGCGTCGACTGGAAGCCCAGCACGAAGGGGCAGCGCGCCATCCCCCCCGGCGCCGCATCGGCCGTCACCAAGATCCTGGAGACCGTCACCGTGTCGCCGGGCACCGGCTCCGCCACAGGCGCGTACTTCCCGTACCCGCGCGCGGGCAAGACCGGCACCACCGAGAACGGCTGGGACGTGTGGTACTGCGGCTACACGCCCAACCTCGCCGCCGCTGTGTGGATGGGCGACATAGACAAGAACTCGCCGATGAGCGGCGCCTACGGCGGCACCTACTGCGCACCGATGTGGGCCAAGTTCTTCGCCGCTGTGCTCGGGGACGGGCCTCATCCCAGCTTCAAGCAGCACCCCTGGACCTTCGGCAACTGGAAGGGCAAGCTCTCCGGCAAGTCGCCGTCTCCATCGCCCTCGACGTCGTCCAAGCCCTCGCCTACGGCAACTGCGACGCCTACAGACACCAAGACCATCAGGCCGACGGTGAAGCCCACGCCGACGCCCACGCCGACCACGCCCAAACCCACGCCGACGCCCACGCCGACCACGCCCAAACCCACGCCGACGCCCACGAAGAGCGCCGCGCCGGCGACAACCTGGCGAAATCAGGATCTGTGGCAGCGTCGGGATCTGCCCGGGTGCGCGGCCGCCACCGGCGACGGCTCCACGGGCCTCGCCGGCGCGCTCGGGCGCTGGCTCATCGGCCTCCTCAGCTGACGACGGCCTGACCAGCCGCAGGCCTGCCGCCTCGGCGACAGCCCTCCCCCGAGCCTAGAGCGGTTTGCGCCGGTCGATCACGCGCACGGCCTTACCCTCGGAGCGCTGGATCGACTTGGGCTCCTTGAGCTTCACGACCACGTGGATGTTGAGCACGTTGGAGATCTCGGCCTCGACCTTGCGCTGGAAGCGCTCGAGATCCCCCATCGTCTCGGCGAAGACGTCCTCGCCGACCTCGACCCAGGCCTCGATGACGTCGAGGTAGCCCTGGCGATCGACGACTATCTGGTAGTGCGGCTCGATCTCGGGGATGCGCATCAGCACCTCCTCGATCTGGCTGGGGAAGACGTTGACGCCTCTGATGATCAGCATGTCGTCGCTGCGGCCGAGCGTCTTGGACATGCGCACCGAGGAACGACCGCAGGCGCAGGGCTCGTGGATCAGCCTGCAGAGATCACGAGTGCGATAGCGGATCAGCGGCTGGGCCTGCCGTGAGAGCGTGGTGAATACCAGTTCGCCGACCTGTCCGTCGGGCACCGGGCGCAGCGTCTCGGGATCGACGATCTCCCCCAGATAGTGATCTTCGTTGATGTGCATGCCGTCCTTGCAGAGGCACTCGAAGGCGACGCCCGGCCCGCCCATCTCGGAGAGGCCGTAGATGTCGAGGGCGTCGATGCCGAGAGCGGCTTCGATCTGGACGCGCAGCTCGTTGGTCCAGGGCTCCGCACCGTGGAACCCCACACGGATAGGGAGATCCTCGGGGCGCAGACCGTGATCCCGCGCGGCTTCGCCCAGATACATCGCGTATGAGGGCGTGCAGCTCAGCGCCGTAGCGCCGAAGTCGCGCATGATCTTGAGCTGCCGCTCCGTGTTGCCGCCGGAGATCGGCACCACCGTGCAGCCGAGACGTTCGGCGCCGTAGTGCAGGCCGAGTCCACCGGTGAAGAGACCGTAACCGTACGCGTTCTGCAGCAGGTCTCCCGGCCTCACGCCACCGGCCGCCAGCGTGCGGGCGATCAGGTCGGCCCAGAGCTCGACATCCCCCCGCGTATAGGCGACCGTGGTGGGGTTGCCGGTGGTCCCGGAGGAGGCATGGACTCGAACGATATCCTCGCGCGCGCGCGCCAGCAGGCCGAAGGGGTAACTGTCGCGGAGGTCGATCTTCGTCGTGAAGGGAAGCTCGGCCGCGTCGGCGATGGTCTTGACGTCGCCCGGCACGACCCCAGCGTCGATGAGCTTCCGGCGATACCACGGCACGTCGTCGAAGACGCTCTGCAGCGTCTCGCGCAGCCGGGCTGCCTGCAACGCAACGAGTTGCTCACGATCGAGCGTCTCGGCCGCCGGCTGCCAGAGCAGGCCGCCGGCGCAGTCCGCTGCCAGATGCTCTTCCGAGGCGTGTAGCAGGCTCACAGGGCGCGGACCTCCTCGTCGCTGAAGAGGTCGACCGTGCCCGAGAGCAACTCGACGGCCCGGTCGATGTCGTGGACGGCGAAGCATATGACCTCGAAAGAGATGCTGTACAGGTACTCGATCGAGACGCCGACAGCGGCGAGCTCGTCGAGCACGCGGGCAAGCCCTCCGGGCTTGTCGGGAACGTGCACGCAGATCACCGACGAGAGCTGGGTCGCGAAACCGGCGTCGTGCAGCACGCGCCGCGTCAGCTCCGGATCGGGGACGATGAGGCGGAGGATGCCGTACTCGGCCGCCTCGGTCGTCGAGAACCCGCGAATGTTGATGCCGGCGGCGCCGAGAAGCCTGGCGACCTCCGCAAGCCGCCCACTGCGATGCTCGAGAAAGACCGTTACCTGCGTGACCTTCATCGCGTATCCCCCTGGCCGGCGGCGTCGCGACCGAGGGCGAACGCCCGCTCGTTGGCCTTGAGATGTCGTTCCGGAATCGCTGCAGCCAGGCCGCTCTGCCAGGCGTCTTCGGAGAACGTGAGCACGACGCTGGCGGCGCCCAGCAGCGCAACGTTGACGGTTCGTGGATTGCCGGCCTCGCGCGCGAGGCTCTCGGCGTCGACGGCGATCAGGCGCTGCCCGCGAGCGGCCGCGGCCGACGCGAGATCGTCGGGGTACTCTTCCTCCCGGCGCAGCACAGAGCCCGGGGGGATGCGTGTCGTGGCAGCGCAGATGAGGGCGCCGCGCGGCACGAGCAGATCCAGGCCGCGGCGCGCCTCGAGCAGCTCGGTGGCGATCACGACGTCCGCGCGCCCGAACACCGGCGACCAGACGCGCTGACCGAAGCGCACGGTGCTGAGCACGCTCCCGCCGCGCTGGGACATGCCCTTGACCTCGCTGACCTTGACGTCGAAGCCGGCTGCGGCGGCGGTGGCCGCCAGGATGTGGGAGGCGAGCAGGATTCCCTGGCCGCCGACGCCCACCAGCGACACCGTGGTCGTGCCGTTCATTCTCCGCCCTCACTGGGACTCACGATGCGCAAGGCGCCGCGGCGGCACACGTCGACGCACAGCCCGCAGGAGGTGCAGGATCCGAGGATGGCGACCGCGTCGTCGCCCGGCACCAGAGCCGGGCAGCCGATCGCCAGGCACAGACCACAGAGGTTGCAGCGCTCTTCGTCAACGACGATCGAGTCGCCGGTGCGCGGCTTCGTCAGCGCGCACGGGCCCACCGCCACGATAACGCCCAACCCGGCCGTCGCCACCTCCGCCTTGAGCGCGGCTTCAACCGCCTTGAACTCGCCGGCCGGAACTGTCGTGCACCGCACGTCGACCCCCTCGCAGAGCCGCTGGATGTCGACGGACGGGCCTTGGCTGTGGTCGGCGCGGACGCCTGTGCCCGGATGGCCCTGGTGGCCGGTCATCGCCGTGGTGCGGTTGTCGAGCACCACGACCAGGCCCTCGGCGCCGTTGTAGCGCGCGTCGATGAGCGACGTGATGCCGGAGTGGAAGAAGGTGGAGTCGCCGATGACGGCTGCGGCCGCCTTGCGCCCGAGCGCCTTGTTGAAGCCCGCCATCATGCCGATGGATCCGCCCATGCAGAGGCAGGTGTCCACCCGGGAGAGCGGAGGCAGCGCCCCCAGCGTATAGCAGCCGATATCGCCCATCGGCGCCAGCTTGTGCCGCCGCAAGGCCGTGAAGACGGTGCGGTGGGAGCACCCCGGGCAGAGGACCGGCGGGCGCAGCGGCAAACCTGGCGTGGGCTGCGGTGGCTCCGCCAGCCGAGGCGCCGGGGGAAAGACCGGCCGGCGCCGCCGCGGCGCCTTGCGCGCGACGAAGGACTCCAGCGCGTGGAAGACGACGTCCGGGTTGAGCTCGCCGTCGGAGGGGATGACCTCCTTGCCGACGGCGGGCAGCCCGAGCGCCCGCACCTGCTCCTCGATGAACGGATCGAGCTCTTCTACGACCGCCACCCGCGAGACGTGCTGGTACAGGCGCGCGACCTTCGCGTACGGCAGCGGGTTGGACATGCCGAGCTTGAGGAACCACGCCTCGGGAAAAGCCTCGCGCGCGTAAGTGTAGGCGATACCGGCGGCGATGATGCCGACGTCGGCCGTGCCGGCCTCAAGGACATTCAGCCGAGACTCCTCGGCTCTGCGGCGGAGATCCTCCTGCCGCTGCAGAAGCACGCGGTTCCGGGCGCGGGCGTTCTGCGGCACCATGACGTACTTGCTCATGTCCTGCTCGTACGCGCGCTCCTCCACGGCGATCGGAACACGCGGTGTGACCAGCCCACGGCCGTGAGACACCCTCGTGGTGGTGCGCAGCAGCACCGGCGTGTCGAACTCCTCCGAGAGGGCGAATGCCTCGGCCAGGAACTCGTAGGCCTCCTGGCTGTCGGCCGGCTCGAGCATCGGGATCTTCGCGAACTTCGCGTACATCCGGTTGTCCTGTTCGTTCTGGGAGGAGTGCATACCCGGGTCGTCGGCGCTCACGATAATGAGGCCGGCGTTCACGCCGGTCAGGGCGAGCGTCATGAACGGGTCGGCGGCGACGTTCAGGCCGACGTGCTTCATCGTTACGAGGGAGCGCACACCGGCCAGTGAAGCCCCGACCGCCGTCTCCAGCGCGACCTTCTCGTTGATGCACCACTCGGCGTGGATGTCCCCGACGGCGGCCAGCGTTTCCACGATCTCGGTGGAGGGAGTGCCCGGGTAGCCGCACGCGAAGCGCGCCCCGGCGCGGACGGCGCCGTGAGCGATGGCCTCGTTACCGGACAGGAGGAGTGCTCGTTCCACGGGGCATCGATTATAGCCGACGCCCGGAGCTCCGCCATCGCCCGGCAGACGGCGGCACGCGCCGCAGTCGCAGCGAAGGAGTCTCGCCGGCGACCGCGAATGCCGCATTCATGCCGTGCGTATCCTGCATTCACGCCCTGCCCTGGACGGCGCGACCTTGAGCCGCCCGCGTCGCGGGCGGCTCACACCGGCCGTCCTCCGAGGCCGCTACCGCACGGCGTTCTTCGCCCTGCTCGCCCTCATCGCCCTCGCCACCGGCCACCAGGCGGCGGCCTTCACGGCCCTGCTTGCAGCGGTCGTCGGCGTCGGCTCCGTCAGGGTGGCTCACACCCGCGGCCCCGACCTCGCGTACTCGTTCATCGTCGTCGACTGGCTGCTCCTCGGCTGCGTGCTCGCCTTGTCGGGGGGCGCCACAAGCTGGCTCCTGGGCGGCGTTCCGATCCTGGCCCTGGGTCAGCTCGCCGGGGCGCCGCGCGACGAGTGGCCCTACCTCATCACGCCGGCTGTTCTGCTGATCGTCGTGCTGGCCATCGCCGACCCGAGCCTCGCCGGCAGCCGCGCGGCAGCCATCGCCAAGATCACGCTCCTGTGCTGCGGCGGATGGATCGCCGCGACCAGGCTGAAGACCCGGCCCGCGGGGCGCCGGCGCGCGACCGCCGGCGATCCCGCAACAGAGATCCAGGCCGCCAGGCGGCTGCGCGAGCTGCTCAGGCGCGAGATCGACCAGGCCCGCGCCCGTGGCGGCACGCTGAGCGTCGCCACTCTGCGTCTCCCGCGTCGTCGCGTGACGCCCGCCTCGTGGAGCGCTCGCGACGGCGACCTGCTCGCCCGCACCGTCGCGCACCACATCGATCTCCGTCTCTCCGACGACGATCGCGTCTTCCACGTGGCGCCGGGCTCATTCGTCCTCGTTCTGCCCGGCCGCTCGCGCCACGAAGCCAGCGCCCTCGTCGCGGCGATCGCCGGCGACGTCGGCGACGTCATCCCCGCGGCGCACGCGCGCACCCTGGCCACCGGCGTCGCCTCCTTCCCCGAGGCCGGCAGCGACGCCGAGCTCCTCGCCGCCGCTCGCCCGAAGCCGCGAAGCGAAGCCGGTCGCCTGGCGGCCACACCCGCGGCCGCCATGGCCGTCAATCAATGACGCGACGGCCCTCCGAAGGGCCGCGTCTTGCCACTCCCCAAGGCCGTGCTAGTCTTCGCCATGTGGAGATCGACGTCAGCAACGAGCATGTGCCCGCAGGAGTCGCCGTGCGCGTGCGGGTGAGGCTCTCAGGTCGTGAGGTGACCCAGCTCTTCCTCCGCGGCGACGTCCTCATCCGGCTGCCCCTTGAGGGCTCCCTTGCCGACAGCGACGGCACACCGCTCGCCCGCGGCAGCATCTTCCTCAGCGAGCTCGCCGGCTCGCGTGACGGGCTCACGCGGGTCTTCAGAGACGAACCCGCAGCCGCGGCCTTCGACGCAAGCATACGTACCCAACTCGAGACCGCACTGGAGGCGCCGTGAGCGACCACGCAGATGCGCTCGCCGCCAGGCTTGCCCCGTACCGGGCGATACCCGGCATGCGGGCCGCCCTTCTCATCTCGTGCGACGGGTTCGTGGTTGCAGCCGACGCCGATCCTTCCATCGACGCCGACGCGGTCGCCGCGCAGGTCGCCGGGGCCATCGACATAGGAGCACGCCTCGCCGGCGAGCTGCACCAGCGGCGAGCGAAGTACATGTCCTTCGAGTTCGACGAGCTCAACGTGGTCCTGGCGCCGTTTGACGACGAGCTCATGCTCGTCCTGGCAGGCGCTCCACCGGCGATCGTCTGTGAGTACCGAACGGGCGCGAGCGGCGCCTGAGCACCGGCCGGCGCCTCCTCGCAGCCGGCCCCGAGACAGGAGGGACCGAGATGGAAGATGCGCTCGAGCAGCTCGACAGGCTGGCGCGGAGCATCGGCGAATGCAGGCAGTGCGCAGATCTCACCGCCTGCCGGCTCCGCGCCGTCCCCGGGGAAGGCCACCCGCACTGCACGCTCATGGTCGTCTCCCTCCACCCCAGCCTTGAAGACGAACAGGCGGCGAAGCCGGCCGGCAGCACCGTCGTCCAGGCGCTGGCCGACTACATGCCGGCCCTCAAAACGAGCGCGGAACTCGTCTACGTCACTACACTCATGAAGTGCGTGCCGCGAAGCGGCCACGACACCCGCAGCGCCACGACCGCCGAGCTGGACGCCTGCTATCCCTTCCTCTCCCAGGAGATCGCCATCACGACCCCGCATTACGTGCTGGCGATCGGCGAACAGACCGCGGAGCACCTGCTCAGCAAGATGTTCAATCACCGGCCCTACGAACAGGGAGAGTCGCTCGAGCTCCACATCTTCGACAACCCGGCCTTCAAGATCGTCCCCGTCGCCACGCCCGAAGAGATCGCCGCGCACGACGCCAAGACCCAGAAAACCTACGTAGAGAGCCTGCGCGCCCTCGCCCGGATGATGGGCCTTCAGGCGGACTGACGGCTGCGCTACGGCACCAGCACGCGGAGAGCGCGCGGCACCACACAGCATCTGAGCGGCAGCTTGCCGGCGAGTTCGCCGTCGGTCTGCACAAGCACTTCCTTGCCGGATTCCACGGTGGCGACATCCGCGGACTCGGTGCGAAAGTACTCCACCTTGGGGTGCTTGAGATGAGCGTGAGCCAGTGCAGCCGTCCAGTATGAGATGGTCGTGAGTAGCGACTTGTCCTTGAGCACACAGACGTCGAGCAGGCCGTCGCGCATGTCGGCGCGCGGCGTGATGCTGAAGCCTCCGGCGTAGTTCGAGGCGTTGCCGAACACGGCGAAGTACCCCTCGACCGTCCGCTCCGCGGTGGTCACGCGGATGCGCGGCTCCTCCTGCGTGAGATAGGTCGTCAACCCCTGGACGGCGAACGCGACCTCCCTGAGCGCCTTCTTCATGGCCGGCTTCACCGAGGCCACAACGGCAGCGTCCATGCCGATGCCGGCCATGAGGCCGAAGTAGCGATCGCCGATGAGGCCGAGGTCGATCCAGGAGAGCGAAGCGTCCGCCAGGGCCTTCACGGCGTCGGGCGGCTCGAGCGGGATACCCAGCTCCATCGCCAGGACGTTGACGGTGCCGGTGGGGATGATCGCCAGCGGCGTCTCGCTGCCGGCGAGGCCGTTGAGCGTCTCATTGACGGTGCCGTCTCCGCCGATCGCGCAGACGACGTCGAATCCGTCGCGGACGCCCTCCGCCGCGAGACGCGTAGCCTCACCGACAGCGTCCGTCTCGCGCTCCTCCACCTCGTAGCCGAGTCCTCGCAGCGCCGCGACGATGAGGGGCACGTCGCGCCGGAAGCTGCCGCCCGAGGAATGCGGATTGTGGATCGCTAGGAGACGGCGGCCCACGATACTCACGACAGGCGCTCCGGCCGCCGTGTGGACAGCCGCAGCGTGGCGCCGTACCCGGCCTCGCGAGCGAGATCGATGGCTCGCCCGAAGCCGTCGCCTACCTCCTCGGGGCGGTGCGCGTCCGAGCCGAAAGTGAGCGGGATGTCGAGGCCGGCGGCCTCGGTCAGAAGATCGAGCGCCGGGTAGGCTTCGCCGACCGGCTTGCGCCACCCGGCAGTGTTGAGCTCGATGGCCGCGCCCGCCCGCTTGACCGCCTGGAGCGCGGCGCCCGCGGCGGCCGCGACGCGCTCTGCGTCCGCCGGCCGGTGGCCGAACTTCTTGGGGAGGTCGAAGTGCCCGATGACGTCGAAGAGGCCGCTGCCGGCGGCGGCGGCCACGAGCTCGTACGCCTCGAGGTAGATGCGGTCGACGCCCAGATCCTCGTAGCGGCCGCGGTTGTCGGAGTGATCGTAGGCGAAACCGTCGCCGAGGAAGTGCACCGAGCCGATGACGTAGTCGAACGGGTAGTCGGCCAGCAGAGCTGCGATCTCGGCCTCCGCCGCAGGGAAGTAGTCGGCCTCGATCCCCAGCAGGATCCTGATGGCGGGTGCGTACTCGCCGGCGAGTGACCGCACCAGCGTGACATAGCCGTCGAGCTCGCTGCGGCGCATGGAGTACCCCGGCTTCCAGCCGACGACCATGGGCAGATGGTCGGAGAAGCCCATCTCGGTCATGCCGAGCTCGAGAGCGCGCTCGATATACCGGCGCGGCTCCCCTTCCGCGTGCCCGCAGAGAGGTGTGTGGATGTGATAGTCGGCGATCATGGGCAAGTTCCGCTGTCAAGCTTACACTGCGAACGGGCCGCCCCTGGTAGTCGACGCACCGATATACTACGTTATTTGAATTGTTCGAATATCGAAGTATAATCGCGGCCGCATGACAACGCGGACGAACACAGCGATACCGACGCACGAGACCACGGCGCAGCTCGCGCAGCTCCTGCCCGAGCTCGCCGTAACGCTCTACGAGGCGATTCCGCACGGACGCGCCGGGCTTCTGCCGGCCGGCGAGGAACTGACCGGCAGCCAGAGAAGGGCCGTCGTATACCTCGCTCACCACGGCTCCGCCACCATGAGCGGGCTGGCCGCCGGGCTCGGCATCGGGCGCGCCGCGGCCACCGAGCTCGTGGCGCGCCTCGTCGCCCGGGGCATCGTGCAGCGCGAGCCCGACGAGAGCGACCGGCGCGTGGTGCGCGTCAGGCTCGCCGGCCAGGCTTCGGCGTACGCCGAGAGGCTTTTCGAGCACTGGCGCAAGCTCTTCGCCGCCGTCTACTCGCGCCACCCGGCGGTCGACCCCGACGGCCTGGTCGCCTTCCTCCGCGCGCTCATCGCCGAGTTCAGAGACAGGCCGACCACATGACGCCCGCGCACGGCACAGCTCGACCGCCCGCCCCCGCGCCCACGGTCACCCCGACAGACCGCAGCCCTTGGGCGATCCTCGCCGTACTCTGCCTCGGCCTCTTCATGATCCTGCTCGACGGCACCATCGTGAATGTGGCTCTCCCCCGCATCATGGCCGCGTTCAACACCGACCTCAGCGGCATCGAGTGGGTGATGAACAGCTACGTGCTCTCCTTCGCAGTGCTGCTCGTAACGCTCGGCCGTTTCGGCGACCTCTACGGACGGCGGCGGCTGTTCGTCTGGGGCATGGTGCTGTTCACAGTCGCCTCGCTCGCCTGCGGCCTCGCGCCGAGTGCCGGCTGGCTGATCGCCTTCCGCATCGTCCAGGGGATCGCCGGCGCCGCGATGATGCCGGCCACGCTGAGCATCATCCCCGCCGTCTTCCCGCTCGAGAGGCGCGGCGCCGCCATGGGCATCTGGGGCGGCGTCGCTGGCCTCGCAACGGCGATCGGCCCCACCCTCGGAGGACTGATCGTCGACGCCGCCAGCTGGCGCTGGATCTTCCTCATCAACATCCCCATCGGAGCCATCGGCGTGCTGCTCGCCCTGCGCATCATTCCCGAGAGCAGAAACCCCACGGCCGTCGAGTCGCTCGATCTCCCCGGCGTGGGCCTCGTCTCGGCCGCGTTGTTCTGCCTGACGTTCGCCCTCGTCGAGGGCCAGAAGCTCGGCTGGACCTCCGCGACCATCATCGGGCTCTTCGTCGCGGCCGGCGTCGCCTTCGTGCTCTTCGCCGTGCGCGAGAGCCGTGTGCGCCAACCGCTCATCGACTTCTCCCTGTTCCGCAGCATCGACTTCGCGGCCGGCAACGCCACCGGGCTCCTCCTGAGCGCCGCCATGATGGGAGTCTTCTTCACCGTCCCGATCTTCCTGCAGACCGTGCTCGGCTACAGCGCCCTGCGGGCGGGCCTCGTGATGAGCCCCATGTCGCTCGTGATCATGATCGCGGCTCCGCTCGCCGGGCGCCTCAGCGACCGCTTCGGAGGCCGCTGGATCGTCGCCGCTGGCATGCTCTGCCTGGCCTTCGGCATCGCCTGGATGGCAGGGCTGACACCGTGGCACGATGAGCTTCGCCCCGACACGCCCAGCTCGGCCTTGATCTTCCCCTTCCTGGTCGCGGGCACGGGCATCGGCCTCGCCACGGCCCCCATCACGACAGTCGTCATGGCAGCGGCGCCTCGTGACCGCGTAGGCAACGCCTCCGGCGTCCTCTCGACGATGCGCCAAGTGGGGAGCCTGCTCGGCATCGCGAGCCTCGGTGCGGTAATGCAGAACCGCGTTACCGCCAACATCGTCAACGGCATCCGCGCGATCCCCGGCATGCCGCAGGCGGCCAAGGACAAGGTCGTCGCCGGCCTCTCGGAGGGCGGCATGCAGATGGGGGCGGCGCTGGGCGGCCCGGACGTGCCGCCGGACGCCGCCGGGCTCGTAGCGCGCTTCTTCAAGGAGTGGTTCACGCAGGCGATCAACACCGCCTTCCTGGTCGGTGCGGCCTTCGCCGTGACCGGTGGGCTGTGCGCCCTGCTGCTCCGCTGGCGCGATGCGCACGACGGGGCGGCAGAGGTGGCCGGCGCCTCAGGGGAGCCGTCGCAGGAAGCGAAGGCCGGCGTCGTCCCCGCTGACGACGGCTGATCCGCCCATTTCGAGCCTGTTCAAGGAGATCTGCCCGTCCGCGCCGAATGCCACGAGACCTGGGGTGATAACGTAAGACAATCGAGGAGGTGACCATGAACGAGCCTTCACAGAGTGCCCCAACGCAGATCGTCGTGGTGCCTCGCCCGCTGAAGGACTTCTTCTACAATCGTCTCACGGAGCGCTTCACCGGGCGTGACGACGTCAAGGTGGTGGTCGACAGGCGGTTCGGGGAGCGCCGGCGGCAGGGCCCGGTCACCGGGCCGGGGCCGCTCGGCGAGCGACGTCGCAAAGAGCGACGCGACGTCTCGGTGGCATGGTCGATCAACGACATGCCGTTCGCCGTCTCGTGAACTTCGCGCGCTAGATCCAGCCGTTCTCGCGGCTGACGATCACCGCCTGGGCGCGGTCCACCACCATCAGCTTGGTGTACACGTTGTGCAGGTGATTGCGCACGGTGCTCTGTGAAAGGTCGAGCGCGCTCGCGACCTGCTTGTAGGTCTTCCCGCTGGCGAGGAGCTTGAGCACTTCGAGCTCCCTCCTTGTCATGGGATTGGGAACAGTGCTCTTCGGCGGCCCCGACTCTCCGAGATGCACCCTGATCCGCGCCAGCAGCTCGTTGACGTGGAACGGCTTCGTGACGTAGTCGACGGCGCCCTTCTCGAAACCGAGGAGCTTGTCCTCGATCTCCTGTCGCGCCGTGAGAAAGATGACCGGCGACCTGAGCCCCACGGGGTGCGCGCGCAGGCGCTCGCACACGCGAAAACCATCCACCCCCGGCATCATCACGTCGAGGAGAACGAGGTCGGGCACGGCCTGCGAGGCCATGCGCAAGGCCTCCTCGCCGTTCGCCGCCAGGTACACTTCGTACCCCTCGGACTCCAGAACGTCGGAGACAAGTTGCCGGATGTCGGCCTCGTCGTCCACGACGAGTATGCGTTTGACCATGCGTTCACCTCCCCGCGCACGCTCACCACAGCCGGCTCCACGACCGCCGGCCTGACGCCCTCTGTCGACGGACGGGCTGGTCGAGACCTGCACCGACCGTCTCTGTGAGAGCCGCCACTCATGCGGCACTGACCAGTATCGGCAAACGACCGTCAAACCTTTCGCGATGCCGCGCTACCGCACCAGATGGTCTCCGTACGCCAAGAGCAGGAACACCACCGCGGCGACTCCCGCCCCTGTGAGAGCGATGTCGACGTACTCGCGCCGGCGCCACGCGTCGAGACAGAGCGTGAGGCCTGCGTACGCCGCAACGGCCAGCCCGACGACGCCGGCGATGAGGATCACGGCATTCATGTGCGCCACTCTACAGAGGCCGGAGCCGCATGTCTCCATGCGACTCGGCGCACACCACGGAATCGGCGGCGCTCACGCACGTCCAGACGCGGGGCCGAGTGTGAGACGAGCTGCGAGAAACTCGAGGGGGTGCAGCGCGGCCCGGCCGGCGAGGTCGCGGATCTGCGACCGGCACGAAGTGCCGGTCGCGAGCACGACCGTCTCCGGCCCTTCCGCGCGCACCGCCGGCAGCAGCGCGCGCTCGGCCATGGCCAGGCTCGCCGCGTACTGCTCCGCCCCGTAGCCGAAGACGCCCGCCATGCCGCAGCAGCCCGCGTCGAGGATCTCGAGATCGAGATCGGGAACCGCGCGGAGGGCGCGTCGCGTCACGTCGCCGAAAGCGAGCGCCTTCTCGTGGCAGTGCTCGTGCAGCACGGCGCGGCCGCCGGCCCGGAAACACAGGCGGCCGGCCTCCGCCAGCTCCGCTACAAGCGCCGACGCGGGCCGCGCTGCCGCCGCTACCTCCGCCACACGCGGATCCCCCGGCAGCAGTCGCGGCCAGTCGTCGACGACCATCGAGAGGCAGCTCGGCTCGATGAAGAGGACGGGGTCTCCGGCCGCGGCCCGCTCGGCGAGAGGCCGCAGCGCACGTGCCGCCTTGACGCGGGCCTGCTCGATTCGCCCGACCGACAGGTCGGTGCGGCCACAGCAGCCGGCATCCACGAGGGCGAGCTGCACCCCAGCGGCCTCACAGAGACGAGCCAGCGCCGCCCCGATGCCGGGCTCCTGGAACTGCACGAAGCAATCGACGAAGAGCGCAACGGAGCCCGGCGCGTCCGATCCGCGAAGGCGGCGCGTGAGCGGCCTCCGTGAGAAGCGCGGCAGCGGCCGCTGGGGCGCAACCCCGAGGCGGGCGGCGACCCGGCGGGCGATGCCCGTGCGGCCGGCGGCGTTCACCAGCGGCGCCGCCGCCGAGGCCAATGCCGCGACGCGCCGGAACTCCCCGACCACGCGGGCCAGCGGCGGCGTGCCGTTGCGGGCGTGCAGCTCGGCCAGCCACTCGGCCTTGAGCGCCGCCATGTCGACGCCCGCCGGGCACTCCGACTTGCAGGCCTTGCAGGCCACGCACGTGCCGAGCACGTCGATGAACTCGTCCTCGCCGATCGCCGCCAGCGGGACGGCGCCGCAGAGCACCCCCTGAAGGGCGTTCGCGCGCGCCCTCGTGGTGCGCATCTCCATGCGCGTCGCCGCCGCCGGCGGGCACATGGTACCGCTCAGCTTCTTGCAGAGGCCGGCGCCGAAGCAGCGCTCGACCACGAAGTCGAAGCCGCCGTCGCCGGCGTAGGAGAGCCGCGGCGACCACGCCCCACCCGCTCGGTAGTCGGCACCGAAACGCAGCGACTCCGTCACCCCCGGACCCTCGACGACCACCCCGGGGCCGAGCAGGCGCTCGCCGTCGAACGCGTCCTTGAGAGCGACCATCGCGTCGTACAGGCCGCCGCCGAGAAGCTTTGGCAGGAGCCAGCTGCGGGCCCGCCCGCAGCCGTGCTCGCCAGAGATGGCCCCGTGATAGGAGGCTACGAGCCTGCCCACCTCCTCGGCGAGACGCTCGAGGTCACGCACGCCGGCCGCCGACTTAAGATCGAGCAGCGGGCGCACGTGGAGGCAGCCCGCCGAGGCGTGACCGGTGAAGGAGGCGCGCGCGCCGGCCGCAGCGACGAGCCGCTCGAAGTCGGCGGCGAAGGCGGCCAGACGCCCTGGGGTAACGGCGGTATCCTCGACGAACGACGCCGGCCGCTCCGCGCCGGGCGCGCCCATCAGCAGCGGCAACGCGGCGCGGCGCAGGGCAGCGACCTCCGCGAGAGCCGCGGCGGCATCGAGCCAGACCACCTGCGAGGCGCCCAGCTCGGGCACGACGGACCGCAGCCGCGCCAGGCCGGCATGCACCTCGTCCGCATCGCCCTGGTACTCCACGGCCAGCATGGCGCGCCCGGCGCCGTCGAGCAGAGAGGCCGCCCGTCCGAAAGCGGGGAGCCCCGGAGATCCCCGCAGCGGATCCAGGTCGACGAGCTCGACCGCCGAAGGCCCCGTGTCGAGGAGAGCGAGGTTGGCCTCCAGCGCCTGGGTGAGCGTGGCGAAGGTGAGCGCTGCCCCGAGGCGGAGGGCGGGACGCGGGACCAGGGCGACCTCCAGCTCCGTGAAGAGCCCCAGCGTGCCCTCGGAGCCAGCCAGCAGGCGAGCGAGGTTCGGCGCCGGCCGCAGCAGCTCCCGCAGATTGTAGCCGGAGGTGCAGCGCTCCGTCTGTGGGAACCCGGAGACGATGGCCTCGCGATGGCTCTCCCGGATAGCCTCCAGCTTCGCCGCGAGCTCCGCGGCGCGGGAGCCACGGACACCGCTGTCGAGATGGCTTTCGCGGCACTGCCCGAAGTCGAGCGCAGCGCCGCCGGCCAGCACCACAGACACGCGCTCCACTGCGTCCTTGGTCTCCCCGTAGATGATCGAGCGCGACCCGGAGGAGTTGTTGCCCACCATGCCGCCGATAGTGGCCTGCTCGACGGTCGCCGTGTCCGGTCCGAGCTCGAGGCCGCAGGCCGCGGCAGCGGCGTTGAGCGACGCCTGGATGACGCCGGGCTGCACGCGTGCCGTGCGTCTTCCGGCGTCGATCTCGAGGATACGATCGAGGCGGAAGCAGTCGACGGCGATACCCGGGCCGATCGCCTGACCGGCGACGCTCGTGGCCGCTCCACGCGCGACAAGCGGAACTCCGTAGCGTGCGGCCAGCGTCGCCGCCGCCGCGAGATCGTCGGGATGCCCCGCAACGAGCACGGCGTCCGGGACGACCCGGTAGATGGACGCGTCGGTGGAGTAGAGCCAGCGCTGCAGCGGCGAGGTGAGCACGGCGCCGGCCACCTCGCGCCGCAACGCCTCAGCCGCCGCGCGCCCGGCCGCGGAGACCTCCGGAATGCGGTGGCGGGCACTCATGCGCCAAGAATACCGCCTCAGAGACCGCCCGGGATCACGCTTGGCAGCCAGCGACCCGCCTGCTCGAGCAGGCCCAGCATCATCAGCGCGCCGAAGACGACGAGGACGACGCCGGCCGCCACCCTGATCGGGCGATAGTGTCGCTTGATCACCGCGAGGCGGGCGCTCATCCGCTCGAAGGCGACGGCCGCCAGGACGAAGGGCAGGCCGAGGCCCGCTGAGTAGACGAGCAGGAGCAACGCGCCGGCGGCGGCGCTGCTGCTCGAGGCCGCCATGCCCAGGATCCCGCCCAGCACGTAGCCGACGCAGGGCGTCCACCCGACGGCGAGAGCCATGCCCGTGAAGAAGGCGCCGGCGGCGGCTCGCCGTGGAGCCAGCCGGACCATGGGCGCCGGCAGGCGGATCACGCCGGCGACGAAGAGTCCGCTGAGCATGATGAACGCGCCGGCGGCGAGAGTGAGCTCCTGGCGATAACGAAGCAGCAGACGCCCGACGCCGCCGGCGCCGGCGCCCAGCAGAATGAAGACGATGGTGAAGCCGGCCACGAAGAGCAGCGAGGCCCAGAGGACACGGCGGCGCTGCCCGCCGATCTGCTCGACCGCCACCCCCGAGATGTAGGAGAGGTAGACCGGCAGCAGCGGAAGGATGCAGGGCGAGATGAACGAGAGGAAGCCGGCGGCGAAGGCGAGCGCCACAGCCGCGGCGTTCAGCGCGGTCACCTCGACGGCGAAGAAGAGCACGGCCTTGTGAGGGTCACGCCGGCCGAGCCGTGGCTCGGCCGAACGGAAGTGGAAACCTGCGCACCGGGGACGCTCACCGGCTGGCGGCGAGGCCCGCCTCAAGCCGCTCGGCGCCGGCAGCGCCCACGATGCGATCCTTCTCGCCGCCGTCGGCAGCGAAGAAGATCGTCGTCGGCACGCTGCTGATGCCGTACCTCGCGGTCAGGCTCTTGTCGTCGACGACGACCGGGAAACCGAGCTCATACTTGGCCATGAAGTCGGCCACAGCATCGCGCGTGTCATTCACCGCAATCCCCACGAACTGCACGGTGCTGCCGTGCTCGCGCGCGAAGGCAGCGAGTTCGGGGGCCTCGCTGTTGCAGGGCGGGCACCACGAGCCGAAGAAGTTCACGACGAGCGGCCTGCCGGCGTAGTCGGCCACATCGAAGCCCGCCGGCTCGATGAACCCGCCGTCGCCCGTTGAGCTCGGCTGCACCGATGCCTCGGGCGACCCGGACGAACCACAGGCCCCGATGAACCCCGCCGCCATCAGCGTGAACGCGACGAGAAGCACGAACGCGAGCGCACCGTAGCGGCGCATATCAGCCTCCTTCACGGAACACGGGCGTCGGGCACCGCACGAAACGGCGCCACTGCCCGGACAACGCTGCAGGTCGTGTTTACACTACGCCCTGCGGCGGTAATATACCCCAGCGGGTATGTCGCTACACGCCACTGGGAGGATTATGGCTTCGTACGATCTGGTCTGCGAGGCCTGCGGAACGACCTTCGAGGTCTTCCGGCAGGGGTTCCTCACAGACGCCGACAAGGTCTGCCCGGCGTGCGGCTCCGCCGACGTCCGGCAGAAGATCACCAGCTTCCTGAGCGGCTCCTGCGGCTCAGGGGGGTCGAGCGGCCGCGACTGGGTGTCGCGCGGCGGCGGCAGCTGGACGCCGCGCCGCAGCGGCTTCGGCTGATGCTGATCAGAGCGGCGCGGTCGCGCCGCAGGGAAAGCCACACCCGCCACGGGGAAACAAAAGCAAAGAGGACGCCGAGCGAGCGCCCGCCCTCTCGGCGTCTCCGCCCGCCCACAGCCAGCGCATCAGCCTAAGTGAGCGGCGACTTCTTGGGCGCGAGCTCTCGCAGGGTCACCGAATCGAGCACCTCCATCAGCCGCGTCTGGGCGCGTACCCAGACCATGTGCAGCTCGCAGCCTCCGCTTCGTGCACAATCCTCCGGCCACAGTACGCACTGGTTCAGCGAGATGGGTCCGTCGACAGCCTCCACGACGTCGCGCAGCGTGATCTCGACGGCAGGGCGCGCCATGGCGAAGCCACCGTGCGCGCCGCGCTGGGACACCGCGAGGCCGGAATGAACCAGGCTCTGAAGGATCTTGGCAAGGAAGCTCTCCGGGATGTCCTGCGCCCGCCCAATGTCGCGCAATGAGACCACATGACCCTGCGGGAAGCGCGCAAGATACGTCATCGCACGAATCGCGTACTCGCCTCCACGCGTGAGCTGAAGTCCCATACTGCTGCCTTCCCGGAGAGCGGACAGAAATAGTCCGGTTGACTCTACTCACGAGCGTCAATGCCGTCAAACGCCGGTGGGCGCGCGGGAACGACTCCGCGCCGAGGCTCCGGCGGACTGAGAGACACGGACCCGAAGCGCCACCGGCGAAGGGCCGCAGCGCTTGCCCTCTCGCGTGCTCCCCCAGAAAAATGCTATCTTCATCGCTACACCCCGAGGGAAGGACTGGCTTGAGGAAGCATTACGCATGGGTCGGACTCGCCGCAGCCTCACTGGTCGCTGCAGGCGCACTCGGCCTCGGCGCGATGTCGAACGGCGAGAGTCCGAAGACGTCTGGCGCCGCCCCATCGCCGTCAGCGTCTTCCGCCCTCACGGCACGCAGCAAGCCCTCGCCGCCGATCCCACGTCCTTCCGCAACGCGCGCCGGCAGAGCCCTCGCCAAGCTCGAAGCAGCGCACCGCGCCTCTCCCTTCGACGTCACGATCCTGATGAAGCTGGGCGAAGCCCGCTATCTTAGCCATCGCTACTTGCAGGCCGGCGCAGCCTACCGCGCCGCGCTCGCGCTGAGCCCCGGCGATCCCACCGCCACCGTGCGGCTGGCCATGGTATGGCACGCGCTCGGCGACTCAGACCGAGGCGCCAAAGCAATCGAAGGCGTACTCGCCGAGGAGCCGAATCACCAGGAGGCCCACTACTCGCTTGCCATGATCCGCTTCTCGCAGCAACAGCTCGATGACGCCAGGGCCGAGTGGGCGGCCGCCGCCCGCATCAACCCGGCTTCTGTGCTTGGCCACCGCTCAAAGAGCTTCGTCGACCTGCTGAACGACAGCCATCCCCAACCCGACGGGGAGCCCTCAGACTGAATCCTCGGGCCATCAGCTCGAGGCGAAGGTTGGGCCTGTAGCAGCTGCCCGCCTTGGCGCACGGCTCACCCTCAACGCTGACCACGGTCCTGACGCGCTCGAATCCCTTTGCGACCCGATTGCGCTTGGAGCGTCAGCGCCTGAAGCGATCCCCCACCTGCGCAACCGCCTCGCGCCAGGTGACCCGCAGGCGCAGCGTGTAGCCGCCGCCTCGCCCGGCCTGAAGGAGCATGAACCGCGAAGGCGTGCCCGACACCCGCCCGGACTTCCCCTCCAGCCGCCAGTATGGCGACCAGGTAACCTTGACCAGGTAGCGCCCCGGGCGATCGACACGGATCGTGAGCGCCTGGTGCCCCATATCCGTCACGTGCGCGACACCGCCGTCGAGGCCGATGACGAGCGGCTCCGCGTCGCGCAGCCGGTACACCACCCACTGCCCCGAACGCGCGACGACCTTGAATGACGGCGAGGACGCCAGGATCCCAGCCTCTCGCCGGCTCCACGCATCTAACGGAGCCTGAGGGAGGAACACATGCTCCACGCCCATGCTCCGCAGCCAGGCGACGTACTCGCCCTCGTCGTATGGCGTGTAGAACAGGCTGTTGTGAATCGCGTCCGCCTGACGGTACCAGCCGCGTGTGATGGGAAAGCCGCTCTCGGGGAAGTAGGCGGCCTCCCAGTGGCGCCGCAGGGCAACCACATGAATCCGGTGGTCGGCGTCGTTCAGGCGCGCAGCGACCGCCAGGGCCGGCGCAAAGAAGGACGGCTGCGTCTGAGGCCGCTCGTCGCGCCGCGTGAAATGGCTGTACGGGGCACTGAGCTGCAGGACGGCAAAGGCGACCAGCGTTACCAGCACCAGGTCGATGCCGAGCGGGCCGCGGCGCAGCCGCGTCCGCCGCAGAAGAAGGAACAGCGGCAGAGCGAAGACGAAGAAGAAGCGCCCGATGTTGTTGCCCACGGGGCTGCCGGGAGTCACGAACGAGGCCACGCACAGGGCTGCGTAGGAGAGGAAGAGGATCATGAATCGTCGGCGCTCGTGCTCCGCATTGACGCCCGCGATGGCGACGCCGGCGAGCGCGAATCCGAGATAGAGCAGCAGCTGGGTCGTCTCGTTGAGATACGCGCCCGGCTCGGTGAAGACCCAGCCGAGAAGGACGCGAAGCCCCACGAACGGCGCCAGCGCCGCGAAGAAGACCCAGTAGCGCTGGCGCACGCCCGCATCGGTGAGAAAGTCGGCGACCATGAACACACTGCACACCACCAGCGCCAGGGGATTCGCAAAGACACCGAGACCTGCGACCATCCCGCCCACCAGCGGCCGCCCGCGGGTGAGAGCGACAAGCCCCCCCAGCGTGAGCGCCAACGCAAAGACGAACGGGTCCTGGCCGTGCGCCAGGTAGACGCCCATCACGGCCGCCAGACCCCAGGCTGGCGCTACGGCCGGGATCCGCCACATGCCGCGCTGGTACAGGTAGAAGAGCACCGGGACTGCGCCGGCAGAGAGCACGGCGATCACCTTGGCGGGGATCAGCAGAGCGAGCAGATAGAAGAGAAACCCGTAGACGACCGCTCCGTAGCTGCCCCCGTACCAGAAGTTGTCCCAGACGATCGACTCGCCCTGGCGCAGCAGAAACACCCTGTACGCGTGCGCCGGATCGTCCCAGCCCGGAATCCCGGCGCGGCGCATGAGAAGCGCCACGCAGGCCGCTCCCAGGGTGCCGGCCGCCCAGAGAACGGCCACGCCGCGCGGCGACTCGAGGAACAGCTTGACGCTGCCTGCCCTCACGGCCTGAGCTCCTCGTGGGCGGCGCGCGCCAGATCGAAACGCAACGAGTACACTCCGGCGCGCGGCGCCTCGAACACCATGAACCCGTAGGGATCCGTGTGAAGGCCGACGCCGCTCGACGAGCCGTCGGCCTCCCACTCACCGTCACGCACGCCACTGCGACCCCGGAGGGCAGGATCCGTCGACCGCCGTCCCACCCGCCAGTAGGGTGAGTACGTCACCTTGACGAGATACGCTCCGCGGCGGCTGACCCCGAACCTGATGCTCGTGTGGCCCATGGAGAAAACGGTCGCCTTCGCGCGCCGCAGCGGCACCACCAGGGGCTGAGGACGCTTGAGCTGATACACGGTCCAGAGGGGATGGCGGTACGCCACGACGAAAGCGGTCGAGCTGGCGAGGATCGCCGCCTCACGGCGTGACGCGGACACGAGGGGCGCCTCGGGCACGAAGACGTACTGCACGCCCATCCGCCTCAGCCACTGCGTGTACTCAGAGGGCGTCATCGCCTCGTCGTACAGCTTGCTGTTGTGCAGAGCGTCTGCCTGGCGGAACCACCCACGCGTGATGGGGTAGCCCGCCGTGGGGAAGTAATACGACTCCCAATGCATCTCCGGAGTAACGACGTGGAAGCGGTAGTTCGGGTCGTACACACGAGCGGCGTAGTCGAGCGCCGGCGCGAAGAAATCCGCGCGCGTCGCGGTGAAGCTCGGAGCGCGGGCGAGCAGCCAGACCGGGAACGCCAGCTGGAAGACGAGGCTGAGCACCACGGCAAGCAGGGGAAGCAGACGCGGCAATAGCGAGCGACGTGCAACCGCCACGAGGAGCGGTGCGCCGAAGACGTAGAAGAAGCGCGCGGCATTGCTCCCCAGCGGCGACTCAGGCAACACGTACGCCGGTACGACGATCGCCAGCAGCGAGGCGAACACCCACCACAGATGGCGGCGCTCAGGGTCGGCGTTCCGGCGAGCGAGGAAGATACCGACGAGAGCGACCGCAGTGACCCCACCGATCTCCGCGGCGTAATGGAACTCCCAGGACGGCGCCGCGAACACGGCCTCGAACAGCACGCGTACCGTGACGACAGGCAGCATCACGCCCGCGAAAATGAGCCCCGGCCGCCGCGCCTCGCGGTGCGCCAGCACCATGGCGAGCAGGAAGACCGCCCCCGCAACGATGGCGAGGGGATTGGTGAACACTGCGACCCCGCACGGCACCGCCGCCGCCAGCGGGTGACCGGCGGCGAGCAGCACGAGCCCCCCCATCGTCAGGCAGAGCGCGAACAGGAAGGGCGACTGCCCCCAGGCGAGATAGACGACGAGGACGGCTCCAAGCGTCGCGGCGGCCGCCCGGTCGCGTACGGCCCACGCCCGCTGCAGGTAGACGCAGAAGAGGCCGGGCAGAAGGCCGCCGGAGAGGACAGTCAACACCGGCGGGGGCACGAACTGCGCCAGCCAGTAGTAGACGACGCCGTAGGTCACCGCTCCGTAGCTCCCCCCGTACCAGTAGTTGTCCCACAGAACCGACTGGCCGCGCTTGAGCAGCGCGATCTTGTAGAGGTGAGCGGGATCGTCCCCGCCGGAGAGCCCCCAGATGCGCATGACGAGCAGGGCCGCGGCGAGCGCCGCCACAGGCAGCACGAAGAGCCAGAAGTTTGGGTTCCGGCGCCACGGGCGGTACATCCACAACGAGGCTGTTTGCGCCGAATCCGTCACGGGTGCGCCGCCGCCCGCCGCAGGACCGCCACGTACCGGCCGCCGCACGCCGGATCAGCCGGCGCCACTGGGCACGGAGTGACCGCCGGACAACCGCCCGCGAGGAGGACGGCCGAACCGGGCTCGAGCCCGCGCGACACGAGACGAGGCGCGGATAACAGAGACTCTCCTTTCGGGAGCGAATGCCGCATCAATCCGGAGACGCAAGGTAGAGTACGAATTCCAGCTAGAATACCCTACCGTCCTTATCGAGGATTGACGAAGCTTTGGATTTGACGAGACAGCTCCGGTATGGCCTGTTTATCCGCGCGCTGTTCGTAGCGATACAGCTCTCGGGTGTACTGTGGATTCACGCCGACGATCACGGCCTTACGGCCGTCGATATAGTTGCCGGCGTCGGCGGCGCCCTGCTGGTCACCGTCCCCTTCTTCCTGCTGTGCGGCCGCGTGGAGACGCGCCGTCTTGCAGCCGCCGCGGTGATCACGGATCTCGCCGTCGTGACCGCGGCCATGGTCTTCGGCAGCGGCACCTCCGGCGCCCAGGCGATCTTCTACGTCTGGCCGATCATCGTCGCCGCCATCTTCCTCCCGCAGTGGGCGCCGTATGCCGTCGCGGCCGGCAGCAGCGCCGCCTACATGGGCGTCTGTGCGCTACAGCACTCGGACTTGCTGAGGGCGCCCATGTTCATCACAGCGTTGCGCCCGGACCTGGGCTGCACGCTGCTCAACCTCTTCTTGCACTTCGCCTGCTTTCTGCTCGTTGCGCTCCTCGCCGGGCGCCTCTCGACCGTCCTGCTGCGCAGCGGAGCAGAGCTGAAGGCCGCCAAGACCTCTGCCGACGAGCAGGTTGAGCGCCTGCGAACCGCCAACGAGCAGCTACGGGTGATGAGCGAGGGAAGCCGCATCTTCCTGCAGCATCAGAGCGTCAAGAGCCTCGCGCCCGAAGCGCTCGGCTACATCGCCTGCGCCACGGTCCTGGACGCAGGCTTCGTGCTCGTGCGCAACCATAATAGCGGCGACAGCGAGGAGATGGCGCGACAGGGCCTTGCTAACGGCGCGCTCATCAAGGTGATGCGCGACCTCGGCCTGGAGCGCATCGCCGCGGCCGGCGCCAGGCGCTACGAGACCGCCGACGACCCAACCGTCGCCCGCCTTCTGAAAGCGGTGGAGAAGAAGGGCTACTACGGCTTCCTGACAGCGCCCCTCGAGGCGAAGGGCGAGCAGCTCGGCACCGTGTGCCTGCTCTATCGCCGCGGCGAGCGCCTGGATGCCTCCGCGCTACCGACGATGCGCGTCCTCTGCGACCAGGTCGCGCTCGTGGTGCGCAGTATCCAGTACAACGAGGAACTGGCCCGCAAAAACGAAGAGCTCACGCACCTCGACAGGCTCAAGAGCGACTTCATGGCGACAGTGAGTCACGAGCTGCGCACACCTCTCACCTCCATCATCGGCTACAGCGATATGCTCATCAGCGGCATGGCGGATGGGCTCACCGAGAAGCAGACGGACTTCCTCACGAGCATCCTGAACAACGGTGAGGCGCTGCTCAACCTCATCAACGACATCCTCGATCTCACGAAGATCGAGGCCGGTCGGCTCGAGCTCAACAAGGAGGCCATCGACCTGCGTGCCGCGCTCCTCGGCGTCCTGCCGGTCGTCAAGCCGCGTGCCCGCGACAAGCGCATCACGCTGTCGACGTTCCTGCCGGTGGACCTGCCTCTCGTCTGCGCCGATCCCGCCAAGCTCAACCAGATCCTCCTGAACCTGCTCACCAACGGCATCAAATACACACACGAGAACGGAACCGTCAGCATCGAGGCGCGTGCCATGAGCGAGTACGTGGAGGTCCGCGTCAACGACACCGGTATCGGTATCTCCAAAGAGGATCAACCCAGAGTCTTCGAACGCTTCACGCAGATCGACTCGTCCGCCACGCGCACGCAAGGAGGTACCGGCCTCGGCCTCGCCATCGTGAAGGAACTCGTCGAGCTGCACGGCGGGACCATCCGCGTGCAGAGCAAGCTCGGCAGAGGCTCCAGCTTTGTCTTCACCATACCGATATCCACCGGACCGGCAGACCCACTGGCAGCCGGCAAGATCAGCTAGGGAGATGAGCGCCGTAGCGAAGACCGTTCTCATCGCCGACGACGACCCGGACATTCTCGGCATACTGGCGATGTGTCTGGAGACGCTGGGCTGCAACGTGCTGAAGGCAACCAACGGACGAGAGGCCGTCGACAGTGCGCGGGAACACCAGCCCGACCTCATCCTCATGGACATGATGATGCCGGTCATGAGTGGTTACGAGGCCGTCAGTGAGCTCAAGGCCGACGAGGCGACGCGAGCCATCCGCATCGTCGGCCTCTCTGCCAAAGCATTGGCCACCGACATATCACGGGCCAGGGACATGGGCATCGATGGTTACATCACCAAGCCGTTCCGCATCGCCCAGGTTATGTCCACAGTCCAGGGCTACCTGGAGGAGTAAGGGCCACGCCGGCGAATACGCCGGTGGGTGCCCCGTGAAGGACTGGAAGAACATCCTGCCGCCGATGATCTGCGTCGCGGACGTCGATTCCCGTCTCGTGTGCAGCATGTACTGCGCCGTCTGCCCTTACTACGTGCGCGACCGGCGTATCGGCGAGCGGCGCAGCACCCCTCGCCCGACGCACGACCGGCGGATCCTCCGCCGCATCTGACGGCACCGCGCGCCCACAGCGTCGCCTGCCAACGATGGGCAGCGATCTATCATGCTCCTCCCCCCAACGGCCGATACCGGGAGTGATCCTGAGATTGCGACCTGTGAGTATGGCGGACAGACAGCATGAGCGGCGACCGAACGGACGCCTCCAGCAGCGGACCGGAATCAGCCTGGCGCTGAAGGCGACCGCCCTTCTGGCCGGTGTGTTCCTCGGCCTCTTCCTCACGGCGACGCTCCTGGTCGACCTCCGCTCGGCGACGCAGCTCGGCGCGGTGTTGCTCGCGGCCTTCCTCATTCTCGCCGTGTTCTTCGACCTCCGGGTGCGCCGGCCCCTTCGCGAGATGGCCGCTCGCTCGCGCCGCCGCCTGGGCAGCGAAGCTTGCGACGAGGCGAGGGGCCGGGACGAAATCCAGGAACTCAACCGTATGATCGACGGCCTCGTCACGGCCTTCACCGCCGCCGAAGACAGAGCCGAAGGCGACCACGTAATCCGTGAGGATCTGGAGCACATGCGCACCATCAACCGACAGCTCATGGAGATCGCGACCCTTGGCAAGGAGATAGCCGCGATGCTGCCGTACCGGGAGACCGTAGAGCGCATACTCTCGCACGGCAGGCGCTTCCTGCACGCCGACTTCGCCGCCCTCCTGCTCCTCGACGCGGAAACCGCCACCTTCTCGCTGGAAGACGCCGAGGGCGTGACCTCGCAGGCGAGTTCCGCCGACTGCCTCGCCTGCACAGAGGAGTGCCCCGTGCGTCGATCCATCGCCGCTGGCCGCCATGCGCGCATCCGCGGCCACGCCTGCGCGCTCATCCCACATACCATGCAGCATCTGCTGGTGCTCCCGGTGAGCGTCGAGGACGTCGGCGAGATGGCACTCACCGCAGCATCGACGGATGGCGAGCGCCTCGCCCTCCTCTCCGACGACGGGCTCGAGACCTTGCGCAGTCACCTGCAGACCGCCCTGACGAACGCGCACAAGCACGACGCCGTTCGCCGTCAGATCGTCACGGATCACCTGACGCGCCTGTACAACCGCCGGCACTTCATGAGGCGGGCGAACGAGGAAATCGCGAGGAGCCTGCGCTATCAGGAGCCGCTGAGCATCCTCATGATCGACATCGATCACTTCAAGGAGTTCAACGACACCTACGGGCACGCCACCGGCGACCGCGTGCTGCAGACGGTAGCCCGGACGCTCCTGAAGGCTCTCCGCACCTCAGACATCTGCGCGAGGTACGGCGGCGAGGAATTCGGCGTGCTGCTCCCCAGTACACCAGGGGAGAGCGCCCGCTTTGTGGCCGAGCGCGTGTGCCGCACGCTCAGCGAGACACGTCACACCGACCTCGGCCTCCCAGCAGATGTGAACGTCACGATCAGCCTCGGCGTGGCAACGTGCCCGAGCGACGCGACCGATCTCGAGAGCCTCCTGGATCTGGTCGACAAGGCTCTCTACCGCGCGAAGGCCGACGGCCGGAACCAGGTCGCCGTGCATAAGAGCGCCGTAGTCGGACAGGTGCGGAACTGAGCGCGACGCCGGCGCGGCCGGCCGGGAGTCAGGCTCTGCCGAGCAGCACGCTTGCGCCCATCACGGCCAGAACGACGGCCGTGATGAGCGTGTAGCGGAGGTCGCGCTCGCGGGCGAAGGCCACGAGCG
This sequence comes from Thermoleophilia bacterium, assembly GCA_040769125.1. Taxonomy (GTDB): domain Bacteria; phylum Actinomycetota; class Thermoleophilia; order UBA2241; family UBA2241; genus CAIXSE01. The sequence goes on along the minus strand of JAXGLO010000001.1, from coordinate 641,463 downwards.
TACCGGCGACCCGCGCAAACGGCGTGCCGATGAGGACGATCAGCCCGAGAGAGAGATATGCCTGCGGGTCGAGGCCGACTAGGCCGGCGGGCAGCTCCGCGACCCGGCTGACGCCGGACGGCAGCCCGCCACCATGGGACAGCGCGAGAGCAATCCCGAACGCCATCAGAGCGACGGCCAGGGACAGGCCGGCGAGCAGCACGACTTGGATGGTTCGCTCGAGCGCGCCCATCGTGTGCGGCGGATACGGTGGCGAGGACGCCCGCCCGGAGTCACGAGGCACGGGAGCGCTCACCACGACCACCCCAGCGCCTGCGCGATCATGAGCAGCGCGAAGATCCCGAGCGCCCCCTGGAGGGCGATGCTCAGCGTCCGCGCGCTGAGCCGCGACGCCAGGCGCGGCCCCAGCCGGGCGCCGAGCAGAATGCCGAGCGCCGCCGGCACGGCCCAGCGAGAGTCGAGGTAGCCGCGGCCGTAGAAGATCACGGCGCTGGCGGCCGCGGTCACGCCGATCATCAGGTTGCTGGTGGCGATGGTGGCCTTCAGCGGCACCCCCATGAGCAGGTTCATCATGGGCACCTTGAAGGCGCCGCCGCCGATGCCGAGAAGCCCGGAGATGTTGCCGGCGCCGATGCTGAGCGCGAAGCCGAGACCGAGCCGCCGCAGGCCGTAGCGCACCTCGCGACCGGCGGCGACATCGTAGAAGCTCGCCGACAGGACTCCCGTCTCGACGGGCTCGACGTCCTGGCCACGGCGATTCATCTGCCACGCCACATAGGCCAGCACTATGGCGAAGGCGGCCTGCAGAATGCGCCCGTCGATGAGAACCGCCGTGACGCCCCCCGCGACGGCGCCGACCGTCGTCGCCACCTCAAGGAGCATGCCCAGGCGAACGTGCGTCATGCCCCTGCCGACGAAGACGGTCTGCGCCATCGAGGAGGTGGCGATCACACAGACGATGCTGGTAGCGATCGCCGTCTTGATGGGGACGCCGAAGGCGAGAGTGAGAACCGGCACCATGATGACGCCGCCGCCGATGCCCACCATGCTCCCGAACAGCCCGGCGAGCACCGCGACGAGGATCAAGAGCGTGACGGTCATACCGACACTCTACACGCTGCGCGCTCGCCGCTCACCGGCGGGCGAATCGGCCGTGGCCTCACTCTTCATCGCCGGGCGGCCGCCGAAGCCGCTTGACGGCGCCGCGACTCCTCTTCTCGGCGATGCGCCGCTCGACCGCGGCGCGCGACGGCCGCGAGGGCCGGCGCCGCGGCGCCGGCGGCTCGACGAGCTTGCGCAGCTTGAGGCGCAGGCGCCGCAGAGCGTCCATTTTGTTCATATACTGGCTGCGCTGCGCCCGACAGGTCACCGTGAGCCCCGTGGGACGATGTCGCAGGCGCACGGCGCTGTCGGTGACGTTCTGGTGCTGGCCGCCAGGCCCGCCGGCGCGGAACGTCTCGACGTCGCACTGGGCGAGCAGCGCCGCGTCGTCGTCCGGCACGGCGGACGGGAGCGGAACGCTCATTTCTTCGGCGCCCGGATTCCCCAGTCACCCGCGGCGACGGACAGGACATGGCGCGCCATCCGGTCTCCTCCGGCGCGGCTGAGATGGATACCATCCTCGCCGCGCATGAGGACCGGATGCCCCCGCTCGTCCGGCAGGTACTCTGCATAGGACCCGGCTCGCGCCAGGAGCGCCCACGTATCAACGTAGACCACGCCGGGATGCCTGCGGGCCTCGGCGCTGTAGATGGCGTTCATCATCGCGATAAGCGACCGATACCCCGAGTCGCGCATGATCGGATTCCCTACCCAGTAGACGCGTCGACGCCCACGCGTGAGCAGTCTCATCGCGCGTCCGACGCGGCGCTGGTACAGCTGTTTCCAGGCGTGGCTGCCCACCGTGAGCACCTTGCCGCCGTGATAGACGTTCTGCCCATCGTTGGCGCCGAAGAGCACGACCGTAGCGTCGGGGTTGAACTCGACCAGGACGTCGATGATGTGCTGCGGCCAATCGTAGAAGTCCGGCCGGCTCAGGCCGCTCGAGACCTTGTAGTCGAGCCTGGTCTTGACGACGCCCGTCTTGCGGGCGACGTTCACCAGCGACGAGCCGAACACTCCGGCCATGGAGTCGCCGATGATGTAGAGGCGCAGCGGCTTCGCACGGGTGACGTCGCGCGGCCACTTGGCCGCCGGCTTGACGTCGACGAGTTCGTGGTGACGCTCCTTCCTGCCGAGAGCCGTGTCGACCACGTCCGTGGGCCGGTCGAAGCGGAGACCGTTGCTGAGGAACACCATCGGTTTGAGCAGCGCGAGCGCCACGGTGCGACCGGTGCCCAGCGGCTGCCCGCTCACTCGCTTCTCGATCGCCCCGGCGCTCAGCAAGCCGGCCAGGAAGAAGCCGAGCAGCATGGCGGCGAGGGCCGCGCCGGCCGAGGAGCGGCGAGAGGCCGGGCGTCTCGACGACCGCCCGGCGGCCGAGCGGCGACCGGGCCCTTCGGGCCCGTCGCCCGCCCTCGCTCCGCCGGGCGGCTCTGGCGGCGCGCCCTCCCCGCGCCCGCGCCGCCGCTGTGACTTGCCGCCCGGGATCGCGCGTTCCGCGAAACGCCGTGCCGCCTTGCGGAACGCGCCGGGCTGCAGGCCGTGAGCGGATCGTCCCTGGTCATCGTCGCGCCGTACGTCGTCAGTCATCGCACACCGCTCAGAATCGGAAGTAGAGGAACTCGGCCGTGCCCTGCGGCCCGAGCGCCTGGATGAGGAAGAGCCCTACCGCAAGCACGACGGCCTGCCCGACCCAGCCGATGCGCCCGAGACCGGCGTACAGACGCTCCACAGCCGCACGCGGCACATACTGGATGCCGATACCCAGCACGATCAGGGCGACGATCTGCCAGGTCACCGCTTCACCGACGCTACCCAGGCCCGCCACCAGCCGCCAGAGCACAGCAAAGGCGGAGCTTACCGACTCGGCGCGGAAGAATACCCAGGCCAGCGTGACGAAGCCGAAGACGGCGGCGCGCTGCCCCATGCGCGCCCGCCATGACGAGCCGCGTGCCACCCGGTCGCCGCCGACGGCGCGGCGCGCACGCTCAACGGCCAGCGCCGAGCCATGCAGACCGCCCCACACGATGAACGTCCAGCCCGCCCCGTGCCAGAGGCCGCCCAGCAGGAACGTAATGATGAGATTCGCGTAGGTGCGACCACGGCCGCGGCGGTTGCCGCCCAGAGGGATGTACAGGTAGTCGCGCAGCCAGCTCGACAGGGTGATGTGCCAGCGCCGCCAGAAGTCCTGCAGCGTGCGCGCCGTATACGGCGCGTTGAAGTTGTCCGGGAGCTCGAAACCGAGCAGCAGCGCGACGCCGATCGCGATGTCGCTGTAGGCGCTGAAATCGCAGTAGATCTGCACAGAGTACGCGAGGATGCCGACCAGCGTCTCCCAGGCCGAGTAGGTCTGCGGCGACGCAAACACGCTGTTGACCAGATGCGTGGAGAGGTAATCGGCGATCAGCAGCTTCTTGGCGAGACCGCCGAGGATCAGGACAAAGGCTCGCCCCGCGTCGACCCGGTGCGGATCGCGGGGCGTCCGCAGCTGAGGCAGGAAGTCCTTGGCACGTGCGATGGGGCCCGCGAGCAGGTAGGGGAAGAAGGCGGTGTAGACGGCGAAGTCGAGAGCCGGCGCCGGAACCAGCTCGCCGCGGTAGACGTCGACCACATAGGTGAGCATACGGAAGACGAGAAACGAGATGCCCACCGGCAGGACGACCCTCAGCAACGGCAGCGGCATGCCGAGGCCGAGGCTCAGGAGCAACTCGTTCAGGCTGGCGGCGAAGAACCCGGCGTACTTGAAGAAGCCCAACGTCGTGAGGTTCGCCGCCACGGCCACGATCAGCAGGCCGCGCCCGGCGCGGCGCGCGCCGCTGCGCCGGCGCGCCCGCCACACCTGCATAGCCAGCCCCTGATTGACGACGGTGGCCGCCACCAGAAGGAACACGAAACGCCAGTCCCACCAGCCGTAGAAGATGTAGCCGGCGACGAGAGTAAACCACTTCCACAGGCGCAAGCGCGGCATGAGCAGCCAGTTTGCCGCGTACACGACGAGGAAGAAGATCGCGAATGTTATCGTCGGGAAGAGCACGTCAAGCCTCTGATCCGAAGGGCTGACCTGGTGCCCCTCCTGAGCGTCGATAGTACATCATGGCCCGCGGGAGGTGCAGCCGGATTCTCCCTCCCGCCGCCCGAGCGCGGCCATCCGCGAACACCTGAACGGCCGGGCCTGGCTGACCGGGACGCCGGCCGCGATCACCGCAACGGACGGTGCTACCCGCCACGCCGGCCAAGCCAGGTCTCCCGCCACGCTTCGTGGGTCGGGAGAGACATGTGCGGCCGGCCGCCGATGAGATCCCAGATCGCCTGCTTCCACTGGCCCCAGCGCCGGTGGTAGGCCTCCGCACGCCGCAGCGCGCGCTCGAGCTTGGCAGGATTCCTCGTATAGCGGTTGTGAGCCCACGGCGAGCCGGGCTTGGCGAGCCGCAGCGCACCGATCACGGCGATCGGCGTCACGAAGATGCCGATGGTACCCATGAACGCCTTGCCCTTGACGTAGCAGACGATGACGAACGCCGCATTCACGAGGAGCAGCGCGATGGCAGCCCAGCGTGAGAGAACGATGTAATCGCCGATCTCGACGAGGTTCCGCGGCAGCAGCCCCATGAGCAGCAGCGATATAAACGTCACGCCGAGGATCACAGCGTCGATCGACTTGCGGCCCTCCCCCGTCCAGTAGACGTCCTCCAGATGCAGGATGAGGGCGAACTCGTCGAGGGTGAGCGCGGCGCCCGAGCCGAAGGCGACGGCGATCATCTCCACCCAGGGCTCACCCGGACGGAAAGCGAACTCGAGGATGCCGGCAACGATGATGGCGACGACGCCGAACACGGCGTGGTGGATGTGCAGGCCGCCTCGCGTCACCAGGCTGCCGCGATGCGGCCGCGTAGTCGAGCCGGCGCGCGCCAGGCGCGTGTAGAGCCGCACCATGCCGAACGTGAAGATGAAAGCCAGGAGGAGGAGCAACAGCGGCCGCTTGCTCTCGCTGAGAAGGTGGAACGGCACTGTCGCAACGGTGAAGGTCATAGTCCGCCCATTATCTCCAGAAGGCCGGGTCCGCGGCCACCCCGAAAGTCGCGGCGGCTACAGAACAGTTCCGCGGAGTCGGCCCGCGCAAGCGGCACGTGCCCGTCGGCACGAGGCCGCGCTCCGTCACAGACTGAAGCCCCGTGCTCGTCATGCTCGCCGCAACCGTGTGGCCGGCGGCGCGCTCACCGCCGCTGCATAAGCAGCGCCTGCACGATCAGCGAGGCGCCGAGCACAACCGCGCCGGCGCCGACCAGAGCCGTGAGCGCAGCCACGGAGAGGCCTGGCCAGGCGATGACGGCGATTCCGAGGGCGGCGAGCAGCACGCCGAAGGTCGTGGGCACAGGCCACCCGTCGGCGCGATCGACGGCCGCAGCGACGGCCACCACCACGCCCCAGAAGAGAAACCCGAGCCCCACGAGGACGGCGACCGACTTTACAGACGACTCCGGCCAGGCGATGAGGACGATGCCAAGGAGAACGACGAGGGCGCCGGCGATCGTCCGCCCGGTTCTGCGCTGACCGCGAAGCGCGCTCGTGAGCTGCATGACGCCGACGAACACCAGAGCCAGGCCCACGAGGATGGCGACGAGCCGCACGCTCCCCCATATGTTGGCGAGCACGATGAGGCCGAAGACGACGGCGACGATCCCCAGTGCCATGACCACGCTCCAGCCGCCCCGATTCGTCGAGCCTCCGCCGACCACCACGACATCGGGTCTTCTCTCTTCCATCGTCGTCCTCCTCACTCCGCCGTGCGGCCACCGCCTTCAGCTTTTCTACCCGCGGGCGACGATCCCATCACCCGGGCGCAGACTCACTCACCCATCACCTTGATGACGAGACGCTTGCTGCGGCAGCCGTCGAACTCGCAGTAGAAGACGGCCTGCCAGGGACCCAGGTCGAGGCGGCCGTCCGTGACCGGGACGATGACCTGGTGGTGCACGAGCAGGTTCTTGAGGTGTGCGTCGCCGTTGTCTTCACCGCCACGGTGATGCCGGTAGTCGCCGCCGTCGGGCAGCAGCTGCCGGGCGACCTCGTTGCCCGGCGGCTGCCAGGACGGCGGCGCCAGCTTGTCGAGCCACTCCAGAGCGTCCGCCTGGATACCCGGCTCATCGTCGTTGATCCAGACACCGGCCGTGATGTGCATCGCCGCGACGAGGGCCATCCCCTCGCGGATACCTGCCTCGTCGACGGCCGCCTGAACGTCCTCGGTGATCCGCACGAAAGCGCGCCGCTGCGCCGTGCAGAAGGTCTTGTACACGGTGTGTGACTTCATCGATCCTCCTGATTCGCCGGGAAGCGTGCCGGAACGCGGCCGCGCTTCACGCCGTCGCGAGAGCCTCGTAGAGATCGAGGCTCTCGCCGGGCTGGAGCAGCACGGTCCTGATCCAGGGCTGCAACGCCTCGACCTCGCGCATGAACACGGAGGGCGCCCGGCGGTGCACATCAGGCCGCATGCGCATGATTACCGTGCCCGGGACGTGATAGGTGCCCCAGTGGATGGGGATGACCAGGCGAGGCTGCAGCAGCTTCATCGCACGCACGGCGTGGTGGGGACCCATGTGCTTGAACTCGGGCAGCCGCGGGCCGAGACCGGCGATAGGCAGAAGGGCTACATCGAGACCGCGTGCGAGGTCGCGCATCTCCGGGAAGAGCCCCGTGTCGCCGGCGAAGTAGACCTGCGCGCCGCCCCCGCCGACCACATACCCGTTGCTGGGCGTGCGTCGTGCCAGCGGATGCCGCGTGCCGTTATGCAGTGCTTCAGTGGCGGTGACGTCGAGCGCGCCGAGCCGCAGCCCTTCCCCGGGCCGCAGCTCCTCCACATCGGTGAACCCGTGCCAGCGAAGCGTCTTCGCGCTGCCGGGCGGGCCGATGATCGGCCAGCCCTTGCCGAGAAGGCGCAGTGACGCGGGGTCGTAGTGATCGAGGTGCAGATGCGAGAGGAGGACGACGTCGAGATCGGCAAGAGCCCCGAGGTGCGGCTTCGGCACCCTGCGCCACAACGGACCCACCTGCTGCCTCAGGACCGGATCGGTGAGCACGCGAATGCCGCCCAGCTCGATGAGCACGGTGGCATGACCGAAAAAGGTGATCTTGCCGTCGATATCGCCTCCGACGGCGACACGACCCTGCGCTTCCACCTGGCGGCTCGTCTCTGCTCCCCCCAGCGGCCTGCTCGCCCCGTCCGGGCGCCCGGCACCCGGATGATACGCTGCGCCGCTGAGGCCGAGTCAAGCCGGGGCCGAAGCTCGCTGCGAATATCCGGCCTCTACTCGCCGCCACCGTCAGCGAACCTCAGGCTCAGGCGTCCATCTCGATCGCCTGCGTCATCGACAAGCCGTGGACCCGGGAAAGCATCGCCCGGGCGCGCGGGCTGCGTGACATCCAGGGCGCCGCACCGCCAACAGCCGGCGCAGCGCCGTGCGCGGTATAGTGTGGCTATGAAAAACGACGACCAGCTCGACCCGACAATCCGGAGCAACCTCGACGATGCCTGGGAGCACCTCGAAGACGGCGAGATCGAGGAGGCGGCGCTCGCCTTCGAGAGCGCCCGTGCCGCCGCCCCCGACGAACCGGCGGTCTACGAAGTCGAGGTCGAGCTGCGCCTTGCCGAAGGCGACCCCGACGCCGCCCTCGAAGCCTACCGTCGATGGGGCGAAGCCGACTCGGACGACCCCGAGCCGTGGCTGGGCTCCGCCGAGATCTACCTCGACTACGGCAAACCCGGCAAGGCCGCCCGTCTCCTGCGCGAGCTGCTCGCGGAGTTCGAGCTCGACCTGCACGACGAGGCCGACGCCCGCCACCTCCTGGGTATCGCCTGTGAGGAGAAGAACGACCGCAAGGGCATGCTGGCCGAGTGGCTCGCGGTCCTGCGTCTCGACGCCGCCAACGACGAGCCGGAGCCGCTGATGAGCCCCGCGCGCTTCGAGCAGCTCGCCGCGGCGGCGCTCGCAGAGCTGCCGCCGGTAATCCTTGCGCACCTGCGCAACGTGCCGATCATCGTTGAGAAACGGCCCTCGGAGGCCCTCGTCCTCGAGGGCCTCGATCCGCGCACGCTCGGCCTCTTCCACGGCATCGCTATGCCCTGCAGATCGGCGCTCGGCCCGGGTCCGGAGACCGGTCTGATCCACCTCTTCCAGCGCAACCTGGAGCGCGAGGCGAAGGACGAGGACGATCTGGCTGAGCAGATCCGCATCACCGTGCTGCACGAGTCGGCGCACTTCTTCGGCGCGAGCGAAGCCGACATGCACCGTTTCGGGCTCAACTGAGACGCCTCAGCCCATCGACTCTTCACTCCCGGGGATGCGCCGGCTTCCGGCGAAGCCCCGCCCATTGCGGTAGAGTTCCTCTGTGACCGCCTCTCACCTGCGTTATCGCGCCGACCTCCACGTCCACTCACATTGCTCGGGCAAACCCTACGCCCGCAGCCTGCGCGCGCTGCGCGCCCGCGAGTCCTACACGGCCCCCATCGACGTCTACAGGGCCGCCCGCGCCCGCGGCATGGACTTCGTGACCATCACCGACCACAACACTCTGGACGGCTCCCTCGCCATCGCCCACCTGCCCGGCGCCTTCCTGAGCGCCGAGTTCGACACGTGGTTCCCGGAGAACGGCTGCCGCGTGCACGTCGTGGCGCTCGGCATCGACGAGCCGACTTTCGCCCTGGCAAACCTCGCCCGCCGCTCCATCTACGACCTCGTGGCCTGCCTGCGGGAGGCCGGCGTCGTTCACTACCTCGCCCACCCGCTCTTCGACATGACCGGCCGGCTGACGCACGACACCGTGGAGAAGCTGCTGCTGCTCTTCAACATCCTGGAAGGCCGCAACGGTTCCAGGGTGAGTCGCTGTAACGGGTTGTTACGGGAGATCGCGGCGTCGCTCACGCCGGAGGCGATCGAGGCGATGGCCGTGCGCCAGGGCATCGCGCCGTACGGCGCGACCCCCTGGCGCAAGGCGCTCACGGGCGGCTCCGACGACCACACCGGCCTCTTCGTCGCCGGCGCCCACACGGCCGCCGGCGGAGACGGAACGGTGGAGGGCTTCCTGGCGGCCGTCGCCGGCGGCGACTGCGAGCCGCTCGGCTCCGAAGCCGACTCGCGCCTGCTCGCGCACAGCATCTACACGGCGGCCTTCTGGCGGATCCGCGAGATCCTCCGCCTCGACGAGCCGGCACCACGGCAGCGCGCCCTGGGCCTTCTTCACAAGGGTTTCGGCAGGATCGGCCGTGACGTGCCGGTGCTCGAGAAGACCGTCCGCGGCGTGCGGAGCATCGTCCCCGGCCTCTACGCCCCGGCGGACGGCCGCGGGCAGGCATGGGAGGAGCTGCTCGAACGCGAGATCGGGAGCCTGATCGCCGATCCGGACGGCCTCAACGCCGTGAAACCGCACGATCTGAACCGCCGCCTCTTCGAGGTCTCGCAGCGCCTCGCCAACGACGTCGTCACGCTCCACCTGCAGGCCCTCCTCGATCCGAAGGTCCGACTGGGGCCGAAGCGGTGGCTGCAGAAGGTCTCCGCCGTGGGTCTCGTGGGCTTCCTGCAGCTTCCACACCTCATCGCCTGGTTGATCCAGACGCGCGACCGCGACTGGCAGCGCTCCCTGCGGACGTCGTTTCTGGGGCTGCCGCCGGAGCGCCCGTCGCCGGCGGTCATCACTGGCGGCCCGGCCGGCGGCCGGCGGCAGGACATCGACGCCCTCGCGCAGGAGGCGACGGACCGCGGCCTCGAGCTCTCTGTGATCGCGATCTCGAGCTCGCCGGTCGACGAGGCCGCGGGCGCCGCGACCTTGCGGCCGCTCGCCTGGAGGCCGTCCCCCAATGGCGACAGCAGCTTCTCCGTGCCGCCCCTCATCAACATCGTCGATCACCTGGACCAGCGGCACGTCACGGCCCTCCACTGCGCCGTCACCAGCGAGGTGAGCCTGGCCGCGCTGGCGGCCGCCAGGCTCCTGCACCTGCCCGTCAGCATCGTCGCCGACGAGGCGAAGTGGCGCCGCGCGCAGCGCGGCGGCGGAGGGGGCGTCGTCGGCTTCTCGCAGAGCGTCCTGCTGTCGCTTTACGGCCGCTTCGACCTCGTCCTCACAGGCTCGCGGGCGTTCGCTCGCGAGCTCATCGGCCGGGGCCTCGATCCGCGGCGCGTCGGGGTGACGCAGAGGGACGCCGGTTGCTCGAACGGCGAAGCGGCCGCGATCCTGGCCGGCCTCGAGGCGGCCGCGACCCGCGCCGGCGTTGAGGCGGCCGCGACCCGCGCCGGCGCAACGCCGCCGCACTGAACGCGGCACGTCCGCGGGCAGCAGAGCCGATGGCGATCTCCACCTCATGCCCTGTCCGGCGCCGGGCGCCATGGAGTAGAATCGCCGACGGATGATCACCTACCGGGACACCCGTGAGTTCTGCCAGGAGCCGCGCACCTTCACGGCCACCCTCCTCGAGGGCATCGCGCCCGGCGGCGGCCTCTTCGTGCCGGAGCGGCTGCCACGCCTCGCGCTGGACGACCTCCTCAAGCTGGCCGAGCTGCCCTACCACGAGCGCGCGGCGTGGGTTTACGAGGCCTTCTGCCTCGACATCGACGCCGCGCACATCCGCAGCATCGCCGCCGCGGCCTACGGCCCCAACTTCGCCGACGCCCGCATCGCGCCGGTGCGCGAGGTAGGCGCCGGCCGCCACGTGCTCGAGCTCTGGCACGGCCCCACCCTGGCGTTCAAAGACATGGCCCTGCAATGCATGCCGCTCTTCTTCAGCCAGGCGCTGGAGCAGGCGCACGCCTCCGGCGCCAGCAGCCTCGACTACCTCATCCTCGTGGCGACCTCCGGCGACACAGGCGTGGCCGCGCTCAACGGCTTCGCCAACCGCCAACACACGCGTATCGTCGTCTACTACCCGAACGCCGGCGTTTCTGCTATCCAGGAGCGCCAGATGGTGACGCAGCCGGGCGAGAACCTCGCCGTCTTCCGGGTCGACGGCGACTTCGACGCCTGCCAGGGCGCCGTGAAGGCCGTGTTCGACGATCGCGCCTTCAGCTCCGAGCTCGCCACACAGCACGGCCTCGCGCTCTCGTCGGCGAACTCCATCAACTGGGGCCGCCTGATGCCCCAGATCGTCTACTACGTGAGCGCCTACGCCGACATGGTCACCGGCGGCCACGTGCAGCCCGGCGCGCCGCTCGACGTGTGCGTGCCCACCGGCAACTTCGGCAACATCCTGGCGGCCTACTACGCCAAGCGCATGGGCACGCCCATCGGGCGCCTGCTCTGCGCCAGCAACACCAACAACGTGCTCACCGACTTCATCGCCACCGGCGTCTACGACATCGCCGCGCGGCAGCTCGTCAAGACGCCGTCCCCCTCGATGGACATTCTCGTCTCCTCCAATCTCGAGCGTCTGCTCTACGACCTCTGCGGCGACGCGACGCTGCTCCGCGGCTGGATGGCCGACCTCAAGGAGACGGGGCGCTTCACCGTCGATCCGACGACGAAGGAGCGGCTGACCGCCGGATTCCAAGGCGCCTGGGTCGACAACGACACGTCCTTGCAAGTGATCGGCGACGTCTATCGCGAGCACAGTTACCTGCTCGACCCGCACACCGCCGTAGCTTGGGAGGTCGCCGGGCGTCTCGCCGAAGGCGACACGCCGGTGCTGGTGGTGAGCACGGCGCACTGGAGCAAGTTCGCCGCCGACGTGCTGCGCGGGCTGCGCGATATCCCTGCGGCAGAGCCCATCCCGGGCGCCGAGGACGATTTGGCTCTGCTCGAGCGCGTCGTCGAACTCGCCCCTGAAACGTCCGTGCCGCCACAGCTCCGCGCCGTGCGCGAGCGGCCGGTACGCTTCGATACGTGCGTGGAGCGCGGGCGCGACCCCGTCGAGGGCAGCCTGCGCGACTGGCTGGCCGGCGCCTGACCCACCGGCGCCCGGCTTACCGGGGCCCGACTTACGGGGGCCTGGCTTACCGGGGCCTGACCCTCCCCCGGCGCATCACATCCCGGCGCGCCCGGCGGCAGCGCTCAGTCGACTTCGAAGCTGTTCGTTCCCCACGGCGACGAGGCGACGGCGGCGGCCACGGCTTCGGCGTCGTCGCCGTCGCGCAGCGCCGCGAGGATGCCGCCGTAGAAGCCGTTGTGCATCGTGATGACCGTCGCCCGCATCCCCTGGGCCCAGCTCGTGTAGGCCTTGACGCCAACAGAATTGAAGACGGTCGCCCCGGGCATGTTCTGCGTCGTGTTGAGGGGATTGTACCGGGCGTCGTTGTACCAGTGCCCGCCCTCGGCCATCTCCCAGGCGACGATCGCCGCCACGTTGTCGGCGGTGAGCGGCATGCCGAGATCTTTGAGGAGGGCCTTTGCCCACGTCACCTGCGTGACCTTGCCGCCGGACTTCATAAGCAGCTCCGGCTCAGCGAGGATCTTCTTGATGCGGGCGACGATGTCGCGCAAGGCCGCGCTCCGCGCAGCGTGTACCCCCTCCAGGGCCACACGCTGCGTCTCCAGCGCGGTTTCCGCGCGCCGGACCTCGACGCGCCGCCCCTCAAGCCCGTCCTGCAGGCCGCGAACCTCGCCCTCGAGCCGCACCAGATCCTGCTCGGCGCGCCTGTCGGCGGATGCGATCCTGCCGATCATACTGGCGGCGGTCTCCGCATCCGAGAAGCTCGCCGAGCCGGCGACGAGATCGAACCACGTGTAGTCGTCGGCCTTGTACATGGCCACGAGGCGCTCCGCGACGACCTGCCGTTGCGCATCGAGCAAGCGCTCGGCCGCGCGCAGGCGCAGGCGCGTTTCAACGAGCCGCTGGTTGACCGCGTCCAGCTCCTCACGGGCGGCCTGATACCTGCCGCCCACGGCCTGCAGGCGCGCCTCGAGACGCGTCATCTCACCGCGCACCCGCGCCGCCTCGCCCTTCAGCTCGCTGAGCGAGGCAGGCGAAGCGAAGCCGGTGGGTGCACAGGCGAACGCCAGGGCGATGGCGACCAGCAAGGCCGCCAGCAGCCCTCGCGCGAGCACCCCGCGGATCTTTCGCTCGAGTTCCATGATCATCCTCGCGCGCCCGACACCCAGGCGCAGAGGGGCGGGGCCGGCATGCAACCGGCCCCGCCCCGTGCGACTGCTCCAACGGTCGCCCGCCTGTGTAGCGAGCCCGCGGTCAGGTCAGGCTGCGCTCAGTCGGGGACGATCTGGGTGCCGGCGTTACCCTCGACGATCTCCTCGATGTCGTTGAGGGAGCCTACTGCGGCGCGCTTGCCGGTCTCTTCGACGAAGCGGATGGCCGCGTCGACCTTGGGGCCCATCGAGCCAGCCGGGAACTCCCAGTTCTTGATCTCGCTGACCGTAACCTTCTCGAGCTTGCGCTGCTCGGGGGTTCCCCAGTCGAGGTAGATGCCGTCGACGTCGGTAGCCATGACGAAAACGTCGGCCTCGACCGCGCGGGCCAGCAGCTCGCTGGCGAGATCCTTGTCGATGACGGCCTCGATGCCGGTGAGGTAGTTGTCGGTCTCCTTGGAGAACATCGTGGGGATGCCGCCGCCGCCGGCGCAGATCACAACCGTGCCGTGCTCGATCAGCCAGCGGATGGGGCGGATCTCGATGATCTGCTTGGGCTCGGGCGAGGGAACCACACGGCGCCAGTGCTCGCCGTCGGGCTTGAAGGTCCAGCCCTTCACGGCCTTCAGGGCATCGGCCTGCTCCTTGGTGTACACGGGACCCACGAACTTCGTGGGGTTCTCGAACGCCGGGTCATCCGGATCGACCTCGGTCATGGTGAGGATCGTCGCCATGGGAGCATCCTCGGGGAGGAGGTTGCCGAGCTCCTGCTCCATCATGTAGGCGATCATGCCCTGGGTCTGGGCGCCGAGCACGTCGAGCGGGTACGCCTCGACATCCTCGTAAGCGGCGGCCTGGAGAGCCAGGAGGCCCACCTGCGGGCCATTGCCGTGCGAGAGGGTGAGCTGATGCTTCTCGGCCACGGGGCGCAGCTGGGTAGCGGCGACCACGACGTTGGCGCGCTGCGCCTCAGCCGTCATCGGCTCGCCACGCTTCAGCAAGGCGTTGCCGCCCAGAGCTACCACTACTCTCATCTCGAACCTCCTTGCGAGGGTCGCCCTGTGCGACCGCCCTTGTCCCCTCCGCCGACTGGCAGATGAGGCCGATGCTACCGCCCGGAGCCCGGACGGACCGCTGATCGGACCCCTCCACCACTCTCGTGGCGAGTGGGCGTCGTGCCGGAAGCGACAACGCCCGCCACGCTGAATCATGATCGCGAGCCGCGAAGAACGGTGGCCGCTGAGAACCTGTGCCGAAGCACAGGGTGGAGGCAGGCCGTCGATACGGCTCGACACGTCATTCTTGAGCGTCTGCGGCCACGTGTCAAACGTTTGCGCCCGCGGATCTCGGTAGAAGCAGCTCGGGATCGCCTGACTCCAGCTCCAGCCGGAGCGGCAGGCGCAGCCTCCGCAGCCACAGAGAGCGCGGCCGCAGCACCGTCGTCGCCGGCGTGCGAGCAGGTTCGCGATGCGGCTCCCGGCGGCGACACACTGGGCGACGAGGAGCACCGGGCAGAAAAGAGCCCGGCCGGCCCCTGGCGCAAAGCGCCTTGGGCCGGCCGGGCGACAGAACTCAGCCTGTGAGGCGGTGTGCTAACTGCTAACGCACCCTCACGTAGGTGTAACCCTTGGACCAGACTGCGGCAGCCTGCCCGACTCCCGCCGGATGGAAGGCGCGCAGGCGCCACTTACCGCGCTGGCCGAACTTCACGCTGGCCGTGTACCTGGAGTAGCTGGAGTAGTTCGAGGCCCTGGCCCTGACGTAGCCGGCCTTGCGCCACTTGCGAGAGACGTAGCGCTCCTTGTAGACGCGTACCGGGTAGGTGCCCGCCTTGTGGCGCGGCTTGAGGAAGCCCCGGACTCTCGCGGCCTTGCCCCTGCGCATCGTCTTGGGAGCGGTGGGCTTGGAGACCCAGGCCTTGCGCCAGCCCTGGTATGCCTTGAGGCAGACGTTGGTCCGCGTCATGTCGAGGGGCGGGAGGTTCAGGATCGTCAGGTCCTTCCATTCCTGACCGTCCTGGCTGATATAGCTCTGCCCGGGCGACGCGGTCGCCCGGCTTGTGTAATTGTCGAACGGGGTCTCCACCGCCACCTCGTGGTGGTCGGGAGTGTTGAGCTTGACGATCACGCAAAACGTCTGGCCGCGCGTGAGGTTCACCGGCTTCTCCAGCTTCACGGTGTGGTAGCCGAAGCCCCCGAACGTGCCGCTCGCCTGCAGCCGGCGCTCGGTGAGCGAGGAACCCGTGTACACCTCGAAGTCCGTGTTCGGCCCCGTGGTGTAGAAGCCCACCGCCTGCAGCGTGCCGCTCTGGGCGGCCTTGAAGCAGTTCGCCATCCACGAATCACCACTCGGGAATCCGAGCTGGGTCACCCAGCCCAGCGGATCGTACTGGTACACCCTCGCGTAGTTCCTGGGCGACTCGGCGCCGTAGTAGACGGTGCTCAGGCCTTTGGCGAGTCGTCTGTCGTAGTAGGAGATCCAGAAGTAGCCGCTGTTGCCCCAAAACTTGCCCCAGCTATTCTTGACGAGGAAGGCGCCCTTATCAGGAGGAATCGTCGGAAAATTATTGCTCGGGTAGTAGTCGCTCCAGCCGACGATCGTGACGCCGTGGTTCTCCGACTCATCGCCCGAGTAATAGTACGCGCCTGTACCGGCGTTATAGTACTCCGAGCCCTGCGTGCTCCCGGCCCAGTGCATACTTGTGGACACGGCGCCGTAGTCCATGATCGCCTGCTTGATGGCGTCGTTGTCGGCAGAGTTGGCGCGCGGCGACAGGTAGAGCACGTTCTGCACGTGCTTCTGCACGGCCATGCTCGACGGCTTGGGATGCTTGCCGTCGTCGTACTTGTCCTGCTTCTCGGTGAAGGGGCCGCCCCAGCGAGCGAGCACGGCGGTCGCCATGAAGTGGTTGCCGCCCTCGTCGAACCCCCGGTCGAAGCCGTGCCACCAGGCGAGGCTCTCCTCGGAGAAGTCCCAGCGCTCGCGCGGGAGGAGGCAGGACTCCAGAGAGGCCAGTGCCGCGAAGGCCCAGGAGGTCTTCCACAGGCGCTGGTCCTTGACCGAGGTCACCCTGCCATAGTCGCTCAGGTAGTAATCCCCCGGCAGCTTGAGCTGCGGCGGCACGACGGACGCGCCAGCGAGCCCGCCCAGGTCGACCGGCGAGGCGCGCAGAGAGAGCCCGTGGGCCCGCGCCTTCTGCTCCTTCTTGAAGTCGGGGTTGATGGGCGCCCGCTCGAGACCGGGGGCGCCTGTCGCAAACGCCACGGCCGGCAACAGCAGAACCACCACCAGGACGGAGACCACCAACCGAATCAGATGACGCATCGCCGCGCCCCCTTTCCGGACCCCGCCCGGATGCGGCGCGGCGGTCCGCCTCGGCCGCCCCTGTGCGGCTCGCTTTCCGTTAACCTCATTATCACATACACGAGTCGGTGAGCCCCGTATGAGCCGATTGCTGCGCGCGTCGATTCCCGCCGCCCGCCAGCTCACGGTTCTCGTGGCTCAGCGTCGGCGGCCGGGTGTCAAATACCGGGCAGAAAAGAGCCCGGCCGGCCCCTGGCGCAAAGCGCCTTGGGCCGGCCGGGCCGCAGGCTCTGAGCCTGTGAGGCGGTGTGCTAGCTGCTAACGCACCCTCACGTAGGTGTATCCCTTGGACCAGGCTGCGGTATGCCCGCCTCCCGCCGGATGGTAGGCACGGAGGCGCCACTTGCCGCGCTTGCCGAACTTCATGCGAGCCGTGTACTTGGAGTAGCTGTAATAGTTCGAGGCCCTGGCTTTGACGTAGCCGGCCTTGCGCCACTTGCCGGAGACGTAGCGCTCCTTATAGACGCGCACCGGGTAGGTGCGCGCCTTGTGGCGCGGCTTGAGGCAGCCCCAGGCTCTCGCGACCTTGCCCCTGCGCACCGCCTTGGGGGCCTTGGGCTTGGAGACCCAGGCCTTGCGCAGGCCAACATATGCCTTGAGGCAGACGTTGGTCCGCTTCATGTTGAGCTGCGGGTCCTCCAAGGTCGTCAGGTCTACCCACTTCCGGCCGTTGCCCTCGCTCACATAGCTCTGTCTGGGCGACGCGGTCGCCTTGCTGGAGTAATTGCGGATCGGTGTCTCCAACGCCAGCTCGTAAACCCTCTCACCGCCGACGTCGGGAGTGTCGAGCCTGACGATCACGTAGAACGTCCGGCCACGCGTGAGGTTCACCGGCGTCTTCAGCTTGATGGTGTTGTAGCCGAAGCCCCCGACCGTGCCTCTCCTCTGCAGCCGACGCTTGGTGAGCGAGGTACCCGCATACACCTCGAAGTCGGTGTTCGGCCCCGTGGTGTAGAAGCCGACCGCCCGCAGCGTGCCGTCCTGGGTGGCCTTGAAGCGGTTCGCCATCCACGAATCATCATCACCGCTCAAGGCTCCGTACTGCGCCGTCCAGCCCAGCGGGTCGTACTGGTACACCTTCGCGTAGTTCCTGGGCGACTCGGCGCCGTGGTAGACGACGCTCTGGCCGCCCGAGCCCTGGGCGAATTGACTGTCGTAGTAGGAGAGCCAGAAGTAGCCGTCGTTGCCCCAGTCGGTGCCCCAGCTGTTCTTGATGAGGAAGGCGCCCTTGTCAGCAGGAGGCTTCGTGAAGTTGCTCGCCGCGTAGTCGTCGTCCCAGCCGACGATCGTGACGGCGTGGTTCAGCCCCCCCTCCTCGCCATCGTAATAGTACGCGCCGGTGTCAGCGTTGTAGTACTCCGAGCCGGTCGAGAGCCCGCTCCAGCACATGCTGGCGGACACGGCGCCATAGGTCATGAGCGCGTACTTGATGGCATCGTTGTCGAGGGCGTCGGCGCGCGGCGACAGGAAGAGCACGTTCTGCATGTGCTTCTTCACGAGCTTGCTCGTCGGCTTGGGGTGCTTGTCACCGCTGTACGGATCCTGCTTCTCGGTGAGAGGGCCTCCCCAGCGGGTCAGCACGGCGGTCGCGATGAGGTCGTTGCCGCCCTCGTCGAGCTTCCAGTCGAAGCCGTGCCAATAGGCCAGGTTGATCTCCGAGAAGTCCCACCTCTGATTCGGAAGGAGGCAGGACTCCATGGAGGCCAGCGCCGCGAAGGCCCAGCAGGTGCCCAACGGGGTCTGGTCCTTGACCGGGGACACCCGCTCCTCTTCGCGCAGGTCGTACTTCGCCGGGAAGTCGGCGCCCAGCGGCGCGATGGACGCGCCGGCGAGACCGCTCAGGTCGACCGGTGAGGCGCGGTAAGAGAGGAGCCCTTTGGCCCGCGCCTTCTGCGCCTTCTTGAAATCGGGGTTGATGGGCGCCCGTCCGAAAGCCGGGGCGCCTGTCGCAAACGCCGCGGCCGGCAGCAGCAGAAGCACCGCCAGAACGGAGACCACCAACCGAACCAGATGACGCATTACGCGCCCTCCTTTCCGGGACCCCACTCGAAGACGGCGCGGCGATCCGCCTCGGCCGCCCTCGCGCGGTCTTCTTTCCATTGTCTCAATAGGCATTGCAGGCAAGGGTCGGAATACTACAAGAGCCGGAGAGTCCCTTTCGCGCCAATTGCCGCACGCATTGCATCACTGCGCGTGTTACCTCCGGAGCAAACGGAGAGAGCCCTCGACACCCAGCCGGCGCGGCCGGTCATCGCGGCCTCGACGTCGCTGGTGATCGGCGCTGTGCTCGTGTAGCGGTCTCTCTGGGAATATCGGCCGCGCGCGGCGATCCATGAACACCGTCGCCGAAGTCCTGGCGGAGCCTGGCCCAGGCAGAAAAGAGCCCGGCCGGCCCCGGGCGCAAAGCGCCTTGGGCCGGCCGGGCGACAGGGTCTGCGCCTGTGAGGCGGCGTGCTAGCTGCTAACGCACCCTCACGTAGGTGTAGCCCTTGGACCAGGCTGCGGTAGCCTGCCCGACTCCCGCCGGGTGGAAGGCGCGCAGGCGCCACCTGCCACGCTGGCCAAGCTTCAGGCTGGCCGTGTACCTGGAGTAGCTGGAGTAGTTCGAGGCCCTGGCCCTGATGTAGCCGGCCTTGCGCCACTTGCCGGAGGCGTAGCGCTCCTTGTAGACGCGCACCGGGTAGGTGCCCGACTTGTGGCGCGGCTTGAGGAAGCCCCGGACTCTCGCGGCCTTGCCCCTGCGCATCGTCTTGGGAGCAGTGGGCTTGGAGACCCAGGCTTTACGCAGGTTAGTAGCGTACGCCTTGAGGCAGACGTTGGTGCGCTCCGAGTCGAGGCCTGGAATTTCCTCGGTCGTCAGGTCCTTCCATTTCTGGCCGTCCGGGCTGGTATAGCTCTGCCTGGGCGACGCAGTCGCCGCACTTGAGTAATCGGGGACCGGCGTCTCCACCGCCAGCTCATAAACCGCCTCGCCGCCGGGTTCGGGAGCGTTGAGCTTGACGATCACGAAGAACGTCTTGCCACGTGTGAGGTTCACCGGCGTCTTCAGCTTGATGGTGTTGTAGCCGAAGGCCCCGACCGTGCCGCTCGCCTGCAGCCGGCGCTTGGTGAGCGAGGTGCCTGTATACACCTCGTAGTCGGTGTTCGGCGCCACAGTGTAGAAGCCGACCGCCCGCAGGGTGCCGTTCTGGGCAGCCGTGAAGCGGTTCGCCATCCACGAAGCACCCGGGTAGCCGATTTCCGACACCCAGCCCAGCGGGTCGTACTGGTACACCCTCGCGTAGTTCCTGGGTGACTCGACACCATGGTAGAGGGCGCTCAGGCCGCTTGGGCCCGTGGCGAACCGTGTGTCGTAGTAGGAGATCCAGAAGTAGCCGTCGTTGCCCCAGCCGGTACCCCAGCTGTTCTTGATGAGGAAGGCGCCGTCGCCGTCAGGGGTCTTCGTGAAGTTGCTCGCCGCGTAGGTGTCGTCCCAGCCGACGATCGTGACGGCGTGGTTCGCCCTGTTCGCGCCATCGTAATAGAACGCGCCCGTGGCTTCGTTGTAGTACGCACCTACTTCCTCTCCCGCAGAAGAGTCGGGCCAGCGCATGACGCTGGACACGGCGCCGTAGTCGCTGACCGCCAGCTTGATGGCGTCGTTGTCGAGGGCGCCGCCGCGCGGCGGCAGGTAGAGCACGTTCTGCACGTGCTTCTTCACGAGCTTGCTCGTCGGTTCGGGGCTCTCCCCCGGGTTATCGTACGGATCATCTTTCTCGTCGAGGGGACCGCCCCAGCGAGTCAGCACGGCGGTCGCGATGAGGGTGTTGCCGCCGTCGTCGAGCCCCCAGTCGAAGCCGTGGTGCATGGCGAGGTTCCACTCGGAGAAGTCCCAGGTCTCGCCCGGAAGGAGGCAGGACTCAGTGGAGGCCAGCGCCGCGAAGGCCCAGCAGGTGCCGTACGGGTTCTGGTCCTTGACCGGGGTCACCTGCCCCTCTTCGCGCAGGTCGAACTTATCCGGGAAGTCGGCGCCCAGTGGCGCGATGGGCGCGCCGGCGAGCCTGCTCAGGTCGACCGGCGAGGCGCGGTAAGAGAGGAGCCCTTTGGCCCGCTCCTTCTGCGCCTTCTTGAAGTCGGGGTTGATGGGCGCCCGCTCGAGAGCCGGGGCGCCTGTCGCGAACGCCGCGGCCGGCAGCAGCAGGACCACTGCCAGGACGGAGACCACCAACCGAACCAGATGACGCATTACGCGCCCTCCTTTCCCGGACCCCGCCCGGAAACGGCGCAGCGGTCCGCATCGGCCGCCCTTGTGCGGCTTGGTTTCAGGGATGTCATTGGTATGTATGACACGCGCGAATCCGCACCCAAGAGTTGAAGAGCCTCTTTCGCACTGATTGCTGCGTGCCTCAATCGCTCACTACGTCGCCTCCGGAGCAAACGGAAAGAGCCCTCGATGCTCAGCCGGCGCGGCCGGTCATCGCGGCCTCGACGCCGCTGGTGATCGGCGCCGTGCTCGTGTGGCGGTCTTTTTAAGAGTATCGGCCGCGCGCGACGATCCATTAAAAGACTGTCGCCGAAGTCTTGGCGGAGCCTGGATCGGGCAGAAAAGAGCCCGGCCGGCCCCGGGCGGAAAGCGCCTTGGGCCGGCCGGGCGACAGGGTCTGCGCCTGTGAGGCGGTGTGCTAACGCACCCTCACGTAGGTGTAGCCCTTGGACCAGGCTGCGGTATGCCCGCCTCCCGCCGGATGGAAGGCACGGAGACGCCACCTGCCGCGCTGGCCAAGCTTCACGCTGGCCGTGTACTTGGAGTAGCTGGAGTAGTTCGAGGCCTTGGCCTTGACGTAGCCGGCCTTGCGCCACTTGCCGGAGGCGTAGCGCTCCTTGTAGACGCGCGCCGCGTAGGTACCCGCCATGTGGCGTGGCTTGAGGTAGCCCCAGGCTCTCGCAGCCTTGCCCCTGCGCATGGTCTTGGGAGCAACCGGCTTGGAGATCCAGGCCTTGCTCTTGCGCAGGTCCGCATACGCCTTGAGACAGACGTTGGTCTGCGACAGGTCGATGCCCGGGAGACTCAAGGTCGTCAGGTCTACCCAGTCCTGGCCGTCCCCGCTCACATAGCTCTGCCCGGCCGACGCGGTCGCCTTGCTCGAGTAATTGTAGTACGGAGTCTCCACCGCCAGCGGATAAACCGGCTCGCCACCGAGGTCAGGGACGCCGAGCTTTACAATGACGTTAAACCTCTCGCCGGCCATAACCTTGACCGGCGTGTTCAGCTTCACGGTGTGATAACCGAAGTCCGCGAACGCGCCGCTCCCCTGCAGCTGATACTCGGTGAGCGAGGAGCCCGTATACACCTCGTAGGTCGTGCCCGGCGCGGTGGTGTAGAAGCCGGCGGCCCGCAGCGTGCCGTCCTCGACGGCCCTGAAGCGGTTCGCCATCCAGATGTGATCACCCGACGCTCCGAGCGACGCCACCCAGCCCAGCGGGTCGTACTGGTACACCCTCGTGTAGTTCTTGGGCGACTCGGCGCCGTAGTAGACGACGCTCTCGCCGCCCTCGCCCTGGGCGAACTGTGTGTCGTAGTAGGAGATCCAGAAGTAGCCGTCGTTGCCCCAGCCCGTGCCCCAGCTGTTCTTGATGAGGAAGGCGCCGGAGCCGGCAGGAGCCGTCGCGAAGTTGCTCGCCGCGTAGTTGTCGTCCCAGCCGACGATCGTGACGGCGTGGTTCAGGTCGGCATAGCCATCGTAATAGTACGCGCCTTTGGTAGCGTTGTAGTACTCCGAGCCAGACGAGTCCCCCATCCAGCACATGCTGGCGGACACGGCGCCGTAGTCTATGACCGCCTGCTTGATGGCGTTGTTGTCGAGGGAGTCAGCGCGCGGCGACAGGAAGAGCACGTTCTGCATGTGCTTCTGCACGAGCTTGCTCGTCGGCTTGGGGTGCTTGTCGCCGCTGTACGGATCCTGCTTCTCGGTGAGGGGGCCGCCCCAGCGGGTCAGCACGGCGGTCGCTATGAAGTCGTTGCCGCCCTGGTTGAGCCCCAAGTCGAAGCCGTGCCACCAGGCGAGGTTGATCTCCGAGAAGTCCCAGGTCTCGCCCGGCTTGAGGCAGGACTCCATGGAGGCCAGCGCCGCGAAGGCCCAGCAGGTGCCCCACGGATCCTGGTCCTTGACCGGGGTCACCTTGTCGTCGTCGCGCAGGTCGTACGCTGCCGGCAGCCTGAGCTGCGGCGGCACAGTGGACGCGCCGGCGAGACCGCTCAGGTCGACCGGCGAGGCGCGGTAAGAGAGGAGTCCTTTGGCCCGCTCCTTCTGCGCCTTCTTGAAGTCGGGGTTGATAGGCGCCCGCTCGAGGGCCGGGGCGCCTGTCGCGAACGCCGCGGCCGGCAGCAGCAGAAGCACCGCCAGGACGGAGACCACCAACCGAACCAGATGACGCATTACGCGCCCTCCTTTCTGGGACCCCGCCCGGGAACGGCGCGGCGGTCCGCATCGGCCGCCATTGTGCGGCTTGCTGTTCGTTGTCCTCATTATTACATGCAAGAGTCAAAGAGTCCTTTTCAAACCGATCGCCGCGTGCCTCGATCGCTCAATGCGTCGCCTCCGGAGTAAACGGGGAGAGCCCTCGACACCCAGCCGGCGCGGCCGGTCATCGCGGCATCGACGTCGCTGGTGATCGGCGCTGTGCTCGTGTAGCGGTCTCTCTGGGAATATCGGCCGCGCGCGGCGATCCATAAACACAGTCGCCGAAGTCCTGGCGAAACTTGGCCCGGGCAGAAAAGAGCCCGGCCGGCCCCTGGCGCAAAGCGCCTTGGGCCGGCCGGGCGACAGAACTCAGCCTGT
The DNA here is from genome assembly GCA_040769125.1 of Thermoleophilia bacterium. Taxonomy (GTDB): domain Bacteria; phylum Actinomycetota; class Thermoleophilia; order UBA2241; family UBA2241; genus CAIXSE01. Next base: position 618,121 of record JAXGLO010000001.1, on the reverse strand, counting down.
GAGGCGGTGTGCTAACTGCTAACGCACCCTCACGTAGGTGTAACCCTTGGACCAGACTGCGGCAGCCTGCCCGACTCCCGCCGGATGGAAGGCGCGCAGGCGCCACTTACCGCGCTGGCCGAACTTCACGCTGGCCGTGTACCTGGAGTAGCTGGAGTAGTTCGAGGCCCTGGCCCTGACGTAGCCGGCCTTGCGCCACTTGCGAGAGACGTAGCGCTCCTTGTAGACGCGTACCGGGTAGGTGCCCGCCTTGTGGCGCGGCTTGAGGAAGCCCCGGACTCTCGCGGCCTTGCCCCTGCGCATCGTCTTGGGAGCGGTGGGCTTGGAGACCCAGGCCTTGCGCCAGCCCTGGTATGCCTTGAGGCAGACGTTGGTGTCCGTAACGCCCCAGCCACCCTCTGACTCCGGAGTCGTCAGGTCTTTCCAGTCCTGGCCGTTCCTGCTGAGATAGCTCTGCCCGGCCAACGCGGTTGCCTTGCTGGAGTAATCGGGGAGCGGCCTCTCCATCGCTATATCGTAAGCCTGCTCGCCGCCCACGTCGGGAGTATCCAGCTTGACGATCACGTAGAACGTCCGGCCGGCCGTGAGTTTCACCGGCGTGCTCAGCTTCACGGTGTGATAGCCGAAGTCCCCGAACGTGCCGCTCGCCTGTAGCCGACGCTCGGTGAGCGAGGAGCCCGTATACACCTCGTAGGTCGTGTCCGGCGCCACGGTGTAGAAGCCGACCGCCCGCAGGGTGCCGTTCTGGGCGGCCTTGAAGCAGTTCGCTGCCCACGAATCACTACCCGGAAGTCTGCCCGACGCCGTCCAGCCCAGCGGATCGTACTGGTACACCCTCGCGTAGTTCTTGGGCGACTCGACACCGCAGTAGACGACGCTCACGCCGCCCGAGCCTTGGGCGAACTGTGTGTCGTAGTAGGAGATCCAGAAGTAGCCGTCGTTGCCCCAGCCCGTACCCCAGCTGTTCTTGATGAGGAAGGCGCCGTCGCCGTCAGGGGTCTTCGTGAAGTTGCTCGCCGCGTAGGTGTCGTCCCAGCCGACGATCGTGACGGTGTGGTTCGGGTCCTCGTTGCCATCGTAATAGTACGCGCCCGTGGCGTCGTTGTAGTACGTAGCTACTTCCTCTCCCGCAGAAGAGTCGGGCCAGTGCATGACGCTGGACACGGCGCCGTAGTCCATAACCGCCTGCTTGATGGCGTCGTTGTCGAGGGCGCCGGCGCGCGGCGAAAGGTAGAGCACGTTCTGCACGTGCTTCTGCACGAGCTTGCTCGTCGGCTTGGGATGCGTGTCGCCGTGGTACGGATCCTGCTTCTCGGTGAGGGGGCCTCCCCAGCGGGTCAGCACGGCGGTCGCTATGAAGTCGTTGCCGCCCTCGTTGAGCCCCCAGTCGTAACCGTGCCAATAGGCGAGGCTGATCTCGGAGAAGTCCCACCTCTGATTCGGGAGGAGGCAGGACTCCATGGAGGCCAGCGCCGAGAATGCCCAGCAGGTGCCCCAATCGCCCTGGTCCTTGACTGGAGTCACCTTGTTCTTCGTGCGCAGGTCGTACGCTGCCGGCAGCCTGAGCTGCGGCGGCACGGTGGACGCGCCGGCGAGACCGCTCAGGTCGACCGGTGAGGCGCGGTAAGAGAGGAGCCCTTTGGCCCGCGCCTTCTGCGCCTTCTTGAAATCGGGGTTGATGGGCGCCCGCTCGAAAGCGGGGGCGCCTGTCGCGAACGCCGCGGCCGGCAGCAGCAGAAGCACCGCCAGGACGGAGGCCACCAACCGAGTTAAATGACGCATTACACGCCCCCCTTTCCGGAGCTCCGCCCGGAAACAGCGCGGCGATCCGCCTCGGCCGCCTGTCTGCGGCTCACTTCCGATTGCAGCATTATGACAACACGCGAATCCGCATACAAGAGTCGAGGAGTCTCTTGCGCACCGATTGCCGAGTGAGCCGAAATGCTGCCCACGCCGATCGTTGCGTGCGCCATTTGCGCGCACGTCACTTGCAGAGCGCACGCGAGGAGTGTGCGAGAATGCCTCCTGTGCCACAGCGCCTCCGCCACCTCGCGGCCCGCCGCCGCCTCGCATGCTGACCACCGTCGCCGTCTGGGCGATCTCCTTCGCCGTGGGCGTTGTCATGCAGCGCGTCGCCCGCCGTCCGCAGCGGCTCTCGCACGTCCTCTTCCTCGTCGCCCTCTGGGTGATGGTTCCGCTCGTAACCTTCTTCGCCTACACGACCGTGAACCTCGGCGGCGGCCTCGTGTACGCGCTGCCCGTGGTCATCGTCGCCTCCTGGGCCACCCTCGGGCTGGGCCTGCTCTGGGCGCGCCTGGGCACCGATGCGCCGCGCAAGCGTGGCCTCGTGGCGATCGCCACAGGGCTGGGCAACACCGCCAACGTAGGCTACCCCATCGCCACGCTCGTCTTCGGTAGCCAGGGGCTCGCTCTGGCGGTCATCTACTCCGAGTTCCAGTTCCTGATCCCCACGATCGCGGTGGCCATGGGGATCGCGCGGCACTACGCCGGGCCCGAGTCGAGCGCGGCCCCCGCCCCGGGGCTGCGCGCCGTCGTGCGGAGCTGGCTGGTGAACCCGCCGGTGGCGGCAGGCCTCGTGGCGCTCGCGCTGCGGCTCGCCGGCGCCGGCCTGCAGGATGTGGTGGCGCCCATCGGCTCCTACGTCGGCGTGGCCTTCGGCGTGCTCGGCTTCGTCCAGCTCGGGGTGGCCGTGCCGCTGGTGCGGTTCAAGCACGACGCCGCCGACCTGAAGCTCGCGGCCGGCACGCTGGCGCTGCGCTGCGGCGCGGCGCCGCTCGTGCTGTTCGCCGTGGGCGCGGCCACCGGCGTCTCCGTGCCTCCGGTCTATCTGCTGCTGGCGGCGATGCCGGTGGCGCTCAACTCACTGATCATCGCGCGGGTGTTCCACCTCGACACCCACCTTGCGCGGCTGGTGATCGTCGTCTCGACCCCGCTGGTGATCGGCGCCGTGCTCGTGTGGCAGGCCTTCTGAGAGACCGGGTGCGCGCTTGAGGAACCGGCCGCGCGATTAAGAGACCGGCCGCGCGCCGCGATCTTGGACGATCTAGAGTGTCCTATCCCCGAGTAGTACCGACACTCGGAGCTTTCTTGCCTCAGTGAGATGGGGCGACGCATCCTTTCCCGTAAGGACTGTCCAGGTTCTCGCGGAAGGAGCGTCGCCCCATGACCAATGATGATGTCTTGTACGCCTACCGTCTACGCGTGCTGGCCAGCGCGAGAGAGCTCGGCAGCGCGAGCCGCAGCAGCTCCATATTGGAGAACGTCTCGTTGCCCTCGAGGTCCCGCTGCTCGGACATCGTGCCCCGCTCCATGCCGCGCACGCCGCTGGCGATGTAAACGGCCGAGGCGAGCGCACCGGCCGGGTACTGCGCCTGCGGGACGTGCTCGAGGAACTGCATGGCGTCGATATGGCAGCCGAGGCCACCCGCGGGCGTCACGACCGGCACGCCGCGAGCCGCCAGCGCGTTGACCATATACTCGATGAAGATCGGCCCCTGGCTGATCATGTCCTCGTCCATGGTCTCGTCGAGGCCCACGGTAATCGCCTCGATCTCGCGCACCGACATGCCGCCATAGGTGAGGAAACCCTCGTAGAGCGGCACGAGGCCGCGCATTAAGCGGTACAGCTCCTCGCTGCGGATGCAGATGCCGCCGCCGCGCGCGCAGCCGAGCTTGCGCGCCGAGAAGTACATGATGTCGCAGAGGTCGGCGATCTCGCGCGTGATCTGGGCGATGCTCTTGTCGCGGCAAGCCGCCTCGCGCGTCTTCATGAAGTAGAGGTCGTCGGCGAGCAGGCTGGCGTCGACCACGAGCAGCAGGCCGTGGTCGTCGCAGACGCGCCGCACCTCCCGCAGGTTGCCGAGCGAGAACGGCTGGCCGCCGATCAGGTTGGTGCCAGCCTCCATACGCACGAAGGCGATGTTGCCGGCACCCTCCGCCGCGATGACCGCCTCGAGCCTGGCGATGTCCATGTTGCCCTTGAAGGGCTCGTCGCTGACGATCTTCAGGGCGCCGTCGCCGTAACACTCCTCAACCCGGCCGCCGTTGGCGGTGATGTGCGCCTTGGTGGTGGTGAAGTGGAAGTTCATCGGCACGACCGAGCCCTCGGTGACGAGGACCTTGCTGATGATGTTCTCGGCGGCACGACCCTGATGGGTGGGCAAGAACCAGGGGAAGCCGAAGATCTCGCGCAGCTTGTTCTCGAGGCGCATGTACGTAGCGCTGCCGGCATAGCTGTCGTCGGCCATCATCATGGCGGCCTGCTGACGATCGCTCATGGCGTTGACGCCGCTGTCGGTGAGCATGTCGAGGAAGACGTCCTGGTTCTGCAGCAGGAAGGTGTTGTTGCCTGCCTCGGTCGCGTGCCGGAGCCGCTCCTCAACCGGAGGCAGTTTGAGCTTCTGCACGATGCGCACCTTGTGCATCTCGAGCGGAACCTTGTCGCCGCTGAAGAACGTAACTTTCGCCATCGTGGCGCCTCCGTCTGTGATCGGTCGAGTGAGTTAGTTGTCGCGGGATAGAAGTGGCGTGGCGGCACACGACGCCGCGCCCGATGCTTAAGGCCCGATGCTCCAGTTTACACGCTCCACGCGGGTCTCGCCTTCGGACTACCTGGCGGAAGCGGCCGACCCGGTGTCCGGCGGCCGCAAGCTCCTTCGGGACCGCCGTAACTTAGAACTCCTCCGCGTGATTTCGAGCCGTCCGGCCGTGACTTAGAGCCGCCCCGCCATGGCTTCGCGCAGGCCCGCCGCGACTTCCAGCCTTGTGTCTGCCCGTCTCATCGGATGAGGGCTTCATGCCGATAGGTAACTTCCCGCAAGATGGGGACTTCATCCCGCCGTGTAACTTTCGATGCTTCGCCGCGTTAATAAAGGGGAACAGGAACAACAAGGCGTGAGGCGCCACTGACCAGGAGGTTCGCATGAGATTGATCAAGCTGATCGTGATCACGGGAGCGGTTCTGCTCATCGCCAGCGGCGTCGCGATGGCCGCCGACCGGCTCAAGGATCGTGATCGAGATCGCGGCCGTGACTGCACGCCCACGGCAGCGCGAACCTGCACTCCCTCACCGAGTTCGACGTGCGTCCCCGATCAGGATTGCGACCGCGACCGGGACCGTGATCGCGACCGTGATCGCGATCGCGACGGTGGCCGTGACCGCGCCCGTGATCGCGACCGTGACGGTGACCGTGATCGCGATCGCGATCGTGACCGCGACGGGTCGTGCGACGGCGAGAAGGCGCAGGCTCCCACGCAGGATCAGGCGCAGACACAGACTAGAGCCCGAAACCAGGAGCGGAACCGGCAGCAGAACAAGGCCGGCAAGCAGAGCCGGGAGCGGGACCGGAACAAGGCCGGCGAGCAGAGCCGGGAGCGGGACCGGAGCAAAGCCGGCGACCGCGACCGCAGCGGCGGCGGTGGCAAATCCGGCGACTGTGACGGCAGCGGCCGCAATCGCTGAGTTGAGGAGGACCTATCCCCGCCGGATACGAACCTCAGCTGGCCCCGGCCCCGAATCGCCGCTTCTGGCATACTCCGAAGCGAAGCGACAGCCAACCGACCGCGCACTACGGAGAGACGCTGGGTGACCACATACGGTGGAGCCTTGTCACACACCCTTGAACCCAACACGGGCGAGAACCTCGCCCGGGAGCTGAGCGAAAGGCGCACGGAGGCATTCGAGCGCCTCTACGCACAGCTGCACGAACGCCTCTTCCTCCTGGCGGCGCGGATCCTGGGCGATACAGACGAGGCTGCGGACGTCACCCAGGAAGCATTCCTCAAAGCGTTCCGGGACATGCCCGCAGTGCCGACCGCCGACGACGCCCAGCGCTGGATGCACAGGGTGACCGTGAACGCGTGCTACGATCGTCTGCGCCGGCGGCGCGCGGCAGGAGCCGCGCCGCTCCACGATCTGAACGACGTGCCGAGCGGCGCCGACCCCTTCGAAGCGGCGCAGCTCACCGATACGGTGCAGGCCACGCTCGCCCAGCTCTCCCCGCGCTATCGCACCGCGCTCGTCCTCAAGGAGCTCCACGGGCTGGGCAACCGCGACGTCGCGGACGCCATGGGGATCAGCCGGGGCGCGGCGGGCGTTCTACTGCTCCGCGCCCGGGCGGCCTTCCGCCGCGCCTTCGGCGAAGCGGCGCCGGCAGGAGCCGGGCGCGCCTTGGGCCTGGCGGCCCTCCTCCCGACGCTTCCGGTTCCCGCCGCGCTGCAATCGCCGCCCTCGTTCGTTGAGGCATCGGCCGCGGGCCTGCCGGCGGGAGCCCTGTCGACGCCCGCGGCTGCCGCCCCTCTTGCCGGCATCGCTCCGGCGACCGGCGCGCCGGTCGTTGGCGGGGTTCTCACGAAGCTCGGCGCGGCCACGGCGGGCAAGGTCGCGCTGGCGGTGCTCGGCGCCTCGGCCGTGGTCGCCGGCGGAGTAGCTGTACACTCCGCCAGCCCAGGCGACAGTGGAACGCCCGCCAGAACAACGCTCACCTCACAGGGGGCAGGCGACTGCTCAGGCGCCCGGGCGGCAGGCAAGCCCGCTACATCGCGCCCGCAGGCGAACCGCGATGACCCCGCTCTCGGCCGGCGGCAGACGAAGAGCCGCGGCACAGCGGCGGGCGCGGGCAACAAACCGGCCGGCGGCTCGGGCGGCGACACATCGAGCAAGCGCGCGAGAAGCGGCCCGAAGCCACCCGAAGACCGTCCCCCATCCGCCGCGCCCGGCGGAGGCGGCTCCAGCTCGGGATCAGGCGGCTCCAATCCGGGCGGCGCATCCGGCTCGGGAGGGAAAACCGGCGGAGGCGGCGGGAAGTCCGGCGGCGGGAAGTCCGGCGGCGGGACCGACGGCTCACCTGGAGGAGGCAGCGCCGGCAGCGGCAGCAACCGCCCGTAGGCGGCTCCGAACGCCGGGCGATACGATGCGGCGCCGCAGCGCCTACGACCTTCTTAACCGCTACTGACGCCTTGCGCTACCGCACGCCGGCTTCCGGCTGGGGCTTGAGCGAGCGACCACTCCGATGGTCGAAGACAGCGAGATCGGGACCGGATGCCGCCCTTCAGCGGTCGCCCTTCAGCGATCGCGGAACACCAGGATGCTCCCCGTGTAGCAGCACACCCAGACGCTCTTCGTCGGAAGGTCGTAGGTGACGCCGATCGGCAGCCCGTTGGTGGTCACGACCTGGATGACCTTCATGTCGCGGGTACGCACCTTGCTCATCGTACCCGACCTGTAGTTGACGACGTAGAGGGACGCGCCGTCCGGCGCAATCGCCATGCTGCGCGGCTGCGAGCCCGTGGTGACGCGATCCACAACCTTGCGGGCGCGGACGTCGATCTTGACGACCACGCCGTCGGCGTTGAGCGTGGCGTAGAGGTACCGGCCGTCGCCGCTGATGCAGAGATGGCGAGGACCCGCGCCCACCCCTCTGATCCAGGTGATCTTGTAGTTCGCTAGATCGACGCGAGCGATGTCTGAGCTGCCCATCACCGCGACGTAGGCGTACCGCGAGGCCGGGTCAACGGCGATGCCGCGGGGGTACGGCCCGATGTAGATGCTTCGCACCTGCCGGTTCTTACGGAGATCGACGACGCTCAGCGTGTACGAGCACCAGTTGCTCACCAGCAGACTCCTGCCGTCGGGCGTCACCGCGAGGAACTTGGGCACGGCGCCGACCTTGATCACCCGGTCGATACGAAGGCCGTCGAGCGCCACGCGGTAGACGTAGCTGTCGTCGACGCCGCTGGCCGGTGAGCAGACATCGCTGCCCTCGTGGTAGAAACCGTCGCCGTACATGGAGTACTGCGAGACGTACATGTGGCGGCCGTCGGGGGCGACCGCCGCCTCGACAGGCGACCCCTGCACCGTGCCCGTATGGCCCTTGAGGCCGAAGGCCTCCGCATCGACGGAGTCCTTGATGGTCTTCACCAGCTTGAGCTTCGCCGAGTCGTACACCGTCATCGTGTGGTGGTACATCATGTTCTGAGCGAACACGAAGCCGGTGCCGGTCGAGACCACCGACTTGGGCGCGATGGAAGCGCTGCTGATGACTTTGTGCTGCGTGAGCCGAAGCTTGGTGGAAGCCGGCCCGGTCCAAGCCGCGGGAGCGCCAGGCGACGCCGTGGCGGAGGGCGAGGCGCTCTGGCCGGCGGCGCTCTTGCCAGCGGCGCTCTGGGCGGTGGCGCTCGCCGCCGGCCGCTGCCCGCCCTCGCCGTCGGGGCCGCCGAGCGCCCGCGCAAGCAGCCAGACGCCGACGACGAGAAGCGCCAGCGCGACGATCAGCACCACCAGCCGCATCTGGCGCCGCCTCCGCGACAGCCGCCGGCGACGCACGCGATAGACACGGCGCTGAGTGCGCTCAGGGGAAGGGCGTGTGCCGTTCATCGCGTGAAGCCTAGCAGCCCGAGAGCGCGCAAACCATCGAAACTCTTGCTTCTGGTGCCACCCTCACCCGTCATCGGCGGACTCCCTGCGATGAGGACGCCGGCGACGCACCCCGATCATGGTCTTCCCGCCTCGCGTGCGATTCGTCGGCCCACTCAGCTGCCGCCCAGGGTCCTACATCTTGAGGAAGTCCAGCAAATGGTAGACGAGAAACGCCGGCCACAAGAGGGCCTGCAGCACGCCGAGCACGCCGTCCCAGAGCGACGTCGCGGTCTGGATGAAGTAGATGATCGCGCCGATGAACCCGAGCCCGTAGACGGCGCCGCCGCCCGCCTGGCTCCCGCACCATTTGCCGCCAGCCATATTCTCTCCTCGTCTCGGTTGCCCGGCTCGTGCAGCCCCGTGACAGACTAGCATCGGCGAGCTGCCCGCGGCGACACTCCACGGCAGCGTCTCCGCTTCGCCTTGCCGCACCGGCGCCCCCGTCTTTCCGCGCCGGCGCCTCCCTCTTTCCGCGCCGGCGCCGCGCCGCCTCGCTTCCGCCTACGACGAAGCGAGGCGCACGCAGACTATCTGGAGGTCGTCGCGCAGACGGTCGGCGTACTCGAGCGCCGCGGCGCACACACCGTCGGCGATCGCCTGCGCCGAGCGCTCGCGAAGCCGCTCGGCCAGCAGCACGAGACGCTCCTCGCCGAACTCCTGCTCTTCGCGGCGCGCCTCGGTGACGCCGTCGGTGTAGAGCAGCAGGCAGTCGTCGCCAAGCAGCGTCAGGCTCCCCTCGGCGTAGCGCTTCGGGAAGCTGTTGAGAGGGAAACCGTACTCGACTTCGACCACGCCACAGCGACCGGAGCTCATATGAACCGGCGCAGGATGCCCGGCGCTCGCGTACCGGGTTTCCCCAGTGCATGGGTCGAGCACGGCGACGAGAGCCGTGACAGGAGACCAGTCATGATGGTGGTGAAGCAGCAGATCGTTGGTGCGGGTGAGGATCGAGGCCGGCGAGGGTTCGGCGGCGGCGAAGGCGCGGACGGTGCTGCGCACTGTCTCACTCAGCCCGGTCGCCTGGATGCCTTTGCCGGCAACGTCGCCCACCACCAGGGCGACTCTGCCGTCGGCAAGCTCGAATACGTCGCTGAAGTCGCCGCCGACACGCTCCGGTTCGCAGGCCGCCCGCCAAACCGCGCCGAGCTCAACCCCCGCGACCTCCGGCACGGAATGGAGGAATCTCTCCTGGAGGGCAGTCGCGATACGCCGTTGCGCGGCGTCGAGGCCTGCGTTCTCGAGCGCGAGCGCGATTCCGGCGCCCAGCTTCCGGCCGAAGTCGAGCTCGGCCGCCGTGAACTCGCGAGGAGTCCTGCCGTACAGCAGGAGGCAACCGATGGCGTCGCCTCGCGGGGCAAGGCGCACCCCGAGCGCCGAGCGCAGCCCCTGAGCGCGAACGAAGCCCACGTTGAGGACCGGATCGGCGGCCATGTCGACGATCGCGAAGGGCTCCATGCGCCGGCTCGCCCGCGCAGCGTTGGGCCTCTCTTCGTCCGTGGCACACGCCCCGACGACGTCGTCCGGAAAACCGTACTGGTGGCGCACGACCCACATGCCCGCCTGCCGGAACTCGACGGCGCCCGCGTCGACGCCAACGGCCTCGACGGCCAGCTGCAGGGCCTCCTCCATCACGTCGTTGATGTCGGGCGTGGAGTACATCAGGCGGTGGATGGCGTCGAGCGCCTCCGCCAGCTCAGCCCTCCGCGCCATCTCGCCGGCCCGCGCTTCCAGCTCCGCGCGCTGCACTCGCAGGTCGGAGATGAGACGCTCGCGTTCCTCCTCCCGAGCCTTGCGCTCGTTGATCTTGCGACCGTACACGGTGATGCCCGTGGGTGTGGGCAGGACGCGGACCTCAAGCCAATCACCCGTGGCGAGCGACCGCCACTCGAACACGCTCGGCCGCCCCAGCTCCATGGCCTCCCGGCACCGGCGGTCGAACTCCGTCCCGACGATCTTCGGCCAAAGCTCCCGCCAAGTGCGGCCGAGCAGCTCGTCGCGGGACTTGGCGAGCAGCTGGAGTCCCGCGCGATTGACGTAGACGTAGCGATACTCCCAGTCGAGAGCGTAGAAGCCCTCGTCAAGATCCTCAAGCAGCGCCCACAGCCGCGCCTCGCGCCCAACCCCCTCGACTGCCGGGTCGCCGCCGGTATGCTCGCCGCGGCAGCCTTCGTCTTCGCGACGCCGAACGGCGCGCTTGACCATGCGCACCCTGAGCCCAGCATCAGCGTGCAGGCTCATTTCATCCATGATCCGGGCGATGATGAACAGGCCTCGCCCGCCGCACCCCATTGGGTCGGGAACCACGAGGGGATCGAAGCTGCTGGTGTCGAAGCCTTGGCCTCGGTCGGTCACCGTGGCGACAAGGTCGTCGCCCTCGAGGTACAGCACGATCTGCATCTCGTCGAGAGCACCGCTGTGGCGGATGACGTTCGTGCACGCCTCCTCCAGGCAGAGAACGACGTCCTCGGCCAGCTCCTCGTCGGCGCAGACGAGGCGCAGGTAGTCGCGCAGGCGCTCGCGGGCGCGCAGGAGATGCGAGGGCTCAAGAGCCACGGAGAAACGCAGTGCGGGCGGGGCCAGCGACAGGTTCATGATCGGCTGCGACACACGCGTTCCTCTTCGGCGATTCAGGAGGCTGGATCGGTAGCGCGGGGCGGAATCACTCCACCCTGATTATTATGTGCCCCACATATCTCTAGCCACAACATGACGACGTGTAACCGGCAGCGCACCGAACTCAGGAGAGGACTCTCGCCGCGTATCGCACGACGAGCCACGGTTCAGGCCACCGGCGGCGCTCCAGCGGCGTCCTTGCTCCGCCGCATCTCCTGCAGCGCCTCGATGCGCGTGCCGTGGATACCCATGACGTCGCACAGGCCGGTGATCGTAAAGATCCGGTGGAGCCGATCGCCGCAGATGACGGCCAGCGAGCCGCCCAGCCGGCGCAGCCGCTGCTCGCTGCGCACGAGAACACCCAGCCCAGTGGAGTCCATGAGATCCACTCGTGTCAGATCGACGACGAGATGATGCTCGCCGGCGTCGATCTCCCGGCTCATCACCGCCTTGAACTCGGAAGCCCCCGACTCGAAATCGATATCTCCCTCGAGGTCGACGATGGTGATGCCATCGGCGGTGAGAACGTCGACGGCGTACTGCCCGGCGCTCATCTGACCCCCCCTCCCGGCGCACCTCATCACGAAGTGGGCACTGTGGATGGGAAATACCCCTCGGCCGCGACGGCAAAACGCCGCCGGACGGGCCCGCTAGCCCACTCAGAGTCGCCGGCGTGAGCCTGGCGAGCGAACCGGCGCTCATCCAGCTCTCGCGCCCGCTCGGCGTGACTGCGGTGAGCGACACAGCTCCGCGGGCTACCGCGAGGCGCGATCTGCAATCAAACTGTGGATCTAGGGTACGACGCGCATCGCCCACGCCAGGCGCTCGTGCTCAGCTACCTGGGCGTGATCCACGCGCCAGCACCAGCCTCAGCAACTACAGGAGGAGGCATGAAATGCAGGAGGGGCGCCGTAGGCGCCCCTCCTGCATCCCGCCAACAACTACGTCGAGCCAAAACCTGCTTAAACCTTATCCCCTTTTCTGAACGGAATAAGCATGGCCTGCGGATTCTGCTGGCGACGAGAAGCAAGAATCAGGATGATCATCGTGAACACATACGGAAGCACGAAGAACACCTGGCTAGGAACAGAGGTTCCGAGGATGTCGACACGCAGCGCGAAAGCCTCAACCAGACCAAACAGCACAGCGCCGAGAGCCAGTCTCCAGGGAATCCACTTGGCGAAGATCACGAGGACGATACAAATCCAGCCTCGCCCAGCGACGATTCCTGTGGTGAACTCATTGAAGTACGACGTCGACAAATAAGCCCCGCCGAGCCCCATGAGCGCGCTTCCGACGACGACTGCTCCGATTCGTAGCCGCCACACATTGATGCCGACGCTATCCAGGCAGAACGGATTCTCCCCCGCGCTCCGGAGGGCCAGGCCCAAGGGGGTTCTATAGACAAAGTACGTAAGAACAATGAGCGCTGGAAGTGCGGCATATGCTATTGGTGTCAAATTAAAGAGAATATTGCCGAGGACTGGGATCGACGACAGAACGGGTATTGCCCAGGGATGAAACGGATCAATTTTGACCAACTCGACCGCGAAGTCAGCGGTCTGGGTCATAACCCTGAATATGAAGAACGAAATACCAGTCCAGAAGAAGGTAAGCGCAATGCCAGTAACGTGCTGGTTAAGCCCCAGTGTCACGGTAAAGAAGCCATGCACTAATCCTGCGATGGCTCCCGCCAAAGCTGCGACGATTAACCCAACCCAAAGGCTTGCTCCTGCTTCAACCACCATGAATCCGCTCAAGGCACCGAACACCATGGTGCCTTCGATCGAGAGATTCATGACGCCAGCGCGTTCGCAAATGAGCTCTCCCATTCCCCCCAGAACGAAGACAACTGAGATCCGCAGCGTTGCTTCGTAGAGCCCTTGCTGGGCGAAGAGTCCGCCAATCTCGCTTAACAGATCCATTCGTCAACCTTTCCTAGGTCGGTACTCGACCAGAAGAAGCGTGGCTAGCATGAGGAGAAGGGCAACTGCTTGTACCACGTCAGACAAATACGTAGGCACGCCGAAGGAACGGCTCATGTTGTCTGAGCCCATCGCAATGGCCGCGAAGAATATACCGCTTGCAATCACACCGATCGGGTGCATGCGTGCCATCAGTGCCACAACGATGCCAGCATAGCCACAGTTTTGGGAAAGGTTAGCAGAGAGATGGTGCTCCAGCCCGCAAAGCTGAATCACCCCGGCCAAACCTGCCAGCCCACCAGAAACCAAGGCCGTAAGGACGATTGTGCGAGTTATTCCAATACCCGCGAATCGTGAAGCCTTGTCGCTAAAGCCAACGGCTTTAATTTCGTACCCTAGAGTACTCCGCTGCATGAGCAGCCACACAATCACTGCTGCTGCAATTGCTATGAAAAAGCCCCAATGAAGACGCGTTACGTCTCCCAGCAGCGGGAGCATCGCTGATTCCTTGATATCAATCGAAACGGCTGGGGCGTAAGGATGTCGTAAGGGCCCTGTCACCAGATAGACCGCCGCTTGCAGCATAATGAAGTTAAGAAGCAGCGTGGTGACTACCTCATCAACACCTAATTTGACCTTAAGGAAGGCCGGTCCCAGTAGCAGCGCTCCGCCGGCGAGAGCGCCAGCAATAATCATCAGCCCGATGACTACAATAGGTGGCCACCCTTCTACGGCCCCCGTGCCAATGAATGTTGCGACAATAGCCCCGGCGTAGAATTGGCCTTCACCCCCAATATTGTACAGCTTCGCACTGAATGCCACTGCAATGGCCAATCCAGTGAAGATAAGGGGTGTGGCTGCGGCTAGTGTCTCAAAGACGGCAAACTTCGAGCCAAATGCCCCGTCCAGCATGGCCGCAAGAGCGCGCCCAAGAGGTGCACCGGCCCATAGGATCAGTATTGACGTGGCGGCCAAAGCCCCAATAACGGCGACGGCTGGGGAGATGACCAACCATACTCGACTACTATGCTCCCTTTGTTCAAGATACACTCTTGACTCTCCCAACTGACGGACAGTTACCCTCAGAGACCGTCTCGAGGCTCAGGCGCCGCGCAGACTTATGGAATCTTTCTGCCACAGCATCCTTTCACTGTATACGGTTTATACTGCTGCGAGGTATGACAGTACCCCTATCAGGCGGCCTGAGGCCCTTCGCCGGCCATATAGAGTCCCAGCATCTCCGCGGTTGCTTCTGCCGCATCGACGATTGTCATGATGCGGCCCTGGAAGAGCACGGCGATACGGTCAGACAAGAGAAGGATCTCGTCGAGGTCTTCAGAAACGAGTACAACTCCGGCGCCATTCTTCTGCGCCTCCAGAAAGCGCTCGTACGTGTGGTGCTGCGCACCGACGTCAAGGCCTCGCGTAGGCTGGCTCGCAACAATGAGCTTGACGTCTCTATCGAGCTCTCTCGCCAAGATCACCTTCTGGATGTTGCCTCCCGACAACTGCCTTGTTTCGGACCGCCACCCCTGAGCTGCAACATCGTAATCCTTCAACAGTCGCTCAGTGTGTGAGCGAATAGCCCCGAAGTTAAGCATGCCCGCTTTACTGAACTTGGAGGCGTAGTCGTAGGTGATCATGTTTTCCCAGATTGCCTGTGTTGGGCTCAGACCGGAACCCAGGCGATCCTCTGGGACGCGCGCAACGCCCCGATGGGCAAGTTCCCAGGGACACAGACGCTTCTCGATAGTCTCACCAAAGAGCTTGAACTCACCGCTGGTATGATGACGCACTCCGCAAAGCAGCTCGGCAAGGGGGCGCTGACCGTTTCCGGACACGCCGGCTACGCCCAGGATCTCACCCTCGTGAACCACGAGCGACACGTCGTCGAGGAGCGGTCGAATCTCCCCCTTATCCTCAATCGTTACATTCTTCAGCTCGATAACGGGCTTACCAACAGTTGTCTTGATCTTCTCCGCAGGCTTGAGAACACGACCGATCATGAAGGCAGCAACTTCCGCGGTGTTTGTTTCCGCAGTGTTCACGACGGCCGTTGTCTTGCCGTGACGAAGCACCTGGATGCGGTTGCTGACCGACATCGGTTCGCCCAGCTTATGCGAGATGATGATGACCGAGTTTCCCGCCTTCACGTAGTCGCGAACGAAGTCGAAGAGCCCCTCAACCTCCAGAGGCGTCAGGACCGCTGTCGGCTCGTCGAGGATCAATATCCGGCTGTCATGGCTGACGGCCTTCGCGATCTCAACGCGCTGACGTTCTCCAACCGTAAGCGAACCCACGAACGCGTCTGGATCCACCTCTAGCCCGAACTTTTCTCCCACCTCTGCGATACGCCGACGCCAACCGTCTCTGTCCTGCCGCAAGCCCCACAGGGACTCACTTCCCAGCATCATGTTCTCGAGCACCGTATGGTTCTCGACCAAGGCGAAATGCTGGTGAACCATGCTGACGCCACGCGCAAATGCGGCCCGCGGTGAACCCAACTCCAAGTCTTCACCGAATATCTTGATTGACCCTTCATCGGCCACATAGTGCCCGAAAAGGCAGTTCATCAAAGTGGTCTTACCGGCCCCATTCTCGCCCAACAGGGCAAGGACCTCACCACTATGGAGCTGGAGGTCAACATTATCATTCGCCACAAATGACCCGAACCGCTTGGTAATCCCCACCATATCCAGGGCGAGGTCACCGGTAGCTCTATTAGGCGCATTGGTAGCTCTATTAGGCGCATTAACTGATGCGGAATTCACGTCGATCCTATCGTCGGAGCTGGCCGTTGGCCAATTTCGGCATCAACCTTACTACTCCCCTTCACACATACCTCCCTCTCCGCAAACAGTGTAGTGCAGTGCACGGAACTGCTGACTGTAGGTGAGATAAGGAGGGTGAGGGTGGCCCTGGGCACTGCCCATGCCACCCTCACCCATTAACTACTTAATGCTTTTAGATATACCGGATTCGCACTTGACGGTCAGAGTACCATCGATAATCTTCTGCTTGGCGTCTTCTACTTTCTTCCTCAGGTCATCCGGAATCAGGTTTTTGTCTGAGCCCGTGTACCAGACAAACTTCTGACCGCCTGATTTCAGTGTAATGTAGTTCTCAGAGTAATCCTCAGGGATGAACTCGTCATTCTTGATCTTCTCGATAGCGGCCATAATCACTGGCTCAAGATTCCAGACCGCGGACGCGATAAGACCATCTGCGTATTGTTTGTGGAGATTGACGAGGTGTCCACCACAAAGGGCCCCCGCCTGTACTGCGGCCTCAATCCCATAGATGCGCTCGCACATAATGATATCGCAGCCAGACTCAACAAGAGCAAGGGTCATTTCCTTGGTCTTGGGGGGATCGTAAAAGTTGTTAACGTACGACGCTGAGTACTTGATCTTGGGGTTGAGTGACAGCGCGCCTGCGATGAAAGCGTTGCCGCTCCAGTTGGTCTCGGGGATAGACATCCCACCGATGAACCCTAGTTTGTCTGTTTTCGTTAGACCGGCAGCCACCATGCCGACGAGATACGATGCTTGCTCCAGATGGGTCTCCATCTTGGCAACGTTCTTCTTCTCTGGGTCGAATGGCAGGCTTGACCCTAGAATAAAATGCGTATTGGGGAACTGCTGGGTTATCTTGGCTACGCCTTTTTCGTCTTCGTACGCCTCACCGATGATCAGGTCATAATCATCGGAGGCATACTGGGCGTACACCTTCGCCAAATCAGCCGGCGGAATCGACTCGGTCGCCGCGTACTCGATCAAGCCTTTCGCTTCCGCCTTCTTGCAGGCGCTGTCGACTACTCCGCCCCATGGCCCCTCGAGCGGTACCGTCATGACCGCCGCCACCTTGAGCTTCTTGTCGCCCGTGCCTGCAGAGTCGTCCGCCGCCTCTTCGCCCCCACATCCCGAGAGCAGGACTGCGACTGCCAATGCAAACGCGATCAGCAACGACAGAGTGATGCTGCCGATCCTGACCGCGCCTGCGCGCTTGGCTTCTTTCGTTCCCTTTTTGGGCATGTCACATCTCCTCCTGGCGATCTTCGGTCACGAAGACCTCCTCCCTGATGCTCGCTGCCGCTGTTGCGGTATCGAGCGCATACCCGCGACTCAGAGCGATTGCGTATCCCCCGCGCTCGTCGTCGCAATAATGCGAAAGACTGTAACACGTCCCGACATTGACGGTCAATGGTCTGAGTGCAGCTGTCAGCGCCCACTAGGTGGTGTACGTAGAACTTAGTTAGGAGTCGGTGTGGTCGCGTTAAGATGAGGCGACCACGCTCCCTCCTCGAGGGTGGTGAAGCCCATGAATGCGAGGGCGAGACAGGGGGTCTAGGCATCACCCGGAGTCACGGCCGACGCCCTCTGCGGCGCTTCCTCCGGCGCACCCTGCGCAGAACGCGTGAGCCGCCGCAACGGCTACTGGACGCGACCTCTCAAGACTGGCGCCGGCACAATCTCGTTCGCCGCGACCAGGCCGAGGAGCGGCTGCTGCTTCCCCGACTGGCTCTTGCAACACCGGTGGCAGGCAGAGGAACGAGGATGAGGCCGCCTGGCGGAATCTCTTCGGCAACCTTGTCAGCCGCGGCCTCCCCCGGCCTGCAGTTGATCACCACCGGCGACCAGCGAGAGCTCACGAAGGCGATCCCTGCGCTCCTGCCCGGCGCCAGCTGGCAAGAGACCCGGCGTGACCGCCTTCGCGGCCTTCCCCACCGAGCACCGGCGCCGGATCTGGGGAAACGACCAGCAGGTCCGCTCGATCGGAAGATCCGCGGGCGCCCGAGGCAGCCCGAGGGGCTCACAAATCCCCTGCTGCTGTGCTGTCGGAAGAGTGGTGGACCGCAGGGGAGTCGAACCCCTGACCTCCGCCGTGCAAAGGCGGCGCTCTCCCAACTGAGCTAGCGGCCCACGAGAGGCGCCTAGTATAGCGCGCAGCGACCGGCGCGGCCTGCCGCGGCAGAAACCAGGGACAACAGCCGCCTGGTCGCCTCCACACCCGGCCCCTGCCGAGACAGCGACGAAGACGAGCACGAGGACCGCACCGCTAAGCAGCGGAAGGACGCGCAGCGCCATCACCTCCGTGGTGCGCCTGAGCTGAGAAGGTATCTGCATTCGCAGGCACGCCGGCGGCCACGGCCCCGGCCGGCGCCTCACGGCCAGGGCGAACCGCCATCGCAACACACGGTAGACTCACATATACACACGACGCACACACGGCGCGAAAGGAGCCGGGATGGCAGGCATCAAAGGCACGCAGACCGAGCAGAACCTCCTCAAGGCGTTCGCCGGCGAGAGCCAGGCGCGTAACCGCTACACGTTCTTCGCCAAAGTGGCGAAGAAGGAAGGCTACGAGCAGATCGCCGCGATCTTCGAGGAGACCGCGATCAACGAGGAACAGCACGCCAAGGTCTTCTTCAAGTACCTCGAGGGCGGGCCCGTGGAGATCACGGCGGCCTACCCGGCAGGCGTGCTGAGCACCACCGCCGAGCACCTGGCGGCCGCGGCGGACGGCGAGCTGGAGGAGTGGAGCGAGCTCTATCCGGCCTTCGCCGAGACGGCCGAGCAGGAGGGCTTCAAGGACGTCGCCAGCTCCTTCCGGCACATCGCCAAGGTCGAGGCGCACCACGAGGCGCGCTACCGCAGGCTCCTCGACAACGTCGAGAACGGCCGCGTCTTCGAGAAGCCGGAGAAGGTGCGGTGGATCTGCCGCAAGTGCGGCTACGTCCACGAGGGCCCGAAGGCGCTCGCCATGTGCCCGGCCTGCCAGCACCCGCAGGCGTACCAGGAGATGCTCGCCGAGAACTTCTGAGCGGCGGCCGGCGAGAGCCGGGCGGCACAGTGACGGGCGGGGCGGCGGCCGGAAGAGCCGCCGCCCCGCCCGTCTCGTCTCCGCCTATTCCAGCACGACGAAGACGTCGGCCGTGAGCTCGTACTCTTCGTCCTCGTTGAGGTCGTGGACGCGGATGCGCTCGAGCTCGCCTTCGCCGAGCAGCTCGAGCGGCCGCGCTTCAGCCAGGATCTTGACGTCGCTGAGGCGCAGGGCCGAGCGCACCGCAGGGCTCACGCTCGGCTCCTTTCCGGAGGTCATCAGCACCACCCGGCCGGTGTGATCGGTGAGTTCCATGGCGAGCTGCGCCGCACGGTCGCCCGTGTCGAGCACCGCGACACGCTGGTCGGCGAACGAGTCCAGCTCGTCCGCCCCAACCCGCCGATGGAAGCCCTTGCCCTCGTAGGCGTCGAGGCCGGCGATCTCAGCCTCGGCCGCGGCCGCCGGCCGCGGCTTGCACGTCTGCTCGGCCGGCGCAGCCATCGCATCCTCCGGCTTGATCCCGGCGCGCCAGTTCTTGATCGCCTCGTGCAGTGCGTCGGCCGCCAGGTTGCTGCAATGCATCTTGATCGGCGGCAGTCCGTCGAGCGCGTCGGCCACATCGCCGCGACTCACCTCGAGCGCTTCGTCGAGCTTCATCCCGCGCACCAGCTCGGTGATCATGCTCGAAGTGGCCACCGCGGATCCGCAGCCGAAGGTCTGGAACCTGATGTCCTCGATGCGATCGTCGGGGGTGACCTTGATGTAGATGTCCATGAGGTCTCCGCAGGTGGGATTGCCCACGCGGCCGACGGCGACGTCGGAACCCTCGAGCGTGCCCACGTTGCGCGGGTTGCGGAAGTGATCGAGCGTCTTCTCGCTGTACTGGGTGGATTTCATCTGGAGGCCTCTCTCTGAGCGATGACGGTGCGGCCGTGGCTCATGTCGACGGTTTGGTTATATAGAGGGGCGAGAGCGCACGCAGGCGGCCGATGACGCCGGGCAGCACGGCCATGATGCGGTCGACGTCCTCCATACGGCTCCAGCGGCCGAAGGTGAACTCGAGCGAGCCGTGCGCCTCCTCGTGCAGCAGGCCACACGAGATCAGCGTATGCGACGGCTCGAGCGTCTTCGAGCTGCAGGCGGAGCCGGTCGACGCGGCGATGCCCTCGTCGCGCAGCGACAGTACCATCGCCTCTCCCTCGACCCCCTCAAAGCGGAAGTGCGCGTTGTTGGGCACCCGCTCCTCGGGATGGCCGTTGAGATGGACGTCGGGGATCTCGGCGAGGACGCGACGCACGAGCAGGTCGCGGATCGCGCGCAGACGCTCTACCTCCGCGCCCATCTCCGCGCCCATCAGCGTCGCCGCCTCGGCCATCCCGGCGATGGCGGCGAGGTCTTCGCTGCCCGAGCGCAGACCGCGCTCCTGGCCGCCGCCCAGCAGCACCGGCGCTACCTGCAGGCCGGCGCGGATATAGAGAGCGCCGAGCCCCCGCGGCCCGTACAGGTCGTTCGACGAGAGCGTGAGGAGGCTCACCGGCACCGCGGACGTGTCGATCGGGACGAGGCCCTGGGCGGCGACGGCGTCGCTGTGCAGGGCGACGCCGGTGCCCTCGAGCATCTCCGCGATCTCCGCGATCGGCTGCACGGTGCCGATCTCGCTGCTCGCCCACTGCACCGAGACGAGGATCGTCTCGTCGGTGATGCGGGCGCGCAGCTTCTTCGGCGAGACGCGCCCGTGCAGATCAATGGGCACGCGCGTGACCCGGAACCCGTTGCGCGTGAGGTACTTGGCGATGTTGAGGATCGAGATGTGCTCGGCCTCGCTGATGATCACATGGTCGCCCTTGCGCCGGTTCTTCAACGCATAGCCGATGATCGCGAGGTTGCTGGCCTCGGTGGCGCCGCCGGTGAAGACGATCTCACGCGGCTGGGCGCCGAAGAAGGCGGCGACGCGGCCGCGCGCCGCTTCGAGGGCGTCGGTCGCCGCGTCGCCCACGGCGTGCAGCGAGGCAGCGTTGCCGAACGTCTCGGTGAAGTACGGCAGCATCGCCTCGACCACCCGAGGGTCGACGGGCTTGGCCGACTGGTAGTCGGCGTACACTACGCCGGCGCGAATGAGGGCCTCGCCCGGAGAGCTCACGCAGGTCATGGCCACCGCCTCAGAACCACATCGTGGAGTCGGCGTCCAGAGCCAGGTCGTTCAGCGTGGCCGCGCCCACGATCTTGACGCCGTCGATCAGCTCAACGCTCTCCCAGCCGAGCATCTGCTTGGAGGCCTCGCACACGTAGATCGAGATGCCCGTCTCCAGGGTCTTCCTGATCATGTCGCCCACGCTCGGGAGGCTGCCCAGCTGCATCGCATCGGCCGCTCCCGGCTTGAGCACCTTCAGCCCCATGCCCAGGTAATACACCGCCGCGTCGATCCCCATCGCCCGGGCGCTCTGGGCGAGCACGAGAGGCGAGTACTGCCGCTCGGGGCACTCGCTGGTCTGCACGTAGAGGATGTTCTTCTGTTCGGCCATGATCGTCCTTTCGGTGGGGCCGTCAGCTGAGACGGCGGAGCAGGATGCGAAGCTGGTCGTCGTCGTGCTCGAGGGCGACCACCTCGTGCCCGGCGCGCTTGGCGAAGCGGCTGAGGTCCTCCTCTGCCGCCGGGTCGTCGGCGAACACCTCGAGCACCTCCCCGACCTCGATCTCGTCGATCGCCTCGCGGGTCTGGAAGAGGGGCTCGGGGCAGTACAGGCCGATGCAGTCCAGGGTCTTCGTGACGACGGTATCGTCGGCCATATGATCTCCTTCCACAGTGGGCGAAGGGCCGTAGGAGCCTCTGCAGGAACCTCTGCCGCCACTATACCCAACTGTTTCGATCTGGATTCATTCTCGGCGACATGGCCTTCAGCCCCGCAGGCGCTCTCACACCCCGCCTGCCGGGACGCCGCATCGCGTGACACCCTGCGGCCCTTGCGGTAGTTTGTCTCCATGATCGCCGACCTGCTGCACTTCTGGCCGCTGACGCTCGCCCTGGTCATCTACTGGCTCGGGCTGCTGGCCATGATCATCAGCGACGAGCGAGAGCCCGCCCTTACCACCACCTGGCTCTTCGTCCTCGTCTTCGTGCCGGTGGTGGGCGTCTTCCTGTTCATCTTCTTCGGGCGCGACTGGCGGGCGGTGGCGCAGCGGAAGGGATGGATCGAGAGGATGGTGGCCATTCAACGCGCGACCATGGTCCCCATCTACGACCGCAACTGCGACGCCGCGAAACGGTTCCACGAGGAATGGGGCGGCACACCCGCCCAGCACGTGGTGCGAGCCATCGACTCCCAGGAGGTCTCGGCGGTCCTGCCGGCTTCGTCGCTCGAGCTCTACGTGAGAGGCGCCGACATGTTCGCACGGCTCAAGGAGGATCTCCGCGGCGCCACCCGCTTCGTCCACCTGCAGTACTTCATCTGGAGAAAGGATGTCCTCACCGCCGAGATCACGGCGATCCTCAAGGACAGGCTCGAGGCGGGCGTCGAAGTGCGCATCACCTACGACTTCCTCGGCTCGTTCCTCACCAACAAGAGCGAGCTCCACGCGCTCGCGGCGGCGGGCGCCCAGATCCGCGCCGACATCACCGACCTGGCGCGCATCAACTACCGCAACCACGGCAAGATCGCCATCATCGACGGCGAGATCGGCTACACGGGCGGCATGAACATGGGCCAGGAGTACATCGACGGCGGGAAGCGCTTCGACTCCTGGCGCGACACGCACATGCGGCTCACCGGGCAGGCGGTCGCCTCGCTGGAGCGGCTATTCGCAGCGCGCTGGTACGAGAGCCGCAAGGGCCGCGACAACCTCTTCGCTGCACGCTACATGCCGACGCCCGACCCGGATGCCTGCAACGGGAAGCTCGTTAAAGTCACGGCGCAGAGCGTCGAGCACCCGTGGTCCTCCACGCGGCGCACCCACATGGTCGCCATCGGGCAGGCGCGCCGCTCCGTCTGGATCCAGTCTCCCTACTTCGTCCCGGACTACAGCATGTACGACGCCCTCATCAACGCCGCCCTGGCGGGCGTCGACGTGCGGTTCATGATGACCGGCATCCCGGACAAGCGCCTGCCTTTCGCCGCGGCGCAGACGTACTTCCGCAAGCTCATCGAGGCCGGCGGCTCGATCTACCTCTACGAAGCCGGTTTCTTCCACGCCAAGACGGTAGTCGTCGACGAGTGCTTCGGCGCCGTGGGGACCATGAACATGGATGTACGCAGCCTCAAACTGCATAAGGAGCTCATGGTCTGGGTGTTCGACGAGAGCTTCGCCGGAGAGATCGCCGGCTCGTTCCGCACCGACATGGAACATTGCCGGCTCGTGACCATCGAGGACGTGCTCGCCGTGGGCCGCCTGAAGCACTTTTGCTGCCAGACGGCCCGGCTCTTCTCCAACCTGCTCTGAGGAACACGCCGTGCAGGCAGGCTCGCCCACGCCGTACAGGCGCCGCGCTGGCCGGCGGCGGCGGTCCCGGCCTGCGTTCTCCGGTAGAGTAATGAGCCGATGGACCGACTGAGACACACCCGGGTGCGCGGTCTCGGACTCGTCAGCCCGGTCGGCGGCGGCGAACCGCGCCGCGCCGGCGCGCATTACGCGCCCGCTGGCCTCCGGAGCCTCGCATGAGCGCGCCGCGGGAAGAAGGCGGCGGCCCGCGGCTCAGCGGGCGGAGGCTCAGCGCTGTGGCGCTGTTCTCTGCCGTGCTGCTGTCGGTCGCAGCGGTGCTGATCGGCGAGATCATCACGGGTGGCGAGCAGGAGGGCGCGCGCAACTGCGTCATCCAGGGCCGCACGCTCCTGCGCCCGCTGCAGCCGGCGGAGCAGCCCGGCAAGAGCAGTCGCACCCCCGTCGTGGCCACGGTAAGTGTCGCCTCGTTCAACACAGGGCGCACCGTCGCCGCAACTCAAAGCAACTCGCAAGGGCGCTTCCGGATCCGCGTGGCGGCAGGCAGCTACGTCGTGACCGCCTGGCTCCAGACATCGACGCCTTCCTCACGCTCCCCCGTGCCAGCGAGGGTCACGGCGACGCCGGGGGAGCCGGTCAAGCTCGTCCTCCTGTTCGACTCGGACATCGAGGCGGTCGGCTCGCCTCTACCCTGACGCGCCCGGGGCCTGCCTGCCGCGCCGCCCGGCGCCTGCCTGCCGCGCCGCCCGGCGCCTGCCTGCCGCGCCGCCCGGCGCCGCCCGGAGGGACGCCGATCCACACCCATCAGAGGTTCGTGAGGCTCTGTGGCGCCGCAGCCTCGAGCGTGGCCCGCGCGGCGAGCGCGAGCTCCCGCTCGTGTTCGCGGCCCACGGCGAAGACCCGGTAGAGGTGAGCTTTCGCCGGGACGAACTCAAGGATGCCGCTGAGAAGCCGCTCCTCGATCGCATCCGTCAGCGGGTCGTACACGGCGATGCGCTTGGGACCGGCCAACGGATTGAGCGGCCGCGGATCCTGCGAGGCGATACCGACGACGAACTCGATGTCCTTCAGCGCCGCGGGCAGCCGCTGCACGATGCCGGCGCGGAGCTCCTCGCCCGTCAGGTCGCGAGCGGCGAGCGGCGGCTGCTGGCGCTCCACATGATGCTCGTAGACCATGCTGTACTTCACGTGCCGATGGATGATCGCCTGCCACTGCTCCGCCAGCTGCCGCCGCTCGCTGGCCAGAGGATCGTCGAGCCAGGTCTCGACCGTCGTGAACAGCGACCACTCGGTGAGCCGCCGGTAGGCGGCCGGATCGTCGAGAGGGTTCACGGGAAGGATGTGCCTCATCGTGTCGCGGAAGATCTCGTGCAGATGCAGGTCGATGGCGTGCCCGACGCGGTGGAAATACACGTTCTCGTACATATAGAAGCGCGCGTTGAAAAAGGCGCGAAGAGCACCCAGGGCGCGCTTATGGTAGGTGAGGCCCTCGGCGGTGCAGAAGGCGTAGTAGATGAGCCGGTCGACGTCGACGGAGCCGAGAGCCACACCGCACATGTAGGCATCGCGGCGCACGTAGTCGAGGTTGTCGACCGTGACCGCCCCGGAGAGCGCCCGGTGAAGGAGGCGAACCCACCGCGGGATGGGCTCTGAGGAGCCGGGGAGGGCCGCCTCGGCCGCAGCAGTGAGGGCGGAGGCGGCCGTACCGGTGAGAACGGGGGCGACTGCGCCTCCCACCTCCTCCTCCGCACGCACAAGGAAGGCGACGTGCCGTGGGTCGACGGCTTCGCCGGGCGCGAAGGCGCCGGAGGGGCTGCGCCGCAGCTCAGCGAGGAGGCCTCCCAGCTCATTGACGATCAGGTGCTGTGAGATGCGCTCGTGGTCGAGGCCGAACTCCGGGAGGAAGTACTCCTCATCGCAGAAGTGGCTGAAGGGCCCGTGCCCGAGATCGTGGAGGAGGCCTGCCAGTCGCAGGGTCTCTTCCACCAGCGGCAAGGACGGCGTGCCCGGCTCAAGCGCCGCCAGGCTCGGGTACACCTGGCAGGCGAGCCGCCCGGCGAGATGCATGGCGCCGAGGCTGTGAGCGAAGCGGCTGTGCTCCGCCGCCGGGAACACCCACCAGGAGCTCTGGAGCTGGTGGATGCGCTTGAGGCGCTGCACCCAGGGGTTGTCGACGACGTCCGCCTCCGCGATCTCCCCCGAACGCGAGAGCGTGATGCGCATGTACCCGTAGAGCGGGTCCGCGATCAGGTGCATGTCGGCGTACGGGAGTCTCACCAGGACAACCGCTCACGGCATCGACGAGTCTCCGGTAACCGCGGTGGCGAGCCGGCACCAGCGCCTCGCTTCCGAAGCGCCCCTCGACATCCTGGCGGCACTCCGCGTGATCGATCTCGTTGATGCACCACACGGCTTCCCGTGCCGTCGTGGCCACGCCGCACAGGGCCACAGGTGAGCAGGCCGACGACGAACTCGCTGCCGCCGTACCGCCGCGGAGGCAGCGGAAACCAAGGCGAGGTAATCACCCCGATACGCATCGCTCACCTCCGGAATCGCGAGGACCGATCGCTCACCGCCAGCCTACCCGAGCAGCGGGAGGGGAACCACCAGAATCGCGCCGGACGCGATGTATTCTTGAGGAATGATCGACCTCCATACGCACACCACCTTCTCCGACGGCTCGCTGACGCCCACCCAGCTCGTCGCGGAGGCCTCCGCCAAGGGTCTCACGGCCGTGGCGATCACCGACCACGACACCGTCGACGGCCTGCCCGAAGGCCTTGCAGCCGGCGAGGCCTTCGGTGTGCGCGTCGTGCCGGGCGTGGAGATCAACCTCGAGCACGAAGGCGTCACCATGGATCTCCTCGGCTACTTCCTGCAAGGCGCGCCCAGCGACAGGTTGCGCGAGGCGCTGACCGAGATGCGCCGCTCTCGCGACGAGCGTAACGCCCGAATCCTCGAGAAGCTCGCGGGGCTGGGCTTCGCCCTCGGAGAAGACGATCTCGCCGAGGTGTCGAGCGCAGGAGCGATCGGCCGGCCTCACATCGGGGAGGCCCTGCGGCGCCGCGGCTACGTGGGCTCGATCGCCGAGGCCTTCGAACTCCTGCTGCGGCGCGGCGGCCCCGCGTGGGTCGACCGAAGGCGAGTCAGCCTGGCCGCCGCCATCCGTCTCCTCACAGACTCCGGCGGCCTCCCTGTGCTGGCACACCCCGGGCTCATCCGAGTCGACGCCGCCGGCCTCGAGCGCATCGTCGCCGCAGCCGCCGGCATGGGCATCGTCGGGCTCGAGTGCCATTACCCGCGCCACGACGCGGCGACGGAGCGGCGCTGCCTGGACTTGTGCGCCCGTTACGGTCTGGCGGCGACCGGCGGATCCGACTACCACGGCTCGATCAAGCCGGATGTCGCCCTTGGTGCAGATGCGGACGGCGCTGGCTTCCCTGACAGCCTGCTCGCCGACCTCGAACGGCGCGGCGACGCACTCCTGCCGGCCTGAGCGCCGGCCCCGGGGACACGCCGCCGGTCCGCGCGCCGCACCCGGAGCCTCTGCCGTACGGCACCCGGGGCCGCAGTCGTACCGCGCCGAGGCATATAATCGCACGATGGACGAGCATCTCGACCCAGAAGACGTCAGCCGCCTCATCAATCGCCTGCGCCGCGTGGAGGGTCAGTCTCGCGGGCTGCAGCGGATGATCGAGGAAGGCCGGCCCTGCGAAGATGTCCTGACGCAGCTCGCCGCGACCAAGGCCGCACTCGACAGCATCGGCGTGCTTCTGATCTCGCTCAAGATGCGTGAGTGCCTCGCCCAGGAGGCCACCACGGAGACCGCCTCGCCGGCCGCCGTCGAGAAAGCTCTGGAGATCTTTCTCCGGTACATGCGCTGCGTCAAGTAGAAAGGGGCCGACGATGGCTGAGAAGTTCGACCCCGCGAACCTGCCCAGGCTCGAGGACCCCGAGCGACTCGTCCATCTTCCGCCCGAGAACATCGTGCGCCTGCTGGATCTCAGCGGCGCCGAGACGGTCATCGACTTCGGCGCCGGCACCGGCTTCTACACGCTGCCCATCGCCGAGGCGCTCCCCGCAGGTCGCGTAATCGCCGTCGACGAGCAGGATGTGCTCCTCGAGCGGCTGCGCGAGAGGCTCGCAGCGCACGTCGCGGGCGCGCGCGTGGATGCCGTGCTCAGCCGCGACGGCCGCGTGCCTCTGCCCGACGGCGCCGCCAACCGGATGTGCATGGTGAACGTCCTTCACCATATCCACGACGACTCGGCGGCGCTGGCTGAGGTGGGCCGCCTGCTCGCACCCGGCGGCCTCCTCGTCAGCATCGACCACGCCCGCATGGACCGGCCCACAGGGCCGCCCAGCGACCATGTGCTCAGCATCGAGGAGGCGCGAGCCGTGCTGGCAGACATGGGCCTCGACGAGCTCGTGGTATGCCACCCCGGCGAGGTCGGACGCTACTGCTTCGCGATCGTCGCACGGAAACCCGCACCGTGAACGCCGGCCGGCAGCACAAGCCGGTCAGGCCGTCTCTCGTCAGCCACGTACGCGCCGCGCACGGCGACGGGCTCACCGCCGCGCTGGAACGTCTGGTCACGCCCTTCGGCGGCTGGACGGGAATCGTGGCGCCCGGCGAGAGCGTCGCCGTCAAGGTCAACCTTCTGCGCGCAGCCACTCCCGACGAAGCCGTCTGCACCCACCCAGCGACGCTCACCGCCGTGCTCGCAGGTCTTCAGCAGGCTGAGGCTGCGCCGTTCGTGGCCGACAGCCCCGGAGGCCTCAACGGCGCGGCCAAGGTAGCTCGGGTATACAGGATGAGCGGCATCGCCGAGGCCTGTGCAGCCGCCGAGGTACCGATCGTCGACGTCGAGAACGATCGGGTGACGCTGCCGGCGCCGGGCGGCCGGCTCTTCCGCACCTTCCCCGTCGCGCGGGCGTTCGCCGAGGCCGACGTCATCGTCCAGGTCGGCCCTCTCAAGACCCACCAGCTCATGCGCCTGACAGGAGGAGTCAAACTCACGTACGGCTGCATCCCCGGGCTCGCCAAAGCCGAGCTCCACGTCCGCGCCCCACGGCGTGAGGACTTCGCCGACATGCTGCTGGACCTCCATCTCGCCCTGCGTCCCCGGTTCACGATCATCGACGGGATCATCGCCATGGAGGGCCAGGGGCCCGGCAGCGGCACGCCGCGGCGCCTCAACTCCCTCTTCGCGGCACACGACGCGGTGGCCCTCGACGCCGCGCTGGCCGACCGCGTGGCCCACGACCGCCGGAGCATCTATATCCTCGCGGCCGCAGAACGACGGGGCCTGCTCGACCTGAGCGATCCGTACACACTGAGCGGCGACCCCATCGAGCCCGAGACGGATTTCAGGGCGGCCGGCAGAGACCTGCAGGGGCTGCTGCCCCCGTTCCTGCAGCACGCCGCGCGCAACCTCATCACGGCGCGGCCCCTGCTCGTGAACGCGGCATCCTGCACGCGGTGCGGCGAGTGCAAGACCATCTGCGGCGTCGGCGCCATCCGCCTCGACCCGCGGCCCGTGTTCGACAACCGGCGTTGCGTACGGTGCTACGCCTGCACCGAGGTGTGCCCCACCGCCGCCATCGACAACGTCACGCCGCGGCTGGCGCGCCTGCTCGCCGGACGCCGGCTAAGCTAGTCGCTCTCGGGCAGGCGCTGGAGCCGCGTCGTCGGCCCGTCGCCGACCAGCCGGAGCGTACCGTCGTCGTCCGCCTGGATCACAATAAGGGCGCCGAACGGCTGCGCAATGGTGAGCTCGTCGCCGTCACGAACGGCGGCATAGGGCCGTTTCTCGGCCCCGTAGAGGAGCTGGTAGCCGTCGGCCAGCTCGCGAATCTCGATACGCCGGCCGGTCGCCGGTTCCCACCACACCCCGCTGAAGGGATCGCTGCCACAGCCAGCCAGGGCCAGCGCCGCCATGAGGACGATGGCCGCGAGGAGCGCGACCACGGCTGGACAACGCCGGCTCACGAAGGCTCTGCGGGAGGCGGCGTTGCGGGGCCGCCGGCCTCCACGCGGAAGACGGTGATCTCGGGCCGGCAGAAGGCGCGGAAGGGCAGCAGGCTCGTGCCCACGCCGCGCGTCACATAGAGCGCGCGGCCGTCGCAATCGTAGGCGCCGGCCGGGAACGGCGCCCAAGGGTCGCTCAGCATGACGTGGCGCCCGGGAAGCGGCAGGCAGAGCTGGCCACCGTGCGTGTCGCCCGCCAGGGTAAGGTGGAAGTCGCCGGGCGCCGTGCGCCTCACCAGCTCGGCATGGTGGGACAGCAGCAGCCGCAGCACCCCGGGACGGCGGTCGAGGGCGATGGTCACGCGGTCCAGGTCGTCGTGCCCACCATCGGTGTCGTCCACGCCCGCGATCTGTATGACGCCGTCTCCACGCGCGACCGTCGCCGTCTCGTTGACCAGAAGCCGCACGCCGCACGATTCGATGAGCCCGGGGTCTGTGGGGCGGATGAACGGCACCTTGCTCTCGCCGTGATCGTGATTGCCGAAGACCGCGAAGACACCGAGCGGAGCGGCCGCAACGAGCCGCCGCAGCTGTGTCTGAAGCTCCGCCACGCCGAAGGGCCCGCCGAGGAAGTCGCCCGTGATCAGCACGAGGTCGGGTCGGACGGCCAGGGCGAGCCCGACCGCCTTTCGCATCGCCCGCAGGTTGAAGCTGGGCGCGAAACCGGCGTGGAAGTCGGAGAGATGCGCGATGATGAGGCCGTCCAGGTCCGGTACAACCCCAGGCGCCGGCAGGCGCCGGTCGACGCGCTGCACAGACTGGGCATGGTGCAGCATCAAGGCGGCGGCGAGGGCAGCGGCGAGGGCAGCAGCCGTCGCCCTCGCATACACCCTCACGACCGCCCCCGTGTCACGCCGGCGGCTCGCCCTCGCCGACAGCGTCGATTTCGGAACGCAGCCGCTCGCGAGTCTCCTCGATCTTGCGCTCGAGCTCCTCGTCCTGATCGGCGCCAGCGCACAAACCGCCGCCCAGCAGGCCCTTGAGGCGGTCAGCCTGCGCGCCGAGGACGCCCTCGCCGAACAACTGGGCGCGGGTCTCCTTTCCGGCCTTGGGAGCTACCAGCAGCCCGGTGACGGCGCCAACAACGGCACCGAACAGGAACCCGCCAAACCTTCCGCGCTTCGCGGCCGTAACGGCAACCTTCTTCTTGACCTTGCTCAACGTGACACCTCCGCTCACTTGGCTTCCCTGACGGGGCCGTGTGTGCCCCTCGGCCCCGGCGCTCGACCCCCCGCAGCCTCACGTCCGGCCGGTATCCGGCCAAGTAACGACCGCGATGGGCGCGTCGCCGACGACGTCGCCCTCGAGTCGCTCCCATCGTAGTGCATCATGCGCATGATCGGCGCACCGCTGCCGGCGCCCTGGCCGAGCGCTCGTTGCGAGCCCTCGCAGCGACAACGGCCCCGCCGCTCAGCGCACCTCGAAACCCTGTAGCGTCTCATCGCGTGCGACGTCGTCGACCTCGACGCGGCTTACCCGCGCCGCGGCCGGGCCCACGCGACACCAGTCGAGCATGGCGTCGACGACATCGCCGGCGCCCTGGAGGTGCAGCATCACGGCCCCGTCACTCGTATTCCGCACCCACCCCTGCAGCCCGAGGCGCCGCCCCTCGGCCTGGGCACTCACCCGATAGTACACTCCCTGCACCCTGCCGCTCACACGCACCCGTACGGCTTTCATCCGGCCCACCTCCCCATGATGGCCGCTCCCGTGCCGTCGCTGCGACAGCGACCGCAGCGCTGCGCCGACGCCTCTGCCGCCCGTCGCCGTGCCGCTCACCAGAGGGACGAAGCGACAGCCCGTTTCGCGGACCTCCCGAAACGTATCTCCGTCACGCCGGTACACCAGGAGCACCTGGTTCCCACGAGCACGTCCCACGGGGATAGCGAGGCGCCCGCCGTCCGCGAGCTGCGCGAACAGGGCAGGCGGCACCTTCTCCGCCGCCGCAGCCACGAGGATGGCGTGGAATGGGGCCTGTTCCGCCCACCCCTGCGCGCCGTCGCCGATGGCCGTGTGGACGTTCCCGTAGCCGAGTCGACTCAGGGTCGCACGGGCGCGCTCGGCGAGCGGCGCGAGGAGCTCGAGCGCCCAGACCTCCCCCGCCACCTCGGCCAGCACGGCGCTCTGGTAACCGGAGCCGGAGCCGATCTCGAGCACCCGGCTCTGCGGGCCCACCCCGACCAGCTCGGTCATGATGGCTACCATGTACGGCTGAGAGATGGTCTGACCGAGCCCGATTGGGAGCGGCCTGTCTGCATACGCCTGCGCGACGAGCCTGGGAGGTACGAACAGATCGCGCGGCACCTTGCGCATCGCAGCCAGCACGCGCTCGTCGGTGAAACCCCGCGCGACGATCTGCTCTTCGACCATTCGCTCACGCCGCTCGGCGAGCTTGAGTGATGAATCGCCCACGACCGCCTCACCTGACGATCAGGCCGGCCCGGCTACGCCGGCCGGCCCCGCCGCTGCAGCTCCCGGTACTTGGATCGGCGCCGGCGGCGAGCAAGCACGTACACCGCCACCTCAAGGCCGCCCACCGCATAGCCCACCGGCCAGAATACGAGAACCAGGATGGCTCCGAGGAACGTGTAGAGGTCCTCCCAGAGGCTGCGGAAGGTCACCGCCACCGCCTCGGCCGACGGCACGCGCGGCCGTGTCAGGCCCTTGTTGTGCTGCGACAGCCACGCTATGCCGGCGCCGACCGCCGCCCCTGCAGACATCCCCGGCCAGCCACCGGGGAACATGGCCGCCCCCGCAACCGCGCCCGCAACCATACGGTACGGCAGCGTCAGCCGTGCTTGCAGCCGCTCCCACCTGGGAACCTTGTCGAATCCGGATTCGAAGAGGGCGAGCAGCACGAAGGCCACGATGGCGAGCCAGTGCTCCAGGAAGCCGAAGGGACCGTTGACGCCGGGTCCGATGCCGAGCGCCGAGACGACACCGATGACCGCAAGCGTGAGTGACGGTCGCACGCCGGCCATACCACCCAGCCCCAGCACACGTCCAAGGGCGATGACCCATGAGATCATGACGTAGCCTCCATGATGGGATTGTACCCACTGCGCCCGCCGAGACCGCCGCAGACGCGACGCCGTCAGGCGCCTCGCGCGTAGCGGGCGCGCCCCTCCTCGTACAGATCGCGACCGTGGCAGTCGTTGACGACGATCGCCGGAAACTCGGATACCTCGAGGCGCGCCAATGCTTCCGCGCCGAGCTCAGGCCAGGCGATCACCTCACTGGCGACAATGTGGCGGGCGAGCAGGGCGCCGGCGCCACCCGTGGCGGCGAAGTAGACGGCCGCATGCTCGCGCAGGGCGCTCTTCACCTCTTCGCTGCGCAGCCCCTTGCCGATCATGCCCTTGAGACCTCGGGCGAGGAACGCCGGCGCGTACGCATCCATGCGCCCGCTGGTGGTAGGCCCAGCCGAGCCGATGATGCGGCCGGGCCGGGCCGGGCTCGGGCCCATGTAGTACACAACCGCCCCGTCGAGCACGAAGGGGAGCTCCTCCCCAGCCTCGAGCAGCGCGACCAGCCGCTTGTGGGCGGCGTCGCGCGCCTGATAGACGACGCCGCTGATGGCCACGGCGTCGCCCGCATGCAGCCCCTCGACGACCTCGTCGGTGAGGGGCGTCGTTATCCGCTTGACGTCTATCCGTCCTCCCCTCACAACTCCACGGACTTGTGCCGCTGCGCGTGGCACTGCACGTTGACCGCGACCGGCATGCTGGCGATGTGGCACGGCATCTCCTCGACGAACACGGCGAGCGCAGTGGTGCGGCCGCCGAGACCCTGAGGGCCGATCCCGAGCGCATTGATGCGCTCCAGCAGCTCGGCCTCCATGGCCGCAAGGCGCGGCACAGAGTGCACCGAGCCGATCTCACGCAGCAGCGCCCTCTTGGCGAGGAGCGCGACAGCCTCGATCGTGCCGCCGATGCCCACACCGACCACGATCGGTGGGCACGGGTTGGCGCCGGCGCGACCGACCGTGTCGACGACCGTCTGCGCAACACCTTCCCAGCCCTGGGATGGCCTGAGCATGGCGATGCTGCTCATGTTCTCGGCGCCGCCACCCTTGGCCAGCATCGTGAGCCGTACTCGGCCGCCAGGAACCAGACGCGTGTGCAGGATGGCCGGGGTGTTGTCGCCGGTGTTGGCCCGGGCGTGCGCCGGCTCGGCCACCACCGACTTCCGCAGGTACCCCTCGGTGTAACCCCGGCGCACCCCTTCGTGAACCGCCGCCTCGAAGGATCCTCCCACGAGATGCACGTCCTGGCCGACGTCGGCGAAGACCACGGCAAAGCCCGTGTCCTGGCAGATCGGCACGCGCTCTGCAGCGGCGATGGCGGCGTTCTCGACGAGTTCAGCGAGGATCTCGCGCCCTGCCGGCGATTCCTCTGCCTCGCGCGCCGCCTCCAGCGCCGCGAGCGCGTCCGCCGGCAGATCGCAGTTCGCCGAGATGCACAGCGACGCGACGGCCGCAGTGATCTCACGTACGTCGAGCTCGCGTGGAGGTGTCACGCAGGTCTCCGTCCTGATGAGCGGCGCGCCCGTGGCCCGCGCCGCTCAGTCCTTGCGACGTTCGGTCGCCCTGCGGATCGCCTCGATGGCCTTGTCGGCCGCAAGCTGGGCCGCGTCCGCGGCCTTCTGTGCGGCCGGCCCGATGACGTCGACGGCGCGGTCGACGGCGTCGCCGGCGTAATCGCCGGCTCCGCGGGCGGCCGCCTTGATGGCGCCTCTGGTCGGCACCGGCGCCCTGCTTCCCTCGGGCATCTCGATGTAGCCGGCAGCCATCTGATCCTGCACCATGTCGCGCGCCCGCGCAATGATCGCCGTCGCCTCAGCTACCTCCTGCTC
Organism: Thermoleophilia bacterium; assembly: GCA_040769125.1. GTDB lineage: Bacteria > Actinomycetota > Thermoleophilia > UBA2241 > UBA2241 > CAIXSE01. Next base: position 584,007 of record JAXGLO010000001.1, on the reverse strand, counting down.
GAAGGTGAGATCGGTGCGCGCGGCGACGCCCTGCTCGATCGCCTTCATGGCAACGGCCGCGGCCTCGCGAGGGAAGACCTCCCAGTCGTCCATGGTCGGCATGATGGAGTCGGCGCTGAGGCCCTTCTCCTCGGCCACCTTGGCCAGCTCGAGCGCGGCGGCGATACACATCTCGTCGGTGATCGTCCTGGCCCGCACATCGAGCGCCCCGCGGAAGATACCGGGGAAACCGAGGGAGTTGTTCACCTGGTTGGGGAAGTCGGAGCGGCCGGTGGCGACCACGGCAGCGCCGGCCGCCTTGGCGTCCCACGGCCACATCTCCGGGATCGGGTTGGCGCAGACGAAGACGATGGGGTCGGTGTTCATCTCCCGGACCCAGTCGGCCTCGATCACGCCCGGCCCCTGCCTGGAGAGGGCGATGCACACGTCGGCGCCCTTTAGGGCCTCGGCGATCCCGCCGCTGAGACCCTCTGCATTGGTGGTCTGGCAGTACATCCACTTCCCGGCCCAATCGTCCTTGACCGCCTCGATGTCGCTGCGGCCCTTGTGCAGGATGCCCTTGCTGTCGACGATGCGGCACTTCGCGGGGTCGGCGCCGAAGAGGAAGATTAACCGACTGATGGCGATGTTGGCCGCACCCGCGCCGATGAAGGCGATCTTCACGTCGTCGATGCGCCGACCAACCACCTTGAGCGCATTGATGAGCCCCGCCAGCGTCACGCAAGCCGTGCCCTGCTGGTCGTCGTGCCACACAGGGATCTCGCACTGCTCACGCAGCGTATCGAGGATCCGGAAGCACTTGGGCTGGGCGATGTCCTCGAGGTTGACGCCGCCGAGGCCCGGCTGGACGAGCCTGACGAAGTCGATGAACCTGTCAGGATCCTTCGTGTCGACCATCAGCGGGAAACCGTCGACGCCGCCGAGATACTTGTACAGCAGGCTCTTGCCCTCCATCACGGGCATGCCCGCCTTGGGGCCGATGTCGCCCATGCCGAGGACGCGCGTGCCGTCGCTGATCACCGCCACGGTGTTCCACTTGTTGGTGTAGTCGTAGACCTTCTCCGGATCGTCTCTGATCTCGAGGCAGGGGGCGCTCACGCCAGGGGTGTACCAGATGCCGAAGTCCTGGAAGTCGCGGATGCAGCACTTGATCGTCGTCTCGATCTTGCCCCGGTAGAAGGGGTGCAGGACCTTGGCGTCTTCCATGGGCTTGTAGGCTTTGGCTTCGAGCTCCTCGACGGTTGGCTGACCGGTCTCTTCCGACATGAAGCCTCCCGGGCTGGCGGTGATGGGAATCATGAGGTTAGCATCAGAGGCAAGGCGCGACAATGGCACGGGCTCCACGAGACACGGCCTGATAGGCTGTCGCCACGCCCCATCCCACGCCGCCGCACCCGCACACGAGGAGTACGTATCCATGGGCGACCGTTTACAGCGCGCTGCCCGCGCCCTCGCGAATTCCAGCTGTGTCGCCGTGTTCACGGGCGCGGGCGTCTCCAAGGAGTCCGGGATCCCGACCTTCCGCGAGCCGGAGGTGGGAGTCTGGTCGCGGTACGACCCAATGGAGCTGGCTACTCCAGAGGCATACCTCAGAAACCCGCCCTTCGTCTGGCGGTGGTACGAGCACCGTTTCGGCACGACGCAGAAGGCGCAACCCAACCCCGGCCACCTCGCTATCGCTGAGCTCGAACGGGTAGTGCCGGAGGTGACCGTCATCACGCAGAACATCGACGGCCTGCACCAGCGGGCGGGATCGACAGACGTCATAGAGCTGCACGGCAGCATGAGCCGCTTCAAGTGCATCTGCGGCCGGCACACCGGCTTCCGCTTCGAGGACTTCGCCGACCAGGAGGAGAGGCCGCCGCGCTGCCCGCGATGCGGCGACTACCTGCGCCCCGACGTCGTCTGGTTCGGCGAAGCGCTGCCCGCGGTCGCCTGCGAGCGCGCTGAGCGCCTGTCCACAGAGTGCGACGTCATGCTCGTCGTCGGTACCTCGGGGGTCGTGTACCCTGCGGCCGCCATACCGCTCATCGCCAAGGAGACAGGGGCTCTCGTGATCGACGTGAACCCCGAACATGACGCTCTCGCGGAACAGGCGGACATCTTCCTGAGAGGCTCGGGCGGCACGATCCTCCCTCTCCTGCTGGAGTCCGTGAAAGAGCAGCGCAGACAGAAGCGCCGCCACAAGCGTACTGGAGGAGAATCATGAGATTCGCGCACGTGGCCACGCGAACCAGAGACCTCAACGCCGCGATCGCATTCTACGAGCTGCTCGGCATGACCTGTGTGCGAAGGAAGGAGCTCGTTCGCGGCAAGGCGACGCTGGCCTTCATGGAGCCGACTGAGGGAGGGTTCGCCATCGAGCTCGTCTCCAACTGGGGCCGGGACGAGCCCTACGACGGCGGTGAGCGCTTCGGGCATTTCGCCTTCGAAGTCGAAGACCTGCGCGAGCTGGTGCCGCGCATCGTCGCCGGAGGCGGAACGCTCGTCCGCGAACCCTACCTGCTCGAGGACATCGGGCCGCTCCTGGCCTTCGTCGCCGACCCCGACGGCAACTGGATCGAGCTTATCGAGCGCTGAGACGCAGCCCGCTCGCCTACTGCCTCACTCAGTAGCGAGATTCCGGACTGTGGCTCCATCCCATCCTGCCCCGCGAGAAGGCGCGCGGCAGAGCGAGGAGAGCGAGGATCGAAAGCATGACGTGGTACGTGACGTTGAGATTCGTCGTAGTCCCGGTCACGGCAGTCGCGAGGTAGAAGCCGCTGCCCGTGATCGACAGCACGGCGAGAAGGCCCCAGGCAACACGGTGAGGATCCCAGCTCAGCTTGAGGATGAAGGCGGCGAGGAACAGGCCGGGCGGGATGAGCAGGACCGGCAGGGCAAGCAGGTCGCCTGAGCCGACGACGGTGGGATCGATAACCGGCCCGGTCGCCGCAATGACCGCCTCCCGAATCTGCCACGCCAGCCCCGCAAGCAGAAAGACGAGCCAGGCGACGCGTCCCAGGAACCGGCGATCGTATCGCGTCATGGAGGGCGTCTGGCGATTCCACGCCCGCGACCGCGACCAGGCATGCGCTACCGTCACAACGCCCAGCGCCACGAACACGGGGGCCAGCAGCCATGGCCGTGTCGTGAACCGTGACAACAACGAGAGCGGCCACCGCGTCTCCTCGCGAAGCTCGTAGCGTGTGGCTGCATCGACAGGCGCGATCCGGATGATGCTTGAATCCGCCGCCAGCACGTCGACCCGGAGGCCGGTCAGCTGCTCGATACGCAGGTGACGCTCGTGCACCGTGTACGGCGCGACAGGCTCAGCATCGCTGCCGGCCGTCTTCACCAGCGGCCACGTCGCCGCAACGTTGATCTCCTCCGTCCACTCGTAATACACGGCGACACCGGCCGGCTCCTGCGCCGTGCCGCCCCACGGAACGGCACGCGACCTGACAGCGTCGCCGGCGTCACTGAGCACGGCGGCAACGCGGGAATCGGTCCCCGCAACGGCAAGGGCCTGCCGCCGGGCATCGCGGGCATGGCCGGTCGCTGTCTCATCGTCGCCGGCGGCGATGGCAGGCTGCGCGCTGAGCGCAACCGCCGTAACGGCGCACGCCAGAGCGACCAGCACACGACGCAGGCAGACCATCGGCGGCGGGAAGAGACGGACAGGCGCACCAGTGAGGGGCGTCACGAGCGCTGCACCCCAGCCCGCCAGACACACTCCCCTCGCCGCCTCCGCTCCACAGCCCCTCCTGGCTCGACTCGCATGTACGACGAAGCATACCAGCCGCCGGACGGGCATGCGGCACGCGGCTCTGCGGTACAGCAGGCCCCAGAGTACATACCGGGAGGTTTCGACTGGGATGCGAGTGTGCTATCCTTTCAGGCCGCCGGCAGCATTGCCGGCGCAACTGGCACGATCGGTATGGCGCATTCGTCTAGTGGCCTAGGACGCCGCCCTCTCACGGCGGTAGCACGGGTTCGAATCCCGTATGCGCTACCACCCCCCTCTACCACCCCCTTTTACTGCGGCGCTCCCCGGGTCTGTTCACGCCCCTGAAGCAAAGCGTCATCGACGCTATCGGCCGGGTCACCACACCCCGACGATCATTGGCGGCCCGCCAGGCTGGAGATCGAGCTCCTCCGCCGGCGTCACGGCCAGCCAGCCAGCCGCGAACGTACGACAAATCGTTCCGCTGGTGACGCGTATACTTCAATAGAGCGCTCACCGCCAGCAGGCAGATGGGGAGCAGGGAGGACGAATGGGCCGTAGCAGCTCGAAGGGCAGCGCGGGCATCGAAGGCGCAAGGCGCCACATCCGTTCGCGCCGGGAGCACGCTGTCCGAGCCGGCGACGACCGCCGTGTTCCCCGGATCCAGGCCGGTCACCGCGTCTTCCTGCACAGTGACGGCGAGCCGCTCATGGGACCCGGTACATTCGACCTGCTGACGCTCGTCGACAAGACCGGGTCGCTCCACCAGGCCGCCAAGCAGATGGAGATGTCGTACAACAAGGCGTGGCTGGCAGTGCGCCGCGCCGAGAAACACCTGGGCGTAGCGCTGCTGGCCCGTCGCACCGGCGGGCCGGGTGGCGGCGGCTCCGTGCTCACCGACGAGGGCCGCCAGCTCACCGAGCGCTTCCGCCTCTTTCTCGACGAGGCCGACGCCGATCTGTGGCGACTGTACAGGAAGCACTTCGGAGACGTGCCCTTCATCTGGACCGATGCGGACGCGCCGGGCTGAGCTCCGTACGCCACGGGCGAGCATCGTGGTCCTCACCGGCCCTTCGCGCGCCGGCAAGACCACGGTCTGTCGTGCCGTGCTCGAGCACGCCGCCGCGCGCGGCATCCGGGCGGCGGGCGTTCTCACCGAAGACGATACGGCGCCGGACGGCTCCAGGCTCCAGATAGTCCGCGATCTCGCCACCGGCGAGCGACGCCTGCTGGCCCGCGCGCGGAGCGCCGGGCAAACCGGCCCGGCTCGCCCGACGGCCCAGGGCCGCGTCGAAGGCGGCGGCCCCGCCGCGGGCTGGACCTTCGACGGGCAGGGCGTGGCACTCGGCCAGAGAGCCCTCCGGCATGCCATGACGCACGGCGCCAGCCTCCTCGTCGTCGACCAGATCGGCCCACGGGAATTCACCGACGAAGAGAGCTGGACGGTGTCCTTCGAGGCTGTCCGGCGAGGCCGATTCGACCTGGCGCTGATGGTAGTAAACCCCCGGGTGGTCGATCAGACCATCGAGCGCCTGCCACGCTACAGCATCATCGAGGTCGACGCGGAGACACGCGACGAGCTTCCCGCGCATATCGTTGCGCGCTTCCTGCCTCCCTGACGAAAAGGCGGACGCGCTACCGCACGATCACCCTGCACGCCGCACGCTTGCCGTTCGACGTCCTGACGGTGATCGTCGTCGCTCCCCTGCGTTTGGCCCCGACCCTGCCAGTACAATCCACACTCGCCACGCGGGGAGCGCTGCTCCTCCAGGAAAGCCGGCTTGTCGCCACAGTCGGCACGATAGTCGGCACGATCCTCGTCGCCCGGCCGACCCTCAGCGTCTTCTTCGCCGGCAGCCTGATGGCGGTCGCTGCACGCCTCCGGGTGACGTAGACGCGGTACGTGTCGCTCCTGCCGGAGGACGTCTTGACCGTGATCGTCGCCGCGCCGCGGGCCCGTGCCGTAACTACTCCCTTCGCCGACACCCTGGCCACCGTACGGTTCGAGCTGGTCCAGCTCACCGCATCGGTCGAATCGGCAGGGCGCACCGTCGCCCGCAGCCTGAGCTTCGACCCGCGCGCAATGAAGCCACGAGTCTGGCTCCGTGTGGGGGCGTCGATGCGGACCGCCGTGGACCACACCCGGTCGGCGGCATAGATGGGCTCGCCCTCCCCCACGACGATGGCGCGGACGTCCTTCACCCAGGACGAGATGGAGTTCTCCACGATCAGGCGGATGGGCCCGCCGTCGTTAAAGGCGTCCGCCGAATACCCGTCGGACGTCTCCGAAGTGACCAGCGGAAGGCCGTTCTTGCTGTAGGCGAGAATAACGTCGCGGTGCTCACCCGGCTGGTAGCTGCTATCGATGCCGTCGAGCACCGTGTCGACATTGAGCTGCGCGTTATAGCCGTCCCTCCCGTACACCGTGATCTTCGAGGGTCTGGAAACAGCGGCGCGGAGATTGGCCCTGACGAGATCACGCAGCACAGCGCCCTGATAGGCGCCAACGCCCTTGGACGCGGCAAAGGAGTCACGCACCGCGTCAAGCGCCTCCAGGTCTCTGAGGCTGAGGATCGTCGTCCGGTCGACCTCGGAGCCCGAGATAGTGAGCGCCGTCGGCAGATATGCAGAGTAGGGCGAGTCAACGTGTGTCCAGGTGCCGGCTTTCCTGGTCACGATCACTGAGGCGACATCCTCCACAGACTGGGTCTTGCTGACCAGCTTGATCGGCCCGCCGCTGTTGTCGGCCTCATCGTCGTAGCCCACACTCGTACTCGACTCAACAAGCGGCACGCCGCCGCGACTGAAGGCGAGCAGCACCGGCGTGTCCGCCGCCTCGAGGTCGCCCACCGTGAACGCCGCTGAGCCCCCCTGCGCCCCGGTAACCGTCACGTGCCAGCCGTCCACCGCGAGACCCAGTGAGAAGCTTCGCAGCAGTTGCAGAAGGTCGATGCCATGGTAGAGGCCGGAGGGGCCGCCCTCCACCGGCGGCGTGTCGCCGTAGTCGTGGGTCACCATGAACTCGATCCTCCGCTCCAGATCGGCCACCGTGAGCGTCGAGGGCGCATCCAGCCCATCGCCGCCAAAGCTGATCTCGCGACCGGCCAGGGGGCCGTACATATCGCCGGAGTGGACGTCGGTTGGGATATCCACACACAGGCGCACGTTCGTAACATCGTTCAGGAAGACAGGGTCCGCGAGATGCACACCGTTGCGCGGCAGCAGCAGGGCGAGCGGGCCGCCGGCGTTGTCTACCGTCGCGCCGGCGACGCCGGTCGCGAGGTACCCTGCGTCGCCGACCTCCGCGACGAGCGGGTAGCCGTTCTTGGTGAACGCGAGGAGAGGACGGACGCCGCTGATCGTGAGCGCTGCAGTCGAATCGTCGAGAAGGACCGCCGTCCTGGCGACCGTGTACGTCGAGTAATGGCCGCCGAGATTGCGGAGGTAGGCGAGGCTTACCGAAGCCGATGCGCCACTCCGCGACGTGAACATCGCCGTCCCCTGGTAGGCGGGCAGGCCGACCATCGGCCCCAGCAGCTGCCAGAGATCCGCGCCGCGGTAAAAGGCTCCGGTGCCGTCGTCATAGTAGTTGCCGGTCATCCTGGTCGGCGACAGGGCTTCGATCTCACCGACGGTGTACGTAGTTGTCTGGATCGGCTCGGCCATGTCGGCGCTGTCGTACACGTCCACCGTGAGCTCCGACGCAGCCAAGGGCTCGTAGCTCCCGGTATGGAACGGCTCCCGCGGCTCCCCCACGACGACCTTGGCCACCCACTTGGCGTTGAGACGCGCGTTGAAGTCGTCCACCGACGTCTGCCCGATGGTGAGGCGCAGAGGACCTCCGGCGTTGTCGGCCTCTACGTCGTACCCGTCGTCCCAGGTGAACACCCTGGAGACGGGATCATCGCCGGTAGGGCCGATCAGCGGGACCCCGCCCGCCGCGTAAGACAGCAGCACCGGCACGCCGGCCACCTCGACCGTCGAGTCGCCCTTGGCTACATAGCAGTTGTAGCGACTCGCCTCCTTGATCTGCGCGAGCGTCCGGGTTACGACGTAGCCGTCGGCAGCGTAGACACGAACCGGGGTGGACGTAGGAGCCGATTGGTCGAGGCCGAGGTGCACGAGCAGATCGTAAAGCTTGATGCCGGAGACGCTCTGCTTGCTGAAGACCGCACCGTTCGTGAGGAAGCTGTAGTTGCTCTCGTGGCCCAGATCGAGAGCGGGATCTGTCGCCAGCCGCTCGAGGTCGCCGACCGACAGGACCGAGGCCCCGCTGAGCGCCGACCCTGAGAACTCGACTGTGTCGAAGACGTAGTTGCCGCGCCCGTAGTTGGCTTTGATCGGATCCGCGCTGCCGACGTAGGCCAGATGGGTGGTCGATTCCTGCGGCGGCGCAGCCAGAGCGACGGCCCCGGCGAACACCGCGAGCGCGGCGACGGCGCATACAGAGAGGATGAGGCAGTAGATCCTTCGCATGGAAGCTCGCCCTCCTTGGCCTTCCTCGTTGATCAGGTCCTCCGTAATAATCAGCTCTTCCGCACGAGCAACGGGATGAAGAGATCCTCGGAGCGGAAGTCGCCGTGCTCCCCGGACCGCTCGCCGCCGCCGTTCTCGACGGCGTGCAGTCCGTGATCGGCGACGACGATGACCTGCCCCTTCCACGTACGCATCAGCGCGCCAACCATCGCGTCCTGGGCCTTGACGCGCGCGAAGGTCGCCGCCGAGAAGGGGCCCTGATCGGCGGCGACGTCGTCGATACCGTGAAGGTGGACCAGCATGAGGTCCGGCTGGCCCTGGGCGAGACGGCGTTTCGCGGCCGCGAAGACCTCGTCGTCGGTGGTGCCGTCACCGTCGGCGTCGGGATTGAGCAACGTGTTCCGGGTGAGATCCAGAACCTGTACCTCGCCCTCGATGAGGCTTGTCTCCATGCCGCGCTCCTCGGCCCAGCCGAACACCGTGTCGCAGGACAGCCGGTGGACCGTGCGATCGCGCACCCCGGTGGTCGCCGGGTCTTCGCCGCTGACCATCGACGCGAACGTCACGGGCGTGATGGTCGGGTAGACGGTCATTGCCCTGGCGGCGGTCAGTCGAGCCATGTGCGGGATGTCGCCTCGATCCCGGGCGGCGACGTACTGATCCCAGCCGAAGCCGTCGAGGTAGAGCACTAGCGTCCGGCCGCCGGCGGCGAGGCTCTCCTGGGCGATCGCCCGAACGTCGCAGACAGAAGCTGAAGGAGGATCGAGGACGACGCCGACGAGCGCACCGGCATCCTCGCCCGCCACAAGCAGCCCCCCAGCCCCGGAGAGAGCGCACGCTCCGGCGGAAGCCCGAACGATGGAGCCGTCCGCCCCATAGACGGCGACGCGCTTTGCTAAGCGACGGCCGACGGCGCGCAGCGCGTCGTTCAGCGGCACCTGATCCTGCCCGTCGGCCGCCGCCGACACGGCCGCAACGTCCAGGGAGCCGTTCCACCCGGACGTTCCGTCGATGAGGGCGATCTCGGACTCCACGCCTCGAGCGCTCTCCGAGGGCGCGACGCCCTCGGTTGGGGTGCTGGAGGCGCTCGCACACCCCGTGGCGAGCGGAGTGAGCATCGTCGCCAGGACGACGGCGACGATCGACGACGTCAGGCGCCCGGCGCGGGAGCCCTGCCCGGCGCGGGCGTCATGTCCGGCACAGGCGCCGTGTCCGGCGCGGGCCCCGTGTCCGGCGCAAGCGCCGTGTGCAGCGCGGGCGTCACTTCCAGCGCAAGCGCCGTGTCCGGCGCCCGCGCCGGGCCCGACACCGATGCGGTAGGAGCGCAGGATCCTGATGAGCTGATACGCGAGCACCCCGCCGACGGCGCCTGACAGGGCCGCGGTGCAGACCGCCAGAGCGAGCGGGATCGGCGGAAGCCTGAAGAAGACCGCGCTCACGGCGATCGTGCCGGTAACGTTGGCGAGAACGCCCGCGAGCGTACAGCACATGAGACAGCAGGCGCGGTGCCGGACGGCCAGCAAGCCCAGATCCATCACGATACCGGGCGCGGCGTAGCTCACCAGCGACATCGCCCCGTGCGAGCCGACCACGCCGGTGAACATGACGAGCAGCGCCTGGATCAAGGCGATGAGCGTGGCCGTCCCGGGCTTGCGGACGATGCCCATGCCGATCACCAGCCACATCATGTAGAGGCCGCCGGCCAGGGCGCCGCCGGGGATGAAGAGCGGCGCCGTGATGAGATGCACCAGCGGAACGACAACCGGCTTGATAGCGATACCAAGCGCCGCAAACGCCGCGATTATGACCAGATCACGTGTGGAGAAGCGCTGCAGCGCCCGCGATACGCTTCCCTTTCTCATCACTCAACGGCGACAGTCACGACCATCTTCACCCAGAACTGGCGGTTGTAGTCGCCTTCCATCGACTGGCCCATGACGAGCCTGAAGGGGTTGCCGCCGGCGTAGGCCTTGCCGTCCTGGGCATAGGCGATGATCATCGGAAGATCCACACCCGGCCGGGTCTCGTCGATGTAGCTCGCCTTCACCTGCCGGATAGTGAAGCTGGCAGAGTAGGCGTCGCTCGCAGTGACGGTCACCTTTTTCGCGTCGCCCGAGAGGCCGGCGACATTGAGGATGTCGCTGAGACGAACGCCGACGAACGCGTTGGTCTCTTCTTTCGGATCCTTGCCGCGGGAGAAGTACTTCGCTGAGACCGTTTTCATCTTCTTCAGGCGTGCGACCGTGAAATAGGTCTTCCTGGCGACCTTGCCGCTCACTACAAAATGAGGCGCCGATGGCGGCCCGGCGCTGGGGGTCTTCGTCGGCTTCGGCTTGGGCCTGGGCTTCGACGCCGACGAAGCGGGGCGTCGGCTCTTGGGCTTCCTGGTGGACGCAGAGGTCGCATCAGCGGCCGGCTCCCCCCCGCCCTCCGAGCGCGACCCGGAAGCGGCGCTCGATGCGTCGGCGGGCGCCACGTCGCCCGCCCCCTTCGTCCTGGTCGACGAGGGAGCCGGCCCGTCCGCTCCGGTCCACATGTCTGCCGGAGATACCAGCGGCGACGGCGATGCTGCCGCAACAGAGCCGGGTTCGGACGTGCCGCGCGACCCTCCGAAGAACCCCCCGAAGGCCACCACAGCGCCGACCGCCGCCAAGGCGAGCGCCACCAGGACGACCAGGATGATCCACTTGCGCTTGAGGAGCTTGGGGATACGGTCAAGAAGCGACTTCATGTCGTCCCCCTACCTCTTCACGGTCACGACGCACCTCGCGGTCTTGCCGTCGCTAGTGCGCACCGTGATCGTTGCCTTGCCCCGCTTCACTGACTTGAGCGTGCCAGCCCGGTCGACCTTGACGACCGCGGCCTTGCTGCTTCTCCAGGTGACCGTGACCGTAGCGCCGGCCGGATAGAGCCGGGCGCCGGCCCTGGCGGTGGCGCCGACCTTCATCGCGCGGGTCCGCGGCAGGGTGATCTTCGTGGCGGGGCGGTGTCGCGCGAGGACGACGACGGTGAAGCGCCGTGTGCAGGCGCCGCTCTTCGCCGTGATGACGGCCTTGCCCACCTTCCTGGCGGTCACCGTACCGCTGGCGGCAACCCGTGCCACCTTGGCGTTGCTGCTCCGCCAGACGATCGGCTCGGCGGAGATGGCGCCGGGCGCCCTGGTGGCCGTGGCGCGCAGGGCCAGCTTCGTGCCCCTGGCCCGGCAGGCTTTGGTCTGGGAGACGGTCGGCGAGGTGAGGCGGAGGGAGGCGGTGGCCGGAGTCAGTATCGTCATCGAGCCGGTCGTCTTCACAAGGCGCGTATAGGCAGTGTTGCCGTAGTCGCCGTTGGTGCAGATGCGGACGTACGTGGGCTCGTACCAGAGCTCGGGGTGCTCCTCACGCTCGTTCCAGTCGTCCTCGGTGGGATTCTCGATGCTGGTCCCCTGCACCGGGTCCTGGGCGAGCATGTAGTTGTTGTCAGGGTCCTTGACGTCGCCGACGAACATCATGCCCGACATCCAGCCGTCCACGGCGACGACCCTGAGCCTCCAGTCGTCGTCCAGCGTCACGCCGGAGCGCCGCTCGACGTCGGCGAGCACCGTGCGAAGCCAGACACCCCTCCACTTCGTCTTCTCCAGAGTGTACTCATGTTCGACCTCGCCACCCAGAGTACCCTCGCCGGTTACGTCGGCCCACGTGTACCCATAGTCCTGACCGGCCAGCGAGACCGTGAAGACGGTCGTGTCTGGGGACGGTGGAGCGATGGGCCACGAGCCCGACTTGGCGACGGCCGTCGCGGTGAGCGAAGATCCACAGACGCAGATCGCGAGAGCCACTAGGGCGCAGACGAGCAACAGCCGCACCATTGCCCTGCGGCCGCCGGCCGCCAGAATTCGGCCCGGTCGCGCCCCGTTCATCGTCCTTTCCATCGCGTCGCCTCCGCTCGTGGTGATTCCAGCCGATTACGGCGACTGGCTGTTTCCCCAGCTCATAGGCGCCCGCCGCCAGCGTTATCCTATGCAAAGTATGTCGGCGCGGCACTCGCGGTCAAGGGCGCGGCGCTTACTGTCAAGGGCGCGGCACGTGCAGCCGAGGGCGCGATGCCCGCAGTCAAGGGCGCGCCGGCAGCTCTGCGCCGGTAGCTCCACGTCGTCGCCGCATGGAGTCAAGCCGAGCTGCCAGCCACGCAGCCCGCTCGGACCCAAGCCGCGCATCCGGCCGCGCCCCGTTCAGATCCGCACGTTCCCCCGCGCGCCCCCCACCTCTTCCTCACGGTCACGACGCACCTCGCGGTCTTGCCGTCGCTAGTGCGCACCGTGATCGTTGCCTTGCCCCGCTTCACTGACTTGAGCGTGCCAGCCCGGTCGACCTTGACGACCGCGGCCTTGCTGCTTCTCCAGGTGACCGTGACCGTAGCGCCGGCCGGATAGAGCCGGGCGCCGGCCCTGGCGGTGGCGCCGACCTTCATCGCGCGGGTCCGCGGCAGGGTGATCTTCGTGGCGGGGCGGTGTCGCGCGAGGACGACGACGGTGAAGCGCCGTGTGCAGGCGCCGCTCTTCGCCGTGATGACGGCCTTGCCCACCTTCCTGGCGGTCACCGTACCGCTGGCGGCAACCCGTGCCACCTTGGCGTTGCTGCTCCGCCAGACGATCGGCTCGGCGGAGATGGCGCCGGGCGCCCTGGTGGCCGTGGCGCGCAGGGCCAGCTTCGTGCCCCTGGCCCGGCAGGCTTTGGTCTGGGAGACGGTCGGCGAGGTGAGGCGGAGGGAGGCGGTGGCCTGATCCTGTCGCTCGATCCTCAGCTCCTTGACATCGGCGATCGCGAGGCCTTCCCCGTAAAGCATGCACTGCGTCTGGTTGGCGACGGCCTCTCCCTGCCCATTCTCAGAGTAGTAGGCGACGAGGTAGGCGCCCGCGACGACATCCGCCACCCTGATGCCGGAGTCGACGGTGCCGGCGCTCGTGACAACCGAGATGGTGTCCTGCGGATTCATCCTGCCGCGCGCCTTGGCCAGCAGCGATGCGAGGTCGATGCCGTCGCACGTGTAGCTCTCTCCGGCGACGTTGTAGCTCCGTTGAACGTCGCCATCCGTAACCAGGCTCGCCAGCGTGAAGGGGGTCTTCTGGCGCTCCGAGGGATCGGTGCTGAACGCGTCCGGCGCGTCGACCACCAGCCCGGGGACGGCGGTAGGCAACGCGACTTTAGCAGCGCCCTTGACGAAGCCGCACTGGTTGCTCTCGGCGGCCATCAGCTGCCCATAGAGGAGCGTCGGATGGGTGCCGTCGACGGGGGTGTCCGCCTCGTCCGGCAGGTCGACGTACGCTTCCGCGTCATCCCGATACAGCGCGAGCATGGGATCGACGACATCTCCGGGCTCAGCGTCGGGGGTCACGAACACATACCGCAATGGCCGAGGGTCGAGCGGCATGAAGTAGCCGTCCGCAGCACTGACCGTGAGCCGGTCGACGGCGGCGATCTGATCGGCGCTCAGGCCGGCGGCCCCGAGCAGGCGTTTAAGATCGATGCCGGCGGCCACCGCATAGCCGTACTCGGGAACTCCGTGATCATGGCAGAACGAGTACTTGGCCGTAGCCCACAGGCCGCCGAAGGGGCCCGTGGCGCCCTTTGAGGCCTTGAGCTCGGCGAGCTCGTCCGCGGTGATCCAGAAGGCGTCGCCGCTATAGGTCTTCATGGTCGCGGGCGCATCCACGGCGTCGCCGCTCACGATCACGCCGATGGGAGAGTGAGCCAGAGAGTGCGCTGGAGATTGCGCGAGAACGCGCGCAGGAGAGGTCGCCGGAGAGTGCCCGGGAGAGGTCGCCGGAGAGTGCGCCACGGCGCGGTCGGGAAGGCCGGCGGTCCCGAGCCCGGGGAGACCGGCGGCTGCGGGCGCGGGGAGGCCGGCGGTCCCGAGCACGGCCAGCAGGCACGCGAAGACAAGCTGGATCGCGGTCGCGGCGCCCGCCCAGCCGCCGGCACGACATCTCCGCCCGCCGCGATACCACGTCCCCGTCACGACCTCCACTCTCCTTTCTTATGGCTGATGGCTGGGGGTGCGCCCCGGAGCCGAAGCGCACCCCCAGCCGCGTCAGTCACTTTCTAACGACCCTGACCTTGAACGTCGCCTTCTTGCCGAACGTGGACTTCGCCGTAATGGTCGTCCTGCCCGCCCGCTTCGCAACGACCTTGCCGGCCTTGTTGATCGAGGCGATGCCCGGACGCGACGACTTCCACGTGATCTTCTCGATCGTCTTGGCGGGCACGGTCTTCGCGACGAGCCTGACGGCCCGGCCCCTGCGCAGCGTCGCGCTCTTGGCGCCCTTGACGGTCCTGACCCTGATCGCCTTCACGACGGGCGCATTCACGTCGACGCGGGCAGCCCTCTCCGCCTGCACATCGCCGTCGTACTCGTCGACCAGCTTGGGCTGACCGTACACCCAGGCGAAGCGCTTGTTCTCTGCGGTGTTGTTCGGGCAACTCTTGGAATGGCTGTCCATGTAAGCGACGAAGCATTTGGCGGCGGCGGCGCCGGTGAACAAGGACATCGTGCCACGAGGAGCGTGCGTGACGACGACGTTCTCGAGCTGCCCGACGTCCACCCCAGCGAGCCTATAGGCGTAGGAGCCGGTGTAGCGGTACAGGTTGAGGTCGGTGTAGCCGTACGCGTTGGGCGTAACGCGCGTGTCGACGAACAGAAGCCGTGTCGGCAGAGGGATCGTGAACTCAGCGGTCACGGGGTCGATGGAGTCCTCCTTGACCTCGGCGGCCTCACCGCTGGCGACGAGACCCTGTACCTCCTCGAGGCTCGCCGGAATCTGCTCCTTCGACGCATGGTTCGCCATCTCGTACTGGGTGAACGTGTTGAGCGCGCCGGTGCCCCAGTTCTTGACGACCAGATAGTCGTTGGCCGTGTAGGTGAAGTCGACCGACTGCGTGCTCGTCGCGGCGGGCTCCACGGTGACGACCTGGCTGCTCTCGTCGGCGATGTAGGCGGGCACGGTAGGGGCGTACACGCCGTACTTCATGCCGGCGAAGGCGCCTTTGACGACGCGACCCGGATTCCCCTTGTTGTCCATGACCACCTGGTTGCCGAGTTCATCGGTGCCCGTCAACTTGTACTGTCCGGCGGTGTCGGCGTTGTAGGCCAGGCCATCAGGCGATACGGCGATGCCCATCATCATCTTCATGACCGACGAGTTCGCCGCGTCAGTCTGCCGGTAGACGCGCAGGTACTCCGGATAGAGGTTCTCGGCCCACCGGTAGGTCGTATCGTTCACGTTGTACTTGGTGGGCGTCTGGAACGTCTCCTTGATCTCGAAGGTGAGCATGGGTTTGGTGGTGTCGCGAGCCGCTTCAATGGTGTCGGTGTAGGCGGCCACGGAATGATAGGCGTCGTCTTCGAGATACTGGATTTTCCACGTGTCGTCGATCGGCAAGGGGTCGCCGTACAGGCCGACCAGGCTGTCGATCAGCTTGGTCAAGGAGAACCCGTGAGCGCTGGTAACAGTCGCCACCGTGTGGTTGGTGTAGTCGAAATCGCGCGTCTCCACACCGTACTTGCTCTTGAGCTCGTCCAGCGAGAAGTAGTAGTAGAGGCGATCGCCGGCGCCGTTCTCGCCGTCGTTCACGGCGATGTAGAGAACCGAGTCGGCGATCTGGGCGTTGGTGCCGCCCGGGAGCTTCTCGTAGGCGTCGCCGGCCAAAGCGCTCGTAGACATGGCCAGCATCACACAGGACACGATGACAGCGAGCACCGCGAACCTCGCTGCAGTCCGGGACTTCATCTTCAACAGAGCTCCTTTCTCGACCGGCAGGACGACACGCCCAGGATGTGCGGGACGGCGGTGTGCTGAAGTCGACAGGCAGCCACGAACCCCAGCGCCACGGCGCGTTATACCTAACTTAGGATAACGCTCGACAAGGTGTCAAGTGAAAGCGAGCGGGCGGCCTGCCGCCCACGGGAGCGTTATACTGCCCGAGCTACAACGTAGCCATTCACCGGCAGCCGTCCGCACCGCCGGGAAGGCGTGAGCGAGAGGCATTGAGGAGGAGCCCGACCATGAGAAGCCGGCGGCAAGCGATCGTCGTCGCGGCGATAATCGTCGCGCTCGCGGTCGCGGTCGTCGCGCTGGCGCAGCTCAACAGGTCGGACGCCGATGTCGCGACCGGCTCCATCGCCGTCACGCGCAGCGGCGAGGTGCTCAGAACCTTCAGCATGGAGGAGATCGAGGCGCTGCCCGCGACCACGTCGAAGAAGACCATCCGCTCCGCCAGCCACGCCGATGAGACGGGCGAGTTCACCGGCACCCGCCTGGCCGACGTCCTCCGCGAGGCCGACCCGGCGTGGTCGGACTCCGCGTCTGCAGTAATCACGAGAGCCGCCGACGGCTTCGTCTCGTCACTTGACGCCGACGAGGTCGCCGAAGGCGACGGCGTGCTGCTCGTCTACGCCAAGGACGGCGATCCCCTGGGCTCCGCGAAAGACGGAGGCACCGGCCCCTTCCGCATCATCATCCTCGCCGACCCCTTCGGGAACCGCTGCACCAGGTGGGTCAACGAGATCGAGATCCGCTAATGGAGCGCGCGGCGGACGACGGCCGCGCCCCCGCGGCGATCGTCGTCGACGACCTCACCTACGCCTACAGCGACGGTGAGCCCGTGATCGAGCATATCTCGTTCACCGTCGCGCGCGGTGAGACGATGGCGCTCATGGGGCTGTCGGGCTGCGGCAAGTCGACCCTCTGCCACTGCCTGGCCGGCCTCGCGCCCAAGGCGCTGGGCGGCACTCTCAGCGGTGTCGTGCGGCTGTTCGGAGAGGACATCGCCCCGATCCCATTGGCACGGCTCAGCACCACCATCGGCCTCGTCCTGCAGGATCCCGACAACCAGATCGTGACCACCACGGTCGAGGACGAGCTGGCTTTCGCACCGGAGAACCTGGCGATGGAGCCGGCGGAGATCCGTGCGCGGGTCGACCGCGAGCTGGAGCTGTTCGGCATCGGCCACCTGCGGCTCCGCTCGCCCACCGACCTCTCCGGAGGCGAGAAGCGCCTCGTGGCGATCGCCTCGGTGCTCACCCTGGACCCCGCCATCGTGATCCTCGACGAGCCGTTCAGCCACCTCGATGAGCGGGGCCGCAGTATGGTCCTCGCCGCGATCCTGCGGCTGCAGCAGGACGGCCGCACCCTCATCGTGGTGGAGCACGACCTCTCTCTCCTCGGTTTCGCCGACCGCTTCCTCCACCTGGACGAGGGACGACTCGCATCCGTCGGCGCCTCCCCTGCCCGGGAGCTGATGGAAGAATGGGGCGAGGCCTCGCCCCCGCCACAGAGCGCCCGGCCGTGATCGAGATCCAGAACGTCGACTACGCCTATACGCGCTCTGCGCCACTCGTTTTGAGCGACTTCTCCGCATCGCTCCCGGCGCAGGCCGTGACCGCCATCACGGGCGACAACGGATCCGGGAAGACGACGCTCACCAGGCTCATGGTCGGCATCGCGCGACCGCTCTCGGGCCGCGTCCTGGTGGAGGGAGCTGACATCGCACCGCTGTCGCTCGCCGAGATCGGACGCCGCGTCGGCTACGTGTACCAGAATCCTTCGCAGCAGCTGTTCTGCACGTCGGTGAAGGAGGAGATGGCCTACGGCCTGCGCAACCTCGGGCTGGACGACGACGAGATCAGCTGCAGGACGAACCACTATCTGAGCGTCTTCGGCCTTGCCGGCCGCGCCGACGCTTTCCCGCTGTCGCTGAGTCACGGCGAGAAGCAGCGCCTGATGCTCGCCGTGGTCCTTTCCATGCGGCCCGCCTTCGTCGTCCTCGACGAGCCCACGACGGGGCTGGACATCGTCCGCCGGCGCGCCCTGGGCGCCCACTTGCGCGCCATCGCCGACGACGACGGCTGCGGAGTGGTGATCGTCAGTCACGAGCGGGGGTTCGTGGCCCGCTACGCCGACGGAGAGCTGGCACTGTGACCGGCGGGAGACCACCAGCGATCGACCTCTCGCGCCTGGACCCCCGGGTGAAGCTCATGCTGACGCTCTGCGTCTCGACGATGGCCGTGGCGTGGCGCTCCCCGGCCCTGCTCGCCTGCCTGCTGTGCGCCACGGTGTGCCTGCTCGTCCTCGGGGGGGTCGACTCCGGCCATGCGCTGCGACAGGCCCGGGGCATGCTCAAGCTGATCGCCGTGCTCTTCGTCGTGCAGTGCGTCTTCGTGCGCAGCGGCGACCCGCTGCTGACGTTTGGCGGCGTTGCGCTGATCACGTCGGGCGGCGTGACGACCGCCCTCGGTGTGGCGCTCCGCCTGCTCATTATCGTGCTCGTCGCGCTGATCCTGCTCACCGGAGAGGCGCGTGATTACCTACTCGCCCTGGTGCAATGCCGCGTGCCGTACGAGATCGCCTTCATGACCATGACCGCAGTCCACCTCCTGCCGATACTCCACAGCGAGGCTACGGATGTGTACTACGCCGTGCAGATGCGCGGAACCGAGATCAAGAAGGCGAGCCTCCTGGAGAAGCTGCGCATCTACGCGCGCATTTCGCTGCCCATCGTCGCCGGCACGGTGAGACGGGCAGAGCAGATCTCCGTGGCCATGGAGGCCAGGGCGTTCCGCGCGCTCCCCCGGAGGACATTCATGCGGCGGCTGACGCTGACGCCGAGAGATGTGGTCTGGCTGGTGGCGGTCCCGGCGATCTCCGCCGCCGCGCTGATCGTGTCGCTGGCGATCTGAGCCCGAAGGGCCATTCGGGCAAGCCGGCTCCCCAAAAGCTCGCGGACAAGCGGCCACGAACGTGGTTCGCGAGCAGTGGTCGCCGGCGTCCCCCGAAAGCTCGCGGACGCGCCAATGGCTTCCTCCGGGCCTGTGCCCGTCCGTGCGGCAGATATCGCACCAGGGCACGAGGCTCACCCGATAATCCAGCGTAGAAGCGTGGGAGAAAGAAGAAAGGAGAGCGTGCGCTCTGCAGAGACATGATGGCTGGCGAGGAAGGACTCGAACCTTCAATCCCCTGATCCAGAGTCAGGTGCCTTGCCAGTTAGGCCACTCGCCAGCGCTGCCCGTAGGGTATCACAGTCTACTGGGCGATCGACCCTTGCTCAACCGTTATGCGAGACGCGATCGAGAACCCCCTGGAGGCGGGGTTCTCAGGCCCTGTCGTGCCGCCCCTGCGCCCGCAGCTTGGCCCAGGTGTCCTTGAGGGTGAGGGTGCGGTTGAACACGAGCGCGGCGGGAGAGGAATCGGGGTCGGGGCAGAAGTAGCCGAGCCGCTCGAACTGCACGGTCTCGCCGACCGGCAGCTCCGCGAGCGACGGCTCCACGAGGCAGCCCTGGAGGACGACCTCGGAGTCGGGGTTCACGTCCGCGAAGATCTCGCGGCCGTCGGCTCCGGGATATGGGCTGCGGAAGAGATAGTCGTACAGGCGGACCTCTGCAGACACGGCATGAGCGCACGACACCCAGTGAAGGGTGGCCTTGGGCCGACGGCCGTCGGGAGCATCGCCGCCGCGCGTCTCGGGGTCGTAGGTGCAGCGCAGCTCGGTGATGCGCCCCGTAGCATCCTTGACGACCTCACAGCAGGTGATGAAGTACGCCGCGCGCAGCCGCACCTCACGGCCGGGGGCCAGCCGGAAGAACTTGCGCACCGGCTCTTCCATGAAGTCGTCGCGCTCGATCCAGAGCTCCCGCGAGAAGGGGACCGGCCGGGACCCGGCCGCCGGATCCTCCGGGTTGTTGGGGACGGCCACCTCTTCGACCTGGCCCTCGGGGTAGTTCTCGATGACCACCTTGAGCGGGTCGAGCACCGCGAACCGGCGCGGCGCCCGCCGGTTGAGGACACCGCGCACCGCATGTTCGAACATGCCGATCTCCACGACGTTGTCGGCCTTCGCCACTCCGATCATGGCGGCGAAGTCGCGCACCCCCTCGGCAGGGAAGCCGCGGCGGCGGAGCGCCGAGAGCGTGGGCATGCGGGGATCGTCCCAGCCGCGTACATACCCCTCGTTGACGAGACGCAGAAGCGTGCGCTTAGACAGGACGGTGTGCGTCAGATTGAGGCGCGCGAACTCGTACTGGCGCGGGCGCGACGGCACCGGCAGGTTCTCGATGAGCCAGTCGTACAGCGGACGGTGGTTGCTGAACTCGAGCGTGCAGATGGAATGCGTGATGTGCTCGATGGCATCTGACTGCCCGTGGGCGAAGTCGTAGGTGGGATAGATGCACCAGGCGTCGCCCGTCCTTGGATGCTCGGCGTGGAGGATCCGGTACAGCACCGGGTCGCGCAGGTTGATGTTGGGAGACGCCATGTCGATTTTGGCGCGCAGGACGCGCGCGCCGTCGGGGAACTCGCCGTCGCGCATACGCGCGAAGAGGTCGAGGCTCTCCTCGGCCGGCCGGTCGCGCCACGGGCTGTTCTCCCCGGGCTCGGTCAGCGTGCCGCGGTGGCGACGGATCTCGTCGGCGGAGAGGTCGTCGACATAGGCCTTGCCCGCCCGAATGAGCTCGACAGCCCATTCGTAGAGCTGCTCGAAGTAGTCGGAGGCGAAGTACAGATGCTCGCCCCAGTCGAAACCCAGCCAGCGGACGTCCGCCTGGATAGAGTCGATGTACTCCTGCTCTTCCTTCATGGGATTGGTATCGTCGAAGCGCAGGTGACAACGGCCGCCGAACTCCCGCGCAATGCCGAAGTTGAGGCAGATCGACTTGGCGTGACCGATGTGCAGGTAGCCGTTCGGTTCAGGGGGGAAGCGAGTGACGACCCCCTCGTGGCGACCCTCCCGCAGGTCGGCGGCGACGATCTCGCGGATGAAGTCGCCGCGTTCGAGCGAAGTTGTCGTCCCGGTGCTCACGAGGCGGAGGATAGCACAGACGCCGCGCCGACCCTGTTCGTTGCCTCGAAGTAGGCCGCTGCAACCAGCGCGATCATGAAGGGAGCGGCCACGATGGCGAGCAGGCCGTTGGCGACCGACGCGATCACCGCGAGGATCACGACCAGGACGAAGTGCTGCCAGAAGCCGGCGGCCATGACGATCTCCTTGCTCTCGCGCAACGCCTCCCAAAAGCCCAGATGCCGATCCAGCATCAGCGGAAAGACGTACAGCCAGATGGTGGCCAGGAGCAGGCCGCCGATGATCGTCAGAAACGCCAGTCCGATGGTGACCACGAGAAACACCGTGGCGCCGAAGAACGACCAGAAGCGGTCGAGGCGGGCGAACACATCGTCGAATTGCGGCCGCCTTCCTTCGGTAACGCGGCGCTGCACCATGTCGAACAGCCCGGCGACGAGCGGGCCCGCGAGGATGCCCACGGTGATCAGGCTCAACAGCCCGGCGACGAGCGCCCCCAGGATGAGCACCACGATATCGTCCACGAAGAGCCGCCACCCCTGCGTGAACACGTCGCCGATGTCAAGCCCGCCGGCGGCCTTCACGGCCGGCGCCTGCACAGCCTCCATTATCTCCTCCATCGTTTGCACTACCCGTTCACAACGCTTGATGCGCGGCCAGCGTACGCGGGTGGAGCGCGTACGTCGTCTCCCGCCGGGAGGAAGTGCGGGTGCACTGCGGTAGTATCTCTGCCGCGCGACCGTGCCCCGGAGGCAGCCCGGAAAGCAAGCCGCGAGGAGATGGTTTTCAGACTGACATTAGCCAGCCACGCCGGGCTCCGGGCGGCGCCGTGACCCGCCTTCTCCGCCAGGGACTACGTCCGTACTGGGGGCAGATCGCCCTCGTGCTGATCCTCGTCCTCCTGCAGGTCATCGCCAGCCTCTACCTGCCGACGCTGAACGCCGACATCATCAACAACGGCGTCGTCACCGGCGACACGACCTACATCCTCAAGATCGGCGCCCGCATGCTCGGCGTCAGCCTCGTCTTCGTTCTCGCCGCTATCGCCGCGATCTTCCTGGGCTCACGAGTATCGATGGCCCTCGGCCGCGACACCCGGGGAGCCCTCTTCCGCCGCGTCCAGAGCTTCTCGCAGGAGGAGGTCAACCGCTTCGGAACACCATCGCTCATCACGCGGACGACCAACGACGTGCAGCAGATCCAGATGGTCGTCCTCATGATGCTGAACGTGGTGCTCATGGCGCCGATGACGGCCATCGGCGGCGTCATCATGGCCCTCCGCCTCAACGTGCCGCTGTCCGCCGTCATCCTCGTCGCCATCCCGATCATGGGTGTGTTCATCGGCCTCGTGGTCCGGCGGGCCGTCCCGCTCTTCATGTCCATGCAGCGCAAGATCGACCGCATCAACCAGGTGACGCGGGAACTCCTGAGCGGAGTGCGCGTCATCCGCGCCTTCGATCGCACGCGCTACGAGGAGCGGCGCTTCGACGTCGCCAACACCGATCTCACCGCCACGACGCTCACGGTCGGTCGCCTCTTCGCGCTGATGTTCCCGATCCTCACGGTCATCCTGAATCTGTCGACGGTGGCGATCATGTGGTTCGGCGGCGGCCTCATCGCCGACGGCGCAATGCCCATCGGCGACCTCACCGCCTTCCTCGCGTACATCATCCAGATCCTCTTCTCCGTGCTGATGGCCACCATCATGTTCGTCCTGGTCCCGCGCGCGGCGGTCTCGGCCGGACGCATCATGGAGGTCCTCGAGACAAGGCCGGCAATCCTCGACCCGGAGCGGCCGGTCACGGGCGTTCCGGCGACCGGCGCCGTCGAGTTCCGCAATGTGGAGTTCCGCTATCCAGGCGCGGAAAAGCCGGTGCTCAGCGGCATCAGCTTCACGGCGCGACCGGGCGAGACCACGGCCATCGTCGGCGGCACCGGCAGCGGCAAGACAACCTTGATCAGCCTCATTCCGCGCTTCTATGAAGCGACGGCCGGCGCGGTTCTCGTCGACGGTGTGGACGTACGCGAGCTGGCGCAGCAGGATCTGTGGCGCCGGATCGGGCTGGTGCCCCAGAAGTCCTTTCTTTTCAGCGGCACCGTGGCCGAGAACCTGCGTCACGGCGATCCGGGCGCGACCGACGAGCAGCTCTGGCGCTACCTCGAGATCGCCCAGGGCAGCGAGTTCGTCGAGGCGATGCCCGACAAGCTGGAGACGCTCGTCGCGCAGGGTGGCGCCAGCGTCTCCGGCGGGCAGCGGCAGCGTCTCGCCATCGCCCGGGCGCTGGCGAAACAGGCCAAGATCCAGATCTACGACGACAGTTTCTCGGCGCTCGACTTCAGCACAGACGCAAAGCTGCGTGCCGCGCTCCGGCGGCACACTTCCGACGCAACCGTCATCATCGTCGCGCAGCGTGTGAGCACCATCATGCACGCCGACCAGATCATCGTGCTGGAAGACGGCGCGATCGCCGGCATCGACACGCATGAGGGACTGCTCGCGACCAGCGAGACCTACCGCGAGATCGTCAAATCCCAGTTCGGGACAAAGGACCTGGAGTGACTCCGGACGCGAGCAGGAGCGCGCCGGCGAGCGGTCGTGGCGGCGGAGCGGCGGCGGGCAGGCGCGGCGGCGGAGCGCCACCGCGCCCCAGAGGCCCGCACGGCCACGGTCCCGGCGGTCCCGGCGGCCGCGCGCTCGTCCAGCCGACGGCCCGGGCCAAGGACTTCAGAGGGACGATGCGGCGGCTGGGCGGCTGGCTCAAGCCTGAGCGCGCTCTTCTCGCCCTCGTCGTGCTGTTCGCCGTCGTCAGCGTGGCCTTCTCCGTCGTGGGCCCCAGGATCCTCGGCCGCGCGACCAACATCCTCTTCGAGGGCGTGATCAGCGAGCGGATTCCGGTGGGCATGACCAGGGATCAGGCGCTCGCCGGCCTGCGCGCCGAAGGCCACGACCGCGTCGCCGACATGATCTCCGCGATGACGCTCCGCCCCGGCAGCGGCGTCGACTTCGACGCGCTCGGCCGAACCCTCCTGCTGCTCATCGGCGTGTACCTGCTGAGCGCGCTGTTCGCATGGATGCAGCAGTACATCATGGCGGGCGTGACGCAGCGGACGATCTACCGCCTGCGACGCGCAGCCGACGAGAAGCTCGCACGGCTGCCGCTCAAGTACTTCGACGACCACTCGCGCGGCGACCTGCTCAGCCGCATGACCAACGACATCGACAACATCTCACAGTCGCTGCAGCAGAGCCTCACGCAGATGATCACTTCGACGCTCACCATCCTCGGTGTGCTCGCCATGATGCTGACCATCAACTGGCTCCTGGCGCTGGTCTCGGTGCTGGTGGTGCCCGTCTCAGCCGCGATCACGGTGTTCATCGCGAAGCGTTCGCAGAAGCAGTTCACGACGCAGTGGGAATCCGCCGGAGACCTCAACGGCCACGTCGAGGAGATGTTCACCGGCCACAACGTCGTCAAGGTGTTCGGCCGCCAGGAAGAGGCCATCGCCAGGTTCGACGAGCACAACAGGACGCTCTATGAGTCGAGCTTCAAGGCCCAGTTCATCTCGGGGATCATCATGCCGGTCATGAACTTCGTCATGAACCTCAACTACGTGGCCATCGCCGTCCTCGGCGGCCTCATGGTGGCCACCGGCCGCATCTCGCTCGGCGACGTACAGGCGTTCATCCAGTACTCGCGGCAGTTCACGATGCCGATCACGCAGGTGGCGGGCATCGTGAACGTGCTGCAGAGCACGGCGGCATCGGCAGAGCGCGTGTTCGAGCTCCTGGACGAAGCGGAGGAGACGCCGGACAAGCCCGAGCGCACCGTGCTCGAGCACACGCGCGGCCATCTGGAGCTGGAAGACGTGGCGTTCCGCTACGTCCCCGACACGCCCCTCATCCAGGGGCTCACTCTGGACGTCGCGCCCGGCGAGACGGTCGCCATCGTCGGGCCGACCGGCGCCGGCAAGACGACCCTCGTCAACCTGCTCCTGCGGTTCTACGAGATCGACGAAGGAGCCATCCGCATCGACGGCATCGACTCACGGGACATCTCGCGCAGCGACCTCCGCCGCCTGTTCGGCATGGTGCTGCAGGAGACCTGGCTGTTCAGCGGCACCATCCGCGACAACATCGCCTACGGCCGCGAGGGCGCGCGCGAGGAGGAGATCCTGGCGGCCGCCAAGGCGGCGCGCGTCGACCACTTCGTGCGCGCCCTGCCCGACGGCTACGATACCCTGCTCGACGACGACGCTACCAACGTCTCCCAGGGCGAGAAGCAGCTCCTCACCATCGCCCGCGCCTTCCTCGCCGACCCGGACATCCTTATCCTCGATGAAGCGACGAGCTCCGTCGACACGCGCACGGAAGTGCTCATCCAGGAAGCGATGGCGCACCTGATGCGAGACCGGACCAGCTTCGTTATCGCCCACCGCCTCAGCACCATCCGCGGCGCCGACGTCATCCTCGTGATGGACGAGGGCGCCATCGTCGAACAGGGCGGCCACGAGGAGCTGATGGCCGCCCGCGGCTTCTACCACAGGCTCTACACGAGCCAGTTCGACGAGGCGTATGCATCGTAGCCTCGGGTGCGAAAGCCCTGCCCGCAGGCTCACCACGCACACCCGCCGCGCGCGTGCGATGCGCTCTCACCTTCCGTCGAAATAGCACCGCAGCGCCGCCGCCATATCCTCCGGGCTCTCGAAGATCAGCTCTCCGCCGAGCTGCTTCTGGAGATAGTAGTCGTCGGTCCGGTAGTCGGGCCTGAACGCCGAGCGCGCCACCACCCGCAGAGTGACCGCATACACTGCGGCCTCGCCGGAGAGAGGGCCGCCTGCGAGCGTGAAATTGAAGGCGGAGAGCCCCCCGCGCTCGTACCAGGCCAGCACCTTCGACAGGCCGCCGGCGAGCACAGCGACCTGCTCGTCGTCGAGCTCGGACACGCGCGCCGCGCCAGGTACCACGGCCATCACCTCGCGTCCGCCCTGAGGGGCGAAGGGCGTGAGCCAGGTGCACCCGGCTTCGGCGGCGATGAAGCGATCCCCGCGCGCCGTCTCCTCGTCGACGAGGGTGCGCCAGTACGATACGCCGTGCTCGGCGGCGAAGGCTTCGGCGCGCTCCCAGACGAGGCGCACGAGCCACGGCGGCGCCGCGCCGCCGAAAACCTGGAAGTGCGGGTGTACGAGGCTCGCGCCGGCCGGCAGCATGTGGTTGCAGCACAGCTCCAGATGCTCGAGATCCGCGTACGCGCGCTCTGCCCTTCCGGCGAATTCGACGGCGGCGCCGATCCCTTCCTCCAGCAGCTCCGACGTGAACTGCGACGGCCGCAGCGTGTGCTCCTCGGGATACGTGACGACCGCGTGCAGCGCGGCCAGCGGGAACAGGTTGGGGAAGACGAGCGCCCGCCCCCGCCTGAGACGCCCGCCGGGGACGACGGTCTCGGGGTAGCGCGGGGTCGACTTGAGGACGTGCTCGGCGCAGAAGAAGCAGCCGTCCCGGGAGGAGGCGGCGAGCTCGTCGGCATGAGCCCAGTCAGTCGCCCCGTAGAACATCTCCTCCTTCATGGCGAGCTCTGGAGAGGAGATCGCGGTCATGCCGGTAAGGGGATCGCGGCGCACCTCGATCGCCTTTTCCACGAAAGCCATGTCGGCCAGCGGGCTGAGAAAGCCGGCCTGCTCGACGCTGCGCTCGAATCTGATGAGTCCCATGCGCTCCTCCCGTCCTTCCGGAGTCCCTCTCACGACTGATGCTACGGCCGATGGCGCGGCGCGGCAACGCCGAACGCGCCGCCCTGCGACCACGCCCGGCCGCAAGGCCGGCCCCACGCCTCGACCCCGAGCGCGCGATCAGCTAGCCTTATAATAGAGCAGTCCGTTTCGCGGACGAGCACGGAGGAGGGAGCCTGAGCCAGTCAGGTGCGTTTCGTCGTGCTTCCCGCGAGCATCAGGTCACGGGCGCGCACGACAAGGAGGGAATTGTCATGGCACTGTCATTCGGACCCCGAAGGGCCGCCTACGTCGAGATCGGGAAGGCACCCAGACCCGAGGAGGACCGGCCTTCTTCCGGCGAACTCACCCCGCTTGAGGCTCTCGATCTCACCTACCGCTCGCTTTGCGCCCTCCTGTACAACTATGTGCCCATGTCCGGTCACCCGGGTGGGTCGATCTCATCCGGTCGGTTCGTCGCGAGTATCATGTTCGACGCCCTTGAGCACGATCTCTCGCAGCCCGACCGTCCCGATGCCGACCTCATCTCGTACGCTGCCGGCCACAAGGCCATGGGCCTCTACGCCATGTGGGCGCTGCGGGACGAGATCGCTCGCATCGCCGCGCCTGAGCTGCTCCCGCCCGACGAACGCCAGCGCCTCCGCCTGGAGGACCTCCTTGGCTTCCGCCGCAACCCCATCGCCGCGACGCCGCTGTTCAAGGAGTTCCGCGCCAAGGCGCTCGACGGGCACCCCACTCCCGCCACCCCGTTCGTGAAGCTCTCGACCGGCGCCTCCGGCGTGGGCGTCGCCAGCTCCATCGGCCTTGCCTTCGGCGCCCGTGACCGCTTCGGCGCCGACGCACCACGCGTCCACATCGTCGAAGGCGAGGGCGGCCTTACCCCCGGGCGCGTCTCCGAAGCGCTGGCCGCCGCCGGCACCGCCTCCCTCGGCAACCTCGTGCTGCATGTCGACTGGAACCAGGCGTCCATCGACAGCAACCGGGTCTGCCGCGACGGCTCCGAGCCCGGCGACTACGTCCAGTGGAGCCCGGCCGAGTTCTTCTACCTGCACGACTGGAACGTGATCTCCGTGGAAGACGGCCTCGACTTCAGCCAGATCCTCGCCGCACAGCGCGCGGCGTGCAAGATCGGCAACGGCCAGCCGACGGCGATCGTCTACCGCACCATCAAGGGCTGGAAGTACGGCATCGAAGGCAAGGCGTCGCACGGCGCCGGCCACAAGAAGTGCTCCGAGGGCTTCTACGAGGCGCTCAGCGCCCTCACCAACGTGGCCGAAGGGTCGCTGCCCGCATGCGAACCCGAAAACCGGCGCTGCGACGAGCCCGGCCAGGGCGAGACGGTACACGAGGAGTGCTTCTGGAAGGCACTCTCGCTGATCCGCAAGCATGTCGAGAACAGCGCGGAGGCCACCTCGGCGCTCGCCGCCCGCCTCCGCTCCTCCCGCGAGCGTCTCGACCGGCGTGAGCGGCAGGCGCGTCCCGATGCTCCCCGCGTCGAGGCCGTGTACGAGCTGGCAGAACAGAGCGTCAGGGCGATCCCCGAGGAGCTGAAGCTCGCCCCCGGCTCATCCACTACCATTCGCGGCGAGCTCGGCCGCGCGCTCCAGCTCTTCAATCAGGCCTCCGGCGGAGCCCTCTTCACGGCGTCCGCCGACCTCCTCGGATCGACGAGCGTGAACACCATCGCCGCCGACTTCCCGGCCGGCTTCTGGAACGCTGAGACCAACCCCGGCGCGCGGCTCCTCTCGATCGGCGGCATCTGCGAGGACGCCATCACCGGGATTCTCTCGGGCATCTCCAGCTTCGGTGCAAACGTCGGCGTCGGATCCTCGTACGGCGCCTTCATGGCGCCGCTCGGCCACATCGCGGCTCGCCTGCACGCGATCGGATCGCAGACACGCCGACACGTCTCCGGCAAGGCCTATACGCCGATCATCCTCGTGTGTGCCCACGCCGGGCTCAAGACGGGCGAGGATGGGCCTACTCATGCCGACCCACAGGCGCTGCAGCTCCTCCAGGAGAACTTCCCGCTCGGCACCGCGATCTCCCTGACACCGTGGGAGCCTCAGGAGGTCTGGCCACTGATGGCAGCCGCACTGGCCAAACGGCCGGCGGTCATCGCGCCGTTCGTCACGAGGCCCAGCGAGACGGTGCTCGATCGCCAGGCTCTAGGTCTGGCGCCCGCCGAAGACGCGCCCTCAGGCGTCTACGTCCTGCGCCGCGCCGAGAGCGCGGAGGGCGACGTCACTCTCGTGATCCAGGAGAGCGCCGTCGCGTACGCGTTCGTCGAAGAGGCGCTTCCGCTTCTCCTGGACGACGGCATCGACCCGCTGGTCTACTACGTCTCCAGCGCCGAGCTCTTCGACCTGCTCGACGTCGATGAGCAGCGCCGCCTCTTCCCGGAGGAGCATGCGCAGCGGGCCATGGGCATCACCGGCTTCACGCTGCCCACGATGTACCGCTGGGTGCGCTCCGACGCCGGCCGTGCAGCCACACTGCACCCCTACTACAAGGGCCACTACCTCGGCTCCGGCCAGGGTGAGATGGTCCTGCGGGAGGCCGGGCTCGACGGCGAGAGCCAGTACCGGGCCATCAAGAGCTACATGGAGAGCGCCGCGCGCTAAAGAGCGAAGGCGACACACAAAGGCCGCCGGCCGGGCCCCGGGGGGGCCCGGCCGGCGGCCTTATCCATGCTCTCAATGTGACGCGCGCTCGACCCCGATGCGCATGGTCCTGACCCGGCGCTCCGCTCCCGGACGACCCTTGGCCACAATCTCGATGCGCGAACCGAGATAGACGTCGTCCTCGCCGCTCGCTCCCCGGCTCACGGTGTCCTCGGTCACCACGGAGATCTCCGGGTTGCGCACATTGGCGCCATCCATGCGCTCCAACGCGACCCGCCGGCCCTCCTGAAGGGCGTAATCTTCAGCGTCCTCAATGTACAGGAAGGCCTGGCGCTCCCACGGCAGGTGCACCACGTAGCCCGCGGAGCTCGGCGAAATCAGGATATTGATCTCCTCGACGACCTGGCACGCCGCCGTGCCAACCGCATTAGCTACCTCCGCGTGCTTCGGAACCACCACGGGGGTATGAAGGATCTCCTCCATCGCCGGCAGATGAGCCCCTGCCGGCGCCCCCAGGCCGATGATCGGATAGCGGAGCTGTACCGACACGTCCATCACACGACTGTGCCGCTTGCGAAGCACGCCATCGAGCAGGAAAGCCGCGGCAGGTCCTTCGTCGATGTCGAACTTCCCTCCCTGCCGATACACAAGGCTCTGCAGAATCACGCGGGCGACAGTGATGTTCATCTCGTTTTCCACGTGGGCTATGAAGTCCTCGTCGTCCATAGAGACGGCCTGGGCGAGCTTGCTGGCCGCGTGCCGAGCGGTGGCGGCATCGTACTCGTCGAACCTGCCCAGTACGTGCAGCATGTCGGTAGGAGTGAACGACGCCCTCCCGATGATGCCGGCATCCTCGAGAGCCTTCAGCTGGAGAAGGTTGGGGTCGCGCTCCAGCAGCACTCCGAGCGCAATGACGTTGTGCGGTCCATCTTCCAGGGCCTCGATGACCTCCAGCTCGCTGTAGCTCCAGCGCCGCGGATGCTGTGGCTTCCGCAGAAGCCTGAAGCAGTCGACGACCTGCATATCTCCCAGGTCGGTCTCTGGGTCGACGTTCGCGATCTCCTCCATAAGGTGGGGGTGCCTCATCCCAACGACCGAGAGAGGCCACGCCCGCTTCGGGCCGATGGCAACCTCGCCGTCGCGCGAGATGCGGATGTGGCTGTCGCCGCCGAGCCCGAACGCGCTGATGTCCAGCGCCTGAACGCGGGTCCGCCAGCCGCCCACCGAAGCGCCCTCGAGGTTGAGCTGCGGCTTGCCGCCCTCGAGGAGGAACACGTCGGACGTCGTGCCCCCCATATCGAGGCAGAGCGCGGCGTCGGTGTCCGCGAGGAACGTCGCTCCGATCACGCTCGCAGCCGGGCCTGAGAGGATGGTCTCAATGGGCTGCTCGCGGGCCGTGCTCTCGCTCATCAGGGTGCCGTCGCCGCGGACGATCATCAAGGGCGCGGAGATACCGCGCTCCCTGAGGGCAATCGCAACCGCCTCGAGGAGATCGGCGATGATCGGCAGGAGTCGCGCGTTGAGACAGGCGGTAACGGTTCTCTCGTGGAAGCCCAGGACGGTAGTGAGCTGATGGGCGCAGACGACCGGCACGTCCCAGCGCTCGCGGATCGCCTTGAGCGCCTGACGCTCATGCTCGGGGTTGCGCACGCTCAGGAATCCGGACAAGGCGATGGCGTCGACCTGGCCCTGCATCTCGTCGACCGCCTCGAGCAGGCCTTCAAGGTCGAGCTCCTCCGCCTCCTCGCCCTGGATCGTGTGGCCGCCGCGAACGCACGCCACGACCTCCGCCGGCAGCGACCCTGTGGGATCGTGCCCAATGAGGATCAGCCCGACCCGGCCGCCTCGGCCTTCCGCAATGGCGTTCGTCGCGAGCGTCGTCGACAGCGAGACGAACTGGATCTGGTGCGCCCCGATATCCCCCAGCCTCTCGATGCACTCCACGATTCCCAGTGCGAGATTCTCGTGCGTCGTGAAGGACTTCGCCTTGGCCTTCAACTCCTTGGTCGTCAGATCGATCACGACGCCGTCTGTATAGGTCCCCCCTGTATCAAGGCCGATGACTAAGGACACTGGTGCCTCTTTCCCTTCTTGCGCTTCCGGTTGTCGCGTGCTGCGGACAGCGTCCCCCTGACCGCACGACAAGTCAAGGCATCGCTCACGTGACAGCGCCAGCAGCGCGGGAGCGAAGCTGAACGATCAGGGACGCTGAAAACGGAGACGCCCCAGCACGAGGATGCGGAGCATCGCACGCGCTGGGGCGCTCTGGTGGTGCTGACTGAACTCGGCCGCTGCGACCGGTCTGCGAAGGGCGGCTGTCACAACTGCTTCCCTTGCCCTTCGTCCATTGCGGCCTTCGAGTCGCTCCTGTCGTCAGTCCCCGCGTTCGGCCCGCCGCCTCCCGGCGGCGGGCCGAACGCTTGTGGGGTCACTGCGCTGAGGGCTCCTCTGCGCTCAGTGTGTACTCGTCAGGCCGAAAGTCTCAGCCCTCCGTCTTCGCGGCGAGATTGCGCTCGGCGCGGTCGACGATGTCCTGCAGCTTCTGCTGAACGTCCTTCGGCAGCGGATCGGGCTCGTAGTTCTCGAGAATATCCTTGACCCGCTCGTTGGCCTTTTCGAGGAGCGACTTCTTACCACCCTCGACCCACGCCTCGTAGTGCTGACGCTCGATGAGGCTCGGATAGTAGGTCTCGCTCTTGAAGTGTTTCTTGGTGTGCTCCTCGGCGAGGAAGCTGCCGCCGGGGCCGACCTTGTCGATGACGTCGAGAGCGAGCGTCTCGTCGTTGACCTCGATACCGCGGACCAGACGACGGGCCATGCCGATGACGTCGTTGTTGATGACGAGGTACTCGAGCGACGACGTGGAGCCGTACTCGATGAAGCCGACGTCGTGGTTGAGGTTGGGGCCCGAGAGCGCCGTCATCGCGTCGGAGAGGGCGGCCTCGATGCCGGCCTGCTCGTCCGGGAGACAGGAGTCGGAGCAGCCCGCCGTACCGAACATCGGGATCTTCATGTAGTGCGCCAGATCGGCGAGCGCGGCCATGAGGAGGTCGAACTCCGGCGAGCCGTAGCTGAAGACCATGTGCGTCATGTCCATGATGGTGAACACGCCGCCAAGGATGAACGGCGAACCCTCGCGCGTCGTCTGGTTGATGACGCAGCCGCTGAGCGACTCGGCGATGCCCTGCGCGAGGACGCCCGCGAGCGTCGAGGGCACGGAGCCGCCCGCCATGACGCACGGTGTGTAGACCACCGGCAGACCCTTGCGAGCCGCCAGCACGAGCTTCGACGCAGCCTCCCAGGCGTGCTGGAGCGGCGAGATCGGCTCGGCGTAGAGCGTCATGAACGGGTGGCGACGGAGCTCCTCCTCGCCACCGGCGATGACTTCGCACATCTCGATGACATCAGCGTAACCGTAGATGTCGTGAGCGGTGATCGTGATCGGCTTGCCGGTGTTGAGCACCTGGGCCTGGAACTGGTGACGGTCTGAGATCGGTACCGGCACGTCCTGGACGATACCGAGCGACATGATGAAGTCGATGTTCGGCAGGGCGTCGAGGACCTTGCAGGCACGGCCGACCGACTCCTTGGTGGCCGGAACGCGCGCATTCGTGTAGGGATCGATCGTGAACGGCGTGTCCGAACCCGAGCCGAAGTAGGCGTTGTAGCCCTGCAGATGCACGTCCCGCGAACCGGTACGGCTGTTGCAGAGCGTGACCCGCTCGGGAGCGCTGGCGAGGGCGCGCTCCACGACGTAAGCGGGGATGCGCACACGAATGTCGTCGACCCAGCAGCCGGCCTTCTTCATGATGTCGCGAGCTTCCTCGTCGTACACCGTGACGCCGGTACGCGTGAGGATCTCCTTGGCGGCTTGGACGATTTCCTCGCACTGCGACGGCGTCAGTACGTTGAAGTATGCCGTCGCGTTATTGGCCTGATTGCTTCTGACGCCCATCCTCACGCTCCTTTGCCGGCGATGAGCTCCTTGCAGAGCTCGATAGCAGCGCCAGCGTCCTGGCCCCAGCCGTCAGCACCGATCTCATCGGCGAAACTCTTCGTGACGGGAGCGCCACCGACGATCATGCCGACGCTGTCACGCAGGCCTTCTTCCTTGAACAGCTCGACCGTGTCCTTCATGGCGAGCATCGTGGTGGTCAGCATCGCCGACATGCCGACGATCTCGGCACCGCTGTCCCTGACCGCCTTGACGATGTCGGCGGGGGACTGGTCGATGCCGGCGTCGACTACCTGGAAGCCGGCGCTCTCGAGCATCATGGCCACGAGGTTCTTGCCGATGTCGTGAAGGTCGCCGGCGACGGTGCACATGACGACCTTGCCCTCGGACGGAATGTCCGTGTCGGAGATGAGGGGCTTGACGACCTCGATGCCGGACTTCATCGCACGCGCCGCGAGAAGAACCTCGGGCACGAACATCTCGGCGGCCTTGAACCTGGCGCCGACCACACGCATACCGGCCATAAGGCCGTCGTTGATGATACTGATGGGCTCGGCGCCCTCGGCGACGGCCTTCTCAGCCGCTTCCTTCGACTTGTCTGCGTCGCCCTCTATGACGCACTGCGCCAGCTCTTCGTAAATGGTGCTCATATTCGCGAATGCCTCCTAGTCGCCAAACAGTGGCTGCTACTCTTACGCCCGAGCATCCGCCCGGTCGACGATTGCCTGAATCTCGCTGCGCACGGCGTCCGAGAGCGGAGCCGAAGCGTGGTCGGCAAGGGTGGCCTTCGTCTTCTCGTTGACGCGCTGGCCCATGCTCTTGGCGCCCGCCTTCGCCCAGTTGTCGTAGCGCATGCGGCTGATGAGCGAGGGATTCCAGAACTCACGGAAGTGGGCCATCGTGTGCTCGTCCATGAGGAAATAGCCGCCGGGGCCGGTACGATCCACAGCGTCCAGAGCGAGGGTCTCGGCGTCGACCGGGACACCGCCCATGATGCGGCCAATCATGCCGATGACCTCTTCATTCATGGTGATCATGTCGAGGGAGCTGGAGTTGCCGCCGTCGAGGTAGCTCAGGCCATGAACGAGGTTCGCGCCGCTGAAGGCGGCGACGAGCAGGGAGAATGCGCCCTCAGCCGCCGACTGCGTGTCGACCTGGTGAGAGTCGGAGCAGCCGCCCGTGCTGAACGACGGGAGATTGAGGTACTGCGCGATGCCCATAAGGCCGGCCGAAAGCAGGCTCAGCTCGGCAGCGCCGTAGCACACCGCCTCGGTACGCATGTCCATCGTGGAGGCGAGGCCACCCATGATGAACGGAGCACCCTCGCTGGCAAGCTGGCCGACGAGGAGGCCGACGAGGAAGTCGGCGACGGCGACGACCAGGGCGCCCGCCATCGTAGCCGGAGCGGATTGGCCGGCAAAAACGGACGGAGCGTAGATCACCGGAATGCGGCTCTTAGCGGCGAAAAGCGCCTTGTCGAGCGCGTCTTCGGTGTGGGCAAGCGGCGTACTGGGCTCAGCGAAGAGAACGACGAATGGATTGCGCTGAAGAGCCTCGAGGCCGCCGGCGACAGCGGACGCGATGTCGACGATGTCCTTGAAGCTGTCGACGCTGTAGCCCCACTGCACGATCGGCTTGGTCGTGTTCTCGACCAGGGCCTGGAAGGCATGGACGTCGGGAGCCTTGACGCCGTCGATGGTGCCGTTGTCCATCGCGAACGACAGACCCTTGAGAGCATCGACCAGACGAGCCGTTGTGGCGGTGTCTTCCTTCGTGGGACGACGACGCTCGCCGGTCTCGTGGTCGATGATGAAGGTGTTGCCGCCGCCGGGACCGTAGTAGACGTTCTGGTTCTCGAGGAACAGTGAACGGTTGCCGTCGCGGTCGCTGAGGACGATGCGCGACGGGGCAGTGCCGATGGCCTTCTCGACGAGATACGTCGGAATGCGGACGCGGCTGCCGTCGACCCAGCAACCCGCATCGGTGAGGAGCTGCAAGGCCTCCTGGTTCTGGACCTCAACGCCGGTGCGCTCGAGAACCTCGAAGGCACCGTTGACAATGCGCTCGCACTGGTCGGTGCTCAGCATCCGGAACTGAGGTGTTGCGTTGACCTGGTAGCTCGGTCGAACGTACTGACTCGCTGACAAGTGGCTCACTCCCCTTTCATTGACGCCCACACATTCACCTTACTGTCTGAGAGGGCGGGACCCTTGGAGCCCGCGTGTGCTGCTACGGCGCGCCCGACAACCTGTTGCGCCCCGCGCTCCGCCCGGCAAACCGGACAAACCAGAAACCTGCATTCTGCAGCCCGATCTCGACCGAACGGCCCACCCGGACACCCGACTGCGCACGCAACCGCCGAGGTCGACGATCTGACGTGTAGTCGAGTACATGCTATCGAGCATGCACGAAGTTGCCCTGAACGCAAGACCCATTCCGTCAGCAACAGCGATGTATCGCCTTAGCCCCATGCGACACGCGAACGAACGCTCAGCTGGTAGGCTATATTATATTAGCCGGTATGGGGGCAGGAACCAGAGGACACCATGGCAGGTGAAGGCGCGAGCGCCCGCAGCGGAACGCCGGAGCTGCGTCGTCAGTTCTGGCAGGGCTTCAAGGAGTTCATGCAAGGCTCCACGAGCGCAGGCTGTGCGCGCGTCACGTCGGACGGCTGGATGTGGCATACGACCACCCTCACCAGTGGAAAGCTGCTGTCGATCGCGCGCGTCAGCCTCAATGAGATCGGCGTCAAGTACACTCTGCAGGGTGTCGCCGCCGACTCCGTCTTCTCGCTGCTTCAAGCCCGGCGTGCGGAGGTCGACGCATGTTTCCGGGCGACACCGTGCTGGCGCCGCCGTGGCGATTCCTCCCACATCATCGAAGTGCGGCGTCCGGCAGACGTACTCAATCTCGGCACCTGGCCCGATCAGTACGGCTGGCTGCGCCTCCAGCTGGACCACTTCCATGAGGCGCTGTGGCCCCTGGTCGGGCGCGAGTGCCCCCTCGCAGGCAAACGCGACTGGGACGAGAGCTCGTTCATGCACGAGTTGGCCCAGTGGAACCCGAGCTCCCTGGAGCCCGTCGAGGCGCTGCTCTCCTGGGCGGCGAATCACAGCATGGGCGTCATGTGGAGCCGTGGGCAGCAATGCGGCACCTTCCAGACCGTGATCCGCCACCGCGGGTTCGAATATCACCCGGTCGTTGTGCGCATGAACGGCACATTCACGCTCCTGTTCACCCATCTCAGGGAGTCGCCTGCGTTCTATCGACCGGAGGTGCGCTGCGAGCTTCTCCGGCGCCTCAACCAGATCGACCACATCGCGCTGCCCGACGAAGCCATCGAGCTGCGCCCCACGCTGCCACTCACCGTGCTCGGTGACCCGCACTCGCGCGAGCGCTTTCTCGACGTGCTCGCGTGGTTCGCCGAGACGGCAACCCGATCCTGAGGATTGCCACAGCCTGATTCCGGCGACAGGGTGTCACGCCCGCCTTCTTCCTCTCCAGGCAGTGAACCGCCCAGCGGCGTGCTCCATCACGGGCCCGCGCGAGCGGAATGCCGAATTACGGGGTATGCGGGTGCTACGTCTCCCGCCTCATGCGCGAGAGGTCCATCCGGGACTCGTCGCGCCTGGAGACGCTGCCTGACGCGATTCCCGATCAAGCCGATCACGATCATCCTCATGCTGTTGCCGAGATCGAGGACGATGTCGTTCGGATCCTCGACGTAGCCGGAGGCCGCCAGGACACGTCGCACTCGCGGCAGTCGTCGCTGCCGGGCCGCACCATACAACGGATGCCCGAGCCCTTGAGGCGGGTCACAGCAGGCTCTACCCAACTCGGCGAGGCGGCCAATAACCAGCTCTTTGAAGGGCTCCTCGATGCGATCCGGGCCGAAGGAGATTCAACCGGCCTCTTCCGGAGTGGTGCAGAACGGTGCGAAACGGATAAGCCCCGGTGCGATCGATCGAGTTCTCGAGCCTGGTCAGTTCAGTGTCGCAGCCCACACGCCGCCGATGCCCCATGAACTCGGCCACCCGCTCACTGCTGAGCGGTTTCTCGATCGGCGTGATGAATGCACATAAAGGGGCCAGCCAGACCGGCGCTCTCGATGCTGCTGCCGCCTCCGGCTGGCTGGCCCCCCATTTACGTTTCAGCCACGCTGATGCTCTTCAGCCACGCTGATACTCTCTGACTTCTTCCCCTTCTGGAAGAACGTCTTGCTTCTTCTGGCCCTGCCCTCGCGGCCCCCGCCGTGAGAGTGAATCAGGCCATTTCGAGCTGGATGGACCGCACGAGGTCGTCCACCAGCTCTTCCCAAACGACACGCCCC
This sequence comes from Thermoleophilia bacterium, assembly GCA_040769125.1. GTDB lineage: Bacteria > Actinomycetota > Thermoleophilia > UBA2241 > UBA2241 > CAIXSE01. The sequence goes on along the minus strand of JAXGLO010000001.1, from coordinate 546,365 downwards.
TTGGCGGCCGATCCCGGGCTTGACTTCCACAGGCCGCCGGACTTGGTGATCATGTCGCTGGGCACTGGCAGAACCTCGTAGGTGGCGGTGCGCTCGGCTTTGTCGTCGACGGCCTTGTCCATATGCACGAGCTCCGGGTGGAGGTACAGCATGAGCGACGTCTCCATGACGCCCGCATGCTCGACGCTCCAGCCCGGGAAGTCGCCCTCAAAGAGGATATCGATCGACCTGTCCGAGATGGCGGCGAAGCCCTGCTCCACAACCATGATGCGCACGTCGTGCTCGTGACCGCGCAACGCCTGCCAGGCTCCCTCCCACAGCATGTTCGTGTTCTCGATGTGCATGCTGAGCAGAACGATGCGCTTGAAGCCGAACCGGATGAGCTCGCTCACGACATCGGTGACGACGCCGATCAGGGTGGTGGCGCTGAGCGAGATGGTGCCGGGGTAGGTGTGCCCGCCGCCGGACGAGGGCCGCGAGCGGTAGCCGTAGAGAGACGGCGACGCAACGAGGTAGTCGAGACGATCGGCGGCGCACACGCCGAGCTCGGTGGCGAGAACCGTGTCGGTGACGAGCGGCATATGATAGCCGTGCTGCTCGCAGGATCCGATGGGAAGGATGATGCCGGCGCCGCGCTTGATGGCGTCGTCGACAACCGGCCACGTGATGTTCGCCAAGAGACGGCGGGAATACGCTGCCCGGATCTCGGCTCGCCGCTGCTCGTGCAAGGCCTCCTCTTCGGCGTCGGACACCGGACGCCCGCCCTCGGCCTCCTGCGGTGATTGATCTCCCTGCATTTGCCCCTCCTCTGCTGCATGAAGGCCGGGGTGGCGCCCGAGCTTCCGGCTCTCCCCAATACAGGCGTGGAACCTGCCATACGACACGCTTGCAGCTCGTTCCACCCGACCCCGGGCCACTTCTCGAAATCAATGCGCAGATAACACTATGCAGCACACTGAATTCTGATAAACTATGCACCATGCTATTGGTGAACGCAAGTGATTTGTGGTTGGGGGGCCACGGCACGCTTGCGTTCGCTGCAAACCAGCTCACCCCACCCCGGGTCGCTCACTCGTCACTCGCGAGAGCCGACGCAGCAAACGGGTGATTTGGGCCTTGCGTTCCCGAGACTGTTGTGCTGCAATTATCACGTGGTCACGTGGACGCTGGTCAGGAAGACACACCCACCCTCCGGCGACCCAGGAGCAGTTCGTGATCGGTCTCAGATGCTCAGATGAACTGAGATAAGCACAGATACCCGTCGATGCTGAGAGTCACGGTCAAGCGAACGAAAGGAGCCCATCGTGGCAAATGACGATAATGTAATCGTAAATTCATGGAACGAGTGGGATCCGCTCAAGCACGTGATCGTGGGGCGCGCCGACTTCTGCTGCATCCCCGCCGGCGAGCCAGCGCTCGACGCCAAGGTGCCGGAAGACAGCGAGATGAAGGGCATGTACGGCCCGCGTCCGCTGGCGACCGTCGAGGCCGCTAACGCTCAGCTCGACGGCTATGCCGCCCTCCTCGAGAAGCGCGGCATCAAGGTCGACCGCCCGACCCCGATCCAGTGGAACCGCTCCATCGCCACCCCCGACTGGTCGGTCGAGACCATGTTCGGCTGCATGCCGCCGCGCGACGTGCTCCTCACCGTCGGCCGCGAGATGATCGAAGCGACTATGTCGTACCGCTGCCGCTGGTTCGAGTACCTCGCCTACCGGCCGCTTCTCAACCAGTACTTCAACGAGGACAAGGGCTTCGTCTGGTCCGCCGCTCCGAAGCCGCGTCTCACCGACGACGACTACCATCCGGACTACCTGAGCGAGCACATCAGCATCGAGCAGCGCCTCCAGTGGACCGCCGACCGTCACTACGTGACGACCGAGAACGAGATCCTCTTCGATGCCGCCGACACCTGCCGCATGGGCAAGGATCTCTTCCCCCAGCACGGCTTCACCACGAACCTCAAGGCCATCGACTGGCTGCAGCGTCACTTCCCGGATCACCGCGTCCATCAGCTTAACTTCCCGGGCGACCCGTATCCGATTCACATCGACGCTACGTTCGTGCCGCTGCGTCCGGGCCTCATTATCAACAACCCGAACCGCAAGCTCGACGAGACCCAGCGCAAGATCTTCGACGACAACGACTGGGAGATCGTCGAGGCAGCACAGCCGGCCCACAAGGAGCCGCCGCCGCTCTGCTACTCCAGCGTCTGGCTCTCCCAGAATGTCCTCGTCCTCGACCCCAAGACGGTGTGCGTCGAGGCGAGCGAGGTGTACCAGCAGGAGCAGCTCGACAAGCTCGGCTTCGAGGTCGTCCCCGTTCCGCTCCGCGACGCCTACGCCTTCGGTGGCGGCCTCCACTGCGCCACCGCCGATGTCTACCGCGAGGGCAAGTGCGAGGACTACTTCCCGAATCAGTAAGAACTGACCCCAGGCAGTCGAGGGCCACGGCAGTGGCCCTCGACTGAGACTGAATCTGATCGACCGGCGTTACGCGAAAGGCCCCGCGACTGCGGGGCCTTTCGCGTGCTCCGGGGTCTCGCCCCGGAGTGGGCTTGCCCGCGCTCTCCGCGCGCCTGCTCGCAGGCTTGGGCGCTGCTGTCTCGAATCTAGATGGCCGAGCCTTCCAGTCCACCGTCGCCGGCCGTGCGGCACGTCGTCCCGCCACCGACTCAAACCCGGGCACACCGGCGCATCGAAGTTCAGAGAGCCAGATGACACGAGAGATTCTCATCATCATAGTGGTGACGCTCTACGCCATCAGCTCCGTGCTGGTCGTGCTGCTGATCCTGCAACGACGGCTGAGCCTGCGCCGCGCCCGGCTGCACGCGGCCGCCGTGGAGCGGCTGCGCGGCTGCGTGGAAGAGTGCCTCCTCGAAGGCCGGCCGCTTCCCAGCCTGCAGAAGCACGACGAATCGGCGCTGATCGAGCTGAGCGTGCGGTACGCGACGTTCATGCGGGGGCATGAGCTGGAGACGCTCATCTCCTCCCTCGAGAAGGCCGGTGTAATCGAGGCCGCCCTGCAGCGCCTCCACGCATCCGGCGAATGGAATCGTGCGGACGCCGCGGAACTCCTGGGCAGACTGCGCGTGCAGCGCAGCGTCCCTGAGCTCATGGCAGCGCTCCAGGATCCCAGCGAGGCCGTGCGTACGACCGCCGCGCGAAGCCTCGCTGCGATCGGAGCTCCGGAGGCCATCCCCGCGCTGGTAAGCGCCCTGCGCGACTCCTCGCGGTGGACCGTGTCGCTTCTCGCTGAGAATCTGATGATGATGGGCCCGGAAGCCGTGACACCGCTCCTCGGCATGCTGGACAGCGACGACCATAATGTGCGGGTGGCCGCCGTCCAGATCCTCGGCGAGATCCGCGACGCCGCCGCAATCCGGCCGCTCGCGGCCATCGCCGTCGACGACGAGAGCCTCAACCTGCGCGCACAGGCGACGGCGGCACTGGGCAAGCTCGGAGGCCCGGACGCGCAGAACGCTCTGTTCACCGCCCTTCGCGACGACGAGTGGCAGGTACGGACTCAGGCGGCCAAGGCGCTAGGCCGCATCGGAGACCCGGCCGCCGCCCGCGCTCTCGCCGCAGCCATGCCCGACGAGAGCTGGTGGGTGCGCGTGAACTGCGCGGAAGCGCTGGCGAAGCTGGGAGACGCCGGCGTGAACCACCTCAAGGCCCTGCTCGACCACCCGGACCGGTACGTCCGCGAGCAGGCGGCCGGCGTCCTCGAAGCCCTCGATCTGTACGCCCCGCACCGTAAAGGACTTCCGGCGACGGCCGGCGTGGACGAATACGGAGCACCAGCATGATCCCGATCCTCAATGTCTTCAATCACATCGTGCTGGTGTACTTCCTGGCGATCAACGCCGTCTACACTCTCCTGCTGGCGCTCTCCTTCAGGGCGTCGCGACAGGAGATGCGCCGCACCGCACTCGGCGGCTTCGACTCGATGCTCAGATCGCCCCTTACCCTGCCGGTGTCGGTGCTTATGCCCGCCTACAACGAAGAGAAGTCCATCGTCGAAGCGGTCAACGCACTGCGCCTTCTCGAGTACGGAGAGTACGAGATCATCGTCGTGGACGACGGATCCACCGACGGGATGCTGAGGCGCCTCATCGACGCCTTCGACCTCCATCCGGTGAACCGACCGCAGCGAATCAACGTCCCGTGCGCCCCGGTGAGCGCGGTCTATCTTTCGCGGCAGGTACCGAACCTCACGGTGATCAGCAAAGCCAACGGGGGCAAGGCCGACGCGCTCAACGCCGGCATCAACGCAGCCCGCTTCCCGCTGTTCTGCGCGATCGACGCGGACGCGATCCTCGAACCCAAGGCGCTGCTTCGCGTCGTGCGGCCCTTCATGGTGAGGCCGCGTGAGACGGTGGCCTCGAGCGGCATCATCCGCGTCGCCAACGGCTGCCGGGTAGTCGACGGGCGCGTCACGGAGATCCGCGCGCCGCGCAATCCGCTGGCGACCCTCCAGGTGGTGGAGTACCTGCGTGCCTTCCTGGGCAACCGCACGGGCTGGAGCGAGCTGAAGTCCCTCTTCGTGATCTCGGGAGCGTTCGGCGTCTTCAAGCGAGACGCCGTCATCGACGCGGGAGGGTACCGCAAGAGGACCGTGGGCGAAGACATGGACCTGGTCCTGCGGCTGCACCAGCAGGCCTGCGACCGCGGCGAGCGCTACCGCATCATGTACATCCCCGACCCGGTGGTGTGGACCGAGGCACCGGAGCAGCTGAGCGCCCTCCGCAGGCAGCGCAACCGCTGGCATCGCGGCCTGCTCCAGTGCCTTCGCGCGAGCCGCTCGATGATCGGCCGGCCGAGATATCGCACTCTGGGACTCCTGGGCCTGCCGTACAACCTGGTCTTCGAAGTGATCGGCCCGCTGCTCGAGGTCACGGGCTTCGCCTCCGTCGCCATTGCGATCGCCATGGGGTACATCAGCTTCACCTTCGTCGCGCTGTTCTTCCTCATGGCCGTGGGGTACGGCATCTTCCTCTCGATCTCTGCCATCCTGCTCGACCAGATGAGTCCCGGTGGATTCACGGGGCCCAACGACCTGCGACGACTGCTCTTCTACGCCGTCCTCGAGAACTTCGGCTACCGCCAGCTCCAGGCGCTCTGGCGCCTTGGCGCGACAGTGGACTTCTTTCGCAAAAAGCACTCCTGGGGCGACATGCGCCGCAAAGGGTTCAGCACGACGTAGAGCCGCCTCACACGATGACCCGCCTTACCGGACGCGTCCGAGCAGTGTGCGGATGCGAGCCCGCAGCTCGCTGATCACGAACGGCTTGCGCAAGTAGTCGTCGACGCCCAGCTCGAACCCGGTCACGACGTCGTCCTCGCTGCTGCGCGCGGTCAGGATCAGGATGGGGGTCGTGCCGCGCTCGCCGGCGTCGATGAGCCGACGCAGCACCTCGAAACCGTTGAGGCGCGGCATCATCAGGTCGAGGATGACGAGATCGGGGGAAACCGAGCGGAAGAGATCCAGCGCCTCGATGCCGTCGGAGGCAATGTGCACGACGTGGCCGTCGGCCTCGAGAACGTGCCTCAGCAGACTCTGGAGATCGAGGTTGTCCTCCGCGACCAGGATCGTTCGCGATGTCATGTTCTCGCTCCTCGGCGTCGGGCGGCTGTCGACCGCCCTCATCGCAATCAGCGGCCAGGCATCTTAGCATGATCGGACGACCGGCACGCACGCCGGCGGCGAGTGAAAGGTCGGACGACCGGCAACGCACGCCGGCGGCGAGTGAAAGACTCGGGTAGAATCTGGGGGCGGCCCGCCGCAGGCCCGGCCGCCCCTTCACCACCACCCGACGAGGGAGAACGCCCGTGGATCCTGCCGACTTCCGCCGCGTGGGCCACATCCTGGTCGACTGGATCGCCGACTACCGTGAACGCATCGACAGCCTGCCGGTCCAGAGCCGCGTACAACCGGGTGAGATCGCCGCGCTGCTTCCTCCCCACCCCCCCGTGCAGGCCGAAGGCCTCGATGCCATCGCCAGCGACCTCGAGCGCATCGTTCTGCCCGGGATCGCGCACTGGAACCACCCGGGGTGGTTCGCCTACTTTCCCTCGAACACCGACCTTTCGTCGGTGCTCGCCGATCTGGTGTCGTCCGGCCTCGGCGCCCAGGGCATGAGCTGGCAGACAAGCCCTGCCGCCACCGAGGTCGAAGAGGTCGTCATGGAGTGGCTGCGCCACATGCTGGGGCTTCCGGAGGCATTCACCGGCGTCATCCATGATTCGGCGAGCACGGCGACGCTGTGCGCCCTCATCTGCGCCCGGGAGCGCGCCACCGGGCTCTGCCAGAATCACGGCGGCCTGCAGGCCGAGGAGTCCCCTCTGGTGGTCTACGCCTCAGATCAGGCGCACAGCTCGGTAGCCAAGGCGGCGCTCCTCGCCGGCTTCGGCGCCGATCACCTGCGCCTCGTCGAGACCGACGACGAGCACGCTCTCCGCCTCGACCTGCTCGAGGCCGCGCTCGCCGAAGACATCGCCGCCGGCCGCCGGCCGTGCGTCGTCGTCGCCGCGATCGGCACGACGGCCACGACCGCCCTCGACCCGCTCGCCGGCATCGCCGAGCTGGCCGACCGCTACGGCCTGTGGCTGCACGTCGACGCCGCCATGGCCGGCGCCGCCATGATCTGCCCTGAGCACCGGTGGATGTGGGAGGGAATCGAGAGCGCCGACTCGCTGGTGCTCAACCCGCACAAATGGCTGGGCGCGGGATTCGACCTCTCGGCGTACTTCGTGCGCGACACGGAGCACCTCGTGCGTGTCATGAGCACCAACCCAAGCTACCTGCGCACAGCCCAGGACGGCGCCGTCCGCAACCTGCGCGACTGGGGCATCCCGCTGGGCCGTCGCTTCCGCGCCCTCAAGCTGTGGTTCCTCATCCGCGAGCAGGGAGTCGAGGGTCTCCAGCGCCGTATCCGGCGCGACATCGCCAACGCCGCCTGGCTTCGTGGGCAGGTGGACGCAGCGCCAGACTGGGAGCGCCGCGCTCCGGCGCCGCTGCAGACGGTCTGCGTCCGTCACGTGCCCCCCGGCAGCCACGACGACGAGGCGGCGCTGACCGAGCACAACCTCTCCGTCGCCGCCCGCGTGAACGCCGGCGGCGAGCACTGTGTGAGCTCCGCCGTCCTCAAAGGAAGTCAGATCATACGGATCTCGATCGGCGCCGCCGCCACTGAGCAGCGGCACGTCAAGGGCGTATGGCAAGCGCTCCTCGCCGCCGCGAAGGCCGGCCGGCACCGGTGAGACCCGGGCACAGGCGCGCGGCGCACGGGGAGAGCCGGGGAGTCAGTCGTGCGCCGAAGAGCCGCGGGCCGTGGCTGAGCGCGGCGGCCGGGCTGCTCGCCGGCCTCATCCTGGTGGGAGGCGCTCTGGCCGCCGCCTGCAACAGCGCCACAGAGCCCGTCAGCGAGGCCACCAACCGGGTCGTGGAGATCGCCACGTATGTCCGCGACCTCGACTCCATCCGCGACCGGATCGAAAGGGCTACGAGCTCCGCCGAGGCAGCGGTACACGACCTTGGCGCGAAGCCCGATGCCACACGGCGGCGCGCGGCGGCGCGCGTCGAGGCGGCGGCGAACGAGGCGTCCGCCACCGCGGCTGCGCTGGAGGGCATCACACCGCCGCGGGGTCTTGAGGGCGTCCAGGCGGACGCGGAGCGGGCCCTCGCCAGAGCCACGGCGTCGCTCGACGCAGCGGCCGCCGACCTCGCGAAGCGACGGCGCGGCCTCAGCCGCTCCCACCTCGAGCAGCGGCTTCGAAGGAACGCACGCGGCGCGCTCTCCAGACTCCTTGCGACCCTCACGGAGGCCGCCCGCACAGTGGCGCCATCCTCACCTTCGCCGGCGCCCTGACAAGACGGCTTCAGAGGCAGCCGGGGGCGGCCGTGCCGAACAGCGTCGTGCTGGTGGCGCTCCTCGGCGCGTCGAATCGCGTGGCGCCGGCAACACGCGGCGGCGCGCCGGCGGGCAATCATCCGCATCTGCCCCCGGATATGGTCTGATAGCTTTACCGCACGTCAGCTGGGCAGGAGCAGGTATGAGCGACAGCTTCGATCGGCCGCCGGATCGCACAGGCACCAGTAGCTACAAGTGGAACAAATACCCCGCGGGCATCCTGCCGCTCTGGCTCGCCGACATGGACTTCCCCTCACCGGAGCCGGTTGTGGCCGCCCTCCGGGATCGCGCCCGACACGGGGTGTTCGGCTACTCGCTCGTCCCCGACTCGCTCGTGGAGGCGATCCGCTCCTATCTCGACGATCGATACGGCTGGCGCATCCTCCCCGAGTGGATCGTGTGGCTGCCGAGCGTGGTGCCCGGCCTCAATCTCGCCTGCCGGGCCTTCGCCGACCAGGGCGAAGCCGTGATGACGGTGACGCCCGTGTACCCGCCGTTCCTGGAGGCGCCACCGCTGCAAGGCCGGCGGCTGATTGCCGTCCCGGCGGAGCGCGAGGACGGCCGCTGGCAGATGCCTCTGGCGGCGATGGAGGCGGCGGTCACCCCGCAGACCCGGGTCTTCTTCTTCTGTCATCCGCACAACCCACTGGGCCGCACGTGGCGGCGCGACGAAGTGGCCGCCGTCGTCGACTTCTGCCGGCGCCACCGCCTCGTGCTCTGCTCCGACGAGATCCACTGCGACCTGCAGCTCGACGGCCTCGAGCACGTCCCGGCGGCCATGCTCGCCGGCGAAGACGACGGCCTCGTGACTCTCATGTCGCCGAGCAAGACGTTCAACCTGCCGAGCCTCGGTTTCGCCTTCGCGGTGATCGCCGACCCCGGGCTGCGCGAACGGTTCACCGCAGGCGGAGCCGGCCTCCTGCCCTTCCCCGGCTGCTTCGCCATCGCCGGCGCCGAGGCCGCCTACCGTGAGGGCGGACCCTGGCTGGCAGAGCTTCTTGAACACCTCCGAGGTAACCGCGATCTCGTCGAGGAGGCCGTCGCACGGTCGTTGCCGGGCGTCAGGACGACACACGTCGAGGCGACCTATCTCACATGGCTCGACGTGCGGCCGCTGAGGCTGCCCGACGCCGCCCGCGCGTGCCTCGACGCGGGCGTAGCGCTCTCCGATGGGGCCACCTTCGGCGCGCCCGGACACCTGCGGCTGAACTTCGCCTGTCCGCGGAGCACGCTGCACGAGGCGCTGAAGCGCCTCGTGCGCGCCCTGCGCTGACGTCGACGAGCGCCGCCGGCATCGCGGCCGTCAAACCTCGGCAGGCACCCGCTTCCCGGCTTTCTTGCGCTGCTCGGCGCTGAGAATGGCCTTGCGGACACGCACTGCAGCCGGCGTAACCTCGACCAGCTCGTCGTCGGCGATCCACTCGAGCGCCGATTCGAGGGTGAGCGCACGCGGCACCTTGAGCCCCGCGTCGATCTCTTTAGTCGACGATCGGTAGTTGCCGAGCTGCTTGCGCTTGGTGGGATCGCAGAGCATGTCGCCGGCCCGCGAGTTCTCGCCGACGATCATCCCCTCGTAGACCGGATCCATGGGGCTCACGAAGAGGACAGCCCGCTGCTGGAGGTTCTCGAGCGCGTAGCCTGCCACCTCGCCCGCCGCCCGGCTGACGAGCGAGCCGCGCTCGCGCCCCGGAAGCTCACCGCGCCAGGGGCCGTAGCCCGTTAAGCGCGAGCTCATAACCCCCAGCCCGCGCGTCTCCGTGAGGAGCTCGTTGCGGTACCCGATGAGGCCGCGCGTGGCGATCGTGAACTCGAGGCGCACGAGGCCGGTACCCGTGGACTCGACCGCGTTGAGCTCGCCCTTGCGGAGGCTCAGCTCCCGGATGACGGCCCCCTGGTATTCCTCGGGCACGTCGATGACGAGCTGCTCCATCGGCTCGAGAAGCTTGCCCTGCCCGTCGCGGTGCGTGATGACCTCGGGGCGCGAGACGCACAGCTCCATGCCCTCGCGGCGCATCTCCTCGATGAGGATCGCCAGGTGAAGCTCGCCGCGTCCGCTCACCTTGACACCGTCGGGGCGGCCCAGATCCTCCACGCGCAACGCCACGTTGACGCGCAGCTCGCGCTCGAGGCGCTCCTTGATCTGGCGCAGCGTCACGGCGCGTCCGTCGCGGCCGGCGAACGGCCCGTTGTTCACGAGGAAGAACATCGAGACGGTGGGCTCCTCGATCTCGAGGGGCGGCAGGGCTGCGCCGGCCGCCTCGAGCTCGGGCGAGGCAAGCGTATCGCCGAGCATGAGATCGTCGGGGCCGGCCAGCCAGACGATGTCGCCAGCCGCGACCTCTTTCACCTCATCGTATTCCAGGCCATGCGTCACCCAGAGACGCGAGACGCGGGCGGTCTCGGCGCCCGTCACCTCCCAGCCGGCGTCATGATCGCCGCGCCGCAGATGGCGCGTCGTGACACGCTGGAGCTCGTCGCCCACCCTGAGGGCGCCCTGGAGCATCCGTCCACAACCGATGCGACCGATGTAGTCGCTCCAGGCGAGCGTGCTCACCTGCATGAGGAAGGGCGCCCTCTGGTCGACCCGGGGAGCCGGGACCTCGGCGATAATCGTTTCGAAGAGATCGTTCATGGCGGCGTCGGCGAGCTCCTTGAGCAGCTCCGCCGACAGCGCACCGCCGTCGGCGATGTGGGCCTGGCGCTCACGCTCCTTTTTCTGATACTCGTCGAGATCGGCGACGATCCACCCTTCGAGGCCCGAGCCGTAGAGCACAGGAAAGTCGAGCTGCCGGTTGTCGGCGCCGAGCTCGACGAAGAGGTCGAAGGTCTTATCGAGGGCGCCGGACGGATCGGCGTTCGGCCGGTCGGCCTTGTTGACCACGACGATCGGCCGCAACCCGAGGTGCAGGGCGTGGGTGAGGACGTACCGCGTCTGCGGCATCGGGCCTTCGTTCGCGTCGACGAGGAGCAGCACCGAATCGACCATGCTCAACACGCGCTCGACCTCGCCGGAGAAGTCGGCGTGCCCCGGCGTGTCGATGATGTTGATGAGGTAGTCCTTCCACTCCACCGCGCAGTGCTTGGAGCGGATGGTGATGCCACGCTCGCGCTCGAGGTCGTTGCTGTCCATCACGCGCTCCTCAACCTGGGCGTTCTCGCGGAACACGTGAGCGGCGCGGAAGATGCTGTCGATCAGCGTCGTCTTGCCGTGATCGATGTGGGCGATGATAGCGAGGTTGCGGATCTTGTCGACAGCGTGCACGGTCGCCGGCCTTCTCTCCAGGGTGACAGAGACGTTCAGAAGCCCGACGGTGCTGCGACAGCCGAGCGCATTATCGCATGATACACGGCGAGCGAAGGAGGGGTGAGAGCGGACGAGCGCGGAGAAAAGCCGGCCAGCGATCAGCCGTCGTGTGACGACGCCGGGCGGAGCTCGCCGGCGGCGAGCAGAGTCTCCACCTCGATGAAGACTCGCGTGACCTGAGGATACCTGGCGGCGATCCGGCCCTCGATACGATGCACGGCGGCGTAGATCTCCTCGGCCGGGAGATCCGGCGCGAAGCCCACCTCGAGATTCAGCAGCACGTCGTCGGGGCCGAGGTGCATGGTGAGCACCACCCCGAGACCGGTGACGACCGGATCGTCGAGAGCGATCTCCCTGACGGCGGCCACCAGCTCCGGATCGGCCGCCTCGCCCACGAGAAGGCTGCGACTCTCATAGGCGAGCCAGCCGGCCGAACAGACGAGAATCAGGCCGATCACGATCGATGCGACGGCGTCCAGTACCGGCAGTTTCAAGGCGTGGCTGAGGAACACGCCGAGAAAGGCCACCCCCAGCCCGAGGAGAGCGGCGGTGTCCTCGAAGAGCACCGTGAAGAGGCTGGGGTCCTTGCTGTGATGGATGGCGGAAATGACGTGACGGGAGCCCTTGACGCGACGGAAGGCGCGCCACGCTACCGTGAAGGAGATCGACTCGAAGACCACCGCCAGGGCGAGGACGAGGTAGTTGATGGTGGGATCCCCGAGCGCCGCGGGGTGGCGCAGATGCAGGATCCCCTCGTAGATGGACATGCCGCCGCCCACCCCGAAGATGCTGACGGCGACGATGAGGCTCCAGAAGTAGACCTCCGCGCCGTGGCCGAACGGATGAGCCTCGTCGGCCGGACGCGCGGCGCGGCGCAGGCCGTGGAACAGGAGCCCGCCGTTGCCCGTATCGACCAGCGAGTGGATCCCCTCGCTGATCATCGCTGAGCTGCCGGTCGCGGCGCCGGCCGCGAACTTGACGGCGGCGATCGCCGCGTTGCCGATGATGGCGGCGATCACCGCGTTCCTGGATTCAGAGGCCATGCCGCAAGTCTATCCGGCCGACAAGCGGAGCATGCTACCCTTGGCCGATGCTGAAGGCCGTCACGTTCGACTTCTGGAACACGCTGTTCGTCGACGCCCGCTGGCGCGAGCGCGAAATGCGTCGAGCCGCGCTCCTCCGCGAGGAGCTGGCGGGCGTCGGCGTGCATCCCTCCCCCGCGATGCTGGGCGAAGCGCTGCAGAGCGGCTTCGACTTCTTCGACCGCATCTGGGTCGGGGAGCAGCGCACCCCCTCCTGCGCAGAGCTCGTCGACCACATCCTGGGCGCCTTGCAGGCAGGCCTGCCGAGAGACGCCCGTGCCCGGCTCATCAACCGCTTCGAGCGAATGATCCTCGAGATCCCCCCCGAGCCGATGCCGGGCGCCTCAGAGGCACTGCCCCTCCTCGCCCGGCGCTATTCCCTGGCCGTGATCTGCGATACCGTGTACTCACCGGGCAACGTCCTGCGGGAGATCCTCGCGCGCCACGACATGCTGCAGCACTTCACCTATCTCTTCTTCTCCAACGAGCACGCCATGTGCAAGCCGGACCCACGCGTGTTCCGCCACACGCTGACGGAGCTGGGCGTGCTGCCCGGCGAGGCCGTCCACGTCGGCGACATCCAGCGCACCGACATCATGGGAGCGCAGAGGACGGGCATGGCGACCGTCCTCTTCACCGCCTCCAACAGCCACGACGCCACGCGGACGACGGCGGAGCTCGTCGTACACCGCTTCGACGACCTGGCGCGGCGCATCGGCGGGCTCCCCTGACCGGGCTGTTGAGCGCGAGGCCCGGGCACAGCGTACCGAGGCCTCAGACGCAGCGTACCGAGGCCCCGGGCCGGGCACAGCATACGGGCGAGGCCCTGGAGGCAAACCGAGTCCCCGAGCCGGGCGCAGCATACAGGTGAGGCCCTGCATCAAGCCAAGGCCCCAGGTCGGGCGCGGCATACAAGGCGAGGCTGCGCCAGGCCGAACGTCCGGAGCGGACGCCGATGGGAAAGGTGCAGGCTACGGCTACAGAAGGGCGGCCGCGGCCGTAAGGCGGCCGGCCGCCTCCTCCCGCCCGAGCGCCCAGAGCGACTCGAAGAGGCCGGGTGTAACCCTCTGGCCGCTCATGCCGAGCCGAAGTGCCGCGAAGACGACCTTGGGCTTGAGCTCCAGGCGCTGCGGAAGCTCACGCACCAGCGCCTCGATGTGCTCGATATCCCAGGGCTCGAGAGCGGCGATCCCGGCCGCCGCCGCGCAGAGCGTCTCGGCGGCCCCCGGCGTTGCCGCCAGACGAGCCGCCGCATCGTCGGAGAAGCCCAGCGGCCGGAAGAACCACCCGGCGATGGGCAGGAAGTCGGCCAGCACCTCGATCTTCTCGCGCACAAACGGCGCCACCGTGCGCACCAGCGCCGCCTGCTCGGCCGAAGGCGCCGACGCCGTCTCGACCTCCGCGGCGCCGGCCTCCACGAGCTCGACGAGAGCCGCGGGCCCCGTTGCGGCCGCCTCGATCAGGCTCCCGCAGTCGCCGAAGAAGCGGATGCGCTCGAGGTAGCGCAACAACCGCTCCCCCAGATCCGCGTCGCTCAGCTGCCTGATGTAGCGCCCGTTCATCCAGCGCAGCTTGTCCGGATCGAAGATGCTGGCGCTCGTCCCCAGGCGCAGGACGTCGAACTTCTCAACCAGATCGTCGAGCGTCCAGGTGATCATGCTCTCGTCGAACTCGGCGCTGAGGAAGCAGAGGTAGTTGCGCACGACCTCGACCAGATAGCCCATGTCAACGAGCTGCTCCAGCTTGGTCGCCCCGTGTCGCTTGGAGAGCTTCTTCTTGTCTGTGCCGAAGAGCAGCGGCATGTGCAGAAACTCCGGCACCGCGGCGCCGAGCGCCTCGTAGATGACCACCTGCTTCGGCGTGTTGCTGATGTGGTCGTCGCCGCGGAGGACGTGCGTGACCTCCATAGTGGCGTCGTCGACCACAACCGCGAGGTTGTACGTAACCGTGCCGTCGCTGCGCAGGATGATGAAGTCGCCGATGGTGTCGTTGGCGAATTCCACTGGGCCGCGCAGAAGATCATGGAAAGTGGTCGTGCCGGCCGGCACACGGATACGAAGAGTGAAGGGATCGCCGGCCGCCTTGCGACGTTCGACATCGTCGGGCGAGAGAGCCCGGCACTTGCCCGAGTAGACCCAGTCGCGCTTCTCGGCCCGAGCCAGGCGCCGCTCTTCGTCGAGCTCCTCCGCCGTGCAGAAGCAGGGGTAGGCGTGCCCCTCCGCGAGCAGTCGCCCAACGTACTCGTGGTAGATCGCCTGACGCTCCGTCTGACGATAGGGGCCGTGGGCGCCGGGAACTCCAGGACCCTCGTCCCAGTCGAGTCCCATCTCGCGCATAGCGCTGATGATCTGCGCGATGGCCTCGTCGGTGCTGCGCGTGAGATCCGTGTCTTCGATGCGCAGGATGAACGTGCCACCGTGCCGACGCGCGAAGATGTAGTTGTAGAGCCCCGTGCGGGCGCTCCCCAAGTGAAGATACCCGGTGGGCGACGGCGCGAAGCGGACGACGACGTTGTCGGCAGGCTGGTTCATCGGCTGCCCATGATACCGCACGGCGGCATCGCAGAGCCGGCGCCGGCGCGCCGCCGCAGCCCGGCGGACGGGTCCGGGAAGACGCTCCGTGAGGAGCCCTGCACGATCTGGGGAATGTGCCTATAATGCCCGGATGGATCGCAGCCCAGGCGATCCGCAAGCCTGAGACCGAACGCCTACTCAGATTGGGCGGAGACCGACGCCGGCGGCCATGCCGCCGGAATGAGCTTGAGAGGACTCATGAACACGCTCCCGTACAAAGTGCGCGTGGTGCAGGGACATGCGGGCGACCACACCAAGATGATCGCCGTTCGCGCTGGCGACGAGGTCACCGTTGGTCACCGTAACGTCATGTATCCGGAGTACGTGTGGTGCGCCTCGCAGTCGGGTCACGGCTGGGTGCCCGTCGACTTCCTCGAGATGACGGGCCCCCAGGAGGCCCGCGTCCTGCACGACTTCGTCGCCGACGAGCTCACGGTGGTGCCGGGGGAGATCCTCGATGTGGTCGAGGATCTCGGCTCCTGGCTTCGCTGTCGCGACTCGAACGGCGTCGAGGGCGAGGTTCCCGCCGCCATCGTCGAGCAGATCTCCGAGTAGATCGTTGCGCCGGGCGGGCGCCGCCGAGGGCGCCACGGCGTGGCTGTCGCAAACCCTGGCGCCCTTGCTCCTGCCGACGCTGAGAATCACGTGCTATCGCCGATCTCGCCGACGACGACGCTGTCCAGATAGACAACACACCGAAGGCTCTGCTGCGAACCACCGGAAACGTGCGCGCGCGGGAATCATCTGGTAACCTTCCGGCTTCGTGAATGCGTTCCCTTACACCCTCGTTCCCCCGACCCTGGACGCCTGACATGCCCCAGCTGCGCATCATCGTCCTCGTCAAGCAGGTTCCGGACACGGCCAACGTGACCGGCGAGGCCATGAAAGAGGACGGCACCATCAACCGGGCGGCTCTGCCGGCCGTGTTCAATCCCGAAGACCTCAACGCCCTTGAAGAGGCCCTCCAGCTCAAGGAGCAGCAGGGCGCGCGGGTCACCGTCGTGACCATGGGCCCGCCGACCGCCGTTCAGGTGCTGCGCGAGTCGCTCTACCGCGGAGCCGACGAGGTCGTTCTGCTCACCGACAAGGCCTTCGCCGGCGCCGACACTCTGGCGACCAGCTACGCCCTCGCCCTGGCGGTGCGTAAGCTCGGCGGCGCCGACCTCGTGCTGTGCGGCCGCCAGGCGATCGACGGCGATACCGCCCAGGTCGGGCCACAGACGGCCGAGAAACTCGGCTACCCGCAGATCACCTGCGTGAGCCGCATCGACGAGCTGGTGGCGCCGTCCGGCGCCGCGGGCGGCAGCATCACGGCGACCCGCTCCATCGAGGGCGGCTTCGAGACGCTCGCGTCGAGCCTGCCGTGCCTGCTCACCATCGTCGGCGAGGCCAACGAGCCGCGGCCGCCGAGCGTCAAGCTGGTGATGACGTACAAGAACATCGCCGCCGAGGCGATGCCCGACTACGACGACGCCTACCTCGATCCGCACAGCGACGAGGCGGAGGTCTGCATGGTCGGGCGCGACGGCAAGCCCGTATGTCGCGCCCGCGTCGTCCAGTGGGACGCCGAGGCCCTTGCGGCCGACCGGAGCGCACTCGGCCTGCGCGGCTCGCCCACCCGCGTCAAGAAGATCGAGAGCGTCGTGCTCGCGCAGAGCGAGGCGCGCATGGTCGATCCCACCGAAGAGGGCATCAACACGCTCATTCACGAGCTGATCGAGGAGCACATCCTTGGCTAGTCGGCGCAGCACAACTGGCGTTGAGCGCACCGCAAGCGCACCTGACAACAGCCGGCACGGCGACGTCTGGGTCTTCATCGAGCAGCGCGACGGGACGGCGGCCGAGGTCAGCCTGGAGCTGCTCGGCCGCGCTCGCGAGCTGGCAGACCAGCTCGGCGTCGCTGTCGGCGCCATCGTCGCCGGCAGCGGCGAGGCCGTGCGTCGACTCGCGCCGCCCCTCATCGCCCACGGCGCCGACACCGTCTACCTCGCCGACCACGAGGCGCTCGGCGCCTACCTGACCCTCCCGTACACGCGCCTGGTCACCTCGCTCATCCGTCGCCATCAACCGCAGATCGTGCTCTACGGCGCCACCACGACCGGGCGTGACCTTGCGCCGCGCGTGGCCAGCGCCCTGCGCACCGGACTCACGGCCGACTGCACCGACCTTCGCATTGGCGATCACACCGCCAAGGGCGAGGAGTACCGCGACCTGCTCTTCCAGATCCGCCCCGCCTTCGGCGGCAACATCATCGCCACGATCATCAGCCCGGAGCACCGGCCGCAGATGGCCACGGTGCGCGAGGGCGTCATGGTGATGCCGAAGGCCGATGCAACCCGCACCGGCACGGTCGTCGAGGTGCCCGTCGAGCTCACCGACGCGCCGCTGGCGCTGGCCGACCAGATCGTGCTCACCGAGGCCGAGCTCGCCGTATCGCTCGTGCGCCGTGCTCAGGAGGAGAAGCGCGTCGACCTCAAGGGCGCGCGCATCGTCGTCGCCGGTGGCGTAGGCGTGGGCTCGCGCGAGGGCTTCGCCCTCGTCGAGGAGCTCGCCCATACGCTCGGCGGCGTCGTCGGCGCCAGCCGGGCCGCCGTCGACGCCGGCTGGGTCGACCACAGCCACCAGATCGGCCAGACCGGCACGACCGTGCGGCCCAAGCTCTACATCGCCTGCGGCATCAGCGGCTCGGTGCAGCATCGGGCGGGCATGGACCAGAGCGCCCGCATCCTCGCCATCAACAGCGATCCGCTGGCGCCGATCTTCGCCGTCGCCCACTACGGCGTCGTAGGCGATCTGCACAAGGTCATCCCGCTGCTGATCAAGGCCTACCGCACTAAAGGCGCAGGCGCCGGAGACGGAGGGGCGTCGTGAGCAACTTCTACACCGACAACCCCGACCTGCAGGCGACCATGCGCAGCCTCGACCTGACGCGCATTGTCAGGCTGCGTGAGGACGACTACAGCCAGGCCGCCGAGTTCGCCTACGCGCCGCGCGACTACGAGGACGCGCTCGATTCGTACGAACGCACGCTCGCGATCACCGGCGAGATCGCGGCGGAGTTCGTGGCGCCGCGCGCCGAAGACGTCGACCGCGCCGGCAACGAGCTCGTCGACGGCGAGGTCCGCTACGCGCCGGGCATCGCCGAGAGCCTCGAGCGACTTACCCAGGCCGAGCTCATGGGCATCACGCTGCCGCGCAAGTACGGCGGCCTGAACCTCCCCGTGTCGGTCAGCATCATGATCATCGAGATGATCAGCCGCGCCGACCCGTCGCTCATGAACATCTTCGGCCTGCAGGACATCGCCGAGACCATCAACAAGTTCGCCGACGAGGAGATGAAGGCCGCCTATCTGCCACGCTTCGCGAGCGGCGAGGTCACCGGTTCCATGGCCCTCACCGAGCCCGAGGCCGGCTCCGACCTGCAGAACGTGCAGCTCAAGGCGACTCCGGCCCCCGACGGCACCTGGCGCCTCAACGGCGTGAAGCGGTTCATCACCAACGGCTGCGGTCAGATCAGCCTCGTCCTGGCCCGCTCCGAGGAGGGCACCACCGACGCGCGCGGCCTCAGCATGTTCCTCTACGAGCGCGACGAGCACATGCGCATCCGCCGCCTCGAGGACAAGCTCGGGATCCACGGCTCGCCCACCTGCGAGCTGCAGTTCGACGATGCGCCGGCGCTGCTCGTTGGCGAGCGCCGGCGCGGCCTCACCTCGTACGTCATGAGCCTCATGAACGGCGCCCGCCTCGCTATCGCCGCACAGGCACAGGGCATCGCCGAAGCCGCGTACCGCGAGGCCGTCAAGTACGCCGACGAGCGCATCCAGTTCGGAGCGCCCATCAGCCGCCTCACCGCGGTCAAGGGCATGCTCGCGGACATGAGGGTGAGCATCGAGGCGGCGCGCGCCCTGCTCTACGAGACCGCCCTCATCGTCGACACAAAAGAAGCGCTCGAGCATCGCCTGGCGCAGCTCACCGGCGCCGACGCTCCCGAAGGCAGCGGCGCCGAGGTCAAGGCGCTGCGCTCCGAGCTCAAGAAGACCACGCGCCTCGCGGCGCTCTTCACGCCGCTCGCCAAGGCCTGCTGCACCGAGATGGCTAACTCCGTCGCCTACGACTCGCTCCAGGTGCACGGCGGCTCCGGTTACATGCGCGACTTCCCGGTGGAGCGCCACACCCGCGATGCGCGCATCACCAACATCTACGAAGGCACAACCCAGCTCCAGGTAGTCGCGGCCATCGGCGGCATCCTCGGCGGCACGCTCGCCGACCGCCTTGCCGAGTACGACGCCCGGGACTTCTCGGCGACGCCGGAGCTGCTCGCACGCGTGCGGCAGGCCCGTGAGCGTCTCGTGGCCGCCATCGCGCACGTGCGCGAACTCAACGATGTCCGCTTCCGCGACTTCCACGCCCGCCGACTCACCGACATGGCGATCGATGTGGTGAGCGCCTTCCTCATGCTCCGTGCAGCGCAGGGCGACGCCGGCAAGTTGCTTGCGGCGCAGTACTTCGTCGACGCCGCGGCGGCGCGCGTCGAGGGCCGCGCCTCACAGGTTCTGGCCTCCGACCCGGCGGCGCTCGACCACCTCACTCAGCTCAGCGCCGGCTGAACCCATGTGACGGCTCCGGGGCCGGCCGACAGTCACGTGTCGCGGCTGTCGGCCCTTCGTTCTGCGCGCCACAGCAACGCCCCCACCTAGGAGCGTGGCGATTGACTCAAGGTCGTCGGCGAATCCGCCGATACCGGGAACCAGAACCCCCCTCAGGGGAGCCGGGCCCAGCGACGGAGCCGGGCCCTGGCTCCCTCCTCCGCTCTGGTGAGCCTCGTAGCCATGTGCTACCGTGAGTGACGACGACTGGGAGGCTAGATTGATCTACTGCGTGGTGCGCCGCGAGCTCGGCGAAGAGACGTACCGACGTCTCGTCGAGCACTACAAAGACAATCCCAACGTCGAGGTGATCCTCGACCGTCGACGCGGCGAGCGCCGTACCGGCAAATCCCATGGCGGTAAGCGCACCATCCGCGACCGACGCCAGCACGGCTCCCCGGGCGCCCTAGACATCTAGGCGCCTCACGCCGCCGCATGACGGACCCTCTCCCCAGGGGTAGCGAGACAAGCCTCGTGCTGGCCCACCTCATGCAGCCGGCCGACGCCAACTTCATGGGCAACATCCACGGCGGCGTCGTCATGAAGCTCATAGACGAAGCCGCCGGGGCCTGCGCCCACCGCTACTCGCGCACGAAGGTCGTCACCGCCGCGATCGACCGTATCGACTTCCACTTCCCCGTAAGAATCGGCAACCTCGTGCGGCTGATGGCCAACGTCAACTACACGGGCACGACGTCCATGGAAGTAGGCGTGCGCGTGGAGGCGGAGGACCTGGAGTCGGGCGCGGTGACGCACACCAACTCCGCCTACCTCGTGTTCGTCGCGCTCGACGACGATGACCGCCCCTTCCCGGTGCCGCCGCTGACCCCGCGAACCGACGAGCAGCGAGCATGGTACGAAGCGGCGAGGCGACGGCGAAGCAAGCGGCTCGCCGAGCGCCGGCCCGCGGACCGCTGAGCGGCGAGCCCGAAGCGGCGGCGTAGCGTCAGGCGCCGGCCGCGCTCGCGGCCGCCGGCGCCGCCTCCTCGAGGCGCAGCAGCTCCTGCAGGGCGACGTGCGCGACTTCGAGCTGCTCATCCGAGGGCTCCGCGGTCGTGAAGAGACGCTGAAGTTCGAGGCCGGGGCGACGCAGGGCGCGGGCCAGCGGATGGTCCTGATGACGCGACATCCACAAGAAGAGCTCCATTGCCGTGCCCAGGCTCACGATGCCCAGGAGCAGCGTCGCCAGCGGCTGCCGCTCCCTGCCGACGGCGCGCAGGAGCAGGCTGCCGCCCACGCTGGTGAGCATCAGCGGCGCGATGAGGTTGGAGCCACAGCGATCGTGCTCTCTGGCAGCGGCAGCCGCGGCGACGCCGCCGTCTTCGTAGGCCGCGATGCTCTTGTGCTCGGCGCCGTGATACCGCATCAATCGAGAGTTGCGCAGCATGATCAGGACCGGCGCGAAAGCAAGCCCCGCCGCAGCTATCTCCTTGAGCAGCGGTGAGCCGCCGCGCACGGTGCGCAGCGCCACGCTGGCCGCAGCGCTGGCGCCGGTGGCGGCCAGCAGGCGCGGATCCTCCTGAGGCAGGACCGGGCTTCCGGTCGCGTGCCGCACCGCGGGCAGCACGGCCAGAGCCTCGCCCAGCCGCGCGAGCCCACGAACGACGGGGATCTGGCCGAGACGCTCGCGGCCGGGCAGTCGCACACTCGCACCCGAACTCACCGATATCTCGCCGCTGGGCCGCCGCACGGCCGCAGCCCAGTACCGCTCGCTCTGGAGCAGGACGCCGTCGCGCAGAGCCATGCCGCCCAGACGGATGGTCATCGCCGGCTCACGTTCCCAGGACTCTGCGGATCCCGCGCACGGCCTGGCGGATGCGCTCTTCGTTCTCGACGAGGGCGAACCGCACGTGGCCGTCGCAGGAAGAGCCGAACCCGAGCCCGGGGCTGACCGCCACCTTGCCCTCGGTCAGCAGAAGCTTGCTGAACTCGACCGAGCCGAGATGCTGATACCTCTCGGGGATCTGCGCCCAGACGAACATGGTGCCTCGCGGCTTGTAGACGTCCCAGCCGACGCGGGTCAGGCCGTCGCACAGCACGTCGCGCCGGTGCTGATACACGGCGGAAATCTGCGAGGGCGCATCCTGGCACTCGTTGAGCGCCGTGATGGCGGCGATCTGAATGGGCTGGAATACGCCGTAGTCGAGGTAGCTCTTGAGGCGCTGGAGGCCGCCGATGAGCTCAGCGTTGCCGGCCCCAAAACCCATTCGCCAGCCCGACATGCTGTGGCTCTTGCTGAGCGAGACGAACTCGACGGCGACGTCCTTGGCGCCGGGAACCTGGAAGATGCTGGGCGGCTTGTAGCCGTCGAAGACGATCTCCGCATAGGCGAAGTCGTGAACGATGAACACGTTGTGCTCGTGGGCAAAGCGCACGAGCCGCTCGAAGAAGTCGAGGTCGACGCAGTGGCCGGTTGGATTGTGGGGAAAGCTGACCAGGATGACCCGCGGTCGCGGCCACTTGCGCTTATAGGCCTGCTTGAGATCTGCGAAGAAGTCGGCGGTGTCGGACGAGAGAGGAACGCTGGTGACCTCGGCGCCGGCGAAGACGCAAGAGAACTGGTGGATGGGATACGAAGGCTCCGGTACGAGCGCCCCATCCCCGGGGCACAGCAGCACCCACATGAGGTGAGCCAGACCCTCTTTCGCACCGATCGTGACGATGGCCTCCGTCTCCGGATCGATCTCGACGCCGAAGCCGCGCTCGTACCACGAGCTCAGCGCGAGCCTCAGCTTGGCGATACCGCGCGAGGCAGAGTAGCGGTGATTCCGGGTGTTCTGGACCGCCTGGCTGAGCTTGTCGACGATGGGCTGGGGAGTCGCGAGATCGGGATTCCCCATGCCGAGGTCGATGATGTCCTCGCCCCGGCGACGTGCCTCGGTCTTCATATCGTTGACGATAGCGAAGACGTACGGCGGAAGACGATCGATGCGGCGGAGCTGCACGGCGCCACTCTCCTCACACTGGGATGGTATCGCCCCGAGAGGGGCGGCTGAAAACACCTGGACTGAAGAAGACTAGTATGCCGTACGCGGCCGCCACAGAAAAGCCGAATGCGGGCGCGCGGCGCCCGTCGGCCTCGCCGCGCGCTAGAATGAAGGCCTCTCCACCCGACGATCGGGAGAGCTTCATGCGCCACTTTGACCGTGACCTCCGGCTCTGCACGGCCGCCATGCTCCTCTTCGCCCTCGGCGTCGGGCTCTACCAGTCGCTCCTGTACGTCTACGCCCTCGACCTCGGCGCCTCACGGTTCACCATCGGCCTGCTCAACGCCGTGATGCTCACCATAGCCGCCGCCAGCAACGTCCCCGGCGCCTGGGCGGCGCGGCGCTTCGGCCTCAAGCCGGTGATCGTGATCGTCTGGTGGCTCGGCGTGCCCACGGCGATCTGTTTCTTCCTCGCTCCGAGCTGGCCGTGGCTCATTCCGGGCCTCGTGATCACCGGCCTCTACTACGGCAACGGTCCGGCCACCAAGGCGTACATCTACCTGAAGTCAGCGCCTGAGCGCAGGGCCCGCAACCTGACGACCGTTTACGCGGCCTTCCCTCTCGGGCTCGTCACGGCTCCGCTGTTCGGCGGCCTGCTCGCCTCGCGGTTCGGCATGCGGCCGGTTTTCGTGGTCAGCGGCGTCCTCTTCGCCCTGTCGGCCACTGCGATCTCGCTGATCCGGGACACGCCCTACTACGGCGCGAATGTCCCCTTGAGCGCGCGCTCTCTGTTCGCCAACCGGCGCTTCGCCCGCTACCTGGGATTCTTCTTCGCCGGCTACCTCGCAGCCTCGGCCGGCGCGGCCTTCCTCATGCCGTATCTCAAGCAGGTGCACCTCCAAGGGTACGCGGCCCTGGGTGTGTACGCGGCGCTGGCGGCGCTCGGCTCGGCGCTGCTCACGCAGGCGATGGGGCAGGCGACCGACCTCCGCGGCCCGCGCTACGGCGCCGGCGGCGTCCTGGTCGCCGTGCTCGTGGGCACAGCCCTCCTGCTCGGCGGCTGGAACCCCTTCATGTGGGGCGCCGCCATGCTGTTCTGCGGCGCCTTCGACGCCATGCGGCACGTGTCAACAGGCATCATCAGCGACTCCTTCGGCGGCATGCCGCTGGCCTGGGGCTACGCCATCTTCGAAACGATCATGGGGCTGCCGCTGGCCGGGGGAACGCTCCTCGGCGGCCTCCTGTACCGCACCGGCTACCACCTGCCGTTCGTCTTCGCGGCGGCCATGGCCGCCGTCCTTCTCGCCGGGCTCGTCCTCGTCCGCCGGCGACCCGCAAGGATGTCACCCGGTAGCAAGCGTTGACCACCGTCGCCGCGGCCGACCCGTCTGGTACGCTAGCGACGACTAAGGAGGCGCCATGCTTAACGACCTCAGCGGCCTTGCCGCCGCCATGCCGCGCACGCCCATCGCCGAGCTCGAGAGCGGCCAGGCGGTCGACACATTCTTCACCTGCTCAGAGAAGATCACGGCCACCGACCGCAACGGCAAGACCTACCTGCGCCTCAAGCTGCGCGACGCCAGCGGCGAGGTGCCGGCCATCCACTTCGACCCCTCCGAGCAGGCGCTGAGCATCGACGCCGGCGACGTCGTCATCGCCGGCGGCACCTACAGCGTCCATCCCCAGTACGGCCCGCAGGTGCAGATCCGCCGCCTGCGACCCGCAGCCGAAGACGAGTACGACGCCGACGAGCTGGTGCAGGTATCGCCGGTCGGCGCCGGCGAGCTCGGCGAGCGCCTCCTCGCGCTCATCGAGTCCATCGGCAATGCGCACCTGCGCGCGCTCCTGGAGCGCGCCCTCGACGTCTCACGGGAGCCCGGCGCCACGTTCGGCGTCGCGCCGGCGGCCGTGCGCAACCACCACGCCTACCGCTACGGCCTGCTCGAGCATTCGCTCATCGTTGCGGAGTCGGCCGGCGACGTGGCCACGCGACTCGGCGGCAACGTCGACCGCGACCTCACGGTCACCGGCGCCATCCTCCACGACATCGGCAAGACGCAGGCCTACACGAGCGGCGCCCTGGCACCGATGATGACCGACGAAGGCCGGCTGCACGGCGAGATCGTCATCGGCCACGACATGGTGCGGGACCTCATCGCCGAGGTGCCGGGGTTCCCCGACGAGCTCTCCAAGCGGCTGCGCCACATTATCGTCGCCCATCACGGCATGCGCGAGAAGGGCAGCCCCGTAGTGCCCCAGACCCGCGAGGCCATCATCGTGCACTACTGCGACGACATGACCGCGCGAGTCGCCGCCGTCGACGAGGCCGAGAAGGCAACGGCGTCCGGCGAGAGTTGGTCGCCGCACATCTTCATGATCGACGCGCGGGCCTACTTCGGCGCAGAGCAGTCGGCCGGCGAGAGGTAGAGGGGTCGGAGCGGAGGCCGCGCCGACCCTCCTTTACCCGCGCCGGCCCTCCCTCACCTACGCCGGCCCTCCCTTACGGCTCCAGCGGCAGGATCTCGACCGCGGCGCCGCACAGACGGCTGAGCTGCTTGGCGTCGGCGTCGCTGCCGACGATGTCGCCGTAGTGCATGGGCACGATGACCTCGGCACGGATCATCTGGCAGGCGCGCGCCGCCTCGTCGGCGGTCATCACGTAGGTGCCGCTGACAGGGAGAAGGGCCACGTCGCAGACGACGTCCCGCATCTCAGGAATCGCATCGGTGTCACCCGCGTGGTAGATGCGCCGCCCGTCCAGCTCGATGACGAACCCGACGTAGCCTGCCTCCCTGGGGTGGAAGACCTGGTCCGGCGCCTTGAACTTGTCGATGTTGTAGGCGGGCACGGCCGTAACCGTCACTCCACCGGCCGAGACGGTATCCCCCGGGCTCACCGTCATCGCCTGGAAGTCGGGCAGTTGCTCCGTCACAGCGACCGGGCCCACGACCACAGTGGACGACATTGCCAGGGCGGCGATGTCGTCCGGGCTCAGATGATCATAATGGTCGTGAGTCACGAGGATGACGTCAGCCGAAGGGGTGGGACGGCTGATCTTCCAGGGATCGACGTAGACGGTGCGTGAGCCGTCGATGCGGAACGAGTCGTGCCCCAGCCAGTGAATGTTCTCGACCATCGTCTCCTCCCAGGTGGCCTTCTGTGCACATGCTACCCGCGATGTCGCCCTGAGCAACAATGCCGAGAGATGCGAAAGGGCCGGCCGCGGAACTCGCAGGAGTTCTGCGGCCGGCCCTCCCCGCGATGCGTGACTACTCCGCGTCGGCCTCAGGCCCGGCCTCAGCCTCAGTTGCCGGCTCTTCCGCAGCGTCCGCCTCGGCGGCCGGAGCGGACGCCGGACGGACGTTGGTCGCCTGCGGGCCCTTGCGCCCCTGCTCGACCTCGTATTCGACGAGCATGTCCTTGTCGATCACAGCGACGCCGTCGGCCAAGCCGGTGACGTGCACGAAGATGTCGGCGTCGCTCTCCTGCTCGATGAAGCCGTAGGCCTTCTCGGCAGAGAACCACTTCACTTTACCCTTGGGCACCTTGGTCTCCTTTAATCTTGAAGCCCACCTGCGCAGGCCCTCTGATGACGAAGGTGGACTCCCGCTACCGCTCACGCCGGTCTCTGAGGCGCAGAGCGCACCGGTAGTGTACCCGCTCGGTGAGAACGCCGAAAGCGCCGCGTCGTCTTAGTCGCGCGTGACCACGAAGATCGCGACGCGCGCCGTGAGATTGGGTGCGTGGACCCTCTTCGGCGGGGGCTTGGCCGTGTTGAGGAGGTACCTCTCCTCCTCGATGCAGAGACCCTCTTCGTAGCACAGGGTGCGGAAGTCCTTGATGGTGCAGTGATGGATGTTGGGGGTGTCCCACCATTGATAGGGGAGCGCCCGTGTGACCGGCATGCGACCCCACAGACAGAGCTGCGAGCGGGCCCACCAGTGGGCGAAGTTGGGGAAGCTGACGATGGCCTTCGCGCCGACCCGTGCCATCTCCCGCACGATCATCCGCGGGCGCCGCAGCTGCTGGAGGCTGAGACTGAGGACGACGACGTCGTGGGAGCCGTCGGCGAAGTCGGCGAGGCCCTCGTCGAGATCGCCGTGGAAGACCGAGAGCCCCTTGGCGACACACGCCTTGACGGCGTCGGTGGAGAGCTCGACGCCGCTGCCGCGCACCCCCTTTTCGCGGATGAGCTGGCTCAGCAGCTCGCCGTCGCCGCAGGCGAGGTCGAGCACCGTGGCCCCCTCGGGGACGAGCTCCTTGATCACATTGTGGTCGATGCGACACATGGCGACTATCCTACGCCCCGTCGCGCCCGGACGGCAGCCGTCCTCATGGCGAGAGCGAGTAGGAGCGGGCGCCACTGGCCAGGAAGGCGCCGATGATGCCCTCCATCTTCTCGCGCTCGAGCAGGAAGGCGTCGTGGCCGAACGAGCTCTGCACCTCGAAGTAGCTCACGTGCTTGTGCGTCGCGTGCAGCGCGCTGACGATCTCCTTGAGCTGGTAGGGCGGATGCAACCAGTCGCTGCTGAAGGAGAGCACCAGGAAGCGCGAGCGCACGTCGCGGAAGGCACGCACCAGACTGCCGTGCGTGCGGACGAGATCGAAGTAGTCGAGCGCGCGCGTCACGTAGAGGTACGTGTTGGCGTCGAAGCGCATCGTGAAAGAGTGGCCCTGATAGCGCAGGTAGCTCTCGACCTCGAAGTCGGCGGAGAACGTGAACGAGTAGTCGTGAATGTTCTGCAGACGGCGGCCGAACTTCTCCCGCATCGCCTCGTCGCTGAGGTAGGTGATGTGGCCGACCATGCGGGCAACGCTGAGTCCTTGAGAGGGCGGCTCGCTGTCGTAGTAGTGCCCACCCTTCCACTTGGGGTCGGCCATGATGGCCTGGCGGCCGACCTCGTTGAAGGCGACGGCCTGGGTAGGCTGGCGCGCGGCGGTCGCCATGGCGACGCAGAGGTGCACGCGCTCGGGATGCGAGATGGCCCACTCCAGAGCCTGCATGCCGCCCATCGACCCGCCGACGACGGCGAGCAGCTTGTCGATGCCGAGGTGATCGATCAGCATCGCCTGTGCGTTGACCATATCGGCGATGGTGATGATCGGGAAATCGGTGCCGTACGGGCGCCCCGTCGCCGGATTGAGCGAGGACGGCCCCGTGGAGCCGCTGCAGCCACCGATGACGTTGGCGCAGACGACGAAGTACTCGTCGGTATCGAGCGCCTTGCCGGGGCCGATGAGCATGTCCCACCAGCCGGGGTGCTTGTCGCCGGGCGTGTGGAGGCCCGCGACGTGTGCGTCTCCCGAGAGCGCATGGGTCACGAGGATAGCGTTGTCTTTGCGCTCGGTGAGCGTGCCGTACGTCTCGTAGGCCAAGGTGATCGGCAGCAGCGTGCCGCCGCCCTCGAGAGCCAGCTCCTGACCGGGCTGGTCGAAGGTGACGTACTGCGTGACGACGATGCCGGCGTTGCCGGAATCGCCGCCGACGCCGCCCGGGACGTCGCCGATCTCTTTG
Source organism: Thermoleophilia bacterium (assembly GCA_040769125.1). GTDB lineage: Bacteria > Actinomycetota > Thermoleophilia > UBA2241 > UBA2241 > CAIXSE01. The sequence continues at coordinate 518,406 of JAXGLO010000001.1, read as the reverse complement.
CTCTGCTGCTTGTTCTGTGTGTCGGCCATTACTGATGTGCGAGCGGCGGGTGACCGGAAGAGCCGCCCGCCGCTCATTCTAATCGTTCGCGACGACAGGTCGAACGCCCGCGCGGGCGCAGCGCGCTCGCGGGCGTCGCCCCCGGCCCCTCCTCAAGCCTTCGCGAGCGCCTGTTCGAGGTCGGCGAGAATGTCCTCGATCGACTCGATCCCGACGCTGAGACGGATGAAGTCGTCGCTCACGCCGGCCGCAAGCAGCTCGTCGGCGCTGAGCTGCGCGTGCGTCGTGGTGGCCGGGTGGATGCAGAGTGACTTGGCGTCGCCGATGTTGGCGAGGTGCGAGAACAGCCTGGCGTTCTCGACAAAGCGCCGTCCCGCCTCGCGGCCGCCCTTGACGCCGAATCCGACCATCGCCCCGAAGAGCCCGCGGTGATGATAGCGCCGCGCGAGCTCGTAGGTGGGCTGCCCCGGCAGGCCGGGGTACGTAACCCAGGAGACCTTGTCGTGCTGCTGGAGGTAGTTCGCGACGGCCAGGCCGTTGGTGCTGTGCCGCTCCATGCGCAGATGCAAGGTTTCGAGGCCCTGCAGCAGCAGAAACGCGTTGAACGGCGAGAGGGTGGCCCCGATGTCGCGCAGGAGGCTGACGCGGAGCCTGAAGATATACGTGAGCGGCCCTGCCACCTCGTGCATCTCGAGGCCGTGGTAGCTCGGGTCGGGCTCGACCAGGCCGGGGAACTTGTCGTTCTGGGCCCAGTCGAAGCGGCCGGCGTCGACGACGACGCCTCCCAGCGAGGTGCCGTGGCCGCCCATGAACTTGGTGGCTGAGTGGACCACGATGTCGGCGCCGTGATCGATAGGCGTGATCAGATACGGGGAAGGCATCGTGTTGTCGACGATCAGCGGGATACCGGCCTCGTGGGCGATGGCGGCGACCGCCTCGATGTCGAGGGTGTTGAGCTTGGGGTTGCCCACCGTCTCGACGTACAGCGCCTTGGTGTTGGGCTTGATGGCGCGGCGGAAGTTCTCGGGGTCGTCCGGGTCGACGAAATCGATCTGCAGGCCGAAGCGCGGCAGCGTGTGCGTGAACAGCGTCGAGGTGCCGCCGTAGAGCGTGCCGGCGCTGACGATATGGTCGCCGGCCGACGCGATGTTGAGGATCGAGAACGTCACCGCCGCCAGGCCGGAGCTGAAGGCGAGCGCCCCCGCCCCACCCTCGAGCGCGGCGACGCGCTTCTCGAAGACGTCGGTGGTGGGGTTCATCAGGCGGGTGTAGATGTTGCCCGGCACGCGCAGGCCGAACACATCGGCGGCGTGATTGGCATCGTCGAACACGTAGGACGTGGTCTGGTAGATGGGCACGGCGCAGGCCTTGGTGGTGGGGTCGGCCTCCTGGCCGCCGTGCAGGGCAAGCGTCTCGAAGCTTTGTGGCGTCGGAGTGGTGTGGGTGTCGCTCATCTCATCTCGTCTCCGGTCAGGCATTGCAGATCGGGGTGGTGGCCTGGGACGCGGCCTCGGCGCCGAGCTCCGAGGGGAGCGCAACGCGCGCGAACGCGCTGCGCGTCAGATGACCCATACCGCTCGCTCGCCCCCGAAGATCAAATCATGGTTAACGCTCGGTTTGTGAACATACGGCAGCGCGAACGGCCCAGTCAAATGCCGCCGAGGCCCCCAAGAGCGGGGAGCGCACGCGAGTCGCCGGACGGCGGAGAGCCCATGAGAGCGCTGAACCGCGGAGAGTACACGCGAGTCGCCGGACAGCGGCGCGCGTGAGCGAAGGGGCTGCTACCATGACTCCATGCATGATTCGCTCGAGACTCTCCGCCGCGAGCTGCCCGGACTCGCAGAGAACGCCCCCCTCGCGCCCCTCTGCGCGTACGGCGTCGGCGGGCCGGCCGAACTCCTCTACCGCGCCTCCACGACCTCCGCCCTCGTCCACGCAGTGGTAACCGCCACGGAGCTGGGCGTACCGGTCACCGTCCTCGGCCGCGCCACGAACGTCCTCGTCAGCGACGCCGGCCTCGGAGGGCTCACGGTGCTGACGCGTAACGAGGCCTTCACCCTCGACGACGAGGTCCTCTCCGTGGAGGCCGGCGCCGAGCTGCCGCGGCTGGTCGCCGAGCTCGCCGGGCGTGGGCTGGCGGGCCTGGAGTTCGCCGGCAACATCCCCGGCTCCGTCGGCGGCGCCGTGGTGGGCAACGCCGGCGCTTACGGGCGCGCCGTCGGCGACGCGCTGATCGACGTCCACCTCCTGGAGGGCCGCAAGGAGCGCATCGTGAGCGCCGACGAGCTGGAGCTCGACTACCGCAGCAGCGCTCTCAAGCGCCGCCCCGGCGCGGTGGTGCTCTCCGCCCGCTTCCAGCTCGCCCCCGGCGACGCCGACGCCCTGCGCCGGGAGATCGCCCACGACGCCGAGCTCCGCCGTGGCAAACACCCTCTCGACCGCGGCTCGTGCGGCAGTTTCTTCAAGAACCCCTCCCGCGAGCTGCCGGCGGCCCGCCTCATCGATGAGGCGGGCCTCAAGGGGCTCACCGTAGGGCGGGCGCAGGTGAGCCCGCTGCACGCCAACTTCCTCGTCGCACTGCCCGGCGCGTCCGCGGCAGACATCGCCGCGCTCGCCGACGAGGTCCGACGCTGCGTCCTCGAGTCCAGCGGCCACGACTTGGTCGAGGAGGTCCGCCGCCTCGGCTTCGTGTGAGCGCGCCCGCGCTATACTCCCCGCAGAAGAGCGCGGGCCACCCCTCGCCGGGCTCTGCCGCCCGCCGAACGAACCCGCCGCGCGCAACCGGCGTCTCTTATCTGGAGGATGACGATCGAGGAACTGCCTCACGGCCTTCTGAATCGGCTGCGAGCGGCGCAACCGGAGGCGCGCGCCGAGCTCTTCCGCCGATACGCACCGCAGGTACGCCGGATCCTCTTCCTCCAGGGCTACTGCGAAGAGGTCGACGACGCCGTGCAGGATGTATTCGCCAAGGTCTTCCGCGTCAATCTGCCGGACCAGGAGCGCTTCCTCGCCTGGTTCTATCGCCTGATCCTGAACACCGGGCGCGACCACGGTCGGAGGCGCCGGACGCGACTCGGGTTGCTGGGCAGGCTGGAGCAGGTGGCGCCGCAGCAGCAGGCCGATCCTCCGGCGGAGCCGGCGGAGCCGGCGATCCGCCGGGCGCTCGCCGACCTCGCCCCGGAGCAGCGCGAATGCGTCGCGCTCCGCTACTTCGCAGACCTCACCCTCGACGACATCGCGGCGGCGCAGGACGTGCCGGTCGGCACCGTCAAGTCGCGGTTGCACAGCGCTATGCGACGCCTGCGCCGCTCGCTGACAGAAGGTGGCTTCTCAGCCATGACCGACCATGACTGACGACCCGCGCACACCAGGCGCAACGCCCCCGGACGCCTACGACGACGACCGGCTGCTCGGCCACGTGCTGGGCCTCGACGACGACCCCGAGCTGGCGGCCGCCGCGGCCGACGACGAAGCCCTGCGGCAACGGCTGGCGGCGATGACCGCCGAGATCGACGCGGTACGCAGCGGTCTCGAGGCGGCCGTCCCCGCGCCGGACGACGCGTACGCCGACCCCGCCGCGCCTCGCTGGGAGGCGCTGCGTGAGCACATGGCTGCGCCGACCACGCCGCGCAGGTGGCCGTGGCTCCGCCTGCGCGTCCTGGCACCCGCTGCCGCCCTCATACTGGCCGTGGCCGGCGGCCTGACGGTGATCGCGCACCAGACCAGCCAGTCCCCGTCGGAGCTGCTCCCAGCCGACTCTTCGGTCAAGGAGCTCGCCACAGGGACGAACGGCGCGAGGGCCACCGACTCCGACGCCGGCGCCAGCGCCGCGACGCAGGCAGACGCGCAAGACGCCGCAGCAGCGAGGGCGTCCCTCCGCCGCGCCCTGAGGCTCGCACGACTGGCAGATCGCGCGGGCAGGTTCCAGCTCGCGGTGGTCGCCGAGGCGCAAGACGCCTCCGACGCGTCGCAGGAGTTCCTGGTCCTCGAGAACGTGCGCGGCTCGGCCGTGGGCACGCTGCGACTGGAAACTACAGAGGCGTCGGGAGAGGCCGAGGGCCTCTATCTGCTCCTGCTGCAGCCGAAACGCCCCGCAGCGGCGAACCTGGCGCTTGCCGAGATCCGCGCGAAGCAAGGTTCCGGCCCCGGTGTGGCGGCGAGCGCAAGCCCCTCGCCGCCGGACGCCGGACCCGCCGAGCAGCTGCGTCCTGTTCTCGTGCTCTCCCACGACGAGAACCTGGCTCTCGCCGTGCCGCTGCCGCCCGGCACCGACCCTGCTACGGTGCGGCTGCCATGAGACGGTTCCGCCTGCCGGTCAGGTTGCGCCGCGACTATCACAGTCACGCCAAGCCCGCCTTCCTCGAGCTGTTCAACCCGCACGGCCTGCGCATCCTCGACCTGGGCTGCGGCGGCGGCCACAACGGCGAGCTGCTCAAACGGGCAGGGGCACGCGAGGTGGTGGGCGTCGAGCTCGACGCGGCTGCGGCCGCCGAAGCGCGCACCCGGCTCGACACCGTACACATATGCGACCTCCAGCACCTCGACCCGGCACAGCTCGGCGAGGCCTCCTTCGACGCGATCCTCGCCAGCGACGTCCTGGAGCACCTCATCGACCCTGAGGCGCTCCTGGAGCGGGTGGTGAAGCGACTGCGCCCGGGCGGCATCGTCGCCGTCTCCCTGCCCAACGTCGCGCACGTCTGGGTGTTTGCGAACCTGCTGGCCAAGCGCTGGCCGCGCAAAGACTCCGGTATCTTCGACCGCACGCACCTGCGCTTCTTCGCGCGGCGCGACATGGTCGCCCTGCTCAAAGGAGCGGGCCTCGAGGTGCTCGTCGTGCGGCCCTATTACACGCGCTACCGGCTGATCCGCGCCGCCTGCCTCATCCTCTCGCTCTACGTGTTCCGCGAGTACTGGGCGCGCCAGTACCTGCTGCTGGCGCGCAAGCCGCAGTGAGCGAATCTGCCCCGGCGCGACAAGGCGCTGGGAGCACCGGAGAGGCGACCCCTGACCGGACTCGTGCTCCCGGAGGGCGAATCCTTCTCCAAAACGGATGCGACAGACACGACGAATGCCGCAAACCCGCGCGCGATAACCGGCGCGGTCGTCCCCGACGACGCCGAGGCGCACGCCGCGCCGTGACGAAGTTGAGAGCCCTGCTGACTGTGACGGTCTGCGTAGTGCTCGCCGCGCTCGGCGCGGCCTGCGGCGCTGCCGACGAAATCGCGCAGCGCGCAGCGTCCGCCGGGAGCCGTACCCTCACGGTGAGCTTCGCGCAGGAGCCGCTCACCCTCGACCCCGCGCTCGCCGCCGAGACGGATGCGACGTCCGTCCTGCGCCTCACCCATCAGACGCTGCTGACGTATGCAGATGCCGGCGGCGAGGCCGGCACCGAGCTCGTCCCCGACCTCGCCGCTGAGGTCCCTACGGTGGCCAACGGAGGCATTTCGAAAGACTGTCGCGTGTTCACCCTCCGTCTCCGCAAGGGAGTCAGGTTCGCGCCTCCCATCGACCGCGAGGTGACCGCCCGCGACGTTGAGTACAGCATCACGCGCATGTTGGGGGAGCCCCTGGCCACGCCTGCCTCTCCGTACACGAACATCTCGGGGGCTCGCGCCTTCCGGGCCGGCAGAACGAAAGCGGTGGCCGGCCTTCAGGTGCTCAATCCCCGCACCCTGCGCATCCGCCTCCGCAAGCCCGACGCCGGCTTCCTCTACGCGCTCGCGTCGACGACCACGGCCGTGCTCCCGAAGGAGTGGGTCGCGCGCTGGGGCGACGTCGTGGGCCGCCATCCGCTGGGCAGCGGCCCATACGTCGTCTCGAGCTGGTCGCCGGGCCGTGAGATCAAGCTTGCGGCAAACCCCAACACCCCCGCTGAATCCGCGGGCGCCGCCGCGGGCATCCGCTGCGTCTACACGCTAGGAGCGGGCGACGCAGTAGCCGCCCTCCAGCGTGGCGAAGTCGATCTCCTCGGCGAGGCAATCCCGCAGGCACGGCTCACCGACATCAGGAAGAGTCACACGTGGCGCGAGCGCCTCGTCGAGGCGCCACGTCTCGACCTCTGCTACGTCTACCTGAACACCCTCGTTGCCCCGTTCAACGACCTGCGTGTGCGCCACGCCGTCAGTCACGCCATCGACACGGCCGCCCTCGAAGAGCGTCTGAGCTTCCGGGTGAGCGCCCTGGGCCAGGTCTTCCCCGCCGGCATGCCCGGCCATACGCCCGGAGGCCGCTCATACGCCCACGACGCCGAGCAGGCGCGGGAGCTGCTGGCCAGCGCAGGCTACCCAGACGGCTTCACGACCACACTCTACACCCACGACGCCGACCCCATGCCCACCGTCGCGAAGGCGGTCAAGAAGGACCTCGCGGCCGTGGGCATCACCGTCGACATCGCGAAGATCGACCGCGCCCAATACTGGGCGATGGCGAGCCAGAAGGACTCGGGCTTCGGCATCGGGCTCGCCGACTGGGCGGCCGACTCCCCCGACCCCACAGCCTGGATCGGCGCCCTCTTCACACGGCCGGAAAGCGGCGGAGCCAACTTCAGCTTCTACGGCGACCAGGAGGTGGAGAGGCTCCTCGCGGCCGCCGCAGGCCAGCCGCACCCCGAGAAGCGCCTCGCCCTCTGCCGACGGATGCAGGAGTGCATCATGCATGACGCGCCGGTCGTCCCCCTCTACCAGACCGTCCGCACGACCATGCACAGCGCCAACACCACCGGAGTGTTCATCCACTCCGTCTTGGGCCTCGACCTCGCGCGGTACGGCAAGACGGCCGGGCAGTAGCACAGCGGGAGGAGTAGCCGGCGGAGCCACGCGATGGACCACGCGAGGACCGCGCAGAGAGCCACACGAGGACTACGCCAGGATCACGCGCAGCGCCCCGTGAGGGCCACGAAAGGGCCACGCAGGCGAAGCCTAAAGCAGATTCCCCGCCAGAGAGCTGCGCTCGCGAAGCTCGTTCACGATCGACTCCTCATCGGTGAAGAATCTGACCCCGCCGGGCTCCAGCAGCGAAGTCACGCCGACGAAGTCGTCGTCCAGCACGCCCCGCAGCGCCCACACCGGAGTACCCGCGGCGGCCGCCTCGACGGCCGCCTCGATATTGCGACGATTGCCGCTGCTCACCGGGACCGCCGCGACGATGACGAGGTCGGCGCCGGCCATGAGCTCGCGGTTGGCGGCATGGGCCTCGTCGCCGATCGGAGAGAAGGCCGCCTCCACCGCCATGGAGAGACCCAGCTCGCGGCCGGTCTGCTCGTCGGTGTCGAGGACGTTGAGGGCGCCGGCGGACACGTCGTACCCGACGTCCACCAGATCGCGCATCAACCCGGAGCCGGTGCCGCCGCCGCCGACGATGTGCACGCGGCCGAGGTGCCCCTCCCACAGCCACGGGGAGTAAGTGAGGTAGTTGCGCCCCGCGTGCCGGTGCATGTACGCGCGCACACCATAGACTGCCCCGACGACCTCGGGCCGCAGCACCTCGGCCGGCGGCCCGAACGCGGCAACCTCGCCCTTGGAGAGCACGACCAGCTTGTCGAAGTAGTGAAGCGCGAGATTGAGGTCGTGCAGGATGCAGAGGACGGTGAGGCCCTCGTCGTTGAGCTCCTTGAGCAGATCGAAGAGACGAAGCTGGTGCGAAACGTCGAGCGCCGAGGCAGGCTCGTCGAGCAGGAGGAGGCCTGCCTCCTGCATCAGCGCCTGGGCGAGGACCACCAGCTGCCGCTCGCCGCCGGAGAGTTCCGTGAACGGGCGGCCGGAGAGCCCGCCTATGCCCAGCCGCTCCAGAGTGGCCTGCGCGCTCGCGCCCGCGCCCGCCGCGGCGGCGCCGTAGCGACAGTACGAGCCCATCTCCACCACCTCACGCACCGTGAGATCGAAGTCGAGATCGAATCGCTGGGGCACGAGCGCCACCTCGCGGGCGATCTCGCGACGGCGGTACGAGCTCACGGAACGGCCGTGAATCTGCACCTCGCCGGCCGCCGGCCTGAGCAGGCCGTCGATCAGACCGATGAGCGTGCTCTTGCCGCTGCCGTTGGGGCCCACGACGCCGACGAAGTCGCCGGCCTCCATCTCGAAGGAGATGCGCTTGAGCACCGCCCGCTTGTCGTAGGCGAACGACACCCCGGCGACGGAGAGCAGGCTCACGCCGAATCACCCCTGCAGAGGCGGAGACGGTCGAACACGGCGACGAGCCTGGGGCGCTCCAGCTCCCAGTTGTAGCGGGCGAGCGCCGCGGCGCGAGCGCGCTCGCCCTTGACCCGCGGCGGCTCCTCGTCGTCGAGCAGCGCACGAATGGCCGCAACGATGTCTTCCGGGCGCCGCGCGTCGGCGATCAGGGTCCCAACGCGCTCGGCACGTACCACCGCCGCCGTGTCGGGCAGGTCGCTGGCGACCACCGGGATGCCGGCCATCATGTCCTCGAACAGCTTGTTGGGGGCCGCATACACGTAGCTCAAGCATGCGCCGACGATGGGGATGACCCCCGCGTCGCACGCCTCGGTCATGCGCATCATCTCATCGTACGGGACCGCATCGAGGATCGTGACTCGATCGCTCAGCCCCTCGTCGCGCACCTTGCGACACAGCTCGTCGCGCAGATGGCCCATGCCCACCAGCACCAGCGCGCAGTCGTCGAGCCGCTTCATGGCATCGATGAGCTGCGGCAGACCCCGGTTGGGGACGAGCACGCCCTGGTAGATGAGCAGCCAGCGCTTGTCGCCGATGACACGCTCCCGGAAGGCCAGGTCGGGCTCCGGCTTCTCGCGCAGCTCGGGCACGTTGAGGATGACGGTCGGCCGCGGGATGCCGTATTCCGCCACCAGCACGTCCGCACGGCCGTGGTCGGAGGTGATGCAGGCGGCCGCGCGCCGCAGAAAGAAGCCCTCGTACGTCCTGGCCACGGGCTTCCACCACCAGGCCTTCGTCCAGGGCCAGTTGCGGTAGAGGTTGAGCTCGTCGGAGTCGGCGACCACGGCCGCCCCGCGCAGCCTGGCGGCCAGATGGCACACCAGCATCGGGTAGATGTCGCGCGGATTGTAGACGTCGGCGTTCTCGCGCCAGGCGGCCCAGAACGTCCTGCCGACCGCCTCGACGAACCGCAGAGGCCGGGTCCAGCGAGGCAGACGCCTGGAGCGAAGCTCGACCCGCTTGACGACGTAGTCGCCGCGATCCTCGAAGGCCGCGGTCTCGTCGTCCTTGATCGCGATGAGCACGACGTCCCAGCCGTCGCCGGCCAGGGCGCGCGCGCTCCTGTCGACGCGCGCCAGAAAGCGCGACGAGTTGTACTGGACGAGGCAGACCTTGGGACGGCGCGGCATCACGAGGTTGTGTCGCCTCTCACACGCCGCGCGCGCAGCACCTCGCGGACCAGCGCCACGGCGACGCCGGCGATGAGGCCGAGCAGGCCGCCCTGGACGACGGCGGAGGCCTGCAGGCCGCCGGAAGAAGACATGCTCGTACGCGGCTCCGGATCGACGTACGCCGAGGCGCGAAGCAGCTCGGTGCTCTGCTTCGCCTCGCGGGCGGCCGAGACCGCGTCGTGCCACTGCTTCTCAACGCCTATCACCGCATTGTGGTAACCCGAACGGTCGGCGGGAGGAAGCGAGGCAGCGGCCTTCTCCAGCCTCTCGATCGAGCCTGCAAGCTTTTTTGCCCACGCCGCGTTGGCGGCAGCCTTCTCCCTGTTGACGGCGAAGTACCCTTCGTAGGGCGCCATGATGTAGTCGACCACGGCCGCGGTGACCGCTTCGAGACGGGCGAGAGCCGCGTCCTTCGAGGACGCCGTCACCGTGATCGAGGCCGTTGACTTGTCGGCCGTCAACAGCGCCGAGCTGACCGTACCGGTCAGCGCTCCGCGGTCCAGACCGAGCTCTTCCTCGGCGGCGCGCAGCACGCTCGGCGTGCTGGCGGCCGTGACCACGAGATCGCCCTTGGCCGAGCTCGTGATGCCGCCGGGGTAAGCGGCGATGGTGACCGTCTGCGATGCCTTCCAGCTCGTCTGTGTCTCGCTCCTGGCGAGCACCGTAGCCGCCGCAAGCCCGATCAGGACCGCAGCCACGACTACCATCCATTGGCGTCGCACGATCTCGCGAGCGTGTAGCGAACCTCCGCCTTGCGTCATGAAGCCTCCTCGCTCTCAGGGACACGGGTGAGCGCAGCGGCCGCGACCCCCGCCCCCACCATGAACCATAGGAATTTGCTCGTCTCGAGACTGTACGTGAGCGACTGCACCAGCAGCACGGCGCCCCCGGCGAGGGCGGCAGCTGCCAGCTCGCGGACCTCACGACGGACGGCCAGGAAGGCCGCCTTCGCTGTCACCCATCCATACACGAGAAGTGCGCCCACGATCCCCACGAACCCCAGGATGCCGGTCTCCACGAGGACCGTGAGATACGTCGTATGCGAAGCCAGCAAGGAGGCGGGAACCCGCGTGTCGCGGTACGCGAGGATGGCGCTCTGCCAGTTGCCCGGGCCGACCCCGAACGGGTGGGCCTCGAACATACGTATGGCGCTACGGCCGAGATAGATCCGGTATAGAGCGGAGCTGTTGCTCGTGATGCCGGTCACCTTCGAGGCGACCCAGCTCGGGTCGAGCACCACGAGAAAGAGCGCCGCCACACTGAGCGCGCCTGCGGCGATCAGCGAGAGACGACGCGCCGGCCTCATGGGGGTCGCAACCACAGCGATCAGCGCGCCCACGAAGAGTCCCAGGAACGCGCCGCGCGAGAGCGTCATGACGACGCCCGCGGCGGCCGCGGCCGAAGCGCCCCAGAGAAGCAAGGCCCGCCGCAGGCGGCGTTCAGCGGCCCCCAGCGCGATCCCGACGGCCGCCCCGGCGGCGAGCACCCCGCCGAAGATATTGGGATCCTTAAAGGTAACGCGCGCCCTCACCCCGTCGTAGAACGTCTCGTAGTAAGGCTGGAGCGAGAAGATCTTGAACCGCTCCAGCACGGCGAGAAGGCCGAAGGCGGCGGTGAGCAGCACGAAGGCCAGGAGAGCCGTGCGCAGGCGCGTGCACGTCGTGCACACGCCGATCACCACGAAGACGAGCAGGACGCTCGAGGTGAGGCTCACGAAAGCAATGGCGCCGCCGCGCAGGTCCTGCGCCACCGGCAGCGCCGCGAAAGCGCCGGCGAGAAGGAGCAGGAGAAGCCAGAGGCCGGCCGGCGCCCGCGGCAGGCGCTCGCGGCCCGCGACGACGAGCCAGAGGTAGATGCCGAGAGCTGCAGCGAAGACGGCCTGGTAGAGCGTGATCGGGCCGCCGCCTACCTTGAGAACCTGCCCGAGGTTGCCCAGCATGGCGGCGGCCAGACAGCCGACCACGAGGAGCTCCGGCCGCCGCAGCGACCACGCCGTCAGCCCCAGGAGGGCGAGGAGCGCGCCGAGGGCGAAGCCCGCCTTGGGCGCGACCAGCACGAAGAGCAGCGCTAAGGCGACGGACGCTCCGGCCCAGGCGAGCGTAGCGCGGAGGCTCTGCGCCCCCGCGGAGTCGGCGAGCATCCGCCCGGGCCGCCTCACCGGGGAACCACCTCGTCGAGCACCGCCGCCAGCTCGCCGGTGAGGGCGCGACGGTCGTAGCGCGCCGCGAACGCCGGGTCGGCACCGGCCATCGGCGCGCCCAGCCGCTTCCCCTCGGCCAGCTCCGTGAGGCGCGCGGCGATGGCCGACCGGTCGTGCGATGCGACCACCCAGCCGGCGGCGCCCTCACGCACGAGCCGCGCCGACTCGCCGTCGGGCGGCACCAGCGCCAGCACGGGGATGCCGACGCCCATGTACTCGTAGAGCTTGCCCAGGGCGGTGGCGCGGGCGCCGGGCCGGTCGGCCACGATCGCCACGGCGACGTCGGCGCGCGCGAGCCGGCGCACGGCCTCGCGATGCGGGAGATAGCCCGCGAAGCTCACGCGATCGGCGAGGCCGTCGGTCGCAGCCCTCTCGCGCACGGCACTCCACTCGTCGCCGATGACGTCGAGGGTGATGTCGAGGTCGGGGCGCGACCGGCGCAGGCCGGAGAGCGCCGCCAGCAGATCCCACGGCTCGGAGTGGTTACGGTACATCTTGCCCATGAAAGCCAGCCGCAGGGGCCCTTCGCCATGCGGCTCCCAGGGAGCGACGTCGGCCGCGTCGTAGCCGTTGGGCAGCACGCGAACGTCGCGCGCGCCGAGCTGCCGCGCCTCTTCGGCGATGACGCTCGTGGTCGCGAGAACCACGGCGGCCGACTCGAGAACGGCGCGCTCGGCGGCGAGCGCCCGCGCCCGGTGCGCCGCGCTCGGGTACCACGCCGTGGGGTTGTCGCGCCAGCCGTCGCGCATGTCGACGACGAGGGGCGCGCCGAGTCGGCGAGCCATTGCCGCGCCGGCCCGGGTCACCGAGAACGGCGGACCGCTGGCGATCACCGCCTGCACGCCCTGTCGACTGCCGAGTCTCACTCCCGCGCCCACCGCCGCGCGCGCCCACCAGGACGCGTCGTCCAGCGAGACGCAGCGGGCCAGCCGTGCCGAGGCCGACGGGGCGGTTGGAGACGATCGGGCGGACGTCGGAGCCGGCGAGGCCGAGCGAGAGGCCGCCGCAGACACGCTGGAGCCGGCCGGCGCTTCGCCGGGCCGGCGCAGCAGCGCCCGCGCGCGCTTGACCGGCGCCAGCAGCGCCGCCGTATACGTCGAGACGCGGCGCGGCGGGAGGCGTAGCACGCGCAAGCCCGCGACCTCGTCGAGCAGCGTGATGTCGAGCGGGCGGCCCCTGGTAGGCGCGCTGGTCACGATCACCGGCTCCCATCCATGCTCAGGCAGGTAGCGCGCGAACTTGGCGACGCGCTGCACACCGCCACCGCCGGCTGGAGGGAATTCGTAGGTCGCGAGTAGAGTCGATCGCATCACGGCTCACACTGGACGGCGGCACTGCCCGGCTGACGGTCAGCGGGCGCCCGTCCGGATTGGGCGGTGCCCGACAGTGTACAGCTCACGACCTGACTCTGCGCAGCAGGTACACGAACAGGGGCGCCCCGACGAAGGTGGTGACCACGCCGACGGGGATCTCGTTGGGGGCGATCACCGTCCGCGACAGCAGGTCGGCCACTCCCATCATGGCGGCGCCGACGAGGAGCGAGACCGGCACCAGGCTGCGGTGCGCAGGACCCACCAGCAGCCGCACGATGTGCGGCACGACGAGGCCGACGAAACCGATGATGCCGCTCACGGAGACGGCCAGCGCCGTCAGGATGCCGGCCGTGATCAACAGCACGCGCTTGACGCGCTCGACCTCCACCCCCAGCTCGAGCGCACGCTTCTCGCCCTGCAGCAGGATGTCCATCTCCTTCGTGAAGAAGAAGGGCACCAGCATGAAGGGGACCGCCATGAGCGCGATCTGGACCTCGGTCCATCCGCGCCCCGAGAAGCTGCCCATCAACCAGTAGATGATCGCGTGCATATCCCGGTTGGCGTGAATCATGAGGACCGTAACCACAGCGCTCGCGAGGTAGGAGATGGTGACCCCGGCGAGGAGCAGGACGAACACGTCGATCCTGCCGCGCCGGCGCGCCGCCGTCCACACCACCAGCAGCGTGAGGAAACCCCCCAGCACGGCGAACACGGTGACCCAGGGCACCTGGGCGAGATGCAGGACGATGCCCAGGGTGGCTCCCAGAGCGGCGCCCGACGACACGCCGGTGACGTACGGGTCGGTGAGCGGGTTGAGGAAGAGATCCTGGAGGATGACGCCGGCCACCGCGAGCTCGGCGCCCACGATACAGGCGAGGAGGACACGCGGTACGCGGATCTGCCAGAAGATAGCGTTCTGGAGATCGCCGGGGACCGGCCCCGTTGTCACCGTGTGCCAGATCTGGCTCAGTGAAAGGGAGGCCGGCCCCAGGGCCAGCGAGACCAGCACGCAGGCGACCAGGACGCCGGCGGCCAGGGCGATGCCCGGCCAGACACTTCTCCGCCCGAGCCGGGTCACGGCGCGGGCGACCCCGCCTCCGGGTGGATCATCGCCACGAGCTCGCGCAGACCGTCGGCGAGCCGCGGGCCGGGCCGCGCGATGAGGTTGTCGTCGATGACGAAGACGCGACCCTCCTTGACGGCCGTGAGTTCGCGGAAACCGGAGCGCTTGGCGATCGCGCCGGGCTTGCTCATGGAGCCGGAGTCGGCGATGTAGACGTCCGGGTCGGACTTGAAGAGCACCTCGGTGCTGAAGTTGGGGAAGCCCTCACCGGCGGTAGCTCCCAGGTTGACGCCGCCGGCGATCGTTATCATGTCGTTGATGAAGGTGCCCTTGCCCGCGGTCATCAGCGGCTCGTTGTAAATCTCGAGGAAGACGGTCGGCTTGTCGAGCGATGCGGCCATGGCCGCGACATCGTCACGGGCGAAGGCCATCGCCTGCGAGACCTTCTGCGCCTCGACCGACGTCCCCGCAAGGAGCCCGATCTGCTCCACGCCCTTGATGACGTCCGCGTAGGACTTCGGATCGACCACGTAGACCTGCATGCCCAGCTTCTCGAGCTTGCTCCGCAGGCTCTGCTGAATGCCGCCGGCCGCAAGGACGAGGTCGGGCTCGAACGACGCGATCTTCTCGACGCTCGGATTGGAGAAGTCGCCGATCTTGGGGAGAGCCCTGGCCTCTGCGGGGTAGTCATCGTAGCTGGTACCGGCGACCATCTTGGGGCCCGCGCCCACAGCGAAGGCGATCTCGGTGTTGGCCGGCGCGAGGCTGACGATGCGCTCTGCCGGCTGGGGCAAGGCTACGACGGCGCCGGTGTCGTCGATCGCAGCGATCGGGCTGGGCGAGGCAGACGGGGAGCTGGTGGCCTCGCCGCCCGAGCCACAGGCGGCCAGGGTGACGGCGGCCAGCAGCAGCGCAATGAGCATCGCGGCCGCGAAGAATCCGCGGCGGGAACGGGTGGTGGTCATGTCCTTCTGTACTCCTTTCGTCGTGATGAAACGGGCTCGAGTTCGAGCACCCGGTGCCCCTCGCGCTCGGTGACGCCTCTCCAGTTCAGCGCGACGGGGACGGCGAAGAGCGCCCCCCCGGTGACCATCGTGTGGAACTCGCCCTCTTCGCCGCAGACGTCGCAGCCGGCCGCCTCCAGCTCGGCCACGAGATCATCGTTCAGCTCACGGCCGAGCAGCTCCGGGCCCAGCCGGGCGGCGTCGACGGCCACCACCGTGGCACGGACGCCGCCGGCGATGAGCTCGGCGACGAGCGCCCGACGCGGCTCCTTCCAGAGCGGAAGGTGGCAGCTCAGGCCGGCAACCCTGCAGACGCGCTCGACCCATTCGCGGTGCGGCTCCAGGTCGATGTCACCGAAGACGCCGGCCTCCACGCCCGCGGCGCGCAGCTCGTGCAGCACCCCGATGAAGGTCGCCTCGTAGTCGTCCCAGGTAGTCGCCCGTGTGACGAGCTTCACGCCCAGCGCCGCGGCCTGCGCTTCGAGCAGCGCGAGCGGCAGTCCGTGGCCGCGGCTCACCTCCCCGCTCTCGTGCAGCATACAGACCAGCGCCTCCGGCAGGCCGCCGGCGGCGACGGACCGGGCGAAAGCGAGGTAGGCGTCTTTGCCGCCGCTCCATGAACAGAAGAAGCGGCGGCCGGCGACGGACGAGTCGCCCTCCGTGACTAGCTCCGCAGCGCTGGTCACGCCGGAGGCTTGGCTTCTGCAGCGTCGCCGGCTCCCGGCTTGTCGCCGCGGGCGTCCTTCCTGCAGCCCGGGCACACGCCGTACACCTCCAGATGGTGTCCGTAGATGGCGAACCCCGTCTCTCGCTCGAGCTGCTTCTCGAGGTAGGCGAGATCGCCGTCGCCGCTGAAGTCAACGACCTTGCGGCAGATCCCGCAGATCAGCGGGTGATTGTGGCCGATCCGCGTGGCCGTATAACAGACCTCACCGCTCCTGTCCTGGATGCGCACGAGCAACCCCAGCTCAGCGAGAAGATTGACAGTGCGGTACACGGTGGCCTGGCCGATACCCGCCGGTTTAAGAGCTTCGGCGGCCTCGCCAATGGTGGCCGCACGGCTCGACTCCGAGAAGTGCTTCCAGATCGCGAGCCGCTGGCGCGTGAGCGCGATGCCGCGGGCTGCAAAGGTCTCCTCGACGGAGCTGGCGTGGTCTGCAAGGTGGCGGAGCATACTGCCAAGTCTTATCGTTGTCCTTTCCGCTGTCAATCGCCGGATTGTCGACCGCAGCTCACGTGGCTCCTCGCCAGATCAACCTGATTCGCGACCAGAGCACGATCTCCAGATCCGTCATCGAAATGCTGTGCTTCTGTTGACGCACTGGCTGCCGCACTGCTAGTGTTGAGAAGTATTATCTCGGCAACTTCCGGAAACCGGTGCGAGACCGGTGCTGCCCCGCAACTGTGACCGCCGACGAACACCGCACGCTGGCCACTGCCCTACAGGTGGGAAGGCGCGGCAAGTAGGACGAAGCGGAAGCCAGGAGACCGCTGCCGGGAACCACTGTCGCGAACCTCGAGGGAGGGATGCAGTGATGTCAGGCCACATCCACGTGTACACCGGCGACGGCAAGGGGAAGACCACGGCAGCGTTCGGGCTCGCTCTTCGCGCCGCGGGCCACGGAAAGCGCGTGTTCATCGGTCAGTTCATGAAGGATCGCTCCTGCGGCGAAGTCGCTGCCATCGCGAGCAACGACCTCATCGAGGTCGAGCAGTTCGGGGGCGCAAAGGCGCGGTCCTCAGGGAACGGAGACAGCCGCTCCCAGGCTGCACTCCGCGGCTTCGACCGGGCCCGCTCGGCCCTGCGCTCAGGGGCTTACGACGTCGTCGTGCTCGACGAGATCGACGTCGCTCTCTGGTTCGACCTGCTCACCCAGGCCGACTGCCTCGATCTCATCGATGAACGGCCGGAGCATGTCGACCTCGTCCTCACCGGCCGCTGGGCGCCGGCGGTGGTGCTCGACAGCGCCGACCTCGTCACGGAGATGCGCGAGGTCAAGCACTACTACCGGCACGGCGCGGCAGCACGCGCCGGCATCGAGTACTGACGACGCTCACTGCCCCCTCGCAGCCGGCCGCCTTGAGGGCGGCGCATTCGCCCTTCCTCAATACACTGCACCGGCTCGACCGCGGCTCCGGCTCGTCACGGCCTTGTACGCCTCGAACCACGCGACGCCGGCTAAGCCGGCAAGCACCGCCACACCGGCGTCGAGCAGCGTAATCGCGCCGAAGGAGAACGCGTCGCGCAGCGCCGGCACGCTGAGCAGGAACACGAGGCACAGCGCCGCGACGCCGAGGATCCAGGGGAGCGTGGGGTTCCTCCGCTCGACGATGGCCCGCGCAATGCTGAGCCGCCACGAGCGGTTGACGAGGATCAGCGCGAGATTGCCGACGACCAGCGTCGCGAACGTCAGGGAGCGAACGGTGTCGTCGGTGCGTCCGATCAGCATCCCCCAGAGGTACACGGCGAAGACCGCCATGAGCACCGAGACGCCCTGCAGAGCGGCGATCATGAGCACCCGCCGCCCGAACATGGGCGCGCCCGGGCGTCGCGGCAGGCGGCTCATCGTCTCGGGGTCGGTCTGCTCCGCCTCAAACACAACCGAGCAGGCCGGATCGATGATCAGCTCGAGGAAGGCGATCTGGATCGGCAGCAGCACCAGAGGCCAGCCCTTCACGAAGACGGGGATGAGGGACATGCCGGCGATCGGGACGTGCACGGCGATGATGTAGGACATCGCCTTGCGCAACTTGTCGAAGAGGCCGCGCCCCTCCCGCACGCCGCCGACGATCGAGCCGAAGTCGTCGTCGGTGATGACGAGCGCGGCCGACTCGCGCGCCACGTCGGTGCCGCGCGCGCCCATGGCGATGCCGATGTCCGCCGCGCGCAGGGCGGGGGCGTCGTTGACGCCGTCGCCGGTCATGCCGACGACCTCGCCGTTCGCCTTGAGCGCACGAACCAGCCGCAGCTTCTGCTCCGGCACCATGCGGGCGAAGACATTCACCGCGCCGATGCGGCCGGCCAGCTCGTCGTCGGTCATCATCTCAAGCTCGGGGCCGGTGATGCAGCCATCGGCGTGGCCAAACCCGATCTCGCGGGCGATGGCGAGCGCCGTTCCTGGATAGTCGCCGGTGATCATCACTGTGCGAACGCCGGCGTGGCCGCACTCGGCGACCGCCTCCGCGACGCCGAGGCGCACAGGGTCCTGCAGGCCGACCAGGCCGATGTACTCGAACTCGAAGTCGTGCTGTTCCGCGGGGAGGCCGTCGGCGAGGCTGAAGCCCGCACGGGCCACGCCGAGGACGCGCAACCCGTCGGCGGTCGCGGCTTCGACCTGAGTGATCAGCGCGGCCAGCCGCGCCTCGTCGAAGTGACAGAGGTCGGCGATCGCCTCGGGCGCGCCTTTCGCGGCAATCACGTAGTGGTTGCTGTCGGGCGAGCGCCAGACGTGCGAGAGCGCGAGCATCTTTTCGGAGAGAGGGTACTCGCGCTGGAGGACCCAGTCGGCGTGGAGGTGTTCGGTGTCGGCCAGGTAGTGCTCGCCGAGCGCCTTGAACGCCGTGTCCATTGGGTCGAAGGGATCGACCGGCGAGGCGAGCACGGCGAACTCGGCGATCTCGTGAAAGCGCTCCGGCAGCCGCCCCTCGTCGATACGGTACACCTCGCCGTCCACGACGAGCTCCCGCACGGTCATGCGGTTCTGGGTCAGGGTTCCGGTCTTGTCGACGCACAGCACCGTCACCGAGCCGAGCGTCTCAAGCACCGGCGAGCGGCGCGTGAGCACATGCTTCTGCGAGAGACGCCAGGCGCAGAGCGCAAGGAAGACGGTGAGCACGACCGGGAACTCCTCGGGCAGCATCGCCATCGTCGTCGCAATGCCGGCGAGGAGGCCCTCAAGCCAGTTGCCGCGCGTGAGGCCGTAGACGACCACGACCAGTGCCGCCGCGGCAAGGCCGAGCACGGCGATGGTGCGCACAAGACGATCGATCTCGCGCTGCAGCGGCGTGCGCTCTATCTCGATCGCGCGGAGGGCCTTGCCGATCCGGCCCAGCTCGGTGCCGGCGCCGGTCTGGGCGACGAGGCCGAGGCCCTGACCTTTGACGATCAGCGTGCCCGAGAACACCCACGACGTACCGTCGCCGCCGGGACGCGCAAGCTCCTCCACCGGCCCCTCCGGCGCGCAGCGGCACTTGCGCACGGGCACCGACTCACCGGTGAGAGCTGACTCGTCGACGGAGACGTTCTCACACTCGAGAAGCTGCGCGTCCGCCGGCACGCGGTCGCCCTCCGCCAGGAGGACAAGGTCCCCACACACGACCTCCCGGCCGGGGATCCTCATACGCTGGCCGTCCCTCACCACGAGCGCCCGCGGCGAAGAGAGGTCGCGCAAGGCCGCCAGCGCGTTCTCGGTCTTGTGCTCCTGGTAGGCCTCGATCGCGATCACGACCAGGACGAACGACATGAGGACGGCGCCGTCCAGCGGCTCCGCCAGCACGAAGTTGACCGTGCCGGCGCCGACGAGCAGGAGGAGCATGGGCTCGCTGAGGACGGCGAGGATCTGCTGCAGGATGTTACGCTTCCGGGCCGTCGGCAGCTCGTTGGGTCCGTCCGCCGCGAAGCGCTGCGCCGCCTCGGCGGACGAGAGCCCCAGGCGCTCACTAGCGGCGACACGCGTCATGAGAGCGTGCCCTCCCTTCCGTGAGATGACCGGCGAAACCGTTCCCTGGGGTTACACCTCGTAGTCGGCGACCATCCGCGTAGCGCACACCGTGTTGATGAACTGGACGGCCGCGACGTGCTCCGGGTGACCCCGGTACCCCTGGAGCGCCTCGCGATCGGTCAACTCGGAGTAGAGGGCTACGTCGGCAGAGGCATCTCCGCGCGAGAAGTCGATGCCGACCTCGAGATGCACGAGGCCGGGAATGCGGCCGTTGAGCCGCTCGAGCCGTGTTTTGATCTCGCGGGCGTTCTCGGCGGCGGTCCGGCCGCCGGCCGACTCCCGCAGGGTCCAGAAGACGATGTGCTTCACCATGTTGGGCGCTCCTTGAGGATGCGTGAATCTGTAGCGGCCTGTGCCGACGAAAGCACACCTTACACCGTGCGGTCGCGGTGTTGAACAGGGCACTCACGGGGTAGAACACCGCCGTGAACTGGCTGAGCGAACTTGACCCGGTGCTCCAGGCGCTCCTGGGCACCGCTTTCACGTGGGGGCTCACCGCCGCCGGGGCAGCGCTTGTGTTCCTTAGGCGCGACTTCAGCCAGCGCCTGCTCGACGCCATGCTCGGCTTCGCGGCCGGCGTCATGATCGCCGCCAGCTACTGGTCGCTGCTGGCGCCGGCGATCGAGCTCGCCGAGGAGAGCGCCGACGTCCCCGCCTGGATGCCGGCGGTCGTGGGCTTCCTCTGCGGCGGGATCTTCCTCCGCCTGGTCGATCGCTTCCTGCCACACCTTCATCTCGGGCTCCCCATCACCGAGGCGGAGGGCCCCAAGACGCAGCTCCAGCGCAGCATCCTCCTCGTACTGGCCATTACCATCCACAACATCCCGGAGGGGCTGGCGATCGGCGTCGCCTTCGGCGCGGCAGCGGCCGGCGCCCCCGCCGCCAGCCTGGGAGCCGCCATCGCTCTCGCCATCGGCATCGGTATCCAGAACTTCCCCGAGGGCACAGCGGTATCGATGCCGCTGCGGCGGGAGGGGCTCTCACGATGGCGCAGCTTCTGGTACGGCCAGATCTCGGGAGCCGTGGAGCCGGCGGCGGCTGTAGTGGGAGCAGCCGCGGTCGTGCACGTCGCGGCGCTACTGCCCTACGCTCTCGCCTTCGCCGCCGGCGCTATGATCTTCGTCGTCGTCGAGGAGCTCATTCCGGAGTCGCAGCGCGGCCACCACTCCGATCTCGCGACGATGGCCGCCATAGTCGGCTTCGCGGTCATGATGACTCTCGACGTGGCCCTCGGGTAGGCGGCCGGGACGGCAGTCACTGCGTTCACCGCAGGGAGGCGCTCAACAAGCTGCCGGCTCGGCGGCAAGCTCGCATACACCCCGGATACGTCGCACCGCGAAGCCGACCGGCATTACAGGTCGTAGTCGCCCGCGGCCTCCGGCTGGTACAGGATCCTCTCAACGATGAAGTGGCGAATGCCTGACGGGACCGGCCAGTCGATCACATCGCCCTCGGCGTACCCCAGGATGGCCATGCCGACAGGGGCAAGTACCGAGATCGCCCGCGACGACATGTCGGCGTCCTCGGGGAACACCAGCGAACACTCCATCTCCTCCGAGGTGTCCACGTTGCGCAAGAGCAGCCGCGAGTTCATGGTCACGACGTTGGCCGGGATCTCGGATGCAGCAACGATCACCGCTCTGTCCAGCTCTTCTCTGAGCGACGCCAGATCGACCGGGCCGTACTCGCCGAAGGCCTCGGCCGCGTTGATCAGCCCTGCCAGCCTATCTCTGTCGCTCTCCGTGATGTGGATCTTCCTGCGTCCCACAAGCTCCTCCGATGACAAGCGATCTCCGCTTTGTTTTTCATGCTATTCACTTCGCACACAACTCATTAACCGGCGGCCGCCGGGAATCGCGCGACGCCCGCTCCTCAGCGCCCCGGCTCGACGAGCACTTTGAGGCACTCGCTGGGACGTGCGGCCGTCCTGAAGGCTTCGCCGATCTGCTCGAGCGGGAAGCGGTGTGTGATCATGTCGTCGACCTGCACGACACCGCGGCGCAGCAGCTCGAGCGCCTGCCAGTTATCGAGCGGCGCCGCCCCGTAACAGGTGCGCAAGCTGACGTCGTTGCGCCAGAAGGGGTTGAAGTCGACGGCCAGGGTCTCGCCCGGACGACCCACGGCGAAGAAGAGAATGGTGCCGCCGCGGCCGACGCTCCGCAGGGCCGCCTCGGCGGCGCTGCCCGCGCCGGTACAGATGATCACCTTGTCGGCGAGCCGCCCGTCGTGCTCGACGAAGAGGCGCGGCACGTCGAGAGCGGCGGGGACCGCAAGATCGACGCCCGCCGCCCGCGCCATCTCCAGGCGATACTCGTCGATGTCGGCGACGGCGACCGTGCCGACGCCGAGCGCCCTGGCGAGCTTCACGAAGAGGATGCCGGCGAGCCCCGCGCCGTAGATCAGCAGGCTGTCGCCCGGTCGAAGGCCGATCGTCCGCAGAGCCCGCACCGTCGTCGCCAGCGGCTCCACGAAGGTGCCCACTTCGTAGGAGACCTCGTCGGGCAGCCGCAGAATCCCGGTGCGAACGCTGCGGCCGCTGACCCGCAGGTACTCGGAGAACCCGCCGGGCGTGAAGTTGTTGACCTCCTGGAACGTCCGGCAGGCGGTCTCGTGGCCACGCAGGCACTCGAGGCACTCGCCGCAGGGCACGTGGTGCGTG
Organism: Thermoleophilia bacterium; assembly: GCA_040769125.1. Classification (GTDB taxonomy): domain Bacteria; phylum Actinomycetota; class Thermoleophilia; order UBA2241; family UBA2241; genus CAIXSE01. The sequence continues at coordinate 496,085 of JAXGLO010000001.1, read as the reverse complement.
GCGAAAACCCGATCGCCGACCTTGAGCCCCGCGACGTCCTCGCCCACCTCGACGACGTCGCCGGTGACCTCGTGGCCGAGGACCAGCGGGGCGCGCTTGATGCGATACCACTCCATGAGATCCGAGCCGCAGATACCGCTGGCCCGGACCTTGATCAACACGTCGCCCGGCCCCACCTCGGGGAGCGGCTGCTCCTCGACGCGGACGTCGTCGTTGCCGTAGTACATCCCTACGTTCATGCGCCCGCGCTCTTGAGCTCGCGATAGAGCTTGTAGCCCTCCTCGGCCGAGGCGCCCTCGTGCACCACCTTGCGCACCGCCTGGATCATGGCCACCGGCGCGTCCGACTGGAACACGTTGCGGCCCATGTCGACGCCCGCCGCGCCGCGGTCGATCGCGTCGCGCGCCATCTGCAGCGCCTCGAGCTCCTCGAGCTTCTTGCCGCCGGCGATCACGATCGGCACGGGGCAGGCGGCCGTCACCGTCTCGAAGTCGTCCACGTAGTACGTCTTGACGAACGCCGCGCCGAGCTCGGCGAGAATGCGCGTAGCCAGGCCGATGTAACGGGCGTCGCGCGTGAGCTCCTTGCCGACCGCCGTCACGCCCAGCACCGGGATACCGTAGCGATTGCAGGCATTGACCATGCTGGTCATGTTGTGCACCGACTGCGTCTCGTAGGTGCCGCCGATGAAGACCTGCAGAGCCACCGCGCTCACGTTGAGCCGCAGCGCATCCTCCACGTCGACGGCGATGCGCTCGTCGGAGAGATCCTTGAGGATCGAGGGGCCACCGGAGGCGCGCAGCACGACGGCATTGGGCGACTCGGGGTTCATAAGGCTGCGCAGCACCCCACGCGTGCACATGAGCGCGTCGGAGTAGGGGGCGAGCGGGCGAATCGTCACGTCGATGCGCTCGAGGCCGGTGGTGGGACCCTGAAAGTAGCCGTGGTCGAAGGCCAGCATCACGGTCTTGCCGCTCGTGGGGTCGAAGATGCGCGCCAGTCGGTTCTTCATCCCCCAGTCGTAGTTCGCCGATCCTTTGAGGAAATAGCGGTCGTTCTCCTGCGGAGTGTCGAGGTAGTACTCCTTGGTCTTAATGGAGGTGTCGATCTCTGGCATGGGGAAAGCCTCTCTCGGGACGATGGGCGTGAGTGTCAGGGGACGGCCGCAAGGGGCCACCGCCTGACTCTAGAATCCGGCTCGGAAGCGCGTCAAGCGGGTCGGCGGCGAGCCTACGGTGTCCGCCGGCCCGCCGCCGTATTATAGATGCCCGCGTAAAGATTGATTCTAGCAGGGATCGTGAACGGAAGACAGGAAGGAGCCAGGGGAGCAGCCGTGGACGTATGGAAATCCCTCGATCTCTCGAGAAGGCGCGTGCTCATCTCAGGCGCGTCGGCGGGCATCGGCCGAGCGATGGCCATGGCGTTCGCCGATGCCGGCGCTCAGCTCGTCCTGCTGGACGTGAACGAGTCGGGCCTGGCGAGCGTCTGCCGCGAGCTGGAGGGCGGCGGCTGCGCTCCCGTGCGCCGCCACACCATCGACCTCGGCAACAAGGAGGAGGTCGACGCATTCTGGGACGAGTCCCAGGCCCATGGCCCGATCGACACGCTCGTCAACAACGCTGGGATCTACCCGATGCGGAAGTTCCTCGAAGTCGACGAGCCCCAGTTCGAGCGCGTCATGCAGGTCAACCTGGAGTCGCTCTTCTGGATGTGCCAGGGGTTCATCCGGACGCGCGGCGCCGGAGGCGGCGTGATCATCAACGTGTCATCGATCGAAGCCGTCAGCGCCTTCAAGAGCCAGATGGTCTCGTACGCCACCAGCAAGGCGGGGGTCCTCGGGCTGACGCGTGCGCTAGCCCGCGAGTTCGGGCGCAAGGGGTTCCGAATAAACGCCCTCATCCCCGGCGGCATCAGGACGCCGGGGACGGAGTCGATGGCGAAGCGCGTGTTCACCGAGGCGAGGCTCGATCTCGTGAAGGCGGGCTGGGACTTCCTGCAGCGGCTGCCGCTCGGCAGATACGGCCGGCCCGAGGAGGTGGCCCGCGTAGCTCTGTTCCTGGCCTCCGACCTGGCGTCGTACGTGCACGGCGCGGCCATTCCGGTGGACGGCGGCTTCCTCTCCGCCTAGGGGCGCCCGAGCGCGATGCCGCAGCGTTCGCGGCGCCGCCTGACGTCGCAACGTGCGTGCCGCGCGCCGGCGGCCACAGCGCGCCCGAACGCGAGACGCCGGGGTTTTCCCTGCGCCGCCGGCGAACGACACCCGGCGCGGGCGTGGAGACCCTCAGGACCGGCGTGCGCCGGTCGACCGCGGCTCACGCCCTCTTGCGGACGATCATCACAGAGTCGGCGCGCTCCGTCACGCCCGCGAGGCGCCAGGGCGCTGGCAGGCGCTTGGTCTTTCTGAGGCAGATGACGACCTCCGCGCCGCGCAGGGCCGTTGCCTCTGCAAGCAGCTCGTCGTGGGAGAAGTACGAGACGACCGGCTCGCCCAGGTTGTTCCAGTAGCCGAACAGGGCCACCCTCCTCGAGGTGACTCTGCTCACCAGCCGCTTAACGTAGAAGAGCGCGCTCATCGCCCAATGCGGGCGGAAGGTCGGCTCCATGAGGATGAGCGCGCCTCCCGGATCCACAAGCGACCACGCACCCACCAGGCCCTGCCGCGCGTACGCCAGGGACTCACCGCGGGTCACTCCGACGAGGTGATGCAGCACAGCTCCGACCAGAACGTAGCGGAACGACCTCTGCACCTGTGTACTCAGATCGACGTCGAGGATCGAGCCGAGGTAGGTCGCGCAGCCGGGCACGGCGCCGGCGCATTGGCCGAGGTAGGCGGAGCTGACGTCGAGGCCGGCGAGCTCGCACACGGGCGTATTGTCCCTGATGAGCTTGAGGACGTTGCCACACCCACAGCCGATATCGAGCAGGGCGGCGCCGTCGCACGCGTCGTCACGGAGGAACCCGACAACTTCATTGTAGCGACCCAGGGAGTAGGTCGGCGTATTCTCCTGGAAGTAGCGCTGCGTACGCTCGTCGCGCCTCACCGTCATCCGGCTCTTCGCTTCCCTCCGCTCCACATCCACGCATCGCTCCTCCGCTGCGCCTGCCGATGTGCCACAGTACCACGCGGCCGGGGTCGCGTGGGTCGGCACCCTCGCCGCAGAAACGGCGGCGATCGTCGGTATCAGCATCGTAGAGCCTTGATGAGGATGCCTCCGGGCACCAGGGATCCCTCTGCACCGCCTGACGTCGCAACGTGCGTGCCGCGCGCCGGCGGCTCACAGCACACCCGAGCGCCACGATCTCACGGCTGCGGCCGCGGCGTGCCAGTAGGAATCGTCCCAGAACCCACTGGCCAGCCCGGCGGTCGACGGCAGCACGAAGACGGCCGTGGAGCCGACACGCTCGGCCGAGCGGCCGTAGGCGACCGAGGTGGCGCCGAAGAACTCCCGGGCGGCGCGCTTGCCGTTAAAGCAGACGTACGCGGGCGCGTAGTGGAGCAGCGCCTCACGCACGCGCTCAGCTCCGCCCGCAGCGAAGTCGATGTCCCGATCGGCTCCGGACTGGCCCTTCACAATGTCGGTCAGGCCGATCCCGAACTGCGGGAGCAGCCGGTACTCCGCCGGCGCGAGTCGACGCGGCGTCAGCCCCGTCTCGTGCAGGATGCGCCAGAACTTGTTGCCGCGACCCGCGTAGTATTGCATGACGGCGGCCGATCGGGCGCTGGCGGCCGTGCCGCAGAACACCACCGCAAGGCCGTTCTCGAGGACGTCTTTCAGCATGATGCTCCGTCTTGTTCGTTCTGGCCAATACGTTCAGGCGCCCCGGCGGCGCAAGACATCTCTCTCTGCTTCGTCTACTTCGTCCGCTTCCGAAACGTGCATGTGGCTCCTCATTGATCCTTTGGCCCTGAGGTCTGACCCAGGCCTGGAGCAACACCTCCAGGAGCACCTCGATCGCCAGATCAACAGACGCAAGCGACGTGATCAGCATCGTTCCCGACCGGACTGCCGCACTCGCCAAGCAGAACGACGAGTGAGCCGGCACCGGCCGCCGCTTCGTCAGCCTCGGGGTGATCGCCAAGACGCCGGCGCCGCAGGATCTCGAGCAGGCCGTGGAGGGAGCGAGTCAAATTGCCCTTAGAAAGGCTGAGACGCCGAGCGCACTCAGCTCCCTGGGGCGGCGGATAGGGCCACGGCAGCAGATCCCGCACCAACCGCGCCTTCTCCCAGCCGGTCATCCCCGCGAGCGGCTAGGCACAGCATGCCGTCGCAAAGCCAGGAAGACAAACGCAATCGCACCCCCACTGAGAGCAAAGGTCACAGCAAACAGCGCCGATCTCCCCCAGGCTCCGAACAAAAGGCCGCCCATCAAGGTACCGATGATGGGGCCAATCGACCATGCGGCCGTCTGGGCCATGATTTGGCCGGACGCCAGCTGTCTCTCCGGCACAAACTTGGCCACAAGAAGCACCGATGCGATGTGCAAAAGGGCAAATCCTGATCCATTGAGCGCTGCCGCGGAGACGATGAGACCGGCTGTCGGCGACGTCATCCAGATCGCGTACACACAGGCTTGGACCGCGAGTCCCGTTACGCAGACAACCCCGGGCCCGACTTTGCGCGCGAGCGAGCCTCCATACCACATGAGCGGAATCTCCACGATGGCCGTCAGGGCAGCGGCAACGCCGACCATGAACACGCCGCCGCCCAGATCGACGATCGTAAGCCCTACGAACGCGGAAGCACCCGTCTGCGCAGTCCCTGCGCACAGCAGGGCGAGGAGGAGAAGCGGGAATCCGGGCGCAGCTCGAAACACACGCCCCACGCCGCGCAAATCAGACAAGGCGCGGGGAGGAGCAGCGACATCGGGAGTGCCTGACGTTGCGATGGCGAGCACGACGACGCCGCACGCGAAAAGCACCGGCGCCGGACCAAACCCGCTTCGCGCAAACAGAGCGCCGCAGGCCAGCCCCGACGCCGCCCACCCGGCGCTCGTCCACAGCCTGACGCGCCCATAGCGCCAGCGCTCATCTCCACCGAAGCGAGTCAACGCGAGCACATCGAGCAGGCCGTTGCGCGGAGTCGCGACCGCCCAGACGAGAGGGCTGATGGCGAGTGTCGCGGCAAAGGTGGATCCGCAGAAGGCAAGCACAAGAGCAAGCGTAGCCGTCAGCGCAGCGGAAATGCGAAGCGCCGCCACAGGTCCAAGTCTCGCATCTGCCGCGTGACCCCATGCGAAGGAGGCCGCAGCCGCTGCGGCATTACATGCCGCGAGTGTCGCACCGATCGCCTGAGAAGTCAGTCCGCGGTCCTGCAGAAACAGGGGGAAAAAGGGCAGCAGGGCCGCTCCGGTCAGCCCATTGATGAAGAAAAGAACCTGAACCCTGCGGAGTCCTCTCGGATCCACGCGATCGACGGCGCTCATCGCCCCGACCCCCTGGCCTTCTGGAAGTGCTGGTAATCCACACGACCGCCCGCGGGAGTCCAGTCCCCGCCCCACTCCCAGCCGCGCTCCCTCATCAGCTCGACGAGGGGGTGAGCTGCATGGAGCGCCCCTGCGACATACGGATTATGCACCGCCCCCGAGGGCCGAGTCAGAGCTTTACCATCCGCCGCGTAGTAAATGTAGGGATTCTGCCGCGGATTGATGTCCAGCGCCCTGCCGAAGGCGTGCAGGGACAGTTGACCCGATCCCGCGATCTGCCGGTAGTTGTAGCCGCTTGAGTCGTTGTCGGTCATCATGGCCTCGTCGTCCCAGCCATACACGTTGGCGGGGATGACCTTCTCGATCGGGAAACCCACCTCAAGGGCACCGGCGAAGAACAGAGCCACGTCGTCGCAGACGCGGTAGTCCACGACGATCAGTCCGGCCGTCTCCGAGCCGTCGAAGGCCAGGTGCCGGACTTCGACGGCGACGAGGAAGCGCAGTATGCTCTGTGGCGCACCGGGCGCAACAAACTGCTCACTGATCATGGCCCTCCCGACCGCTCAACACTGTCACGCTACGCGAGCAGAGTGAAGTCGCCCCGTCTTCGTTGACTCCTGAGAACCAGCACGCGACAGCTTCTTGCCGTCGCTGCTCCAGTCTCCGCTCCAGAGCTCTGCGGCGACAAGTTGCCGAGCGACGAGTGTCGCCTGTGCGGATTAGAGAAACCCTCGATGGAAGTGAACAACGCGAAACTCGCTTCGTCTCTCGCCTTGAAGCGCTGGCGGTGCAGGCGCTACAGCTCGGCGCGCTCCTCGCTGGTGAGACCCTCGCGAAAGACCCTCGTCGGCCTTCCGCCTGGCGGACTCAAATCCTGAGCGTGCCCGGCGCGATGCCGAGTGCTTGGCCGTCGCTCTGATGCCTGGCTGACCGACCCGGTAGAGGCGGACGGCTTCACGTCTGAGCGCCGGCGTGTGCGCCACGTCGACTCCCTTCTGGACGCTGATGCGTCCACTTTCAGGGACTCAACGAAACCGGGTCGACTCCACCCCTTAAGCGCTCGCAGTCTCGGGCTCATTCAGAAGATCCACAGCGTCCGAGAGCCAGGCGACGCGCACGACTTCAAGGCGACGAGCCACCCGGCAGTCTACGCTGCTTCAGCCCTCGTCGCTGTCGCCCCAACCGAATCGGTCTTTCAGGTAGGGCCACACGACACAGCAAGCAAAAAGAACAACAAGAGGTCCTGTAGTGAAGCCGATCACCGGCCAAACGTTCCACTGCAGGAAATGCCAAGTACCGTCCTCGCTCTGCGTAACAACGTTCGCGCCCAGGATTCCCAGCGGAACGCCAAAAACCGTCACGATGGCAGCGATAAGCGCGAGCTTGAGCGACCACGAGGCATCACGGTTCGCTGCCGCGTCCCGGAGGAAGGCGTTGGTCGTATCCAGCTCTCGGCGCAACTCCTCGAAGAGGTCGGCATTGTCGAGCTCTCGCCGCGCCAGCTCATAGAGCTCGATACCCTGAACCTGATGAGTGAAGACCGGATACCAATACAGATTGACGTATTGCGCAAACGACGCTTGAAACTGCGAGAACTCCTTCCGCACCCTAGCCCAGTGATGCCGCTTCCAGCGCTGCGTCAGATGAGCCAGCTCCCGACTGAACGAGAAGATGGCGGTCCGCTGATAAAGCACAAGAAGCGTCTGGTCGAGATACATCTGGCGGAAATGCTGGGCCGGCAGATCCCAGGAAGAGTCGAGACAGAGCGAGCAGAAACTGTAGCTGGAATAGCCGAACAGCCGCCCATCGACGGCACTCTCGCCCCAGCGAAAGTAGGTCCGCGACCGGATCCACTCATCCTCGTAGCGGACAAGCGGCCCCCTCTTGGGCTGCTCGGCAGACTCAACGTGAAGGAGCTGATGCCAGATAGTCCATAGAGCAGACGTGTCGCCCAAAGACCAATCGACGCCGGAGAGTGTCATGTGACTCGCCAGAAAAGCGCGATTGTCCGGATAAACCGTAAAATCGGGCTCGAGAGTGACCATGCGCCCGTCGGTCAGCTCGATGGGCAGGGTGGCAAGGTACCGCCAGGGGCCAAGCTCCATGACGTCGGCGCCCTCCAGACGGATATCAAGTTGCTCGTTCAACCACAGCTGAGTGCCGGACCACCACGCAAGAGGCCGCCCATCGCTGTCCTCTTCGAACTTGTCCGCATGTGGCCAGCGAAGATACCGAAATTGCTCATTGAACGCGAGAAAGCTGCCTGCGCTCAGGCCCTCACCCTCAGACTCTCGAGACTCAACGTCGCCCGTGGTCAGGCCCTTACGCTCAGGCATTCGTGTCTCGACGACGAGCAGGCCGATACAGCCAGCCGTCGCGTACTCACTCAGGCCCCGCTGCTCAGCGCGGCTATAGTCGAAGAGGACCAGCCGGGCACCAGCCTCAACCTCAAGCTCTCCCACATCTGGCCACTTCACCTTTACCTTAAGCCCGGGCGAAGCTTTGTCGCCCTGGCGGCCTGCTTCAACCAAGTCGAGCCACTGCGTCTCGCATTTGACGACGGACGTCGCATCTCCCGGGAAAAGAACGGACCGTGTCTCGCCCGTCGGGTACTCCAGCCGATACCGCTCCGGCCCATTGGGCGTCATGTCGAAGTCGTGGGGCTTGTACATCAACCCATCGCGCGACGCCTCGTCGGCCACAGCGAGCCGGTATCGGAAGGGAACGATAAAGAAGGAGTAGTTGCATTCACCGAACGGCCGCCGGACCTCATCTTCGCCCGGCGCGCACGTGTCACGGAGCGTCCCTAGCCTGGTCATGGGCACATTCCTTGATTGATACTCTCAAGTGAGTGGTCGATCCCCAAGTCCCTGCGTACTATGCGCCGCCACTGTTGCGCGAGCAAACGTCCTTGGTCCACTGGGCTCCAGACCGCCGTCCCGAGGGCCCACAGCAGCTTCTCGGCGCCCTCGTGAACGGCTGGGCTCTCAGAACCGAGAGCAGCCGAGACCTTGAGACGACGCACCTCGAGCTCCAAGGCAGCCTCAGCGAACACGAGCAGGGCAAGGTCGAAGTAACAGCCAGCGCCGCCAGGCGTATCTAGCGGATAACGAGGCCGACACAGACCCTCAAGCCAAGGCGCACCATCTCTCAGAACAACGCCCGAGTGATGCGTGAAGCCAAACAGCACACCAGAGTCCGCCCAGCGACGGTACAGTCGATCTCGCAGCCAGTCGCGCGTCCAGTCGGCCGGCGCCTCCATGCCGGCTCCCGGATCAACATCCAGCAACGAACGAAGTATCTCGAAGTCGTCGGGGATCGGCACTGTGTCAATAAGCGACCAGACCGCCAGCCTCCGGTCGCCGACGCCGTCGCGCAAGTACGGTCCGAGGTGCGCGGCATCCGACGGCAGCAGGCGCTCGAGATGCTCGATCAGCGTGAGAGCCGGCCTGTCACCCAGGGTGAAGGCCGGGAGCACGTGATCGGGATACTCCCGGCCCCAGAAGGCAAGATCAGCGACTGCATCCTGAACATCGCTGAGCCACCACGAGTCGACCCCTCGCACCGGCCGTGTGAACCGCACGGTGAGCCAGGCAAGCCAGAGCCACCTCTCGTCGCACATGGGCGCCGCCGGCCAGGCCCCAACGTCTGTGGCTTGCACAGTGAGGCGCCGGTCATACGTGCCAAACGGCAGCAGATCACCCCGACACCACTCCTCCCCGTCAGCAAGACGCTCGACGCTTCTCGCTCGAGTGAGAAGGTCGTCAAGTGGATCTGCCCAATATCCGGCCGGGCTGCAGTCACCGCCGGCCCGACGACATCGCGGCACCGGCCCCGTAACAGCCGGTGCGGGGCCCCGGAACCGATGAATGAAGGAGACCACCGCCGCTGGAGCTGCGCGCTCGGTCACCGCTTAGCCTTGCTGTGGATAACGTCGGTAAGATCGGCGGCCTGCTCTCCGGCGCGAAGAGACCGGCGGCATACCTCAGGAAAGAACTGGGACCCACGCTGCAGAAGCCCCAGATGCAGGGTGATTTTGCGCTTTCGGTCCGCACGTTTCCGGTTGAAGTACTTAGCCACATCACTGAATACCGCCCGTCGGCCCCCATCGGGGAGCCTACCTAACACGTCGACAGCATTCGGCACGGCGAACCCTCTCTCAATGGCAGACCGGCGCCGGTCTGTTCCGAACGCTGGATAGCAGAAGATCGGTGCTACTTGGGGATCCTGAGGGTAGGTGAGGAGATAGCGGAGGTACAGATCGCTCATGCGATAGGCGCGTGCATCACAAGCCCACTGCCAGTCGGTCGCCTTGGAAGGTCTATTCTTGAAGGAGTTTTCGTCCTGTGTTCTCCGCACCAGACGCCCGTTGGATCCCGTACCGAAAAGCTCCAATTCGATCGGCGTCAAGCTGACCGACCCGAAGCCAAAGGCCTTGAGCCCGCCGAGCTTGTGGCGGACACCACTGGAGGGGCTCAGTGCATCCAGCAGCAGGCTCAGGCAACACGCCGGCACCCGATCAAACCAGATGTGGAACTCAGCCGAACCGCCAATGTCCAGCGCCTCAACATGACGTTTAACGGTGTTCGCGCCCTGGGCCCGCGCCCAGCAATTCACTTTACTTCCCGTATCACGGTATGACTTGGCACACAGGCGTGCGTCCTGATGGAAGTAGAACTTGCGACCGCGGAACGGGCCTGCCGAAAACTGCGCGACAAGATGCCCGGCCGTTTCTCGCTTCCTGACGGTGCCGCCCTCAACCTCGAAGTACATCATCGAGGATTTTGACGGCTTGGCACCGCCAAGCAGAGCTCTGCCACCGAGGTCAGGGTACCACCACGTGTTGGACAAGCTGCCTGCGTCGAGCATGGCGTCGCCGACAGACACTCGGGAGCGAAGGGCGAACCCTTCGCGGTCTTCACCCTCAGGGTCGAGAACCGCGCCGAACAAAAACGTTGCCACGTCCACCCCGGTTGTCGACGCTACGGCCGCCCGAGGGACGTAAGGCTTAGGCAAGGCCTGAGCAATCTCGGGCTTGCGCGGCCCCTTGCCGTCGACCCCGCTGTAGTCCCGCCACGACGTATCGGTATTGAAGCCCACGTAGCGCCCATTCCGATCACGGCCGCCTCCATATCGCTTCCCGTACGGCTGATCCCGATGGAGTTGCATCACGTCTGCCGCTTCGGGAGCGTTGCGCGTGTAGGTGCTAACCCAGCAGTTCCAGGCCGCCTCTACATAGGAGCGCAGCATGCCCCGGATGCTTGCGCCGGGAACTGCCGCACCTCCCTGAGCTCGGTGGAACTGCCAGTGGCCGTGCCTAGGGTCACCGGTCCACCGCCCCGCGACAAACACCGGCTGCAGCGCATCGAGGCGAACCGTCAGACGGCCGCTCAGAAGGTCCTCCTCGATCTCGGAGAGACCCTCCCAAGCAGCCACGGAGCACAGGACGGGTGCGATGTACGGCCCCGCACCACCATCACCACGAGGGAAAGGCACGAAGTCGTATGGATTCATCGCATACGGCTCAACGGACTCCGGAAGAGGTGGAGCAGTGTCCATCACTGCAGCCGGAGTCAAAGGCGCCCAGTTGAGAGTGGCAGGCGACTCGACGATTCCAGGCTCCGGAAGAGCCGGAACAGGTGTGCGCCTCTTGCCTCTGACCTTGATGCCCGACACACTCATCGCTACCTGACCATCGCCTTCGGCGACCACACCACCCAAGCGCGCCAAGCCGACGTTCAGGCGATCTCGCCAAGCGGCAATCGCAGCCAGATCGTCGTCCTGAAGATCAAAGATCCGCACACGGCCCGTCATCGTCACGCCGCGACGCACAGCGAGAAAGCGATGCAACCCGCCGTGCTTGACGCCGCCGACCATCCTGTCGAGTGGCGCTCGCTCCTTGACGACAAGCTTCGTGCCGATGCACTGCCCCTCATACAGGATGCCGCCGAGGCCCCCGTGGAAGTCAGGCGACGCGAAAGGCTCGAATGAGATGCGCCCCTTGCCATCCAATGATCCAAAGAGAGACTCTTCAACGCGTGACATCGAGCGACGGCAGACAGCCCGCATCGCTCCGCGCAACGAGCTTCCCGGCAGCTCGAACGTGGCATGCGGTACTGCGGGTGTTGCACCGTCAAGGCGTACCGCAAACGCCAGCGAGCCTACCTGCCCACTGTCACCACCGAGCAGCCTTTCGCCCGGCGCCGCCAGCTTTGTGTCCCGCAGAAGCCCACGCGTCTTCGCCTGACCGGTGGCCAGGGTGAACGTGGCTTCGTCGACCCCCTCGGAAGGATAACCGCGAACCACGAGATCCGACAGGAGCTCGAGCTCGACGTCGATAGACACCGAGGTAACAGTGGCCATCTTTCGTGACAGCGCGTCGTACTTGTCCGCCAGCGCCGACACACGCCTCAACCCTTGAGCGTCCAGCTTGCCGACGCCACTGCGAAGCGCTTCTCGCAGCGATCGCACATCGGTCTCAAACCAGCTGGCAGCGGCGCTTGCCCAATCCGGATCGCCTCTGAGCGCCTCCCAGTACGTGCCGCTGATGCATACGGACGGTTGCGTCCACGCCAGCACGCCGAAGCCTCTGCCGCTGTGCCCGCCCAGAGTAATCGGCCAGACCTCGTCGTTGAAGCTGCTGAGGAGCCACAGCACAAGCGCGATCTCCTCCTCAGCGAGGTTTCTCCCCCAGAGCTCGACGCGGAAGATTGTCCCCGGCGGTACCAGCTCCAGGCTGTACAGGTGATGCTCCTTGGCCACGCCTTCATCGGTAAGGCTCACCGAGTGCGCAACGTATGTACCCCTGCGCTTGTCCCAATGTGGAGGCGCAGCCGGGGACAGAACATCCATCTCGTGGACCTCGATCGCCCGCGGGGCATCGAGGCAATCCACCTTGGTACATTGACCAACCGCCACAGACGTGCCGTTCGCCTCCAGCCGCCCGAAGACGGCGTCGGCCAGACTCTCCCCCGCCTTACCCGGGAACGCGTCCTTGACGCGTTGACGCAGCACGCCTTTGAGCGCGCTCCCGGGAATGACGGGGTGACCGTCGGCATCCGTCTCCACGGCCGCATCCACGATCATCCGCCGGGGCTCGCACGACTGATCCAATTCCTCGCCTGAGGCGATATGGAGCGGACTGCGACATGTCAACAGGCCGGAGAAGAGGACACGATTCAGAAAGGGACGTCCGGGGGGCCGGCTCTGCTCGGCGACAAGGAGGCAGTCCTCCTCGCTCAGAGCGCTGTGACCTATGCTCATAGGGACCCTCCATTGCCCATCGCCCTTCGGGGGCTTCGCTGAAGATGCCAGCTTGGACACACGAGCACCTCACCAAAGCCGTTCTCCGGCACATATGGACATGTGCGCCAGGTCAACTCCGCATCCGCCAGCGGCACGCCCCTCTCCTCGATCGCGCGGAGAGCGTCCATCGCAACAGGGTCGCTCACTACCGAGGAGGCGGCTGATTTGGTGACAAACACGCTGCCGGCGCGCGTGAGACAGAACGCCCGATAGGATCCTGTCCGCCCACGCCGACCGATCCATCCGCCCCGCAGCTCCTGCCGGGCAAAAACATCCTGGATCGACAGCTTGGCCGTCGACTCGTTGGTCAGCGACGCCCATACTTTATTCCAAGCCGCGTCGTACAAGAGCGTCATGTCCGTCATGCTCTTCATTTGCTCGGTCTCAAGCGGCAGCAGGGCATCGGTGACAAGGGTGATGACAACCGGTGCATCGCCATAGGCCTTGAGGCGCTCTTCGAGAGGCCGCGACGGCTCATTGCATCTCCACCACCTCACAGCGGCGTCGGTCTTGCCGATCCGCATGTAGGGCAGGATCTTCTCGATCTGGTCCAGCAGCCGACCGGCGAGTCCGTGTCCGTCGTCCGGCACCGCCACCCGGGTCGCAAAGAAGTTCCGGCGAGGCCCAGCGGCATTGTCGCCCGACCCGCCAGGCCTCACCGCTGGGATGACGTCGTACCCAAAGAGCTGGCCTACCGCAGCCGCTCCCGACGACGGGTCGATGGCGACGTGGACCTCCGATCCCATGGCTAGCGAGTAAGCCTTGAGCTCCTCCCCAGCAACGCCGTTGTCGACAAGAAAGCCGGTCAGATCGTCGCAGTCGGGTGCGAAGAACGCTTCGTACATACCGGGGGCGGGCTCAGCCTCATCCCAGTGGAGCGCCGCATCCCACACGGCTGCCGCCCGCTTGCTCGATGCAAACGCCGAGAGCGGCACACGCAGCGGTCGCACAACATCCTCGCCTGCCCACTCCGGCGCCAACGGAAGAGCGTGCAGAAAGCGAATCTGCTCGAAGTGGCTGCACAGCTCAGGGTACTCTGCCGCCGCCGGGTGAGACGCATCGATCGGGCGCGTTATCGGGCAGCCCGTTTCACGGTTCAGAGCACCCGCCAAGGCGCCCTTGAGGACGGCTCCAGTGATGTCTTCACGACTGGATGCGTAGTGCACGTCGGGACGTTTACGATCCAACATACACACCGGTTCGAGGGGCGAGAGGACGAGGCTGCGACGACTCCACTGCTGAGTTTCGACAGCCGCTGCGAACGACGATTCGGAGGCCACGGGCGTCTTCGGCGTCGGCACTGCGTGCCAGGCTCCCTTCTTCTTGCCTCGCGCAGCATTGGCGCAGGAGCGTCCTGCCTCCTCGAGCTCGCTCAGAGCGACAGGCTGCTCGTCGATCGTCGCCTCGAACGGCATTGCGCCTTGAGGTGAGACGATGACCCCATAGCCGCTTCCTGTGAATCCTCCAAGGTTCTCGACTCGACCGGCGCAGCGCAGCAAGAAAGCGGCCAAAGCCACGAGCTCGGCCCGGTCATGGTGTTGCGCCTCAATCCGGCCGGACCACACAAGCTCGGCGCCACGCGGTTGTGATTCCACAACTCGGAGCGTGTGCGGCTCGGCTACGCCCGCCTCGCCGATCGCGGTGCGTGTCACTCGGTCGCCACCACCCGGAACCAGGTCGGCGAACTGCGTCGGCCAATACGGGGCCGCAGCTATCTCGTCGTCAGCGTCAATCACACCGACCGGCCATGCATCCAAGTCCTCGCGACGCCATGTGCCATCCTTGACTGCGGCTCCAGGATGAGGCCGCAGGTCGCTGAAGAAGATGCGCTGGCCTCGTGGCTTCTGCTGATCTGCCTCCCCCATCCAGAAACGCACCCACGAGGGCGCCACAAGGCCGGCCTCACTGCCGTCAAGAGCGACATCGAGGTACTTGCCTTTGACGTGACTCCTGGCGACGCAAAGCGCTCCGGCACTGTCTCGGTGGAAGACCGTGTTGAGCGCCTGCGTGGCGTCGGCTCCCCCCGTCACAAACGGGCCTTTGACAACCCAAGCGAAGTCGATGACAAGTGAGGTCATGGTCTAGGCCTCCGAGATCCAGCCGGGGTGATCACTGCATAGTCCCACAGCTCGCGCCGAGCGGGCCATGGCGCCACATACTGCGAATCGCGCTCGCAGTCGCCCTCGGAAGAGGGCCGCAGCCCACGAAGCGTACGCAACGCGACATCCACTCCCATCTTCGTCGGATTCTCTTTCGGGTCATTTGCCTTTCGCTGGATCGCCTCCTCCATATCTCCCCATGCAGCTCGCGAGAGGATCTTCCATGTGGCGGCGCGGACGCTGCGTTCCTCCTCCGGTGTACCTTGAGGCGCAGCAAGGGCTGCCGAGAGAGCGATGGCCCTCCCAGAAGAGAAGCCCGCCAGCCTGAGAACACTCAGTTCGTCCACGAGAGTGCAGAAACCGCTGGCCGTAAGCGGGTGCCGTACGGTGTCGTGTCCTTCCTCGCGATCCGCACCCGCGACAGAACCCGACTCGACCACCGAGAAGCTGACAAGATTCTCCGCTTTCTCCGCTGCTCGGTGCTCCGACCCCTCCTCTGCGAGTGCAGTCTTGGCCCGCTCGCACAGCCGCCGACTCGCCGCTGTGGCCGCCTCGATGGGCTGGTGTGAGTCGCAGACGAGCATGCCCAGAGCAAGCGTCAGGGCGCCTTCGCCCGTGGCCTCATCAATTCGCTTGTGCTCGTCACCGTCCCCAATCTCGCCAAGGGCGTCGCGTACGCCCTGCGAGAAGCTCGTAAGGATTTTCTTGGCAACGGCCACCCCAGCGGCCGCCGGCACAACTATGCTGAACTCGTCGCCGGCCCAATACAGAACGTGAAAGGGGAGCGCTTTGTGCGCATCCGCCTGCGCCCAGAGATCCCGGAGAGCCTCTTGCAATGTCCTTGTCAGCGCCGCCTCTACAAGCGTGCTGAAGGCAGTGAGATCGCCGACCCGCGTCAAGCGGCGGCGACAAGCGCCGAACCTGTTGCCGTCGGCGTGGAGCACACACATCTTGGAGGCTATCGGCCCCTCCGGCGAGAAGTGCTTGAAGGCCTCGAACGATTCCTCCCACGACGATCCCGCCTCCTCTTCCATATCAACATCATCGGGGACATCTCTTGGGAAGAGCTGGCGCGCACGCCACCCTCGCTGCCGTCTTCCGCTCTGCAAGCGTGAGGCAGCATGACCTGAGAGCAATCTCTTGCCATCCCCCACCCAGCAGCCTTCGATTGTGGCAGGGCGCACACCGTCCAGACCGCATGGTCCCTTGCCGGTCAAGTCGCCAGGTACGACACTGGCCTGTTGCATCTGCGCACGCCGCAGCTGGTTGTCGAGGCAAGCAAGGCTGCGCTCAAGCGTCCAACCCGGCTGAGGGTCAACATGCTTGAGGACCGCCGTGACGTATGGGGCTTTCCTGCAGGCATCGTCCACCGCATCGGCTATCGCCTGGAGATCAGCCTCCGCACTAGGGTCGAGCTTGAACAGGGCTTCGCTGGACGCAGCATAGACCAGCGCTCCAGTCGGAAGAACCGTAGTCCCTACGGCGCGAGCCACATCGTCCAGCTGCTTGCTGGCGGCCCGGATAACGCTGAGGTTCTCCGTGTCGTGGACGTAGTCCAGAAGGTTGGTGAGTGCGAACTTCGCCAACCTGACACCGGGCGCACCTTCATCCATGCACACCTCCTGATGGGCAGAGCCGCAACCCTGCCTAGCGGATCCCAGAGCTAGCCCGCGTAGCACGCACGGACCTACGGACCTTATGAACTCAGCCCGAAGGGTGTCAATAGCGATTCGGGCGGAGCGACGACGATTGAGCGTGACTGCCTCTGAGGCTGGCACCCGCCAGCTTCCACATCGAACACTACGATTCGTCTCAATGCCCTATGGGGCGTCCCTGCCTCTGAGGCTTCGAAGCTCAAAAAGCGCTCTCGATTTTTAACTTGGCGTCTCAATGCCCTATGGGGCGTCCCTGCCTCTGAGGCTGACCATCGAGCCCATAGAGGAAGGGAGAGTTCGCTTCGTCTCAATGCCCTATGGGGCGTCCCTGCCTCTGAGGCAGGAGGGGGCACTGGCCTTCGGCCGACGCGGGGTGGGTCTCAATGCCCTATGGGGCGTCCCTGCCTCTGAGGCGCTGGTTCGAGGGCGAGGCCCGTGGGGACGCAAGGTCTCAATGCCCTATGGGGCGTCCCTGCCTCTGAGGCGGAGGTGGCAAAAATGTTTTGGTTCTCGTGTTTGTTGTCTCAATGCCCTATGGGGCGTCCCTGCCTCTGAGGCCAGACCCGAGACTGCCGGTAGACATGATCGAGGATCGCATACGTCTCAATGCCCTATGGGGCGTCCCTGCCTCTGAGGCGTACCCGATCGTGGGGGTTTGCGTAACGAGGACTACCTGTCTCAATGCCCTATGGGGCGTCCCTGCCTCTGAGGCTCGCCCGCGAGGCCGACATCACGCGCAAAGACGCCGTCTCAATGCCCTATGGGGCGTCCCTGCCTCTGAGGCACAACGTGCGTGGGTGACGCGGTGGTCGTGCACTTTCTCGAGTCTCAATGCCCTATGGGGCGTCCCTGCCTCTGAGGCTTCCTTGGGTGTGATGCACACATTGGTCCATACCCAAAGTCTCAATGCCCTATGGGGCGTCCCTGCCTCTGAGGCAGCCGACGTCAACTCGGCCGGTGTGAATAATGATTGTCTCAATGCCCTATGGGGCGTCCCTGCCTCTGAGGCTCCTGTCCGATTCTCAAGCCGAAATCCAGCGGAATCGTGTGCTCAAGTGTACATCGGTTTCCGCCGTACACGCTACCCCCGAGAATGAGTTCCGGAGAAGAGCTACGATCTCCCGGAAAGCGGCATTGTGCAGGCGTTTTTAAGAAGAGGTGTGCATCTCGAGCCTGCTTGCCTCAATCTGAGATGCACACTTAAGTCAAAAACGGCTGTTTGCAGCAGAATCGGCTCAGCAAGTGCCGGTGTGCATCTTTTTCTCTGTGCTTGCTTGAGCCCTCGGCCATCCGCATCGGACAGGAGTGGTATGGCGTCTGGCGAAAACGGACACCTGTGGGGCGGCTCCGGAGGCGAAGAGCGCACCGATCGCCCTACCGAGCAGCTTCGGGAGACGACGATGGGGCTCTTGCTGATCGACGAGCAGGGGGCGGAGGTACGACGAGAGCGGGAGCGCTTTGTCGTGTCCTCTGGGGCCATAGAGCTTGCCACAGTGCGCATCTCCGATGTCGACGCCATCGTCCTGTGTGGGCGCATTGAGACCACAGCGGGGGCACTGGATCTCGCGATGAGCCGCAAGATACCGGTGAGCTTCCTGACATCCGACGGACGGTATCGGGGCACGCTCCTGCCGTTATGTGAGCCCGGAGCACGGTTGAGGCGCACTCAGTACGCATGCCTCGAGTGCCCTGACCTTCGTCTGCGCCTTGCCTCGGCAATCGTTCTCGCACAGATCGCCAATCAGTGTGCCCTTGTCCGTCGGTTAGACCTCCGCCGTAGCAGCGATGCTCTGCAGCAGATTCTTCGCGATCTGCGCACTGCCAGCAGTGAGGTCTCCAGCAGGACATCGATTGCATCGCTGCGGGGCGTAGAAGGAGCGGCATCACTCCTCGTCTTCAAAGCAATCGTTGCCGTAATCGATCCGAAGCTCGGCTTCACCCACCGCGCGATCCGCTCTGGCAGAGATCCGTTCAACACTGTTCTCGACGTGCTGGGGGGACTCTTGGCGGCGACAGCCATCGGAGCGCTGGCTGCAGCACGACTCGACCCTTACGAAGGGGTCATGCATGGCAATTCACGCGGCGCCCCAGCGCTGGCCTTGGATCTAGAAGACGTTTACCGCCCTCTCCTGGTCAGTGCGACCGCGCTGACGCTGTTCTCAAAGAGGATGCTCACGCGCGACGACTTTGCTTTGCTACCTGACGGTTCGTGCCGTCTCACGCCAGCCGGTCTAGCAACCGTCTGTCGGGCATTTGGTCGCGCGACAAGGCGCACGGTGCGACGCAAGGGGCAGAAACAGCCCTCGTCCTACTTGAGGCACATCGCTCTGGACGCTCGTTCGCTTGCCGCATGGTTCCGGTCGCCAGATCAGCCCTACGAGCCCTTGACCGTCAAGTAATGCTGGTTGTCGCTTACGACGTATCCGATAACCGGCGTCGGCGACGACTCCACGAAAGACTCCTCGACCACGGGATCGCCGTGCAATACTCGGTATTCGAGATCCCGGAGTCCGCATACGACGATGTGCTCCGGGTTCTGCACCGCGAGACTCGAGAAGCCGATGCGGTGCGCATCTACAGACTCTGCCGCAACTGCCTGCAACGGGTGGAGGTCATGGGCTCCCGGGCGGTCCGCCTGAGGGCGGAGAAGGCGCCTGCCGTCATTGAGATTGCGCACGACCCGTCCATCGCGCCGCCCCGCACTGCGCCCCAAGCCCAGCCCGCTCAGACCCGTGTCCGCAAGTCGCAACCCGGCGCTCTTGAGCGAGGGCTCCTCAAGGCTCAATCACGCCTCCTCGCGCTCGTCTGCGCCATGGAGAACCTCGACAAAGCCTTCCTGGATGTGCGAGCCAACCGCGGCTGCGCGGGTGCAGACGGGGTCACCATCGCCGCCTTCGATCGGCGGCGCGCAGACGGGCTCCAGAAGCTCCAGACCCAGCTCCTCAACGGATCCTACCGCCCAGAGCCCCTCCGACAGGTACTGATCCCCAAGGCCGACGGCTCAAGCAGAATCCTGCGGATCCCCGCCGTGCGAGACAGGATCGCACAACAGGCTGTCCTCCGAGTGCTTGCGCCGCTCTGGGAGAGGGAGTTTGAACGATGCAGCTTCGCATATCGGCGCGGTCGGTCGGTCCGCGGCGCGGTTGCATTGCTTGCTCGCCACCGGGACGCCGGTCTGCGATGGGTGCTCGAGGCCGACATCGAGCACTTCTTCGACGAGGTCGACCACGAGATCGTCGTCGAACGCTTCCGCGAACTGGTGATGGACGAGGCTGTGGTGCGGCTTGTGCGCGCGTGGATCACAGCGCCCACGGAAGGCATAGACGCCCAGCCGAGTCCAGTACGCGGACTCCCTCAAGGAGCCTCGGTGTCGCCGCTTCTCTCTAATGTCTTCCTTGACGAATTCGACGAACAGATGCTCGCGCTTGGCTACCATCTCGTGCGCTACGCCGACGACTTTGTCGTCGCGTGCGCTTCGCGCGACGAGGCCGAGGACGCGTTCAAGGACGCAGAGCGCATACTTGCGACATCCAAGCTGAGGCTGAAGCGCGAGAAGACGCGTATAACCTCGTTTGAGCAGGGCTTCCGTTTTCTCGGGTACGTGTTCAACGGCGACGTCGTGCAGCGCGCACCGCGTAGATCTCACACGAGCCTGACCTGACCCAGGCCGAACGCGGTCCAGATGCCGACACCTGCGTACTCTGCAAAGAGAGAGAGCGCCCACAGGATCCGGTGAGCGTCAGCGTCCCGCGCCGGCGGCGAAAAGACGCACCGGCCGGTGAAGCCTCGCAACCGCTGCCATGAGCCGAAGTCGGTGGACGCACACTTGAGCAGCAAGGGCCACGCACCGATCCTCGTCGAATCCCAGCCAGAAGCCGATGCCGACGGCATGATCTCAGCGCCCGAAGCTCCTGCCATCGATTCGACATCTCGCCAGCGCCCCAGGAGCCCCGAACGATGAGGCACGGTGCCGAAGACGCGCTCCGGCATTGGAAGCGCGAGCCGCACACCACCGCGTCGGCTGAAAGCCGTGGGAGTGAGAAACGAAAACGTTGGTTCACCACGACACATCGCCGCAGCCTCCCAGAGATCCCCGAGCCGAACCTGCTCGATTCTGGACCCCTCGATCGCGCACGGCACGGCCTCGAGCCGAACCTGCTCACAGGCCTCGAGGCCCCGGCGTAACGCCACGGCGGCCGGCTTTCCCAGCGCAGTAATCCGCATGAAGAAGGGGACACCGGCCTGCACCGTCCTCGTCTGAACGAGATCCGGCATCGCATCTGGGCCGTCAATCACCACACCCGAGGTCGTGAGTAGCGCCTGGCCTGGCCTGCCGCCGTGAAGGCGAGCCGCGACGGCCGCATCTCCCTTTCGCACGAGGTCATAGGCAATCGCGTGCGTGAACTTACCGGCCGCAGGGGCAACCCGCAGACTCTGCCCCGGGATCAGCATGAGTGTAGCGCGGAGGATCACGCCTCTCTCTCGCGAGCTCCATGCTGCCGCCAGTAGCGTGTGTCGATCTCCAGGCCACCGGGCGACCCGCCGCCAGGCCCGTCGCCCTCGGAAGACTCGCCATCGGCCTCATCCCGATCCAGGTCGGCCCCGAAGGACAGCTGGGCTCGGCCGGAGAGCGCCTCGATGCAGGAGGCACACAGCCGCTGAAGCTCGGCGGCCTCGGCCAGCTTGAAGGCGTAGCGCTCGTCCAGAGGGCCGCGCAGCGGCGCCCCCCGAGCGCAGCCCGGCACCGTGGGCACGCCCGTCCGCTCCGTCTCGAGCACGCCGACGAGTATCTGATCGTCGACCCGTCCCTCGACCGGCCCAAGCTGCGAGAGCCATGCCGGAGCCACGACGTCGGTCTCGGCCACGACGACGTAGGGCAGTCCCGTCTTCTCGGGCGGCAGGATCACGTCTGTGCCTCCCGCCAAGTCGGGCTCGTAACCCAGCAGAGCGACAGACGAATACCCCAGCTCTTCGTCTAGCGACCGGATCAGCACCAGGCGAACCGGTGACGCCCTCCGCTGGACCTGGCACGATTCAGATGACGGCTCCTCGGGGTCATCAGCCGAGAGCAGCCGTATCTCGCCGGCCTTCGGGAGCCGCTGGTCGTCGCCGGCCGAATCGGCAGGGGGCAAACTCTCGCCGATTCGCCGCGCCTCCGCCTGCAGCAGCCTGTCGCGCGCCTCGATGAACCAGTCAGGCACCCTGCCGGGCATCTGATGCTCTGAGCGCTGATCTTCTGCCGTCATCGCTCACCGCCGTGTGAAGCGCTTTGTTGAGCACCGCGGCGGAGGGCATCAATCACGATCTGCTCCGCGAGAGCCCGCTGGCTCGGCAGAAGACCATGGGCACGGCACACCTGCTCCACGATCTCCGTCCCGACCAGCCGCAGACGAGCGACCTCCGCAACCGGCAGTCCTGACTCGGCCGACGCCGCGGCGTCATCGGCCCCCTCCAGCACCGCGGGCAGCACAGTAGTCAACGCGGCAAAACCGGGCCTGAGAGCCGCCCGGCAGAGCCTCGTTCGGACCTGCCGGGCGGCCCGCTCTGCGAGGCGTCTGTCGAGAAGGGCCAGCGCCGACTCGTCGATAGATGCGAACGGCGTGTCCTTTCCGACCTCCAGGAACAGGAGATCGACAAACCAGTGCAGCGCCCTTGCCTCCGCCACCGGATCGAGGTCGATACAGGCCTCTCTCCATGTCTTCCAGCAGCGCTCTCGCAGGGCGTTCACGGTGGCGTGCGACCGAGGGGCCGAGGCAGGCGCAGTTGCGAACGCATCGCGGAGAGCGGCGAGCCTGACCTGCAGCTCGGAGGGGCAGTGCGTACTCAACCCGCCGGGCATGCACTCCGTAAGGGCTTCCATCGTCATCGGCCTGTCCCCTCGCGACTCAATGGGCTGTGCCCGCCACGCTATCTCGCCGTCTCGCGTAGAGCGCGCGCCCTCGAAGTACAGCCGCACTGCACGCCGCACGTCCGATCCCGATGTACCGCCGCTGCGCTTGAGCGGCATACCATGCGTGAGCGCATCCATCGCCTCGAGGACGGCATCGATCGCCCCCAGTGAGCCGAGATCGGACTGCCTGCGCACGCCTGCGACCTCCCGCGCCTCTGCCTCCCTAGCGCCTACCGGCAACGGAACATAGAGCGGCTCCGAGAAGGGCTCCGGAAACGTCGCCACGATCAGCCTGGTGAGCATAGCCCTGAGAGGCCGCTCTGGAATGAAGGTGGCCCGCCCGAGGCCCGGCACATCGGCCGACAGAGTCGCTGCAACAATAGTCGCCATCTTCTTGCGCTCGCCCGGCCCCCATCCGGAGGTCAGCCGGCGGACGCGATCCGCACCGAGGGGCACGGTGTGCTCGTCGATCTCCCTCAAGGCGAGGTCAAGCGCCGGCTCCACGTCGAGCGCCGCCAGGATCCGTGCGGCCTCCGCGGGCGTGCGCTCACGCTCAGACCAGTACGAGTCGGGCTTGTGCCCCCAGCGGCTGAGCCCACGGGCAACGAAGAGTCGGCTGAGTCCCGCAATGAGACTGTCGCGCATGCGCCCCGACTCGTCCGTCCTGATCCTCCTGCTCACGTACCGCCGCAGCTCTTTGACGAGCCACCACCGAAAGCCCCGCAGGTCACGTCCCTGCTGAAGCACGACGTGGATACGGGCGTCGCTGGGGCTGAATAGGTGGTAGGTCACGTAGTCTTGCAGGAGATCCCACGCAGCCTGAGCGGTGAAGCCGTCAGAGCCCTTGCCTGCTCGCTTGGGCAACGGCCGCGGATCGTCGGGCGGAGGGAGCGAGTCGCGATGCAGGAGATGCCTGGCGACGGCTCTCTCGATCTCCCGGTAGAGCGAGAGTCCGTCACTCGCTGCATCGCCGCCGCGCCCGCTCAGAAACGCCTGCGCCTCGCGACGCAGACGACGGCAGTAGACCTCGTCGTCGGACAATTCGCCGGCCGTCAGCGGACCAGAGGCCGAAGCGCGTGTCACGAGGCAGGCCCTTGACGACACTCCATCCTGCGGCGACCCAAGGTCGTGTGCACACGGGCGAACTCGGGCTCCCGGCAGCTGTACCTCCCCGGACCGAGCGTGAGCACCGGCAAGGGTACGACTTCCCCGAGCGTGAGCCCGAAGCCCTGGCGACCAAGACGGCACGTCTCGGCGTCCGGGCCATGGTGCCTGCCCGCGTGGGCGTTGACCAAGGCCCCCGCCTCGCAGCACGAGGAGGCGGGCCGCACCAGTGCGACAGGACTCCCCTCGCGAGGAGAGTAGGCCATTACCAGCCAGGGGCGAACGTCCTCTTGCCGTCGACGTGACGCATCCGCAGGCAGGCAGTACCAGCGTCCCGGGCCGATATCGGCGGCCGCCACAGCCACGAGACGCGCGTACACATCCGGTGAGAGCGTATTCGCAGCCTCGAGTCTCATCGTGCCCTGCAGCATACACGACGGATGCAGCAAGCTCCTTACGGCCCATCGTGCAGGAGCCCTCTCAAAGACTGTCGGTCCATATCAGGACTGTGTAGGGAGACGGAACCGCCGGCTGGAAAGCAAGCCGGTTCCGGAGGAACGCGCGATCATGGCTGGAGGCTATCTGCCGGACACGCGACTCACGTCGCGCACAGCACAAGCCCATCGTCCTGCGCCACGACGCGCGCGAAACGTCGCTCGCCGCTTGTGCCGCCCAGTATGGCGGAGAGGTGGGGGGCAAGCTCAGCCTCGAGCAGTGAGCGCCACTCCTCGGGCCCGTCGTCCGGCGCCACCGCCCTGACAAGCCACTCCACAGCGGAGTCGTCCCACTCGATGTCAAGGCCGCTGCCTGCATAGCGGGCGACCAGGGAGGGGAGGGCAATCGCGGTCAGCCAGCCGCGCGTCGCTTGTTCGACCGGGCCTGTTTGAGTGATGATCTGGCACTGGCTCATCATGCTCTTGCCCAGGAGCTCCTCGAAACGCCGACGCTCGTCTCTGCTGGAGTCTTCGGCGTCTTGAGGAGCGAATCCGGGGCGCACACCCCGCGCCTCCGTCTCTCCAGCGACGAGGAACACGACAGCGTCGCTCAGATACTGCTTGACGCCGTGCGCATCGACGAAGTACCCCTTGCGCAGAGCGTCGGTTACGATGCTCCGGAACACGCCGTCGCACAGATCGATGCCGCGGATAATGAGCGTCGTCCACGGCTGAGCGTTGAGCATCTGCACGGCGCCTTGATTGAGATGGGCTCCTACGTAACCGTACGGCATGCCGAGGAGCCGCACGAACGCCGACCCGTCGCTGGCGCGAAAGCCGGTGACGTCGATGCTGACCACGCGCTGGGATGACCCGTAGAGGGCTTCGGCGCAGACAGCAGCAAGAAGGTCGGCGCGAGTGGCCGCACGGCCGGCGAGCAGCACCACGGCGTTCGGCCGCGCCGGCTCAAAGTCGTGACCGCCCATTGCGAGACGAAGTCGGTCGAACAAGGCCTCGGCATCGGATTCGCTGATGAGCGCGGTGGCCGCAAGCTGGTCCCCGAGCCGCGTAAGCCGCGCCTTAAAGTCTAGCGGCATGCCGACCAGCCGCTGTGCCACGGCCTCCGCCGTCTCGCGATCGAGCTCCGTGCGGCCACACACGACGGCATGCGCGATGCACTGCTCGAGCATATCGAGCGCCTTGTCCGGGAAGTGCCGGTTGTGCATGAAATCATCGGTGAACCCGACGAGCCAGTCGAGGATCTCGTCTCCCAGGGCAACGCCGCGTAACTGCTGCAATCGATCCCGGTGGGATTGAAGAACCCGCAGCGCCGCAGCCCTGTCCATCTCCGGCACAAGGACCGGCTGAAAACGCCGCTCAAGAGCCGAGTCCTGCTCGACAACTCGACGGTATTCATCGTCGGTAGTGGCGCCGATGAGCGCCACCTTCCCGCGCGCCAACGCGGGCTTCAGCATCTCCGAGATATTACGGATCGCCTGCCCGCCGCCGAGAATCGTGTGCATCTCGTCGATGAACAGCACAGCGCCTTCATCCGCGGCTTCATGAAGGATCCTGCCTATTCGGGCCTCGAGCGCACCGGCGGACAACTCCGCAAGCACGCTGGTCATGCGTATCTCCACCACACGCGTGTCGGCCAGCATCCCCGGCACATCGCCCGCAACGATCCGCTGAGCGAGACCCTCGACGATCGCCGTCTTTCCGACCCCGGCCGCACCGAGCAGCACCGGGTTTCGCTTGAAGACCCGGCAGAGCACCTCGATGCAGGTCTGAATCTCTTCGTCCCGCCCGACGAGCGACGCCAGTCGGCCGGCAGCGGCCTCGGCAGTGACATCCCGGCCGAACTTGTCAAGCGCCGGAGTTTTACGACGCTGCCCGGCAGGCGCCTCGTCGTGGGCTTTGAGGCCCTCGGGCTCAGCGCCATCGTGTATGCCCGCATGGCGTAGGACGGCAGTAACCAGGTCCACACCCCAGACCGAGTCCGACCCTCGTTCTCGCGCCACCTCCAGCGCGGCTCGCACCACGCGATGGACGGGGATCACCACTCCGGGCTCTCCCGCAGCGATCTGCTTGAGCCGCTCCTCCGGCAGCTCAGCGAACTCGCCCAATGTCGCCCGGAGCAGCAGCTCCGGGTTCTGCTCCAGGATCGCCCGCAGGTAGTGATTGACTCCGCAATGCCGACCATCAGCAGAGCCGGCCAGCTCACAGGCCCGCTCGATCAAGCGTCGAGCCGAGGGCGCCAGCGGCGGTAGCTCAGCGATAGTCATAACTTCGATACACCAGTACGCTCATTCTGGACTCTGCACGAGGATCACTCCACATCAGGGTGCTCTTCAGAGATCGCTTGGGCACGACGACGGAGCTCCGCTGCTTCATCGTAGCGTCCAAGCTTCTCGAGCAGGACGGCGAGGTTATTCAAGGTGGTGGCGAGCTTGGGGTGGTCGGGGCCGTAGGTGGCCTCTTTGATCGCCAGCGCTCGCCGGTAGAGGGGCTCCGCTTCGTCGTAGCGGGCGAGATTCCGAAGCAGGTTGGCGAGGTTGTTCAAGGTGACGGCGACCTCGGGGAGGTCGCGGCCGTAGGTGGCCTCTAAGATCGCCAGCGCTCGCCGGTAGAGGGGCTCCGCTTCGTCGTAGCGGGCGAGATTCCGAAGCAGGTTGGCGAGGTTGTGCAAGGTGACGGCGACCTCGGGGTGGTCGGGGCCGTAGGTGGCCTCTTTGATCGCCAGCGCTCGCCGGTAGAGGGGCTCCGCTTCGTCGTAGCGGGCGAGATCCTGAAGCAGGTTGGCGAGGTTGTTCAAGGTGACGGCGACCTCGGGGTGGTCGGGGCCGTAGGTGGCCTCTTTGATCGCCAGCGCTCGCCGGTAGAGGGGCTCCGCTTCGTCGTAGCGGGCGAGATCCTGAAGCAGGTTGGCGAGGTTGTTCAAGGTGACGGCGACCTCGGGGAGGTCGCGGCCGTAGGTGGCCTCTAAGATCGCCAGCGCTCGCCGGTAGAGGGGCTCCGCTTCGTCGTAGCGGGCGAGATCCTGAAGCAGGTTGGCGAGGTTGTTCAAGGTGACGGCGACCTCGGGGAGGTCGCGGCCGTAGGTGGCCTCTAAGATCGCCAGCGCTCGCCGGTAGAGGGGCTCCGCTTCGTCGTAGCGGGCGAGATCCTGAAGCAGGTTGGCGAGGTTGTTCAAGGTGACGGCGACCTCGGGGAGGTCGCGGCCGTAGGTGGCCTCTAAGATCGCCAGCGCTCGCCGGTAGAGGGGCTCCGCTTCGTCGTAGCGGGCGAGATCCTGAAGCAGGTTGGCGAGGTTGTTCAAGGTGACGGCGACCTCGGGGAGGTCGCGGCCGTAGGTGGCCTCTAAGATCGCCAGCGCTCGCCGGTAGAGGGGCTCCGCTTCGTCGTAGCGGGCGAGATCCTGAAGCAGGTTGGCGAGGTTGTTCAAGGTGACGGCGACCTCGGGGAGGTCGCGGCCGTAGGTGGCCTCTAAGATCGCCAGCGCCCGCCGGTAGAGGGGCTCCGCTTCGTCGTAGCGGGCGAGATCCTGAAGCAGGTTGGCGAGGTTGCTCAAGGTGCCGGCGACCTCGGGGTGATCGGGGCCATAGTCCGTCTCTGCCTCAGCGAGATAGCCCACGACGACATCCGACAGCGGCCCCCAGACAGCAGCCTTCGCCAAGACGCGCTCGCGCGACCAGAACCACGACGATCGGTCTTCCGGCTCCATGATCACACAAGCGTGCCTCAACGCGAGGCGGAGGGCCTCGACGTCGGCCGGCGTTACGTCCTTGACGGACTTACCCTCCAGCTGTGAGTCGAAGTACCTGAAGCCGAACTCGTGGAGGGCGCGGTAGCGCGCCGGGTCTCTGTCCTTGAGGTGTCGCTGCAGGTGGTCGGACATCTCCTGGTGCATCTGCCAGCGATCGGCCGCCAGTCGCTCGATCGACCAGAATCTGCCGAACTGCTCGACGGCGCCGGCGGGGTAGGCCGTCTTGAACTCGTCGACGACGGCGCTGAAGAGGGCCGCATCCCAGGAGGAGAAGGTCGAGAGCATCCTTATGGTCTCCTGCTCGGGGATGCTCAAGTGCCCGAGAAAGCGCTCTATAACCTCATCATGAGTGCCCCCGAACAGCTCCGGGCGCCGCTCCCCCTGGGGCGTGCTCTCGTACAGCTGTGCCTCCAGCTCAAGGTAGAAAGGCACGCCGGAGGCGTTCGCGACCATCGTCGCGACGATCTCGGCTTCGGTAATCCCGCGCTTGGCGAGGAACGCCGCGGCATCGTCGTTCGAGAGCCGTCCCACCAGGTGCTGCTGCAGGCACTGCTCCCAGACCGGGTCGTAGGCCTCCGGCCAAGCGAGCCTGTCGCGCCCCGAGATCACCCAGAGCACCTCGGGCAGCCTGCTCACCAGATCCACCAGCCAGGCTTCGCGCTGCCGGCGCAGAATGTTCTCCCGGTCCAGCCCTATCCGCCACAGCTTCTCGTAGGTGTCGAGGAAGATCACCGGCGCGGGGACGGCGGGCAGCGCCTCGTCCTCATAGTCCGACGCCGCCCCACCGAGGCGCAGCAGCGCATCGCGGAAGTCGCGCGCCCAGAGCTCGGGGAGGATGCCCAGGAGCTCGTCGTAGTGCATGCTGGCGAGCCCGGAGAGCAGGGGCTCGGCGCGTTTGCGCCACCAGGTAGAGACCAGCCTGGCTCCGTGCTCAATGGCCACCAGCGAGCGCAGCGTTACCCCGACGACCGGCGCGTCGAGCGCCGCCTCGAGGACGTCGGCGAAGGGGCCGGCGCCGGCCAGGAATCCGCGCCGATCGCTGAGGAAGGCCGCATCAGGGTGAAACCGCCGTGCGTAGGCCGCCACGGCGATCGAGAACGTGGGGAAGGCGAACTGGGGAAACGCCTCTTTGAGGCGATAGAGCGCGACATCGGTCTGGAGGATGCTGTCGTCCAGGGCGAAGTCCAGCCGCGCGCTGATGTGCGCCGAGTCGAGATCGGCCTCGAGCTTGCGTGAGAGCGTCGACTTGCCGATCCCCCCGTCGCCGTAGAGAACCAGGACGTCGTTGTCGGAAGGCTGCTTCGCGGCGAGCAGCGAGGTGAAGGTCTCGATGAGGCCCTCGCGGTCGGTGAATACCTCGAGGGCGTTCGGTGGCCGGCCCCCGGCCGGTGGCCTGACCCGGGCCATCAGCTCCGCGGCTCCCGGCGTGAGCTACGCCTCATGTATGTCCTCCTCATCGCGATGGGCAGGCTGGGGTTTGCGGCATAGCGCGGCGCCAGCATTCCTCCGCATCAACTCTCTCTACCAGCGCGCGTCCGAACATACCACACACTTCGGGTTCGTGAGTCGTGCACGATGGTGCGCTAAGATGCCGGAAGCACCCTCATTCAGCCTCTCGCCTGTTGACACTATCTGCACGGAAAATCGCGAAGAGCGGGGCAGCCGGCGCAGATCAGCTCAGGCCATTGTCTCCGTGAGATTAGGTCGCATGCGCATTCTGGCAATCGACATCGGCGGCAGCGGCGTCAAGACCGCCGTCTTTACTGCAAAGAGCCGAGCGCTGAGCGCCTGCAGTCACAGCGCAAGAATCGGCCGCCCCCCTGATTGGCAGAAGTTCGAGACGTGGCTGTTGTCGCAGGTGAACCTGGACGTAGACTGCCTTGCGGTGTCGTGTGCTGGGGTCGTCGATGCCCGCCGCGGACGTGTCGAGCACTGCGCCGTCACCGGATGGGTTGGGCACCCCTTAGCCGACAACTTTCGGGCGCTCGTTCCGCATGTCAAGGTGTCTGTTCTGAATGACGCCGAATCCCATCTATGCGCGCACATCGGCGACCGCACACTTCCGCTGATGGCCGTAGCCCTGGGAACAGGCCTTGGCATAGCAATCGCGGATAGCCGCGGACGCATCCTCCGAACACGCGAGTCGCGGCCGCTCGAGCTAGGTGTGCTGCGACTGCCGACCCGCGCTTCCTGTAAGGAAGCATGGTCGGCGCTTGGTCGACCGGGCTACGAGGAGCTGGTCGTCGAGCTGGGCGAGCGAAGAGCCGCTGAGCAATTCGGCTACCGACTCGGAGCCCTGCTCGCCCAGCTGAGCGGTGCATTCATGCTTCGCTCCATCACCATCAGCGGTGGATTCGCAGCCAATCATTGGGTTGAGATGCGGAGCGCCTTCGAGCGCGAGTTCAGGCAGGGACTACCCGACTTCTTGCACAACCAACGGCCCAACGTGACGCTGTCACCCTACGGACGCGAGGCTGGGCTCGTCGGCGTGGCCCGCTTTGCTGCAGGGGCAGTAAAGGCAGAGTAATGTACCCGACGCCGGCGTCATCGAGGCAGGCGCTGGAGCAGGTCCGAAGCAAGGAGGAGCCACTGTGGGCAAAGACACTGACAAGTGCACTATGTGCCAAGGCAAGGGCTACATGTGGACTGAGAAGGACCCCGAGAAGGCGGGACTGCAGGTGAGGGTGACGTGCCCCTTATGCGGGGGGTCAGGCAAGAAGTGATTGGGCGTCTCGTCTGAGCCGGAGACATACGGCAGGCTGCTGTGGCGCTCAGCGTCGCACCCTGAACACCTTTCCGTTGCTCGTGCCGCCGGCGGTCCGCACCTTGACGTACACCCTGCCCAAGGCAGCTTTGGCCGGCACCCTGCACTTGATGCGTGTGTTGCTCCACGAGGCGTATCTGAGGCACCTGGCCGCGCCGAATCTGACATAGCCTCGGCCGCGACTCGAGCGGAAGCCCCTGCCGATGATGACGACGAGCGCCCCACGCCGACCGGACTGGCGCGAGAGGGCGGCGATCCTCGGAGGGACCTTGGGCCGGGTCACGGTGAACGTGGCGGCGCTCGTCGCAAGGCCCGCTGGAGTCTCCACCGTGACCTTGCCGGATGACGCGCCGTCGGGGACGCGCGCCGTGATGCTCGAGTTCGATTCGACGGTGAAGGCCGCCTTTTGCGTGCCTATCCTTACGCTCGTGGCGCCGGTGAAGCCGGCGCCCGCAATGGCGACAGGCGTCCCTGAGCGACCGGAAGAAGGCGCCAGGCCGTCGATGACCGGCCGGGCGCTGCAGAAGGTCCCTCGCCGCCACGCCTCCGCCGAAATCCCGGTGTAGACGCCGTCCTCCAGCACCCTGGCGTTCATCAGGTCGGCGTAGTAGGCGCCCCATCCCTTGTATGGCGGCTGGTCCCACACGTAGCCGTGCGACCCGGCACCGTCGGCGTCGCCCAGCGGCAGACGGTAGCCCAGATCCCGATAGAGCTCGCAGACCGGATGCAGCCACTCGTGGATCCAGACCTGACCGCCATCGAGTGGCCAGGTCCCATCCGCGGGCTTGCAGACGGCGATGTAGGCGAACCGGGAGCGATCGCTGTTGCGCCCGCTGACGGCCAGCCCCCAGGCGTCCGGCTGGACATTGACGACGCCGTCGTCGGCCCGCCAGTAGACGAGCACGGCATCGTGATAGCCCGGAATGAAGTACCGCGCGAGGGCCTCGTCGATGCAGGAGGAGTCCGGCCAGCTGTTGCGCGCATCGAGAGACGAGAGCCTCCGGATCGGCTGAGCCGGATACTGCACCTCGACATCCCAGGCCGCCTGGTTGCTCGACCACTCGACGACATCGAGCATCGCGCGATCTCGAAAGGTGGAGAGCATCTCGTCGATGTCGGACTGCGGGAGCGTCGCGCTCAGGTGCCCCGTCGTGCCGTCCTGGGCACGGTAGTCGGCGTCCGTCTCGCGGAAGATCAACAGGAGAACGCGCCACGTGGTCACCGGAGGAGCGGCGGAGAGGCTCGGCATCACAGACGAGCCCGGCAGCGATCCCGAGCCGCAAGATCCCGCCCACGACGATCCGGGCAGGAGCAGCAGGCACGCGAGGAGCGCGACAGCGACGAACGAGGCGCCGGCCGTACGCCTTACCGCTGCCCTCAACCGGCTGACTGAATGAGCTCTCATGTCCCCCCTCTTCCCCCAGAGAGCTGGCTCCACGCCTGCCCCGCCATTATCAGAGCACCGCCGTAGTGGAGGTGATGGGCCCCGTCGAACGCGGCCGAACGACCCAGACCGAGCCATGCGGATCCGGCCAAGGATGGTCGAACGTGGCGGACAATACGACCCGTCTCAACTCCCGGCGCTCTCTTGCGTGACCCGGGCGAGTGATGGACACGGCCGTGAATCTCACGCCGCCGGCCGCAAAGCACTCCCAGTGATCGATATGGAGCGGTCCGTCTCCGTCCGTGCTGAGACGTGCGGCCCAATGGAGGGTGGGTGCGCCACCGATCCACACCACATGGCAACCACGCTGTCGTACCTGGAGGACCGAGCTCATCTTCGCGTACCAGTCCTGCAGGGCGTTCGCCATCCGCGGCGCGGCCGTGATCACCAGTCTCGCCATCGCTCCACGTCCGCACGAGGGTGGAATCGATGAATCGCCAACCCAGATGAAGAGATGATCCTCGCCATTCGCGGGATTCTGCACGCACAACCGGAGTCTCGCTCCTGTCTCTGAGGCCGGCGACATGGTGTTGACGACAAGACGAGCCGGGTGCTCGAACTCAAAGCGCAGGGCCGCGTTGGTGTAGGTGTGCGTGCGATTCGGCCGCCATCGCTGATCGAAACCGTAGGGCATGAGCCCCCTGACGACGATCGAAACCCCCCAGACAGCCTCAAGGCACAGAACGCACACGAATCCTGTCGCTATCAGGCGGCGGGCGACCCGAGCCAGCCGGCGAGAACGGCGGCGACGTTGCCACCGACGCAGCCGCGAAGCCATGAGCCGCTCACGGTACAGGGCCGTCAAGGCAGCAATGTTGTCGGCTTCGTGACACACGCCCGCACTCGACGTCCGTGCCGCCCGGCCTGACGGGCTGATGCGCTGGCGGTTCATGCTGCCCCTCCTCGGCTCTTCCTGCCTGCTCGAAGTAAGTAGGGGGGCGCTTTAGGGAATGGCGTAAGCGGAGCGTCGAACGCGCATCCCGATATCTCGCGCCAGAAACGAATGCCACCCGGCAGTCCAGTGAGCCTGGCGGCATGGCCGTCGCCGTCACGCCAGCGAAGGAGCTCGGATCCTGTTCATTAATCCGCTACGAACAGCCGGGATGCTATACTCCGCCGCGTGATCATCGACGCCAGCAGAGAGCCTCGCCTGCAGCTCGACGACGCCGAGCCGTTCGCGATCGAGAGCTGCGAGGTCAAGCGCGACATCGAGCGCTCCACGCTCACCAATGTCGTGCGGGACGGGGCGCCGCTGCGTCTGCCCCCCGGCGCCCATGTCATCCTCTGGGCCGGCGACAACGTCGTCTTCGAGGGCCGGGCGATCGAC
Organism: Thermoleophilia bacterium; assembly: GCA_040769125.1. Lineage (GTDB taxonomy): Bacteria > Actinomycetota > Thermoleophilia > UBA2241 > UBA2241 > CAIXSE01. The sequence continues at coordinate 462,873 of JAXGLO010000001.1, read as the reverse complement.
GACGGGAGCGTCCTCGATCTCCTCTCCTGCCAGAGCGACGACGAGCTGGGCGCCGACGAGATCATCTAGAGCGAGCGTCGGAGCAACAGTGCGCAGAAGATGAAGGGTCTCATCCTCAGCGGCGGCGCCGGTACACGTCTGCGCCCCATCACGCACACCTCCGCCAAGCAGCTCGTGCCGGTGGCCAATAAGCCGGTGCTCTTCTACGGCCTGGAGGCGATGAGCGCGGCCGGCATCCGCGAGGTCGGCATCGTCGTCGGCGAGACGCACGCCGAGATCGAGGCGGCCGTCGGCGACGGCAGTCGCTTCGGCCTCGAGGTCACCTACCTCCAGCAGGAAGCGCCACTGGGCCTCGCGCACGCGGTGCTTATCAGCGAGGCCTTCCTGGGCGACGAGCCCTTCGTCATGTACCTCGGCGACAACCTGCTCAAGGAGGGCATCGAGCCCTTCGTGCGCGCCTTCGACGAGCACCGGCCGGACGCCCTGATCCTGCTGCAGCGGGTCGCCGACCCCAGCTCCTACGGCATCGCCGAGCTGGACGGCAGCGGCCGCGTCACGCGGCTCGTCGAGAAGCCCGCCGAGCCGCGCAGCGACCTGGCCCTCGTCGGCGTCTACCTCTTCACGCCCTCCGTCTTCGCCAGCGTCAAGGCCATCAAGCCCTCCGCCCGCGGCGAGCTCGAGATCACCGACGCGATCCAGCACCTCATCGACCGCGGCCTGCACGTGGAGCCGCACACCGTCACCGGCTGGTGGAAGGACACCGGCAGGCTCGACGACATGCTCGAGGCGAACCGCCTGATCCTCAGCACGATCGAGCGCGACGTGCGCGGCGAGACCGTCGCGAGCACGATCGAAGGACCCGTGCAGATCGGCGAAGGCAGCCGCCTCGAGCGCTGCACCGTCCGCGGCCCGGTGGTCATCGGCCGCGACTGCCGGCTCACCGACTCCTTCATCGGCCCCTACAGCTCCGTCAGCGACGGCGTCACCGTGGAGCAGGCCGAGATCGAGCACTCCATCATCCTCGAGAACAGCCGCGTCTGCCGTCTGGGAGCGCGCATGGCCGACAGCCTCATCGGGCGCGACTGCGTGATCGCGCACAGCGAAGCCCTGCCGGTGGCCTACCGCTTCATGGTCGGCGACTCGAGCTGGATCGGGGTCTTCTGAGAGAGGAGGGCGCATGATCGACGGCGTGATGACCAAGAAGCTCCGGGTGATCCCCGACGAGCGCGGTCGCCTCATGGAGTGCCTGCGCAACGACGACGAGCTCTTCATCCGGTTCGGCCAGCTCTATATGACGACCACCTACCCGGGGATCGTCAAGGGCTGGCACCTGCACGACGCGCAGTGGGACAACATCGTCTGCGTCAAGGGGATGCTCAAGATCGCGCTGTACGACGGCCGCGGGGCCGCAGGCGGCGCGGCCGCCCCCGGGCACGAGCCCAGCCCCACGGCCGGCGAGCTCATGGAGCTCTTCATCGGCGAGCACAACCCCACGCTCGTGCGCGTGCCGCCGGGCATCTGGCACGGCTGGAAGTGCGTGAGCGTCGAGGAGGCCTTCGTCGTCAACGCACCCACCGAGGTCTACAAGTACGACGCCCCCGACCAGCGCGAGCTGCCGCACGACACGCCCCACATCGCCTACGACTGGGGCGTGCGGCTGCGCTAGGCGCGGCCCGCGAGGTCATGCCGCGCTGGTTCATCACAGGCGCCGAGGGACAGCTCGCCACGGCGTTCGCCGAACGCCTCGACGGCGAGATCTTCCTCAGCCACGAGGAGATCATCGACATCCGCGACGCGGAGGCCGTCTCGAGGGCGGTGCGCGGTTTCGGCCCGGACGTCATCCTGCACTGCGCCGCCTACACCGACGTCGACGGCGCCGAGGCCGACGCCGAGACGGCAGAGGCCGTCAACGCCGACGGCACGCGCAACATCGTCCGCGCGGTGCGCGGCACGCACACGACAGTCGTCTCCTTCAGCACCGACTACGTCTTCGACGGCGCCAAAGGCGCGCCGTACGTCGAGAGCGACGCCACCAACCCTCTCAACGAGTACGGCCGCACGAAGCTTCTCGGCGAAGAGGCGGTGCTCGGCTGGGTGCACGGCACCGTCATCCGCACCGCGAGCCTGTTCAGCGAGACCGGCCACAACTTCGTGAAGACGATCCTCGCGGCCGCCCGCACGAAGGCTGCGTCTGGCGAGCCCCTGCGCGTCGTCGACGATCAAGTGAGCTCGCCCACGTACGCCGGCCACCTCGCGGCCGCCGTCGACGAGGCCCTTCGCGCCGACCTCTCGCCGGGCCTGTATCACATGGCAGGCAGCGGCTACTGCTCATGGTACGAGTTGGCGCGCGAGATCGTGCGACTCGCCGGCATCGACGTCCCCGTCGTGCCCATTACGGCCGCCGAGCTGAACCGGCCGGCGTCGCGGCCGGCATTCTCGGCGCTCGTCAGCGAGCGCCCAATCCCACGGCTGCCGCACTGGGCGGAGGGCGTTGCGGCGGCCGTCGACAGACTCACCGGCCAGGGGTAAAGCCGCGTCACACAGCGACGCGGCCCCCGGCCCCACAGAAGGAGGCACCGGCGTGAGACTCGTGGTCACCGGCGGAGCCGGCTTCATCGGCTCGAACTTCATCCTCCACATGCTGGCGCAGTACGACGACGTGGAGATAGTGAATTTCGACAAGCTCACGTACGCCGGCAACCTCGAGAACCTGCGCGGCGCCGAAGGCGACCCGCGCTACTCGTTCATCAAGGGCGACATCTGCGACGTCGCGCTCGTCCGCGAAGCGCTGCGCGACGCCGACGCCGTCGTCAACTTCGCCGCCGAGACTCACGTCGACCGCTCGATCAGCGACCCGCAGAGCTTCATCCGCACCGACGTGCTCGGCACGCAGACGCTCCTCGAGGCGGTGCGCGAGCACGGCATCGCCCGGTACGTCCAGATCAGCACCGACGAGGTCTACGGGTCCACGGAGTCGGGCTCGTTCACCGAGAGCTCCCCCCTCGACCCGTCAAGCCCGTACTCGGCCAGCAAGGCCGCCGGCGACCTCCTCGTGCTGGCCTACCGCAAGACCTACGGCCTGCCGGTGCTGATCACGCGCAGCTCCAATAACTACGGCCCCCGGCAGTACCCCGAGAAGATCGTGCCGCTCTTCGTCACCAACGCGCTGGACGACCTGGCGCTCCCCGTGTACGGGGACGGCCGCCAGGTGCGCGACTGGATCTACGTGGACGACAACTGCGCCGGCATCGACGCCGTGCTGCGGCACGGCCGCGACGGCGAGATCTACAACATCGGCGGCGGCAACGAGATCGAGAACCTCACGATCACGCGCGAGATCCTGCGCCTGCTCGACAAGGGAGAGGAGCTGATCCGCTACGTCGCCGACCGGCCCGGGCACGACCGCCGCTACTCGATCGACTGCACTAAGGCGCACGCCCTCGGGTGGCGGCCGGCGACGCCCTTCGTGGCCGGCCTCGAGCGCACCGTCGCCTGGTACCGCGACAACCCGGAGTGGTGGCGCCCCATCAAATCGGGGGAGTGGCGGGACTACTACGCCGCACAGTACCCCAGTATGAGCTGAGCGACCGGACGCGCGCCCGTCAGAGGGCGAGCTCAGCCCGTGTGAGCAGCCGGCGGCCCCAGGCGAAGGCGTTCTTCCAGTACGTTGACGTATTGAGCGACGCCAGCGTGACGCCATCGCTCGACCCCGTAGAGTGGATGAACCAGCCGTTACCCAGGTAGAGGCCGGCGTGGTAGATCGAGGCGACCGTCGATCTCGGGCCTTTAGGCCCGAAGAAGATAAGGTCGCCGCCCTTGAGATTGGCACGGGTGATGCGCGGCTTGGCCCGCGCGGCCATGTCTGCGGCGCCGCGCTCGTTGACCGTGATGGGGTAGCGGAAGTGCATCTTCATCACGTAGAAGACGAAGCCGGAGCAATCGAAGCCGCCGCTCGCCTGGTAGCCATAGGGCGAGTTCCTGGTGGGATACTCACCGCCCCACACGTACGGGTAGCCCACGTACTTGAGAGCGTAGGAGGCGACCTGCTTCTGCCGGGCGCTCAGCGGTGGGAAGGTGACCCGGCGGAAGCCGCTCAGCCCGGAGAGCCCGTACTCGCCGCCCGCCTCGTACCCGCGGTAGATCATGTAGGCCACCTCGGCGCGGTCGATGGCCTGGCTGGGCGTAACCTCGTGCGCGTCATCGGCGGCGGGGTGGTTGATCCGCAGCTGGAGCTGGCGCGATGCGACGATGAACGGGAGGCACGAAGGCGCTCCGGTGTGCCAGTCAGTGTTGGGCCGCCATCTGCTGGGCTTGAGAGTGATCAGCAGCGACCAGTCGTAGGAGCCGTACCGCAGCTTGAGCCAGCGCACGACGGCGGCCTCGGCCTGCCAGGCGGGCACCGATCTGTCGCGGCCGAAGGTACGGTCGGCGCGCAGGCCCATGAGCCTGAGACGGAGGGCCGTCTGGACGATCCGGTAGCCCCTGGCGCCAGGAGGAACGTCCGCAACCGCCACCGGCTTGGTGACCGGGTCTCCGTAGTGGCCGGAGGCGAGCACCAGGACGCGGGCGAGCTGCAGCCTGGTGATGGCTCGCTCGGGCTTGAAGGCGGTGCCGTAGTCGTCGAGCAGACGCCTCCCCGAGACGATGCGATCCGTGACGGAGTCGATGTGAGCGTACGCCCAGTGCTTGCGAGAGACATCGGTGTATCTCTTGGCGGAGGCGCGCGGAGCGGCAGCCGCCGCCAGGCCGAAGACGGCCACGGCGAAGGCAATGACGATGAGGAATCTTTGGCGCGGTCTGCTCATGACACACTCCCCTGTATCGACCCGCCGCACCGGGGGCTTGACCGGGCACGACCCCGACACGAGTTCGCCGCCCGCGCCCTGTCTCCTTGTCGGACCCGGTGCGGCCGGGCGGCCACAGTCGCCCCGCGGCGCCGTTCAGGGTATTCTGAACCGCAGGGCGATCGGAGTAAAGGAAAGGGATCCGCCTGCCGGTACGAGAAGTACTCAAGGAGATGTCTGCCCTCTCCCTCCGGCGCAGGCACACCCTCCGGAGGTTCGCCATGACTACACACCACGACCACACACACTCTGGTGCGCCGCGCCGCTTCGCCGGCGGCGCCCCGTTGCGCCTCGGCGCCCTCGCCGTGCTGACCGCGCTCGTCCTGCTCCTCCCGGCCGCCCCTGCTCTCGCGGCCACCACGGAGACCAAGTTCACCATCACGGGTCGCGGCTGGGGCCACGGCATCGGCATGTCGCAGTGGGGCGCCTACGGCTACGCGAAGAACGGCTGGTCGTACAAGGCCATCCTCAAGCACTACTACAAGGGCATCTCCTTCGGAACCAAGAGCAACGGCTCGATCCGCGTGATGCTCCGCAGCGGCCTGAAGTCCATGAAGCTCAAGTGCGCCGCCAGCTACACGGCCACGAGCGGAACCGCGACCATGAAGATCCCGGCCGGCACCACGGCGACCACCACCCGCGTCAGCAACGGCTTCCGGGTGGTGGCCGGCACAGCCTCGCGGACCTTCTCCTCGAACGTCACATTCAGGCCGTCGAGAGGCAGCCTCAACGTGCTCACGAAGACGGACATGGGCGACACAGGGCTGTACCGCGGCACCATCCGCGCCGTGGCCTCCGGCAGCACCCTCCGCATGATCAACGTCCTGCCGCTCGAGAGCTACCTGCGCGGCGTAGTGCCGCGCGAGGTCTCGCCGTCGTGGCCCGCCGAGTCGCTGAAGGCCCAGGCGTGCGCAGCCCGCGCCTACGCGGCACGCTCGCTGAAGCCCTCGGCATCCTTCGACGTCTACTGCGACACGCGCTCCCAGGTGTACACCGGGGCCGACAGAGAGGATCGCCGCACCAACCAGGCCCTCACCGACACCGCCGGCGTCGTGCCCACATACGGCGGCAGGATAATCACCGCCTACTACTTCTCCTCCTCAGGCGGACGCACCGAGAACATCGAGTATGGCTGGCCGGGCGCAAGCCCGGTAGGCTACCTCAAGGGCGTGCGCGACCAGTACGACACCTACGCGCCGCGCCACCGGTGGGGCCCGCTCTCCCGCACCCGCGCCAGCATAACCTCGTCACTGGGCTCCGCCGTGCGGGGCGTCCTGCGCACCGTCTACGTCGTGAAGCGCGGCACCTCGCCGCGCATCGTCAAGGCGGCCGTGGTCGGCTCAGGCGGCGTCACGTACATTGACGGCAACAAGCTGCGCATGAGGCTCGGCCTCAACAGCACCTGGGCGACGATCAGGAGCGTGTCGATCAGCCCAGCCCCGAAGGACGCCGTCACCGTAGCCGCCGGCACACGGGTAACGCTGAAAGGACGCACCTACCCGGGCCTCGCCGCCGGAGCAGCCGTGAAGCTCAGGTCCTACTACAACGGCGCCTGGCACACCCGCACCGTCGAGAGCACGCGGAGATCGGCGCCTCTGGCGGGCGGGCACACGGCCTACTACTCGACGTACAAGGCCACGGTCACCGTAAGGCAGACCAGCAAGTACTACTGGATCATCGGCAAGGCCGCCTCACCGACCACGACGATCACCGTCAAGTAGGCGGAGCAGGCGAGTCGGCCACCTCGTCGTAGTCGTAGTGACGGTAGATCTCGCCCTCGACCATGTAGAGCACATCCTCGGCGATGTTGGTGGCGTGGTCGGCCGCGCGCTCGAGATACCGTGACACCCGAATCAGCCGAATGAGCCTGTCGACCTCGCGGGGATCCTCCTGGATCCCCGCCTTGAGATCCGTGATCATGTCGGCATAGAGGGCGTCGATCTCGTCGTCGGCGGCCAGCACGCGCCAGGCGCCGCGCGCGTCCTCCCTCACCAGGGCGTCGATCGCCCGCTCCACGATGCGAGCCGACCTGTCGCCGAGCATCAGCAGCTTCGTGGGGATGGCCAAGGGAGCCTCATCGGCGAACTCGCTGGCTCGCTCCGCGATCTTGACGGCCATGTCGCCGATGCGCTCCAGCTCGCTGTTGATCTTGACCACGGCCACCAGGAACCGCAGGTCGACGGCGACGGGCTGGTAGAGCGCCAGGATCTTGAGGCACTCCTCCTCGACCTCGACCTCCTGCTCGTCGATCACCGCGTCGGTATCGACCACATGCTGGGCCTTGCTCAGGTCGCGCTCCTCGATGGCCTGACAGGCGAGGCGGAGCTGCTCCTCCACCAGGGCGCCGAGCGCCAGTATCTTGCGCTTCAGCTTGGCGATCTCACGTTGCAGATGTCGCATATCGTCCTCTTCGCTCAGCCGAAACGGCCGGTGATGTAGTCCTCGGTCTGCTTCTCCGTGGGGTTGGAGAAGATCTGCAGGGTCGGCCCGAACTCGACGATCTTCCCCTTGAAGAAGAAGGCGGTGTAGTCGCTGACGCGGGCAGCCTGCTGCATGTTGTGCGTCACGAGCACGATCGTGTACTTGCTCTTGAGCTCCAGTACGAGCTCCTCGATCTTGGCCGTCCCCACCGGGTCGATCGCCGAGCACGGCTCGTCCATAAGGAGCACATCGGGCCGTGCGGCGATTGCGCGGGCGATACACAGGCGCTGCTGCTGACCGCCAGAGAGCGCGTTGCCGGGCTCGTTGAGCTTGTGCTTGACCTCGTCCCAGATGGCCGAGCGCTTGAGCGCGTGCTCGACGCGCGCCGAGAGCTCGGACGAACTCATCCTGTAGTGCTGGCGTAGCCCGTAGGCGACGTTGTCGAAGACCGTCATCGGGAAGGGACTGGGCTTCTGGAAGATCATGCCGATGCGGCGGCGCAGGTTGAGGAGGTCGGTGCGCGGCGAGAGGATGTTCTCGCCGTCGAAGATGACCTCGCCGACGGCGCGCTGGTCGCGGTAGAGGTTGTAGATGCGGTTGAGGACGCGAAGGTGCGTCGACTTGCCGCATCCCGAAGGCCCGATCACAGCCGTAACGCGGTTCTTCTTGAACTCGATCGAATTGCCGAAGAGCGCCTGCTCCTTGCCGTAGAAGAAATCGAGGTCGCGCACGGAGATCGCGCTGGGCAGATCCGCGAATTCTTCGTCGGAGCTGAGCGGCTGGCGCTCGACCTGGAGCCGCGGCGGCAGTATCTCCGCCTTCTTCACCTCATTACTGGTCACTGTCGGTTCATCCGTGGTCATCGCATCCGTGGTCATCGCATCCGTGGTCATCGTCACCGTCTCTTACTTCGCTGGAAGAGGAACCGCATGAGCAGGTTCATGCCAAGCACCATGACGATGATGAGCAGCGCGCCGCCCCAGGCCAGCTCCTGCCAGTGTGGATAAGGGGAACCCGAGAAATCGTAGATGGTCTTGGTGAGATTGGCGACCGGGCCGCCGAAGAACCCGCTCGGCCCGAACAGGCCGTCGATCCAGTACGGGCTGCTCAGCGCCGTGAAGAGCAGCGGCGCCGTCTCGCCGGCCACGCGCACGATGGCCAGCGTGGCCCCTGTAATCAGGCCGCCGCGCGCAGCTCTGCAGACCACCCCGAGGGTGACCTTCCAGCGCGGCGCACCCATGGCGAGCCCCGACTCGCGGAGCTCATTGGGCACCAGGTTGAGCATGTCCTCCGTGGTGCGCGCCATCACCGGCAGCATGATGAAGGCCAGCGCCACAGAGCCGGCGAAGCCTGAGTAGTGCTGCAGCGGCTGCACGAGCAACGCGAAGACGAAGACGCCTACGATGATCGACGGCACGCCCATCACGACATTGGCGATCATGCGGATGCCGGTCGCGATGCGGCCGTTGCGGCCGAACTCCGAGAGATAGACGCCTCCAAGGAAGCCGGTGGGAATGGCGATCAGCGCGGCCACGCCGGTCAAGATCAGCGTGCCCACGATTGCATTCGCGAAGCCGCCTTCCCTCGAGACCACGTCCTGCGGCGTCGTCTGCGTGAAGAAGGCCACGTCCCAGGCCCCGATCCCTCGCACCACGACCTCATACACGACGAGGAACATGACGGCGATGCCCAGCGACGCAGCGACCCAGGAGAAGCCCTTGATCAGCACGTCCGTGACCCGCCGCCGAGCGACGGAGCGGTGGTGCAGGGGGGCGGCCTGCACCGCCTGCTTTGTATCGGCGCTCATGCCCGACCCCCGGTACGACGCTTGACGCGGTGCAACCACGCCTGGGCAAGAAGCTGGAAGCCCACCGTTATGAGGAAGAGGATGAGCCCGAGCAGGACCAGCGCGCTCACCTGCACTGGGTCGGTGGCCTCGTTGAACTGCTGGGCGATCAGGGACGCGATCGACGTGCCGGCATCGAAGAGCGAACCCGGCAGGCCGCTGTAGACGCTGCCGATGAGGTAGGCGACGGCCATCGTCTCGCCCAGCGCCCGCCCGAGGCCGATGAAGACGGCGCCCACGATTCCGCTGTTGGCGTAACGCAGGCTGATCTTGTGCAGCACCTCCCAGGTGGTGGAGCCCATGCCGTAGCCCGCCTCCTTTGTAACCTGCGGCACCATCATCAGCACGTCGCGCGAAACCGAAGTGATGTACGGCAGAACCATGAAGGCCAGCACCACGCCGGCCGTGAAGATCGACATGCCGCCGCCCGTGAACTGCGCGCCGGGTTCAATCCCCGGGAGACCGCCGAGTGGGGAGGCCTCCAGCCAGGGCATGACGCGCTCCTGGACGAACGGCACGATCACGAAGAGGCCGACCATGCCGAAGATGATGCTGGGGATGGAGGCGAGCATCTCGATGCCCGTGCCGATCACGCGCGCCACCGACGGATGCACGAGCTCCACCAGCAAGAAGGCGATCACCAGTGCGAGCGGCACGGCGATGACCATCGCCACGATCGAGGAGAGCGCCGTACCGGCGAGCGCGGCGAGGGCGCCGTACTGACCCTGCGACGGCGCCCAGGCCACCGTAGTGATGACGCTCCAGCCCAGCTTGGAGATCGCCGGCCAGGAGTCCCAGAAGAGAATCGCGGCGAGCCCGAACATCGCCACCGCGACGACCCCTCCGCCGGCGGCGGCCAGACCCTTGAACACCGTGTCGCCTACGCCGGAGCGCCTGCCGCGGGGGGGCGGGGGGGGGGGGGGCCGCCCCCCCGGGGGCGCCCCGCGGCACGATGGGTCCTGTGCCAATCTTTACATCGACTGTACTCACGGTCTCCGCCTCAAGCCGTCATGCGCTCGAGCGTCCGTCATTTCCATACCGGAGCGCCATCGGCGGTGACGCCCGGCCAGACGTCCTTCTCGACGATCTTGAAGACCGAGGACGGGAGGGCGACGTAATTGAGCTCCGACGCGGCCTTCTCGCCGTTGGCGAAGCACCAGTCGAAGAAGTCGAACATGGCCTTGGCGCGAGCCGCGTCCTTCTGCTCCTTCTGCACGAGGATGAACGACGCGCCGGTGATCGGCCACGTGTCCTTGCCCGGCTGATCCACAAGCACCAGCGCCATGCTCGGAAGGCTCGCCTTCCAGTCGGCGTTGGCGGTCGCAGCGGTGAATGTTTTCAGCGCAGGCTTGACCCACACGCCGGCCTTGTTCTTGACCTGGGTGGTGGTCATGCCCGTCTCGGCCGCGTACGCGTACTCGACGTAACCGATAGAGCCCTTGAGCTGCTGCACGCTGGCGGCGATGCCCTCGTTGCCCTTGCTGCCCACGCCCACCGGCCAGGGGATCTCCTTGTCGGCGCCCGCGGTCCACACGTCGCCCGCGGCGGCGGTCAGGAAGTTGGTGAAGATCCACGTAGTGCCGGAGCTGTCGGAGCGGTGAACGACGTTGATCTTGGCGTCAGGCAGCTTGAGGCCCGGGTTGAGGTCCGTGATCGACGGATCGCTCCACTTCTTGGTCTTGCCCATGTAGATGCTGGCCATGACCTCGGGCGTGAGGCGAAGCTCAGCGTCCTTGACGCCATCAATGTTGACGACGGCCACAACGCCGCCCACCGTCATGGGGAACTGCGCAAGGCCGGATTCCTTGAGCTCGCTCTGCTCGAGCGGCGCGTCGGAGGCGCCGAAGTCGACGGTGCCGGCCTGGATCGCGGAGATACCGCCGCCGGAGCCAATCGACTGATAGTTGAGCTTCACGCCGGCGACGCCCTGATAATCGGCGCCCCACTTCGTATAGAGCGGCGCCGGGAAGCTCGCACCTGCGCCGACGATCGTGCCCTCCGTCAGCGCCGCACCGCTTGCGGACGCCGAGTCGGACGGCACCGCCGCGTCCTCGCCACCGCAGCCGACGACGACCAGCGCCAGCGCCATGATCGCCGCCAGCGCGACAGCCGTCACGACGCCTCGCCAAACGAACCCCAACCTCTCCATGCGCTCCTCGCTTTCACTGAATGTTGCTCAGGCGACCGGTCGCCCTCGGCGCCATGCTAGGAGTCATGTATGAGTGATCTGTTAGCGAATGGCGAGAATGTGGCAACGTCGCTTCAGGGGGCAGTGCGAGAAGGCCGGGTGAACGACCCGGAGTCAGGCCCGCTCGACCGGCAGGTGAAGCGTGAAGGTGCTGCCGCTGCCGACCTCGCTCTCCACCGAGACACTGCCTCCGTGCGCCTGCATGATGTGCTTCACGATCGCGAGGCCCAGCCCGGTGCCACCCATGTCGCGGCTGCGGGCCTTGTCGACCCGGTAGAAGCGCTCGAAGAGGCGCGGCAGATGCTGACGCGCGATGCCCGGGCCGTGATCACGCACCACGATCTCGGCATCGGCAAGCGTCCGTCTGAGCAGGATCTCCACCTCGCTGCCGTCCGGGCTGTATTTCACCGCATTGTCGATGAGGTTGACTACGGCATGCTCGAGGAGCGGCGGGTTGACCAGAGCGATCACCGGCTCAGGGCAGGAGACGACGATGTCGATGCTCTTGGCCGCCGCCTTGACGCTGCAAACCTCGGCGGCAACGTGCACGACGTCCCTGATGTCGGCCTCGTCCAGAGCCGGAGGACCGGCCTCGGCAGCCTCCAGCATGGAGAGATCGAGAAGGTCTTCGATGATCGCGTTGAGTCGATCGGCATGCCCGTCCACGATGCGCAGGAAACGGCGCGCCGTCCTCGCGTCGTCGGCGGCGCCGTCGAGGAGGGTCTCAGTGAAGCCCTTGATCGAGGTTACCGGCGTTTTGAGCTCGTGAGAGACGCTGGCCACGAAGTCGCTGCGCACCTCCTCGAGGCGCTTGAGTCGCGTGACGTCGTTGAGCACGACGACGGCGCCGTAGGCTGCTTCGTCGTCGGTCTGCAGCAGCGCGCCGTTGGCCTGCAGGGTGCGATCGTCGGCGCCGACCCTCAGAAGGATCTCCCGCTCGACCGGGCCGCGACCCGCGAGCGTGTCGGCGACAAGGCGCTGTAACTCCGGGTTGCGGACGACCTCCTGGATGCTGCGCCCCACCGAAGCCTTGCGTGCAACACCCAGAAGCTTCGCCGACGCCTCGTTCATAGCGAGCACCCGCTCCTCGTCGTCCACCGCGAGGACGCCCTCGATCATGCTCGCCAGCACCGCCTCGCGCTCGTTGCGCTCCCGCGTCAGCGTGCGGATCTCCTGATCAAGACGCTCAGCCATGCTGTTGAGGCCCTCGGCGACCGCGGCGAACTCGACGGTGCGCGGCACCGGAAGCTTGGCGGTGAAATCGCCGGCCGCGAACCGCTTCGTGCCGGCGGTGACCTCGCGCATCTGGCGGCTGATGCGACTCGAAACCCACAGGCCGATGAGAGCAGCGATCACCGCCACGATGAGGGTGCCAGCGACGATGCGCCAGTAAAGAGCGCCCAGCGCATCGCCGATTTCGCTGAGAAGCATGGAGGCCCGCGAGACCGCCACGACCTCGCCGCCGACAGTGACGGGCACGGCAACGTACATCTCGTCCTCATTGAGCGTCGTGCTGAAGCGCGTGGCGCTGCCCACGCCGCCTTGAGCCGCGGCGCGGAACTCCGGCCTGTCGCTGTGATTGGCCATCTCCGAGGGGGCGACCTCCGAATCGGCCAGCACGACGCCCGCCGCACCCTCCTGAGCTCCGGTGGCGATAAGCGTCAGGCGCGTGCCGGACGCCGCGCCCAGCTGCTTGACCAGCGCGTCAAGAGAGCGGGCCGAAGCCTCTCCGAGCATGGGGCGGACCTGCTCGGCCACGAGCGCAGCCATTGCCTGAAGCCCTGTTTGTGCATGGGAGCGATAGAAGCTCCTCGCTGAGGACGCGGCGAAGAAGCCGAGCGCCAGCGCGCAGAGCACGACCAGCATCAGGTATGTCGCGTAGATGCGCCAGAAGAGACGCAGCCGGCGCATCGTTCAGCCCTCGCGCAACCGATAGCCGACGCCGCGCACGGTCTCAATGTTGCCGCCCGCGGCGCCCAGCTTGCGGCGCAGCGAGACAATGTGGACGTCCACGGACCGCTGGGTGATGTAGCGGTCGCCGACGTAGGCGTCGTCGCCCTGTGCCGCATCCACAAGCTGCTGCCGTGTGAACACCCAGCCCGGGCGTCGCGCCAGGAACCTGATGATGCGGAACTCCGCGGCAGTGAGATCGACGGGCGTCTCGTCGACGAGGACGAGATGCTTGCCGGGGTGGACGGTGATGACGCCGGCGTGGAGCACCGCCTCCCCGCCGGCCTGCTCGTCGCTGCGCCGCAGGACGGCACGCACGCGCGCGACCAGCACCCTGGGGCTGAACGGCTTGGTGATGTAATCGGCGGCGCCCAGTTCCAGGCCCGCGACGATGTCGGCCTCCGTACCCTTGGCCGTGAGCATCACGATCGGGATGGAGCAGGTGGTCGCCTCGGCCTTGAGACGGCGGCACACCTCAAGGCCGTCGACACCGGGAAGCATGAGGTCGAGCAGCACGAGGTCGGGGAGCTTTGTGCGCGTGGCCGCCAGAGCGGCTTCGCCGCTGGCGACGCACGTCACCGAGTACCCCTCCTTGCGGAGGTTGTACTCGACCAGCTCGAGGATGTCGACCTCGTCGTCGACAACGAGGATGTGCTCGTTGGGCATCTCAGCCGCTCCACCGGGCGACGACTGTGGCCAGGCGATCATAGCCGCCTTGTGTTAGCGCATGGTTAGCCCGGACACCGAGGCCGGGGCCGCGAGATCGCGAGGCATGCGGGCAACCGGTTCGCCCAATCCGGCGCAGGTCAGCGCGAACCCACTATTGTCTCGTAGACAACGCGCCAGTCCGCGAGGTCGGGGACCACGTGATCGGGCGCGAAAGCCGCCAGCTGCTCGACCGTGTGGCGCCCGGTGGCCACAGCGAACGCCGTGACACCAAGGTCGGCCCCGCAGGTGATGTCGGCCGGGGTGTCGCCGATCACGACGATGTCCTTGCCGCGAAAGCGCCGCCCCGAGAGCGCCTCGGCGCGCCGTACGGCGACCGCCGGAAGGTCGGGGCGATGTGCCGAGTCCGAGCCGTAGGCGGCAACCTTGAAGAGCGAGGAGAGGCCGGTGGGGGCGAGCTTGATCCGGGCTCCTGCCTCCACGTTGCCGGTGAGCAGGCCGACCAGCACGCGCCGGTCGGCGGCGAGCGCCGTGACCAGTTCACGCACGCCGGGCAGCACTTCGATGTGCCCCTCGGCGACCTCGGCCTCGAGCAGCTCGACGTACCGTCTGAGGCACGCGTCTACCCTGGCCTCGATGACGCCGTCCCCCGCCCGGCCGGCGCCCCACCTGACGGCGAGATCCCGGACGATGAGCGGGTCGGTGCGGCCGTGGAAGGTGTAGCCGTCGAGCGCGCCGCCGACGCCGTAGACCTCGCTCACGGCCTGGAGGATGGCTCGCCCGCCGGCGCCGTGCGCGTCGATGAGCGTGCAGTCGATGTCGAAGAGAATGAGCCGCCGCATTGCACCGGCAGTATAGCCTGCCTTCGCGGCGATCCCCGGCAGCCGCCTTCTCAGCGTCCTCTCAGCTAGCCCACAGCGGACCCCAGGGGTCGCCGCGGCACAACCACTAGACTGTACAGTCCCCAAGATGTGGCGACACATCCATCCCGCTAGCGATACATCTTAGCGGCACCGAGAACCTCGGCGGGGATCCTGCCCTTGGTCAGGCGTCCGTTGTGCGTGCGATCGCAGTTGTAGTGCTTGAGATAGCGTTCGAGCTCACGCCGCAGACCGACGTACCTGGGCACCAGGTAGCGGGCGAAGGCCGGCTTCCAGCACTCCTCGAGGATGGTGCGCTGCACACGTTCGACGAAGCCGTTCGACTGCGGCCGGCCGGGGCTGATCCGGGTGCGGGATGCGCCGAGACGTGTAAGAGCGGCGATGAAAGCTGCGCTGCGAAACTCGCTACCGCCGTCGGTCGTGACGCGCTCGAGCTGCCAAGCGGCCGCGGAGAGCTCCTCGGCCACGCGCCGGGCGAGCGCGCTGCAGTAACGCGCTTCCGGGTTACGCGGCGTGACGTAGAGCTCGGCCCAGGTGAAGGCGGACGCGGCATCGATCGCCGTGTACTGCCAGACGACGCCATCCGTGCCGCTGAGGCGGCCGATGCAGAAGCAGTCCATCTGCACGAGCTCGCCGGGGCGTGCGGCCTGGATGTGGCGCTCGGGCTCGGGTTCACGGGCCGGCTCCGGCGGCGCGGCGTAGCCGGCGAGCAGGCCGAGCCTGAGGGCGCGCGTGCCGATACCGTGGCGACGCAGCACGCGCCAGACGCCGTTCGCTGAGACCTTGAAGCCGCCCCACTTTGGCCTGGCGAGCTCACTCGCGATGTGCGCCGGCCCGTAGCCGGGGTGCCCGAGGGCGAAGGCGACGATGCGCTGTTCGACGAGCACCGGGATCGCGTTCGGCATCTGCGGGCGGCGGCGCTCGCGGGGCCTGAGGATCTCGGCCCCGAAGCGCTCGGCCTGGTTCCTCCAGCGGTAGAAGGTCGAACGGTGGATGCCATGCAGGCGGCAGGCCGCGGCCACACTGCCGAGCTCTCTCGCGCTGGCCAGCACGCGTAGACGGTAGGCGTACAAGACATCATCATTGGTCATGGGGCGACGCTCCTTCCGCGAGAACCTGGACAGTCCTTACGGGAAAGGATGCGTCGCCCCATCTCACTGAGGCAAGAAAGCTCCGAGTGTCGGTACTACTCGGGGATAGGACACACTAGACCGCCACGCCGTCGTGCTCCGGCTCCATGACGGCGATCTCGTAGAGCACTTCGAACGGCCCGCTGCGCAGCACAGAGCTCAACCCGTCGTAGACTCGCCGCACAGCCTCCGATGCGTAGAACCCGTCGTGCGCGTCGAGGGACTCCCATTGCGTTTCGAAGACGAAGTGCGCGTCGCTGAGAGCCGACTCGCGACCCTCGTCGTGCAGGGCGCTCGCCAGCGGCGACATGCCGAACGAGCGCAGAACTCGATGGCCGGAGTGGCCAGGGGCGTCGGCAACGCGCTCGACGAGCTCCCAGAGGGCGGCCTCAGCCATGTGCTCGGCACCCTTGAGAACGCTGAACATTGTCTGACCGACGATCACGGGGCCTCACCTCGCTTCAGACGGTTGTGCCCTCCTGTTTCGCCCCAATACCCGGGAGTGGAACCGGGCAACCTCCGGCAGCGAGCCGCACAAGCCGGAGCGCCGGTCAGCGCACCACCTCACGAAACGCCGCGGTGAGCGCCGGCGCCGAGAGCGCCGCATCACCTTCTCCGCTCCAGACGATCTTGCCGGAGCGATCGATGACGAATGCCATGGGCAGCAAGCGCCCGTCGGAGTGAAGGGCGCCGTAGCGCCGCGCGACGGCTGCCCCGTCGGTCAAGATGGGGAAGGCGAGCCTTTCGACACCGCCGGCGAGACGCACGACGTCCTCGCGGGCCCCATCGCACACGGCGAGAACCTGGCCGCGCAGACCCCAGAGGGCGTTGGCGGCCTCGTTGAGACCGGCGAGCCGCTCGGCGGCTCCCGCGTCGGCCGCCGGGACGAAGGCGAGCACGGGATACCAGTCGCGGCGGTACTGCTTGAGGTTGATCTCGTCGCCGTCGGTGGAGGTGAGGGCGAAGGCGGGCGCCTCTCGACCAACTCCGAAGTTATACCCCACGTCACGTACCTCCCTGTGGACGAGCCGAATCAGACTCCTGACGCAAGTGATTCTATCAAACGTGCGCGCGGCGCCGGGGGCCGGCCCGCCTCGCGGCGGCCGGCCCCGTCGCAGTCTATCCTCGTGCGCCGCTTCTAGAACTCCTTGAAGTACGCGGCAGCGGTGCCGCACTGCGGACACTCATCCGGGGCGTCGCCGATCACGGTGTGCCCGCAGATGGGGCAGACGCGCACCGGCTCGGCGCCGAGATCCGTCTCGCCCTCCACACCCTTGAGCGTCGCGTCGTAGATGGCCTGGTGATCCTGCTCGGCCCTCAGCGCGTAGCGGATGCTCGTCTGGGCGCTCTTGTTCTCCTGAAGCTTGGCGACGGCGGCGTACGCCGGGTACATCTCGTCGATCTCGAAGGTCTCTCCGCCCCAGGCCGCCTTGAGGTTCTCCTTCGTCGTCCCGATCCTGCCGAGCACGCTGAGATGATTACGGGCGTGGGTGCTCTCGGCGTAAGCCACGGCGCGGAAGAGCCGCGCGACGTTCGGGTAGCCCTCATCCTCGGCGACGTCGGCGAACGCCAGGTACATCTGCGACGCCTGGCTCTCGCCGGCGAGCGCGGCGGCGATGTTGTCGGCGGTCATAGCGCCGTTGTCCTCGGGCGGCGGGGGGGTGTTCCTGAATGCGTCTGCCATGACCTCTCATCCTCCATTGGCGGTAATACACAAGTTCACGAACGCTCGAGCGCAGTGGATCGCTGCGGGACGGCGGCGCCTGAATCTCAGTGCGCAGTGCGCCGGATTGCGACTGGGGCCCGCCCGTGCGCTGCGACACCGCGCCATGAGGCGCGCTCCCTGCGAGGCCTACTTTCCCACGGGCGACAGGCGGCAAACCGGCGGGCCCGCGCAGGCTCAGCCCGCCCCGCCGCCTCCTCCGCCGCCGCCTCCGCCGCCGCCGCCGGAGAACCCGCCACCGCTGCCGGAGCCCGACGACGAGGACGAGGTGGCCGCAGAGACGGCCTGCGTGAAGCTCTGCTGCATGGCCGAGAAGGGCGAAGACTGGCCTGCCGTCGCGAACATCATGAAGCCCATCCTGTGGAAGGCCGGATCGTCGACCACTTCGGGAACCTTGAGGCGCATCGTCTTGACCACCTCGTCGGCAATGCCGAACACGACGGCGTACACGAGGAACTGCTCCCAGAGCGCCACGGCGTCCGGCGGCTTCTCCTGAAGACGGCCGAAGTCCTTCATGTAGCGTTTCAGGGCGCCGTACTGCGCGTGAAGCTCAGCCGCCTCCGTTGAGCGCCGTTTGACGGCGCGGGCGATGAACATGAGCACTGCGCCGACGGCGGCTCCGGCGAAGAGCCACAGGATGCCGCTGAGCGCCACGCCGCCGACGGCCGCCACGATCACGAGCGCAGCCACTGCGCGCGCCCAGCCGGCCATGCGGTCGGCCGTTGGGTCGAAGAAGCCGCGCCTGCCGCTCTCGGCCTGGATGAGCTTCTTCCAGTCCGCGAAGCCTTTCGCGAACTTCTGGCGACGCTTGGTGGCGAGCTTCTTGAGCTCGGAGAGCACGAGGCTGGGGCCGCGGGCGATGGTGTCGAAGAGGAGGGTCACCAGGCGTTTCTCGTACGGCAGAAGGTCGGCGAGCCGCTCCTCCTGGACCGTCAGCCGGTAGCTGGTGGTCTCGCCCTTCCCGATGAGGCGCTGCTTCTCGACGGTAACCCGTTCGATAGCCAGGACGCCGCGATTCACGAGGTCGAGCAGCGTGGCCACGGCGTCGTCGTTGGCCACGGTGCCCATGCGCCAGATGTAGCCGACGAGAGCCGGTGGCAGCGCCGGCTGCGGGACCTCCCGCAGGTACTGCGCCGTGAAGACAGGCTTCGGCTCGCGACCATAGCGAAGGAACAACCACACGACGAACACGGCGCCCAGGAGCGGGCCGAGGATCCCCAGCGCCAGACCGCCGCCCACGCGAATGCGGCTCATCAGGCGCTCGCGGTTGGCATCGTCGGCAAAACGCTGCTCCTCGGCCAGCACGGCCTGTTCGCGAGGCTCGTCGTTGGACGGCGCGCCCAGCGCCGGCGGCTTCGTCAGCGCCGCCGCCGGGAAGAGAAGGCGCGCCTCCACGAACGTCTCGGCCGGAAGCGGCGCCACCTCCAGGGCGACGCTTCCGTCCGGCTCGATGCTGACGTTCCCCCAGAGCGGCCCGTGCGCCCAGGCACGTACCTGCTTGGCGTCCACACCTTCGGGCGGGCGCACCGTGATACGCACGCGCTCGGCCGGGATATCCCATCCCGAGCCGACGAACTTCCAGTACAGCTCCCCGGTGTCGGCCCAGCGGGTCGCGGCGCCGAGCGCCGTGTAGTCGACGGTGAACGTGGCGCTGGAGTCGGCCTGAGCGATGTTGAGGCGCACGCGGACGTTGCCCGGCTCTTCGCCGACCTCGTAGGTGCGCGGCGACGAGCCGGCTCCGAGCACCGCCGGGTCGCGCGGCCCTTCGGCCTTGCCGATCAGGTCGTAGGCCCCCTCAGGCCCACTCGCGCCGTGCACGCGGATGCCCTTCGAGCCCTTCGTCGCGTAGTCCCAGTAGACGTAGCTGAACGATCCCGTGAAGGCGAAGGTCCGCGACTCCCGCACGCGCAGGTTGCCCGTGGGCAGAACCTGCGCCTCGATGGCCACGTCGGTCACTTCGTACGACTTGGCAGCGGCAGGGCCTGCCGTAAAGCCGGCACAGAGGACGGCCGCCAGCACGGCGAACAGCATGATGACCTTGCGCAAGAGCCCTCCTCATGGAGACAGCACGGACGCCGGAATGGCCTCGGCGGCGCCCACTCTACCATCCCGCGACGCGCTCGCGGAAGAAACAGGCTCCTTCGACTGTATTAATCCCGAGTGGCAGAGCCTGTGTGTCGACGACGAACCATAACTCTGGACGCTCGAGCCGGCACACTTTGAAGGGCCCCAGCACGCGTTGTACACTGTGCGGTGCTCCCCGAGTCGGGGACACCCTCGGAGAGCACCCTTGTGAGCATGCCGCCCGCAGCGGAATCTGAGCAAGCGAATGGAGGTGCTGTGACCGAGTCCGCAGCCCCGGGGACGGCCCC
This sequence comes from Thermoleophilia bacterium, assembly GCA_040769125.1. GTDB lineage: Bacteria > Actinomycetota > Thermoleophilia > UBA2241 > UBA2241 > CAIXSE01. The sequence continues at coordinate 442,852 of JAXGLO010000001.1, read as the reverse complement.
CATGGTCGCACTGACCATCGACGGCAAGCACGTGACCGTACCCCCCGGCGCCACCATCCTCGAAGCCTCGCGCACGCTCGGCATCGAGATCCCCGCCCTCTGCCAGCACGACACCCTCGAGGCGGCGTCCGCTTGCCGCCTCTGTGTGGTCAGCGTCGACGGCCGCCAGGACCCGGTAACCGCCTGCGACACGCAGGTTGCCGAGGGCATGGTCGTCACCACCCAGAGCGAGGAGCTCCGGGCCATTCGTCAGCTCAACCTCGAGCTGCTCTTCAGCGACCACACCTCGTACTGCACGCCACCCTGTCGCGACGCCTGCCCCACGCACATCAAGATCCCTGACTTCCTGGGCCATATCGCGGCCGGCGACAACCAGGCCGGCATGCGCGTGCTGCGCGAGGACCTGCCGTTCCCCGGCATTCTGGGCCGCGTCTGCCCGCAGCCATGCCAGGGCTCCTGCCGCCGGGATCTCGTCGACAACCCCATCTCGATCTGCCAGCTCCACCGCTTCATGGCCGACGAGACGCGCGCCGGCGAGCAGGACGGCGAGCTGCTGCTGCCTGTCGAGCCCAAGCCTGAGAGCGGCAAGCGCATCGCCATCATCGGCGGCGGCCCCGCCGGCCTCTCCGCCGCCTTCTACTCCCGACTCGAGGGCCACGCGGTCAAGATCTTCGAGGCGCAGGCCAAGCCCGGCGGTATGCTGCGCTACGGCATCCCGAGCTATCGCCTCCCGCGCGACATCCTCGAGGAGGAGATCAATATCCTCTGGCGCATGGGCGTCGAACTCCAGACAGACGTACGCCTCGGCGTCGACTTCCAGCTCAGCGATCTTCGCGACGAGTACGACGCCGTGTTCCTCGCCCTGGGCGCCTTCAACGCCAACGCAATGCGCTGCGAGGGCGAGGACGCCGACGGCGTCGTCACCGCCATCGATTTCCTCGGCGACCTCGAGCGCGACGGCACCGTCCACGTCGGCAACAAGGTCACCGTCGTCGGCGGCGGCTTCACCGCCATGGACGCCTGCCGCACCGCCGTGCGCCTCGGAGCCGAGAAGGTCACCTGCCTCTACCGGCGCTCGCGCAAGGAGATGCCCGCCCACTACACCGAGGTCGACGAGGCCGAGGAGGAGGGCGTCAAGCTGGAGCTGCTGGTGGCGCCGCTGCGCGTCCTCACCGACGAGGACGGCAAGGTCTGCGGCATCGAGATGCAGCGCATGGAGCTCGGCGAGCCCGACGCCTCCGGCCGCCGTCGCCCCGTGCCCGTCGAGGGGTCGGAGTTCGTCATCGAGTGCGACCAGGTCATCAGCGCCATCGGCCAGTACCCCAAGCTCGACGGGGCCGGCGAGGCCGAGGGCATCAAGCATACTCGCTGGCGCACGATCGAGGTCGACGACTGGACGCTGCAGACCGCCGACCCCAAGGTCTTCGCCGGCGGCGACGTCGTGCTCGGCGCGCAGACCGTCGTCCAGGCGATCGCCCAGGGCAAGAAGGCCGCCTGGAGCATCGACGCCTTCTTGCGCGGCGACGACATGCAGGCGATCTCCGAGCGCCTGCACAACCTGAATCAAACGCCCTTCCTCGAGGCGCTGCACGCCAAGGGCGACATCGAGAAGCGCATCCGTCGCCTCGCCGAGATCCCGCCGGCGTTCATCGACATCAACACCGGCGTCACCGAGACGAGCCCGGCGCCGCACATGCCCAGGCTCACGCCCGACGAACGCAAGACCAACTTCAAGCAGATCGAGAAGGGTCTCACCGCCGACGAGGCCGTACGCGGCGCGCAGCTCTGCCTGCAGTGCTCCTGCGAGGCCCACGGCGAGTGCGAGCTGCAGAAGCTCGGCATCGAGTACGAGGTCTTCGAGAACCGCTTCCAGGGCTGCGAGGCCCGCGACTACGACGCCTACGGGGAGCAGCCGCTGATCGCCTACGACCCCAAGCGCTGCATCCTGTGCGGAAGGTGTGTGAGCGTCTGCCGCGACGTGCAGGTCACCGAGGCCATCAGCTTCTCGCAGCACGGCTTCGAGACCAAAGTCGCGGCCTCGTTCGACAAGCCGCTCGACACCTCGTTCTGCCGCTTCTGCGGCCAGTGCGTCGACATCTGCCCCACCGGCGCCCTCACCAACCGCCAGCTCACACGGGTCAGGCCGTGGGATCGCAAGAAGGTCCGCACTACCTGCCCGTTCTGCGGCGTAGGCTGCAACTTCGACCTCAACGTCGCCGACGGCAAGGTGGTCGGCGTCACCGCCGCCTACGACGCCCCGGTGAACCAGGGCTCACTGTGCGTCAAGGGTCGCTTCCACACCGACCTCATCGAGAGCCCGGAGCGCATCACCACGCCGCTCATCAAGCGCAACGGTGAGTGGCACACGGCGACCTGGGACGAGGCCCTCGACCTCGTCGCCGAGCGGCTGCTGGCGATCAAGGCCGAGAGCGGCCCCGACTCCATCGGGGTGCTCAGCTCGGCCCGCTGCACCAACGAGGAGAACTACCTCCTGCAGCGGCTCACGAGGGCGGGCCTCAATACAAACTCGATAGACCACTGCGCACGTACCTGACACGCTCCTACGGTGGCCGGTCTGGCCGCCACGTTGGGTTCAGGCGCGATGACGAACTCGATCAACGAGGTCCAGCATAACGACGTCCTGTTCGTCATCGGGTCCAATGCCACTGAAGCGCACCCGATCATCGGCAACAAGATGAAGCAGGCGGCCGCGCGCGGCGCCAAGCTCATCGTCGTCGACCCGCGGCGCACCGAGCTGGCCGAGCGCGCGCACCTCTGGTTGCGGCTCAACCCGGGCAGCGACAACGCTTTGATCAACGCCATGATGTACACGATCATCACGAATGGCTGGCACGACAAGGCGTACGTCGACGAGCGTTGCGAGGGCTGGGACGATCTCTGGGAGACCGTCAAGGAGTACCCGCCGGAGCGCGCCACCAGGATCACCGGCGTACCCGAGGGGCTCATCGTGCAGGCCGCGGAGCTCTACGCCACAACGCCCCGCGCCGGCATCTTCTACACGCTCGGCATCACCGAGCACACCACCGGCACCGCCAACGTCATGAACCTCGCCAACCTGGCGATGATCACCGGGCACATCGGCAAGGAGTTCGCCGGCGTCAACCCGATGCGCGGCCAGAACAACGTCCAGGGCTCCTGCGACATGGGCGCCCTGCCCAACTCGTTCCCCGGCTACCCGAGCGTCAACGATCCAGAAGCCCGGGCGAGGTTCGAGGAGGCCTACGGCGTGCCCATGCCCGAGAAGATGGGCCTGCGCATCCCGGAGATGTTCGACATGGCGGTCCACGGCCACCTCAAGGCCATGTTTATCATGGGCGAGGATCCGGTGCTGACCGACGCCGACGCCAACCACGTCCGCAAGGCGTTCGCAAACCTCGACTTCCTCGTCAGCCAGAACATCTTCATGACCGAGACGTCCAAGTACGCGGACGTCTTCCTGCCGGCGGCGCTCTACGCCGAGAAGGAAGGCACCTTCACCAACACCGAGCGCCGCGTGCAGCGCGTGCGCAAGGCGGTTGAACCGCCGGGCGACTGCCGCCCCGACTGGGAGATCATCATCGACCTCGGCGAGCGGCTCGGCCACCACATGCCGTTCACGTCGCCGGAGGAAGTCTTCGAGGAGGTCCGCCGGGTCGTCCCCGCCTTCGCCGGCATCTCCTACGAGCGCCTCGAGAAGGAGGGCGGCCTGCAGTGGCCGTGCCCCAGCGAGGATCACCCCGGCACGAAGTACCTGCATGAGGGCAGGTTCACACGAGGCAAGGGCCTGCTGCAGGGCATCCCCTTCGAGCCGGCGGCGGAGCTCGTCAACGAGGAGTACCCGATCCTGCTCAGCACCGGGCGGATGCTCTTCCACTACAACATCTCCACGCGCATCTCGGCGAGCCTCAACATGCTGCGCCCGCACGAGCTGGCGGAGGTCAACCCGGTGGACGCCGAACGCTACGGCTTCGAGGACGGCGAGACGATCCGCGTGAGTTCACGGCGCGGCTCCATCACGACCCGCATCGTCATCACCGACAAGGTCATGCCCGGCACCATCTTCATGACCTTCCACTACAAGGAATCGCCGGTGAACGAGCTCACCAACGCAGCCGGCGACCCCGTCACCATGACGGCCGAGTTCAAGGTGTGCGCCGTCAAGATGGAGAAGATCGACCAGGCCGCCTCGGCGTAGCGAAGACGGCCACTGCACCATCGGCGCCGGCCCGGAGGCTCAGTACCGCCGGGCCGGCGCCGCTGTATGTGCCGTCCTGAGCCGACCTCGCAGCCGTCCGCGCGGGCCGTACGCAGACGACGCGGTTCGCCGGGTTCTCGGCCAGAGGCTGCCCGCCCTCCACCGTGAGGTGGAGAGCCGCACGTGCTCGGGTGGAGGCCTCTCCACCCTGGGGCGGAACGTCAACGGGCGAGGAGCGTCGTGCCGCGAGCAGACGATCCGAGGGGCGCTTCGCCACCTCCACCCCGGGGTGGAGCGTCAACGTGATAGCGCACGGGTTCGCCCGGCACGCGGACAGGCGTCCGTACCCACGGCTAGAATAAGGCGGCATGAATCCCGTAGAGGCTTACCTCGCCGAGCTGCGCGACATCCGGGGGTCGGGAGCGGGTGTCCCTGAGACCTCCGGCTACGGCGCGCTTGCCACACTGCTCAGCGAGGTCGGCGGCAAGCTCAAGCCCAAGGTGCGCTGCCTCATCAACCTCGCCAACACCGGCGCCGGCATCCCCGATGGCGGGCTGTTCACGGCCAACCAGTTTCCCAAAGGCGAGGCCGAGCCGCTCGCCGGCCAGCTCCCCGCCCGCGGCGCCCTCGAGGTCAAGCCGGTCACCGACGACGCCAGGGCGGTAGCCGCGGGAGAGCAGGTCCAGCGCTACCTCGAGCAGTACCGCCAGGTGCTCGTGACCACCTACCGAGAGTTCGTGCTCGTCGGCTACGACGCCGACGGGCGGGCGACAAGCCTCGAGAGCTTCAGCCTCGCCGCCACCGAGCGGGAATTCTGGGTGCTCGCCGCGCACCCGGGCAGCCGCAAGGCCGTGGCGGCCGGCGAGCGCCTCACCGACTTCCTGCGGCGCGTGCTGCTGCGCCAGGCGCAGATCGCCGCGCCCAAGGAGCTCGCCTGGTTCCTCGCCAACTACGCCCGCGAGGCCCTCGCCCGCGCGGAGGAGCACGACCTGCCCAACTGGAAGAGCACGCGCACCGCCCTCGAGGAGGCCCTCGGCATGAGCTTCTCGGGCGAGAAGGGCGAGCACTTCTTCCGCTCCACGCTGGTGCAGACGCTCTTCTACGGCCTCTTCGCCGCCTGGGTCTTCTGGGCCGAGCACCACGCGCACACCGACGCCGAGGCGCGCTTCCGCTGGCGCGAGGCCGCCGGCTACCTGCACATTCCCATCCTGCAGAAGCTCTTCCACGACTTCTCGCAGCCGGGGCCGCTCGGCGTGCTGCACATCGACGAAGTGCTCGACTGGGCCGGCGAAGCCCTCAACCGCGTCGACCGCGCCTCCTTCTTCAGCGCCTTCGAGCAAAGCCACGCCGTGCAGTACTTCTACGAGCCGTTCCTTGAGGCGTTCGACCCCAGGCTGCGCAAAGAGCTCGGGGTCTGGTACACCCCACCCGAGATCGTGCAGTACATGGTGGCGCGCGTGCACACGGTGCTGCGTGAGGAGCTCGGTATCGCCGACGGCCTCGCCGACCCGCGCGTAGTGGTGCTCGACCCCTGCTGCGGCACCGGCGCCTACCTCGTCGAGGTGCTCAACAGGATCGCCGCCACCCTGGCCGAGAAGGGCGACGACGCCCTCGCGGCCCACGAGATCAAGCAGGCCGCGATCTCCCGCGTGTACGGCTTCGAGATCCTGCCGGCGCCGTTCGTCATCAGCCACCTGCAGATCGGCATACTGCTGCATCGCCTCGGCGCGCCCTTCGCCGACGACTCCGATGAGCGTGCCGGCGTCTACCTCACCAACGCCCTCACTGGCTGGGAGCCGCCCAAGGAGCCCAAGCAGCACCTGCTCTGGCCCGAGTACGAGGAGGAGCGCGATAGAGCCCAGGCCGTGAAGCAGCACGCACCGATCCTCGTGATCCTGGGGAACCCGCCGTACAACGGGTTCGCCGGGGTCAGTCCGGAGGAGGAAGGTGGACTGGTTGACGCCTACAAGCGAGGGCTGACTGCCGATTGGGGCATCAGGAAGTTCAACCTCGACGATCTCTACATCCGGTTCATTCGGCTTGCGGAGCGCCGCATCGTCGAGGGAACAGGCAGCGGTGTGGTGTGTCTTATCTCCAACTTCTCGTTCCTGGCGTCAGCGTCTTTCGTCCTCATGCGAAAGCACCTTCTTGAGCAGTTCGACGCCCTCTGGTTTGACAACCTGAACGGCGACAGCCGGGAGACAGGGAAGCTCACGCCGGCAGGCGAGCCGGATCCAAGCATCTTCTCGACGGAGCGTAATCGTGAAGGCATTCGCGTCGGGACCACCATCAGCCTGTTGGTTCGCCGCAAGCAGCGTGCTACGCCACCTCGCGTTGGCTTCCGCGAGTTCTGGGGCGTGGCTAAGCGCACCGAGCTCGCGGCAAGCATTGGGGATGACAATCAATCCACGCCGTATGCGGAGATCACGCCTGCACCCGCAGATCGGTTTGCCTTTCGGCCGACAAGGCAGTCGAGCGCCTATCTGTCATGGCCATCACTGCCCGAGTTGTCAGCCGGAGGTTCGAGCAATGGCCTCATGGAGAAGCGTGGTGGTGCGCTTATCGACGTCGACCGTGACGCTCTTGCAGCACGGATAACCGCCTACTTCGATCCAGCCGTCGAGTGGAACGAACTTAAGAAGATGTTGCCTGGACTCACGCGAGACGCCGCCCGCTTCGACGCCCGTAAGACGCGCGAGAAGATCCTAGCGGAGGATCGCTTCGACAGCGTACGTCTATGCCGGTACTCGCTATTCCCGTTTGACAACCGGTGGTGCTACTACAGCCCTGTCCGGCCACTTTGGAACGAGCCCAGGCCGACCCTGTGGGCGCAGGCGCGCGGAGGCAACATGTTCCTCCTCAGCAGGGCAGCATGCAGCAGGTCTCCCGAGGGTTCTCCCATGTACTTCTCCCAGTGCCTGTCGGACGATCATCTGCTCGCGCCGGACGCCACGGGCTTCCCGCTACTCCTTCACGATTCGAGCTCAGCAACTTCGAATGTGCATCCCGACCAGGGTTCGCTCATGACCGATGAAGCCACGCAGACACCGACCAACGTGTCCACGCCAGCCCAACGCTACCTTGCCATCCTTCAGCTCGCCGACGAGATCGGCGAAGAGCGCTCGCATGCACTCTGGATGCACACGCTGGCCATTGGCTACGCGCCGCAATACCTGATCGAGAACGCTGACGGCATTCGCCTGAACTGGCCCCGCATCCCCCTCCCCGCCACGCGCGATGCCTTGCTGGCCTCGGCCGAGCTCGGCCGCAGGGTCGCAGCACTGCTCGATGTGGAGGAGCCGGTCGACGCAGTCAGCACCGGCTCGATCCGCTACGAGCTGCGCCCCATCGGCGTGCTCACCGCCGTCTCCGGCGGGCAGCTCGACCCGGCCGCCGGTGACCTCGCCGTCACCGCCGGCTGGGGTCACGCCGGCAAGGGCGGCGTAACCATGCCGGGGCGCGGCCGCCTCGTGGAACGCCCCTACACCGAGGCCGAGCTGGCCGCCTTCCGCGAAGGCCTCGCCGACCTCGGCCTCACCTACGATCAGCTCATGACCTGCCTCGGCGGATCCTGCTACGACGTCTTCCTGAGCGACCGCGCCTACTGGCGCTGCGTCCCCGCCCGCGTGTGGCGGTACACGATCGGCGGCTACCAGGTGATGAAGAAGTGGCTCTCCTACCGCGAGCGCCCTCTGCTGGGCCGCGACCTCAAGCCCGAGGAGGCGCGCTACGTCGCCGAGATGGCGCGCCGCATCGCCGCCATCCTGCTGCTCGAACCGGCGCTCGACGCCAACTACGAGCGGGTGAAGGCGGATACGTACGACTGGCCGGGTGGCTCCCAGTGAATCGCGCGCAGCTGCTGGCATTGATCGCCGACCTGCAGGCGCACAATTGTGAGTTCGACACTCTTGAGGTGAAGACCGCCCGAGGCGGCACGCCTTCTCGCCTCTACGAAGACATCTCGGGCTTCGCAAACAACGCGGGCGGAGTGTTGCTCCTCGGCCTGGACGAGGGCGCAGACTTCGCGATTGTGGGCGTCGGCAATGTGCAACAGTTACAGACCGACATTGCGAGCAGCGCAGCCCAGCTCAGCCCGCAGCCCATGGTCAAGACCTCAGTCCACGCTGTCGACGGCAAGGAGATCGTTGTCGCAGAGATCGACGCCCTGCCACCGTCGCAACGTCCCGTGCACCTGAAGAGCAAGGACGAAACTCATTCGTGGACCCGGGTCGGCAACTCGACGCAACAGATGCCTCCCTATCAGGTCTTCGGCTACCTTAGTTCCCGCTCCCAGCCGCTTCACGACGAGGAGATCATCCCGTCGGCGAGCATCGATGATCTCGATGCCGACCGAATCGAGGCCTTCGTTGCGAAACTTCGCAGCGAACGCCCTCAAGCCCGGTGTTTACGCGCAACCCTCGACGAGACGATCGCGGCTCTGGGCATCGTCGCCACCGTGGAAGGCATCCCACGCCCGACTCTCAGCGGGCTTCTCGTGTTCGGCAGACATCCACAGCAATTCGAGCCTCAGCTCGTCATCACGTTCATGCAGTACGCGAGCACAGACGAGCAACATAAGGGCCCACGTGGTGAGCGGTTCATCGACAATCAGAAATTCGACGGCCCGATCATCGATATGGTCGACGAGGCCGAAGCGCACATCATGAGTCGCATCGCGACTGCGGCACGCATCGACGGTTTACTGCGCACCGACATACCTGAGTACCCGAAGGAAGCCATTCGGGAAGCGCTGGTGAACGCGGTGGCTCATCGCGACTACAGCGGTTATGTACGCGGTAGCCAGGTTCAGGTGAAGCTGTTCGCCGACCGCCTTGAGGTGCGCAGCCCCGGCGGACTGTACGGCGATGTGACCACCGATACGCTCGAGGAACGCCAATCGACGAGAAACCGGCGCCTGATGCAACTACTTGAGCACCAGCACCTGGTTGAGAACCGGGGCAGCGGTATCAACAGCATGATCGCCGAGATGCGCGAAGCGCACATGGAGCCCCCTCGCTTCCGCGACGATCGTAGCTCATTCACGGTGACGTTCTTCAATCACACCTTGCTGATGACCAACGAGGGTATTGAGTGGCTCAACGCGGTAGCAGCCAACCTGCAGCTGAATGAACGCCAGAAGCTGGCGCTCCTCTACATGCGACACAATCACCGCCTCACTAACAGCGAGTACCGCCGCCTTCACCATGGACTCGACAGTCGAGATGCCAGCCGTGAGCTGCAGGGCCTGGTGACCGTGGGGGCTGCCGCAAAGAAGGGTGTGCGCGGCGGCTCCTTCTACGCGCTGGCCTTGCCACGCGAGATACCGAGCGCCGAGCTGCCGCCAAGCAACGAGGATACGGTGATCGCGTTCGTGCGACAGCACGGGTCAATTCGAGCCGGGGAGTGCGCAGCGTTACTCGGCTGGAGCAACGCCAGGCGAGCTGGGCGACTGCTGCGTGATCTCGCTAATCGCGGGCTCCTCCGGCCGATTGGCGAGAAGCGCGGCAGACGCTACCTCCTCCCCTAGCGACGGTTCGAAAATGAATACCACATGAAGGCACCTGGTACGAGAGAGTGGTAGTACCTGGTAATAACCGGTAATACCTGGCAATAACCGGTAATACCTGGCAATAACCGGCACTTCGCAACAGTGGGGCATGGCCCCGTTCAGGCAGCTGTTGTTAGTGTCCCAAGGCGTGGTGTACGAAGAACCTCAGAACGGTCGCCTTTACGAGCCGTGGCCTCGCCGGCGTCGAGCTGGTCGTCAGTGACGACCACAGAGGACTCACGAAGGCGATCGACGCGCTCCTGCCCGGTGCCGCCTGGCAGCGCTGCCGCACCCACTTCATGCGCAACCAGCTGACGCGGGCGCCGAAGAGCGCCCAGCCGTTCGTGGCGACGATGGTGCACACCGTCTTCGCGCAGCCCTCGGCCGAGGAGGTCCCGGCGCAGCTCGCCCGGGTGACCGAGCAGCTCCGGGCGCGCTTCCCGCAGGTCGCCGAGATGCTCGAGGACGCCGCCCCCGAGATGACCGCCTTCGCCGCCTTCCCGACGAAGCACTGGCGCCAGATCTGGTCGAACAACCCGCAGGAGCGCATCAACCGGGAGATCCGCAGGCGCAGCGACGTGATCGGTATCTTTCCCAATTGCGACGCCATCATCAAGCTGGTCGGCATGGTGCTCGCCGAACATTACGATGAGTGGGCCGTCGGGCGCCGTTACATGAGCGCCGGCTCGCTGGCCAAGCTTACGCCGGTTGCCGTCGACGAGCTCGAGGACTCCGAGGAGGTGACGCCGCAGCTCATGGCGAGCTGAGCAGCAAGAGGTGGGTGGAGCAGAGGCTCTCGTACACCATCTTGACGGACGTGGCGTAAGTCCTGAAGAGGCCCAGATGAAGGAAGACCATCGTGGGGCCCCAGAATCGTCGCAACCGTTGCAGGGAAACGACGAGAGGAGCACCACGATGGCGGACACGAGTCCGTCGCTCAACGAACAGGTACGCCTCTTCCGCGAGCGGCCGCTCGCGGGCAGCTACCCGTACCTCTGGCTGAACGCCAAGGTAGAGGAGGTCAGAGAGCCGGGCAGCGTGCGCAGCAAGGCGCTCGTCGTCGCCCAGGGCGTGCACGAGACGGGTGGCCGCGAGATCATCGGCAGCGACGTCGGCAAGGCCGAGATAAAAGGCCTTCTGGCGCGAGTTCCTGCGCTCGCTGCGGGCGCGCAGGCTCGCCGGCGTGCAGATGTGCATCTCCGACGTCCGCGAGGGCCTGAAGAACGCGACCGCCAGGATGCCCGGCTGCCCTTGGCAGCGCTGCACCGTACGCTCCCTGCGTGACATGCTCGGTCACCGCGACAAGGCTGAGCAGCCGCTCGTCAGCGGCACCATCCGCCAGATCTACGCCGCCGCGAGCGCCCTCTGCTAGGCCGCGACCTCAAGCCCGAGGAGGCGCGCTACGTCGCCGAGATGGCGCGCCGCATCGCCGCCATCCTGCTGCTCGAACCGGCGCTCGACGCCAGCTACGAGCGGGTGAAGGCGAATACGTACGACTATCCGGCCGGCTGAGCAGAGTCCTCACGCGGCGCCTGAAGCGGCAGGAAGGCCGACAGGGCCTCGTATCGCGGCCTGAACAGCTCGCCATCGCGCACAACGAGTCCGAGCGCCTCCATGTCTTGGATGTCGCGCGTGAGGGTCTTCTGCGACACCGTGGCGTAGAGACGCGCCACTTCTGGGTTGAGTCGGGTCAGGCGAGAACGTTCGGTTGGCTCCGTGAGCGCCAGAACGAGCTCGCGCGCTCGCACCGCCGGCGCGCTGGTGACGTTGCGGAACCCGTCGCGGATGCGCTCGTGGACGTAGTCTCGCCACATCACGGCCATCTGCTGCTCCCGGATCATGCGCAGCTGCTCGCGAAGGCCGTCGACGAAGCCTTCGAGGGCGTACCGGAGGAAGGCTAATTCACTGGAGCCGCCCTGCCGCGCCTCCTCGAGGGCGCGATAGTACCGGGGCCGCGTCAGGTTGTAGTGGTTGCTGAGGATGTGGGCAGCGGGGCTCGGCACGAACCCGGAGGCCAGGAGCAGCTGGTACTCGACCAGGCGGCTGGTGCGGCCGTTGCCGTCGCCGAAGGGGTGGATCCACGCGATGTAGAGGTGCGCGATACTGGCGCGCGCGCAGGCCAGGCAGAACGCCAACGCGTCGTCTTCATGACGAAAGTCGTCTGATTCGAGCCAGTCGCAGAGCCGGGAGAGGAGATGCTCGCACTCTTCGGCAGGCGCGCCGCGATACCCGGGTACTCCCGCGCTGCGCGTGCGCACTGCGCCGGGCGCCACTCCTTCCTCCAGCTCGAGGTCGGCAAGGACCAGCCGGTTCACCTGCCTGATGCGATCTGGCGTCAGCGCACCTGGCGCGCCTGAGGCGACCTCGTCGAAGATCAGATTGTACGCCGCGACGACGTTGTCTACTTCAACTCCCAGGTACTCGCGTGACGACGGCAGCCGCTTGATGCCGTCGACGCGGTCGCCGACCTCGTACTCGGTCAGCGTGTTGCCCTCGATCGCCGTTGTGGCGGCCGCCCCTTTGATCAGCGAAACGCGATGGAGTTGCTGCGCGACATCCGGAAGGAGCGGTACACCTGCGATGTGCTCACACTTCGACCGCGCTTCCCCCAGCAGCAGCCAATCGCGTGGCTGAAGCAGACCCAGGTCAACGTGGAAGTCGATCCACGGATGTGTCTGCTGATATGTCTTCATATACTGTCCTGATAGTTTAGCTGTAAAACACTTTGTTTTGCAGTTATATCTTCAGTCGGGAAGGTAAATGTGACCAGAATCTTGTCCACAGTACTGTCCAGCTTACTGCAAGGCGGCGCCAAACGCACCGTTGACATTGCCTGGGCACAGCCGCGCCTGCTCGCCACGCGCCCGAGACGCCCTCCGCAATGTGCGGGGGCTTGCCCGATGTGAGCATCGCGCCGCCCATCGCGCCGGCGGCGACGTGGTACGCTTCGGCCGTCTCCGAGATGCGAGAGGAGGTGACCATGGCACACTGTGACGCACCGTTCCCGGCACAAGGCCGTATCTGAGCGGCGCGCGTGGCCATGGGCGCCTCACGGCGCCCCTGGCAGAGGCCCGGTCCGGGCCTCCCGTCATGCGGCGCCGCCGGGTCATCTCATCTGCACCACCTCGCGTCCTCCTGACGCGAGGCATCCCTGCCCCTTCGCGGCGCCGTACCCCACGGCCGGCGCGCAACGTGCCTGCCGCAACGCGAAAGGACAGAGATGAGCGACACTCCCGTCGACCACTATCCCATGTGGCGTGAGCTCAACCTCGACATCGAGGGCCACGACATGCTGCTGGCCGCAATCCCCCAGCTCTACGCCGACGCCCACCTGAGTCAGGAGAACCGCCCCGATGGGATGGCTTACTTCGACTTCGTCATGAGCGAGATCCACGGCCAGCGCATCAAGGAGCTGCAGGATCACAAGGCCGCCGGCGGCACCGTGATCGGCACGTTCTGCGTCTACGCGCCCGAGGAGATCATCCGCGCCGTGGGCGGCGTGGGCGTGGGCCTCTGCTCCGGCGCAGAGTGGGCCTACGACCAGGTGGAACAGCTCGTGCCGCGCAACACCTGCGCCCTCATCAAGTCCGCCATGGGCTTCAAGATCGGCCGGGTCTGCCCGTACGTGGAGTCGTCGAATCTGATCGTCGGCGAGACGACCTGTGACGGCAAGAAAAAGGCCTACGAGCTCCTCGGCGAGATGGCGCCGATGCACATCATGGAGCTGCCGCAGATGAAGCGGCCTGAGGATCTCGCGCTCTGGCGCGGCGAGCTCGACAAGTTCGTCGCCAAGCTCGAGGAGGTGAGCGGCCGCACGCTCACCTTCGAGTCCCTGCAGCAGGCCATCAAAGAGGTGAACGACAAGCGCCGCGCCCTTCAGCGCCTGAACGCCGCCCGCGCCGCGTCGCCGGTCCCGATCAGCGGCAGAGACGCGCTGCTGGCCGTCCAGGTGGCCTTCTACGACGACGTGCCGCGCTTCACCGAGATGGTCAACAAGATCGCCGACGAGCTCGAGGAGCGCGTCGCCGAGAAGCGCGGCGTGGCGCCTGCGGACGCGCCGCGCGTGCTCATCACCGGCTGCCCCATGAGCATCCCGAACTGGAAGGCTCACAACCTCGTCGAGAAGGCCGGCGGAGTCGTGGTGGCTGAGGAGCTCTGCACCGGCTCCCGCTACTTCGAGCGGCTCGTCCGTGAGGACGCGACGACGACAGACGGCCTGCTCGACGACATCGCCGAGAGGTACCTCGACATCAACTGTGCCTGCTTCACGCCGAACCCGGACCGCATGGACGATGTGATCCGGCTGGCCAGGCAGTACAAGGCCGACGGGATCCTGCATTACTCGCTGCAGTTCTGCACGCCCTACCAGATCGAGGTGACCAGCGTGGAGCGGGCGGCCGAGGCCGCCGGCCTACCGATGCTGCGCATCGACACCGACTACTCGACGGAGGACGTGGGACAGCTGCGCACACGTGTCGAGGCGTTCCTCGAGATGCTGAGGGCGTGATGCGCGTCCTCGGCCTCGACGTCGGCTCACGCACCGTCGATGCGGTCTGGCTCGAGGACGGCGCGGTCATAGACCGCGCCGTCCTCGACGCCGACCACGAGCCCCAGGAGGCGGCCGCACGGCTGGTGAAGCGCGCGGCCGTCGACCGCATCGTCGCCACCGGCTACGGGCGTCATGCGGCCGCCGAACGCTTCGGCGCCGACGTCCTCACCGAGATCAGCGCCTACGCCCGCGGCGCCGCCGAGATCTGCCCCGCAGCACGCTCGGTCCTCGACATCGGCGGCCAGGACACCAAGGTGATCCGCCTCGGCTCCGGGGGCCGCGTCGTCGACTTCGAGATGAACGACCGCTGCGCGGCGGGCACCGGTCGCTTTCTCGAAGTGATGGCCCGCGCCCTCGGCTGCGAGATCGACGAGATCGGGCCGGCGGCGCTGGCCGCGGACGGCGCCGCCCAGGTGAGCTCGATGTGCACGGTGTTTGCGGAGAGCGAGGTCATCGGCCTTCTGCATCGCGGAGAGCCCCGCGAGCGCGTGGCGCGGGGCCTGCACCAGGCGGTGGCCCGCCGCACGCTCTCGGCGCTCGGGCGGGTACAGGCGGAGCCGCCGCTGCTCTTCGCCGGCGGCGGCGCCCGCAACCCGGCGCTGGTCGAGCTCATCGCCGCCGGCTTCGACGGCGATCTGCTCGTGGCGCCGGAGCCGCAGACCGTGGGCGCCCTCGGCGCGGCGCTCCACGGTGCGCGCGGGAGCCAAGACCCGCGCGCTTCCAGTGAGGCCGGCTGAGCACGCCCCGCCGGCCAGGCTCACCGCCGATCTCGCCGGGTCGGCTACTTGAAAGGAGAACTCATGTCCGTTGTGATCTTCATCAACACCTCGCCGTACGGCACCGAGGGACCGTACAACGCCCTGCGCTTCGCCCAGGCCCTCGAGCTGACTGGGGAATGCGTTGAGCTGCTCCTCATGGGCGACGCGGTCAACACGGCCCGCCGCGCTCAGGAGCCACGCAACGCCCACGCCTCCCTGGAGGCGCTGCTCACGGAGCTCCTCGAGAAGGGAGCCGATGTCACGCTCTGCGGGACGTGTTGCCAGACTCGCGGGCTCAATAAGGCCGATCTCGTCGATGGCGTCACGGTCGGCGCCATCCATGACTTCGCACAGATCGTGAAGAAGAGCGACAAGGTGGTGAGCTTCTGAGGGCGGAACGAATGACACGCCGACGGCGTTGACGTCTGAATGACACGCCGACGGCGTTGACGCCCCCTCGCCCCGGGCGCCACGCAAGAAACGAGGGCTCCCGTCGTCGGAGCGACGAGGCGCGCCGGGCGGCTGTTCACCGGGGGCGCGCGCTGGAGCGCGGCCATACGGTCACCGCTCCAGCGCGCGCCCCTGAAGGGCTTGACGCGGCGCCGCCGGAACGCCGTACGCGTGGTGCTCGGCGACGCGCTGGACGGCTGTGCGTGGGCCGACCAGTGAGACGACGACCTCAGGGCTGGCCGGCGGCTCCCGCACGGCCGGAGCGGCGGAGCTGCCCCTCGGGCCCGGCCGCGCAGGATCACGGGCAGGGCTCACTGGCTCGCCAGCAGCATTTCCTTGCCATGTCGCCAAGCGCCAGCTCGATAGCGGTCGCCGGCACCCGGCCTCGTGTACCACGAATACACGTCGCCGGCGCTCGCCGGCATGACGCTCCGCCACTCGACAACCTGCATGATGCCCCCTCTTCCGCGGCCCCGACCTGCAACACAGCGCACCCGCCGACGACCAGAGCCGCACCGCACCCGCTCGGCCCAGGCGAACGATGCGACCTGGGCGTGCCTTGCCCGCCGCGAGCGGCAACCCATGAGAGGCGCCGCATCATGCCGCGACGGAGATCGTGGCGGGCAGGCGGGGAGAGCGAAAAGGGTCCGGAACGGGGGATGGGCCGCGGCGACTGCTTCTCAGTCACCGCGGCCCATGAGGGGCCAGCGGTCGCCCGGGCCGAAGGTAAGTGCCCGGGCAGGCGGGAGGCGGACACAGTGGGGGCTCACTGTACATCTGCCGTCTCCCTGACGGTCGGGGGGAGGGGGGGAGGTAACCGTCCTCACCGTTCTTGGCCTGGCTGCAGTATGCCCGCCAATTGTGAAGAACATGTTGCGGCCACATTGAGACACATTGAGTCGGCGAGCACAAACGTTAACCGCCGGGCGAACGCGGCAGCAGCCGCGGAGATGCCCGGCCGGCCCTCTCAACTCGCCACATTCACTCCGCGGCATCGCCCTCTTCGCCGGACTCGTTCCCTCCGCCGGCCCCACCGTACTCGAAGAGGGCGCGGTACTGCCCGTACCCGGCGGCTTCGAGCTCGGACTTCGCGATAAAACGCAGAGCCGCCGAGTTCATGCAGTAGCGCCGGCCAGTGGGTTGCGGGCCGTCGTCGAAGACATGGCCGAGATGCGCGCCCGAGACGGCGCCGCGCACCTCGGTTCGCGGAACGAACAGCCTGTGGTCGGGGTTGGTGGTCACGGCCTCGTCGCGCAGCGGCCGCGTGAAGCTCGGCCACCCTGTGCCGGAGTCGTACTTGTCGAGGCTGCTGAAGAGGGGCTCGCCGCTGACCACATCGACGTAGATGCCGTCGCGATGCTCGTCCCAATACTCGTTGGCGAAGGGTGGTTCGGTACCCTCGCACTGCGTGACCTCGAACTGCAGGGGCGTCAGCTTCGCCCTGAGATCATCGCCGTCGGGGTTCTTGATACTCATGCGCCACCTCTCGGAGGATACGAGCCGACGGTCTTGCCGCCTGTGCAAGGTTGTGCCCGGGCAGGCCGCGAGTCACGCACAGGAGCTCCACCCGCGAGCGGGGGCGACGGCGCGAACGCTCTCTCTCAGTGCAGAAGGGTGGCGTCGGGACCAACCGGGCTGAGCTCGGCGCCCAGGAACGCCTGCACGACGCCGCGCACGTCGGGGCGATCCTCGCCGGCGAAAACGCGGATGCCGGCCTGCACGCAACCGAGCAGGGAGCCGTGGCCGATGCCGGTCACGATCACCGCGTCGACCAGATGGGCGCTGAGAACGACCACGGGCGAGAGGCTGCCGTGGTGCCCACCAGACTCGTTCTCGACGACCGTGACGCCACCGATCGCGTCGTCGAGGATGTCGACGAGCGTGAAGCATGGCGTGCGGCCGAAGTGGCCAGAACGCGCGGCCCCGAGCCCGCCGGGCGCCTCTGAGGGCACCGCCACCCGGACCTGCCTGTCGTACGCGTCGCTCATCGCTGGTTGTACTCCCCGTCGTCTCACGGTCGCTCTCGCTCTACAGTACACGCATTAGAGACGGCGTGCCGCGCCAGCGACTCGCCGGGCAGCCGCCGGCCTCAGCCGCCGCCGGCCGCAAGCGCGTCGATGCCCGCAATCTCCTCCGACGAGAGGGCCAACGACGCCGCCGCGACGTTCTCCTCGAGGTGCTCAAGCGACGACGTGCCCGGAATGGGCAGCATCACGCGAGAGCGCGCGAGCAGCCACGCGAGCACGGCCTGCTGCCGCGTGACACCGCGGCGCGCAGCAATCTCCGTGAGCGCACCGTCGCTGCAATCGTCCGCACCCAGCGGCGCCCAGGGGATGAAGGCCAGGCCGTCGCGAGCACACACGTCGACCAGCGCATCCGAACTGCGGTCGAAGGGGTTGTAGCGATTCTGCACCGAGACGATCGTGGCGACCTGCCGCGCCCGGGCAAGCTGCTCCTCATCGACGTTGGAGACGCCGATGTGGCGAATCTTGCCCTCCTGCTGAAGATCGACCAGAGCACCGATCGACTCCTCAAGCGGGACCTTCGGATCGGGGCGATGGAACTGGAACAGCGGGATCGCCTCCATCCGCAGGATCGTCAGGCTCTCTTCGCAGGCCGCGCGGAGATGCTCGGGACGCCCGTCCAGCGTCCACTCGAAGGCCGCCGGCCGCAGGAATCCTGCCTTCGTGGCGATCACCAGCTCATCGGGGTACGGGTACAGTGCCTCGGCGATGAGCCGCTCACTCACGCGCGGGCCGTAGCTGTCGGCCGTGTCGATGAAATTCACGCCCAGGTCGAGCGCCCGCCGCAGCAGGCGCTTGGCGGCATCGCGATCCGCGGGCTCGCCCATGATGCCGCGGCCCGTGATACGCATCGCCCCGAAGCCGAGGCGGCGCACACGCAAGTCGCCGCCGATCAGCAGCTCACCCGCCGCAGCGGCGGACGGCGTCGTTTCCGCCATGTCGTCCTCCTTGTCCCCCTTGACCGAACAGCGGTCGGCCGCGTAACGCGTGGCCGGGCCGACGCACCATCCAGTCTACTTCGCCGCGCAGGGCTCAGGTTGACCAAGGCGGCCAACTCGACAAACGGTCATGGTACCCCCGGCGGAAAAAGCCGCTTGCGATAGTAACTGTCGGCCAGATAAACCGCAGCCAGCGGGTTGTGGCCCAAAGCCCTGTCCTTGACGGCAAGGACGGTCACCGGCGCGACGGAGTGCTTGATGAAGAGGCTGTCGTGCCCCACGCACAGGCCGAGCAGCAGGTTGAACTCAGTGCCGGCGCGCGCCAGGGCTTGAGCCTGGCCGATGGGGTTGCACATGCTCTCGAACTCGCCCGGCGTCACCTTGTCGCCGTCGCCCACCCCCAACGCTTCTTTCGGCAGGGCGCCGTTCTTGCAGATCACGGAGTCGACGGAGAACCCGTTGGCGCGCAGCACACGGCTCACCACGGCGGCCTCGTTCTGCAGGCCGATGCAAAAGGCCAGGCCGAGCCGCACGAAGCCACTGCGACGGGCGAAGTCCATGGTCTCCTCGATGCGCGTGAGCCGGCAGTAGCCGTGCGCCTCCGCCAGCGCGGCGCTGCGGGCGATCTCGGCGTCCGGTCCCTCTGCGTACCGCTCAAGCAGCTCCGCCCGATCCAGCGCCAGCCCGGGGCACTCCCTTGGGCTCGCGTCGACGTCTCCCGTGTCGCATGTTAGACGTCTGCACTCCGCACAAGCGTACATGTCGCTCCCTTCCGACACAGCGACGGCCGTCGTCGTCCCCTCTTCACCCACGGCGAGCCCCGAAAGCGCCGCAACCTCGGCGCCTTCGACAACATTCACCCAACCGGGGGAAGCGTAATGAGCATATCAGCCGCTCGTCGTCAGTAAGCCAGCAGAAACGCCACTATGCAGGGCTTTCTTTATAGCGGCAGGTGCTGATGTGAGTGACGCTCGCGGAATTGCGCTCGGATTGCAGTCCTGACGCCTGACTCCGCCCCTCCGCCGCCCTCCCTCACGCCTGCGAAAGCAGGTCGGCGCCGGTCACCTGTTGGGAGAATTCTGGCAACACGTACATGCGCATTGTTGCGTTAGGGCCAGAGCGCCCGAGCCGGTGCTGCACCATCACCACGTCCGCCTTCTGGCGGTGCAGGAACTCGATGGCAAAGGCGTGACGCAGAGCGTGGAAGCGCAGGGCGGGCATGCCCGCCCGCTCGGTGATGCAGGCGAACTCGACCCCAGCGTTGTCAGGGTTGACCGGTCTGCCGTCATGGCAGTCACTGATCAGACGCTCATCGCTCCACTTCTCACCGGCCAGCGTCGCCTGGGCCTGCCGCCTGCCCTTAAGATCGATGAGGAGATCCATGGTGAACGCGGGTAGGGCGGCAATTCGGCGCCCACTAGCCGTCTTCACATGTTCGGCGATGCGACAGCCACCGTAGCTGCTCTCGTAGACGACCTGCCGAGGCACATCCACGACTCCGCCAGCGATGTCGCACCAGCGGACGGCAAGGAGCTCGCCATGGCGCAGGCCGACGGCAGCGCATGCCACGCAGGGCGCGCACCGTCTTCGGCGGCAGCATGCCAGGCCCATGCAGCCGCGGCGTCTCCAGCAGCCGGAGACAAGGTCGCGTTCAAGGCTTAAAACAGGCGCTCTCGCTTCTTCCTGTCCTCAGCCATGAGTTCGCTCTCCCTCTTGATCCGCTCCTCATCCCACTTCTCCCACAGCTCGATCGTGATCGTGATCGTTCGCTTGAGAACGCCGCTCGTGTACTTCTCGACTTTACGATCCACGATGGCGGAGTCGAGAAAGCCCTCGTTGATGCTGTCCAGCGCCTCATACGCTTCGTCAAGCATGCCGGGCTTAGGTTTCACTGGCTCCACTGGTGTCCTCCGTCTCTGCTTGGTACCGCCGCTCGACCTCGCTGAGGAAACAAGGCTTACGGCCGAAACGTCCCGCCCCGGCGACAAGGGCCCGGGGAGGCCCTTCCGAAAGAGCTGGGGTGGTCGCTCGCTCTTCTTCTCCTCCCCCTCGGCCCACACCAAGAACTCGCTCCACGCTTGCCGCTCATCCTCGAATAGCCCTTCGCCGGCAAGCTCCTCGCTGATCCACCGCATGGTGATGTTCCTGTACTCCTTAGTCACGTCATTCCAGATGCTCTTCATGAATGCGGGGAACTTCCACGGGTCGTTTGCGTTGGTTTCAATGCGGTATCTCAGCGCGGGCAGAAACAGCTCTTCAAGCAGGCGCGCCCGCTCGTCACGGCAGCAAGTGTCTGGGTCGTACGCTCCGCAACCGGCGCCTTGGTAGTCGTCGCTATCGCAGTCGTCGTAGGTGATGCGATCACTCATTCGGAATCCTCCGATCTCTTCTCATTCTCGACAGCGGCAACACCCGCGCACCACGCGATCCTATCGCCGCCATCCTCGCACACCTGGCGGACCGGGCAGGTCTCGCTTTCGAGCCTGTGGCAACGCCAGCAGCCGTGGGCATAGGCGGGCACGAATTCCTTGGAGATCTGATCAATGGTGCGGTTGCGGAGGATCATCCAAGCCTCGATGAAGTTGTAGCCGAATTTGCCGTTGACGTTCGCGAGTCCAGCGTGATCGGCGTCCCACAGCTCCTGGATGACGCCTGACTCGTCCTCAGGCGCTTCATCAGGCACATCGCTGTCGGTGGGTCCGGTTGAGGTAAGGACCGCGTACAGGCCTTATGGGCGCCGCCTATGGAGCAGGGCCACGTCCGTCAAGATGATGTGCCGGCATGAGAATAACCCCGGAGCCACTGCCGCCGAGGATGCCCGTATCACAGGATGGCGAGATGCTCCGGGACAGGGACTCTGGGAGAACTCGGTCGGGCAGGCCGAGATAGTTCATCGGGCGCATGAGCCCGTTGGTGCAACTGGCCGTCCCTGTGACTTGCCCGGAGGCACCGTGTATGAGCGCTAGCTGACTGCCTCTGAGGCTGTCTGTAGATGAGCACGGGCGACCCGAGCGACGAGTTGTCTCAATGCCCTATGGGGCGTCCCTGCCTCTGAGGCAAGGCCAAGAATAAGCAGATGCGCAAAAGAATCTTTGTCTCAATGCCCTATGGGGCGTCCCTGCCTCTGAGGCTGGAAGTCGCCGGGTCGACGACCTGCGGCGACGTTGTGTCTCAATGCCCTATGGGGCGTCCCTGCCTCTGAGGCGCAAACCCGAGAGATCCCCGAAGGAGGAGGAGTCATGGTCTCAATGCCCTATGGGGCGTCCCTGCCTCTGAGGCAACGTGCGTGGGTGACGCGGTGGTCGTGCACTTTCTCGAGTCTCAATGCCCTATGGGGCGTCCCTGCCTCTGAGGCCAGCGCTCCGACATACCGAACAGTAGATGGTTTTGTGTCTCAATGCCCTATGGGGCGTCCCTGCCTCTGAGGCCGTCGAGTCCCATCTCATTCGGGAGATGCATCGACTGTCTCAATGCCCTATGGGGCGTCCCTGCCTCTGAGGCTTCGAGTTCAACACGGTGATGGTCAGCGTGGCTCCGTCTCAATGCCCTATGGGGCGTCCCTGCCTCT
This sequence comes from Thermoleophilia bacterium, assembly GCA_040769125.1. Classification (GTDB taxonomy): domain Bacteria; phylum Actinomycetota; class Thermoleophilia; order UBA2241; family UBA2241; genus CAIXSE01. The sequence goes on along the minus strand of JAXGLO010000001.1, from coordinate 420,822 downwards.
GAGGCGAGGCCGGCTGGCAAGCCAGGCATCACGCCTGGGTCAAAGTCTCAATGCCCTATGGGGCGTCCCTGCCTCTGAGGCATTCGGCGGACTCCATCGTCATTTAGCGCGATGTCTCAATGCCCTATGGGGCGTCCCTGCCTCTGAGGCACCGCGTGCTGCGCATCATGGACCGTCGCGCCCGCTGTCTCAATGCCCTATGGGGCGTCCCTGCCTCTGAGGCTCCTGTCCGATTCTCAAGCCGAAATCCAGCGGAATCGTGTGCTCAAGTGTACATCGGTTTCCGCCGTACACGCTACCCCCAGAGAATGAGTTCCGGAGAAGAGCTACGATCTCCCGGAAAGCGGCATTGTGCAGGCGTTTTTAAGAAGAGGTGTGCATCTCGAGCCTGCTTGCCTCAATCTGAGATGCACACTTAAGTCAAAAACGGCTGTTTGCAGCAGAATCGGCTCAGCAAGTGCCGGTGTGCATCTTTTTTTCTGTGCTTGCTTGAGCCCTCGGCCATCCGCATCGGACAGGAGTGGTATGGCGTCTGGCGAAAACGGACACCTGTGGGGCGGCTCCGGAGGCGAAGAGCGCACCGATCGCCCTACCGAGCAGCTTCGGGAGACGACGATGGGGCTCTTGCTGATCGACGAGCAGGGGGCGGAGGTACGACGAGAGCGGGAGCGCTTTGTCGTATCCTCTGGAGCCATAGAGCTTGCCACAGTGCGCATCTCCGATGTCGACGCCATCGTCCTGTGTGGGCGCATTGAGACCACAGCGGGGGCACTGGATCTCGCGATGAGCCGCAAGATACCGGTGAGCTTCCTGACATCCGACGGACGGTATCGGGGCACGCTCCTGCCGTTATGTGAGCCCGGAGCACGGTTGAGGCCGACCACGTTCGTCAAACCTGAATGAGCAGATGAGAGTTATAGGCGTATGCTAGTCAAAAGAGCGCAGGCGAACCCGGAAGCGCTCTTCGACGCTGCTCCCTCCACTCGGTTGGTTACTGTGCCTCCAGTCGGAACGCCGATAGAGCCGCCGAAGATCGTCAGGCAGCTCCCGGCTAGATCGCCGCTATCTCATTAGGCGGGATCGCCGCCACCTTGTCGACGCCGGGCTTTGCTGAGTCGGTGACGCAGGGGCTTGCGCTATCCGGCGCCGGGTGTAATATGAGCATATGCTCATAATGTTCACCTCGGCTCCGTCGTGAGCCCTGGGAAAGGAGGCATCATGCCCGGTTACGATCGTACCGGCCCTATGGGCCACGGCCCGATGACAGGTGGAGGGCGCGGCCTCTGCGCCGGCGGCCGCTCCGGCCAGGAAAGCGCCATGAGAGCCGGCCGCGGACGCAGAGGCGGCGGATTCGGCGGGCGCGGCGGCGGATTCGGCGGCCGCGGCGGCGGATTCGGCTGGCGCCATCAGTTCAACGCCACAGGCCTGACTAGATGGCAGCGCGCCGGATACGCCGTGCAGGAGTCGCCACAGGTGACCGAGGCTCTCGAAAGCCAAAGCGACCCTTTCGCCCGCATCGAGGCCAGCCTCGCCAGCGTCATCGAACGACTGGATCGTCTCGAAGCGGCGAGGCAGAGCTGATGCAGGACGCCGAGAGCGGTCCCGGCGCAGCGCCGACCGCAGCGGCAGCGCGGCACCATTCCATCGCCGTCGTCGCCGATCCCGAGAGCTGCACCTGGTGCGAAGCCTGCGTCGACATCTGCCCGCGCGAGGCGATCATGCTCGCATCGACGGCGGTTCGAGTAGACGAGAACGCCTGTAACGGCTGTGGAGCATGCGTGAACCAGTGCCCGAACGGCGTGCTCGAGCTGAAAGCCGTCTGAGACAATGCCCCTGGACACCCCGGCGATGAACTCGCCCCTCTCGCGAAAGGTACGGTGAGCGATGCGTGACGAGAACGATCGGCGACCGGCGGAGGCCGGCGGCAACGACCACGGATGCGCCGCTGCAGGCGAACCGAGCGGCCAGGACGCCCTGGACATCCGCATGCTCCTGATCCGCCACAAGATCGTCGTCCTCTCCGGCAAGGGCGGCGTGGGCAAGAGCACGGTCGCGGTGAACCTGGCCACCGCCCTCGCCGATGCCGGGAGCAAGGTGGGCCTCCTCGACGTCGACCTGCATGGTCCGAGCGTACCCGGCCTCCTCGGGCTGGAGTACACGCCGCGCCCGGGGCAGAGCGGAGGCATCGCCCCGATGCAGGTCGGCGAGAACCTCACAGCCATGTCGATCCAGTTCTTCCTGCCGGAGCAGGACAATGCCGTCATCTGGCGCGGGCCGCGCAAGTACTCGGCGATCCGCGAGCTCCTGGCGAGCGTCGACTGGGGTCACCTCGACTATCTCGTGGTCGACGCACCACCGGGAACCGGCGACGAGGCTCTGGCGCTCGTGGAGCTTCTCGGCGACGGCGCCGCCGCCGTCATCGTCTCCACGCCGCAGCACGTCGCCGTCACGGACGTCCGCAAAGCGCTCGCCTTCTGCCAGACGCTCGACCTGCCCGTGATCGGAGTGATCGAGAATATGAGCGGCTTCGTCTGTCCGCACTGCGGAGAGACGACGGACGTGTTCCTCAGCGGTGGCGCAGAGGCCATGGCGGCCGAGATGGGGGTACCGTTCCTCGGCCGCATCCCGATCGACCCCGACGTCGTACAGGCGGCGGAAGCCGGGACTGCCCATGTGAGAGCACACCCCGAGTCCGCCACGGCAACGGCGTTCCGCGAGTCGCTCCGGCCCATCCTCGAGCTCACGGCACACCACGATCAACGGCCTGTCGCCGGGGAATCCGCCACAGACAGCTGAACAGGACCATGATGAGCGCCGCCGCCACACAGAATCAGGCCGTCTACGGACCCGTGCCGTCTCGTCGGCTCGGGCGCTCGCTCGGCGTCGACCTCGTACCGCTCAAGACGTGCACCTACGACTGCATCTACTGCCAGCTGGGGCGCACCACCGACAAGACTGTGCGCCGACAACGCTGGGCCGATCCCGCGGCAATCGTCGCAGAGGTGGCCGCACGCCTTCACACGAGGCCGGACATCATCACCATCGCCGGCTCCGGTGAGCCCACCCTGGACACCGGCATCGGCGAGGTCATCGAGGGCATCAGGAGGATCGCGCAGATCCCGGTGGCGGTGCTCACCAATTCGTCGCTGCTCGGCTCCCCCGCGGTAAGGCGGGACCTGGCCGAGGCCGACATCGTTATCCCCTCGCTCGACGCTTCTGATGAAGAAACATTCGCGCGCGTCAATCGACCTCACCGCACGCTGCGCTTCGCGGATGTCGTCGCCGGCATGGCGACCTTCCGGGAAGAGTACCGGGGAGAGATCTGGCTGGAGGTGCTTCTGCTCGACGGCATAACCGCGACGGCCGCCCATACCGCGAGACTGGTCGACATCGCCGCTCGTCTCGCACCGGATCGCATCCAGCTCAACACGGCGGTCAGGCCGCCGGCGGAGGCAAGCGCGAGGCCTGTCGCGAGCGCGCGGTTCGAGGAGCTGGCGCGGCTGTTCACACCGCGCGCGGAGGTCATCGTCCCCACCGTGAGCACGGAGGAGGCGGGCGCGACCTCCCGCGAGAACGTCTCCGCGCTCATCGCGCGGCGCCCATGCACCCTGGAGGACATCGCCGCCGGCCTGGCCATTCATCGCAACGAGGCCCTGAAGGCGGTGAGCGCTCTCGTCGACGCCGGCTCCGCCGTCACCTTCGTCCACGGCGAGCAGCTGTTCTACGCAGCGGCAGCGGTCGCAGCACAGCACCCCACCAAGGAGACGCCATGAAAGTAGCTATCAGCGCCCAGGGTAGCGACCTCGAAGCACTGGTCGACCCGAGATTCGGGCGCGCCCCCTGGCTGATCATCGTCGACACGGACTCAGGTCAGTATGAGGCCGTGGACAACACGGCCAACGCAGAGGCCGCCCGCGGCGCCGGCGTTCAGGCGGCGACTGCCGTCGCCTCACGAGGCGTCGATGCGGTCATCACCGGCAACATCGGCCCCAACGCCCACAAGGTGCTTGTCGCAGCGGGTATCGTCGCCCACACTGTGGAGAGCGGGGTCCATGTGTGCGAAGCGCTCGCCTCGTTCAAGCGCGGCGACCTGCCGATGGCCGAGGAGCCGACTGTGGGCGAACACGGATCCTGAGAGGATCGCCCGGAAGGAGAGGAATCGCGATGAGCGACGACCTCAGGCCCAGGATGCGGCGGCAGCGCTGGGGGCGCAAGGCGAGCTGCGGCGCTTCGCGACCGGGATCGCGAGATCGCGGGATGCGCGGAGCCGGCTCCAGGGACAGCAGCACATGGCGCACGACACGGCAAGCGCTCGTCGCCGTCGGCGTGTACGCCGCACAGGATCTGCGCAACCCCGACGGCGTTGCACGCCCACTCCTGCGCCGCAGCGCGCTGCGACTCGCCGTCAGCGCGCACGACCCGTTGCGCCGGCTGGGGCACGCCTACCTCAGACTGGATCCGCCCACGGAGCTCGAGCTGGGAGGCGTAGCGACCTCGGCGCTCAGCGCCGACGTGGAGCGCAACGAGCGGCGAGCCCTCCCCAGCCGAACCTCGGGGACGGCGCCACAGGACACGGCGGCGAACGCCGGCCAAGCGTCTTCCCCCGCCGAGCCGCCGCGCTAAAATGAACCCCAGGACGGCGCCGCTATGATGAGCATATGCCAAGAAACGAGGTGAGCACCATTGCCGCGCCCACCGATTGAGCGCTCCGTCGGCCCACTGCCGCGGGTCACACTCTTCAAGCCGGCCGGCATACCGTCTCGCGAATTCGAGCAGCTCGCTCTTGCAGTCGACGAGCTCGAGGCCATCCGCCTGGTAGACCTCGAGGGCCTGAACCACGAGCAGGCAGCCCGGATGATGGGTGTGTCCCGCCAGACCGTCGGGCGCATGGTTGAAAGAGGCCGGGCGAAGGTAGCCGAGGCGCTGGTGACCGGCAAGGCCATCGCGATCGGCGGCGGCCAGTATCGCGTTGAGCCGCGCCAGCTGTGCTGCACCTCGTGCGACACCGTGTGGGTGACCGACACCCCCGACCCCTCGTCTGCCGTCTGCCCGTCGTGCGGTAAGGCCGCAGCCATCACGTGCTGGAAGGCCGCCGGCCACTGCGGCAGAGGCCGCCGACACGGCAAAGGCGCGTGCCGCCGGCACGGAGGGTCCGGTCACGGTCAGATTCACAGTCAACCATAGAACACGCCGACATCTGCCAAGACGCACGAATGGAGCCCGATTCAGATGACTGATCCCACCGCACCGCGCACGCGAATCGCCGTCCCCTCGGAGATACCCGGAGGGCTCGACGCACCGCGCTCAGGCCATTTCGGCCGCTGCGACTGCTTCACCCTCGTCGACGTCGTCAACAGCGATATCGTCGCCGTCGACATCATCCAGAACATGCCGCACGAGTCCGGCGGCTGCATGCGGCCCGTCATACTGCTCGCCGAGAACGGCGTCAACGCCATCGTCGTCGACGGTATCGGCGGCCGGCCGCTGATGGGCTTCAACCAAGTCGGCATCGCCGTACATGCCGGCATCGGCATGGATGTCCGCAGCGCCGTCGAGGCCTACGTCCGCGGCTCTCTCCCCGAAGTCGGACTCGAGGGCGCCTGCCAGCACTAGTCGGCGCCGCACCAGGGCAGCCATAGAGACAGCCTATCGGAGGCACTTCTCCGCCGGGAGCCTGTCGGATTCAGCGCCCTCTGCCATCGCACAGGCGCCCGAGCCCTTGCCTTGCTCAGCGAACGACTCCTGTAAGCGTTCGCTGAAATGGGGACCGACAGCAAGCCGCTGCTCACGTACGCAGGCCGACCGTCGGCACACGCTCTCCAGCAGACAACCTTCTCGCGCACGCTGCCGTAACCGCACTCCCGGCATCTGCCGAGCCCCGGCCTTGACGCGGCTGCATCCGACGATATTATGAGCATATGCTATTTACTGTCCGCGGTTGCGGAACCGGGGCGCAGCGAAGCTTCAACGCGAGCGAAGAAGCACTGGCCGCACCGCACCGAAGCGGTGAGACCGGGAAGGGAGCAGTATGAGGATCGCCGTCGCGAGCGGCAAGGGCGGCACGGGCAAGACGACCGTGTCCGTCAATCTGGCGTGGGTCGCAGCGCGCGATAAGCGGCGCGTGCAGCTCCTCGACTGCGACGTCGAAGAGCCGGATGCGGCATTGTTCCTGCAGCCGGTCGTCCGCGACAACGTAGCTGTCAACATACCGGTCCCCACAGTCGACGAGGAGGCCTGCACGTACTGCGGCGTGTGTACAGACGTGTGCGCGTTCCGCGCCATCGTGACCTTGCCGAGCACCGTCCTCGTCTTCCCCGAGCTCTGCCACGCCTGTGGGGCGTGCGCGCTTCTCTGCCCGGAGCACGCGATCACAGAAGAGCCGAGGCCGACCGGCGAGCTGCGCATCGGCGACGCCGGTCCTCTGCAGATGATCACTGGAGTCCTGAACATCGGTGAAGCCAAGGCCCCGCCGGTCATCCGCGCGGCAAAGCAGCTCATCGATGAGGCGGCGGATCTCGTCGTGATCGACGCGCCGCCCGGCACGTCCTGTCCGGTGATCGACTCGGTGCGCGGGGCCGACCTCGTGGTGCTCGTGAGCGAGCCCACGCCCTTCGGCCTCAACGACCTGCGCCTGGCCGTGGAGATGGTGCGCGCCCTTCATCTGCCTCTCGTCGTGGTCGCCAACCGCAGCGACACCGGCGACGATCGCCTGCGCAGGTACTGCCACGAGGAAGGAATCGAGATCGTCCTGGAGCTGCCGCACGACCGCCACCTCGCCGAGGTGTACGCCCACGGCGGCGTGGTAGCAAAGCACCTTCCCGAGTATGAGAAGGTGTTTCACGATCTCCTCGGGCGCCTGGAGACGCTCGTGATCGGGAGCTCCGCATGAAGGAGCTTGTCGTCATCAGCGGAAAGGGCGGAACCGGCAAGACCAGCGTCGTCGCGGCGCTGGCCCGCCTCGCCGGCAATTGTCTGCTCGCCGACTGCGACGTCGACGCCGCCGACCTCCATCTGGTTCTAGCGCCACGCTTGGGAGAGCCCCGAGACTTCTCGGGCCGTTCGCAAGCGATCCTGGACGCCGGCCGCTGCACCAGCTGCGGTCTCTGCGCGGAGCATTGCCGGTTCGATGCCCTGGCCATGGACCCTCCACGCGTCGACCCCATCGCCTGTGAAGGCTGCGGTCTCTGCGTGCGCCTCTGCCCGGAGGAAGCGCTCTCCATGGAGCCGGTCGTCAATGGCCACTGGTGGATCTCCGAGACCGACTGGGGCCCTCTCGTGCATGCGCGTCTGGGGGTTGCCGAGGATAACTCGGGCAAGCTGGTGACGCTGGTTCGCAACGAGGCACGCCGCCTTGCGCAGGAGAGGGCTTTGCCCCTGATGCTGGTGGATGGCGCGCCGGGCATCGGATGCCCGGTCATCGCCTCACTGTCCGGCGCAAGCATGGTGCTGATGGTCACCGAGCCGACGGTGGCCGGCCGCCACGATCTCAGTCGCGTTCTCGACCTGGTGCGGCACTTCCGCCTGCCGTTCGCGGTGTGCGTCAACAAGCACGACCTCAGCCGCCAGCAGACCCGCAGCATCGAGGAGGAGGCGCAGGCCGCCGGAGCGCTCTTCGTGGCGACCGTGCGCTACGACCCCGCTATCACCGCCGCGATGGTCGAGGGCAGAAGCATCATCGACGTCACACACAAAGGCGCGGCGACCGACCTCGTCGACCTCTGGAAGCGTGTCGAAGCCGCACTCGATGCGATACCGGCAGGTCACTGAACCCAGTTGAGCTGAGAGGTGAATGTCATGAAGGTTCTCGTCAGCGCTCAGGCGCCTGACATCAGCGCTCCGGTGGATCCCCGCTTCGGGAGAGCTGCCTGGTTCGTCATCGTCGACGTCGAGAGCGGGGATTGGACCGCCGAGGCCAACGCCAGCATGACGGCAGGTCACGGAGCCGGCATCGACGCCGCACGATTCGCGGCCGAGCGAGGCGCCGAGGCCGTTCTCACCGGCGCCGCAGGCCCCAACGCCTTCCGCACCCTGGAGGCCGCGGGGCTCGCGGTGTACGCGGTCGACGGCGGCTCCGTAGAGGAGGCTGTGGCCGCGTTCCGTAACGGCACCCTGTCGAGGCTTGCCAACGCGTCAGTCCCAGCCCACTTCGGCTCAGGCGAAGGCGCGAGCAGCGGCCAGAGTGCGGGCGGCGAGAGTGGCGGCCGCGGCATGAGTGGCGGCCGCGGGGCTGGAAGAGGCGCCGGCAGAGGCATGGGCGCCGGCCGCGGCGCGGGCGGTGGCCGAGGCGCGGGCGGTGGCCGAGGAGCCGGAAGAGGCGCCGGCCAAGGCCGCGGCGGCGGAAGGCGCGGTCGTTGCCAGGGAAGCCCCGGCGCCTGACAGGCCCATCACAGCGCGAAGCCCTTCCTTCCGCATCGGCTCAGCATCCGCACAATGCCGGAGCCGATGTCGGTGCTGAGTGCGAAAACCAGTGCGGCTGTTCGGAGAGTCGCCGTACGAAAGGAGCTACCTTGATGCAGGGCTTGCGGATCGTCATCATCGGCGGCGTCGCGGCCGGGCCCAAGGCCGCGGCCAAGATCGCGCGCCTGGCGCCCGACGCCGACGTCACCATCGTCGAGAAGGGCGTGTTCCTCTCGTACGCCGGCTGCGGCCTCCCGTACTACGTGTCCGGCGTCATCAGCGACCAGGCCGATCTCATGTCCACGTCGGCCGGGGCCGTGCGCGACGAGACCTTCTTCCGCAACGTCAAGAACGTGTATGTCCAGAGCCGCACCGAGGCCATCGCCATCGACCGCGAGCGCCGGCAGGTCACTGTGCGCGATCTCACGAGCGGCGAGGAGCGGCAGCTGCCGTACGACCGGCTCGTCCTCGCCACCGGCGCGGAGCCGGTCACGCCGCCCATCCCGGGCCGCGACCTGCGCAACGTCTTCTCGCTCCATAGCATTGAGGACGCCGAGAGCATACGCACCCTTCTGGCCGAGCGCACGACCCCCGATGTGGTCGTCGTCGGCGGCGGCCTGATCGGCGTCGAGGTCACCGAAGCACTCGTCTCCACCGGCTGCCGCGTCACGGTGGTCGAGCGGCTGCCCCAGATCCTCACGCCGCTCGACGCCGACATGGCGGGCAAGGTCACAGCCCACATGAAAGCCAAGGGCGTCGAGGTCCTCACGGATACGACCGTAACCGCGGTCAAGCCGGCGGCCGACGAACCGGACCGCGTGGGCAGCGTGGAGACCACCGCCGGCGAGCTGGCCGCAGACATGGTCGTGGTCGCCGTCGGAGTGCGGCCCAGAGTCGATCTCGCCAAGGCCTGCGGCCTCGAGATCGGCGAGACCGGCGCCATCGCCGTCGACGACCACCTGCGCACCTCGGATCCCGCCATCTTCGCCGCAGGCGACTGCGCACAGACGACTCACCTCGTCAGCGGACGGCCGGCGTACGTGCCGCTCGGCTCCACGGCGAACAAGCAGGGCCGGGTGGTCGCCATCAACGCCACCGGCGGCGACGACACCTTCCCCGGCGTCCTGGGCACCAGCATCTGCCGAGTCTTCGACTTCACCGCTGGATGTACCGGCCTCACCCAGCGCGACGCCGAGGCCCTCGGGTACGACGTCGAGGTAGCGCTGGTGCCGGGCCCCGACAAGCCGCACTTCATGCCGGACGCCAGGCTCCTGATGCTCAAGACGGTGGCCGACCGGAGCACACGGCGCCTGCTCGGCCTGCAGGCGGTCGGCCTGGGCAATGCATCCCGATCCGTCGACATCGCCGCGATGGCGCTCCACGCCGGCATGACCGTCGACCAGCTCGCCAGGGTCGACCTCGCTTACTCGCCGCCGTACTCCCCGGCGATGGACAACGTGATCACGGCGGCGAACGTGATGCGCAACAAGCTCGACGGCCTTGCCGTAGGACTGAGCACCGCCGAGGCGAAGAGCAAGCTCGACGCCGACGACCCGCCCCTGTTCCTCGACGTGCGCAGCCCGGCAGAGGTGAGCCAGCTGGGCATCCCCGGCGCCGTCAACATCCCGCTGGGAGTCCTGCGCGAGCGGCTCGCCGAGCTGCCTCGCGACCGCGAGATCATCATCTTCTGCAAGATCTCGCTGCGCGGCTACGAGGCGACACTGATCGCGAACGCCGCCGGCTGCGACGCCAAGTTCATGGATGGAGGCATCACCATGTGGCCGTACGAGACGACGAGTACGGCTTGATCTGGTGCGACCCCGGGTTTGAACGTATTTGGAGCCGGACAGGATGAGCATGCGCTCGCAATCATGATATCCAGGAGGTGTCCATGACAGATGTGACAGCTTCGAGCATGCCGCTGCTCGGCGACAAGTTCCCCGAGATGACAGTCCAGACGACGCACGGCATGAAGAACCTGCCCGGCGACTACGCCGGCAAGTGGTTCGTGCTCTTCAGCCACCCCGCCGACTTCACGCCCGTGTGCACCACCGAGTTCTACGCGTTCGCCAAGCGCAACGAGGAGTTCAAGGCGCTGAACGCAGAGCTCATCGGCATGTCCGTCGACCAGGTCTTCTCCCACATCAAGTGGGCCGAGTGGATCAAGGACAACCTCGGCGTCGAGGTGCCCTTCCCGATCATCGCCGACACCGGCGCCGTGGCCGGAAAGCTCGGCATTATTCACCCCGGCCTCGGGTCGAACACGGTACGCGCCGTCTTCATCGTCGACGACACGGGAACCCTGCGTCTCATGCTCTACTACCCGCAGGAGGTCGGCCGCAAGATCGATGAGATCCTGCGCGTAATCGAGGCGCTACAGTACTCCACAAAGAACAAGGTTGCCATGCCGGCCGATTGGCCGAACAACGAGCTGCTCGGCGACCGCGTCATCGTGCCGCCGGCTCAGACTGTGGCCGACGCGGCGGAGCGCCCCAAGCAGTACGACTGCTACGACTGGTGGCTCTGCCATAAGCCGCTCGAGAAGTAGACGACCGGCGAGGAGCGCGAAAGACGGGCGGAAGAAGAGCCCGCCCCGACGAGCACTCAGGCCGGCGTCGCGGTCGCGCTCAACGTGAACTCCGGCGGATTCGCAAGGTGCTTCTTCACCGTGCACAGGTTCATGGCGCTGATGATCGCCTGGCGATACTGGAGCGGGAAGCCTTTGGGAAGCACAAGATTCAGGTCGATCCCGCTGATCCGGCGGTGAAGCTGATCGTAGTCCATCTTCATCACGAGTTTAGCGCCGTCCGGCTTGATGCCCCGCTGCTGCATGAACCCCAGAGCATAGATGCCGGCGCAGGTGCCGATCGAGGCGAGAAACAGGTCGAACGGCGAGGGAGCCGTGCCTTCACCGCCGCCGTGCACCGGCTGGTCGGTCTCGATTGTGAACCCAGCATAATCGGCGTGAACTTTCTTGCCGCCCGGGAAGTAGATCTCCATCTCCATCGTCGCGCGCCCTTCTGCGGGGTAGCCCGCTTCGACCGTCGTTCTGCTGGGAGCATGGTTTCCATGTTTCGCAATTGCGAAACCAGTGAATAAATGCACCATGGATCGCACCCGGCAGAGATACGCTCTGCACGCGGCGGTGTTCGCCGCCCTGGCCAACCCCACCCGCCACGAAATGATGCACCTGCTCTGCGAGGCCGCACGATCGCCGAGCGAGCTGGCGGAGATCCTCGGCGTGAGCCGCCCCAACGTCTCACAGCATCTCGCAATCCTCCAGAGAGAGGGTCTCGTGAGGCGCCTGCGGAAAGACGGCCACGTGCTCTGGGAGATCGTGGACCCACGGCTCTCCCAGGCCTGCTGGCTCATCGACGAGATCCTCGCTCGCAGGCTCGCCGAGAGGGCGCAGGTGCTCGAGAGCCAGTAGCACCGCTCAGTGCCGGCGACGTACTAACCCCGGCTCAGCGCCGGCATCGGCAACGCCGACTCCTGCCGGCAGAACCACCCGCGCCCCGCGCTGTCCTGCCGACTGGCCGATTGTGATTCCCCATCCCTCCCACCGGGTATGTCGGGGCCATGACACCGCACTCCGACTTCCGCTTCTCGCCACGCCCCAACCGCGCCCACGAGATCGAGTGGCGCCCGTGGGGCGAGGCTGCCTTCGCCGAGGCTCACCGTCTCGGGCGCCCCGTCCTGCTCTCGCTCTCGGCGGTCTGGTGCCACTGGTGCCACGTCATGGACGAGACGAGCTACTCCGACGAGCAGGTCATAGCCATCGTCAACCGGGATTACCTGCCCATTCGCGTCGACAACGACCGGCGCCCCGACGTGAACCGCCGGTACAACATGGGCGGCTGGCCGACCACGGCCTTCCTCACGGCCAACGGGGACGTTATCACCGGCGCCACGTATCTCCCGCCCGAGAAGATGCTCGAGGCGCTGGAGCGCATCAAGCAATTCTTCGCCGCCAACCGCACCGTGCTGCTCGCGCCCGACACCGCCGAGCGCGCCCACGCCGCCGACCAGCAGACTGCACGTGACCTGCTGGGCAGCGTCCCCGGGCAACGCCCGTCCGACCCGGGCGTGTTCGCGGGCGACCCTGACGCTCCCGGCGACATCCCGACCGAGATCGCACTCCGGATCGTGCGCCTCCTCGATCCGCTCCACGGAGGGCTCGGAATGGCTCCCAAATTCCCGCAGCCAGAGGTCTTCGCATTCCTCCTCGCATACATCGGCCTCCGGCCCACCGGCATGCCGACGCAGGCGCCCGACGCCGACCTGCCACTCGAAACGAGGCATACGGCACGAGCCGTGCGAGTCGCCCTCGAGCGCATGGCTCGCGGCGGCCTCTACGACCATGTGGGCGGCGGCTTCTTCCGCTACGCCACGAAGCGCGACTGGTCCCAGCCGCATTTCGAGAAGATGCTCGAGGACAACGCCCGGCTCACCTCCCTCTACCTCGAAGCCGCGACGCTCGCGGAGTCGACAACGCCGGAGGCCGCTTCGCTGCGCGCGACGGCCTCCGGCGTTGTCGACTACCTGGTGCGCGGCCTGGGGAGCGGCGCCGAGCCGGCCTTCGCCGGCAGCCAGGACGCCGACGAAGAGTACTACCGGCTCGACGCTGAAGCGCGCGCGGCGCGAGCCGCGCCCGAGATGGACGCCACCATCTACGTGGACTGGAACGCTCTGGCCGCGCGCGCCCTCTACAGGGCCGCCGCCGTACTGGAGCGGCCAGAGCTGGCGGCGCGCGCCGACCACCTCCTCGAGCACCTGTGGCAGCACGTGAATAGCGACGGTTTTCTGCCCCATTACCTGGAGCCGGGCGGCGCGGCGGCTCCGCAGGCGCCCCTGCTGAACGACCAGGTCACGGCCGCGGCAGCGATGCTGGACGCCTACGAGCGCTCCGCTGAGCGCATCTGGCTGCAGCGGGCACAGTCCCTGGCGGGCGTCGCCCTCGAGCGCCTGCGCGCACCCGACCAGCGCGTCTACGACCGCCTCTCGGCGACCGGGGAGAGCCCCGGCCTCCTGGCGCGGCCGCTACCGGTGCTCGAAGAGAACGCCCTGCTCGCCGACGACCTGCTCCGGATGGCAGCGTACTCCGGCGAAGAGAAGCCCCGCTCGCTCGCTCGCGACATCCTCGCCGCGTGGACGCCGCACTTCGAGAAGCACGGTGTCGCTGCCGCCGGCTACGGCACCGCCCTGTTGCGGCACCTGGAGCGACCGGACCACATCATCGTCGTCGGGAGGCGGAGCGACCCGGCGGCGCGGCGCCTCGTCGGCGCCGCCCTGGCGGCTCCCCGCCCGCTGCGCACCGTGCAGCTCCTCGACCCGGACCACCCGGACGACGCCGCCCGGCTACGAGCGGCGGGCCTCGACACCGCCGCGGGCGGCGCCGGGCAATCCCGCGCCGAGGCCTACGCCTGCGGCGCCAGAACCTGCTCCCGATTCACGCCCTGATCACCGGCCGGCAGAGAGAGGCTCCAGGCGACGATCACCGGCTACATGAAGCCACAGCACCAGGTTAGTTTGGGAAGCGCGCTCGTGCAGCGCGTGCGGAAGGAAGTTGGGCCCACGGCCCAGGATAGTACGGGGAAGGGCGCCGCTGGGCGCCGTCGGCGGCCGAGCGCAGCCGGCGCCAAACAGCTGCTCAGCGCTCGGCGCCGAGGCCGAAGAGCGTCGTCGTGCCGGCCGGAAGCTCCGGGTCGATCCACTGACCGAGATCGCGAAAGCGCTGCCGCCGGGCGAGGCGCCGCTCCTGGGGCGTCATCCCGTCGAGCTCGGCGAGCATCTCGTCTATGGCGTCGCCGACCTTCGCGATGGCCGCCTCCGCGTTGTTATGGGCGCCACCGCGCGGCTCCTTGATCACGCGCTCGATGACGCCGAGCTTCAGCAGTTGCGAGGCCGTTGGGCGCAGAGCCTCCGCCGCCTGGGGCGCGAAGGCGCTGTCGCGCCAGAGGATGCCGGCGCAACCCTCGGGTGAGATCACCGAGTAGATGGCGTTCTCGAGCATGAGGACGCGGTCGGCGACGGCAAGCGCGAGCGCGCCGCCAGAGCCTCCCTCCCCGATCACCGTGGCGATCACCGGCACGCTGAGGCGCGCCATCTTGAGCATGCTCTCGGCGATGGCGCGCGCCTGGCCGCCCTCCTCGGCGGTGACACCCGCATGGGCGCCCGGCGTGTCGATGAAAGTGAGCACCGGCAGGCGGTGCCTCTCGGCGAGGTCGAACAGCCGCTGGGCCTTGCGATATCCCTCCGGCCGCGCCATGCCGAAGTTGCGCTCTGTCCGCTCCTCAAGGGTGCGACCCTTCTGGTGACCCACAACCAGCACCGCGCGACCGCGGAACCAGCCCAGACCGCCCACGATCGCAGGGTCGTCACGACGCAGGCGATCGCCCTTCAGCTCCTCGAAGCCCTCGATCAGCTGCGCGATGTAGTCGCGCGTCTGCGGCCGATCCTTGTGACGGGCGATGCCGACCGTAACCCAGGCATCATGCCGACGCCTCTTGTACCTCAGCCCTTTAAGCCTCGTCTGGAGATTCTCAATCTCCTCCGACAAATGGACGCCGGGCATGAGCGGCAAGCGCTTTAGCTCGCGCAAGCGCCTGCTGAGCCAGCCCATCTGCGCCTCGCGCTCGTCCTTCTGTGGTGCGGTCTCCTCGGTCAAGCTCCTCACCCCCTCCCAGAAGTCGCAGATACCCACCGATGCGCTCCCGCAGATCCTTGCGCGGCACGACGGCATCGATGTGGCCGAGCTCGAGGTTGCGCTCGGCGGTGCTGAAGCCCTCCGGCAGCTCCTCGCGCGTCGTCTCCCGGATGACGCGCGGGCCGGAGAAGTACAGCCGCGCTCCCGGCTCCGCGACGCAGATGTCGGCGAGCATCGCGAAGCTCGCAATGACTCCTCCCGTGCACGGATCCGCGAGGACGCTGATGAAGGGCGCTGCCGCGTCGTTCAGGAGATCGACAGCGCAACTCGTCTTGGCCATCTGCATGAGGCTGAGGATGCCCTCCTGCATGCGAGCGCCGCCGGAGCTGCACACGGCCACGAAGGGCAGCCACTCGGCGGCCGCCAACTCGGCGGCGCGCCATATCTTCTCGCCGACCGCGGCGCCCATGCTGCCGCCCATGAAGCCGAAGTCCATGACGGCAAGCACGCAGACTGCGCCGTCGATGCTCGCCCGACCGGTCACGACGGCGTCGTTGAGGCCGGTCTTCGCCTGTGCCGCGCGGATGCGCTCCGGGTACGTCTCGAGATCGGTGAACGAGAGCGGGTCGAGAGCGCGAACCGTCGACCAGAGCTCGATGAACGACCCTTCGTCGGCGAGCTGCCGGATGCGCTCCCGGGCGCCGATGCGCACGTGGTAGTCGCAGTGCGGGCACACCATGAGCCGGTTACGGATCTCGTCGAGTCGCGCGCCCTCATGACACGAGGGACAGCTCCACTCGGGCTTGGCCGGTTCTGCGCCGCGACGCTCTATCTCAACGATCACGCTCATCGCAGACCACCTGCCACTCTGGTCAGCCGTCGTAGCGGCGGAAGACGAGCGTGAAATTGTGCCCGCCGAAGCCGAAGCTGTTGCTGGCGGCCACGTCGACGCGTTGCGCACGTGCCTCGAGCGGCACGTAGTCGAGGTCGCACTCGGGATCGGGATCGGTGAGATTGACCGTCGGCGGAATCACACCGTTGACGATGGTAAGCACAGTGGCCACCGCCTCGATGGCCCCCGATGCACCCAGGCAATGGCCGATCATCGATTTGGTGGACGACACGGCCAGCTTGCTCGCGTGCGCCCCGAAGGCGACCTTGATGGCCCGCGTCTCGGCGATGTCGCCGGCGCTCGTGGAGGTGCCGTGGGCGTTGATGTAGTCGACGTCCGTCGGCGAGAGCCCGGCCTCGCACAGCGCCAGGCTGATGGCACGCGCCTGGCACTCACCCGACTCGTCAGGCTGCGTCATGTGGAAGGAATCGGAGCTCATGCCGCTGCCGGCGAGCTCGACGTAAATGCGGGCGCCGCGGGCCTTGGCGTGCTCCAGCTCCTCGAGCAACAGACAGGCGGCACCCTCGCCGATGACGAAGCCGTCCCGGCCCTTGTCGAAGGGGCGGGAGGCGCCCGCGGGGTCGTCGTTGCGCAGGCTCAGGGCGCGCGCCGCCGCAAATCCGGCCACGCCGACGGCGCTGATCGGCGCCTCGCTGCCACCGGCGAACATGACGTCGGCGTCGCCGCTGCGGATGATGCGCGCCGCATACCCGATCGCGTCGGAGCCGGCGGCGCACGCCGTGCAGGTAGCGCTCAGCGGACCCTTCATGCCCAGCTCGAGTGAGATGTGAGCAGCGCCCATGTTGGGGATCATCATCGGCACCAGCAGAGGGTTGGTGCGACTCGGGCCTTTCTCGATGAGCTTCTCGATCTCGCTCTGCAGGGTCTGGAGCCCGCCGACGCCGCTGCCGACCACCGCGCCGACGCGATCGGCCTCGGCGCGAGGGTCGAATTCGGCATCGGCAGCCGCGCACTTGGCCGCCGCGACGGCGTAACGCGAGAAGAGGTCGAGGCGCCGAACCTTGCGCTTGTCGATATACTCCCCGGCGTCGAAGTCCCTGACCTCGCCGGCGATATGAACCTTCTGGTCGCTGTGGTCGAACCGCGTAATCTCGGCGACGCCCGACTCGCCGGCCGTGAGCCGTCGCCAGAACGACTCCGGGTCGTTGCCGAGCGGCGTAATGGCGCCCAGACCGGTGACGACGACTCTGCGTGCGGCCGCCATTAGATCCCCAGCCCGCCGTCGACGGGCAGCACGACGCCGGTCACGAAACGCGCCTGCGACGACGCGAGGAAGACGACCGCCCCGGCAACGTCTTCGGCGGCCCCCATCCTGCGCAAAGGCGTCGCGTCGACGATCGCCTTGCGTATCTCCTCGGAGAGCGCCTGCGTCATCGGCGTGTCGATGTAGCCGGGCGCGATGGCATTGACGCGCACACCGCGGGCGCCCAGCTCCTTGGCCAGGCTCTTGGTGAGGCCGATAATGCCGGCCTTGGCGGCGGCGTAGTTGGCCTGCCCGGCGTTGCCGCGCCGCCCGACCACACTCGCCAAATTGACGATGCACCCGGAGCGGCGGCGGAACATGCGGCGCGCCGCCGCCTTGCTGACGAGGAAGGTGCCCCTCAAGTGGGTGGCGATAACGCTGTCGAAGTCGGCGCTGTCCATCATCATCACGACGTTGTCGCGCGTGATGCCAGCATTGTTGACGACGATGCCGAGCGGCCCCAGCTCGGTTTCGGCGCGCTCGACCATGGAGTTGACCTGCTCCTCGTCGGAGACGTCCGCCATCACGACGAGCCCCTTGCGGCCCAGGCTCTCGATCTCGGCGACGACCGCTCTGCAGGCGGCCTCATCGGCGAAGTCGTTAACCGCTACGTCGGCGCCGGCGGCGGCCAGGCTGAGCGCGACGGCGCGTCCGATGCCCCGGCCGGCGCCCGTCACCAGGGCGGTTGCTCCGGTTAGATCGAGCTCCACGGTTACACATCCTCCCAGTAGCGTGCGTCGTCACGAAGCGCGTCAATGGTCTCAGCGTCCGCCGCCCGGGCGACGGTGGCCTCCGGAGCGATGCGCCTTACGAGGCCGCTGAGAACGCTGCCCGGACCAATCTCGATAAACGAATCATAACCCGCCGAGCACAGAGCTTTCACAGAATCGGTAAAACGCACCGGTGAGACGAGCTGCCGCGAGAGCAGCTCGACGAAGTCGCCGGCCTCGAAGCGGACGCTGCACGCCGAGAAGAACTGCGGCTCGGGCGTGTCCCACCTGGTGCGCTCCAGCTCCTCGCGCAGGGGGGCCTGCGCCGACGCGATCAGGGGTGAATGGAAGGCGCCGCTCACGGCGAGACGGATTACCTTGCGCGCGCCGGCCTCGGGGGCGCGCGTCACAAGCTCCTCGATGGCGGCCCTCGTGCCGCTGACGACGACCTGGCCGGGGGAGTTGAAGTTGGCCGGCCAGAGGCCGTCGATACCGGCGCAGAGCTCGACGACCTTCTCGTCGGCCAGGCCGAGCACGGCGGCCATGCCGCCGGGGTTTGCCGTGGCGGCGCGCAGCATCTCCTCTCCGCGGCGACGCACGAGCCGCAACGCAGCGTCGAAGCCGAGCGCGCCTGTAGCGACCAGCGCCGTGTACTCGCCGAGGCTGTGGCCGAACGCGACGTCGAAGCACAGGCCCACGTCTGTGAGAATGCGAAAGATGCCGATCGAGTTGGCGAGCAGCGCCGGTTGAGCGATGTCCGTACGCGCCAGCGTTTCGGCCGGCCCCAGGCCGCAGACCTGCTCGAGGTCGAAACCGAGGATGTCGGACGCCTCGGCGTACGTCTCGCGCATCGTCGGGCAGGCGGCGCAGAGGTCGCAACCCATGCCGACGGCCTGCGACCCCTGCCCGGGAAACATCAGGACGAGCTTACTCATGACGGCCCCCAGGGCGCAGTTTGGATGTGTGCTTCAAGGGATACCACGCGGCGAGCCAAACGGCGACCACCGGCGGCTGTAGCACGCTCACAACTCCCATCGGGTCAGGCACGAGCCCCACGTGAGACCCGCTCCGAAACCGGCCATCAGCAGCGTATCGCCCTTCTTGAGGCGACCGCTCTGGCTCGCTTCGTGCAGACAGATGGGTATGGACGCGCAGGAGGTGTTACCGTACCTGTCGAGATTGGCGAAGACCTGGCGCTCGGCGAAGCCCATGCGCCGCGCGGCGACGTCGATGATGCGAATGTTTGCCTGGTGCGGCACGAAGAGGTCGACGTCCTCGGCGGAGAGATCCGCATCCCCGAGAACCTTGCTGCAGGTATCGACCACCATCCGCGTCGCGAACTTGAACACCTCGCTGCCGACCATGTGCATGGTGTGGGCGCGGGCGGCGACCGTCTCGGCGGTCGCCGGCTGCCGGGAGCCGCCGGCCGGCACATTGAGGAACTGGGCGCCGCTGCCATCGTTGCCGAGGTCGAAGCTGAAGATGCTACCGTTGTCGGTGGGCTGGACGAGGACCGCGCCGGCGCCGTCGCCGAAGAGTACGCAGGTGCTCCGGTCCTCCCAGTCGAGCATCTTGCTGAGCACCTCGGCGCCCAGCACGAGGACGTTCTCGTAGATGTCCGCCGCGACAAAGGCCGTAGCGATCGCCAGGCCGTAAACGAAGCCGGTGCAGCCGGCCTGCACATCGAAGGCCCCCGCACGCGTCGCGCCGATGCGGTCGGCCACGATCGAGGCGGTCGCCGGCATGATGTGGTCGGGCGAGATCGTGGTGACGATCACGAGGTCGAGATCCTTCGGGTCGAGCCCCACGGAGTCGAGGCAGCGTCGCGCGGCGATCTCGCCGAGGTCGCTCGCCGCCTCATCCGGACGGGCGATACGCCGCTCCCGGATGCCGGTACGCGAGGAGATCCATTCGTCGGAAGTGTCGAGGAACTCCGAAAGCTCGTCGTTGGTGACCACGCGCTCGGGCACATGGACGCCGAGCGCCGAGATGCGCGCGCCGCGCACGAGGCCGCGTCGCAGGCCGATCACCGCCGACCTCCTGCGAGCGCTCTCACAGCTTCGCCTCGCCAGCCGCGATGGCGGCGGCGTCGACGACGGCGAACATGAGCTCGCCGCGACAGGCGAGCTGCCCCTCGACTGTTGCCTTGCACCGGGCTCGGCCCACCGGCCCGTGGATGGCGATGATCTCCGCCTCGAGACGCAGCGTATCGCCGGGCTTGCAGACGCGCTTGAAGCGCACCTTGTCGATGCCGGCGAAGAGGCCGATCCTGCCGGCCGCTTCGCCGCCGCTCGCGACAGCCACGGTGGCGGTCTGGGCGAGAGCCTCGACGATGAGCACGCCGGGCATGACCGGATTGCCGGGGAAGTGCCCGGCGAACCAGAAGTCGTCGGCGCGCAACGTGCGGAGAGCTACGCAGCGCACGCCCGGCTCCACCTCCTCGACCTCGTCGACGAGGAGGAAGGGCGGGCGATGCGGCAGAATCGCCTCAATCTGGTCGCGGTCGAGCTTCATAGTGACCTCAACTCCCGGGAGCGACGCCCGTAGCGCCGTTCGAGTCCGATGACGACAGCCGCGGCCGCGAGGCCCCAGCCGATGACGGTCTTGACAGGGATCGTGCGGCCGCCCGGCAGCTGGATGCCGCCGAGGGCATCATCGAGCTTGCCGAGCGCCTCTCCGACGACCTCGCGTACAGGCCGGGGAGCGCCCGGCGCCCGCTCGCGCGCGACGGCCGCCTCAACGCGCTCGGCGAACCCCGGCGACGGCATCAGCTCGAGCCGGCCCCAGGCGGCGAGCGCGCCGCGCACCTCGCCCGTCTGGGCGAGCTCGGCGGCGCACTCCGGGCAGAAGCTCAGGTGGTCCTGCAGCTCGGCGACCTCGAAATAGCCCATCTCGCCGTCGATGTATTCGTTGATGCGCCGGCGGTAGTAACTGCAGTCCATCAGCGCTCCCGCTCGGCGCGAAGCTTGAGGCGCAGCGAGGCGCGGCCGCGGTGCACCATGACCCTGACGGTGCCCACGGGGCGGCCACTGAGCTCGGCTATCTCGCTGTAAGGCAGGCCGTAGACATCCCGCAACACGGTGGGCACACGATAGTCGCTGGGCAGGTCGCGAAGCGCCGCCACGATGGTCGCGGCGCTGATACCGTCGCCCAGCTCGGGTGCGGGATCGGCGCTCAGCTCGAAAGCCTCGACGGGCTCCGGGTTGCGCCGCTCGCGACGCTCGTAGTCGATCACCGCAGAGAGCGCGAGGCGGAACAGCCAGGTGGAGAAGGAGGCCTCGGCTCGATACTGAGGCAGCTTGCGATAGCAGCGCAGAAAGGCCTCCTGGGCCGCATCCTCGGCGTCGGTGTGATTGCCGAGCACGTTGTACGCCACTGAGTAGACCATGCCCTGATACCGCTCAACGATCCGCGTAAAGGCCTCCGCGTCGCCCTTCTCCGCCCGCGCCAGATCGGCCGGCGAGGGGTCGGGTACGGAGGTCCACTTATGAAGGTTAGACGGAGTCATGACAGAGAACGTTACAGCCCATGGCGAAGAGTGACGAGCGTTGGCGACGGGCGACGAACCGGGGGCCGAGGAAGGAGCGCACGAGAGGATGGCGCGCGCCCTCATGCAGGCCGCCGACGCAGGCGCGCGGAGTGCGGCTCACCCTTCGGGCTCAGCCCACTGCGCTCAGCGCCGCCGACGCGGGCACGCGGGCTGTGGCCACCGGGGCGCTGCCGGCCCCGCTTGACACATCAGCCCCCGGACGACGCCCCTGGCGTGAAATGCTGAGGCGCCGTCCGGAAGCGCAGCGTGCGCCGGTAGTTGACCCGCTCAAAGCCGGAGAGACCGTCGCTGGCGACGCAGCTCACGTTGCCGCGCGGCACGTCGACCGACTTGTGCTCACTCGTGCTCACAGGCGTCCATCCACTCCAGGAGCTCACGCTCGACGACGGCGAAGCGCTCCGGGGCCGTTGCGCAGGATGGGGCGATCATCATCGCGATGTCGGCCCCTGCCAGCAGCGCCCTGGCGGTGTCGACGCCGCACCGCACCCCGGTGCTGATAGCCAGCGAGCGGGCCGGCGACAGCTGCGAGCGCAGAATCGCGACCGAGCGCAACGACAGAGGCGCGGCCCCTATGGCTGGCTCGGCTCAACGCTTCATACGACCTCTCGCGAGTCAGGGTCGACATCCGGCCGGCAGAAGCGGTTCATCAGCACAAACCCCGTCGCCGGCGGGAGGACGACGCGGCGGCGGACTCCTCCGTACGGAGAGCGACGTCCGGCTTGCCCGTCAGTGGACTCGCCGAGGCCACGAGCGGCGCACGCAGCTCGAGCCCGAGATGCTAGGTGGCAAGACGGCTCATCGCTCACTCTCCTTGCCGGGGTCGGATGCAGCTGAGGCAGAGCCGGCGGCGGCAGAAGGCTCGGGGCTTGCGGCTTCCCCGCCGGCAGCCGATTCCGCCTCGCCCGTGGCCGGCAACGCGCCCGCCTCCGCCGGCAGCGTCCGCTCGATCTCGGCGAGTTGCTGGTAGTACCGCCAGCGCTCGTCGACGTCGGCCTGCGCCAGGCCGAGCAGGCGCTCAGCGCGAGCTGGGTCGGTTCTGCTGAGACTCGCGAAGCGTGCCTCGCTCGCCGTGAAGGCCCGTAGCGGGATGGACGGCTCGCGGGAATCCAGCTTGAACGGCTGACCGGTGGAGCTCCCTGTAGGCCGGTAGCGATAGAGCGACCAGTAGCCGGAACGCACGGCCTCCTTCATTCGCGTCATCGAGGTGGACATGTCGACGCCGTGCGCGGCACAGGTGCTGTAGGCGATCACCAGAGACGGCCCCGGCCAGGCGTCGGCCTCGAGGAGCGCCTTGACGGCCTGGGCGTAGTTGGCCCCCAGGGCGATCTGGGCGACGTAGACGTCGCCATAGGCGCGCGCCATCGCTCCGAGGTCCTTCTTGACCGTCGACTTGCCGCCCGCGGCGAACTTGGCGACGGCGCCGCGCGAGGTGGCCTTGGATGCCTGCCCTCCGGTGTTCGAGTACACCTCGGTGTCGAGGACCAGGATGTTGACATCGCGCCCCGAGGCGAGAACGTGATCGAGACCGCCGAAGCCGATATCGTAGGCCCATCCGTCGCCGCCGATGATCCAGATGGATTGACGCTCGAGGCTGTCGGCCAGATCCAGCAGATGCGCGGCGTCGGCGTCGTGCGGCGCAAGCTCGCCAAGGATTGCCCGGAGCCGCCCGATGCGCTCGCGCTGGGCGCGGATCTGGGGCTCGGTCTCCTGGGTCGCCGTAAGGATCTCACGCGCCAGATCCGAGCCGACCCGCGGCGCCAGACCCTCGAGCAGCCGGGTGGCCAGCGCCCGCTCAGCCTCGTACCCGAGTCGCATCCCAAGCCCGAACTCCGCAGCATCCTCGAACAGCGAGTTGTTCCAGGCAGGGCCGCGGCCCGCGCCGTTCACCGTCCACGGCGTGGTGGGCAGGTTGCCTCCGTAGATCGAGGAGCAGCCCGTTGCGTTGGCCACAACCATGCGGTCGCCGAAGAGCTGGGTGACAAGCTTGACGTACGGTGTCTCGCCGCAACCGGCGCAGGCGCCCGGGAACTCGAAGAGGGGCTCGAGGACCTGTGAGCCCTTCACAGTGTCATGCGCAAGGAGGCCGCGGTCGAGCAGCGGGATCGCCGCGAAGAAGGCGTGGCGCTCGCGCTCCTGCTCGCGATGCTCCGCTACGGGCTCCATATTGATCGCGCGGTGGGTCGCCTCGGTCTTGCTACGTGCAGGGCAGACGTCGACGCAGACGCCGCATCCGGTGCAGTCGTCAGGCGCCACCTGGACCGTCAGAGCGTAGCCGGGCAGATCCTTGGAGCGGAAGGGCACGCTCTGGAAGCTCGCGGGCGCCCCTTCCAGGAGCGCTGGGTCGTAGACCTTATAGCGGATCGCGGCGTGCGGACAGACGATCGAGCACCGGGCGCACTGGATGCACACCGCCGGATCCCATATGGGGATCTCCCTGGCAATCGAGCGCTTCTCGTACTTCGCCGTCCCCGTCGGGAACGTCCCGTCCTCAGGGAGGGCGCCCACAGGCAACAGGTCGCCCTCGCCGGCCATCAGGCGGGCGGTGACATTCCGCACGAACTCGGGCGCGTCGTCGGGAACCGTTGCATGGTCGTCCTCGTCCCCGCCGGGCTGCTCCGGCACTTCGACACGGGTGAGACCCGCGAGCGAGCTGTCGATGGCCGCCAGGTTACGGTCGACGATGGCCGGGCCGCGCCTCCCGTAGGCCTTCTCGACCGACGCCTTGATGTGCTCCAGCGCCTCATCGATGGGCAGCACCCCTGAGAGCTGGAAGAAGCAGGGCTGCATAACGGTGTTGATGCGGCTGCCCAGACCCACCTCGCGAGCGATCGCATGGGCGTCGATGACCCAGAAGCGCAGGCGCTTGTCGACGATCTGCCGGCGCACGCGCGCCGGCAGGTGATCCCAGACCTCGGCGGCAGAATGGGGGCTGTTGAGCAGGAAGGTGGCACCCTCCTTGGCGCAGTCGAGAACCTTCACGCGCTCGAGCAGGTTGAACTGGTGACAGGCGACGAAGTCGGCGTCCTCGATGAGATAGGTGGAGCGGATCGGCTCAGGGCCAAAGCGCAGATGCGAAACGGTGACGGATCCGGCCTTCTTGGAGTCGTAGACGAAGTAGCCTTGCGCGTGGAGGCCGGCGCGCTCACCGATGATCTTGACGGAGCTCTTGTTGGCGCCGACGGTGCCGTCAGAGCCAAGGCCGTAGAAGACGGCCTGGACCTCGGCGGAGGGCCGGCGCACACAGAAGCCCGACTCCGGCTCGAGGCTCGTGCCCCCGACGTCGTCAGTGATACCGAGCGTGAAATGGCGGCGCGGTGCGGCGGCGGCGAGCTCGCGCAGAGCCGCCGCCACCATGGCGGGCGTGAACTCCTTGGAGGACAGGCCGTAGCGACCACCGCTGACTCGCGGCAGACGCGCGAACGGCGGCCGCTCCGCGAGCGCGCTCTCGGTGAGGGAGGAGACCACGTCGAGGTACAGCGGCTCACCCGGGGCGCCGGGCTCCTTGCAGCGATCGAGCACGGCGATGGCCTTCACCGTGGGCGGAAGGGCACGAACCAGCTGCTCGCCCGGGAACGGCCGGTACAGGCGCACCTTCAGGAGGCCGACCTTCTCGCCGGCGGCCGTGAGCGCCCCTACCGCCTCCTGAGCGGCGCCGATGCCGGAGCCCATGAGCACGACCACCCGCTCGGCGTCGGGAGCGCCCTCGTACTCGACGAGGTCGTAGCGGCGGCCCGTGCGACCGGCCAGCTCCGCCATGCAGGCGGAGACGATGCCGGGCGTGGCCAGGTAGTACGGATTGGCCGCCTCGCGGGCCTGGAAGAAGGCGTCGGGGTTCTGCGACGTGCCGCGAAGCACCGGCGCCTCAGGTGTGAGGCCGCGCGCGCGAAAAGCCGCGATCCCGGCGTCGTCGATCAACGCCCTGAAGTCGTCGTCGCCGAGCGCCTCGATGGTGTTGACCTCGTGCGAGGTGCGAAAGCCGTCGAAGAAATGGACGATGGGCACGCGGGCCCGCAGCGTCGCCGCGTGCGCCACCAGCGCGAAGTCGTGCGCCTCCTGCACCGAGGCCGCAGCGAGCATCGCCCAGCCCGTCGAGCGCGCCGCCATAACGTCGCTGTGGTCACCGAAGATCGAGAGGGCATGGGTAGCGATCGCACGCGCCGCCACGTGCATGACCGCCGGCGTGAGCTCACCGGCGATCTTGAACATGTTGGGGATCATGAGGAGAAGCCCCTGCGACGACGTGAAGGTCGTCGTGAAGGCCCCTTTCTGCAGGGAGCCGTGCATCGCCCCGGCGGCGCCGGCCTCGGACTGCATCTCGACGACCTCGGGAACGGTGCCCCAGAGATTGGGTCGCCTGGCTGCCGCCCAATCGGCGGCCACCTCGCCCATGGGTGAGGACGGCGTAATCGGGTAAATCGCCATGACCTCGCTGAGCGCGTAGGCGACACGCGCGGCGGCCTCGTTGCCGTCGAGACACACTGACTGATGCTGCACGGGCCCTCCTCTCTGGCGGATGCTGTCATACACCGGGCGACGCGAAGCGTCGCCTCCGATCGCACACTGGGGCGCCGCGCCCCTGCAAGGCCGGCGCCCTCTCTCCACACCTCCATGATAACGCCTGATTCACGACGGCGGGCGACACGACGAGGCGACTCCAGGCGCGCGCCTGCGCGGCGGCTCTAACAAGACACCTGAGGGGGCCGCCGTCGGCGACTCCGGGCGCACGCCTGTACGGCGGGATGTCTCGCGAGCGGGACGAGACCAGCGCGATGTCCACCGCCCCATCCGCGCGCCACACGCCGCCCCATCCGCGCGCCGCGCTCGGCCCCATCCGCGCGCAACACGCGGGGTATCCTAGCCTCCGATGAGGATGTTCTGGCGCATCACCAGGCTGCTCGGCGACTACAAGTGGCTCACGATCGCCGGCTTCGCGCTGGCCTTCGCACAGATGGGCCTTGGCCTTGTCACGCCTCGCATCATCGAGCTCACGATCAACAACGCCCTTCTGGACAGGCGAACAGGGCTGCTCGTAACCTACGGGCTGATCCTCCTGGGCGTCGCCCTCCTGCGCTTCGCCGTCGCCGTCGGCCGGCGCCTGACGACCGGCACGGTCAGCCTTGGCATCGAGTACGACCTGCGCAACCGCCTCTGGTCGCACCTGCTGCGCCAGCCGGCCGCCTATTTCGACCGCTGGCCCACGGGCCAGCTCATGAGCCGCACCATGAGCGACGTGCAGAACGTTCGCATGTTCCTCGGCTACGGCCTCGTCTTCTTCAGCAGCAACGCCGTGATGATGGTCGCCGTCGTCGTGCTCCTCTTCGTGCTCAACTGGCAGCTCGCCCTGGCCTCGATGGCCTTCCTGCCGGCGCTGGTCGTCGTGACCGTGCGCTTCAGCCGGCGGCTCCGCCCTATCCTGCAGGACGTACAGCAGCGTATCGCCGACGTCACCGAGGCGGCTGAAGAGAACGTCGTGGGCTCGCGCATCGTGCGGATCTTCGCGCGCGAGGACGACGAGGTGGCCAGGTTCAGCGCGCGCAACTACCGGGTCTTCGAGGCGAGCGTAGCGGCCGCCCGCATGCGCGCCGTCCACATCCCCCTGATCGCCTTCA
This sequence comes from Thermoleophilia bacterium, assembly GCA_040769125.1. GTDB lineage: Bacteria > Actinomycetota > Thermoleophilia > UBA2241 > UBA2241 > CAIXSE01. The sequence continues at coordinate 393,754 of JAXGLO010000001.1, read as the reverse complement.
TCCCCAACCTGGCGGTAGCCGTCCTGCTCTACTTCGGTGGACGGCAGGTCGTCGACGGGCAGATGACGCTGGGCGCCCTGGTGGCCTTCTACAGCTACCTGATGATGTTCATCTACCCCGCCCGGATCATCGGCTGGGTCGCGGGACTCGCGCAGCGCGCCATCGCCAGCGGCAACCGGGTGTTCGAGATCCTCGACGCTCCGCTGGAGATGGTCGAACGGCCGGACGCGCGGCCGCTGGCGCCGAGGGCGGCGGGCGCCGGAGGTAAAGGCTCCGCCGGCGCCCCTCCGACCGGCGCCCTGCCCGCCTCTCTCGCCGGCGCCCTGTCGGCCGACGACTCATCCGCCGCCTCCCCACCCGTAGGCGCCGTCACCTTCGACGACGTGTCCTTCGCGTACGCCGGCCGGCCGGTGCTCGACTCTGTGACCCTCGAGGTGCCGGCCGGCAGCACCATCGCGCTCGTCGGCCACACCGGCAGCGGCAAGACCACGCTCACCAACCTGATCCCGCGGTTCTACGACGTTGACGAAGGCCGCGTGCTCGTCGACGGTCAGGACGTGCGCGACCTGCAGCTCGACGACCTGCGAAGCCACATGGCGATCGTCAATCAGGATCCCTTCCTCTTCAGCACGAGCATCGCCGAGAACATCCGCCTCGGGCGGCCGGAGGCGAGCGACGAGGAGGTGCTCGAGGCGGCCCGAGCCGCGCAGGTCGACGAGTTCGTTGCAGCCCTCCCCGAGGGCTATGCCACCGTGATCGGAGAACGCGGCTTCACGCTCAGCGGCGGCCAGCGGCAGCGCATCGCCATCGCGCGGGCGCTGATCGTGGACCCGCGCATCCTCATCCTCGACGACGCCACTTCCAGCGTCGACGCCGAGACCGAGCTCAAGATCCGCCGCGCCCTGCAGAAAGCCACGCGCGGACGCACGACGTTCATCATCGCGCATCGACCGTCGACCATCTCGCTCGCCGACGAGATCGTAGTGCTCGACAAAGGACGTGTGATGGAGCGCGGCACACACGCAGCGCTGATGGCCGACGATACGCTCTACGCGCGAATGTTCGGGCGCGCCGAAGCCGAGCGCTGCAACCTCGACGTGGTGGAGATCGATGTGCCTGCCGTCGACGCCGAAGGGCCGGCCCGATGACCACATCCCGACACGCAGGCCCGCACGGCACCGGCGCCAGCCTCGAGGATCTCCGCGGCTGGCGCGCGTTCGCACACCTCGCGCGCGAACTCGAGCTCGCCCGGCTGGCGCGCCTCGCCGCCCCCTATCGTCGCCGCGCTCTCCTCAGCATCGTCGCCATGCTCGTCGCCACAGCCTCCGGCCTCGCCGGACCCTACCTCGTCAAGGTCGCGATCGACGCGGGCATCGGCAAGAACGACCTCCGCGTCCTCCAGTGGGTTCTCGTGGTCTTCGTCGCCGTCAGCTTCATCAACCTCGGAGCCAGCTACCTGCAGACCTATCTGACGAGCTGGGTCGGCGAGCGCATTATCTTCGACCTGCGTCACAACCTCTTTGCGCACCTGCAGAAGCTCTCGCTCGACTTCTTCAATCGCCAGCGCACCGGCTGGATCGTGAGCCGGCTCACCAACGACATCGATGCCCTCGACCAGCTCGTCACCGACGGCGTCATCTCGCTGGTCAACAACTCGCTCACCTTCGTCGGCGCGATCGTCTTCCTCTTCGTGCTCGACTGGCGCCTGGCGCTCGCCACGCTCAGCATCATGCCGATCCTGCTCCTCGCGACGCTGATGTTCCGCACCCGCTCGGCCCGCACCTACGCTCTGGTGCGCAACAAGATCGGCGACGTCAGCGCCCACCTGCAGGAGTCGCTCTCGGGCATGCTGGCGCTGCGCGCCTTTCGCGGCGAGCGACACGACTACGAGGCGCTCTGCACAGCCAGCGCCGCCTACCGCGACGTCAACTACCGCACCGTCGTGCAGAGCGGCGTCTACTTCCCCTTCGTGGAATTCATGTCGACGGCCGCCGTGGTCATCGTCCTCTGGTACGGCGGCTCACTGGTGAGCGGCCGCGCCCTTGAGATCGGCGTGCTCGTCGCCTTTATCGGCTACCTCAACAGCTTCTTCGAGCCGCTGCAGCAGCTCAGCCAGCTCTACAACACGCTCCAGGCGTCGATGGCCGCGGTGCGCAAGATCTACACGGTGCTCGACACCGATCCGGATCTCCAGGACGCACCCGACGCCGTCGCCCTCCCGGACATGCGCGGCGAGGTCACCATGCAGCACGTCACGTTCGCCTACGACCCCGGGGCGTCGGTGCTCCACGACGTGAGCCTTACCATCACGGCAGGGCAGACCGTCGCGCTCGTCGGCGCCACCGGCGCCGGCAAGTCGACGATCGTCAAGCTGCTCGCCCGCTTCTACGACCCCGACGAGGGCGCCGTGCTGATCGACGACCGCGACCTGCGCACCGTGACCACGGCCTCACTGCGCGAGCAGCTCGCGGTGGTGCCCCAGGAGGCCTTCCTCTTCAGCGGCTCGGTGATGGACAACATCCGCTTCGCGCGCCCTGAGGCCGGAAAGGAAGAAGTCGAGCGAGTGGCCCGCATCGTAGGCGTCCACGACTTCATCGCCTCCCTCCCCGACGGCTACGACACCGACGTGCGGGAGGGCGGCTCCGCGCTCTCCGCCGGCCAGCGGCAGCTCGTGAGCTTCGCGCGGGCCCTGCTCGCCAACCCGCGCATCCTGATCCTCGACGAGGCCACCTCGAGCGTCGATGCCGAGAGCGAGCTCCGCATCGAACGCGCCATGGAGGTGCTCTTCAGCGGCCGGACCAGCGTAATCGTGGCGCACCGCTTGAGCACCGTGCGCCACGCCGACGAGATCGTCGTGGTCGACGGCGGTCGCATCGTCGAGCGCGGCACGCACAACGAGCTCATCGCCGGCGACGGCCGCTACGCCTCCCTGTACGCCGAATGGGAGGCGACTGGTCAGGCGCTCTGAGCCGCCGCCGAAGGCCGCCGGCATATCCCTCGCGCCGCCACACACGGCGGGCGAGTCGTCTTCGACTGCGGCGCCATGCCGCCCATGCTCGCGCCGCCACACGCACGGCCGGCGCCCGGCGACGCAGCCTCAGACGTCACCGGATGGTCTCGCCGGCGCCAGCTCATGCGGTGCTCGCACGTCCCGCCAGGCGAGAGCAAACACGCTGACGAGTATCGCCACCCCGACGCTCACCCACAGCACCGTCGAGATACCGAACGCGTCGGCCAGCGGGCCGGCCAGCGCCAGCCCCGCCGGGTAGAAGGCCAACGCGCCGAAGTAACCGTAGGAGGAGACGCGCGAAATCAGCGCCGGCGCGACCTCACGCTGCATGCAGGTCGTCCAGAAAGGATCGTAGAGGCCCCACTCCACCCCGATCACGGCGAAGGAGCCGTAGAGCGCCCAGACCGGCGCCTTCATGGCCAGCATCGCCATCGGCAGAGCGGCGAGGCTCAGACCGGCGGCGAGAACGAGCATCGGTCGGCGCGGCCGCCAGAGCAGGCTGAGCAGGCCGCCGGTGATCTGCCCGATGCCCATCGACCCCGAGATGAAGCCCCAGGTGCGCGCCCCGTCGTAGGCGTCGCGCGCGACGATCGGCCCCAGCACCTGCGCCGGACCCTCGAAGGCGAAGAAGAAGACCGAGATGCCGACCACCATCACCCAGAGCCACGTATGGCTCGTGAACTCGCGCCAGCCGGCGCCCAGATCACGCAGAAAGCCGAGCCTGCCCGCTGCCGGCACGCGGCCAGCCGCCGCCGCCTCCCCGGCTGGCGCCTCCTCCCCAGTCATCGCCGCCTTCCCAGCCGCCGCCTTCCCAGCCGCCGCCTCCCCAGCCGACGCCTCCCCAGCCGACGCTTGAGCCGAGCCGGCAACCATCTCGCTGCCGCCCCGGTAACCCTCCGGCCGCAGCCGCCAGAGGAAGGCGGCGCTGACGATGTAGGAGAGCCCGTCGATACCGATCGCCCACCCTGCGCCGAAAGCCGCCACAAACATCCCGGCGAGGAAAGCGCCGAACGTGACCGACCCGCTCATCACCACACCCTGAAGCGCGTTCGCCTGCTGCAGGCGAAGAGGGCTCACCACATCCGGAACCAGGCCGGTGTACGACGGGCGGAAGAACGCCTCGGAGACGCCCATGCCCACCTGCAGCGCCACCAGGTGCCAGATCTCAGCGGCACCGCTGATCAACAAGGCCGCCGCCGTGAGCTGCAACGCGGTGCGCGCGAAGTCGGCGACGAGCATTACCTTGCGACGCTCAAGGCGGTCGGACCACACTCCCCCGACCAGCAGCAGCACCGCCATGGGCCCCAGGCTGGCCACCTCGACGATGCCGATGTCGGTAGCGCTACCGCCGATCTCGAGCACCGCGAACGGGAGGGCGACGAAGGTGAACATGACGCCCATGACCGAGGTAGCCTGGCCGATGAAAAGCTTGCGGAACTCCGTCTCAGCGAGGACTGCGAGGCTGTCGGCGAGCTTGCCCATGACGGCATCGTACAGGCCATTCGGCAGAGCGGCCCGACAAGCCGCCGCTCTCCGCAGGACGAGCGCCTTCATCTGCTCGCTGATGTATCCCGCGCCCGCCGACGGAGGTATACTGCCGACATCGACGGCGCCGAGGCACCTGATCAGCCGCTCGACGCGTGAGGACGCGCCGACCATCCCCGGGGGTGACGCCACTGTGCAGGTAACTTTGCTCGGGACCATGGGCTGGATGCCCGGCGAAGCGCGAGAGACGACGTGCGTCGCCTGCCGCTCGGGCTCAGCTCTTCTCATCTTCGATGCGGGCACCGGCCTGCGACGCCTGATCGAGCCCGCTCAAGCCGCGCTTCTCGACGGCGCCCAGATGGTCCACCTCTTCCTCACGCACTTCCACCTCGACCACACCTGCGGCCTCGCCTACCTCTCCGGAGTGCTCCCCGGCCGCGAGGTCGTCGTCCACGCGGCCAAAGCCGGCCTCACCGGCGTCGATCCTGAGCGCGCCCTCGCAGGGCTGCTGCGCCGCCCCTACAACCCGCGCAACTGGGAGGACATGGGAGATCTGCGCCTGGAAGAGGTGAAAGAGGGCGTGAATCACGTGGCCGGCCACACCATCCGCGTGCGCGCCCAGCAACACTCAGACGTGAGCGTGGCCTACCGGCTCGACGACGCCTTCGTGCTCGCCACCGACACGCCCGCCGACCCGGCCACGGCGACGTTCGCCGCCGACGCCGACCTCCTGCTGCACGAAGCCTGGTACAACGCGGCCGACGCACGCACCGCGGCGCTGCCCGCCTCGCAGCAGGCCGGCTGCGCCGCGCACAGCGAAGTCTCCGCGGTCGCCCAGATCGCGAAGGCTGCGGGGGTGGGCAGGCTCGTGCTGATGCACCTCAACCCGCTGCTCGACGAGTCCTACCGCACCGCCCTCGGCGCAGCCGCCCGGAGCATCTTTCCGCCGTCATACGTGATGCCTGACGGCGCCGTCATCGACACCTGCGACGCCCTGCCGGGCACCGCCGGCAGCGTTTGACACCCTCGGCGACTCCCGGGAGGATTCTCGCGAAGGTCTGGCCTTGATCCCTATCCGCAGCAAGAAAACGCTCTTCGTGGCCGTCGCGGTCATCGTGCTCGTCGTCCTGGCGCTGCCGGCGCTGGCCGCCTACCGCTATACGGCGCCCGTGCAGAGAGGCGAATTCATCACGCACCCATGGCGCGGCTGGTCGTTCGCCCTCGCAGCGCTGCGCGTCCCGGGCGACTCGCAGCTCAAGACCTCCGGCATGGCCCTGCGCAAGGCCGACTGGCTCCTGAGCGGCACCGCAGTCGAGGCTCGCGAGGTTCAGCTTCTCCTCGTCGAGCGGGGCGCCCCGTACGTCCTTACACAGCGCATCGACGACCGCACCGTGACGGCCACCGTGGTTCCCAGCTACCGATTCATCTGGCAGGTGCAGGGCGCGATCCACACGCTCCCCGGGCACAACGACAAGGTCGTCCTGCTCCTTGACTACGCCACCGGACGCCGGCTCTACGACGTGCGCGACGATCTGCTGCCGTCTCAGGTGCACCCGCCAGCCACGCCCTCGCCGACGCCCCCGGCCACGTCGTCTCCCGCGCAAACGCCGTGAGAGGAGCCCCCTGATGGGCATCGTCGCCGTCGCTGTCCACGAAACGTCCTGGTTCAGGGCGCTCCTGTACATCCTGATCGCGACCGTGCTGGCCCGTGTCGTCGGTACTCTGCTCAAGCGCCGTGACACGGTGCAGGAACGGCTGACCGGCAGATCCCCTGACCCCTCCGAGCGCACCCGCTACACGATGATCCGCCGGCTGATCGTTGCCACCATCCTCTTCGTCGGCGTCGCCATCGCCCTGCTGCAGTTCCGGACGGTGGGCGCCATCGCGCAGACAATGCTCGCTTCCGCCGCCATCCTCGCTGCGATCCTCGGCATCGCCGCGCGGGCGCCGATCGCCAATCTCGTCAGCGGCGTGATGATCGCCTTCTCGCAACCGGTGCGCCTCAACGACTACATCAGCGTTGGCGATGTGGAGGGCATCGTCGAGAAGATCTCGCTCACTTACACGTTCATCCGTACAACCGACGAAGGCCGGGTGGTGATCCCCAACGAGGTCTTCGCGAGTCAGACGGTGCAGAACTACTCGCTGAGTTCCCCCCACAGCACGATCGTGATCGACCTCGAACTCCCGCCTGACGCTGCCGTGGAGACGGCCAGCGAGAGACTCCTCGCGCTGGCGGACGCCGTGGCGCCGCCGCCCGAGGGCTGCACCAACTCCGTCGAAGTCGCAAGCCTCAGACTCAGCTCGACGGCGCTGCGCCTGCACGCATGGGCGCCCAATCCCAAGGCACGCACGGCCGTAGCCGGGGAGCTGCGCCGCCAGATCCAGCGGCGACTGCGCGAGGACCGAGCCATAGCGCCGGCATCCGGGGCAGACTCCGGAGAGGCGCGCAGTGAGGAGGCGGGCGGCGCTGTCTGACGGCCCGCAGACGGCTGCCGCCCAAGAGCCAGCGGCGCCGACGGCCAAGACCTCCGCTCCGCTCACGCGAGCCTTGCTCGCCGCAGTCGGCAGCCGCCTGCTCATCTTCGTAGCCGCATTCGCGGCGATCTCCGCCATCGGCGTCCTCGAGCTGCCCCCGGGGTGGCGTTTCCCGGCCCGTGCCGAGGTATTCCACGGCTTCCTCGGGCGGCTCCTCAACCCCTGGGCCCACTGGGACGGCGTCTGGTTCATCAAGATCGCCACCAGCGGCTACGCCGACGGCGACGGCAGCACCGCCTTCTTCCCGCTCTATCCCCTGCTGCTGCGCTGGGTGGGCATACTCTTCAGCAACAACCTTGTGATCACCGGCGTAGTCATCTCGCTGATCTGCTACACCGGTTGCGTCTGGCTGCTATACCGCCTGGTGCGCTCGGACTTCGACGAAGTAATCGCCTCCCGCGCAGTGATCTTCCTTGCCCTCGGCCCGCTCTCGTTCTTCCTGCAGGCCGTCTACACCGAGTCGCTCTTCCTGATGCTGTCGCTGGCGTGCTTCGTCTTCGCCCGCGAGGGCCGCTGGCGGCTCGCGGGCCTTGCCGGCCTTCTCGCAACCCTTACGCGCAGCACCGGCGTCCTGCTCCTCGTGCCGATGGCCTATTACTACTACGAGCAGCGTGGCTGGCGGTTGTGGCGCACCGACAGCAAGGTCGCCAATCTCCTGATGGTCGTTGAGGGCCTGCTCATCTGGATGGCGTATCTCAGCCTCACCTTCGGCAAGCCGCTGCTCTTCTCCACGGCGCAGGCGGCGTGGCACCGAAGCCCGGCGGCCCCCAACTACGCCGTCGCCAAGGGAATCGCCGCCGGCGTGTGGGGGTGCGCCCAGCTCGTCTGGTACGGGATCTCGCACTTCGCCAGCCGGCTCGAGCCGGCCACACTCGGGCTCGGCCACGCCGTCAACAACCTGATCAACCTCGCGTTTTTCGTGCCGGCGGCGCTGCTGCTCTGGTACGGCGCCCGCCGCCTGCCGCGCGCCTACTCCTGGTACGCACTGGCAGCGCTCGCCTATCCGCTCTTCTTCCCCTCGAGCGTAGTGCCGCTCATGTCCTACCCGCGGTTCGCGCTCACGACCTTCCCGCTCTACGTCGCGCTTGCTCTCTGGACACGTGACAAGCCACGTCTCCACACCACCGTGCTGATCGTCGGCACCATCCTCCTCGTGGTGCTCACCGGCAAGTTCGCCGTCTTCAGTTGGGTGTCGTAGGCGGTCGCGACCCCACGCGCCGGAAGACGTGCACGCCGTCTTCGGCGAAGACCGAGCGGAAACGTGTGTCGATCGCCAGCCGCATGAGCACGAGCTGGTGCAGTCGCGGGTTCTCCCGGTCGTAGACGAACGGCCGCCGCTGGTCGACGACGACCCAGTCGGCCCCCTCGTAATACGGGAAGACATACGAGACCCTGCGCGCGGCGAGCTGGGCGCCGACGTTGTTATTGACCGAGACGACAGCGCCCTCAGGAATGAGGGCAACAGCCTCGTCGAGCACCTCGGCGTGAGCGCTCTTCACATAGGCACCGCCACCGTACAGCGCCCCCGGCAGCGAGAACGGCAAGGGGCCCATGAAGTAATTCCCGGCCAGGGCCAGGGCCAGCACCGCGAGCGCCAGCGCCTCACGCGTAAGGCGCTGGCCCGCCATTTCGTGCTCGGCCCGGCGAAAGCCGCCGCCGAGCCAGCGCCAGAGGCGCATCAACCCGAGAACGGCGGCGGCAACCAGGAAGGGGATCTCAACAGCCGTGTAGTGGAAGCGAATGTCGCGCTGGAAGACCGTCGACGAGAGGCCGTTGAGCAGGATCTCCGGCAGCGAGACGAGTAGCGTCAGCGGGCTCAGAAGCGGCGCGAAGCCGAGCGGCCAGAGCAACTTCAGCCAGTACACGATGTTGGAGGCCGAGCAAAGATCGCTCACCGTCCGCAATGGGTTCGCCAGAGCCGTGCGCGCGATCTCGCCGGTGCCGGCGCCGTAGTCGCCGTACCGTGCGACAAACGCGCTCTGGGACCCATGGAAGTGGGGGATGATCACCCACACCGCGACCACGAAGTAGGCTGCCGCGGCCGCAGTGACGAGGAGCGGCCGCCACGAACGTTTGCGCACGGCGAAGTACACGCCCATGGTCGCGATCGCCAGAGGAACCGTCTCCTTGCAGGCGGCGGCCAGCACCAGAAACGCCGCCGCCCGCCACCAGCGGGCCTCCTCCATGAAGAGAAAGGCCCAGAGAAGGAGCGGTGTCGCGAGGGCGACGGGATGGAACTCGTTGAGGACGAGGTAGCCCGTCGCCGGATAAAGGAGGTACGCGCCGGCGAGCAGGGCGCCCGCACGCGCGCTGCGCGTGACCCGCTCGGCGAGCCGGTACACCGGCCAGGCGCCCGTGGCCACGATCACCGCCTGGAGCACGAGCAGCATCACCGGGCTGGGCCACACCAGCCACGGCAGCGCGAAGAGCGCCAGGATGGGATCGACGTGCGACCCCAGACGAGAGATCTGCCGGGGCACGGCCTCCCCAGTCGTGATCTCGAGGAAGTGGCCGTGCGCCGTGTTGTGGACCGCCTGCACCATGTTGCCGAGGTCGAAGCGAGCGTCCATGTAGGCACGGTACTTGAGCCACGAAAGGACGGCGTAAATCAGGGCGAAGGCCGCCGCAGCGGCGATCACATACAGGGCGTGGCGGCGGAAGAGGCGCCGGCGCTCCTCGTCGGCCGGCTCCGTCACGGGCCTCACAGGGAGAAGGGAGAGCAGTCGGCTCATGCGGAGCCCTCGCGACGAACCAGTCGCTCGATCAATACCACCAGGCCCACGAACACGAGCTCGACGGCCGTCACCCACAGGCGCAGGAGAAGAGCCCAGGCGAGAGCCACACCGCCCGGCAGACGCCGGGCGAGTGAAGCCGTGAGCACGGCCTCACGCACGCCGATGCCGCTCGGGAAGATGAAGGCGGCCATGCCCGCAACATAGGCGAAGGCGTAGGCAACGGTGACGAACGGCAGTGCCCCTGCCCCGGGATCGGCGACGGCCCGGGCGAGCGACCAGGCGCCGACCCCGGCCACGAACCACGACGCTACGAAGAAGACGAGAAGGGCGAGAACTCTGCCGAAGCCGAGCGTAGCCTCAAGCGGAGGCCGCCGCAGCAGACGCAGCCCCCACCTCGCGAGCGGCAGGAAGACACGCGGATGAAGCAGCGCGACGAACACGGGGACGGCGAGCAGGCTGAGCGCCGTCGCCCTCTTCTCGTACTCCCAGAAGGGGAACAGCGCGGCGACAGTCACGAGCGCCGAGCAGAGCCCCAGCGCCTGCTCGTAGACCATGGCCGCGCTGACCCGATCCACCGGCAGGCCATGCCGATGGCTCAACCAGGCGCGGCCCACGAACATGAAAACGCTCCCCGGCACATACCGCGCGACGATCGACTTGCCCCAGGTGGACAGCGAGACGGCCAGGCCGACGCGCAGAGCGAAGCCCCGCAGGACGAGCCACCAGGCGATGCCCTGCATGAGGTAGAAGATGAGGAAGGCGACGGCCGAGAGAGCCATCCAGGCCGGCGCGAAGCTCCACTCGTACTGCCTGACGCTCCCCCACGAACGCGCCAGGTACGTGACCAGGAAGTAGACGATCGCCGCGATGAGGGCGATCTGGGCGCCACGGAACAGCAGGCGCAGCCAGCGGCGACCCGCCGGGCTTCGGCCGCCGGGCTCACCGGTGGCGAGAGGCGCTCCCGAGGCCTGGCTCACTGCTCCTCCAGGGCGGCGAGCAGCCGGGTCGCCACGGCGGCGGGCGTGAGCGCCCGCCGGTACAGCCCGAGGGCGGCCGCAGCGAGACGGGCGCGCTCCTCGTTGGCGCGCAAGCTGCGCAGCGCGTCCGCCAGCGAGGCGCCGTCGCCGACCGGCGTCAGGCGGGCGTCGACTCCGTCGCGCAGCAGCTCCCGCGCACCCGGCGTGTCGGCGGTGACCACCGGGCGACCGCAGGCGAGCGCATCGTACACCTTGTTGGGGACCACGCGGGATGCTTTGTGGGACTCGCCGAAGACGCCGAGGCAGACGTCTGCGGCGAGCGTTCGCGCACGCAGCTCGCCGTGTGAGAGTGAGCCGAGCCACCGCACGTTGACGAGCCCTCGCTGGGCGATTCGCCGGCGCAGCGCTGCCGAGAGCTGCCCTTCGCCGGCGAGCACGAAGCAGAACGGCTCGTCGCGGAGGAGCTCGGCGGCCGCCAGCACCGTCTCGGCTCCGTGCAGCGGGCTCCATTTGCCGTACTGGAAGACGGTGAGCGGCTCGCCGTCGGCGAGCGGCCTCACCTCGCCGGTCGCCCCCTCGACCGGCAGAGCCCCTACCGGGACCACCGCAAGGCGCCTGCCCGGCACGCCCAGCGCGCCGGTGTAGTAGGAAGCATGGGCCTCAGTATCCGCCAGCACGAGGTCGGGCAGCGTGAAGGCGACCCGATCGACGGCGCGCACGGCGTGCGCCTTGCACCCGCCCGAGGCGACCAGACCGCGATCGCCGGTGAACGTGTCCCCCAGAGAGACGAGCGGGTCGAAGACGAGCCGGGCGCGCCGCCAGGCCGCGACGACCCGGCCGAACGGTACCATGAAGTGGCCGGGATACCCGACCACGACGGCGTCGACCTCGAGACGGCGGCGGTGCTGCGCCATCAGGCGCAGATGTGCCGCCGCGATGCCCGCCCCCAGCCGCAGGGCGCCGCGCGCTCCGGTCATCGCCACCGCATCCATGGGCGGCAGGGCGGCACGGATCTCGTGCACGACCACCCCACGCTCCCGGAGGCCCGCGATCAGCACCGCGTTGCGCGGGTAGGTGGGCTCGTAGGTGCCGAAGTAGGCGACCGCGCGCGTCACGGCCGGCCGGCGTCGCCTGCCGGCGCAGCAGCAATTGCGGCGCCGGCCTCCACCGGTCCGCCCGACGCCTCGGCGCCGACACTCCCCGGGCCGAAGAAGGCTGCCACCTGCGTGCGATCGGGTCCGCGGCGGGCCCTGGAGTTGGCGATAAGCTCACCGATGAGCCCGAGCGAGAGCAGCTGCACGCCGACGATGAGCAGCAGAGCGCCCAGCAGCAGGAGCGGGCGCTGGCCGATGGCGTGACCGAGCACGATCTTGTCGAAGGCCAGGTACAGCTCGATCAGGAAACCCACGACGATGAGCAGCGTCCCGAGCCCGCCGAAGAGGTGCTGCGGTCGATACTGGTAGCGGCCAAGGAAGAGGACGGTGAGGAGATCGAGGTAGCCGCGCAGATACCGCCTCCACCCGTACTTGGAGCGCCCCGCGGTACGCGGCCGGTGGCTCACCGGCAACTCCGTCACCCGAAAGCCTGCCTGCGCCGCGACGACGGGGATGTAGCGATGCAGCTCCCCGTAGACGTGGATCGTGTCGACGACCTCGCGACGATAGGCCTTGAGGCCACAGTTGAAGTCGTGCAAGGGTATGCCCGTGGCAGTGCGGACCGTCCAGTTGAAGAAGCGGGACGGGACCGTCTTGTTGAGCGGGTCCTGCCGGCTCTGCTTCCAGCCGGAGACGAGGTCGTAGCCGCTCCCGAGCGGCGCGACCAGGCTCGGGATCTCGGCAGGATCATCCTGCCGATCGCCGTCGAGCGTGACGATATAGTCGCCGCGGCTGGCCGCGAACCCGTGAGCGAGAGCGGCCGCCTTGCCGAAGTTGCGCCGCAGCCTGAGCACGCGAACGTCGTCACGGGCGCGGGAGAGACGCTCCATCGCCGCGAACGAGCCGTCGTCCGAGCCATCGTCCACGAAGATGATCTCGTAGGAGAGGCAGCCCCGGCCGAGCGCCTCATCGATCTCAGCGACGAGCGGCTCGAGGCTTTCAACCTCATTGTATACAGGTATGACGAGTGATAGCTGCATGGGGGCGTCAATCATGCAAGGATACATCCTTGCCCCACTGGACTCCCGCCGCAATCAGGAGAGGCGCGAGTCTGGCCCCCCGGCGATCGTCTTGGTACGATGAACAGCGCGTGGCGCCACCCCACCTGTGCGACTCATGCGGAGGGCACTATGAGCAGGAGAATCCTCGTGACTGTGGCTCTCGCGGCAGCGGTCATGTGCCTCGCCGCGACGCCTCCGCCCGCCCGCACAGCCAACTCTGATCCTCGCGGCCGCCCGGTCACCAAGGGCCTCGACTACCTGCACGCCCGCCAGCAGTCCAACGGCGGCTTCGGCACCATGGCCAGCACGGCCTGGAGCATCCTGGCGATCGCTGCCTCCGGAGAGCGCGTCGACAACAAAGCGTGGGCGATCGGAGGCAAAACGCCGTTCACCTTCATGCAGGCTCGCAGCCACACCACCGCGGCGAGCGGCTACGACGTCGAGAACCCCGTCGTCTACTACGCCCAGGCGATCATGGCGTACGTCGCTGCGGGGCAGCCCGGGCGCGTGTTCCTGGCGGGCACGCCGCGCATCGACCTCCTCGCGAAGCTGTACTCGTACCAGGATCTGGCCGACGGCCCCACCAAGGGCAGCTTCTCGCCGTCATCTTCAAGCCGCAAGTACCAGGCCATCCACACCACCGTATGGGCCATCGCCGCCATGGAGGCCATCGGCGAATCAGGGGGGCAGCGCTTCGACCTGGCGACCTCCTGGCTCGCCGGCCAGCAGCGCACCGACGGCGGGTTCCCCACGCAGGAAGGCCTGACCTCGAACGTCGAAGACACAGCCATGGCGATTCAGGCGCTGAAACTGGTCAGGGCTCCGGGCATCGACCCCAGCGTGATCCCCTCCGCCCGGGCCTACCTCAAGGCCCGCCAGCGCAGCAACGGCGGGTTCCCCTATCTGGCCAACGGGGTCACGAGCGCGACCGCCACATCCGCTGCGATTCAGGCGATCCTGGCCCTGGGGGAGGATCCCGACGGCTCCGCGTGGGCGGTAGGCGGCGACACTCCCCGCCGAGCGCTCGCAGCGCTACAGCGATCCTCCGGCGCGTTCAACCGGCGGCCGGGCACACTCGTCGAGCCCGTCCCCACCACGAGCTGGGCGGTGACCGCATACCGCAAGCAGGCGTTCACCATCTTCCCTCGTCGCCGGCCCGCGGCGATCACGCCTTTCGTGTTCCGACCCACGCTCACAACGGTATCGCCCAAGCAGGGCGCCAGGTTCACATCCACGCGCTCCGTCCTGTTGCGCGCGTCGTACTCGGATGGTTCCGGGGGCACCGGGGTCGACCGCAGCATGTGCCGGCTCTTCGTCGACGGCAGAAATCGCACCAAGGCGGCCGGTTTCGGGCGCTCCAGCGTACGGTTGCAGCTCAAGAACCTCGCGAACGGCGTTCACACGTGGCAGATCCGAATCGTCGACTTCGCCGGCAACGCACAGACGCTCAAGCGCACGTTCACCGTGTCGGTCCCCCAGCCGACGCCCACGCCGATCAATCCCCCTGCGCCCCACCCCACGCCCATCGCGCCATCCACCACCATCCCGCCCTCAGCGCCCATCGCGCCATCGACGCCCATCGCGCCATCGACGGCTGCGCCCAGGCCAACGCCAACACCGTATCCCACACCGACGGCGACCCTGTACCCTTCGTCGAGCGCTTCTCCCCTCCCCAACGCCAGCCCCATGATCACCGGCAGCGTCATCCCTTCGCCGAGCGCCTCGCCGAGTCCAGGCTCTCGGACAGGCGGAGGTAGTGGAGCCGGCTTCGTCAGTGGTACGCTCCTCGCCATGTTCCCTATCGGCATCGTGCTCAGCTCCCTGGTTCTGGAGCGTCGCACGCACGCCCTGAGCGAGGCCAGCGAGGGGCAGACTCTCCCCGGCGGAGGGAGCGACTGGGAGCGCATCAAGCGCGCCGTCGCCAAGTCAAAGGACCTCTTCAAACGATCCGGAAGCTGATCCTCTTGTGAACGACCTGCAGCAGCTCATCTACGATATCTCCCAGGCGCTCCTCTGGCCCGTCCTCATCGCCGCCGTCGCCTGCCTCCTCTGGGTGCTGGTCGAGCTCGGCTACTTCGTCTACGAACTCTGGCTGCGCTTCCGCTTCCGCGATCTGGACGCCCTTGAGGGCCGCACCCTGCGCGCGCGCCGCGCGTTCGAAGACGGCAAGCCTCGCACCGCCTACCGCTACCTTCAGGAGAATCGCTACTCTGTCGTCGTTTCCCGCTTCCTCTTCGATCTGATCCGTAACTACCAGACCGAGCGGCTGGAGGCCAAGCCGCTCAAGCTGCTGCAGGAGTCCGAACTCGCGACGCTCAAGCACCTGGAGCGCACGCGCATCCTCGTACGTGTGGGCCCCATGCTCGGCCTCATGGGCACCCTGATCCCGCTGTCGCCGGCCCTCCTGGGCCTCGCCGAGGGCGACACCATCCGGCTGACGGCCAGCCTCACCACGGCCTTCTCCGTCACCGTCATCGGCCTCCTCACCGGCGGCCTGGCGTACATGATCAGCGTGGTCCGCGACCGCATGTACACTCAGGACATCTCCGATATGGAGTACCTCCTGGAGCTGCTGGAAGGGGCTTCTGGACGGCTCAAGTCCGGGCGCCGGCGCAGCAAGAAAGGCGTTTGGGAGAGTAACCCCGTCGTAGAGTACGTCGTGTGCGACGAAGAGGCCGGGCAGCCGAAGGAGCGGCGAGCTGCTGAGGAGCAGCCTGCGACTGCAAAGCAGCCAGCCGCCAGAGCGAGCGTCAGCCGGAAGCCCTCCGAGAGACCAGCCGCGGCGCCCCACACCAGGGAAGAGCCGCTGGGCTTCGACGACTCCACCCTGAGCTGGCGGACAGACGACGACCCGTTCGCCGACCTGGGGCCAGCCGAAGAGCAGCCGCGCAAGGACGACCCCGAGGCGCCTGCCCCCGACGACACTCAGCCTCTCTGAGGCCCAATGCCGGCAGCGGACGACCACCCGACCATCCACCGCCACGGCGCCGTCCGCGAGCCGCGCGACAGCGACCTCCGCTACAAGCGCTACATGCGCCGGCGGCGGATCGGATCCGCCGATCGCAACGGCGACCCGCTCGACGGCCTCGCCAACCTCTTCCTGCTCGCCATCGTGCTTGCCGTCGGCCTGCTCGTAGCAGTCCTCACGTCGGCCGGCCTCTCCGGGCTGCTCACCGAGAAGAACATGACTATTGTCACGGACCCAGGCACGCCGCAGATGCAGGTGATCGTGAAGCAAGGCGGTAAGATCGAGGCCGTCGACATGAGCGCGACCGCCCGGCAACAGGGGCTTGGTTCGCTGGTGGGCTCCTTTTACAGACTGGCCGACGGCACCATCGTGTACGTGCCGGCCGACGGCAACCCCCCGCCGGGCGCGACCATCCTGCCCGAGGCGACGCCCTCGCCGTACCCCACCACGAACCCGTACGCTTCACCGACGCCTTCTCCCGCCGCCAGCCCGTCATCCTCCCCCGGAGCCGTCTCGCCCGCCGGAGAGGTGGGAGCGCCCGCCCCAAGCGTCACGCCGACCCCCGGGGCGACCACGGGGCCCAGCCTCCCGCGCTGAGCCCGGCCGAACTGCTCCGCCTGGGCTCCGCCAGGCCACGGGCCCCGTCAGCGCCTGAGCGTCCGCAAGAGATCCACGAGCCGCACGAGTTCGTCCCTGCTCTTGAAGGCGATCTGGATCGTGCCGCCGCGCTTGCCGCTGCGGATACGGACGGGCGCCTCAAGAAGGCCGTACAGCTCGTCGACGAGGTCGCTGTAGTCGGCTGCGGCGCGTGCGGGCGGTGGGCCGCCGGCTCGCGCCTCCCCGGCGAGTTTCTTCGTGAGCGCCTCGGCCTGCCGCACGCTGAGCCCCTCGGACATGATGAGGCGCGCGGCCTTGCGGCGCTGCCCGTGATCGGGCAGCGCCAGCAGCGCGCGCCCGTGCCCCTCGCTGAGATCGCCCGTCTCGATCATGCGCTGAACGTCGTCCGGCAGCTCCAGCAGCCGCAGAAGGTTGGTGATCGCAACCCGGCTCCGGCCGACCAGATCTGCGATGCGGCCGTGCGTGAGGCCGAACTCGTCGACCAGCGATGCGTAGGCCTGAGCCTCTTCAATGCAGTTGAGATCCTCACGGGCGACGTTCTCCGCGAGGGCGATCTCGAGCGACGCGATCTCGTCGGCGGGGCGCACGAGGGCGGGCACATGGTCCAGGCCGGCCATTCGGGAGGCTCGCAGGCGTCGCTCGCCGACGATGAGCTCGAACCGTGGTGCCGGCGAGGCGTCGGGCTCGGCCGAAAGCTCGGCCGCGAGCGACGTTGCCTGCGCCTGCCCGCCGCCTGGCGCCGGCAGCGGGCGCACAACGACCGGCTGCACGACGCCGAGCACCCTGATAGAGGCCGCGAGCTCCTCGAGCTCCTCCTGGGCGAAGACCCGTCGCGGCTGGCGACGGTTGACGACGATGTCGTCGAGGGAGAGCTCGCGGAGGCGGCCCTCGCTGAGCGTCGGAGCGCTCGTCTTGGCCAGGGCGGCGCGGCTGTCGCTGATCAGGGCGCTCAGACCTCTACCGAGAGCCCTCTTGCCGGCCGAACCGCCGGCACCCTCAACCCCGGGGGCAGATCCGCCGGGGCTACGTTGTGGAGTGGTCACGGGACACGACCTCCTTGGCGAGATCGAAGTAGGCGTCGCAGCCGGCGCAGGAGACGTCGTAGCGCGAGATAGGCAGACCGTGGCTGGGCGCCTCGCTGAGCCGGATGTTGCGAGGAATGACCGTATCGAACACGCGCTGTCCCAGATGCTCCCTGACCTCGGCCGCCACCTCACGCCCGAGACGCGTGCGGCCGTCGTACATCGTGACGAGCACCCCGAGAACGTTCAGCGCGGGGTTGAGGCGCTCCTGGATCAGGCGGATGGTGTCGAGCAGCTGCACCAGGCCCTCGAGCGCGTAGTACTCGGCCTGCACCGGGATGAGCACCTCACGGGCCGCGACAAGGGCGTTGATGGTCAGCACGCCGAGCGATGGAGGGCAGTCGATGAAGACGTAGTCGTAGTGCGCGAGCCGCCCGGCGAGAGCATACTTGAGAACCCACTCGCTGCCCTCCGCGTTAGCGAGCTCGACGACCGCCCCTGCCAGGTCCGGGCAGGACGGCAGCAGATGAAGGCGCGGCACCGCCGTGTCGACGGTGGCGTGGGCGACGCCGACCGCGCCGCTGAGCACACCGTAGCTGCTCACGTAGGGATCTGAGACACGCATGCCGAGGCCCACCGAGGCATTGGCCTGAGGATCCATGTCGACGAGAAGGATGTCGAGGCCGGCCTCGGCCAGACAGGCGGCGAGGTTCACGGTAGTGGTGGTCTTGCCGACCCCACCCTTCTGGTTCGTGACGGCGATGACGCGAGTCACCCGGCTCCTTTCGCGGCCATCGATACTAGCAGATGGATGAGGTCAGCCGGCCAGCGGCCGCCTGGTCGCGAGACCCTCTCGCCGCGGAAGACGCTCCGGCGTCGCCGCGATCTTGGTGAAGACGGCGCAGACGGCGTCGCCGAGCGGAGAGAGCGGGAGCGGCACCACGGAACCCGGCTCGAGGCCGCAGAGAGGCGCCGCCGCGCGAGCCGCGCCGGCCTCGAGCGCGAGAGCCTTGCCCGTCTTGCTCGCCGCGAGAACGCCGCCCTCCGCAAGAAGGGGCGCCGCCAGCTCGACGAGCGAGACAAGCGGCGCGACCGCCCGCGCCACGACAACGGCGAACGACTCGCGCCCCGGCCGCCCGGCTGCGGCGAAGCTCTCACTGCGCGCGTGCGCCACGTCGACTCGCCCGGCAAGGCCTGCCAAGACAACGGCCTCTTCGAGGAAGGCGCACTTCCTGGTTGACGCCTCCATAAGCGTCAGACGAACGCCAGGGAGCGCAACGGCCAGCGGGATACCCGGAATGCCGGCGCCGGTGCCGAGGTCGAGCCAGGCTGCCCGATCCCGCTCGCGCAGGGCGCTCACGTCGAGCAGCGCGAGAGAATCGGCGAGCAGGGTCTCGACGATATCGTCGCGGCCGCGCAGACCTGTGAGATTGCCGCGACTCCAGCCAGCGAGCAGCTCGACGTAGTCGTCCAGGGCCGCCGCCTGCGATTGGCTTAGAGCGAAACGGCGTGCCAGATCGGCTATCTCGTGCGAGACGGTCATACGGCAGGGTACCACGACTGTGGCGCGCGGCCGCGCGCGCCTGCGGGCGACCCTTGCCCGGTGGGCCGTCAGGAGTCCCGGAGCTTGGTGAGAGTGAGGACGGCTGCCGCTCCGTCTGGCCGGCTGAGGTCGAAGCCGTCGACCACCGCCCGGATGATGGCGACCCCCAACCCGCCGTCGGCCAGCTCGAAACCCGGCATGTCGCGGCACTCAGGGCAGTCCACATCGTCCTCGCGAAAGCCTCCGTCGTCGTCGCTGATCGCGATCGTGACTCGATCGTCGAGCAGGGTGAATGCTAGATACACCTGGCCATCCGAAGCCCTGCCGGCGCGGCGCACCGAATTGGAGCAGGCCTCCGTAAGCGCCAGCTTGAGATCGGCAATCGCGTCGTCCGAGTAACCGTGTGATCGCAGCAGACCGGCGAGCGCCAGGCGACCGAGCAGCACGAACTCTGCCCTCGCGGGAATGGCGAGCTTCACGTGGTGATTCACGGCCGGGGCTCCCCGGGCGTCACGGACGGCCACACGCGGCAAACCTCACTTGATGGATGTACGGACATACACATTAACCCCACACATGGAACAGTATGTTCCCCGCAGCGCGACATCCTCAATCGCGTAACCCGTACGCCGTACCAGCAATCGGCGGCAACTGGGGCAGATCGTATTCTCACCCTCATGACCTGGCACGTTGCCGATGTACACGAAACGCAGCCCTGCGTCCCATCCGATGCGGCGGGCGCGCTCAAGGGTCGGGATGGGCGTCGGCGAGACGTGCGCGAGCTCGAGATACGGCGTGAATCGAGTGACGTGCCAGGGGGTCTCAGGACCCAGCTCGCGCACGATCCACTCCGCGATCCTGCGCAGCGTAACCTCGTCGTCGCTCAGCGTGGGGATGACGTTCGTGACGATCTCGACGTGGCATCCGTGCCGGTGTTTGGCGCGCGTTGCGGCGGCCAGCACCGGCGACATGTCGCGGATGCGGCAGAGATCATGGTACTGGGCGTTGCTGAAGCCCTTGACATCGACGCGGTATGCATCGATGTGCGGCGCGAGGACGTCGAGAGCCTCCTCGGTGATGTAGCCGTTCGTGACCATCACCGTGTACAACCCGTGCTCGTGCGCGAGCTGCGCTCCATCGAGGATGTACTCGAGCCAGATCGTCGGCTCGTTGTACGTCCAGGCGACCCCCTGGCAGTTGTTGTTACCGGCCAGCACCGGCAGGTTGCGCACCGGTAGCTCGCGCAGCTCGCGCATGGCCTCCCGAGGGTCAGCGTGAGCGATCTGCCAGTTCTGACAGTGACGACAGGCGAAGCTGCAGCCGTAGGTCCCGAGCGAGAGCACGGTGGTCCCGGGGAAGAAGTGAAAGAGAGGCTTCTTCTCTATAGGGTCGGCGACAACGCTGCACACACGCCCATAGGTGATCGCGTACAACCGGCCGTCCTGGTTCATGCGCGCCCGGCACACGCCGCTCTTGCCGGGCGCGATGCGGCAGCGGCGAGGACAGACCCGGCAGCTCACGGAGCCGTCGTCGTGACGATCGCACAGTATCGCCTCGTGCATCGCCGGCTCTCTCATGACGCTCGCAGCCCGACGGCGTCGCCAGCGGGGCAAGCGCCGCGTAACGCCGGCGCGACCTCGCGCCGGCGACCGCGCGGCTCAAGAGATCTCGGGACGATTCGATCCATGGACGCCCAAGTCTACCCTGCTATACTCGGCTTGCCGAACGTGCATCATTCCAGGCACGGCGCCGCCGCACGATGCACCCGACCTGCCGGAGACCATGAGCGCACCCTTCAGCCTGCCACCCGGGACGATCGCCTACCGCGGCGCCGGATCGGCCGTCTACCTCAACATCACGAACCGATGCTCCTGCGCCTGCGACTTCTGCCTGCGCAGGTGGGCCGACGGCGTCTACGGCGAGACGCTCACCCTCGAGCGCGAGCCGACCGTGGACGACGTAACGTACGCCATAGAGCTGGCGTTTCTCGAGACGCCGGCCGATGAGGTCGTCTTCTGCGGCTTCGGCGAGCCCACGATGCAGCTCGACGTCGTGCTCGCCGTCACGGAATGGCTGAGCCTCCGCCGAATCCGTGCCAGGCTCAACACCAACGGGCACGGGCAGCTGCTCAACCCCGCTGTCGACGTGCCGGCGGCGCTGGCGGGCGCCAGCCTCGTCGCCGCCACGGTGAGCCTCAACGCGGCCGATCCTGAGGCCTACGACGAGCTCTGCCGGCCGATCTTCGGCAAGGCGCACAGGGCCGTCATCAAGTTCGCCGAAGAGTGCGTACAACACGGCATCGAGACGATCCTCACCGCCGTCGACGTGCCCGGCGTCGACCTCGCCGGCTGCGAGGCCATCGCCCAGGCGCTCGGAGCCGGCTTCCGCGTGCGGGCACTGGCCGAGCCGCGAGGAGACGTCCATACTGCAGCAAGGCGGAGATCATGACGGACAGCGGAGCTCGCATTCTGCTCGTGGACGACGAGGAGGCGATCCTCAGGCTCCTTCGCTACCCCCTCGAAAAGGAGGGCTACCAGGTCTTCACAGCCCGTGACGGCGAGGAGGCTCTGGAGGTATTCGGCCGCCAGAGCATCGATCTCGTGATCCTCGACATCATGCTTCCTTACATTGACGGCATAGAGGTGTGCCGTCGTCTGCGCGCGCAGAGCATCGTGCCGATCATCATGCTCACCGCCAAGTCAGAGGAGTTCGACAAGGTGCTGGGGCTCGAGATCGGCGCCGACGACTACATCACGAAAGACAAGTTCAGCCTCAGAGAGTTTCGCAGCCGCGTGCGCGCCCACCTGCGCCGCGCCGAGATGACCAGGAGCGCCGCCAGCGCCAAGAAGGAGTCGATCAAAGTGGACGAGCTTGAGGTGGATCTGCTCAAGCGTACCGTCACCCTGCGAGGCGCGAAGATCGACCTCACCTACATCGAGTTCGAGATCCTCAAGACGCTGATCTCTCATCCTGGGCGGGTCTACAGCCGCCAGATCCTGTTGCAGCTCGTGTGGGGCGACTCGGATTACCGCGACGCGCGCACGGTGGACGTCCACATCAGGCACCTGCGCGAGAAACTCGAAATCGACCCCAGGTATCCAGACTTCATCTTCACCGTCCGCAACATCGGCTACAAGTTCCGCGAGCTCTAGGAGAACCGGGCTCCCGCCCTCCGGCGCATGCTGCTATTCAGTTCCGTCAAGAACTGGCTGACCGTCCTCATCCTGGGCCTCGTTGCCTTGGCGATGCTGGCCGCCTGGGCCTACGCGGTTCCGCCGCTGACGAGCCGTCTCGACGAGCAGAAGCTCGCCGACCAGCGCACCGACGCCAGGCTCGTCAGCGATACCATCAGCGCCTACTACCAGTACTACGCGCCAACCCACACGGTGAGCGTCGTCGACAGCAAGGGTCTCAGGAACACCATGAGCCGGCTCGGCATGCGATTCAACGCCCGCATCGTCGTGCTCGCCAGTACCCTGGTCTCCCGCTACGATACCGGCGGAGCCGGGCCGCTGGATGTGGATTCGTACCCCATGATCGAAGCGGCGCTCACGAGGAAGGCCGTGGCGCAGGATGTGACGATCAGCATGGCGCGCCGCTACGCAGCCACGGCGGTCCCCCTGATAGACAACGGGACCTCCTCGGTCTACGGAGTCGTCCTCGTGCTCGCCTCGCTAAGAGACGTAGATCAAACCGTTGCCGCCGTGCAGCTCCGCCTGATGTTCGCCATGCTCATCGCGCTGGGCGTAAGCCTGGCGCTGGGCTACATGGCGTCCTTCTTCATCGCCGGCCGCCTCAAGAGGATCGAGCGCAGCGCCGAGGCGATCGCGGCCGGCGACCTCACGGCCAAGGTGCCTATCGCCACCAAGGTCGCGGCCGGCGACCTCACGGCCAAGGTGCCTATCGCCACCAAGGATGAGATCGGCCAGCTGGCGAGCACGTTCAACATTATGGCCGACCGCCTCACCGATGCGTTCGCCCAGATCGAGCGGGAGCGCGACCGGGCCGAAGTCCTGCTGAACGACCTCTCAGAAGGGGTAATCGGCGTCTCCGGCGACGGCACTGTAATGATCACGAACCCCGCAGCCGCAGAGCTGCTCGGCGCACCCGTGGAGATCGGCTCCAGCCTCGAGGAGGCCGTCCCCGCCGACGTCATGCAGGCCTGGCGCGAGGCGCGGAGAGAGGGAGCCGAACAGGCTGTGGTCACCGTTCAACATGACCGCACGCTTGAGGCCACCGCCTACGCGGTGGCAGATACCGCTGACTTCTCGACCATCGTGGTCGTCCACGACATCACCTCACAGGCCCGCCTGCAGCGCGCCCGCCGCGACCTCATCGCCAACGCCTCGCACGAGTTCGAGACCCCGTTGTTCTCGCTGGCCGGCTTCCTGGAGCTGATCGACGAGGGCAACGTGAGCGCCGCCGAGCAACGGGAGTTCATCCAGCTCATGCGGCAGCAGGTCGACCGGCTTCGCAATCTCGCCATTAGCATGCTCGACCTCTCACGAGTCGAGGCGGGAGCGATCGTTCTCGAGCCTGAATTCGTCGAGCTCAAGACGGTCGCCCGGTCTGTGCTCGCCGAGTTCCAGGCGCAGGCGCAGACGAAGAACCTTCACCTGGCCGTCGATCCGGGGCCGCCGGTCACCGCATGGTGTGACGAGCAGCGGCTCGCGCAGGTGCTCCGCGCGCTCGTCGACAACGCGGTCAAGTTCTCACCTCCGGACAGCCGCATCACAGTAAAGCCGGCCGAAGACGACGAGATGGCCTCGATCGTCGTCATGGACGACGGCCCGGGCATCGCAGCCGCGGATCTCCCGCACGTGTTTGAGCGCTTCCATCGCGGCCGTGAGGAGCGCGCCACAACAGCAGGAACCGGGCTCGGACTCTCCATTGCACGCGAGCTCGTAGAGATGATGGGCGGACACATCAGCGTGAGTTCCCGTGGGGGTCATGGCACCAGCTTCACGGTCAGCCTGCCACGGGCCCCACGCGACGGCGTGGCCACCGGAAAGGCCTGAGGCACGGCGAACGCGAGAGAGATATCACCCGCGCACCAACGGGCACATGGTATTAAGCTAAAACCGGCTCGCTGCAGACGACCCGATCGACCAGGAAGGGGTTTGAATGAGATTGAAGAGCTTTTTCGCTGGCGTCGGTGGCGGAGTTCTGGGTGCGGCGCTCCTGGTGCTTGCTCTTCTGCTGACCTCCAGCTTGGGAGATACTCAGCAGATCGCCGTGCGACTGTCGCCCACTGACGAGGCGACACCAGTGGCAACCTCAGGCAAGGGCTTCACGCCACAGCAGATCTACCGCTCGCTCTCGCCCGGCGTCGTCATGGTTCAAGCCGATTTCGGCGACGCCGGCGTAAACCTGTTCGGCGAACTCGAGAGCGGTCGATCCATGGGAACGGGGTTCGTCGTCGACGCCAAAGGCCACATCCTGACTAACGCGCATGTTGTCGAGAAGGACAGGCAACGCGCCGTGAGCCTGACCATCGTGTTCAACAAGAGCAGGGGCCGGACACAGCGCGTGGAGGGCTCGCTTGTCGGCGTCGACAGCGGCAGCGACGTCGCGGTCATCAAGGTCAAACCCTCGGATGTCGATCTCAAGCCGCTGCCTCTGGGCGACTCCGACGACGTCGTCGTAGGAGAGCCGGTCGTCGCCATCGGGAACCCCCTTGGCTACGATTTCTCCATCACCTCGGGAATCGTCTCAGCCGTCGGACGCAGCCTTCAGGCTCCCAACGGTATGACCATCTCCAACGGCATCCAGACGGACGCCGCCATCAACCCCGGCAACTCAGGCGGACCGCTCATCGATTCGAATGGGAAGGTGATCGGCGTCAACGAGCAGATCGCCTCCGAGTCGGGAGGGAATCAGGGCCTCGGCTTCGCCGTCCCGATCAACGCTGCGGTACGTTCTCTTGAGCAGCTCAAGGATGACGGAACGGTCGAGTACGCCTGGCTCGGCGTGGCCGGGCAGACCCTGACGCAGGATGTCGCGAAGCTGTTCAACATGACGTCTCAAGGCGGCGCTCTCGTTGAGCAGGTATCCGAGGGAAGCCCCGCCGCCAAGGCGGGCATACGCGGAGGCTCCCGTACAGTCGGCGTCCAAGGGCAGAGTTTCGTCATCGGTGGTGACGTCGTGGTCCGCGCCGACGGGAAGACCATCAGCGGCTTCGAAGGCCTCATTGCATACCTCTCCACGAAGAAGCCCGGTGACGAGATCACCCTCACCGTTGAACGCGATGGCAAGATGCGCGATGTGAAGGTGACGCTGGCGGAGCGGCCCAGCGACCTTTGAGCACAACATAGCCACGGGGAGAAGGCCGGAGAGTCCACGACAGACGACTACCCTTTTGGTAGTACTATATTAGTAGGCTACAGCGCCTCGCTGCGCCGGTGCGAGCCTCGGCAAGCGGCTCCTGGCTGTACTCGGTAGCGTCAGTAGTCCTCGAACGGGCGCGCTTTGTCGCGCCGAGGGAAGCCTGCTCTCGAGGCCTCCTGCAAGAGCGAGCAGGCGCGCTCTGCGGCCCGAGTGGAGGGGCGACATGCGTGCCTGTGAGCCTCGAGCGGCCGTCGTGCCACAGCCCGCATTGGACCATCTCGCCCGACGCATGAATGAGCAGCACCGTGTTGTGAGGCAGCCGTCGGAGGCAGCCGCCTTTGGGGCGCCCGGTAATGCATCTGGGCCACATGCATCCGGACCAAACGATCTCATGATGCTTGCGCGGCAGCTGAAGGCGAAGCGCTCCAGACGCCGCGGTCGTATGCCGCAGCAACCGGGACCACGGGCACCCCATCCCGCTCGCTGAGCGCGGTCCTGCATCACAACCCCGCGCCCCACGGCGGAGCAGCCGGGTCGTTTCAAAGCGCATGAGAGGCCAGCCCCCCGTATATCGGGCTGGAGGCCGCATGCCTGAGCAAGCCCATGGGCTTGAGGAGCCTGACGTGCCTTGGCGTGCATTCTCCAGCGCCATTAGCGCGCCGTGAATCAACGGCGCCGACGCGCCGCGGGAGCTGCTCCCGAACGCCATGGGCTGGAGCACCCCGAGGGCTGCGTCAACGAGAAACGCGAACCTCATGCGCCGGACCACCAGGATCTCACTCTGGGAAGACGATGATGGCAGGGGCTCTCACGGCAGAACGGTCTTGGCATAGTGATGTGGTCTTAGCATAGCGGTGTGGTCTTCGCGTGAAGCCAAGGATGTAGTGGGAAGCGACCATAGTAAGGCCGGCTACTCCTCGTTCACGGGGCATTCGTGCCGGTTCGAGATCGTGCCGTCCCAGGATGCCGGCTCCACCTTGCTCGTGGGGCATTCAGTGTGGTTGACGGTCAAGCGTGCCACCCGAGCCCCGAGCGGTCCTACGTCGCTCCCTGCTGAAACGCCACGGCGGCGCGCCCTTCCTCCTTGAGGCAGACTGGGTGTTTCACGTGAAACGGGGAGTTGCGCCCGTGCCGTGATGAAATAACGGACGAAATCCGGCTTATCGAAGCCGACGGAGGCGTGGGCTCAAAGAAACCGTTACAGAGAGACGAAGAGAAAAGCGCCGTCGTTGCGACCACGACGCCATCGCTCGGCGAGCTCGTTCGCAAGCCGTGGGCCGACGGATGTACCGGCGTTTCAGATACGACGCTCGCCTGGTTCGCGCGTGAACTCATGACAGCCGGAATCACATCGTAGACTAGCGCGAGCCCGCGCACCAAGGCAAGGGCGCCGAGCGACCTACCCACGGGAACGGCCACCGCCAACTCGCCAGGCTGACCAAAGTCGATGAGTTCACTTGGCCATCCGGCGTCCGTCCGCCGGCGGCTGCCTCAACATCTACTTCGAGCACCGCATACGCGGCAACAGGATCCTCGTGGGGCACCTGTGGCACAAACGTCAACACAGAAGGGATCGTGGCGCCGCAGCGGTCCTAAAAGTGAATGTGTCCACGGAGGCCTGGCGTGGAGACTATCCCGACGAGGAAGCTCCATATACGCTGGGGTCCTGACCGAACAGAGGCTCCGGTAAGACGACTGGCGCAGTCGAGGCGAGCATGCACGGTTGGGCTGTTTCACGTGAAACAGCGTGCCCTAGGACGTCCGATTCGCCTCCTGCCGGCGGCCTAACTGACACGTATGTCGAGAATCGGCGTCGCAGCGAGCACCACCGTGTCGTAGTTGCTCGCCCAGCGGTCGGCATCGTACGGATGGGCACGGTCTGCGACATCATGGCCACCGACTCGATCCAGGCGCAGCCATCGTTCCGACGACCGCGGATTGCCCGCATCGTTCCCAACCCCGCGAGACTACCGACGCCCCCAGTAGCAAACGCGCAGGGCGCTAAAGTCAGGATAACGTCGGCCGCCACCATGATCACTGTAGAGAGCGCCGCCCTCGCGGAGCGTCTCTCCCGGCGCAGGCAGCTGGCTCCCAATCCATCCGGCGGCGACTCTCGAGAGCCGACCGCTCCTGACCCGAACACAGGCAGGCGGACAACCATGCGCACGCCTGCTCCCCTAACCGGACCGCCGCTTGCCCACCTGCCAGGAATGCCGCATAATAACTACTCCCCGACGGGGGACTCCGCATGGGGCATTAGCTCAGCTGGGAGAGCGCCTGG
Source organism: Thermoleophilia bacterium (assembly GCA_040769125.1). Taxonomy (GTDB): domain Bacteria; phylum Actinomycetota; class Thermoleophilia; order UBA2241; family UBA2241; genus CAIXSE01. The sequence goes on along the minus strand of JAXGLO010000001.1, from coordinate 366,095 downwards.
ATCGCACCCAGGAGGTCAGCGGTTCGATTCCGCTATGCTCCACCACCTTCACGGCTTGCGTCCCGAGCTCCAGCGACCGCCAGTTGAGCGCCATGCGCTTCGCCCAACGGTGCTCTTCTCCCCTGCTGCACAAAGCACCCGACACCGGCTAGCCGAGGTGCACGCCGACCCAGCCTCGAACCGGCACTACTCCTCGTGGCCGCAGAAGCGCAGGGCAACAAGTACCAGGGTCTCTGCGGCGAGGCGCAGATCCTCGAGCGGCACGAACTCGTCCGGCATATGTGCGACACGAACGTCGCCGGGACCGAACAGCACAGTAGGTATCCCCCCGGCATTCACGAGCAGCCTCATGTCGGAGCCGAAGGTGACGCCGTCAACCGGCGGAGGGGCCCCCATCACTGAAGAGGCGGATTCGACCACGGCGCGCACGATCGGACTCTCGGGAGCGGTGAGCGCCGACTCAAACCTTCCGCCCCACCATTCGACGACGGGTGGATGCTCCCGCAGCCACGGATCGGTGGCTGCGGCCGCAGCCACCGCCGCTTCAAAGACGCGCCGGGCCGCGCCCAGGTCCTCGCCGAGAGCGACGCCGTAGCGCCCTTCAGCGACCAGTATCGCCGGAACGTTGGAAGCCCAGTCGCCCGCACATACGCGCCCCACCTCGATAGGCCACGGCAAGCGATGCCTCGCGAACAGCGGAGCCTTTGGCTCGCCGGCGACACCGGCGGCAGACGAAGCCCCCAACGCCGAGGCGACCGCCCACTCTGGCGCCTCGACCCCGCAGCGGGCGGCCTCCAGGCACCGGAGGGCGGCCAGGATCGGCACAAACTTCTCTACGGCGCTGACGCCGCCTTCGCGAGCGCAACCGTGAGCCTCAGAGCCGCGCACCGTGAGCCGAAACATCAGTGACCCGGCCTGAGCAGGCACCACGTGGAGCTCGGTGGGCTCCATCACCACGGCGCCGTCCGCGGAGTGGCCCCGCAGAATCGTCGCCAGCGTTCCTGTTCCGCCGTCCTCCTCGCCCACGACGCTGGCGACGGATACGCGGCCTCGCAGACGAATGCCCGCGTCGCGAATAGCCTTGACCGCGAAGAGCGCGCAGGCGAGGCCGCCCTTCATGTCGGCGGCGCCGCGACCGAACACCCTGTCGCCACGAATCACGGGCTCGAAAGGCGCCCCCGCCCACTCGGCCTCGTCGCCGGGCGGCACGACATCGACGTGGCCGTTGAACATCAGGTCGCGGCCACCGGGGCGCCCACCAGCGGTCTCTCCGAGCCACGCCACCACGCCCAGCGCCTCGCGACGCTCGAGCTCGGCGCAGAAGTCGGGGTGCCGGGACACCGCGTCGAGATCGATGGTCCAGACGTCGGTGTCGAGACCCTCCGCCGCCGCCCACTCGGCCACGCGCCGCTGGGCCTGAGACTCCTGGCCCCCAACGCTAGGAATCGCGATCAGATCGCACGCGAAGGCGAGAAGGCCCTCCTGGTCGATCGCCTCAAGCGCCCGCCGCTCCGTCGCGGTCAGGAGAGCAGTGGAGGGCTCCCGATCAGCCACCGCTGATGCTGTGCCGTTGAGGCCGCCCCAGCCCCGCGTTCGTGATGTCCGCATACTGGTGCACAGGGACGCCGAGCGGCTTCCTGAGCCTGACGACGCCTTCCAGGTCGGTAACATCGAGATCGTCGATCTGCATCCAGGTGAGCAGACTGACGAGCGCAATAGCGTCATGCCGGCCGCCGAGCTCGTCGACGGTGAGGGTGTGATTCAGGCGCAGCCTCCGCCATGCAGACAGCAGCCGATCCCACGTCAACTCGACACGCACACCGCGCACGAGCACCGAGATGCCCGCCTCGTCGACGTCGAGGATTCGCCCGACGCCGCGCCCACACAGGAGAGGCTGAGAGCACCCGACGAGCTGCTCAGCGCGGCGCTGTATCATCTCCGCAGAGACCATCGCCGCCACAGCGCCGTCGATAAGCTCACCGGCGTCTCGCCGCACCATCATTTCATCCGAGATCACGGTCACCTCCCGGGCTGCCGACTATTATATTAGTTACCTCGCCCCGGCCCGCCGGCGCGCTGCGGGCGAGACACCAGGCCGACGCGCTCACGGACCTTGGCAAGGGTGCGCGCCGCGATGGCCTCGGCTCTCGCGGCGCCCGACTCCAGCACCTGGAGCGTGTAGGTCTTGTCGGCCTCAAGCTCTCGGATACGCTGCTGAATCGGCGCCAGAGAGTCCACAATCACGTCGCCGAGGTCGGACTTGAAAGCAGCATAGCCCTTGCCTTCGTATCGCGCGGCGATGGCCTCCACGGGCTCGCCCGTGAGGGCGCTGAAAATGCCCAGGAGGTTCGTAACCGCCGGCTTGTCGGTGCCTACACGCACCTCCACACCAGAGTCGGTAACGGCGCGCTTCACCTTCCGACGGATCACGTCCGGGGAATCCCCGAGAGCGATGTAGCTGCCAATCGCGCCGGCGCTCTTGCTCATCTTCTTCGTGGGATCGTCCAGGGCCATCACACGGGCGCCAACACGCGGAATAACCGGCTGTGGCACCACGAATGCCTTGCCGAACGCATTGTTGAACCGCTCAGCAAGATCGCGTGTGAGCTCCACATGTTGCTTCTGGTCCTCGCCCACGGGGATCTCGTCGGCGCGATACAGCAGGATGTCGGCGGCCATGAGGACCGGGTAGTCGAAGAGGCCGACGGCGATGCTCTCGCCCTCGCCGCCGCCCGTCTTGTCCTTGAACTGCGTCATGCGGCGCAGCTCGCCCATATACGTGATCGTGTTGAGGATCCACATGAGCTCGGCGTGCGCCGGAACGTGGCTCTGCACGAAGACGACGCTGGACTCGGGATCAATGCCCGCCGCGAGGAAGAGGTTCGCAAGGTCGATGGTGCTCTGCCGCAGCTCCGCGCGCTGCTGCCGCACTGTGATGGCGTGCAGGTCTACGACGCAGTACACGCAGTCGTGCGAACTCTGCATATCGACCCAGTTCGTGATGGCGCCTAGGTAGTTCCCGAGATGCAGCAGTCCGGACGGCTGGATGCCGCTAAAGACACGCGGCCGCCGCTCCGCCCGGGGAGCGCCTGCGGCGCCGTGACGAATGTCGGGGGCGTAGCTCACAGCCATGCAGTGTATCGGAGCGCCGGGCCGTGGGCCACTGGGGGCGCCGCTCGCTCGACGCTCCGCGCACCCTCCCGGCCCGCTCGACTGCAAGCGTTGACCGTTGCGCGTCGCGCCCGGGTGAGCGCGCGCGGGCGCGTCGACGTTGCAGTTAGAGCCCCGCGCTGATACCCTGCCGACAGTCGAAGGTCGCCCGGTAGAAAGCCGCGTGAGAGCCCGCGCCGCCACGGCGGAGGCGGGCGCCGAAGGGGCAAGGTGCGCATCGAATGTTCACCGAAACTCTCAGGCTCACGGAGCGCGGCAGGACGGGCCCCTGGACCAAGCGGGAGCACTATGCCCGTGAGCGGACAGGGTGATGGTAACATCGCCGTGTCTTTTTCTGTTTAAGGGGAATTGGTTTTAAGGGGTTTACATGAGCGAGAGGAACTGGAGAGTAGTCAATCCGAACGGCTTACGGCGCGTAATCGTGACCAAGGAGCTGCCCGGCGACCGCTGGCTGCAGCTCCTCATTGACGCCGACTGCCGCATCGAGATCGCCCAGGGCGAAGACACTCTCGGCGTCGACGAGATCAAGGCCGCCATCGGCGACAGGTGCGACGCCGCGATCGGCCAGCTCACCGAGCCGTGGCAGGAACCGCTCCTCAGCCATCTTGCCGGCGCCGGCGCCAAGCTCTACAGCCAGTACGCAGTCGGCTTCAACAACGTCGACATCGCGGCGGCCACACGCCTCGGCCTCCCAGTCGGCAACACGCCCGGCGTGCTCACCGAGGCCACGGCAGAGTGCGCCGTCGCCCTCACCTTCGCAGCCGCACGGCGCATCGCCGAAGGCGAGCGCATGATGCGCGCCCGGGCTTTCCACGGCTGGCTGCCCACCATGCTGCTCGGCCGGCTTCTCTACCGCCAGACCGTCGGCATCGTGGGCGCCGGGCGCATCGGCTCCGCCTATGCGCAAATGATGGTTGAAGGCCACAAGATGAATCTCGTCTACTTCGACGTACGGCGGAATGAGGAGCTTGAGCAGTATGTGGCGGATTACAGCCACTTCCTCACCGGGCGGGGCGAAGACCCGGTGACGTGTCGCCGCGTTGAAAGCCTGGAGGAGTTCCTGCCGCTGTGCGATGTCGTCAGCCTCCACACGGTGCTCGACGACAGCACGCGCCACATGATCGGCGCCTCGCAGCTCGCCCTGATGCAGGAGGACGCGATCCTCGTGAACTCCAGCCGCGGGCCGCTCATCGACGAGGCGGCTCTCGTCGAGCACTGCCGCCTGCACCCCGGCTTCTCCGCCGCGCTCGACGTCTACGAGAACGAGCCGGCGATGGCGCCAGGCCTCGCGGATCTCGACAACGTCACCATCATTCCGCACCTGGGGTCGGCGACCGCCTGGACGCGCCAGTGGATGGCAATCCTCGCTGCGGCCAACGTCGCAGCCGTCCTTCAGGACTACCCCGTGTGGCATCCCATCACGGGCCTTGAGGACGCTGAGCCCTTCATAGGCGATGACCCCCTACCGCACGCCGCCCCCAGCATCGTCAATGCGGTCGACCTTGGTCTGCCGCACATCACTTCACACTAAGTGGATCAAGGAGGATCAGAAGTGAGCAACTTCAGTATGCCGATCGCAGAGCGCATCTCCCGCCTTGGCACCGAGACGGCGTTCGCCGTTGGCGCCGAGGCCGGCGAATGGGCCTCAAAGGGCAACACCGTCTATCCGTTCCATCTTGGTGACATCGACCTGGCGACTCCGGACAACATCGTCGAGGCGGCCTTCAAGGCCCTTCGCGACGGCAAGAACGGCTACTGCCCCAACGCCGGCATCCCGCAGCTCCGTGAGACGCTCGCCGCCGACGTCGCCGCCTCGCACGACATCGATTACAACGCTTCGAACGTCGCCATCCAGCCTGGCGGCAAGCCGGTTATTGGCAAGTTCATCCTCGCGCTCATGAACCCGGGCGACGAGGTTCTGTACCCGAACCCGGGCTACCCGATCTACGAGAGCCAGATCGAGTTCCACGGCGGTGTGGCCCTCCCCTACGGCTACGTTGAGGGCTCCTCCAACTTCGAGCTCGACTTCGACGCCATGGAGCGCTCCGTCACCCCGCGCACCAGGCTGCTCATGTTCAACAACCTGCACAACCCCACGGGCGCAGAGAGCACCCCGGAGGAGCTGGAGCGCGTCGCCGAGTTCGTTCTCAAGCACGACCTCTTGGTGCTCTGCGACGAGGCCTATTGGGACATTCGCTACTCCGGCAAGAGCCAGTCGCTGGCGTCGCTCCCCGGCATGGCCGACCGCTGCGTGATCCTCTACACCTTCAGCAAGAAGTTCGCCATGACCGGCTGGCGTCTCGGCGCCGCAGTCGGCCCCGCCAAGATCATCGAGATCTTCGCGAAGCTCAACACCAACGACGAGTCCTGCTCGAACCACTTCATCCAGTACGGCGCCCTCGAGGGCCTCACGGGCGACCAGAGCGGCCCTGCCAAGATCGTCGACGTCCTCCGGCAGCGTCGTGACGCCTGTGTCGACATCCTCAACGAGATCCCCGGCGTCAAGTGCTTCCGCCCGGAGGCCACGTTCTACCTCTACCCGAACATCAGTGGGCTCATGGAGCGCAAGGGCATGCACACCTACGACGAGATCCGCCGTGCGGCGCTCGAGCAGACCGGCGTCAGCTTCTGCACGCGCCAGCACTTCGGCCGGGCGCTCCCCGATGAGGCCGACCACTACGTGCGCTTCGCTTACTCCGGCATCAGCGTCGACCGGATCAAGGAAGGGCTCGGCAAGCTGAAGACATGGGCTGAAGCATGAGCGACCAGACACTGAACCGCACACCGTTCCACGCCCAGCACGTCGCACTGGGCGCCCGCATGGTCGATTTCGGCGGCTGGGACATGCCGGTGCAGTACCCCGCCGGCATCGTCGCTGAGCACCTGGCCACGCGCAGCAAGGCCGGGCTCTTCGACGTCTCCCACATGGGGCGCTTCACCGTCCGCGGCCCCGGCGCCGTACCGTTCCTGCAGCATGTGCTCACCAACAATGCGGCGGCGCTCGATCTTCTGCAGGCACATTACACCATCGTGCCGAACGAGACGGGCGGAGCCATCGACGACGCCTATCTCTACCGGTTCGTCGAGGGCGAGTACCTCCTCGTCGTGAATGCCTCCAACCGCGTCAAGGACTGGGAGCACTTCAACAGCCACCTTCCCGGCTTCCCCGACGTCGAGCTCACCGACGAGACCGGCGAGACCGCGATGATGGCCCTCCAGGGTCCTGAGGCTCGCGAGATCCTCACCAGCCTCATCACGGAGGGCACGCTGCCCGAGCCCATCCGCAACGAGCTGAGCATCGTGAAGATGGGCGACACCGAGGTCCGCATCGCACGAACCGGGTACACCGGCGAGCCCATCTGCTTCGAGCTCCTCACCGCGGCCGAGCACGGCCCGGCGATCTGGGACGCGCTCATCGAGGCGGGCGCCGCGCCCGTGGGCCTCGGCGCCCGCGACACGCTGCGCCTCGAGGCCGGCCTCCCGCTGTACGGCCACGAGTTCGGCGTCGACGCCGAGGGCAACGAGATCCCGATCATGAGCTGCCCGCTGGCCGCCTTCGGGATCAGCTTCTCGCCGCGCAAGGGCGACTTCATCGGCCGCGCGGCCCTCGAGCGTCAGCACGCCGCCTACTCCCGCATCCTCGATCGCGACTACTCGCTGATCGAGGATCTGCCCTACCGCACGCAGCCGGTTGTCGTCACCGGCCGCGGCGTCGCCCGCCAGGGCGCGCCCATCCATAAGGACGGCAAGCAGGTCGGCTGGGTCAGCAGCGGCACCATGGTGCCGTTCTGGAGCGTAGAGGGCGACGGCCTCTTCTCGAAGCAGACAGACGAGCATGAGCTTCGCTCGATCACCCTCGCCTATCTGGACAGCCGCATCCTGGTGGACGACGACCTCGAGGTCGAGGTCCGCGGCAAGCGCATGCCCGCACGCGTCGTCGAGTATCACCTGCGCAGCGACGCGCCGCCGTATGCCCGCTCCATCATCTGGGATCATGAGCCCGAGCTGCCGCCGCTCGAGGGCGGCTCCACCCCGGAGCGTGCCGCGCGCCTCATCACGAAGGCGATCGACAACCACGTGTGGCGCCAGGAGCAGTGCATCGACCTCATCCCGTCGGAGATGACCTCCTCATCGCTGTCGCGCCTGCTGTCCATCACCGACCCGTCAGGGCGGTACGCGGAGCATCGTAAGACACTGGCCTTCTACGACATGGAGGTCTTCTACTACCAGGGCACCAAGTTCATCGACGAGGTCGAGCGCATGCTCGTCCAGGAGTTCCGCGAGTACTTCGGCTGCCGCGAAGCGGAGACCCGCGCGATCAGCGGTCAGATGGCCAACACGGCCGTTTTCGGCGCGATCGTCGACTTCATCAACCGGGCCGACCGCAAGGCCGAGCCGCGCCGCATGCGGAAAGTCGTCAACAACCACATCGGCAAGGGCGGTCATCTGAGCGCCCAGCCCATGGGCGCCCTCCGCGACTTCGTCGCCCGGGATCCGCGCACTGAGATGCCGGCCGTCGAGGACATTCCGGTCCTGCCGGACAACCCCTACAAGGCAGATGTGCCCGCGCTTCTCTCCCTCATCGAGAGGGAGCGGCCCGAGCTCATAATCCTCGGCAAGAGCATGGTGCTCCACCCCGAGCCCGTGCGCGAGGTGCGTCAGCTCCTCAACGAGACCGGCATCGACGCTGTGCTCATGTACGACATGGCGCACGTCCTCGGCCTCGTCGGCCCGTACTTCCAGGAGCCCTTCAAGGAGGGCGCCGACGTCGTCACCGGCTCCACGCACAAGACTTTCTTCGGTGTACAGCGTGGCGTCATCGCCGGCAACTGGCAGGAGGACGACGCCAAATGGGAACTCTGGGAGGCCATCGAGCGTCGCGCCTTCCCGGGTTCCACCTCCAACCACCACCTCGGGACCCTCCTGGGCCTGCTCATGTCGGCCTACGAGATGAACCATTTCAAGGCCGACTACCAGAAGGCCGTCATCGACAACGCCAAGTCCTTCGCCAAGTCGCTCAAGGCGGCAGGTCTGGACGTCGCCGGCGATCCGGCCAACGACTACACGGAGACCCACCAGGTCGTCGTGAAGGTCGGCTACGGCCGTGGCGCCGAGGTGGCGCAGCGCCTCGAGGACAACGGCATCATCTGCAACTACCAGGCGATCGCGGACGAGGAGGGCTTCACGGCCTCCGGCGCTCTGCGCCTGGGCGTCTCCGAGATGACGCGCTTCGGGATGAAGGCCGACGACTTCGCCAAGGTCGCCGACCTCATGGCGGCGGTCATCCTCGAAGGCCGGTCGGTGATCGACGAGGTCGCCGAATTCCGCGCTCAGTTCACTAAGCTCGGCTACACCTTCAGCGGGCCTGAGTTCGATCCGCTGATGGAGCGCCTGCGCGACCTGGTCTGACCGTGGAACCGCGCACCTTCCTGCGCGGCCTGTTCGACGCCGCAGTGGCGGCGGCAGATCCGGCCCGGCTCCTGCCGGGCCGTCTGCCGCCGCCGCCCCGCGGCCGCACCGTCGTGATCGGCGCCGGCAAGGCGGCAGCCTCAATGGCGCAGGCCGTCGAGCGCGAGTGGAACGGACCTCTCACGGGCCTCGTCGTCACCCGCTACGGCCACGGCGTGCAATGCGACCGCATCGAGGTCATCGAAGCATCGCATCCGGTCCCCGACGCTGCCGGCCGCGAGGCCGCCGGGCGGATCCTTGCTCTCGTTCGCGATCTCACCGCCGATGATCTGCTGATCTGCCTGATCTCAGGGGGCGGCTCCGCGCTGCTCGCCCTGCCCGCCGAAGGTGTGACGCTGGCCGATAAGCAGGCGCTCAACAAAGCCCTCTTGCGAAGCGGAGCGACGATCTCCGAGATCAACTGCGTCAGAAAGCATCTCTCGGCGATCAAGGGGGGACGCCTTGCGGCGGCGGCACACCCCGCGCGCGTTGTCACCTACATGATCAGCGACGTGCCCGGCGACGACCCCGCGGTGATCGCCTCGGGGCCAACGGTCCCTGACCCGACGACTTTCGCTGACGCGCTCGCCGTCCTTCAGCACTACGGCATCGACGAGCCGGCCGCGGCCGTAAGCCACATTCATGCGGGGGCGAGCGGCGACAATGACGCGCCCCGCGAGACCCCGAAGCCCGCAGACCCGTCCTTCGCGTCCGACGAGCACATCATGCTGGCAACGGCCCGCGATGCCCAGGCGGCGGCGGCGGCTCACGCCCGCGCGGCCGGCGTGGCGCCCGTGCTGCTCGGCGACGATCTCGAGGGAGAGGCGCGAGACATGGGCGCCGCCCACGCCGCTTTGGCTCTCGCCTGCGCCGATGGCGGCCGAAACGCCCTGCTCGCTCTGAACGATGCGATCGCCAGCGGCGCGGCACACCCCGAGAGCCCCGTCGCCGACGTTCCTTCGCCGCCGCTGGTGCTGATCTCGGGCGGCGAGACAACCGTAACCGTCTGCGGATCAGGTCGCGGCGGGCGTAACTCCGAGTATCTTCTCGGTCTCGCCGTAGCGCTGGACGGCTATCCTGCCGTGAGCGCCTTCGCCGGCGACACCGACGGCATCGACGGCATCGAAGACAACGCTGGAGCTTTCGTCACTGCGGACACCCTGGACCGCGCGCGCAAGGCCGGGCTGGATCCGTTGAGCGTGCTCGCCGACAACGACTCTTATAGCCTCTATGAGGCGCTCGGCGACCTCGTCGTCACCGGCCCGACGCGCACGAACGTCAACGATTTCCGTGCAATCCTGATCGACGCCACCACGCAATAAGGGCGCACCGACCTCGAGCCGCTACGAGCTCCAGCCTCAGTTCGCGTCGATCTGCTCGTCGGTTGCGCCGCTCTCGCTGACCACCATGCGGGCCAGGGCGCTCACCACGTCGTGCTCGCGGAGGTTCATCACACGCACGCCGGTCGCCGAGCGGCTCTGCCGGCTGATGCCGTCCGAGCGCATGCGGATCACGACGCCGTCGCGGCTCTGCAGCATGATCTCGTGATTCTCGCGCACCACGCGCACGCCCACCAGGTAGCCCTTGGCGTCGGTCAGCTTGATGGCCATAACGCCCTGGCCGCCGCGACCCTGCACGCGCCACTCGCTGATCGGCGTGCGCTTGCCGTAACCGGCATCAGTGACCATGAAGAGGTCGCTGTCGTCGCGGGCGATGTCCATGGAGATGAGCTCATCGGAGCGACGGAGCTTCATGCCGCGCACGCCTGACGTATTGCGCCCGGTAGGCCGGACATCCCTCTCGTGGAATCTGATGCTCTGGCCCAGACGGGAGACCATGATGATGTCCTCGTCGCCCGTAGTGTGGCGCACCGCTATGAGCTCGTCGCCGGGCCGGATGTCGATAGCGATGATGCCGTCCGCCTTGAGCGGTGTGTTGTATCTGCTGAAGAGGGTCTTCTTCACGACGCCGGCTTTAGTGGCGAATATGAGGTACTTGCCCTCGGCCGGATCGAAGTCGCGAGTATTGATGACGGCGCACACACGTTCCTCCTGCCGCAGGGGCAGGAGATTGGCGAGATGCTTGCCGCGCGCGTTGCGGCCGGCCAGCGGCAGCTCGTGGACTTTCAGCCGGTACACCTTGCCCACACTGGTGAAGAAGAGGATGTAGTTGTGGGTGCTGGTGATGAAGAGGTGCTCCACTTCGTCCTCTTCCTTGAGATCCATGCCGGCCACGCCCACGCCGCCGCGCTTCTGCTGGCGATAGGTAGCGACCGGGATGCGTTTCACGTACCCGGTCTTCGTGATGGTGATCACCATCTGCTCCTCGGCGATGAGGTCCTCAAGATCGATCTCGCCTTCGTCGGGCACGATCCCGGTGCGCCGATCGTCGTTGTACAGACGCTTGATCTCGAGCAGCTCGCTCTTGATAACGCCGTAGATGGCGCTTTGGTCGCCGAGGAGCTCGCGGAGCTCCTTGATGCGACCCAGCAGGCCGCGATGCTCCTCCACGACCTTGTCGCGCTCCATGCTGGTGAGCTTCTGGAGTCGCAGGTCGAGGATGGCCTGGGCCTGCGGGCGCGTAAGCTCGAAGGTGTCCATGAGTGCCTGCCGGGCGCTATCGACGTCGGCGGCATGCCGGATGATGGAGATGACCTGATCGAGGTTGTCGAGCGCCACGAGCAGGCCCTCGAGGATGTGCGCCCTCGTCTCGGCCTTGTCGAGCTCGAAGGTAGTACGCCTGATGATGATCTCTCTCTGAAAGGCGATGTACTCCCCGAGCATCTCCGGCAGGGTGAGGGTGCGCGGCACACCGCCCACAAGGGCGATGTTGATGACGCCGAAGGTGGTCTGCATCTGCGTATGCTTGTAGAGCTTGTTGAGCACGACCATGGGGATGGCGTCGCGCTTGAGCTCGATCACGAGCCGCATGCCGGAGCGATCCGACTCGTTACGCAGGTCGCTGATCTCAGTGAGCTTCTTCGCCTTCACCAGGTTGACGATGTTCTCGATGAGAGACGCGCGGTTGACCTGGTAGGGCAACTCGGTAACGACGATGGCGCTCCTGTTGCCTTTGAGCTGCTCGGTGTGCGCCTTGGCGCGGACCCGGATGCGCCCGCGGCCCGTGCGGTACGCCTCCTTGAAGCCGGCGGTGCCGAGGATCACGCCGCCGGTGGGGAAGTCGGGCCCCTTGATGAACTTCATGAGATCGTCGGCGGACGCCTCAGGGTTGTCCACGACGTGAACGAGAGCATCCACGACTTCGCCCAGGTTGTGCGGCGGGATGTTGGTGGCCATGCCGACGGCGATGCCCGACGCTCCATTGACGAGGAGATTGGGCATGCGACTCGGCAGCACACGCGGTTCGCTCCGAGTCTCGTCGTAGTTGGGCATCCAGTCGACGGTGTTGGCGTTGATGTCGCGCAGCATCTCGACGGCGATCCTGCTGAAGCGCGCCTCGGTGTACCGCATGGCCGCCGGCGAGTCGCCCTCGACCGATCCGAAGTTGCCTTGGCCGTCGACGAGCGTGTAGCGCATGTTGAAGTCCTGCGCCATGCGCACGAGCGTGGGGTAGATGACGGCCTCGCCGTGGGGGTGATAGTTACCGCTTGTGTCGCCGGCGATCTTGGCGCACTTACGATGCTGTTTGTTGGGAGCGAGGCCGAGGTCGTTCATGGCGACCAGGATGCGCCGCTGGCTCGGCTTGAGGCCGTCGCGCACATCGGGAAGGGCGCGGTCGGTGAGCACGCTCATCGCATAGTCGATGAACGACGAGCGCATCTCGTCGCCGAGATCGATCGGCTCGATCCTGCCTTCAAGCGTCTGCAAGGCGTCAGACATCGAGGAACCGCACCTCCTTCGCGTTCTTCTCGATGAACTGGCGACGAGGCTCGACCTTGTCGCCCATCAGCATCGTGAACACCTCATCGGCGGCCTGGGCATCCTCCATGGACACCAGCAGCAGTGTGCGTGTCATCGGGTTCATGGTGGTGTCCCAGAGCTGATCCGGGTTCATCTCGCCGAGGCCCTTGAAGCGCTGGAGCTGCATGCCTTCCTTGGCGAGTTCGACGATCTGCACACGAAGCTCCTCGTAGCTCGCCGCCTCCGCCTTGCGGTGGCCGAGGCGGAGGGTGAACGGCGGTCTGCCCACAAGCTCGCTCATGCGCAGGTGCACGCGCTTGAGAGCTTCGAACTCGCGCCCGGAGAGAGCAGCGAACGGGATGCGCAGATTGGCGGCCAGACCGGTGCGCCGCTCCACCAGCCGCGTATCGGCGACCTGCTCCTCGTCGTCGACGCCGAGGACATCGATGACGTAGCGTTTGTCGATGTCCTCGCGGAGGGCCTTGAGGAACTCCGCGAACGTGGCGATCTCAGCCTCGATGACGGGCCCATTCTTGAGCCAGTCGATGAGCTCGCCACCCCAATCGCTCTTGAGCTTCTTGACCCAGCCATCGTACTCGCCGAAGAGCTTGAGGAAGCGCTGATACCTGGCCTCGCTGAAGGCGAAGTCCGTGTCGGTGTTGTCGACGCGGATCTGCTCGAGGCGGCCGCGGAGCAGGATCTCCTCCAGCTGGGCCTCCTTGTGGATATAGGTCACCTGGTTGCCCTGCTTGAGCCGGTACAGCGGCGGCTGGGCGATGTAGACGTATCCGGCCTCGATGAGCGGTCGCATGTGCCGGAACAGGAAGGTGAGGATGAGCGTGCGGATGTGCGAGCCGTCGACGTCGGCATCGGTCATGATGATGATCTTGTGGTAGCGCGCCTGTCTGATGTCGAACTCCTCACCGATGCCCGCGCCGATCGCGCTGATCATGGTGAGGATCTCGGCGTTGGCTAGCATCTTGTCGATGCGCGCTTTCTCGACGTTGATGATCTTGCCGCGCAGCGGAAGGATCGCCTGGAAGCTGCGGTCTCGCGCCTGCTTCGCGGAGCCGCCGGCCGAGTCGCCCTCGACCAGGTACATCTCGCTCAGCGACGGATTCTTGATGGAGCAGTCGGACAGTTTGCCCGGCAGAGAGCTGCCCTCGAGCAGCCCCTTGCGGCGCGTCAGGTCGCGAGCTTTGCGCGCCGCTTTACGCGCCCGCGCCGCGTTGATGGCCTTCTCGACGATCTGGCGCGCTTCTGAGGGGTTCTCTTCGAGGAACTCCGCCAGCTTGGCATTGACGGACGTCTCGACCAGGCTCCGGATCTCGGTGTTGCCGAGCTTCGTCTTGGTCTGGCCCTCGAATTGCGGGTTCTTGAGCTTCACGGAGATGAGCGCTGTTAGACCTTCACGCACATCCTCGCCGCTCAGGTTGTCTTCCTTCTCCTTGAGGAGGTTCTTCTGGCGCGCGTGCTCGTTGATGGTGCGCGTGAGCGCAGAGCGGAAACCCGACAGATGCGAGCCGCCCTCGGCGGTGTTGATGTTGTTGGCGAAGGTGAAGATGGACTCGTTGTAGGACGAGTTCCATTGCATGGCGATCTCGACGGCTCCGTCACTGGTCTCGTTCTCGAGGAAGATGATGCTGCGGTGGATCGCGTCCTTGTCGCGGTTGATGTAGCTGACGAAATCGCGGATGCCGCCTTCGTACTGGAAGACCACCTGCTCGCCGTCGGCGCGCTCGTCGTTGAGCGCGATGCGCAGGCCCTTGGTGAGGAAGGCGGTCTCCCGCAGGCGCTGTACGAGCACACGGTAGTCGAACTCGACCTCTTCGAAGATGTCGGCATCGGCGAGAAACGACACGGTCGTGCCGGTGCGCGCACCCTCCTCGAGCTTCTCCATACGCTCGAGCGTGCCGACCGGCACGCCGCGCTCGAAGCGCTCGTGCCAGTGGTAGCCGTCGACGTAGATGTCCAGTTCAAGCCACTCGGACAGCGCGTTGACAACCGAGACACCCACGCCGTGAAGGCCACCGGAGACCTTGTAGCCGGCGCCGCCGAACTTGCCGCCGGCGTGCAGCTTAGTGAGGACGATCTCGGCTGCCGGTCTGCCGTACTTCTCCATGATTCCGATCGGGATGCCGCGCCCATCGTCGGACACGCTCACCGAGTTGTCTGGGTTGATCGTGACGGTGATGTTGGTGCAATGTCCGGCCAACGCTTCGTCGACGGAGTTGTCGACGACTTCGTAGACGAGGTGATGAAGGCCGCGTGGCCCGGTGGAACCGATGTACATGCTGGGTCGCTCGCGGACCGGCTCGAGTCCTTCAAGGACCTGGATAGCTTGGGCGTCGTAATGCGGCTGCTTCACGCGACCTCGCAGTGCACCGAGGGACTGGGCAGGGGGGCAGAACAGTGCTGCCCATTATAGCAGAATGCCCCCTCGCGAGCGACCTCTGGGGACCGCGATTATTCCCGCTAATTGGCTGTTTTTCGGGGCTTCTTATCGTCATCGTCGCCGGGCGGCGGAGCCTGTTGATCCAGCCTCCGCAGCACTGCGTCGATGGCGACTCGCAGGCGCTCGTCGCGCACCTCGAGGGCCTGTCTCCGCGCCGGCTCGTAGTCAGCGTCCGGCCGGCGTTCCCGGAGCGTCGGCGTCTCCCGGCCGTCCGCCCCATCGCCCTCACCACGGGCTCCGCGAGCGATGACGAACCGGAAGCGCTTCACAGGATGGCCGGGCGCCACCTGATCCATACGAGCGAGAATAGTACTGCCCAGGTAGGTGAGCTCGTTCGCCCATACGGACGACTCACACTCCACAGTGAGCACCCCGCGCGCGAAATACCGCGGGCGCGCTCCCGCGGCGACCTGTTCCCCTGCACCTCGCCCCCAGGCCCGGTAGGCCGCGGCTTGCTCACTGGTCGCGAGTCGTTCGAGAGCCGGGCTCAGGATGTCGCCCAGCCTCTGCGGCAGCGCGTGGCGTCCGCTGTGCGACGCTGGGCCCTCGCTCATCGACTCCCTCCTCCAGGAGCTCCTGACTCGTCGGCGCTCGAGGGCCCCGGGTGGAACTCATCCGCAGCCGCCTTGCCCAGCGGCAGCTCGATCACCTCCGCCTCGGCGAGCTCGTCGTCGGTGAAGTACTGCCTGTTGGTCGTCGTGATGATCGCCTGCCCGGCCGCTGTGAGGTGGCGCACGAGCAGCCTGCGACGCTCGTCGTCGAGCTCGCTCATCACATCGTCGAGGAAGAGCATGCCCTGCTCGCCGGTGCGCTCCTGCGCCACCTGCTGCTCCGCCAGCAGGAGCGCCAGAACGGCTACGCGCTGCTCACCCTGGGACCCGAACAGCTTGAGGTCTCGCCCGCCTGCGGGAGTGGGCGGGAGAGCCGAACCCTCCGGGGAAATGTCGGCGCCGGCCGCAGGCGTCATGACGGCAGACGATCCCGATTCCAGGAAGACAAGGTCGTCGCGATGAGGTCCGACCAGTGACAGGCCTCTGCTGACCTCACCCGGCCGCCGGGCCCGCAATTCGTCGGACAGCGCCCCCTCATCATAGCCAAGTGACATGAGCTTGCTGTTGAGCCTGAGAATAAACCGCTGACCCTCTGGCGCGAGACGGGCAGCGACGCCACCGAAACGTGCGGAGAGCTCGCTGACGAGATCACGGCGACGCCGGCCGAACTCTACGGCCACCCGTGCGAACTGAGTGTCCCACGGCTGCAGAGCCCGCTCAGGTGCTCCGTGCTTTACCGCCAGCAGTTGCGCATTGCGCTGCCGCAGGACCGCCTGAAAGTCGCGAGCGGCTGCGGCATACGACACGTCAATGGCAGCCGCGAAGGAGTCCAGATGAGCCCGGCGGCGAGCCGGACTCCCCTTAACGAGCAGGAGACTCTCGGGGACGAAGATGACCACGTGGCTGCGGGCGCGTAAATCCTCCAGAGAGACGACGTCCGCTCCGTTCCATCGTATCCGCTTGCCCTGCCCCGGCGCGAAGCCGATCTCGACGGCCTGTGGGCCCGCGGCATGACCCCCGAGAGCTAGCTCCACACGTGTGAAACGTCGGCCCCAGGTGATGAGCTTCTCCTCGCGGCGCGTGCGCGGCGATCCTCCCCGAAGGGCAAACCACGCGCCCTCGAGAAGGTTCGTCTTGCCGGTCGCGTTGGCGCCCACCACTACGTTGAGCCCAGGGCCGAACGCGACCTGCGCGTCGGCGTACGAACGGAAGTTGACGAGCCTCAGTGCGGAGACGAACACACGCGGTACTCCTCGCCGGCGGCCCCGACCACGTCTCCCGGCGTGAGGACGCACCCGCGGCGTGTCTCGACTACGCCATTCACCGTAACCTCGCCGCTCTGAACGAGCAGCTTGCCGTGCCCCCCGGTAGCGGCAACGCCGGCGAGTTTGAGGAAGGAGCCCAGCGGCAGCGGGCCGTTGACCTCCACGTCGTTCAGCTGCTCAGCCTTATCGGCATGATCAGGTAAACGAAGTCGTCCGTGGCGCCACTGATGAGACCTGGGCGAAGAGGGCTCGTGAAGCGCAGACGCACGCTGGCGCCGTCAATGGCGTCGATGCCGTCCACGAGATAGGTCGGGTTGAAACCGATCTCAAAGAGGTCGCCCGCGAACTCCACGTCGTACGACTCCTCCGCCTGGCCCACATCCTGGGTGAGCGCCCGCATGGTGACGCGGCCATCGCTGAATGCAAGCCGCAGAGGGGCGTTCTTCTGCGCGAGCAGACTGACCCTCCGCGCCGCCGCAGCGAACTCGTCTTTGCCGAGGACAACTTCGTGATCGAAGGAATCCGGGATGAGCTGCCTGTAGTTGGGGAACTGGCCGTCGATGAGGCGTGAGGCGACCCAAACGTCGCCGGCAGGGCTGCTGAGCCGGAAGACGACCTGGTTCTCGCCGACGGCGATCTCGAGGTCGTCCCCCGACAGCGACCCGGCCAGCCGGGACACCTCATTGAGCGCCCTCACCGGCACGATCGCCTGCACCTCGCCGTCGAGGGGCTCGGCGAGCCTGGTTTCTTTGACGGCCAGCCGGTAGCTGTCGGTGGCGACCATCTTCACGGTGTCGCCGATGATCGTCAGCAGCACGCCGGTGAGAATCGGCCGCGTCTCGTCGCGTGAAGCGGCCCGACCCACCTTGGTAAGCGTCTCCACGAACGGCCCGCGGCCCATGGTGAAGGCGTCGGCCGTATCGAAGGTCGATGTCTGCGGGAAGTCGCCGGCAGACCAGGCGTTGAGGGAGAACACGGCCCGTCCGGCGCTGACCTTCACGGCTGCGTCGTCGGCCTCGATGACGACCTCATCCCCGGGGAGATTGCGGACGATGTCGCTGAGCAGACGGGCAGGCACGACGATCTCTCCTTCGCGCTCCACCGTCGTGGTCAGGCTGGCCTTGACCGACAGCTCCATGTCGGTGGCGTACATGTCGAGACCGCCGTTCGCCGCTTGCAGCAGGATACCGGAGAGCACCGGCAAGGCACTGCGTGTGGACACGCCCCGTGCGAGAATCGCGAGTTTGTTGACCAACGCTGCCCGTTCACACGTGAGCTTCATCCCGACTCCTTATGATTAATAAGAAAGGACATACTCTTCTCGTCATCGTCATAACGACTGTTGACGATGTGGAGAGCGCCGATTCTTCCTGCACAACAAAGACATGGTGGTCTGCACGGCCGTGTGGACGGATCGTGGGCAACCGTGCGCATTTCCGTGCCCGGGCACGTCTCCCTCGATGAAGCATATCGGAAGTGGGTTCGGTTTGGGACACTGTCCACGGGTGCGCTCGGAGTTATCCACAAATTGTCTTGATAACCGAGTGTGCTGGGGAGTGACGCGTCTGCGGACGGCTCAGCGAGCCGACTTGAGGCGTGCAGAGATGAGTTCGACGAGATCCTGCAGCTGGGGATCGTGGCCGTCCTTGAGCTGACGGTCGATCTTGTCGATGGCGTGCATCGCGGTCGTGTGGTGCCGGCCGCCGAAACGCGACCCGATCTGCGGCAGAGACGCCTCCGTGAGGTCGCGCGCCAGGTACATGGCGATATGACGGGCGTACGCGACATCCTGCGTGCGCCGATTGCCGCGCAGGTCGTTGACGTGCAGGCCGAACTGCCGTGCGACCTCGGCCTGGACCATCTCGATGGTTATGGGGTGCTGATACGCCTTGGGGAGGATGTCCTTGAGGGCCTCCCTGGTGATCTCGAGCGTGACGTCGCTGTCGCTGACGGAAGCGAAGCTTACGGCGCGGGTCAGCGCCCCATAGAGCTCACGGATGTTGGTGGTGACGCGCGCCGCGATCCACTCGAGCACCTCGGGATCCGCGATCTTGAAGCCCTCCCACTCGACCTGCTTGCGGAGAATGGCGATGCGCGTCTCCGTGTCGGGGTGGCTGATGTCGACCACAACGCCCTGGCCGAAGCGGCTGCGCAGCCGCTCCTCGAGCGCCTCCAGCTCACGAGGAGGCCTGTCGCTCGTCATCACGATCTGTCGCCCTGCTTCGTACAGGAAGTTGAAGGTGTGGAAGAACTCCACCTGCGTCCCTTCCTTGCCGGCCAGGAACTGAATGTCGTCGACGAGCAGAACGTCGTTGGTGCGGTACTTCGCCTTGAAGCCGTCGACGCGCGTCTTGTCGCTCACACCACTGATGAAGTCGTCGATGAACTGCTCGCACGTGACGTAGCGGATCTGGAGATCGGCGTTGTGCGCGAAGGTCTCTTGGGCGATAGCTTGCATGAGGTGAGTCTTGCCCAGCCCCGTGTCGGCGTAGATGAACACGGGGTTATAGGCAGTGGCCGGCGACTCGGCCACACTGCGCGCCACCGCGCTCGCATACTCATTGTGTGGTCCGATGACGAAGCGGTCGAAGATATAGCGCGGATTGAGGCCGGCCACCATTCGCCGGCGGCCACTGCGAGTCCGCTTGGCCGTGGCTTTCTTAGGTGACACGTTGCTTTTCGATGCGGCTGGCTCAACAGGCTCGGCGGGTGCGGGTGACACAGGCGCGCTCTGAGGCGCGTCCGCGCGCGCGTCGACGACGACACGGACGGGGATCTGGTCGCCCATGACCTCGCTGAGGGCTTCAGCGACCTGGCCGGCGAAGCGCTTCTCGATCCACTCGCGGGCGAAGTCAGTAGGCACGCCGATCACGAAGGCACCTTGGTCGACGCCGAGCGGCACTGTGCGATCGAACCAGAATTTGAAGGCCGTTTCGCTGAGACGTCCGCGAAGATGCTTTTTTGCTTCGCTCCAGATGAGTGTCAGTTGGTCGTCCGTGGGCATCTCGTGGTCGCAGTGATGCTGGACGCGGCGGCCCGCTGGGGGATCAGAGATCCTCATCAGGTGAGAACGCTCTCAAGGAGACGCAGGCCCTCCTCGCGAAGGGCGCGCTGGCCGTCGCCGACCGAGTGTATCAACCCCTTGTCCTGGAGTACAACGAGCTCTCTGAACGCCGTCGCAGGAGAGACCCCGATTTCCTTGGCGATCGCCGTGGGGCCCGCCTGTCCCAGCTCCATGAGCAGCGCCAGCACCGTGGTCTGTCGAGTCGTGAGCTTCACATGGGGTGTACGCTCCTGGGCAGGGGCTTCAGGCTCGTGGCCCGACATCTTGATGGTGAAGACGGCGCCGCCCCCGAGGTTGTCTTCTACGGTGAGCACGCCGCGAAGGAACTGTAGGGATTCGCGTGCGATCGGGAGGCCAGATCCGACCCCACGGATGATCGTGCGATGCAGAGCCGTGGCCGTTGTGAACCCAGGCTGGAAGGCGCGCTCCTTGTCGTCTATGCCAGGCCCGTGATCGGAGATACGGATCGTCTTGCCGTTGTCGAGTATGGTGATCACGACGTCGCGGAAGTACGCGTGCAAGAGGTTCTCCATGAGCTCCTGGAGGACGATGTACGGCACCTGTCCGCCCTGCTCGCGGCAGTAGTGATACGTCTTCTCCGCCAGCGAGGCGGTGAGCGCGGGGAGGTCGGCCTCCTCGACGACGATGACCCGGGGCGGGCTGGTGAGCGTGTCGTAGATGGCGATGCGCGGCGCGCCCGCTCCCTTGGGCGCGCCTAGACTTGTCGCCGGCTGTTCGTCCGTCTTGAGGGGCACGTCTGCTGGGCGGACGGAGACGCCGGTTCGCTCTGCGAGCAGCCTGTCGAGGAACGATTCCATTGGGCCGCCGAGTATAGCAGAGGATGCGCCCTCGGATCCCCGATGGCTTCGCCGTGTGAAAAGCCGATTTGCAGCGGAAACCATGGATCTGTCCACAGCCTGTTCAAGATATGTGGAAACAGCTGTCGCACAGCCCTCGAGATGTCCGCAGTTTGCGGCCGTTGTGGATAGGCTGGTTTCACCATTGCCCCCTGACAGCAGGTGGTCGAGCTGAGTTCACCGTCGAACAGGGGCTGGCGCAGAGACCCGGTGAATCTGCAGGCTGAGCCGGCGAACTACCTGCAAAAACGCTGAATTAATGATTTCCGCTAAGCAGCGATGAAGGTCACGGCTCCGTGCTGTCGGGAACGCCTTATCCACGTGTATTGTGAGCCTGCCACCATGGGAAACGCCACTTGTCCACAGTCTCCACAGGCTTCGGTGAATGCTCGGCACGCTTTGTGAAACGCGGATGGCTTGGGAGGCGCGGCGGAGCTACACTGTGTCCGTCCTGCGGAGTCCCTGTGTGAGGGGCTGAGAAGGCGCTTCCTAGCGCCGACGCTTTGAACCTGACCACCCTCCGGGGTGGCGGCGCCTGCGGGCGCCGCTGGGTCATGCCAGCGAAGGGAGCGATTCGCCATGAGCAATCCGGTCATCACATCGTCGAGTCCTGCGCTCACCGTGCGCAGCAGGCTCAATCTCAATCCGGCGCGGTGGGGCGTACAGGCCCTGGCGGAGATCGGTGTGGCAATCGCGCTGGCCGCCGTCCTCGGCCAGGTGAGGCTGTTCCAGATGCCCCAGGGCGGCTCTGTGAGCCTCGAGCTGCTGCCGATCATCTTTATTGCGGTGCGCCGGGGAGTAGCGCCTGCCATCGTCACAGGTGTGCTGTACGGACTGCTGCAGCTCGGGTTGCCGGGCGCCTTCATCTACCATCCGCTGCAGGCCGTCCTCGACTATCCGCTGGCCTTCATGGCTCTAGCGGCTGCAGGCTTCGTCGCGGTCCGCGGCTGGCGCTCACTGTCGCTGGCGGTCGTGTGCGCGGTGAGCGGCCGTTTCGTCTTCCACTTCCTCTCGGGGCTGATCTTCTTCGGATCGTACGCCCCGCAATGGGAGGCTCCGTGGCTCTATGCGGCGACCTACAATATTCTGTTCCTGGCGCCCGAGGCTGTGCTGACCGTCCTCCTGCTCTGGCCGCTGCTGAAGGCGTACGACGCCGCGTTTCCTGGGTACGCCCGGACGGGCGGCACTGCAGGGGCCTCGCGGAGATGAGCGATCGTCTTGCGCCGGCCACTGCTATATGCACGGCGGCGGTCTTCCTCGGCGGGGCTTTCGAGGACGCCGCCTACTACCGCGTCTGTGCCGCGGCGGCGGATCTCGTGGTCGCCGCCGACGGAGGGGCGGAGTTCCTGCTTGCGCAGGGCATCCGACCGGACGTCGTCGTCGGAGACTTCGATTCACTGGCAGCCGGCGGAGTCGACCGTCTGGCCGCAGCCGGCGTCGACGTCGTGAGGCATCAGATACGCAAGGATCTGACCGACGGCGAGCTCGCCGTGGATGAGGTGATGCGCCGTGGCGCCGGGGAGATCTGGCTCGCCGGCGCCCTCGGCGCCCTCGACCACAGCCTCGGGCACCTCGCGATCCTGTGGCGCCTCGCGGCTCAGGGCGTGCCCGCGAGCCTTGTCGCGCCGCACCTGTGTGCGTCTGTGATGGTGGCTCCGCAGAGCGTCTCACTGGATGCACCGCGCGGGACGCGCGTCAGCCTGGTGCCACTCGGCGGCGACGCCGTCGTTTCCCTCTCAGGCCTCGACTACCCTCTGGAGCGCGGCGTCCTGCCGCGAGACGCCTGTCTCGGCCTCGGGAACTGCGTCACGGACGCCGCATCGGTGGTCGTTCACGAAGGCGCGGTCGCGGTGCTGGTCGCCGCCGGCGGAGAGCGCTTCGGTCGCGGCGGCTCTCGCGATCCCGTGTTGCGCTGATGGCGGGGCGGAGAGCGTGGCGGGTGGCCGCCGTCGTCGGGGCGGTCGTCATCGTTGCCCTGGGGGTCTTGCCCACAGAGGCGCTGATTCGTGTGTTCGCGGAGGGCGACGGCGCAGGCGTGACGGTGGGCGGCCATTTCGCCGGATACGCGGTGTACGCGTTCGTCGTGGCGGTGGCCTCAGGTGGCTGGCGCCTCAGCCGGCGCGCGCTTCTCCTCACAGCGGCGCTGGCTGTAGGCTTGGGTATAGTGGTTGAGCTGCTGCAAGCGCCGATTCCTTATCGGGACGCCCAGGCGCTCGACGTGGCGGTCAACGCTGCCGGCGTGGCTCTCGGGCTCGCGGCGTTCAGTGTGGCAGTCGTGTGGCGAGCGCGGCCACCACGATGGCGTTGCGGATGATGCTCGCGGCGACATCCTCCGCGGAAACATAGTACGCGCGCCGCGCAACCTGGTCCCGCAGGGCGACTATTCGCTGACGATGCGCTTCACCGCTCATGAAGTCAGCACAGGGCTGCATCGTGTCTCGGGCTCCGTGGTTTTCCTCAGGCCGTTCGATCATGTTCTTAGGAATCGGGTCGTAGGCGCTTGAGGTTTACTACTATGCGTACACAAAGGTGACGGCACCTGGGGAGGGCAAAGTGGTCACCATTCACGAGGCCATCGACATCGTGCTCGCGTCGGTCAACCCGCTGCCCTCGGAAGAGGCACCGCTTCTGCATGCATTCGGCCGGTCAGCCGCGGCCGACGAGGTCTCTGCCGAGCCCGTTCCGCCGTTCGACAACTCCGCGATGGATGGCTACGCGGTGCGGGCGGAGGAGGTGGCTGCGGGTCGACGGCGCTTTCGCGTCGTCGTCGAGGTGCCGGCCGGGCGATGGGTCGACAGGGAGATCGGCGCAGGCGAGGCTGCGAGGATCATGACCGGAGCCCCGTTGCCGCCGGGACTCGACGCCGTCGTGCCGTTCGAGGTCGTCGAGGAGGACGGCGACGCCGTGACGCTGAGTGCGGACGTACGCTCGGGGGCCAATGTACGCCGCGCCGGCGAGAGCGTCGCCGCCGGCGACACCGTCTTTCTGCGCGGCACGGTGCTCGGGCCGGCCGAGATCGCCCTTCTGGCGGCCGTCGGCCGGTCGACCATCCCTGTTATGCGGCGACCTCGTGTGGCCATCATCGCCACGGGCAGCGAGCTCGTACCCGTCGGCCGTCCATTGAGCCCGGGCCGGATCCATGACTCCAACTCATATGGCTCCTACGGTCAGGTGCTCGCTGCGGGGGGTGAGCCAGTTCTCCTTGGCATTGTCGGCGACGATCCCAGCGAGACTCGTCGCCTGCTCTCGAGGGCGCTCGCGTACGACGTCGTGCTTACGTCCGGAGGCGTTTCGGTGGGCAAGTTCGACTTCGTTAAAGAGGCGTTGGGCGACCTGGGCGTAGATCTGCGGTTCTGGGGTGTGGCCATGAGGCCTGGGAAGCACCTGGCGTTCGGCGTCCACGGCCGCACGCTCGTCTTCGGCCTCCCCGGCAATCCTATGGCGGCGATGGTGGGTGTCGAGGTGTTCGTGCGGCCGGCTCTGCTCGCCATGCAAAGCCGCGTGGGTATCTTCCGGCCCGTTGTGACAGCGGTCGCAGTTGAGTCGGTGAAGGGCACGGCGGCGTGTACGGAGCTCCGTCGCTGCCGGCTCATGCGCGGCGACGAGGGGTGGAGCTTCGGCACTACCGGCCCGCAGGGTTCACCCGCTCCGCGCTCCATGGCTTCCGCGCAGGGACTGGCCATCGTGCCGCCGGGTTACCCCGGTGGGGAGGCGGGAGAGCGGCTCAGCGTCATGCTGCTCGAGGGCTCGGCTGAGGAGCGGCCACCCTTCCCGGAGTGACCGGCTCTACCGGTCAGAGGCGGGCGAGGCCGTGGTCGTACGGGGTGCCGTGTGCTTCAGCTCCGCCCAGACGACGAGGCGGTGGCTCGCGCTGTACGGCGGAGTGCAGGTCGTCAGGACGAGGCCGTAGCCTCGGTCGCGGAGTACGCCGACGTTCGTGGGCAGGACGACCGTCGTCCTTGCGGTCGCGTAGACGAAGCGCGCGTAAGGGGTCTCGACGATCAATCGGTCGCCGCGCCCCAGTCGGTCGAGCTTGTTGAACGGCGCGCCGTACGTCGTCCGGTGGCCGGCTACGGCAAAGGGCTCTCCCTCGCCGGGAAGGGGCGTTGTCGCGTAGTGCACGAGGCCTTTACGCAACAGCCACCTGTCGGCGGCGGGCTCCAGCCCCGTGGCGCGCACGCCCTGCTGGACCAGGCAGTTGAGGCCGATCCGGGGGATCCTGAGCCGTCCGATCGGGTCGCCGGCGCGGAGGCCTCGCCGATACGCGCGAGCCATGCGCCGAACGAGGGTCGCGGTCGGTTCGGCCGACTTCGTCCCGGTGGGGCTCACGACCAGCGGGGTGAACGAAGCCGACTCGTGAGCGTAGTGCGCCTCAAGGCCTCCCTGGTGCACGGCCGTATAGCCAGCTGACCAGAGGGGATACGAGAGCATCAGCCCGCCGGCGATCAGAAGGAAGTCAGCCAGCCTGCGCACGACGCGCCGGCGCCTGCTCCTGATCTCCGCTGGTGTGCTCTGCGACGCAGGGCCGCCTGTGGGTATGTCATCGTCAGGCGGCATGTCGGCATGGTACCCGGGGCCGCGCGTGGCCACAATCAGGCAGCGGCGAGGCGCCGCCGCAGCGGCGGCTCGGGCTTCCCGGTTTCCCTTTGCCGCCGCGTGCTGTATGAATCTGAACGGCGACCGGGGCAGGGCGGCCGCATTCTGCCGGAAAGGGCTGTCGGATGACACAACGCTGCACCTACTTCCTCCGTATCGCGTTGCTCGCGATCGTGGTCGCTGTGCTTCTCGGGGCTGCGGGCTGCGGGCTCAGCGGTGGCGACGCGGGCTCAAGCCCTGGCGCGGAGTCCCTGAGAGGGTCGGCGTCGGAACGCGCTGCGACCATCCTGGGGCGGCCTCCGGCCGGCCGTGCCGCCAAGATCGTGGAGCGCGGCACGATGGTGGTGGCCAACGATGCCGATTTCGCGCCGCAGAGCTCCGTCGACTCCGCCACCGGCCGGCCAGTCGGCTTCAACGTAGACGTTGCCCAGGGCGTTGCCGACATCCTTGGGCTGGACATCGAGTGGCAGCACCCGGCGCGTGCGACCGTGCCGACGGGGCTCGAGAAGGGGCGCTACGACGCCTCCATCGACTCGATGACGGTGACTGAGGCGGCCAAGAAGACTGTGGCCTTTACCAGGCCTTACTATTACACGTGGGCACAGGCCTTCATCAAGAAGACTGGCCCAACTCCGGTCGAGGCCGCCGACCTGAGCGGCAGGTCGGTCGGTGTCGTGGTCGGGACGAGCTACTTCGACTTCCTCAAGAAGTCGACGACGGCGATCGTTAAAACGTACCTCTCCGACGGTGAGGCCGCCGCCGATCTCCTGGACCGTCGTCTGGACTTCTGGGTGACTGACTCCATCTCCGGCCAGAGGCTGATCCTCCGGGGCAAGCCGATGGAAGTCGCGGGGGATCCCCTGTTCTCGGAGCGGCGGGCCATCGCCGTCAAGAAGGGTGAGGACGACTGGCGGGCGCTCCTCAACTACGCGTTGCGGAAGATGCGCGAGGACGGGTCGATCTCGGCGATGTCCAAGAAATGGTACGGGGGCATCGACCTTACGGCTCGTCCCTAGCTCTTCGCGCGCAGCCACAAGGCCACGATCAGCTAGCCACAAGGCCGCGATCAACTAGTACACTGAGTACACTGGTCCCGACCGCAGCGTGGAGCTCGGCTGCCGCCGCGAAGGCCTCCCGGCTCGGACGCGGCCATTTGCTGGCCGGCATGACGATCATCGCTCGCCTGCACCGTACGCGGCCCGGGTGCACCTGCGGGAGACCGTCGGCCGCGAGGCGCCGTACCGAAGGGCGATCTCCGCGGGTGACTGAGCCAGGGGGGCTGGCGGGTAGACGGGTCTGCCGTGCTCCCAACCACCGACGAACGACGAGGAGAGAACGTGTCCAGGGTATTCGTTGAGCCCATCGGTCTGACGATCGAGGTTGAGGAGGAGGAGACACTCCTTGATGGTTTCATGCGCGCCGCGGTCGAGATTCCGGCCGACTGCGCCGGTCGCGGGACGTGCGCGAAGTGCCTCGTCCGGCTGGGCAGCGGAGAACTCACGCCGCCGACCGACCGCGAGGTAAAGAAGCTCTCCGAGAAGCTCAGATCCGAGGGCTGGCGCCTCGCCTGTCAGGCCCGGCCGCTCTCGCCCCGCGTGAGCGTCGAGGTGCGGGGTACGGCCGGTCAGAGGCGCATCCTCACGGCGTCAAAGCTTCGTCATGGCGCCGCCCACCCGGCGGTTGTGAGGAAGCCGCTGGAGCTGAAGCCGCCGACGCTTGAGGATTCGCGCTCGGATCTCAGGCGGCTCAACGAAGCTCTCGGCGGCGTGACTGTGCCGCTCGGCGTTCTGGGGAGCCTGGCGTCAACGCTGCGTTCCGGCGGCTGGCGGGCTATGGTGACGCAGTACGAGCGGCGCGTCATCGATGTTCATACCAGGTACGACGCGCCGGGACCGTACGGCGTCGCCGTCGACGTGGGCACGTCGAAGATCATCGCCTACCTCTTCGATCTGGCGCGCGGCGTCTCGATCGATCGGGAGGCCATCGAGAACCCGCAGATGCGTTTCGGTGAGGACATCATCTCGCGCATCGATCAGGCCGCCAACAACGACGCCGGCCGGGCGCTGGCGGAGGCCGTGCGCGGTGGTATCAACGAGATCCTCGCCGTTTTGTGTGAGCGCCAGGCGATCCTGCCCCGCGACATCTGCGACATGACCGTCGTAGGCAACACCGCGATGCATCACCTGGCTCTCGGCCTCTCCCCGATCGGGCTCGGACAGGCGCCGTTCGCTCCGGCTGTGGCTGAGCCTCTCACGCTGCGGGCGGCCGAGCTGGGCATCGAGATGAACCCGGAGGGCGGCGTGCACTTCCCGCCGCCGATCGCGGGGTTCGTCGGCTCGGATGCCCTTGCTGTCATTACGGCCACTCGCATGGCCGGCAAGAAGCGTCCGGTGATGGCCATCGACATCGGCACCAACACCGAGGTGGCAGTTGCCCATGACGGCCACGTGACCGTAACGAGCTGCGCCTCCGGTCCGGCCTTCGAGGGCTACCAGATCCGGCACGGCATGAAGGCGGTCGCCGGAGCGATCGAGCGTGTGAAGATCACCCGCAAAGGCGAGCCTACCGCCATCACCACGATCGGCGGCACCGAGCCCGTCGGCATCTGCGGCTCCGGCGTGGTCGACATCCTCGCCGGTCTCGTGTGCGCCGGGATCGTCAACAAGTCGGGGCGACTGCAGCCGCATCCTCGCGTGCGGGAAGGCCACGATGGCCTCGAATACCTGGTGACCTCAGGCCCGCACGGCGACATTGTCTTCACGCAGCACGACGTCCGTGCGCTGCAGCTTGCCAAGGGCGCCATCACGACGGGCTGGGAGTTGCTCATGGAGAACCTCGGCGTCTCTCTGGAGACGCTGGACCGGGTGTACGTGGCCGGTGCGTTCGGCAACTACCTCGATCTGGCCGCGGCGCAGATGCTCGACCTCTTCCCGCCGCTGCCCCGGCGGCGGGTCGCCTTCGTCGGCAATGCGGCCGGCGTCGGTGTGCAGATGGCCCTCATCGACGTGCGCGCCCGGCGCCGCATGGCGCGGCTGCGTGATCGCATCAAGTTCCTCGAGCTCGCCACCGACGAGCGCTTCCTCGACGTCTTCGCCGGGAACATGGGCTTCAAGCCGGAGGGCTGTTAAGCGGCCCGACGACCGGAGGCGGTACAGGCGGTGGGCGGAGCTTCAAGCCGGGACCACAAAGCGTCGACAGATCTGACGACGGGACAATCCGCGGCGGTCGCGATTTGTTTACCGGAGCCATGGTTTCATGAGTACACTGGGCGGTATGCTTCGCCGACGGATGCGATGAGCGAAAGGGAAGATGGCGTTTCACAGCAGAGATCGTGAGTGGGTCGAGTGCGGCGAGGTTGAGCTGTTGCGCCGCCTCATCGCGCTCTGCAGCCAGCTGCAGTCGAGCCTGACGCTCGACGCGGTCGCGCACGTGCTGGCGATGGCACTCGGTGAGACGTTCGGCTTCCGCGCTGCCGCAGTCTACCTGGCCGAGGATGATGGCGAGCTCTTCCACGTGCACGCGACGGTTGGCGATGACCCCGGGCACGATTGCGGGTTCCCCCAGCGGCCGGTGCCAGTGCGAATATGGAACGAGCTCATGCTCGAAGCGCACCGGACCGGCCGCTCCTATTACGTCGATCATCGGCGGCATCGCTGGACCGCCGAGCAACTCCACCATCTGCCGCCGCTCGATGTCGGGTTGAGCCGTGAGGGCAAGTGGGTGGCTGGGAGTCGTCTGCTCGTGCCCCTGCGCGACAGGGCCGGCGAGCTGATCGGCGTCCTTGCCCTGCACGGTTGCGGCTACTGGTCTGCGCCGACTCCCGATCTGGTGAACTCACTCGATATCGTCGCCGAGTCTGCCGCGGTGGCCATCGAGAATGCACACCGATACGAACGCCTCGAGCGCTCGGCAGAGAGGCTCGAGCGCCAGTTGACCGTGTATCGCACGCTCCTTGACCTCAGCATGGCGCTCCTAGACACACGCGATCAGGGGACCCTGTGCTCCAAGGCCTCGGAGAAGCTCAAGGCGATCGTCAGCTTCGACACCGGGGAGATGTGGCTGAAGGAGGCTGCGGGGGATGCGCTGGTGTGCGTGTTCACCTGCGGCTTGCATGACGCGCAGCTCCAGGACTGTCGCGTGCCGCTGGATCGCGGCGTCCTGGGCTGGGTCCTTCGCCACAACGAAGCGCAGTTGGTCAACGATATGGCGCGTGACCCCCGTACGGTTCACGCTCCGGAGACGCCGTGCGGCGAGGCTCAGGCGTCGATCATCGTGCCGCTCAGATTCGGCGCTGAGGTCATGGGGGTGCTCTGCCTCAACCGCCATGGCGGGCGCGTCTTCAGCGAGTCCGATTTCGAGCCCGTGCAGCTCTTCGCCGACGTGGCGGCGATCGCCATCCGCAACGTAGGCGTCTACTCGGAGCTCGAACGACGCGCGGTGAGCGACGGCCTCACCGGCATCTCCAACTATCGCCACTTCTGCGAGGCGCTCGCCAGCGAGGTGAGCCGCGCCAGACGCTACGGAGAGCGTTTCTGCCTGCTGATGATGGACCTCGATCACTTCAAGAGGGTCAATGACACCATCGGCCACCAGAAGGGCGACGACGTCCTGCGTGCGGTGACCGGGGTTCTACGGAGGTGCTCGCGCGAGTCGGATTTCCTCGCCCGCTACGGCGGCGAGGAGTTCGTGATGATCCTCCCTAATACAGGCCTCTCTGAGGCGAAGACGCTCGCTGAGCGCATCCGGGTGGCTGTGGCCGAGATGGAGGTCGATCGCGTGGACCTGCGGGTGACGATATCCATCGGGGTGGCTGCGTTCCCCGACTCCGCGGCAGACGCCGACGGTGTGCTGGGAGCTGCTGACGCCGCGCTGCTGCGGGCCAAGGCGCGCGGGCGCAATCGCGTCTGCGTGCACTGTGACGGCCAGGACGATCTCGCCGTCGAGATCGGCGGCGATCTGGTGGAGCTCGGCAGCCGCTTCGCACGCTTCATCGGGCTCAGCAAGGCCGAGACCCAAGGGCTCATCACGGCGCTGGCCGTCCATGAGACGGGCACGATGTGGGATGAGGTCGCAGCCATTCTCGGTGCCGGCGGCGGCCAGGCGCGTTCCGGCGAGGTGCGGCGGTTCGCGGTGGAGGCGCTGGTGTACGGCAATGAGCGGTGGGACGGACTGGGGTACCCCGAGGGGAGGCGCGGAAGCGCTATCCCGCGCGTCGCACGGGCTTTCGCCGTCTGCCGGCGCTACGGCGTGGCCGCACAGGGCGGCCTGATGGATAAGACCTTTCGCGAGGCGACCGCGGGGGAGCTCGATCCCCGCATGGCGCAGCGCTTCATGGCGATGCTGCGCGCCGAGAAGGCTGTGCACAACTGACGCTCGTCGCAGCGTGCGCGGCCGACTGCCAGCCGGTCGAGTGCGGCGCCGCTGCGGACCTGACATAATCCTGCCATGGACAACGTCCGCTTCATGCGTCCGAGGCGGCAGGCCACTGGGCCTTCTGGCGTGCCGCGCGCAGCGCGCCCCCGCGTGCTGGTCGCGGTCATCGTTGCGGCCGTCGTGCTCGTCCTCGTCTTCGGCGGCCGCCTGCTCAGCCTCTATGTGGACTGGCTGTGGTTCGGGGAGGTCGGCTTCCGCGGCGTCTTCTGGACGCGTATCTGGTGGCAGGCGCTCACCGGCATCGCGGCCTTCGCCGTGTTCCTCGCGATCGTCCTGGCCAACGTCGAGGTCGCCCGCCGCCTCGCGCCGAGCTTCCGGGTCACGGAGTCCGGCGACCTTCTCGAGCCTCACAGCGAGGCGGTGCGCCGCTGGGCAGGGCGTGGCGGCGCGCTCCTGAGCGTCGTCGTTGCGCTCTTCGCCGCAATCGCTGCCTCGTCGCGGTGGGAGACGTTCCTGCTCTACTTCAAGCAGGCCCCCTTCGGGCAGGCGGACCCGGTCTTCGGCCACGACATCGCCTTCTACGTCTTCTCGCTGCCGGCGTGGCGAGCGCTGCACGCCTACATCTTCGCGGCCCTGGTGACGAGCCTCGTGCTGGCCGTCGTCATGCACCTCGTCATGGGCGGGATCTACCTCGGGACGAGGACGCCGAAGGCCGACGCCGCCGAAGGCTTCGGCGGCCCTCAGAATCCGCAGATCCCGCAGCTCTCCGTCAGGCTCGGCGGCCCGGCGGTTGCGCATCTCTCAGGGATCCTCGCCGCGGTCTTCGTGACCGTCGCTGCCGGCGAGCTCTTCCGCGGCTGGGAGCTGCTGTACTCGACGGCCGGAGCGGTCTACGGCGCCGGCCACACCGACGTCAACCTCAGGCTGCCGTTGACCTACGTGATGATGGTGATCGCCCTCGGGCTCGCCGGCGTGCTCGTCTGGAACGTCAGGCGCCGGCGCCAGTGGTGGCCGCTCACCGTCGCCGTCTGGGTGGCCGCGCTCGTCGTCGTTCGAGCCGTGGTGCCGGCCGCGTACCAGTCGCTGGTCGTCAACCCGAACCAGCTCGCCAAGGAGCGCGAGTACCTCGGCTACAACCTCGCGGCGACGAAAGCCGCGTACAACCTCGACGAGATTACGCAGCGCTCCCTCGGCGCCAAGATCCCGCTCACCGCACAGAAGCTCCAGGAGAATCAGCCGACTACGCGCAACATCAGGCTCTGGGATCCCCAGACGCTTGTGACCAGCTACCGCCAGCTCCAGGAGCTGCGCCCCTACTACTCATTCCTCGACGCGGACGTCGACCGCTATACAGTTAATGGGGTGTACCGCCAGACGATGCTGTCGCCTCGCGAGCTGAACATCGATGGCCTTCCCCAGCAGGCGCAGACGTGGGTTAACCAGCACATCACGTACACGCATGGGTTCGGTGTGACGATGTCCGCAGTCAATCAGGTGACGGCCGACGGCTCGCCCGACTTCCTCGTGCAGGATATCCCCACGCGAAGCGTCGCCGGCCTCGAGATAGAGCAGCCGCGCATCTACTACGGAGAGCGCGGCACCGAGTACAGCCTCGTGAAGACGACGAACGAGGAGTTCGACTATCCCGGCGAGAGCGGCGACGTCTATCGCCGCTACGACGGCACGGGCGGCATTCCGATCTCGCCGCTTCTCAACCGCCTGGCGTTCGCTGCGCGGTTCCGCACGATCAAGTTCTTCACGACGTCCTCGATCGTCGACGAGAGCCGCATCATTATCCGCAACAACATCCGCACGCGCATCAGCGATGCGGCGCCGTTCCTCGTTCTCGATCACGACCCGTACATGGTGATCGCCGACGGGCGGCTCTGGTGGATCCAGGATGCCTACACCACTACCAGCCGCTACCCGTACTCCACGCCGCAGAGCGGGGTCAACTACCTACGCAATGCGGTCAAGATTGTGGTCGACGCCTATAACGGCTCGATGAAGTTCTACGCTTTCGACACCGAAGACCCGCTGCTCAAGGCGTATCAGGCGGCCTATCCCACCCTGTTCGCGCCGAAGAGCGAGCTGCCCAAGGCGCTGATCGAGCACATGCGCTACCCGGAGGGCCTCTTCAACGTGCAGGCCGAGGTGTACTCCACCTATCACGTGGACGATCCCGACGTGCTCTACAACAAAGGCGACCAGTGGGCGGTCGCGCAGAACGTCGCGCTCTCCGGCAGCGGGCGGATGCAGGCGTACTACGTGATCATGAGGCTGCCCGGGGCGGCCAAGGAGGAATTCCTGCTCATGCTGCCGTTCGTGCCCAACGGCCGCAGCAACATGATCGCCTGGCTGGGCGCCCGTTCCGACTCGGTCGACTACGGCAAGTGCCTCAACTTCGTCTTCTCCAAGAGCACCACCGTCTTCGGGCCGAGCCAGGTCGAGTCCGCGATCAACCAGGATCCCGAGATCTCCTCGCAGCGCACGCTGTGGGGCCAGCAGGGATCGCGCGTCATCCTGGGCAACCTGCTCGTCACGCCTATCGAGGACTCACTGCTCTACGTGCAGCCGCTCTACCTGCAGTCGCTGGAGACGGAACTGCCGCAACTCAAGCGCGTGATCGTCTTCTATCGTGCGCCGGCCAGCGCCGACAACGAGGACGATGACGCTCGCCAGGTGGTGATGATGAGGCCGACGCTGGGTGAGGCCCTGGCTGCGGCGTTCGGCGAGGATGTCTCCACAGGCGCCGAGCAGGACGCCCCCGGGGCTGAAGGCGAAGAAGGCACGGGCGCCACGCTGAATGCGCGAGCCCGTGAGCTGGTCGCTCGCGCCAATGCGCAGTTCGAGGCGGCCCAGAAGGCGCTGCGGGCAGGCGAGTTCGCGGAGTATGGCCGCCGGATCGAGGCTCTGCAGCGGACGCTCCGCGATCTGCAGGGCGTCAAGTAGAGCGCGGCGAGAGCGGCTGCGCCCGCTCGCCGCGAGCTGCCGCCCGGGTCTTGCCGAGCGCTCTTCTCGTCATCATGCGAACGGCCTTGCAGCGACGTCGCTAAGCCGGTACCAGACACCATAGACGAATGTTCCGTGGTGCGTGAGCCCCGTCCGCGATTACAACTCTCCGTTCGGTGGGAGAATAGCCGTGCCCTTCGAAGGGGCCGCCTCGGCAGGACTTCGCCATGACGGTCGAAGCGCCAGGGATGCGCCCCTCTGGGCGAGCGGGCGCGACGCCGGCTTCAGTTTCTCCCGGTCGCGCCGATAAGTGGCTGTGAGAAGGACCCTCGCTATCCGGAGGCAGGGCTGTTTATGAAGTGGCACACACAGCGGCATGGCGGGCGCGCCGCCGGCTTCAGCTTCGTCGAGTTGCTCATTACCATCGTCATCGCGGGCATCGCCTTCGCGGCGCTCGTCCCCGTCTTCGTGGGGGCGCAGAAGGCGTCCTCGGGCGACCTCGTGCGCAACGCCGCGCTCCAGCTCGCCCAGGACAAGCTCGAGAAGATTCGCGGGCTCGACTACGACCTGATCGAGCAGGCCGCGCTGACCAACAATACGGTACCGAACAGCATGTTCGGCACCGACGTCACGTGGGCGACGGGCGGCGGCGGCGAGCGCCAGTTCACGGTGGCCTACAACGTCGACCTTATCGGCAAGGACGGTAATCCCGGCGCCGTCGACGGCAGCGAAAGCTATAAGCAAGTCACGATCACGGTGAGCTGGCCGGCGCCTCCCTCGCCCGTCAAGCCGGTCGTGCTCAGCACCATGGTCTCCAAGCAGCACGCGGGGCCACAGATCATAAGGGTCGGCCTGGGCCCCTCCGACGTCTTGGACACCGACTCGACCACCAACAGAACGACCATCGTCGGCGGGCCACTCGAGATCGACGCCTACATCGCGCCCGAAGACATCCTGAGCATGAACCAGGCCGCCGCCGAGGCCGAGCGCGGGTACGTGCTCTTCACCGTCACGCCGCTCAACGGCGCCGCGGTCGCCTCGCAGAAGGTAACGCAGCCGGTCGATTCGGCCGAACCGGCCCACTACCGTTTCTCATGGGACAACCTCTCCGCGCCCAACGGCGTCTACGTCATCAATGTGGTCGCCGTCGCCGGGGCCGGCTCGCGCGTCCAGGGGATGCCCTGGAGCCTTGCCCTCGAGTTCGTCAACAGCCTGCCGCCGGCGCCTACCAATCTGGCGGCGCTGCCCGGCGACGGGAGTGTGCTCCTCACGTGGACGACCGCCGCCACCGGCGGCGTCGAACGCTATGAGGTGTATCGCTCCCCCGACGGCGTCTCGTTCGATCACATCGGCGACGCCACCACGACGACTTCCTACACGGACACGGACGTGACCAACGGCACGACGTACTACTACAAGGTCAGGACCGTCGATACTACCGGTGCCACGGGCCCCTTTACGGCGGCGGTCATGGCGACGCCGGGCGCAACGACCGACATCACGCCGCCCAGCGTGCCTGCGCCTCTCATCGCCTCGGTCTTCATAGGCAAGCCTACCGTTCATCTCACGTGGACCGCCTCCACGGATGTCGGATCGCCGGCGAGCGGCCTGGCCGGCTACATCGTGGAGCGCCGGAAGGCCGGCTCGGCCACGTGGGAGACGCTGCAGACTCTGTATGAGGATACGGTGTACGAGGACACGACGGCCGGCTGGTTGACCACCTGGACGTACCGCGTGCGCGCCGTCGACCTCGCCGGCAACCAGTCGGAGAACGCGACTGCGGACCCGGTCACGACCGGCGCGCCCGTCCCGCGGCAGATCGTCGTCAGGAACAACGGCGACAAGCATGCCTACGTATGGGTGCAGAATGTGGCCTCCGGGGAGTGGTACACGCTGGCGGGTGTCGTCGGCTACACGACTCCGCCCAGCGGTGTCCAGGTCAAGAAGAACAACAGCGCCATATGGATCAGCCTTCCCGCCGGGCTCTACAACGTCTACTTCATGCTGTCCCACAAATTCAACATGGCGGAGCTGCTGAAGTCGCAGGTCGTCAATGTCAGCAACGGTGACGGCACGGCGGCCTACCCATGATCGGCGAGGCGATACCGGTATGAGCATGCACTCCGCATCAGTCCTCCGCGTGGCTCGTCGGGGGCGTCGCCAGCAGGGCATGACGATGGTCGAGCTGCTCGTTGCGATGAGCATCAGTCTCGTCATTACAGCCATGATCCTCGTGAGCTGGTTTGCGCTCTCCAAGTCCTACGCCAACACGTCCAGACGCGAGAGGGCGAACGACTCCACACGTCTCGCGCTGGCGCGCATGGTTCGCGAGATCCGCGACGTCGAGCAGCCGCCGGCATCGTCCACTGAGGTCGCCATCGTGCGGGCCAGGCCCTTCTACATCGAGGCGTACACTACGTTCAACAAGTCGGGGAACCAGTTCGCCGACGTCGCTCCGCGCCTCGTCCTGTACCGGCTGTACTCCAACGGTGAGCTGTGGCGGTTTCAGGATATGGACAGCCCCGCCAACGGCATCCAGGGGGTGGACGATGCGGCGGAATCCGGCTTCGATCTCTCCGAGCGCACAACCGGCGAAGGCGCCCAGCTCATGGCGTCGTACGTGACAAATGAGACGACGCCGAGCGCGGCGAACCCGACGCCGCTCTTCGCCTACATCTACTACAACAGTGATGGAACGCTCGCCCACAGCCACGACGTACGCGGCATCTCCGACCGGGCAGGGATCAGGGCGGTCGAGATCAACGTCCTGCTGGACCTGAACCCCGGCAAGTCGCCCGTCCACACCCACCTGCGCACGACGGCCCAACTCCGGAATACGAGGTGATGTCATGATCCTTTCGCATCGGTGTGGCGCCGGTCGCCGAGACCGCGAGCGCGGCGCCGGCCTGGTGCTCATCATCGGCATCGTTGCGGCACTAGCGATCTCGGCGGCGAGCCTGGTAGCGCTCACCGTCAACGTGCGGCACAACAGCTCAGACACGAAGCAGCACGTCAAGTCGTTCACAGTGTGCGAGGCGGGGCTTGACTCGGGCATGGCGATGCTGAGCACGAGCTGGCCGAAGACCGCAGCCACGATACCCACCTTCGATGCCGACGCCTTTCGCAGCAGATTCCCGGTGAGCGAGTTCCCGGACCCGGCGTCCGGCCAGTTCATCATCGTCGATTGGTACGATGATCAGGAGCCGGTCGACACCACGATCCGCTACGACGCAAACGGTAACGGCATCATGTGGTTGATCGCTCAGGCGGCCGTCGGGGACCGGGCGACGCGCGTCGTCAGCCAGGTGGAGCGTACCTACATGGATATGGCGCTGCCGCGGGGCATTCCCCTCTGGGCGGGCGGAAACCTCATGAGCAACGGCGGGGGCAACAATCCGAAGATCCGCATTGAGGTCCCCCCGCCGGCCGGCACGACCACGACGGTGCATGTCGGCGGGTCGATCGAGGAGTCGGACGTGACCCAGTCGGGCATCGCCCAGCAGACCGGCGACTCCATCACGCCGCTGGATCAGATCTTCCCGCAGAGCCTCGTGGACTCCCTCAAATCGACGGCGCAGGCGAACGGCCGTTACTTCACCTCGGTCAGCGCAGCCAAGGCAAGTCCCGCGGACTCGATCTGGGCTCCGACGGGCGGCCTGAGCGGGCTCTGCGTGCTCGAGCCGACGTCTGTCAGCGAGGTCAAGGTCACGGGCAACATAACGCTGAACTCCGAGGCGCAGCCGGGGATTCTC
The DNA here is from genome assembly GCA_040769125.1 of Thermoleophilia bacterium. Taxonomy (GTDB): domain Bacteria; phylum Actinomycetota; class Thermoleophilia; order UBA2241; family UBA2241; genus CAIXSE01. Next base: position 328,751 of record JAXGLO010000001.1, on the reverse strand, counting down.
ATGATCCTCGGCGGCAGCACCCTGAGCTGGGGCGGCACCGCGCAGTACTATGGGGTTATCTACGGCGATGGTCCCATGAATATTTCGCACGGCACCGGCGACATCCACGGCATGGTCATCGCCGCCGGCGACTATGAAATGAAGGGTACGCCGCGCGTCCTCTACAACGACAACTGCCTCGCCAACCTCGATCAGCGCTTCCCGTCGCTCGCCAGGCGCGTCCAGAACACCTGGCGTGAGGTGCAGCCGCAGTAGTCTGCTGGGTCTGGAGTTGGGTCGGGAGGGGCGGAGCGCCGAAGGGCACCCCGCCCCTCTTTGTTGTGCGTACGCTGGGCGTTGCGCCGGCCGGGGCTCCGGCTCCGCGCTGAGTGCGGCTCCGGCCGTCGCTCCCGTTACGCGCTGAGTGCAGCTCCGGCTGTCGTCCCCGCTGCGGCCTGGCGCTCCCGCTCCGATCCCGCCGCCCTCGCCGTCGCGCTAGTCGCCCAGCCTGCGGATCTGCTGCTGCGGCGTGAAGAGCCGGCCCGGCGCGAGCCGGCTGACGAGCGTCGCCGCCAGGGCGACGGCGGCGAGCAGCAGGAACATGACGACCAGCTGCAGGCGTACGGCCTGCAGAGGATCGGCGCCGGCGAGGATCATGCCGGTCATGGCGCCCGGCAGGAAGACGATGCCGGTGGTCTTCGTGCTGTCGATGACCGGCACCATGGCGAGTCGCACGGCGCGGCGGGTGATGGCCGCGGTGGCCTGTCTCGGCGACGCGCCGAGGGCGAGGGCGGCCTCGATCTGCAGGCGGCGGCCACGGGTGTCCTCGAGGAGCCGGAGGGCGGTCACCGACGCTACGTTCATGGTGTTGCCTATGATCATGCCCCCGATCGGGATCACGTAGCGCGCTCCGGCGGGGATGATGTCGAGCCCGAGCAGCAGACCCAGCGTTACTGCGGCGGACGCGCCGATGGCCGTGAACATGAGCCACGGAGCGCCGGGCAGGGGTTTAGCACGCCGCGCGGAGGTGGCGGTCGCGAAGACCAGCATGGCCACGATCATGAGGATCACCCAGAGCGGGCGATCCTCCCGCAAGATGAGGTGGATCGCGTAGCCGACGGCGGTGAGTTGTACGAACGAGCGGATACAGGCGACGCCGATGTCTTTGCCGTTGCCGAGACGCTGGCGCCAGCCCAGCAGGGCGGCCAGCGCCACGAGCGCGAGCGCTGCCGCCACGCTGGTGAAGCCGAAGGGTTCGGCGGCAGTCATCATCCAGCCTCGCGGCGGTCGACCTCGGCCTGATGGTCGGCGGCCCGCTCCGTCGCCGGCCAGGCCGCCTCTTCTGCCAGCCTCTCAACCTCGGCGTCTGTGCGCAGGCGCCCCTCCACGAAACGGCGAGTGATCTCGCGCCCGGGGCGCTCCAGAAAGTCGGGCAGGCGCCCCTCATCGGCCACCTGCCCGTCGACCAGCAGGAGGCCATGGTCGCCGATGCGGCGCGCCTGGGCGACGTCGTGTGTCACGAAGACGAGCGTGAGCGACGTCTCCGTGGCCAGCCTCAACAGGAGGTCTTCGATGTGCCTGCTCGCTGCAGGGTCGAGGGATGCGGTGGGCTCGTCGAGCAGAAGGACGTCGGGATCGTTGGCCAGTGCGCGGGCGAGCGAGACTCGCTGCGCCTCGCCACCGGAGAGCTGGTCGGCCGGCTGGTCGTACAGGGCCGGAGGCAGGCCGACGCGGCGCAGCAGGTCAGTGGCCTGATCCCGCTCCGCGGCGGCGAGCCGTGGGCCCGAGGCGCGCAGCCGTGGCCCGAAGAGGATATTGTCCATGACCGTGCCGTCGAAGAGGGCGGCGGCCTGGAACACCATGCCTACGCGCCGCCGCAGCTCCTGGATCGGCAGCTCCGCCGTCGGCATGCCCTCCAGAAGCACACGCCCGGCGGTGGGCTCGGCGAGGCGGTTGAGACAGCGGAGCAGGGTGCTCTTGCCGGAGCCCGAAGGGCCGAGAACGGTGAAGATCGAGGCGGCGGCGACCGTGAAACTGACGTCGTGGAGCAGGGCCTGCGTCGCAGCCGTGCCGCTGCACACCTCGTAGGTGAGACTCTCCACGGCGAGCAGGCTGTGCCCCGGCGCGTCCACCACACAAGCTTACCCTATGGTGCGCTGCCATCCGGGGCACAGCCCCGCGAAGGGCGCAGGAAGCCAAGCTGGTCGACGTGATCGGAGTCGTTGTAAGTGGCCGCGGCTTCTCGCCCGGCCGGAGCCTCAGGCACCCCCACGAGCGGCCTTGGCTTCCCGCCTGGCCGGAGCCCAGGCGCTCCCACGAGTGGCCCCGGCGTGAGCGGAGCCGGTCGACTCGTGTACTATCCACACGTGGGCGATTAGCTCAGTGGTAGAGCACCTGCCTTACAAGCAGGGGGTCGCTGGTTCAAACCCAGCATCGCCCACCACAAACCCTCCGCAAATCGGCAGCGCGTTCACGCAGCGCACAATCGTTGGGACACCAAGCGCCGCGGCCGTCGTCGGTGTCGGCGCGATCGTCGTGGTGGTTCGCGTGCGGCTGGGACCTGCCCAGGATGAGGCGTCAGAGCCGCCGCCGCCTCAACAGCCTCAAGGCGCCGCCTGCGCAGTGCTGCGGCGGCGGCAGGGGCAAAGCAGCCTCGCCGCCGCCGGCGCAGTGCTGCCGCGGCGGCTGCTGGTCGACCGAGGCGCCGAGGGCAGCGTCCGCAGAGCGGGGAGGAGTGCGGTCAGCCGGACTCGCCAGCTGTCCAGCGGTCACCCGGACTCGCCACCTGCCCTGCGGGCAGCGGCGAGTTCGTCGGTGACCAGCAGGTCGGGCCGGAACTGACCGGTCCGGTACGCCGCACGGCCCACCATGTGCGCGGCGACGGGGGCGACGGCCAACTGGAACGCCCCGACCAGCGCGAGCGTTGTGATGTCGACGATGGTGCCCAGGCGCAGAGCGGCCCCAATGAGGATGAGCAGCAGCCCCAGCACCTGCGGCTTGGTCGCCGAGTGCATGCGCGCGAGCAGGTCGGGAAAGCGCAGCACCCCGAGGCCCGCGGCCAGGCTCAACACGGCGCCGATCAGCAGGCAGGCGCCGGCGACGACGTCGACGACCGAGGTCATGACTGGTCCTTCCGGTCGGATGGCTGATGCTCCGGTCGCTCTTCGCGTACTGCCGCTGAAGGCGCGACTCGGGATGCGGGATCGAGGAACCGCCCGACTGCGATCGATCCGACGGCCCCGAGCAGGCTCATTCCCAGCAGGATCGGCAGCGCGCTCGCGTCCCGGGTGTAGGCGGCCTGTGTGGCGATCGCACCGAGGATGATGGCAAGCAGCACGTCCGTGCCAATGATCCTGTCCAGGGTGGAAGGGCCGCGCACGATCCGTACGAGCGTCAGCCCGATCCCTGCGGCCAGCAGCACCACGACGACGACTGCAATGATGGTCATCGGCTCTCTCCTCTGTCGGCGACTTGCCTGATTTCTTCATCGGAGCCGATGGCTCCGATGATTCTTGCTTCCAGGGCGTAGACTGTTTTGCGGAATCGCTCCGCGGCCGCCTGGTCCTTCACGTCGAACACGTGGATGTAGAGCACACCCGCGTCGCGCCTGATGTCGATGATGAGGCTGCCGGGAATCAGCGAGACGGCCTCTCCGCACAGCGTGAGGTTCAGGTCTGAGCGCACCGCCAGTTGTACGGCGATAACCGCACAGCGCGGCTGGTATCCGAATCGGAAGGCGGTCCAGGCCAGGTGCACGCTGGCCACCACCAGATCGATCGAGAAGCGGACGGCGAACCGCACCACCCCCAAGGGCCGCACCCTCCCCTGGAACGTCACCGGCGGCAGGGGGAACACGCCGAGCACCAGGGCGGAGACGACGAGCCCGCTGAGGAAGGTCATCCAGGAGAACTTGCCCCACAGCAGCATCCAGACGGCGACGAGTCCGCCCATGGCGATGAGCTCGTCGCGGATGCGACGCCGGATGCCCGGGGGCCTGATCACGGGGTTCCCCCGGACAGCACGGCGTGCACGTAGGGCGTGCGCGCGAGCAGCTCGGCAGCCGTCGCGTCGCTGAAGTCGTACAGGGGCCCGGCGATCAGCGTGAGCGCGGCACCGGCCACGACGAGCGCCGTCGTCGCAGCCAGCATCAACCCCGACGACGGCTGCGGCTGCCCGTCGGGGAGCGCACACGTGGGCGCGCGCCAGAACGCCAGGTTCCACACTCGACCCACCGCGTACAGGGTCAGCAGACTGGTCAGCAGGCTGCCGGCGATGAGGACGTAGGCCAAGAGATCGCCTTGCTGGACGCCCGCGCTGACCAGCCCGAGCTTGCCGATGAAGCCGGAGAACGGCGGGATGCCGGCCAGATTGAACGCCGGCACCAGGAACAGCACGCCCAGCACCGGCGCCGAGCGCGCCAGCCCACCGAGCTGCCTGATGGCGGTGGTCCCCCCGTACCGTTCGATCAGCCCCGCGACGAGGAACAGCGTCGTCAGGATCACGATGTGGTGGACGGTGTAGAACACCGCCGCGGCCATGCCGGCGCGGGAGACCAGGCCGATGCCGAACAGGAGATAGCCGATGTGGCTGACCAGGATGAACGAGAGCATGCGCTTGATGCCGGACTGAGAGATCGCGCCGAGGATGCCGACCACGAGGGTCGCGAGTGCGGCGACCATCAGCACATCCGCGACCCTGCCGCCGGGGAAGAGCAGTGTCTCGGTGCGGATGAGCGCGTACACGCCGACCTTGGTGAGCAGGCCGGCGAACACCGCCGTGACCGGCGCCGGAGCGGTCGGGTAGCTGTCCGGCAGCCAGGCCGACAGCGGGAACACAGCCGCTTTGACTCCGAAGGCCAGCAGGAGCATGGAGTGGAGGAGCAGCCGTACACCGTCCGGCAGTGCGTCCAGCCGGGACGCGAGGTGCGCCATGTTCAGGCTGCCGGTAGCCGCGTAGATGAGGCCGATGCCGACCACGAAGATCACGGACGAGAGCAAGCTGACGATCACGTACGTGGCGCCGGCCCGCACACGCGTCCCGGCCCCCCCGAGGGTGATCAGCACGAAGCTGGCCGCCAGCAGGATCTCGAATCCGACGTACAGATTGAACAGGTCGCCGGCGAGGAAGGCGTTGGCGACGCCGGCGGTGAGGATCAGGTACGCGGGGTAGAAGACGGCCAGCGGCGCCGTCTCATCGCCGTCCGCCGCTCTCTGCCCGATAGAGTAGAGCAGCACGCACAGCGTCACCCCCGAGGAGACGACCAGCATCAGCGCAGCGAGGCGGTCGGCGACGAGCACGATCCCCAGCGGCACCGGCCAGCCGCCCACCGCGACGATCAGCGGCCCCGTGCGGGACAAGGAGAGCAGCGCCGCCGCCACGATCAGGGTGGCGGTCATCGTGCCGACGCCGACATCCTGCTGGATCCGCGGCCGGCGGAACATGAGAAGCGTCACCGCCGCGCCGAGCAGAGGTATCACCACGGGGAGGGGCACGAGCCAGGTCATGCATCCTCCTCTTCCGCGTCGTCCTCGTCGCCGTCGTCGACATCGGCGGCGTCGGACGCCTCAGCCCGCTGGGCCAGCTCCACGATTCGGCGGTCCTCGATGTCGTCCTGCACGTGGTCCTGCCCCTCCAGTCGCCAGCTGCGGTACGCCAGGGCGAGGAGGAAGGCCGTCATGCCGAGCGAAATGACGATGGCGGTCAGGATCATGGCCTGAGGGAGCGGGTCGGTCATCCGCGACGGCTCCGTGACGCCCACGATCGGCGGACCTCCCGGCCTGGCGCCGAGCAGGATGGCCAGGTTCGCCCCGTTCCCCAGCAGGATCACGCCCAGCAGGACCCGGGTAAGCGTCCGCTCCAGCAGCAGTGTGACTCCGGCGGCGAACAGCACACCGACGGCGACGAGCATGGCGACGCTCAATGTCACGCCGGCTTCTCCGCCCGCTCGGCTTCCTGATGGCGGTCGATCTCGGCGCCGAGGCTGCGCAGCACGTCCAGGATCAACCCGACGACGATCAGGTAGACGCCGATGTCGAAGAGCGTCGACGTGACCAGGCGCACATGCCCCAGCAGCGGCACGTGGAAGTCCAGCACGGCGCTCTGCAGAACTTCTCCGCCGAGGACGAGGGCGCCTGCGCCGGCGCCGACGGCGATCAGCAGGCCCCCGCCGAGTGCCGCGCCGGCGTTGATCGGGGCTGCGGCGGCGAGCTCGTGCCGCCCACCGGCCAGGTACCGGATGATCAGGGCCAGGGCCGCGACCAGGCCGCCGGAGAACCCTCCGCCGGGCGTGTTGTGGCCGGAGAACAGCAGGTAGATCGACACCAGGATCATCGGCTGGAAGAGCAGTCGCGTCACCACCTCAAGCATGGCGGACCGGCGGCCTGCCTCCAGCGTGTGTCCCGCCATGAGCCAGACCTCCTCGCCGCCGGGCGGCCGCGGCACCGGGTCTATGGGACCCCGGCGCCGCAGCTTCTCGGGGCGCTGGAAGATCAGGCTCGCCACACCGGTTGCGACGGCGACCAGCACCGACACCTCGCCCATCGTGTCCCAGGCCCGGATGTCGACCAGGATGACGTTGACGATGTTGCGTCCGCCCCCGTACAGCACGGCCAGGCCCGGGAAGTCGGCGGAGACGGGCGTCGCCTGCCGGGCGCCGACGGCGACGGAGACCATGCCGGCGACGACGATCCCGACGGCGACTCCGAGACCGACGCGCCACCAGCGGGACGGGAGCGTCGGGCGCTGCGAGAAGTGGCTGGGCAGGCGGCGCAGCACCAGCACCACCATGACCAGGGTGACCGTCTCCACCAGGAACTGAGTGAGGGCCAGGTCCGGCGCTCCGTACAACAGGAACAGACCGGCGAGAGCGTACCCGGTGAGCCCGACGAGGATCACTGCGGTCAGCCGCCTGAGGGACCGCACGGCGAACACGGCCGCGACGATCATCATCGCCACGGGCAGCGCGTGCAGTGGCGTGTCCCACAGGCGAAGGGACGCCCCCGAGGGTCGTCCGGCCACGAATGCCGCTGCGGCGGCGGCGAGCAGCGCCACGAGGATCATGCCGAGGTAGAACGGCAACGATCCCCGCTGGGTCGCGCCCGTCACCGCCACGGCCGCCCGGTCCACGGTCGCCATCAGCCGGTAGTAGAGCCGCTGGCCGGTGCTGCTGCGGGCGGGCGCGGACGGACGGAGATCGGCGCCTCGCACGGAAGCCCGGAACCAGATGGCGCCGACGAGGAGCACCAGCGCAGACAGGCCGAGCGCCACGTTCAATCCGTGCCAGAGCGCCAGATGGTACACGGGCCCAGACCCGGCGCACTTCTCAGCGTAGGGGGACAGCAGGCGATCGAGTGCCGGCGCCGCGACTCCGGCGATCAGGCCGGCCACGCCCAGCAGCATCGGAGAGGCCAGCAGTACGCGAAGCGTGGTGCGGTCGACGGCGGTCGTGCCGGCCGCCGTCGCGTCGTCCTCCGGCGCGACTGACTTGGTCGCGAAAGCGCCCCACACGAAGCGCAGCATGTACGCGACGGTCAGCATAGAGCCGGCGACGACTCCGGCCAGCACTGCGCGTTCAATGAAGCCGCCCTCGAACAGGGATGCGAACACGGCCTCCTTGGCGACGAACCCGATCAGTGGCGGCAGTCCGGCCGCCGAGGCTGCGGCCAGTCCGGCGGCCACGGCGAGCGCGGGCGCGCGGCGATACAGGCCGCTGAGCCGGCGCAGGTCGCGCGTGCCGGTCATTCGCTCGACGATGCCGACGACGAGGAAGAGCGCTGCCTTGGACAGCGCGTCCGCGGCCAGCAGCGCCCCACCGGCAAGCGCAGCGTCTCGCCGGCCGGCGCCGAGCACGACGGTAAGCAGGCCGAGCTGGCTGACCGTCCCGTACGCCAGCAGCAGCTTCAGGTCGTGCTGGCGGAGGGCCGACCAGCCACCGAACAGCAGTGTGGCCAGCCCGGCGGTCAGCACGAGGGCGCGCCACGACACGGCCGCGGGGCCTCCGGCCAGCACGACCGCCGGCGCTAACTGTGCGATCAGGAAGACGCCCGCCTTGACCATCGCCGCGGCGTGCAGGTAGGCGCTGACCGGCGTCGGTGCCGCCATCGCCGCGGGCAGCCAGAAGCTGAACGGGAAGATAGCCGACTTGGAGAGCGCTCCCAGCAGGATCAGGATCACCGCCACTGCTAGATACCACCCGCCCGGCAGGGCGTGCGCCATCTCGGACCACAGATAGGTGCCGGCGGCCTCGCCGAGCATCACGATGCCGGCCAGCATCGCCAGGCCGCCGGCGGTGGTCACCACAAGCGCCTGCAACGCCGCCCTGCGACTGCGCCGGCTGGTCGTTGTGTGGCCGATCAGCAGGTACGAGCAGACGGTGGTCAGCTCCCAGAACACGTACAGCAGCAGGAGGTCGTCGCTGACGACGAGGCCGAGCATCGACCCGGCGAAGCCGACGAACACGCCGCCGAACTGGCCGAGGCCGGGCTCGTCTGCGCTGAAGTACCGCGCGCAGTACAGCAGCACCAGCGCACCGATGGCGGCCACCAGCAGCGCCATCAGCCACGACAGCGCATCCATGCGGAGTGCCAGCGTCAGGCCGAGCGGGCGGATCCACGGGACCGACCATTCGAGCGCGCCTCCGTCGACCACTCGGCCGGTGTGCGCGATCACCCATGCCGCGGCCGCCGCGGGCACGGCGGCCAGCAGGTAGAACGCGCGCAGCCCGAGCCGGTGCACCAGCGCGGGCGCCGTCAGCGCGGCGGCAAGATGCGCGAGGAGGAGAATCAGCACGTCTCGGCCGGCAGACCTCGCGGGTTAGCCCCGACGTCCGGCAGGCGGATGCGCCACAATGTCATGGACACCTCCGAACCATGGTAAGAATGATAGCAGCCGTCCGCCGCCGAGGGGCGGCCCTGGGCGGCGGCCGGCCCTCCCGGCGCGTCTTACCCCGTTGGAATCACTACAAGCGACGAATCCCGGTCGGCCACGCGAAGACTCGGCCGGGCCTTCATGAGCGCATCGCTCGTGCCAGACTCAGGGAGTTGCCGCACGGGGGGTCGATGTCGCCCGTGAGAGGTCGGTGGTCACCATCTAATGGACGTCATCTACGACACGGCCTGTGCCGCTCCCACATGATCAAGTCGGTGTTCGATCTGAAGGCTCCAGCAAGCCATGAGGCGCCTTCGTCTGTGCACACGCATCGGCGCGGCAGCGCCAGGAGACAACGACGAGGGCGCCGGGCGGTACTGGCGGCCAGCCCGGTGTCCCTGCGACGGACCCTCACGTATGCCCATTCTGGTTACCCAGAGGGAATAAGGCCCCTCGTCCGGTCTCGTCAGTTCACTGGCAGCTGCTGCCACGAACCTGGCACCGTCTGGGTGACCAGGATGGTCGTCTTCAGTGTGGACGTTGTGAACGCGTGGATGACCGACTGGTCGTAGGCGATGGTGGCGTTGTCGTTCAGCGTGATGTCGCTCTTGGAGAGGCCGGTGGTATACGTGTTGTCCCAGGGGCAACCGCCGAACACCGCGCCCTGCACCGTTGGGTTGGTGTTGTTGTTATCGATGATGACGATCGGCGCCTCGTTGATCACCATGAGGCCGTAGTACGTCCCTGTGTACGGCGCTGCGGTCTGGCCCCAGTTGTCGCCGGAGGGTACGCCGAGCTGGAAGGTCATAGGGTAGATGCCGTTGTTGTCGCACATGAAGAAGAAGACCATGGGCTTGAGCCGTTCACCAAACTGGATGTTGTCGGTGATCGTCGTCTTCTCAGTGGTGCAGATCAGCGGGCAGAGGACCCTGGAGGCGCCGGTGCTCGCGAACACGACGCTGATGCTGGAGTTCCCAGGGACCCATGTCTTCCCGTACTCGTCCGAGTACGTCCCGCTCCTCTTCCAGTAGCGGCCCATCCACATTGGCAGCGGCTGCGCCTCGGGGGCATCGGGGCTGGTCTGCAGCGTGTAGTCCCGCGACGTCACCGAAGCGTAGCCACTCCAGTTCACGTTGCCGCCGTTGGCACTGTCAGACGCTGTCGCCTTGACGTAAACGGACCCCAGCCAGTGCGTGACCGCCTGCGAGCTGCTCGAAGGCCCCGTGATCGTAAAGTTCTGCCCCACATAGAGGGCCCTTGTCTTAAGTGTGATCTGTCCCGTCACGGCCAGCGAGTACGGCGTGTAGAGCGACTGGAACTCGAACGTGGTCCCAGCCGGGAAAACGCCAGTGGTGCTCGTGCTCGTCCCGCTCCGCAGCGTCAGGGCGCCGGTGAGCACGATGTCGTTGGCGAAGGTATAGGTCTTCGTCGCTGAGTTGAACGTTACTCCGGGGATTGACAGGATCCTGTCGGGGTTGCCCCATTGAGAGAACATGGTAGGGCTCACCGACGTCCCCGAGCTCGTCGCACGGCCCGGGTACGTAGCGGCCTCCTGGGACTCATCGGCCAGCTCGGACTGGGCCTTCTGATCGAAGTAATCGCTGAGATAGCCGACGACGTTCGGCTGGATGACAACCTGGTCGAACGTTCGACCCGCCCACGACACAGACCCGCTCGGCGCTGACGTGAACGTCTTCCCGGCCACGCGAACCGAGCCATTCGTCGTGATGCCGAGTGACTGGGTGCTCGTGCCGGGCGCCGCCAGATCGATCGTCGCGTTCGCGGTTGTGAACCTGCCGACCTCGTCGTCGGCAGCCAGCGGAGGGTTGGCCCACGTGCCCCCGGCCGAGATCGACGTCTGGTAAGGCGGTCCCGATGTGTCGGGCGTGCCGTCTGCATTGATCGCGTAGATGTCGCTGTTGCCGTTCAGCGTGATGCCGGTGTCGCTGTAGGTGACGGCCTTGGGAAGCGCCTCTGCGAACGGCTTCTTCGTCTGCGAGACGAGGACGCGTGCTCGCGAGAGCTGACCTTTGTAGTCGACCGTGGCCTCGACCCATACCATGCCGTCGGGAACCGCCGGGTCGTCGGGCCCTCCACTATCCCACTTGATGTTGTAGTCGACGGTCTCCAGGTTGTCGTACACCCGGTAGGTCACGTTGGCGCCAGCAGGGAAGCCGGCGTTGGCGAACGCCGCCGACAACTCCTCCGGCGTGAGCCATTCCGCCGTCGTGGACATGATCTTGTTGACCTTCGTGAGTCGAACGCCAGTATCCAGGGCGCCCTCTGCGGCATAGAACGATTGCTTCTGGGAGCGGACATGGGCGGTGGCGCGCTGCTGATTGGCGATCACGAAGACCAGCGTGACCGTGAAGACAGCCAGCATGGCTGTCATGCCCAGGAGCATGATCAGCGCGGCTCCTCGTTCGCTCGTGTGCCCGTGCATGGACTTCCTCCTAGTCGACACTCGGGTTGCGCAAGCGCACCGTGGTCGTCGTGTCGATGTACTTGGGAGCGCCCCCCATCTTGGCGTCAACGACTAGCCGTACTCTGATGCCAACGATGCTGGACAGATCAAGGGTGTCGGCGGCGTTGTCCGTCCACAGGATGTCGGCGCCGGACCGGTAGGCGTACCGGAACACCGGGGTGTACGAAGTGCCATTGGTGGGGTCTGCCACTTGCAGGTTGGCGACGTTTCTCGCAAGGACAATGGATCTGTCGCTCGTGTCCCCGAACGAGTCGTTCGAGTTCATGTCTCGCTCCCAGTAGAGCGTGTGGCAGGCGGGGTTCCATGGCGCGGTCTGTGCGGCGGTGTCCAGGCGCAGTCGTGTCGGCCGCAGGGCATGGATGCCGCTCCCATCCTGGTTGGCGGCGGCCGAGTTGAACGCCGAGTAGAATGTGACCGAGTTCGGTGCGGCCGAGATGATCGGGGTCTGGGAGGCAGGCATCCCCGTTGCCGAGGGTGTTGGCAGCGCGGTTGGCTGGCTTGCCCTCAGCTCGCTCGAGATGCGCGCCATCGCGTCCCGGCCGGTGGCTCGAGCGTTGTCGGTCCTGGTCACTGTGGCTGTGGCCCGCTGGATGCTTATCCACCCCGTGATGAGCATCGTCGTGATGATGCCAAGGACAACCATGGAGATGAGCAGCTCAATGAGGGAGATGCCCCGTTGGGAGCGCCCGGGTCCTCGGTGGGAAAGGGCTATCATGCTGGACCTCAGTCTCCGCCGGGATAGGTGTCGAACTTGAGACGTCCGCTCGTCCACATGCGGAACGGCGGCGCGTTGAGCACGTAACTTGCCTTTTTGCTCCAGCAAGAGACCTTGTACGTGCGGTTAGGCCCTCCGGTGAGACCACTGAACGTCACCTCGTGGTTCGCCCCGGTCGGCATTCCAGTGCCCACTGTGACGGTTTCGCCTGTCGACTTGATCACGTATTGCAAGCGGACGCCCGGGGAGATCACGTAGCTATAGTTGTCGAACCAGACGGTGAGGTTCAGCCCCGTCGGTTCCGTGTCCGTCAAGGAGGTGTCTCCCGGCTGCGGATTGTCGATGATGGTCTCTGCGGTCGTGATGTAGGAGTCAGACCCAGCACGACCTACCGACACCGTGACGCGCTTTGCGTTCTCGTCCGGGAGCGGCTCGACGTTGTAACTGACGGAGTACGGCTTGCTCTCGCCGATCTGTGTGTAGCTGGGACCGAAGCGACCGTCCCCGAACGGGTTGGCGGCAGGGCTGGGGGAGAAGTTGAGATTGGGCGACGTGATGTCGTCGTATGGCAGCAGCCGAACCTGCTCGATGCGATCCTGGGCGATATTGGTTGCGTCCACACGCAGTTCGTCGGCTGATACTCGTTTCAGGGCGTTTGCGAAGAACGGGAACATCGCACCGAAGACGATGCCGGCGATGATGATCGTGACCAGCAGTTCAACCATGCTGAAACCGCGAGCGTGGACGTGCTCGTACCTACAGTTTCCTGTCGTCAGGTGACAGCCATGTGGCCTGAGCATATGTCCGCCTCCGCTGTCCGGCTGTTGAAGGTCCCCGAACTGCCTTCCGATGCGCGCGGCTCCACGCGCATTTTGCGGCAGGGCCGACGACCCCACAAGTATGAAGTATAGTACTCTACTCGGATCGTGAGCCCAGTTGTTTTAGGGCCATTGTAGCCACAGCAGACGACAGATTCGGCGAAAGAGCGCCACGAGCAAACTGAGGCGCGGCCATCTCTCGATCGTCCCCGATTGCCTGCTGTACGCTCAGCTCGTGCAGATTCTCTGCGCAGTCCCCTCCGGGCCCCGGCGCCGACAAAGGAATGGACAACGTCCGGCATCGTGGTCGGGATGAGCGAGCTCAATGATCGCCCTGCGCGTGGCGCCAGGGAGTGCGGCAGCGCCACCGATGGGCGCACGAGGAGGCGCTCCGGGTACGCCGCCTCGCAGGTTCTGCTCTGCTGCCAGCTCGACCTCTGCGGGGCGGAAGCCTGCCTGGTCCTCGACCACCTGGATGCCTTGGGCATCGTCGCGGCCGGCAACGGCCGAGCGCACTCGGCGCTGATGGACGACGAGGGCCGCGATCGTCTCCTTGGTGTCCATCGCGGGCGCTGAGCGCCCTGCCGCACCCGCCGGCGCAAACGCCGGCGAGAGTCTTCGGCCAGGGATTTCGCCCCTCGAGCGTGGATGACTTCGTCAAGAATCGCATTGTTCAAAACGCATCCAGCGGCGTTGACGTCTTCGAGAGGGCGGCTTTGCCGAGCTGCGGCGTTGTGCTAGACTGCCGACTCGCCGCACAGCTGCGGAGTCGATCCGCCGCCATTCGGGCGCAGTGTTCGCGGGGGCGTAGCTCAGCTGGTTAGAGCGCCGGCCTGTCACGCCGGAGGCCGCGGGTTCGAGTCCCGTCGCTCCCGCCACTTGTTTGTGGGGGTTTCCCCCAGTTCCTCTCTCCTCGGGCTTTCCTCGCTCCTCCTCGCGGTTGGGGTGTGGCTCGTGGTTCCTTCGGTTCGTGACCCCAGCGCGTACTGGGGGCGGCTTCAGGGAGACAAGAGCGACGCTTCCCGAAGCGGCGCCCACAAGCGGCGGTGATCGTGGCAGAGCTGCTGCACCGGGTTGCACGGTGCAGGACTGGGCGTGGGGCGCGGAAGGCGAGGAGCCCGGGGAAGGATGGGGGAGGGGCGCCGCTCTTGCCGGATCCGGTGAGCCCAGACCAGGCTCGAGTCATGGCGCCGGGTCCAGCGGTCGACGATCGACTGGCGCAGACTCCCGTGTATGAGCAGGTTGTGAGACATCTTTGGCAGGAAACGTCTCCTCGCCGAGCCGACGGGGCCGATCTCTGCGGTGACGCAGAGGGACTCATGCCGGGCTGGATGCTGGACGGCGCCGACAGAGTCGATGGCGACTGGCTCGGCCTCACGCGCACCGGCGGGCGGTGGGCCGAGCGCAGCGGCAAGCTCACCAAGCTGGTGGCCATGCCGCGGCCGGACCACGTGATCCGCTGAAGGATCCCGCCGACATGTACGCTGTGGGGCCATCTCTGATGGCGTCCACGGCTTCACAGCGCGCCAGGCGCGCGGACCGAGGTTGGATCTGGAGAAGGTGAGTGTCCCGTCCGACGGCCGCTTCACCTGCTACCTGAACCTGTAGGACGGGCCGCCGGTCTTCGTCCACGATGCGCGGGCCGACAATTGGCTGGCGGTGGATAGTCCCGGCCTCCCCGAGGATTGTGTGACCAGCTCGATCGCATGGGCGGGCCTCACACTGGCGTTCGGTCTCGTGGACGTCGGCTTCGCCGAGCCGCGGCCGAGGGTGATGACCAAGACCCGCCTGGAGATCGATTGCGCGGCGGCCCGAGTGACCAGGGTGGTCTCGTTCGGGTCTTACACGAACAACTGGCCGATGTAGGCGCAGGGCAGCCACGCCGGGGCTTCCGTCACTCTCGCTCCTCGTTGCCCACTCTGCTGCCACACCCAGGGGCGGCCACCTAGAAGCGCCTGCGGCAGTGTCTGTCATCCGAGCCTGGAGCCTGCCCCGGCACGAACATCTGTGCATCCAGATAGCCTGCGACGCGACGGGTGGAGACCGCCACGCTGGCGCCTTCGGCCGCCGGCGCGAATCGGCCGCCTTCAACAGGTCGCTGTCGTCGCCGGCGCCGTCACGATGTTAAGATGACCTACGTGCGCTCCCGGCGCCTCTTTCTGTGATCCAAGGAGTCCACCCATGAGGTTCAATCGCGTCATCGAAAGCATCGTCCCGTACAAGCCCGGCACGCCTATCGAGCACGTGATGGCTCGCTACGGGCTGGAGGACGTCGTCAAGCTCGCTTCGAACGAGACTCCGTATTCGCCTTTCCCGGAGGTCGTGGAGGCGATTACGGCGGCGCTGCCCGAGCTCAACCGGTACCCGGACGGCGCCGCCGTCGCTCTGCGCGCCGCCCTGGCGGCGCACTACGGGCGCCCGGCGGAGGAGGTGGCCGTCGGCAACGGCTCCTGCGAGCTGCTCATGCTTCTCGGCGATGCGCTGCTGGAGAGCGGCGACGAGGTGGTGTTCGCCCAGCCGTCGTTCGTGATCTACCGCGACATCTGCAAGCTGCACGACGCACGTGCGGTAGCGGTGCCGACGCTGCCGGGTTTCGGCCACGATCTCGAAGCCATGGCCGCGGCGATCACGCCGCGCACCAAGATGGTCATCGTCTGCAGCCCCAACAATCCGACCGGCAACTACCTGCCGGCTACGGAGGTCGCCGCGTTCGTGGGAGAGGTGCCGGAGGACGTCCTGGTGGTCCTCGACGAGGCGTACATCGAATTCGTGACCGAGGCGGATCGGGACGACAACCTGCGGCTTCAGGCGACTCACCCCAACGTGTGCATCCTGCGGACCTTCTCCAAGATCTACGGGCTTGCCGGCCTGCGCACCGGGTACGGTCTCTGCCCGGCGTCCCTCAAGAGCGCGCTCGACAAGGTGCGCCAGCCGTTCAACACGAACAGGCTGGCGCAGGTCGCCGCGATCGAGGCGCTCAGGTGCGAGGCGCGGGTGGAGGAGCGGCGGCAGCTCAACGCCGAGATGCGCGACTACATGCGCGCGGAGCTCGCTGCGATGGGTCGTGAGACGGTGCCTTCGGGCGCCAACTTCATGTTGGCCGACATCACTGGGCTCTGCTCCCCGCAGGAGAAGGTCTGTGGTGAGCTCCTGGCGCTCGGCGCCATCGTGCGTGATGGCAACAACCTCGGCTGTCCGGGGTGGGCGAGGGTGACGGTGGGCACGCGCGAGGAGATCGACTTCTTCCTGGAGCGGTTGCGCGGCTTGGCGACGCCGGCGCGCTGACGCGCGCCGAAGCATCACGCGCCGCCGGGCGTAGTCGGGTGGCGGCGCCGACAATGGTGTTGCCGGATGGCGGCGCGGCCAGCGGCGGCTCCGGCCACCTGATGTGGCCGGATGGCGCCGGGGGTTTCGCGGACGACTAGAACTCGGGCGGCATGGTCTTGAGCTGGGCGGCCGTGAAGACGGGGCCGTCCTTGCACACGTAGACCTTGCCGATGTTGCAGCGGCCGCACTTGCCGAGGCCGCACTTCATGCGATTCTCGAGCGTGGTGAAGACCGCGTCGTCGGCGAACCCGAGCTTCTCGAGCACGGGCAGTGTGAGCTTAGCAACGATCGGCGGGCCGCAGATCACGGCAACCGCGTTGTCGGCTTTCGGCGCTGTCGCCTCGACGACCGGCGTGAGGTAGCCGACCTCGCCGGTCCACTCGGGCGTCTGGCCGCCGGGGTCGACGGTGGTGATCATCCTGACGTCGGAGCGGGCGGCCCACTCCTCGAGCTCTCGCTTGTAGACGAGGTCGCCCACCGAGCGGGCGCCGTGGAAGATCGTCACATCGCCGAACTCGTCGCGGCGGTCGAGGACGTTCCAGATCACGCAACGTACTGGCGCGAGGCCGATGCCGCCGGCGATGAAGACGACGTCCTTGCCCTTCCAGTCGTCGACCGGGAACCAGTTGCCGTACGGACCGCGAAAACCGATCGTTTCGCCGACGTTGACCTCGCGCAGCGCCGTCGTGACCTTGCCGACAGACTTGAAGCTGCACTCGATATAGCCCTTGCGGGTGGGCGGGCTGGCGATGCAGAAGGTGCTCTCGCCGGCGCCGAAGACGCTGTACTCGCCGAACTGACCCGCCTTGAAAGTGAACGACTTGCGGACTGCTTCGTCGACGAACTCGAGGCGCAGGGTACGGGTGTCGCTGGTCTCATCGGTGATCGCCGTTACGGCGGCGAGCTGCGGCTGGTAGATGTTCACGGCGCCACCTCCGCGGCCGCGCCCTGGCTCGGCCGTCGCGCCGCGGCGTCGATGGCGGCCAGGATCTCCACGAGGTCCATGCCGGCGTGGCAGACGCGCGTACAGCGCCCGCAGCCGGTGCAGAGCACCTCCCCGAACCTGAGCGGGTAGATCGAGAATTTGTGGTTGATGCGCTGGCGGTACCGCACGTTCTGGTTGTCGCGCGGGTTGTGGCCGCTGGCGTGCAGCGTGAAGGTCGCCGCCTGGCAGGTGTCCCAGAGGCGCCGCCTCGTACCGTGGCCCACGCCCTCCTCCTCATCGAGGATGTCGAAGCAGTGGCAGGTGGGGCAGACGCTCGTGCAGGCGCCGCAGCCGTTGCAGCGCATGGCCAGGGCGGCGAGCAGCGGATCCTCGAAGTGCGTGTCGATCCAGTCGCGAACGCCGGTGGCATTGATCTCAAGGTTGGCTGCCGCTCGGGCGCGCGCACCGGCGCTCTCTTCCTCGGCCAGGCGCCGGCGTGTGTCGGCGTCGGCGGCACCGCCCTCCGGCGAGAAGCGCGACTGGTGTGCGGCAACCAGGGCGCGACCCTTCTCGGTCACCGGCTCGACGAGGTAGCCGCCCTCGACGGGCATGAGGAGGCCGTCCGCGCCCTTGACGTCGTCGGGCGCCGACCCTACGGCCGTGCAGAAGCAGGAGTCGTCGATCGTCGGGCAGGCCAGATTGAAGATCGTAGTCGCCTCGCGGCGGCCGTTCCAGAGCTCGTCTTCGTAGTCCCAGTTCATGACCTTGTCGACGACGGCGAGGCCCGCGCTGTCGCAGGGCTTGGCGGCGATGATCACGCGTGGCGCGAAGGTGACCGGCACCTCCTCGATGACCGCCGTAGTGCCGCGCTGGCGCCAGCGACACAGGGCCTCGTGAGCGGGCAGGAAGTGCTGCTTGAGGGATAGTTCCGGGAGCCCCCGCCCGAGATCCAGCTGGTCCGCGTCGCTGAGGGCCAGGTACTGGATGCGGATCGGCGGGCCGCCGGGGAGGACGCAGGCCGAGCTCGCCACCGCCGCCGGCGATTCGCATGCATCGCTCGCTACGGGGGCGATGACCTCCACACCCGTCGCCAGGATGTCGCCGACCAGCGCCCGCAGCTCGTCCTCGCGGATGAAGTACCGGTCGGCGGCCTCAGCCCGGATTGCCGTCGAGTCGCTCACTTGATGAACTCCTGCTGGTCGTCGAGGCGGTAGTCGCCGATGGGGGCCGGGGCCTCGGGATTGTCGCTGACCGTGTAGCCGAAGCGCTCGCCGACGACCTGCTGCACCTTGCGGTTCAGGAGGCTGAGCGGGATGCCCACCGGGCAGAAGCGCTCGCATTCGCCGCAATCGACGCAGCGGCCGGCGAGGTGCAGGGCGCGGGTGATGTTCCAGCTCAGGTTGCCGCGCGGGTGCGGTGACTGCTCGATCCACTGCGGCTGCGTCTTGTCGGCGATGCACTGCTCGCATACGCAGAGCGGGCAGACCACGCGGCAGGCGTAGCAGCGGACGCAGCGGCTGAACTGCTCCGCCCAGAATGCCCAGCGCTCCTCCGGCGGGAGCTCTTCGAGCTCGGCGATGCGCTCGTCGGTGGTCATCGTGGGTCGCGGCGGCTCGGGCTGCGGCTCGCCGATGAGATGGTCGACCAGCGCCGGCTCGCGGTTGTCGCAGCCGTAGCACCGCGGCGCCACGTTCTCGGGGCTGAGCGGGACGGGAGCCGGCAGCTCGTTCTCCTCGAGCATGCCTCCGCAGCGCACGCCGATCAGCACGACGTCGCTACGATCGATCTGTGTCTCGCGCAGCAGGCCCGCGACGGCCTTGGCGTCGCACCCCTTGACGACCAGACCGATCTTGCCGGGCCCGGCCAAGTGGTCGCGGCGGGGGCTGAGGTAGGTCACGAGGTTGTGGACGCAGCGCGTGTCGAAGATGAGCTTCCCGGTGTCGGCCGGGTCGGTGACGAAGACGGGCCGCGCGCCTCGGCGGGCGTCCTCCCAGCCTACGACGACGCGGACGTCGCCGTCTTCCAGCAGCTTGCGGGCGATCTCGCGGAGCTCGTTCATGGCGCCTCCGTCCCTGCGGTCGCCGGCGCTACGGCTTGGCCATCCGTCGGTGCAAGGCCGCCGTCCTGTGGTGCCAGCGCCCGGTAGGCCGTGAAAGGCCCTGCGGCACGGACGTTGGCGACGGTCTCCTCGACCACGTCGCGCCACTTGGCGCCCTCGCTGGCCGAGACCCATGAGAATGTGATGCGCCGCGGGTCGACGCCGAGGAACTCGAGCAAGTCGTGGAACACGGCGAAGCGGCGCCGCGCGTGGTAGTTGCCCGACGTGTAGTGGCAGTCGGCCGGGTGGCAGCCGCTCACGATCACGCCGTCGGCGCCGCGTTCGAACGCCTTGATGATGAAGAGGGGGTCGATGCGTCCGGTGCAGGGCAGGCGGATGATGCGTACGTTGCTCGCCATGCGCAGGCGACTGGTGCCGGCGAGGTCGGCGCCGTTGTACGTACACCAGTTGCAGACAAAGGCGATGATACGCGGCTCGAAGTCGTCGCCGGTTGCGCCGGTGGGCCGGGTCTCGTTGCTCACGTGGTCGCCTCCCAGAGGCTGAGGGCGTTGATCTCGCTGTAGACCTGCGTGTCGGTGAACGTGTGCAGGTCGATGCTGTTGCTGAAGCACATCGCCTGGCAAGTGCCGCAGCCCTGGCAGACGCCGGGGTTGACGTAGGCGACGTGGCCGCACACCCGGCCGTCGACCGTGCACACCTCACGCTGCTCGATGGCGCCGTAGGCGCAGGCCTGCTGGCAGCGCATGCACCCGATGCAGGTGCTCTCGTCGACGACGGCGACGGCGGGCTCACGCTCGAGCTCGTCGGCGCTGAAGAGGCCCATCACCTTGGCCGCCGCGGCGCTGGCCATCGCCACGCTGTCGGGGATGTCGCGTGGGGCCTGGCAGGCGCCGGCCACGAAGACGCCGGCGGTGTTGGTCTCGACGGGGCGCAGCTTCGGGTGTGCCTCGTTGATGAAGCCGTGCTCGTCGAAGCTGCAGCTCAGGATCTGGGCGAGCTTCTCGATGCCGGGCTGCGGCCGGATGGCGGTGGCCAGCACGACCATGTCGGCGTCGATCACGACCTGCTCGCCGGCGAGTGTGTCGTAGCCCCAGACCTTGACGACGTCGCCGTCGCGGTAGATACGGCTGACACGCCCGCGGATGTACTCGGCCCCGTCCTCCTCGATCGCCCGTCGGCTGAACTCGTCGTAGCCCTTGCCGGCGGCGCGGATGTCCATGTAGAAGGCTACGGCGCGGCCGTCGTGTACCTTGTGCTTGTAGAGCATCGCGTGCTTGGCGTTGTACATGCAGCAGATCTTGCTGCAGTACTTCATGCCTTTGTCGGGGTCGCGCGAGCCCACGCAGTGGACGAAGACCACCGTCTTGGGCTCCTTGCCGTCGGACGGCCTGAGGATGGCGCCGGCGGTCGGCCCCGAGGCCGACGCGAGCCGCTCGAACTGCAGGCCGTCGATCACGTCCGGCACCTCGCCGTAGCCGTACTCGCCGTAGCCCTTGAGGCCTTCCGGCTGCTCGCGCCCGATGCTGTAGAGCTGGAAGCCGGTGGCCACGATGATGGCGCCGACCTGCTCCTCGACGAAGGTGTCTTCGGTGTCGTAGTCGATAGCCCCCTTGAGGCAGGCCTCCTTGCACTTGCCGCAGGCATCCTTCTTGAGGCCTTTGCGGCGGCCCTTGAAGAGGGTGCAGTTCTCGCGGTCCAGCACGGGGACGTTGGGCACCGCCTGTGGGAACGGCACGTAGATGGCGGTGCGCTTGCCGAGTCCCGCATCGAACTCGCTGGGGATCCTCTTCGCGGGGCACGCCGCCTGGCAGTCGCCGCAGCCGTTGCAGAGGTCCATGTTGACGGTACGTGCCTTCTTGCGAACCGTCACCGTGAAGTTGCCGATGTAACCGTCAACCTTCTCGACCTCGCTCCACGTGTGGAGCTTGATGTTGGGGTGCTGGTACGCCTCGACCATGCGCGGCGTGAGGATGCACTGCGAGCAGTCGAGCGTCGGGAAGGTCTCGCTGAGCTGGCTCATGTGGCCGCCGATCGACGCGTCCTTCTCGACGAGGACTACCTCGTGACCTCCGTCGGCGATGTCGAGGGCGGCCTGGATCCCAGCGATGCCGCCGCCGATCACAAGGGCGCGTTTGGTGACCGGGATGCGGATGCTCTCCAGCGGCCGGTTGTGCTTGACCTTCTCGACGATGGTGCGCGCGATGTCGATAGCCTTCTCGGTGGCCGCGGCGCGATCCTCGTGGATCCAGGAGCAATGCTCGCGGATGTTGGCCATCTCGCAGAGGTACTTGTTGAGACCGGCTTGCTCGGCGGCGCGGCGGAAGGTCTTCTCGTGCATGTGCGGCGAGCAGGCGGCGACCACGATGCCGGTGAGGTCGTGCTCCGCGATGGCCTGCTTGACGAGGCTTTGGCCCGGGTCGGAGCACATGTACTTGTAGTCGGTCGCGAAGGCGACGCCGGGGTGGTCCTTGAGGGCTTCGGCGACGGCCTCGCAGTCGACGCTGCTGGCGATGTTCTCGCCGCAGTGGCAGACGAAAACGCCGATGCGGCTCACTGAGCCTCACCCCCCTCGGGCGGTGCGGCGCCGGCTTCGGCGGTCGCATTCTCCGCGGCGGCCTTTTTGGCGGCCGCCTTGGCCGCACGAGCCGCCGCTTTGGCCGCGGCCTCCTCGGCTGCCTTGCGTTCCGCGACCTCGCGTTCGGCAGCCCGCTTCGTGAGCCGCTCGATGAGCGGCGAGGTGTCGACGAAGTGGCGGTCGAGCCCGAGCACCGTCGGCGGGAGGCCCATGGCGAGCCCGACCACCTGCGTGATGAAGAGCACGGGCATGGGCTTCTCGCCGCGCTCGACCATAGCCTTCTGACGCAGGTCGAGGTTGCTGTGGCACATCGGGCAGGCGACGACGATCGCCTCGGCGCCGTTGGCGCGCGCGTCGTTGATAATCGCCCGCCCAAGGCGGATGACCGAGGACGTGCGGGAGATGCTCATAGCCGCGCCGCAGCACTCGACCTTCATGTTCCAGGAGACGGCGTCGGCGCCGCAGGCGCGCACGACGTCGTCCATCGAGGAAGGCTGCTCGGCATCGTCGTACTCGCAGATCTCGGGGGGGCGGATGAGCAGGCAGCCGTAGTAGCAGGCAAGTCTGGCTTCGGCCAGCAGGTTGGGGCTCGCCGACGCGGCGATCTTCTTGCCGATGCGCGGCGTCGCGTCGCGCAGCAGCTCGACGACGTTGTGAACCACGACCGAGTTGGCAAAAGGCCGGCCGAGGATGTCGGGCATGCGCTCGGCGAGGCCGGCTTCGGTGGCCACCGCGTGCCGCGCCGACGCCAGGCGGCTGTAGCAGGCTGCACAGGGTGCGACCATCGTGTCGTAACCCTGCGCCTCCGCCAGCGCCAGATTGCGCGCGGGCAGGGCGATACCCAGAAGATGATTGGTCGTGTGTCCGCTGCTTGCGCCGCAGCACGACCAGTCGCGGATCTCGGCGAGAGCGATACCGAGCTCACCGGCGACGGCGCGCAGGCTCTCGTCGAACTCCCGCGACGTGCTGTGCAGCGAGCAGCCGGGGTAGTAAGCGATAACGGCAGGTCTGGTCGGTGTGGTCGCGGCCGTCATACGCCGGCCTCGCACTTCGAGAAGATGCGCCTGATCTCAGCGAGCCCCTCGATGCGCTCAGTGCGCAGGCTCAGCTTGCCGCGGGTGAGCATCAGCGGGGCGTTGGTGACGTCTTTGACGAGGTCGCCGCTGCGCAGCTTGTACTCCATGACCATGCCGACCTCGTGAAGTCGGCCGGTGGCTTTGATCTGCGCCAGAAAGGCGGTGTGAAACGCCGCGATGCGGCGTGGCGTATCGGCGTTGCCGGAGGCCATGCTCATATCGCGCAGCGCGTCGATGACGCCGGCCGGGTCACAGGCGTTGGGGCAGCGGGCTGAACACGTTTCGCAGGTGAGACACAGCCAGATGGTGGGGTCGGCGAGCGCCTGGGTGCGGCGATTCTGCACGACCAGCCGCATCACGTTGTGCGGTCGGAGGTCGGATTCCGCGGCCATCGGGCAGCCGGCCGAGCACTTGCCGCACTGATAGCAGGTGGCGGCGTCGGCTCCCGTGGATTCGAAGATCTCTTCAGTCAGAGTGCGAGAGTAAACGCTCATGTGATCGGCGCCCTGCCCTTCTGCCCGGATGAGACGCGCTGAGCGCCCGTCGAGGTCTGGTCGCTTCGCAGCAGATCGTTGCGTTTCGAACAGTGTAAACTGACAGGCCGATCGGGGCAAAACTGGTTCGGTTTGCGCGCTTCTCCTCCATTCTGGGCGGGGCATGGATCCTGCATTTCGCCTGGAGAAGCGAAAAGCCCCTGCTCCTTGTATCCTAAGAGCCAGGGAGCCTCCAACCGGGCGGCTCGTCCAGACCGGGCCCGGGGAGGTCGGTTTGCAGGGGCAGACGGATACGGTGGGCGCGTCGGCCGGGAGACGGCGTGTAGGCCTCTCCCGGCGCAAGGCCCTCCTTGCCGACGCCGTGCTCTTGAGCGTCGCCGCTTTCTGGGGCGGCAACTTCACGCTCATCAAGATGGCGGCGGAGCGCACGACGGCGATCGTCGGCGGGAGCGTGATCGCCGGCAGCATTCTGTTCCTCATGCTGCGCTACATCATCGCCGCGGGCGCTCTGGCGGCGCTGCGGCCGGGGAGCTGGCTGCATGCTTCGCGGCGGGACTGGGGCATGGGCGGCCTGCTCGGCGTGTTCTACGTGATCGCCATCTCCCTCCAGGTGATCGGTGTCCACGGCACGTCCCCCGGCGTTTCCGGCTTCATCGTCTCTCTGGCCACTGCGCTCGTGCCGTTCCTGTACTGGGTTGTGGCGGGGCGCTCACCCGGCGGCTGGCAGATCGCCGGCGCGCTCGTGGCCACGGTCGGGCTGGCGATGCTCTCACTGCGCGGCGGCTTCAGGCTGGGCTGGGGGGAGGCGGTCACGCTCCTCTCCGCCCTGTTCTACGCCCTTCACATCATGGCCACCGGTTTCTTCGCGCCGAAGGTGAGGCCCGCGACGCTGGCGTTCACGCAGCTCGCTGTGGCTGCCGGGGTGCTGGTCGCGATCACCTTCGCGTGGGTGGACGTGACATTTGACCTTCCCTGGCAGGTCTGGGCGGTCGCCGTGTGGGTGGCGGTGAGCAACAGCGTCTACGGCATCGTCGCGGAGAGCTGGGCCCAGCGATACACGACGTCGACCCGCGCCGGCGTCATGCTCGCCTTCGAGTCGGTGTTCGCCGCCGTCGCCGGCGTCGTCGCGGGCATGGACGCCGTCACCTGGCGGCTGCTCGGCGGCGGGTCGCTTCTGCTGGCCGGCGTTCTCCTCGTCGAGCTCCGGCCGTCGAGCGAGGCCATCGTGGCCGAGATTGAGGCGGAGGAGGGCGCGCCGGCGGACTGAGGCCGCCGGAGGCCGGCTCCTGCGACGGCGCCGGCTCCTGCGCCGGCACGCACAGCCCGCCGGGCCATCCGCACGGTCTACGCCAGCGTCCGCCTGCTATCATCTGCGTGATCCGCCGCGTGATCCGTTGCCATCGGGAGGTGGCGATGCCCGACTCAACCTACGAAGACGTCAAGCTCGAGGGCCACTTCATCGACTCCCTCACGCTGCCCCAGATCATGGAGCGCGTGATGGATCTCGACGGCGAGTACGAGATCCGCTCCTTCGAGATCGGGCGTCGCAAGGCCGACCCGTCACATGCGGTCATACGTATCCACGGCCGCGACGTCGCCCATCTGGACGAGCTGCTCACGGCCATCACCGAGCACGGCGTGGTTCCTGTGGCGCCCGAGGACGCCGTGCTCGAGGCCGCGGAGCTGGACGGCGTCTTCCCCGAGAGCTTCTACTCGACCACGAACCTGGAGACGTTCGTGCGCGTCGGGGGCGAGTGGCTGAGGGTGCACAACCCGGAGATGGACTGCGGCGTTCGCGTCGACCTCGCCGCCGGCGTCGCGGAGACCGTCGCCATGGTCGACGTCAGGGCCGGGGAGCGCTACGTCACCGGCCGCCGCGGCATTCGCATCGTTCCGCTTGAGCGGCCGCGCGAGCGCCAGCCCTTCGAGTTCATGGCCTCGGCCGTCTCCAGCGAGAAGCCCAAGGCGCAGATCGTGCACGAAGTGGCGCGCGGGCTGCGTGATCTGCGCGAGCAGGGCAAGCTGGTCATCGCTGTAGCTGGCCCTGCCGTGGTGCACACAGGGGCGGCGCCGCACCTTGCCCGCCTCATCGAGGCGGGCTACGTCGGTGTCGTCTTCGGCGGCAACGCTGTTGCTGCCCACGATGTGGAGGCCAGCCTGTTCGGCACGTCGCTGGGCATCTGTCTGGCTGAGGGCAGGCCGATTCGTGGCGGCCACGAGCATCACCTGCGCGCCATCAACACCATTCGGCGTTGCGGCTCCGTGGCCGCCGCTGTGGAGCAGGGAGTCGTGACCGGTGGCCTGATGTACACGCTCGTGAAGACGGCCACCCCATACGTGCTGACCGGCAGCATCCGCGACGACGGCCCGCTGCCGGAGGTCATCACCGACGTCGTTGAGGCCCAGCGGGTGATGCGCGGCTACGCGAGGCAAGCAGGCGCCTGTCTCATGCTCAGCAGCATGCTGCACAGCATCGCCGTGGGAAACCTACTGCCGGCGAGTGTGCGCACCGTCTGCGTCGACATCAACCCCGCCGTCGTCACCAAGATCGCCGATCGCGGCAGCTTCCAGACCATCGGCATCGTGACCGACGTTGGGCTCTTCGTCGAGCAGCTCGCCGACGAGCTCGGGGCATGACGCCGCCGGCCGATCCGGCCTGAGTCATGCTGATCATCCTCGCCGGACTTGTCGCTGCCCCGGGTCTGCTGTGGGTGATCGGCACGGCGGCGCTGTTCAGTGGCCTCCTCGCCGGCGAGCTCGCGTCGCAGGCCCGTTCGCCGGCGGCTTCAGGGCGCTCTGCTCGGCAATGAGGATCGGTACGCCCAGGCGTCGGCAGGCGGTGGCAAGTCTGCTCCGCCTTGGCCAGGCCCTGCCGGAGCGGCCGACCCCAGGGCTGTAATCGCGAGGCGCAGCCGGATCCGTCGCGGGCCGGCGCGCTCGTGACTACTATGTAAGGGAGGACCATGAAGCCACGTCAAATCACACCCGGCGTCGATCTCCTCGGCGCCGTGGACTGGGACCGCCGGCTCTTCGACGCGCTGGTCCCCCTGCCTGACGGCACCAGCTACAATGCGTACTTCGTGCGCGGCGCCGAGGAGACCGCTCTCATCGATACGGTCGATCCCGCGAAGCGCGCCACCCTCATGGCGCAGCTCGACGAGCTGCCCGCTCCCGATTACCTCATCGTTCATCATGTGGAGCAGGACCACTCCGGCTGCGCGCCCGACGTCCTCGCGCGCTACCCGGAGACGACCATCGTCTGCAGTCGCAAGGCGCGCGGCATGCTGGTCGACCACCTGGACGTCGACGACGCGTGCATCCGGGTCGTCGAGGACGGCGAGACACTGTCTCTCGGCGGCAAGACCCTCACGTTTCTCTCTACGCCCTGGGTGCACTGGCCGGAGACGATGTGCACGTGGCTGGAGGAGGATCGCATCCTGTTCAGCTGCGATCTCTTCGGTTCGCACTACGCGACCAGCGACGTCTTCGCCGACAAGCACGAGGTATACGACGGCGCCAAGCGATATTACGGAGAGATCATGATGCCCTTCGCGGCGCAGGTGGTGAAGAACGTCGAGAAGGTTACGCAGTACCCTGTCCGCTTCATCTGCCCGAGCCACGGGCCGGTGTACGACGACCCGGCCTTCATCATCGCGGCGTACCGCGACTGGGCCGGCGGCGATCCTCAGAACATCGTCTGCCTGCCCTACGTGAGCATGCACGACAGTACGCGGCTGATGGTCGAGTACTTTACGGCCGCGCTCATCGACCGCGGCGTGGCGGTCGAGCGCTTCGACCTCGTGACGCTCGACGCCGGCGAGCTGGCCAGCTCGCTGGTACAGGCCGGCACCATCGTTATCGGCACGCCGACGGTGCTGGGCGGGCCGCATCCGCTGGTCGCGAACGCAGCTTTCCTGGCCAACGCCCTGCGGCCCAAGACGCGGTTCGTCTCGGTGATCGGCTCCTACGGATGGGCCGGCAAGACCGTCGAGACCCTTGCTGGCCTAGTCTCCAGGCTCAAGGTCGAACTTCTCGAGCCGGTGCTCGCCAAGGGCCTGCCGCGGGCGGCGGATTACGAGGCTCTCGATCGGCTGGCCGAAGTCATTGCCGAGAAGCACGCAGCGCTGGGGCCGCGGCAGTTCGCCGACCTCTCGGTCTGTCGGGGTACGCCTGGGATGGATGCTGGCGCGTGAGCCGCGCCGTCCGCAGCGGAAGGGAGGGGCGTGCCGGCCAAGGACGACAGGGAGAGAGAGCTCGACCGTGAGTTCGCGGTCCTCTGCTTCAATTGGGACGGTACCGCCGTGCCCGATCGCCGTGCGGATGCCTCGGCGCTGCGCAGCCTCGTTGAGCGACTCTGCGCGCTCGGCGTCGACGTGGCGGTCTTCAGCGGCACCGGTGTAGACAACGTCGATGGCCAGCTCCGGGCGCGCCCCGCAGCCGAAGGTCGCCTCTTCCTCTTTCTCTCGCGGGGCTCCGAGGTGTATGTGGTGGGGCCCGGGGGCCCGCGCCTTCTGGAGCGTCGCGTGGCCACCGCCGAGGAGAACACGCGGCTCGACGGGGCGGCGGGGGCGGTGCGCGCGCGGCTTGCTGCCGCGGGGGTCGACACGGACGTCGTCAACGATCGCCTGAATCGCCGCAAGGTGGATCTTGCCCCCGAGTGGCCGGGCCTGCGTCGGGCCGACTTCGCGCACCTGCGGAGAAGCGTGCGCCGGCGTCTTACGGACGCTAGCCTTGGCGACCCCGGGGACGTCCTCGCGCTGGCGCGCTTCCTCGCGCGCCGCGTCGGTCTCGCGAACCCCGTTGTCACTATCGACGGCAGGTACATCGAGATCGGTCTCACCGACAAGAGCGACAGCATGCGGCAGCTGCGACACTCCCTGGTCGCGACCAGGGGCCGGGCCGCGAGCGATGTGCTGGTGATCGGGGACGAGTTCGGGCCGGCTGCCGCCGGCGACGGGGGTGATTGGGCTACGCTCACCCCGGAGCTGCAGGACGCAACCTTTGTCTCGGTCGGGCTGGAGCCCGACGGCGTGCCGGATCAGGTGATCCACGCCGGCGGAGGTCCGCAGCGGCTCCTCCTTATCCTCGAGGACCAGCTTGCGAGACGCCGGGCGGTCGCGCTGGCGGCGTTTCCAGAGCCGACCGCCGAGCCGGGTTGGCGGTTCGAGGTCAAGGGCTTCGATCCCTTCCGTGAGCGCGAGGCCGAGAGCTGGCTGACCGTCGCCAACGGGGAGACCGGCACGCGGGGCGCGGTGGAGGAGGGCTCGGCGGCATCGACGCCGGCGACGTTCGTGGCCGGCGTCTTCGGCGACAGCATCGGGGACCCGTCGTTTCGCCAGCCGGTGCTCGCCCCGGACTGGACCGGCCTGCGCCTCAGGGCTGGGGACTCTGTCGTGAACCTCTCCAACGGTGAGATCCTCCGGCACGAGCGGGTGCTCGACATGCGTCACGGCATCGTCTACCGATTCTGGCGTCAAAGGCTCAGCGGCGGCCGCACGATCCGTGTGCGAACCGCCCGCTTCGCGTCTCTGGCCGATCGGCATGTGATGGCGCTGCGCGCGGAGGCGACGCCGGAGGACGCGCCGGCACGCGTCGTCTGGTCCGGCGCGATGGGCGTAAGCCACGCGGGCGGGGCTACCCAGGAGGTCGAGATCGAGTGGCTGGACGAACCGGGCCTCATCGCCCGTACCCGTGGCCGTCGCGGCGGCGGCCACGTGCTGGCGGCGAGCACTCGCCCAGCCGCCGGCTCGCCGGTCGCCCGGCACCTGGACCAGGACCGACGCGAGGTGATCGGCGGCCGTCTGGAGCGCGGGGATCCTGCCACAGTCGACCGCCTGGCGGCCGTCGTCTCGGCGCGCACGCGCGCGCCGTCGGCCGAAGGAGCGCGGCGCGCGCTGGCGCGGGCCGAGCAGCTCGGCTTCGACGATCTCCTGCGGCGCCATCGCGCCGCCTGGGAAGAGCGCTGGCGCGACGCCGATCTCATGGTCGAGGGCGATGATGTCGCCCAGGAGGCGCTGCGCTTCAGTATCTACCACATGATCGGCACGGGGCATCCGACCAAGGATACCGTCTCCGTCGGGGCCCGCGGGCTCAGCGGCCTCTCGTACTTCCTCCACGTCTTCTGGGACACGGAGATCTTCGTGCTGCCCTTCTTTATCTGGACGCATCCGCAGACGGCGCGCACGTTGCTCGCGTACCGGTACCGTAATCTCGACGGCGCACGGGCAAAAGCGCGCGAGATGGGCTACAAGGGCGCGCTCTATCCGTGGGAGTCCGCGGATCGCGGCGACGAGACGACGCCGGAGTACGTCTACGATCAGAGCGGCGAGAAGATCGCCATCCTCTCGGGCCTGATGGAACACCATATCTCCGCCGACGTGGCCTGGGGGGTGTGGGAGTACTGGAAGTGCACCGCCGACGACGTCTTCATGGCGGCCATGGGCGTAGAGATCATGCTGGAGACGGCGCGCTTCTGGGCGTCTCGCGCCTCGCGCGGCGAGGACGGCGCCCAGCACATCCGCATCGTGGTCGGCCCGGACGAGTACCACGAGGAGGTCGACGACAACGCCTACACGAACGTTCTTGCGCGCTGGAACATCGGCAAGGCGGCCGAGGCGCTGGCGTGGCTGGATCGGGTCGATGCGGGCACCGCAGAGGAGCTGCGCCACCGCCTTCGGCTGGACGACGCTGAAGTCGAGAGCTGGCTCGAGGTGGCCGACGACCTGGTCGACGGCTTCGACCCCGAGACCCTGCTCTTCGAGCAGTTCGCCGGTTTCTATGAGATGGACGACGTCCCGCTCGAGAAGCTGCGCCCGCGACCGATGGCCGCAGACGTCATTCTCGGGCGGGACGTGACGCTGCGCGCCAAGGTCATCAAGCAGGCCGACGTCGTCATGCTGTGCCACATCCTCTCGGACGAGTACGGCGACGACGTGGCGAGCGCCAACTACGACTACTATGAACCCATCACGTGTCACGGCAGCTCGCTCAGCCCGGGCATACATGCTGCGGTGGCGGCCCGCCTGGGCAGGGTCGACGACGCCGTGGAGGACTTCGCCATGGCAGCCGCCATCGACCTCGCCGACAATATGGGCAACGCCGCTCACGGCCTCCATCTGGCAACTATGGGCGGCCTCTGGCA
The DNA here is from genome assembly GCA_040769125.1 of Thermoleophilia bacterium. Classification (GTDB taxonomy): domain Bacteria; phylum Actinomycetota; class Thermoleophilia; order UBA2241; family UBA2241; genus CAIXSE01. The sequence continues at coordinate 298,292 of JAXGLO010000001.1, read as the reverse complement.
GGCCGCCGTGATGGGCTTCGCCGGTCTCCAGCGGCGTCACGAGGCGCTCCTCATCGATCCGCACCTGCCACCGTCCTGGTCGCGCGTGAGTCTTTCGCTCAACTTCCGCGGGTCGCGGGCGGAGTTCGAGCTTCGGCGCCTGGATGGTGGAGTCGAAGTGGGTATAACCATAGAGCGGAAGTCATTGACCGTCGTGCTCGACGGCGGGGAGCGGCAACTCGGCGTTGGGCAGCACCGGCTGCGGCGGGACGACGGACAAGCCTGGCAGGAGGTGCCTGCATGACACTGCTTGTGGCTCTGGGCGACACTGAGGCCGACCGGGATCTCCTCGCGTCGGCTCGGGGGATCGCGGCCGCGGCAGGGTGGAGCGTGCGCGCTGTGCACGTGCGCTGTCCCGGCGGGCCCAAGTTCAGCAGCGCCGAGATCGCCGATCTGGAGCTGGAGGAGGTGGAGGGCGATGCGGCGGCCACGCTCACCGATCTCGCTCGGCGCGCTGGGGTCGATGCTGTGGCCGTCGGGCTCGGGCGCCCGGGCGGACGCGGCCTGGGCCGCGTGACCCGGGCGCTCCTCGAGTCGATGGCGGCGCCGGTTCTCCTCGTGCGCGAGGGTATGCGCCCCGTCTTCGGCCTGCGTCGTCTCCTGGTGCCGCTGGAGGGCAGCCCCTCCGCCTCGGTGGCCATGAAGCGTGCCGACGATGCGTTCTGCAAGCGCGGCCGCGAAATCGTGATGCTCCACGTGGCCACGAGCTATCTGCCCGGTGAGCGTGGCAGCCTGCCGGCCCCACGGATCATCGATCAGGAGCACTACGAGTGGCTGGCCTGGAAGAAGGAGTTCCGCATGCGCTTCTCCCGGTGCCCCGAGGGAGGTCGCCACCGCATCTGTGTACGGGTCGGCGACCCCAGGCGGGTCATCGCCGCTGAGTCAAAGGCGATGGACGCCGAGCTCATCGTGCTCTCGTGGTGGGGGAGTTTTGCCGGTGGCCGCGGCGCGGTAGTGAGGGCGCTGATCGCCACGGCGCCGTGCCCCCTCCTGCTGGTCTCCGCCGCCGTCTGAGCTCTCGCGGCGGTCAGGCGGCCGCCGCCGCGTTCGCCTCAAACGGCGCGACCGACGCGCACCGCCTGTCGCTTTCCGAACACGAGCACCAGAGCGACGCCCACGGCGACGCCGGCGATCGCGACCCACTGCGGCTGCGTGAGGTGCGCGAGCAAGACCGGATTGCGGCGCACGAACTCGACGAGGAAGCGCTCGACGCCGGAGAGGATGAGGAACCAGCCGAAGGTCCACCAGCCCGATTTGTCGTAGCGTGTGCCCAGGCGCCAGAGGATCCAGACGACGACGCTCATGGCCAGGATCTCGTAGATGGGCGTGGGGTGCACGCGAACGCCGGGCGGCGTGGGCACGGTGCCGTTGGGGTAGCCCATCGCCCAGGGCAGGGCGGAGGCTTTGCCGTAGTCGCCGTCGCCGGCGAGCTGGCAGCCGACGCGGCCGATCGCGTAGCCCATTGCCGTCCCGGCCGCCATGGCGTTGGCGACGATATCGAGCGGGACACGGCGCAGGAGGGTCCAGCCGACCACACCGAGGAAGCCGCCGATGAGGCCGCCGTACCACGTGAACCCGATGCCGCCGAAGGCGGCGCCCAGAAGGTCGGAGCGGACTGTCGCCCAGTTCTCGAGGAGCCAGTACACGCGGGCGCCCAGGAATCCCCCGATGCCCGCGGCGATGATCAGCTCGAGGGCGAAGTCGCCGCTCACCCCCCGTCGTATGAGAGCTGCGCGCACCACGGTCAGGCCGGGCACGATCAGGGCCAGCGCGGCGAAAAGCCCGAAGCTGTAGAAGGAGAAGTCGCCGATCTGGAAGAGGACGGGGTACATCAGCGCTCGACGTGGACGTAGCCCTTGCCGCCGGCGATCCTGACCTTGGTGCCGAGCTGCGCGGAGTAGCTCTGCACGCGGCGCAGGATCTCGAGCCCGTTGGCGCCCTTGGCTACTGCAGGCACCCCTGAGGGGCCGATCTGCACGGGGATCAGGGTGGCGCTGATGGCGTCCGGCGACATCCTGGTGCGGGCCAGCACCGTCTGCGCCATGGGGCCGCTGACGTTGTCGAAGACGAGATCGCCGAGGCTGTAGAAGATGAGGCCGCCGTGGTACGCCTGCACTCCCTGCAGCACGTGCGGGTGGTGCCCGAAGACGACGTCGGCGCCGGCGTCGATGGCGGCCTTGGCCTCGCCGGTCTCGAGGGCGCTCGGCGCAGTCGTGAACTCGAGGTTCCAGTGCCAGGCTACGCAGGTGTAGTCGGCCCGCGCGGCGGCCCGCCGTACGGCACGAGTCACGGCGGCGACGTCGGAGCGGCCGGGTGATATGCCGGGGCTGGAGGAGGTCGCGGAGTAGCCGTTTGGAAGGACGTCGCTGAAGCCGAGAAACGCCACCCGGATGCCGTTCTTCTCCAGGATCGCGGCCTTCTGCGCGGCGGCCAGATTACGGCCGGCGCCCACGACGGTGACGCCGGCTGCCCTCGTATGCTTGAGCGTGTCCAGAACCCCCTCGTCGCCCTGGTCTCCGGCGTGGTTGTTGGCCAGCGTCGCCACCGTGATGTTGACGGCAGCTAGCTCGTCGGCGAGCCGTGGGTCGCCCTTGAAGACGACGTCCTTCCAGGTCTGTGGCTGGCCGCCGTAGGTGAGAGGTGTTTCGAGATTCACGAAGCCGAAGTCGCTGTGCTCGAAGGTGGGTGCGATGCCGGCCAGGAGGGAGGCCGGCGCGCTGGCGAGGACATTGCGGATGTTGCGGTCGCCGATGACGTCGCCGCCGCCCACCACGGTCACGACCGGTCTCGCGGTCGGAGAGGCCGAGGGCGATGTTGTCGCCGAGGGTGATGTTCCGCCCGCCCCGGCGTCCGTGGCGTCGCCAGGCGGCCGCGGGATCATGGACGCGGCAACGGCGGCCGCAGCCACCACGGCGAGGAGGACGAGCATGGTGGCCAGGATGCGCCGGTTTCGCCTCTGCCGTCGTTTGCGCGCAGCCCTGCGCGCTCTGCTGCGCCGTGAGCTGGCGGTCGCATCGGGCGCGACGTCAGGTATGTCAGGACGTTTCGGATTCATGCTGTGGCAAGGGTACACTTGGAGCAGGGTCGCGGCTACTGCCGGCGCGTGCCCGGGCTCTCGCGCCGGTGCGGGTGGGTAGCACGGCAACCATCCGCCTCTCAGCCCTCGGCATCGCTGCGGGATGGGCTCGCTACGTGCGAAGTTGGCGCTGGGGCGGCGACATGCGGCGCCATCGCCGGCGGACGCAGCTGCGCGTCGCCGCCCTCCTGATGCTCCTAGACGATTGTCCTAGTTAATTCCCGGCGGCGACTGCCGATGATAAACGCATGCCCCGTCATACGATCGTCAAGCTCATCGCTTGCTTGCGCTGCGTGCCGGATCCGCTCTTCCTGGCAGGCGGCTTAGTGGTCGTTGCCGCGATCGCCGGCCTGCAGATCATGGAGGGCGGTGAGGTTCTCGGTCTCGATCTGTTCCTGATCCCGGTTGCGATCGTTGCCTGGTTCGCCCGGTCCCGGCGCTCTGTCTACGGGTTCACCCTGGTAGCCGCGGCGGTTGCGATAGCGATCCCGTCTGCGTTTGGGCTCTGGGGCGGCGGGTTGGCGGTGTTCCTGGCGGGGGCCGTTCGTCTCGCTCTGTACTTCGGTACCGCCGCCGCTCTCAGACACGTGCGTTGCGTGCTGGAGGAGTGCGACAGCAAGGCGCACACCGATCACCTGACGGGGGTTGCCAACGTCTGTGCTTTCAATGCGCTCGCCCAGGCAGAGCTCGAGCGAAACCGCCGGTATGCCCGTGAGCTCTCCCTGTTGTACTTCGACATCGACGACTTCAAGGCCGTCAACGACGAGCACGGACACGCTGAGGGAGATCGCGTCCTCTACGAGGTCGGGGCGACCCTGAGGGGCGTGGTGCGCGAGGTCGATGTGGTAGCGCGGGTCGGCGGCGACGAGTTCGTCGTCCTTATGCCCGAGACGGATGCGGACGCTGCCGGAATGCTGGCGGATCGCCTTAGGCAGGCGCTCGCAGCGATCCCCGTTGCGGACGGCCGGCTCCTCACGACCAGCATGGGGCTGGTTACCTTCGCGGTGCCGCCCTCCTCGGTGGCGAGGCTGCTCCAGATCGGCGACAGCCTCATGTACAGCGCCAAGACACAGGGAAAGAACGCCGTCGCACGTGCGACGCTGCGGGCGGCGCCGGAGCCGTGCTCTCCCCCCACGCCTGCCAGCTGCCCTGCAGCGGATCATACTGAGGCTCCCGCCGAGCCGCCGGCCGAAGAACGCCGGGCGGGAGCTGCGGGATCTAGACTGACTCTGCCGGAGGTCTTCGCGGAGCAGTTTGGCGGTGCGCGGCCGGCAGCGGAGGCGCCCGCCGAGCTCGTCGAGGGGCGCAAGGACAGCATCGGAGCCTGACCCCGGTCGGCTCCGCTCGGTGCCGAGCGCCGGCGGTTGCGGCCTCCCTCGTTCATCGTCTCCATACCTGCCGCCGCCAGACGCGGCATCTTTTCCTCGCGCGCCGTCGTTCGGTCATGCGCCCCTGCCGATCAAGCACGCCAGCGCCTTCTCCTCGCGCCGCCGTCCGATTCGTCCCAATCGGCCTGCGCACGCGCCCGTCGCTGAGGGGTACACTCAGGTACTGTTTGTGCGGGCTACCGGGAGCCTGGCGGTGCCAGAGTCCCGGGGGAGGGGTGATCGTGATGCGTGAGACTCCGGCGAGGATGCGGGCGATGCTGTTGAGCGAGCCGGGGCCCGCGGCCGCACGGCCTCTGCGCCCGGTCGAGCTGCCGGTGCCGAGCCCCTGCCGTGGCGAGGTGCTGCTGCGGGTGCTGGCCTGCGGCGTCTGCCGCACCGACCTGCACATCCTGGAGGGCGAGCTGCCGCCGCACCGCTCGCCGGTCGTTCCCGGCCACCAGATCGTCGCGGAGGTCGCGGGGTTCGGTGAGGGCGCGGCGGCGATCTCGCCTGGCGGCGAGCCCGGGGCCGCGCCGCTCTCCCTCGGAGAGCGCGTCGGCGTGCCCTGGCTGTACCGCACGTGCGGCGACTGCCGCTTCTGCCGCAGCGGCCGCGAGAACCTCTGCGAGCGCTCGGCCTTCACCGGATGGGACGTCGACGGCGGCTTCGCCGAGTTCATGGTGGCGCCCGCCGGCTGGGTCTACCGGCTGCCGGACGGCATGGACGACCTCGCCGCCGCGCCCCTGCTCTGCGCCGGCATCATCGGGTACCGCTGCCTGCGCCTTCTCGGGGTCGTCGGCGACGCCTCCGGGCTGCCCGGCGCGCCGTCTGCTACTGCGGCTCCTCGGGGAGCTTCGCCCCGTCGCCTCGGCATCTACGGCTTCGGATCGGCCGCGCACATCTGCACGCAAATCGCCGTCTGGCGCGGCTGGGAGGTGTACGCCTTCACGCGCGGGGCGGAGCGTCGCGACCTCGCGCTCGAGCTCGGCACCGCCTGGGCCGGCGGGACGAGCGACGACCCCGGCGTGCTCCTCGATGCCGCAGTGGTCTTCGCGCCCGCGGGAGAACTCGCCGTCGACGCTCTGCGCCGCCTCGACAAGGGGGGCATCGTCGCTCTGGGCGGGATCTACAGCACGCCCATCCCGCCCATCCAGTACCCGTGGATCTACCACGAGCGGGTGCTCCGCAGCGTGGCCAACTCCACGCGTCAGGACGCCCGCGAGCTGCTGCGCGACGCGGCGCTCGTGCCGGTACGCAGCCGCGTGTGTGAGTACGAGCTCGAGCAGGCCAACGAAGCGCTGCTCGACATCAAGGAGGGCCGCGTGCGCGGCTCGGCGGTGCTGCGCGTGCGCTGACCCTGCGCGGGCGGGAGTGGGGGTTGCGCGTCCGTCGGCGCTCGCTTCGATGGTGCGCTGACCCTGCGTAGACGAGAGCCGGCGGTCCGTGAATCAGCCTCCACAGCGCAGACACGGTGTGCGAACAGCTCTGAAGCGTTCGCTTCGACGGCGCGCTCCGAAAGGCCCTGCTCTCTCGGCTCGCAGGTGATAACAGTTATTAATAAAGATAGAGCAAGCGGCCTTAGTACGCACAAGATGCGTTGTCCTACTTGCGAACACTTCTCATGTAGGTGTACAGTGTTTTCGTTGTGCCCCGGCGCTACGCCGGGAGCGAAGCAAGCGGCAGGAGGCACTCCTGCTGCCGGGCGTCGTGGTTGAGCCTGCTCTATAACGTGGCGGCGCCTGCCGCCAGCCTAAGCGCCTGAGAGTGACCCGTTCGGGGAGCATCATTAGCGTCCCCGGCGACGGGGGAGGAGCTCGATTGGCGAAGCCGGTCGGCAGGCAGCAGCAGCTCGCAGATCCTTTCGCCGTGGATGGCTGCGCTCTGCTCGCTCCCCCCGGTCTCACCGCCTCACATCACGCGGCCTCAGGTCGCGGAGTAGAGGGAGTTGTCGGCCATGGAGGGCATGCAGACCATGAAGCACCAGCGCAGCAGTAGTAAGAAGAACCACCTGACCACCCGTTACGCCTGGCTCTTCCTGCTGGCGCTCGTCCTGGCATTGACGGCGGCGCTGGCGGCGGCGCGCCCGGCGCCGGCCGGCGGCCTCGACTTCTCGTTCTTCCAGCCCAAGGCCCTGAGGGACGCCCCCACGCCCGAGAACGGCGTCTACCAGATAGGCACCGCGGAGGAGCTCGCCTGGTTCCGCGACCTGGTGAACGGCACGCTGGAGGGTACGCCGAAGAACACCGCGGCCAACGCCAAGCTCACGGCCGACATCGACATGTCCGCGGTGTGCGGCGAGACCGCCGGCCCGGGGGATTCGGAGCTCTCCTGGGTGCCCATCGGGAGCAACGGAAACTACACCGGCGACTTCAACGGCAACGGCAAGAGCCTCACGAACCTCTATATCAACGCCACGAGCGGCAACGCGGGGCTGTTTGGGAATAACGCCGGCATGATCCGCAACCTGACCATCGCGAGCGGCACCCTGCAGTCCAGCGGCAACTACTTCGCCGCGCTTGCCGGCAACAACCGCGACGGCAGCGTGTACCACTGCGCCAACCTGGCGGATGTGCAGTCCTCCGGTAACTTTGCGGCCGGCCTGACCTGCGATAACGTGCGCGGGACCATCGTCCGCAGCTTCAACAAGGGCGACGTATCGGCCGTCAAGCAGGCCGCCGGCGTCGCCCTGAGCCTCAGCGGCGGCAGCATGGAGAGCTGCTACAACACCGGCAACATCTCCGTTTCGGGGAGCTCGGCCAGGTACCCGGTAGAGCGCGCCGGCGGCGTCATGGGGTACGGAAGTGGCAATACGATCACCAGCTGCTACAACGCGGGCAACGTCGGCGAGGTGGAGGACGAAGCGGGCCTTCGCGGCGGCGTGATCGCCTCCCAGGAGCAGGCTCATCTCTCCGGTGTCAGCAACACCTACTTCCTGCAGACCGAGACGGTGAACGCCGGCGTGAACGCCGTGGGCGGCCCGGGCACGGCGACGGCCGAGCAGGCGGCGCCCGTGAACGAAGAGCAGCTGCAGGGGCTTGCCGGTCAGCTCGGCGCCGACTTTGCAGCGGACGACGACCCCAACATCAACGACGGGTACCCGGTGCTGAGCTGGCAGCTGAGCCACGAGCTCTTCCGCGGCATCTCCGTGAAGCCCGTCATCAGCACCAGCTGGACCAAAGCGACCCAGTACTGGGGCGCGGGCTTTACCGGCACGCTGACGGTGACTGTGCAGCCGGTCAGCGACGGCGGTGAGCTCACCTACCAGTGGTACAGCAGCACCACCAACGAGCCCGACGACTTCGAGCCGGTCGACGAAGGCGGCGACGAGGCCAGCTACTCGCCCGACACCAGCACCGCGGGCATCACCACCTACTACTACGTGGCCGTCACCAACACCGCCGGCGACAGGATCCCGACTACCGTCGAGAGCCGTGTGGCGACGGTGACGGTGGTGCCGCCGCTGACCGTGAAGATCGACGGCACGGAGCTCACCGGGCTGACCCTGCAGAGCATCGTCGAAGACCAGTATGAGGGCGGGCATGACGCCGCGCTCAACGCCGGCCGGTTCGAGATCGTGGGCGGCGCGCTCACGGAGCCGGATCTCACCTACCTGTTCCAAGACCTCACCGGCGACGGCAACACCAACGACGGCGTCACCGTGAAGATCGCCGCGCCGCCGGCCGTCGACTTTTCGTACATAGAGTTCTTGAATTCCCAGTACAACCCCAAGATGTTCCGGATGGAGTGTCCGGGCCTGAAGCAATTGGGCAGCTGGTCGACGCTGGGAACCGACGGCGACAGGCTGCCCACCCTCTACGTCCCCGACGTCGAGACCATCTCGGCGAGTCCCATCGGATCTTTCTGGAACAGCCGGGTCACGACGCTGTACCTGCCGCGTATCAAGACCATCGGCACCGGTGCGTTCACTGCCACGCGCAACACGGCGATGCAGACGGTGATCCTGCCCGGCGACATGCCCACCATACAGTGGCAGGCGTTCGCGCTGCCCGCGAACAGGGAGGGCAAGCAGATCACGCTGTGGGTGCCGGCCGACAAGGTCGAGGCCTACAGGGACGCCGTGGAGATGGATGACCCCGATTCCGCCGGCAATACGGCGTACTGCCTCGTCAAGGCCATCCCTGCGGCGGTGAGCGGCGAGAGCGACGAGGCCTGGCTGCGCAGCTTCGCCACGTGGGCGATAGGCCGCGTGCCGGCGCTGAGCGGCATCACCCCGGCCCACGCGGAGGCCATCTACCTGGCGCGTGACCTGATGAGCACCCTGCCGGAGAGCGTCGCCGTAACCATGGAGGCCGAGGTCGACAAGGCCTACGCCGCCTACGAGAGGCTGCGCCCGATCCTCGTCGACGACCTGGAGAACCGCATCGCCGCCCTGCCCGACGTCGGCGAGGTGACCGTCGACGACGAGGCCCAGATCAACGGCGTCTGGAACGACTACAACAACCTCAACCCCGAGTTCAGGCCGGACGTGCCGGCGGCCTCGGTGACCCGCCTCAACCAGGTGTACAGCAACCTCCAGGAGGTGCTCTTCGACCACCACATGGCGATCGGCACGCCGTTCGTCTCGATCGACACGCTGACCGACGGCACCAAGCGCCTGAACACCGGCGAGACCTTCGCCGAGTTCAAGTACTCAGGTTGGGCGGACACCTCTCACATGACGACGTACGTAGGGCGCGGAGCGTTCGAGGCGGAGGAGTTCTTCGGCAGCTTGGGCTACACGTACCACGACGTCGTTACCACCTCCGACCAGGTGAGCATCGGCGGCGGTGAGCTGCCGACGTGCACCAAGAACTCAAACCTGCGCTACCCCAAGCGCCTGTGCCTGCCCACCGTCACGCGGATGCAGTCGCACGCCATCATGACGCGCAACTACGCACCCGACTGGCGCCTGGAGCTGCCCAACATCGTTTCGATGGGCGAGGACGCCTACTTCGACTCGCACGCCAGCAAGAGGAACAAGGCGGCCCTCTACCTGCCGCTGATGGCCAGGCTCGAGGAGTGCAAGACGATCCTGCGGGCGGCCGACAGCTCGCTGCTCATGCTGCCGCGGCTGAATACCGGAGAGCGCGTCTTCTACGCGACCCCGCAGCAGTACGTGCTGCTGCCGGCGCTCAGCGAGGTAGGCGCCGGCTTCTTCGCCAACTCAGCGACATTGGAGGCCGCCTGGCTGCCGCAGGCCACCAAGATCAACGGCGGCGCCTTCACCGACGCCGGCATCGGCACGCTCTTCCTGGGTGAGGAGCCGCCGGCCGTGCTCGGAAGCGGCGGACTCGCCTCAGCCGCCGCCGAGCGGACCGTCTACGTCCCCGACGGCGCCGTCGACGCCTACAAGGCGGTCGACGACGGCGACTCAAGCGACGGCGCCTGGTACGGCTGGACCGTGCAGCCGATGAGCGCCGCCGAGAACCTCGACGACCTCCTCAACGCCCACATCGCCGCCCTGCCGGCGGCCGATGAGCTCACCCTCGACTACACCGAGTGGCTGGGCCAGCTGGACGACGCCCGCGAGGCGCTCACCGAGGCGCAGCGCGCCGGTCTCGACAACGAGACCCTCGACGCCGCTCTGGCGGCGGTCGCCGTGCTCGGCAGCGCCGAGGAGATCGCCGCCGTCGAGGAGATGATCAGCGCCCTCGGCGACCCCGCCGAGATAACCCTCGAGCAGCGCGCAGCGGTAGCCGAGGCGCGGGCCGCCTACGACGCCCTCGTCAGGATCGCCCAGTCGCAGGTCTCCAACCGCGACGACCTGTTCGCCGCCGAGGCCAACCTGCGGCCCTTGATCATCGCCGACGTGAAGGCGCGCATCGCCGCGATCCCCGATCCGCTCCTCGCCGACGACGTCGATGAGATCCGCTCTCTCTACAGGGAGTACCTCGACCTCAGCGACGAGGAGAGAGAGCAGTTCGACGAGGACGAGGTCGCAAAGCTCAACGCCGCCGTCGACGAGGTCGCCGCCATCGAGCGCGACCAGCAGCGGGCGGCCGCCCTCGAGCGCCGCATCGAGGCGCTGCCCGCCCTGGCTCGCCTCAAGCTCAGGCACGAGGGCGCGGTGATGAGCGTCAGCGCCGCCTACGAGCGCCTCGGCGCCCGCGCCAAGGGCTACGTCGACCCCGAAGCACTGGAGAAGCTCGACGCCGCCGTGGCGAAGATCGCCGAGCTCAAGGGCGGAGCGGCCGGCCAGAAGACCGTCTACGTGGCCGTCGAGAAGTTCACCCTGGGACGCGGCTACGTAACAGAGCCGGTCCCGGTAACGATCACCCCCGAGACGGGGTCAACCGTGGCCGCCATCATCTGCGACCTGATCGGCGCCGAGAGGTGTCGCTACGGCGGCACGCCGACGAGCTCCTTCTACCTGCAGGCGGTCAAGGACGACGACCAGGAAGCGGTCGCCGTCCCGCAGTACATCCTCGACCAGATCGAGGCCGACGGCAAGACCCTCGGCGATCGTAACCAGCAGAACTGGCTCGGTGAGTTCGACTACACCGACATGGCCGGCTGGATCTATGCGGTCAACAACGTCTCACCGAACAAGGGCGCCTCCGAGTACACCTACGCGATGCTCAGAAACGGCGACGTCATCCGCTGGCAGTTCTCGCTCTACGGCTACGGCCGCGACCTCGGCTACGGCATGTTCGGCGCCCCCTACTGGAAGGTCGCCGACAAGGACGTGCTCACCGCCGAGATCGCCAAGGTCAACGCCTCTCCCCAGAAGGAGGAGTGGCTCGAAGACGCCACCTGGGAGGCCGCTTACAACGAGGCCTACGCGGTGGCCGGCAACATGACCGCTACGCAGGGCCAGGTCGACGCCGCCGTAGCGGCGCTCAGGCGCAAGCCGGCCGGCGAGCTCGGCACGGTCACCGTCACGGTGAGCGACGCCGCCCCGCGCCGCCAGGCGATCACGACCGTGGTGGGCGCCCCCATCCAGTTCGAGAACCTCACCGGCCTGGGCGCCTACCAGCAGCCCTTCGGCGCCATCATCGAGAACGTCGCGGTGCCGGTCGCCGAGGGCATGAACGCCCGCCAGGCGGTCGTCGCCGCGCTGGAGAGCGAGGGCTACGAGGCGACCGTGCGCTCGGGGCGCATCACCGCCGTCGGCCCGCTGCTTACCCCCGACCGCAGCGAGACCGTCGCCGCCCTGGCCAAGGGCGACGCCGGCGAGCGCAGCCGCTGGGTGCTGAGCCGTAACGCCGACGCCATCGCTGCCTCCGAGTCGGCCGCCGACTTCACGGTGCGTGCGCGCGACCAGCTGCGCCTCGACTACTCGGTCGACGGCGGCTACGACGTCGGCTGCTTCCCCTACGCAAGCTCCACCTTCGAGGTCGAGCTCGCCCCCGACGGCCGTCTCGCCGGCGAGGGTAACGAACGCGACCTCTACCTGCCCGAGAACACCGACGAGCTCACCGTCGCCTGGGAGCGGGCCGGCTCCGCCGAGGCCCCCGACCTCTGTAACCGCGCCCACAAGCTGCTGCTTACAGCAGGCGGTAAGGAGTACCGCGCCGGCGATCCGATCGCCGTCGCCCCAGGCGACGCCGTCAAGCTCACCGTGAGAAACCCCTTGAGCGCCGGCGGCAGCATCCAGGACTCGATCAGCGGCAAGGTCACCGGCAGCGGCGTCGACCGCACCCTGACGCTCGCCGTCAAGCACCTGATGACGCCGCAGCATCTGGACGAAGCGATCATGGCGCTGCCTGCGGTCGAGCAGCTCGACTACGACACCCACAACGCGACCATCGTCGAGCTGCAGACGCAGTACAACCTCTTCACCGAGGACGAGAAGGGCCAGGTCTCCGAGGAGGCCGTGGCCAAGCTCGAGGCGGCGGTCGCCCGCATGGCGGAGATCTTCAACGCCGACAACGCCAAGGTCGAGCAGATCGTGGCTCTGGTGAAGGGCTACCACGGCAAGATCACCGCCGACAACTACGCAGAGCACCGGGACGCGGTCAACCAGTCGCTCACCCTCTACGGCGAGCTCAACCGCCGGGTCTCAGCGGAGTTCGAAGAGACGGTGTACTACCTGCGCATGATCGCCGCCCGCGACCTCATCGAGCGCTACTCCGGCGGCATCACCGGGACGATCGGTATCCCCACCGACTACCCCAACGACTACCTGCTGACGGCCAACGCCTTCAACCTCGATCTAGGGGCGCCGGACGACGCCTACAGGGTGGTCTTCCTCGATACGCCGCGCATCGGCTACGAGGCGTACCACCTGCCCGACCGGCTGCAGTTCGAGATCAAGGACCCCAGCATCTTCGAGATCGAGGCGGTGCCCTACCTCCATGTCGATGGGGGCATGATGGGGAGCGGCCAACGGTTCCCCTCGGTCAAGTACTTCCTGATCCCCAAGAAGGCCGGCACCACGACCTTCACCTGCAGCTACGACGGCTTCGTCGGCCAGACGCCGGAGATGGTCGTGCACGTCAACAACCCGGCGGAGAGCTCCGTCGAGAACCTGGCGGGCGAGCTGACCGACATCTCCAGCCGGGAGCACACCAGCAAGTACGACACCTGGCACTACATGGAAGGCCAGAGGGGGGCGCCGTTCACCTTCAAGGTCAACGGTGAGAACGCACAGGTCAGCGTCTACGACTACCTGGGCTACGACGAGGCCGGAGCCGCGACCCGGACCGAGTACCCGGTCGACGCCGACGGCACGGTGACCGTCCTCCTCAAGGACGGCTACAACCCGATCGAGGTGACGGCCACCTACGACGGGCAGCGGGTCACCCAGGTCTACGGCCTCAAGGGCAAGGTGATCAGCTACGAGCTGGCCAACGTCACCGACCCTGAGGCGGGCGACAGCTTCAAGGAAGGCGACACCGCCTCGCTCAAGATCAAGGGGCTGGCGACGCCGGTCCACAAGATGCTGCGCATCTACAATCCTGCGGCGACGCAGTTCTGGTTCGATACGAACATGCCGCGCTACGACATCATCAAGTCGGGCGGCGGGCAGTACGACGCCGGGGAGATGCAGTTCGTCGTGACCGACGCCGGCAAGGCTGTGCTGCGCAGCGGCCGCGTCTTCCAGGACTGGTTCGGCAGCCCCCTCTACTCGGAGTCCGACGCGCCCGGCGGCGGCATGGCGCCGCAGTCGCAGAAGATGTTCTCCATCATCCCCGACATACGCTTCATGGTGGCGGAGAACCCCGCGTACAACCCCGAGCTCATTGTCCCGCAGATAGAGGGCGGTGCGACGGTCAAGGCGGGTGTGAAGGCGACGATCCTGCTGCCTACCCTGGACGCTTCCCCGCTGGCCGAGCAGTATCAGGGCAGGAACGCCCTGCGGAAGGCCTGCACGGTGTTCAGGACCGACATCCCCAACTGCGACCCCGTGAGTTCGAGGGAAGCGAGAGACACGGGCGAGCTCGACCGTCTCAAGACGGTTGAGTTCACCGTGCCGGCGAGCACACCGCCAGGCCGGTACCACATCTACGGCGGGCGCGTCGACGTGACCTACGGCGAGTCGACCTGGCTCAAGTACGCCGACCACTTCGTCGCCGAGATCGACGACCTCACCGTCGAGGTCGCCGCATCGGACGCCTACGTCGGTCTCCATATAGCCAAGGCCGACGCCGTAGCCGCCCTCGAGGCCTACGCCGACCCCGACGACTACCGTCAGGCGCAGCGCGCCGAGCTGGCCGCAGCTATAGCCGCCGGCAAGCGGGCGATCGATGTGGCCGACGACGAGGCGGCGGTGGCCGCCGCCCTGACCGAGGCTCAGCAGGCGATCGACGCTATCGCCACCGCCGACGAGGTGAGCGCTCAGGAAGACGCCAACGCGATCGCCGCCGCCAAGGCGACGCTCGAGGGCGCTGCCTGGCAGACTACGCAGGAGCAGGCCCCCGATGAGGCCGGCGCCCTGGCTGCGGTCGAGGCTCTCCTCGGCGAGCTCGACCTCGGCGGTGTCGAGGCTGTGGTGGCGCCGGTGAGCTACCAGGCTCCGCAGGCCGGCACCGCCGAGAACCCGGCCGGAACCGACGGCGCCTACGTGTTCACCGTCAGGCTCAACAAGGGTGTCGCCGAGGAGCAGGTGACCGGCGAGCTTACACTGGTCATCACGGCGACCGCCTATGTGGAGCCCGAGAAGATCCCCCTCGCCGACGCCACCGTCACCCTGGCGGTGCGTGCCAACGGCACCCTGACCTGGACCGGCAAGAAGCTCAGGCCGGCCGTGCGGTCGGTCACCGTCGGCGACCAGGTCTTCCAGCAGGGTGTCGACTTCGAGGTCGCCTACGGCAGTAACACCGCCGTCGGCAAGGGCACGGTGAAGCTCATCGCCACCGCCGACGGCCGCCTCAGCGGCGAGCGTGTGCTGCCCTTCAAGATCATCCCGCGCTCGACGGCGGTGAGATCGCTGAAGGCCGGTGCCCGGAGGCTCACGGTGACCTTCAATGAGGTCACCAGGAAGCTCCAGCTGCGGCACTACCGCATCCGCTACCGGGTGGTCGGCGCCCGCGCCTGGCAGTCGCGGACCATCACCCGCAGCTACACCGACAACAATACCCTGGCGCGGCAGACCCTGACCCACCTGCAGAAGGGTAAGCGCTATCAGGTCACGCTGCTGGCCGGCAAGAAGGTCGGCGGCAGTTGGTACTGGTCGCAGCCCGCCAAGGTCAAGACGAGCGCTCGCATCAAGTGAGGCGCTGAGAGAGCCCCACCTCCTGGGCGGGGGAAGGCCCGGCCGGTCTGCGCTCCGGCCGGGCCTTCGTTGTCCGGGGCATCGTGGGCGCGGCGCCCGTCGGGCCTTCGTCGTCCGGAGCTGGTGTGTGAGCGTCTTCGCTTGCCCGCCGGGTTGGCCCCCGCGGAGCGTCTCGCTCGCTACTCGATCATGCGCTCGACGGCGCGCAGCGCTTTCTCGCGCACCGCGCGCCCCACGGTCACTTCGTGGTCGAGCGCGTCCTCCCACTCGCCCCCGAGCGTGGCGATGCACTTCTGGAGGGTGGTGATCTTCATATTGGGGCAGACGGTGCTCATCGAGGCCGCCACGAAGCGCTTCTCGGGGTAGAGGATGCCGAGGCGGTGCAGGTGCCCCGTCTCGGTGGCCACCACGAAGGTCGTGGTGTCGCTGTCGGCGGGGTAGCGCAGCATACCCGAGGTGCTCGCGACCACGTCGGCGATCTCGAGTACCTCGCGCCGGCACTCCGGATGAGCCATGAGCTCGGCGCCCGGGTATTCGCCCAGGACCTCCCGGATCTCGGCGGCGCGGAGGTCGTCGTGCGTATGGCACCAGCCGTCCCAGAGGATCATGGTCGCCTCGCGCCCCGTCTGGCGTGCCACGTAGTCGCCCAGATTCTTGTCGGGGACGAAGATGATCTTCTGGTCCTTGGGGAAGCGCTCCACGATCTGCACGGCGTTGGCGCTCGTGCAGCAGACGTCGGTCTCGGCCTTGATCTCGGCCGATGTGTTGACGTAGGCGACGACGACGGCGTCGGGGTGCTCGGCCTTCAGGGCGCGCAGGCCGTGCACGGTGACCATGTCGGCCATGGGGCAGCCCGCGCTCCTGTCGGGCATCAGGACCGTCTTCTGCGGTGAGAGGATGTGCGCCGTCTCGGCCATGAAGTGGACGCCGCAGAAGAGGATGACGCTGTGCTCATCCTGGGCGGCGATGCGCGCCAGTTCCAGGGAGTCGCCGGTGTAGTCGGCGGCGTCCTGAACCTCGGGGCGCTGGTAGTTGTGGGCGAGGATGACGGCGTCTCGCTCGGCGGCGAGCCGCCGGAGCTCGCGCTGGAGTTCGTTCAGTGCAGGCATGGCGTCATCGTTGATTCTCGGTTCCCTTCCGGTCAGGGGCGCTTCGCGGGCTCGTGGTCGCGCCAGGCGCCGAGGCTCTTGAGGCGGTCGAACAGGCCGGTCTCCTCCATGAGCACCTGGACCTCCTTGACCGCTTGCTCTGAGGGTAGCATGTCGCCCAGGCCCATCTCCTCACGCATGGCGTCGCGGTTGGCCATGAACTCCTTCCACTTCGGCCCCCAGGCGTCGGCGATGTCCGCGAAGAATATGTTGGGCGTGCCCCCCATGCCCTTGTCGTAGAACTCCTCTCCCCAGGCGGTGAGCATCTCTACGTGCTTGATGCCGTAGCCGCTCTCCACCTGCATGCTTCGCACCACCTGGTTGATGACGGCGACGCTGTTGTGCCGCGGGCAACGGCTCTGGCAGGTGTAGCAGTAGAAGCAGTACCAGATGCTGTCGTCCTCGAGCAGCGTCGGATCGCCCTCCAGGGCTCTGCGTGCGACCTCGCGCGGCGAGTAGTCTGTGAAGCGCGCCGCAGGGCAGCCGGACGTGCAGATCCCGCACTGGATACAGCTCTGGAAACCGTCCCTGTGATCGTGCATGCGCGCGTCGTCCATGATCCGGGCGATCAGATCGGTGCGACCCTCGGCGCGGCCGGAGAACGAGCTCGGCGCGATCTGTGCGTAGGGGTTGCTCGACCTGTCGTTGGCGTCAGTCATCGGACTCCTCCGGTGGGGTGGCGGCGCGGAAGAACTCGGGCCAGTAGTGAACCGCGACGCCGAGTCGGAGCTGGCGTGCGGCGGAGCGGACGTTGTCGCGGCACAGGATGCACGGGGTGACCACCGGCGCACCGCTGCGCGCGGCGAACGCGAGCAGGCGGGCGCTGGCTTGCGTGGCGCTGCGGTACATCCCGCCGAGGGCCCCGCAGCAGCCGCTGTGCAGGGTGGGGTAGTCGAGCACGGCCTCCGCGCCGGCGAGCTCGGCGGCATCGCCGAGGGCGCGGAGGGCGGCGTCGCGGTCGGCCAGGCAGCCGACGTAGGGCACGAACCGGGGCGCCGCGGCGGCCAGCGGGATGCTCAGGCGCCGCGCCCGCTCCGTGAGCGCGGCCCAGAGCGGCGTGGTGCTCACGCCGACCTCACCCAGCCCGACGTCGCAGGCGGGGCAGACGGTGTGGACCTCCTCGTCCGGGGTGAAGCGGCTCGGTACGGAGCCGCGGCTGGGGTGGCCGCAGCACCCGGCGCCGGGCGTCTCGCTCAGACGGACCCCGAAGCCGGCGGCCGATTCGTGCACCAGGGCGTGCAGCTCCTGATTCTGCGGTATCGAGCAGCCGGCGTAGAAGGGCACCGTGACCGTGACGTCGTCGTCGCACACGCTCGCCTGTGTGCCGCGGTCTCCTGGGATGAACCGCCGGGCGAGCCTGGCGCCCATGTGGGCGCCGCCGACGAGGTCGCTGGGGAGATGCCCTCTGGCCGCCATCGACACGGCGAAGCGTATCGAGTCGATGCGCGGGTGGTTGCGCAGGCGCGCCGTGGCGATCCTCGCGGCGGCGCGCTCGGGGCAGCGGGCGCCGATGGCGTGCTCCCGGGAGAGCTGACGCAGGCGCGCGAGGGCGTCGGCGACGTCGACGTCCATACGGCACACCTCGCTGCAGTGCCCGCACTCCGCGCAGCGCCAGAGATCCTCGCTGATGAGGACGGCTTCGTACTCGCCGGCGAGAAGGAGGCGCACCAGGTGGCGCGGGCCGCGCTCGAGGTCGTCGCCGTTGGGGCAGGCCGACGTGCACGTGCCGCACTGGTAGCAGGCGCTGCATTCGCGGGTGATGTGCGCCAGCTCGTCGCGCAGCGCCGCCGGGCAGGTCGGCTTAGAGGCCGCAGCCACAGCCCTCACCTCCTCCGCAGGCGGCGCCGGCGGGCGCGCAGGGCCCGGCGCCGATCAGGTCCATCTCGTGCTCGAGCTGCTCCATGGAGAGCTCGTCGCCGACGGCGCGCGCGTGGAACATGCGGATACGCCGTCCCACGCTGAGACGGTCGACGGCGCACAGGTGCCACAGCTCCAGCGGGAAGGGCGTTCCGGAGTCGGCGAGCACCTGTTCTGCGAGCCGCATCTGCTCCTCAGCGCTCGTGTCGCCGCTCCGGTACTGGCAGCGGCCTTCGGCGCAGCCGGCGAGGAACACGCCGGCTGCGCCCAGCCGGGCCGCCTCGACGATGTGCAGGGCGCTCACGCGCCCGAGGCAGGGCAGCTCGATGAGGCGTACTCCCTCGGGGTAGCGGTCGCGCCGCTGGCCACTGAGGCTGATGGCGGCGCCGGCGCACTCCTTGCAGTAGAAGCCGATAACCGGTCGGTCGACGCCGGCGGTCATGAGCTCGATTCGCCCGAACAGGGCGTCGTCGCTGAGGTTGTGGGTGATCGCCAGCTCGGGGCAGTTGGCGGCGCAGATGCCGCAGGCGCGGCAGACCCCGGCGTCGATGACCGCCAGCTTGCCGTCGTCCTTGACCTCCGGTGGGCGCGGCGCGTCGGCGGGCCGCTCGGTCAGCGTGATGGCGCCGAAGGGGCACATCGTCACGCAGGTGTCGCAGCCGACACAGGCCGAGGGCGACACCAGCGAGGGCGCCGTGCCGCGGCGCCCGGGCGACGTGAGGAAGCTGTGGATCTCGCCGGCGACCGCCGAGGCCTCGGTGTTGACCTCGATCAGCGCCTTGGGGCCGGCGGCCGAGCCGCAGACGAAGATGCCCTCGCCCGTCGTCTCCGTAGCGCGATTCTTGCGGTCGAGAATCTCGATGAACCCGTCGGAGTCGCGATCCACGCCGAGGGTGGCCGCGATCGTCCGGGTGTCTGCCGCCGGCACCATGCCCGTGCTGAGCACGACGAGGTCCGGCCGCAGGACGCGCTTCTTCGCCGCCGTGACGTCCTCGACCTCGATCACGGGGCGACCCGATCCGTCGATCTGCACCTCGGCGGGGGTGCCACGCACGAACTCCACTCCGGCCTGACGAGCGGCGAGGAACCAGTTCTCGTAGCCGACGCCGGCGGTTCTCATCTCGAGGTAGCAGATCGTGACCTTCATGGCCGGGAACAGGGTCTTGAGGCGGATGGAGTGCTTGAGGGCGATCATGCAGCAGAGCCGCGAGCAATGAGGGAGGTTCCGTCTGTCGCGCGAGCCGGCGCACTGCACCATCACCAGCTCACGGACGGGTATCCTGCCCAGAGAGGCGTGGCCCTGCCACGTGTCGAGCATCTCGGCCAGCTCCACCTGGGTGACGACGTTGTCGTTCCCGTAGCCGAGGTGGCTGAAGTACTTCGGCGGCGCCGGCTCGCATCCCATGGCTGCGAGGATGGCGCCGGCCTTCACGGTAGCGCGCTCCGGGGACTGCGTGAAATCGATCGCCTCGACCGGGCACTCCTTGGCGCAGGCGCCGCAGAACGTGCAGGTGTCGAGATCGACCGTGCGGACGACGCGGCCGTCGTAGAACTCACTGAAGATCGCCTTCTTGCCCGGCTCCGAGGCCTCGGTCGGGCAGACCGTCTCGCAGTGGCCGCAGTTCACGCAGGCGTCGGTGACGATATTGGGCATGCGCCGGATCGTCACCTCGAAGTTGCCTGGCCGGCCGTGGACGGCTTCGACCGTGGAGCGCCGCCAGATGCTGAGGTTGGGGTGGTCGATGGCGACGTTGCGGTGGAAGCACTTGCGGGTGCCGGCCTGTGCGTCGGTGGTCGGCAGGCACTGGCCGCAGTCGTTGGTCGGGAAGACGGTGCCGATGCGGGCGGCGCGGCCGCCGAGGAAGGGCCGCCGCTCCACGAGATCGACTGCGTGGCCCATCTGGGCGAGTTCGACGGCGGCCTGCGTGCCGGCTACGCCCCCGCCGATGATGACGACGCGGTCGTGTCGCTCGGCGTGGCTCACCGTGTCGGCCGGCGCGTAGGGGTATGCGATGGAGGAGGCGATGATGCGCGCGGCCTTGTCGGTGACGGCGGCCACGTCGTTGCCGTGCACCCAGCTGCAGCCCTCGCGGATATCGGCGATCTCGAGCTGCAGGCCGCGCGCGAGGAGCTTCTGGAAGCGACGTGCGGCGAAATCCTGCGAGCAGCCGGCGAAGACGATCTGGCGCTTGCCGCCGGCCTCGCCCGGCGCTGCCGAGCCCATCAGCTCGAGCAGGCGGGCCTGACCCTGCCGGCTGCACCAGTGGGAGTCGCGCAGGATGTCGGCCTGCAGCGCGACTCGCTTCTCGAGGACGTCGAAGTCGATGTTGTTCATGGTGCCGGCGCACTCGCAGAGCAGGGCGAGGGGGCGCGCCGTCTTCGGCGTGCCGGGCATCACGGAGCCCCTTCCGTCTCGGCGGCGCGGCGGGCCTTCGGCGGCCGCGCCTCGATCGCCTCGGCAGGGCAGCCGCGGGCGCAGGTGCCGCAGCCGAGGCACCGCTCGTCGTCGTAGATGATGGTGCGGTACACGGTGACCCTCGGGGGCACCTCGATCGGCTCGTCCGGGGCGTGCCGCGCGATGCGTCGCAGGGCGTCGCCGAGGGCGCCGCGCTGGCTTCCGGGCGGCGCCTGCAGCAGCTGGTGGACGTCGAAGCTGTCGCCGCGCCGCGAAGCGCCAGTCGGGCACTTCGACGCACACGTCCCACAGCCTACGCAGAGCTCCTCGTGGCGGACGATCTCGCAGCCCACGCCGGCGGTGCTGTCGAGGGCGGCATCGGGGAAGCGCGACAGGATCTTGCGGCCGCGACTGGTGAGCGGCATCAGGCGACCCCCTGGGCGGGCGCCGCACCGGCCGCCTTCGTGGGCGCCGCACCGGTTTCCTGCACGCCTGCCGTAGCGGCCGTCTGTCCGCCCGCCGCACCGACCGCCTGCGCGCCCGCCGCACCGATCGCCTCTCCGCCCGCCTCCGAGCGGGCCAGGGGCGGCAGCGCCGAGATCGTGCGATCCATCTCCTTGACGGCGGCCACGAACTTCGGCGGTTCGCCCGCGCTCATGGTGAACATCCGGCAGCGGGCGGCCTCTACGCCGACGCTCTCGAGCAGCCGCTGCACGAACGTGACGCGGTCGATGGCGTTGAAGTTGCCCTCGCGGTAGTGGCACTGACCCTCGAGGCAGCCGGCGACCATGACGCCGTCGGCGCCTTCGGCCAGGGCGCTGAGCATGTGCAGGGGGCTGACGCGGCCGGTGCAGGGCATCAGGATGAGGCGCACGGTCGGCGGCAGCGGCGTGCGCGCGTTCGCGCTGGCGTCGGCTGCCGCGTAGGCACACTCGCGGCAGCAGAACGCGACGATCTGGCGAGGAGCGTCTGTCGTCATCAGACCGTCACCTCCGCGAGGATCTCGGCGTCGCTGAAGCCGCCGAGCTGGATCGCTCCGGTCGGGCATTCCGCGGCGCAGATGCCGCAGCCCCGGCAGATGTTGGGGTCGACCACGGAGTGGCCCTCCGGGCCGGCGGTGACTGTGACCGCGCCCTGCGGGCAGGCGTTCTCACAGACGCCGCAGGCGATGCACACCTCCGGGTCGGAAGCGGCGACCTGCGCCGGGGTGAGCACGAAGCCCGTGCTGAGCATGCTGATGGCGCGGGCCGCCGCGGCCTTGGCCTGGGCGATCGACTCGGGGATCGTCTTGGGCCCCTGGGCGGTGCCGGCGACGAACATGCCGCTGCGCTGCGTGTCTACGGGGCGCAGCTTGGGGTGGTACTCACGGATGAAGCCGGCCATGCCGGTCTGCAGGCCGGCGACCCGGGCGATGTCCCGGGTGCCCTGGCTGGCCTCGAGGCCAGCGCTGAGCACCACCATGTCGAAGAGCTCCTCCTGCTTGCGCCCGGTCATCGTGTCCTCGAAGCGGACACGCAGGCTGCCGTCCTTCTCTTCGAGGATCTCGCCGACGCGGCTGCGGACGTAGCGCACGCCGCGCGACTGTACGAGGCGGTAGTACTCCTCGTGCGCCTTGCCGGGCGCGCGCAGATCGGTATAGCCGACCGTCACTTCGGCGTCGGGGTAGTGCTGTGTGATCAGCGAGCTGTGCAGGGTGGCGAACAGGCAGCAGACGGCGGAGCAGTGCTCGTTGCCGCTGCTCGTGCAGTCGCGTGAACCCACGCACTGGAGCATGAAGATCCGTTTGGGCACCGTGCCGTCGCTGGGCCGCACGAGTTCGCCGCCGGTCGGGCCGGAGGCGGAGAGCAGGCGCGCCACCTGGCTCTGCGTGAGCACGTTGCGGTGGCGGCCGTAGCCGAGCGGCAGCTTGCGAGAAGCGTCGAACTCCTGGTGGCCGGTGGCGATTACGATGGCCCCCACGGTGATGTCCTCGAGCGTTTCCTCCTGATCCCAGTCGACGGCTCCGCTCGGGCAGGCGCGCACGCACGAGTCGCACTCGCTGCAGACGGCGCAGTTGAGGCAGCGCTCGGCTTCGGCGCGCGCTTCGGCCTCGGTGTAGCCGGGGCTCACCTCAGCCCAGTCTTCGCGTCGCAGCAGGCCGTCGACGAGTCGCATGGGCACGCGTCTGCCGGGCGTGATCTGCGCCAGCTCCTCCGGGCTCGGGCGGGCGGCGGCGCGCTCTTCGTCCCAGACGGGCAGAAGGTGCTCGCCGCGCAGGTAGTTGTGGATGGCTGCCGCGCCACGGCGTCCGGCTGCCACGGCCTCGATCGCGGTGTAGAGGCCCATGGCGGCGGCGTCGCCGCCGGCGAAGACGCCCGGGCTGGTGGTCATCATCGTGTCGCGGTCGGTGCGGATCTGGCCGCGCTCCAGCGTGAGGCCGTCGCACCCGGTCGCGAAGTCGTCGACGAGCGCCTGGCCGACGGCGAAGACCACCGAGTCGGCCGGGAGGCGGAACTCCGAGCCCACGAGGGCGACCGGCTGACGCCGGCCCGACTCGTCCGGGGCGCCGAGTTCGCAGCGCTGCAGCGTGATGGCGGAGACGGCGCCGCCGGAGCCCTCGAGGGCCAGCGGTTGCACGAGGAACTCGACCTTGAGGCCTTCCTCGCGCGCCTCCTCGACCTCGCTCGCGTTGGCCGGCATCTCGACCCTGGTGCGCCGGTAGACGAGCGTTACGTCCGGCTCCTTGCCTGTCCGGCGCTGCAGGCGGATGACGGAGCGGGCGGCGTCGAGCGCCACGTCCCCGCCGCCGATGACGACGACCTTCTCGCCGACCTCCGGCGTGCCGCCGAGGTTGAGCTCGCGCAGCAGCTCCACGGCGCGGGTGACGCCACTCAGGTCGTCGCCGGGCAGCCGCACGTCGGCGCTTCGCTGCAGGCCGGGCGCCAGGTAGACGGCGCCGTAGCCCTGCGCGAAGAGCTCGTCGACGGTAACGTCGACGCCGACGCGCACGCCGGTGCGGAGCTCCACGCCGAGGCCCAGCACCTGGGCGATGTCGCGCTCGAGCGCCTCCCGCGGCAGACGGTAGTCGGGGATGCCGGTAGCCAGCATGCCGCCGGCGACCGGCTGCGCCTCGAGCACCGTGACGCGGTAGCCGAGCTGCGCGAGGTCGCGGGCGCAGGTGAGCCCGGCGGGTCCGGCGCCCACGACGGCTACACGCTCGTCGTGGATGACCGGCGCGGGTTCGACCTTGAGGGTGGGCTGCACGGTGTCGGCCAGGAAGCGCTTGAGGCTTGCGATCGCTATAGGCTCGTCGACCTCGCCGCGGGCGCAGGCCGTCTCGCAGAGGTGCGTGCAGATGCGCCCGCAGACGCTGGTGAACGGGTTGGGCTCGCTGGCCACGCGGTAGGCGTCGTCGTAGCGGCCGGCGGCGATGAGCGCGACGTAGCCTTGGGCGCTGGTGTGTACAGCGCAGGCGCTCTTGCAGGGGCTCCAGCCCTTCTTCTCAACGGCGAACGTGCCGGGCACGGCGTTGGTGAACTGACGGTCGATGGCGGTGCGCTGGCTTACGCCGAAGTCGAAGTCGTTGGGGATCTTGACCGGGCAGACGGCGGCGCACTCGCCGCAGCCCACGCAGGCCTCGCTCACATAGCGCGGCCGGTGCCGCAGCCTGACGCGGAACTCGCCGGGCGGGCCGCTGATCTCGTCGACCTCCGTGAGCGTGTGGATGTGGATGCGGCCCTCGAGGGCGGTGCTCGTCAGGTGCGGCGCCAGCGAGCACATCGCACAGTCCTCGGTGGGGAAGGTCTTGCTGAGGCGCGCCATGTAGCCGCCCAGCGACGGCTGCCGCTCGACCATGTGCACCTCGATGCCGCTGGCGGCGAGCTCCTCCGCGGCGGTCATGCCGGCGATGCCGCCGCCGACCACCATCGCCGAGCGGTGCAGGAAGGTGCGGCGGCGCGGCAGGTCGGACTGACGTTGCGCCCGCGCTACGGCGCCCTCGACGATCTTCTTCGCCTTCTCCTGGGCGAGCTCGGGCTCGTGCCGGTGCACGAAGCTGCAGCCCTCACGAAGGTTGGCGAAGGCGACGGCGTTCTCGCCGAGGCGAAGCTCGCGGGCGATGCGTTCGAAGGTGGGGCCCTGGAATCTCGGCGAGCAGCTGGCGATCACGAGGTGGTCGAGGCCGCGCTCCTCGACGGCCTCCGAGATGAGCTGGTGCCCCTCGGTCCCGCACATGAACTGGTTGATGGCGACGCTGACGACTCCGTCGAGCGTCTTCACGTGCTCGGCGAGCGGCTCGAGCTCGATGACGTCGCTGATGTTGCCTCCGCACTGGCAGAGGAAGACGCCGGCCCTCACCGGGCATCCTTCCCGGCGTGTGCGCCTGCCGGTCCTCTCGTGCGGCTGCGCGCCCCGATGCGCTCGAGGAGCGGCTCGACGTCCTGCGAGTGCGAGCCGAGCCCGCAATGCTTGTCGGGGTCGGCGCCCAGCGCGAGCGCGAGGAGCTGCTGCACGTGCAGGTGTACAAAGGGGTACTCCTCGCCGGAGCTCTCCTCGATGATGTCGTGGTGGCGATCGAACTGGACGGCGCAGTTCGGGCACATGTGCACGAGGACGTCGATGCCCTCCTCGGCGAGCCGCCGCAGCTTGTCGCGCGTTACCGCCATCGAGATGCCGGGGTTGACGAAGCACTGCCGGAAGCCGCGCCCGCAGTGCGTTGTCTTCTCGTTGTAGAGGCCGGTCTTGATCACGCCCGCGTCTTCGAGCAGGTCCTCGGGGATCATGAAGTTCTCGCTGTCGCCCACGACCTCGTCGGGGAAGACCTTGCAGTAGTGGCAGGCGGGGTGGGTCGCCACCTTGATGCCGTCGAGACGGCGTTCGATGAGCGCCGGGATCGAGCGGTGGGCGCCCCAGAGGATCTCGAGGATATGGTTGTGCCGGACCGTCTGGGCGACGTCGTCCGTGTATTCGCGGCCGATCTTGGCCAATGCCTGGTTGGTGGCCGCACGGTGCTTCGGGACGTCGAGGATGTTGCGCGCCTTCTTGTTGATCGCGTAGCAGGTGGAGCAGAGGTAGCTCATCACCGGATGGCCGTCCTCGACGGCGACGCAGGCGTTGCGGGCGGCCACGGCGACGCATGTCTCGACGGGCACGACCTCGGAGTAGTAGCCCAGCCCGGTGCAGCAGGTCTGGTCGGGGTGCACGGTGTACTCGATCCCGAAGCGCTCGAAGAGCCACTTGGTGGCCGCCTCGGCGCCCGGGTATTCGGTGGAGATCAGACAGCTTCTGAAGAGGAGGACGCCGCTCGTGACGCGCGGGATCTCCGGGGTTCTCGACAAGACATTCATGCGCTTCCTCATGGTTGCAGGTTCTGCGGTATTGTCCATAAGTAAACCTGTTCCTGCAAATGCAAAGAACTTATAGCTTGGCCGGGAGCGATAAGCCCTTCCGGCGAGGTCGCAGAGCGGCGAGGCGCCGAGCGGCGAGGCGCAGACAGGCGGGAGCACGGCTGGCCAGGAGCGCCGAGGGGCGAGAGCGCAGCTGGCCGGGAGCGCAGCTGGATGGGAGCGCTACGCCGGGCGTCGGTCGCCGGCTGGAGGGTCAGCACATCCGTCAGAACTTCCCGAGCAGCTTCCAGAGCCAGCGGTGCGGCGCGTGGGCGTTGAAGCCGGGTTTCGTGTACATCACGGCACAGTGGCCGGTGATGACCTCGAGGCCGCGCTTCTGCGCCTCGGCCAGGGCCTCCGGCGTGTCGGTCATCTGGTGGATCCAGATTGCTCCGATGCCGGCGTCGGCGGCCTTGGCGACCCATGCCGCGGTCTCTTCCTTGGGCAGCTCGAGCACGGCCGCCTCGGGCTTCCGGGGAAGCGTCGTGAAGTCGGGGTAAGTCTTGTCGCCTTCCACCTCGCCGTTATCGGGGTCGATTGGATAAACGGTCTTGCCGAGATCCTTGAGTGCGCCGTAGGTGATCCTGGGGTACCGCTTCGAGCTCTTCTGCCGGCCGACTATCGCGTAGACGTCGTGCTCCCAGAACCGCTCGCGCTCCGATGGCATGACTCCTCCCGTTGCTGATGCTCGCCGCCGGCCGCTTGCCGCCGGGCGGGTGCCGCTGGCTGCTCGCCGTTCTCTCCGGGTCGCTGCCGGGACGCCCGCAACGGCAGTGACCTGTGCTGCGGAGCGTATCGCATTTCACACGCCGGTCCAGGCCCTGTTGCAGGTGCCGCCGAGGCGCGGGTCGCTCCGAGGAGGTTCCGCTCGCTCTGATTGATGACCTCGTCGAATTCGTGAGGCAATCATCGCCTGTGAGTTCGTGAGGCATTCGCCGTCTGTCAACTCGCTGCGCAGGGTTGCCGCCGTGCAGGGTTGCCGCTGCGCAGGGTTGCCGCCGCATCGGGTGCCGCCGCATCGGGCGCCGCCTCAGCTTCGCCGCCGCATCGGGTGCCGCCTCAGCTTCGCCGCCGCGTGCCTCCGTTCTGCTCTCGTGTACCTTCGCCAGACCGTCACGCACCTTCATTGTGCTCGAGCCGGAACACGTGGTGCCGGTTGGCGGAGCGCGTACAGTCGAAGGGAAGCGTGGCTTGCGAGAGATCCTCGACGGTGAGGCCGCCGAGCTTCTCGTGATCGAGCTTGAAGCCGCGCCGGTTGGTGGCGAAGAGCAGGATCCCGCC
Source organism: Thermoleophilia bacterium (assembly GCA_040769125.1). Taxonomy (GTDB): domain Bacteria; phylum Actinomycetota; class Thermoleophilia; order UBA2241; family UBA2241; genus CAIXSE01. The sequence goes on along the minus strand of JAXGLO010000001.1, from coordinate 271,109 downwards.
CGGCGCGAGCAGCCGGCGGGCGGTCATGCGCAGGAGGTCAGCGTGGTCGCGCTGTACGTCGAAGGTGGCGCGGCCCATTCGCTTGGAGTTGGAGAAGGTCGGCGGGTCGAGCCAGATGAGGTCGTACTCTCCCTCCGCCTCCGCGATCCAGGAGAGGCAGTCGGCCTGCACGAGCCGGTGGGCGACGCGGGGATCTCCGGCTTCAGCATGGCTCTGCCTGTGGGCTGCCGCCGGCCGCGCGTCGGCGGGCGCCGGCCGTTCGGCAGGCCTCATGCGGGATCGCTCGAGGCTGGCCCTGAAGCCGTTCGCCTCCAGATTGCGCTGCGCCCACTGCAGATAGGTTAACGACAGGTCGACGGTGGTCGATGCCGGTGAGCCGCCGGTGACCGCGTTCACGGTCATGGTGCCTGTGTAGGCGAAGAGGTTGAGGAAGCGGCGGCCGCCGGCCAGCGTGCGCACGAGGCGCCGCGTCGGCCGCTGGTCGAGGAAGAGCCCCGTGTCGAGGTAGTCGTGGAGATTCACGAGGTAGGTGAGGTCGTCCTCCTCGACCATCAGGAAGGAGTCGGCGCGGTCGCCGGTCCGGCGACGTTCGTACTGGGCTCTGCCGCGCTGGCGGCGGCGCTCCTTGAGGACGATGCGTTCGGCGGGCACGTTCAGCGCCGCGCCGATCACGGAGAGGGCGTCCTGCAGACGCTGCCGCGCCTTGCCCGGGTCGATCTCGGCCGGGGCGGCGTACTCCTGCACGTGCACCCAGTCGCCGTAGACGTCGACGACGATGTTGTACTCCGGGAGGTCGGCGTCGTAGAGGCGATAGCAGTTAAAGCCGTCGCGGCGGATCTCGCGGCTGAGGCGGCGGAGGTTCTTGCGGATACGGTTGGCGAGCTGCTCGGCGCCGCCGGCGAGTGCGGATGCGGCCGCCGAAGTCCCCTCGGTGCCGGTGGCCCCACGAGTCGCGCTGGACGTGCGCCGCGCAGAGGATCGCGCCGCGGCGCGGGCGCTGCGCGGCGCCGCCGATGGGCTCACGCCGTCGACGGCGTAGTAGCCGAGCGTACAAGCGATGGGGCCGTTGTACAGCGTCGTGTGGCGTAAGGGCGGGAAGCCGGTGGCCTCGGCCTGCTTGCGATCGCCGGCCAGGACGGCCGCGTGCCAGCCGGGGAAGGCCTCGCGCAGGCGCTCGCCGAGCTGCCGCGTGAGGGCCTCGGCCTCGGCGCGCTCCCCGAGCCGCTTGCCGTAGGGCACGTTTGTGGCTAGCAGGCCGTGGGCGCCCGGCGCGCGCAGGTCGAGGAGTCGGCCGGCCTCGATTGTGACTACGTCTTCGAGCCCGGCGCGCGCCACGCAGGCCCGCGCTACGCGCACGGCGCGCGGGTCGGCGTCGCTGCCGAGGATGCGGGGGCCGGGCGCCGCCGCGAGGCGGCCCAGCCCGGCCGCACGCCGCTCGCGCGCCTCTTCCACGAGGCGCGACCAGACGACGTCGTCGTGCCCGCGCCAGCGGAGCAGCCCGAAGCCGCCCGGCGCTCCTGCGCGCAGGAGCCCGGGCGCGATGTCGGCCGTTATCATGGCGGCCTCGATGGGTAGCGTGCCGGAGCCGCACAGCGGATCGACGAAGCTGCCGCCGCCGGCCGCCTCTTTGGGCCACGCCGCGAAGACGAGCATGGCTGCAGCGAGGTTCTCCTTGAGCGGCGCCTCGACCTGCACCTTGTCGGTGCGGTAACCGCGCCGGTGCAGGCTGTCGCCGCTCAGGTCGAGCGAGACGGCGACGCGGCGGCGGACCAGGTGGGCGTTGACGCGCAGATCCGGATGATGCGTGCTCACCGAGGGTCGCGCCCCGCCGCGGCTCGTGCGGAACTGATCGACGATCGCGTCCTTGACCCGGACGGCGCCGAACTGCGTGTCGCGGAGCGCTTCGTTGCTGCCGGTGAAGTTCACCGCCAGGGTGCCGTCGACGCCGAGGTGGTGGCTCCAGTCGACGCTCTGCACGGTGGCGTACAGCTCGTCGGCGTCGGCCGCCGGGCCCTCGGCGAGCTGCAGGAGGACGCGCGTCGCGAGGCGCGACCAGAGGCAGACGCGGTAACCGGTCTCGAGCGGGCCCTTGAAGGAGGCGCCGGAGCGGCTCTGCGTGACGTGCCCGGCGCCCAGGGATTTGAGCTCGCCGGCGAGCAGGGATTCCATGCCGCGGGGTGTGGTGACGAAGAAAGCGAGACCCATCGCCGAAGGCTACCACGGTGACAGAGGGGCGGCGGCATCAGCGCTGAGGCTGCTTCGCTCTCTTGCGGTAGCTTTTCAGGAGCCCGGCGCCGCCTCGTGATCGGCGATGGCCGCCAGGAAGATCTCGCCGTAGCGCGCGAGCTTGGTCTGGCCGACGCCGCCGACCTCGAGCAGCTCGTCGGCGGTGCGCGGCTTGCGCGCCGCCATCTCGGCGAGCGTGGCGTCGGTGAAGACGATGTAGGCGGGCACGCGCTGCTCCCTGGCGAGGCGCTTGCGGACCTCGCGCAGGCGTGCGAAGAGCGCTTCGTCCACCTCGAGCAGGTCGAGCCCGGTCGCCTTCGCTCCTCGCGCTGCCGCACGCTGCCGCCGGGCGTCGGCCTTGCGAGCGCTAGTCACGCGGGTGCGCGGCTTGGCGAGCGTCAACGTCTCCTCGCCGCGCAGCAGCGGCCAGGCCGCTTCGGTGAGCTGCAGCACGGAGAAGCGCGCGATGTCCTGCACGAGGTAGCCGCGGTGGATGAGCTGGCGGATCAGGCTCTGCCAGTGCTCGCGGCTCACATCGGCGCCGATGCCGTAGGTGCTGAGCTGGTTGTGGCCGCGCTGTACGAGCCTCTCGCTGGACGAGCCGCGGAGGACGTCGACGACGTAGCCGATCCCGTAGCTCTGGCGCAGCCGGTAGACGCAGCTCAGCGCCATTTGAGCGTGCTCGGTGGCGTCGTAGGTTGCCGGCGGGTCGAGGCAGACGTCGCAGTTGCCGCAGTCGGCCTCCAGATCCTCGCCGAAGTAGCCGAGAAGTGCTCTGCGTCGGCAGGTGAGGGCCTCGGCGTAGCCCACCATGGCGTTGAGCTTGTGCAGCTCGATGCGCACCTGCTCCGGGTCGCGGGCGAGGGTCTCCCTTGGGCCGGAAGCGAGCCCGTCGCCGGCGGCTCCGGCGGCGCTCCAGCCGCCCGTGTCGCGTCGTCCGCCTCCCTCGATGAGGGCGCGCGCCACGGCGGCGTCGCCGAGGCCGAAAAGCAGCAGGGCCTCGGCGGGCAGGCCGTCGCGCCCTGCACGGCCGGTCTCCTGGTAGTAGCTCTCGATCGACTTGGGCAGGTCGTAGTGCACAACGAAGCGCACGTTGCTCTTGTCGATGCCCATGCCGAAAGCGACGGTGGCGACGACGACGCTCACGTCGTCGCGGGCGAAGGCGTCCTGAATGCGGCGGCGCTCGTCGGCGGGCAGGCCGGCGTGGTAGGCGGCCGCCGACACGCCCGTCGCCGCCAGCTTGCCGGCTACCTCCTCGGTGCGCTTGCGGCTGAGGCAGTAGACGATCCCCGACTCGTCCGGCCGCGCCGCGAGGAAGGTGCGCAGCTGCCGGAGCGGTTCGTGCTTGTCGACGACGGAATAGCGGATGTTGGGCCGGTCGAAGCCGGTGACGAAGACCGGTGCGTCACGGAGCCCCAGGCGTAGGCGGACGTCGTCACGGGTCTGGGGGTCGGCGGTGGCGGTGCAGGCGAGGAAGGGGACGCTGGGGAAGCGGTCCCGCAGCTCGCCCAGCTGCACGTACTCCGGCCGGAAGTCGTGGCCCCACTGCGAGACGCAATGGGCCTCGTCGATGGCGAACAGGGCGATGCCGCCGGCCGCCGCGATCCCATCCAGGCGCTCGAGGAAGCTCTCGCTCATAAGGGTCTCGGGGGCGACGTAGAGAAGGTCCAGCTCGCCGCCGTGCAAGCGGGCCAGGGTGCGACGCGCCTCGTGCGGCTCGAGGGAGGAGTTGTAGGCGGCGGCGCTCACGCCGGCCTCCTGCAGCGCGTCGACCTGATCCTTCATCAGTGAAATGAGCGGCGACACGACGATGCCGGTGCCGGGCCGCAGCATGGCGGGGAGCTGGTAGCAGAGCGACTTGCCGCCGCCGGTGGGCATAAGCACGAAGGCGTCGCCTCCCGCGACGAGATGCTCGATGATCTCCTCCTGATGGAGGCGGAACTCATGGAAGCCGAAGACGTCGCGCAGGAGCGTGCGCGCCGTAGGCCTGGTCGTGCCGGCGGCCATGGGCCTGGCCACGTCGGCCGCGGTAGGCGTGCCCGTCTCGACGGCCGTAGGCTTTGCCACGCCGGCCGCGGTGGGCCTGGACATACCGGTGACGGAGGGGTGCGGAGCCGGGGTCACTCCGCGAGTCTACCAAGGTTGCCGGACGGCCGGGCGGGGCTCTGGCTTTGCCGGCCCCGCCCGGCCGTCTCCTTGATCAGCGCGCCGGGGCGGTCACCCAGGCGCTCGCGGCGTTGAGGGCGCTGCCCATGAACCGGGCGCGCACCTTGGTCGCTCGCGACGTCTTGTACACGGCGCGGGCTTTGCCGTCGCCCGCGACCGGCATGGTGGCGAACGTGACCCAGCGGCTGCCGGCGTAGCGCTGGAAGCGCACGGAACCGCCGGCCGCCTTCGGCTTGACGCTGGCCGTGGAGATCAGGCGTCTGCCGCTGCGGCGCGTGGAGAGAGCGAGCGCCGCGCGCACCTTCACGGTGCTCCGGTCGGCGCCCGGCAGCGTGCGACTGGACAGTGCGCCGACCTCGGCGGTGACCGTCACGTTGTGGGCGCTCGGGGGCAGAAGGGCGGAGAACGTGGCCGTTCCCTTACTGGCGTGGGCGACAACCGTCTGCGTCGGCGTGGCCGGCGGCGGCGAGCCTGCGCCCTGCATATACAGGTCGACGTTCACATCGTGGGAGGCGCCGAGGATCACGCCCGATACCGGGATCCGCTGGCCGTGGCGACAGCTCGACGGCGTCTGTAGGAGCACCGTCGCCGTCGGCTTTTCGACCGTGCCCGTCATCACCCAGCCGGTGGAGGTCGTGGCCTGCGCGGTCACCTCGGGCTCCTCCTCGCCGTCCGGCGTAAAGGCTACGAGGAGATCGTCGTTGCTCGGGGCCGCCTCCAGACGCTCTTCGATCTCAGCGAGGGTCTCAGGCGGTGACGCCTGATCCTCGTCTTCCTCATCCGGGTCCCAGTAGTACTGCGCATCGTGCGCGGACATCACGCTGAGATCGCCCGAGAGCGGCATGCCGGCTGGGATGGTGAGCGTGGTGTCGAGCGTCTGGAGATCGGCGGATCCCCAGCGGTAGTAGTTGATCGTGACGGTGTTGGCGCCGTGGCGCAAGGCTCGCGGCAACTGCACGTCGGCGAGCCTGGCCGACTTGCGGGTGGCTGAGAACGTCGCATCCACGTCGACGGACTTGACGGTAGTGTGACGCACGCCGTCCGGGTCGTAGAGCACCGCGCCGAGGATGTCGGTGACGTCGCCGGTGGCCTGGTCGGCGAGCGCCCCGTCGCCGCTGTCCCACAGGTTGTCCCGGGTGATCGTGTAGTCGGTCGCGCCGTCGTTCACCACGACCGAGGTGGTGGTGGTGGCGCTGCCGCTGGCAGTGTCCATGTCGAGGGCGTGATACAGGCCGGCGGTGGCCAGGAAGGTAGCGGCGCCGCCATAGCCGTCGCCGCTCTCGGGCTCGTAGACTGTCGAGAACCAATGGTCGACGTTCGTGGTGTCGACTACATGGCGGTTGCCGGTCTCGACGAGGGCGTCGGTGGTGATGGGGTAGGTCGGGGCCGGACCGCCGAGGCGAGCGACGACTCCGGCGGAGCGATCCTGCAGGGCGGCGCCTTTAGAGTCGGCGGGGGACATGAGCTTGCTCGGCGAAGCGGCGCTCGGCCAGATGCCGTCGACCACGGCTCCGGTGAGGGTGCCTCCTATCGGCCCTGCGCCGAGGCCGAAGCCGAAGTAGTCGCTGAGGATGGGGTGTCCGAAGGCGAGGACCGTGGAATCGTCAACGTAGGTGACCGTGCCGAAGGCGGCGAGCGAGTAGGCGCCGCTGGACATGAGGATGCCGCAGGGCGAGCCGGCCTCCAGCGCGGGCGCAGGCGGCCCGCCGCGGGGAGCGGACGCCGCCGGCATGACCGTGAGGCCGGACCTCTCGAGGCGCGCGGCCAGCGACTTGTAGGCTGTGCTGTTCGGCGAGATCCCCCCGATCACAGCGAGGCCCAGAGGGTGCATCACGATCTGGCCGCTCCTGGCGGTGATGCCGGCCGCCGTCTTGGCGCTGCGCGCCAGCACCAGCGAATCGACCTTGCCTGCGCAGGCGGTGTCGACCGGCGCCCGCAGGGCGACGGTCTTGCTGGCCGACGCTGCGGCCTTGCCCGCGCCACCTGGAGCGGCGCCGAGGCCGGCATAGGAGGTCTGCAGGCTCGTCATGTACTCGATGGGCGTGGCCATGCCCGTGCCGCGGAGGCTGAAGTCGGCGCCCCAGGAGACGGCTCCGATGAGCTTGTCGACGCCGTTGTCGTTGACGTAGACGGGGCTGCCGCTCATGCCGGAGGCGATGCCGCCAATGTCGATGATCGCCTGGTCGGTGGACTCGATCATGATGAGCTTGCCCCAGGCCTGGCCCTCGACGATCGCCAGTGCCTTGACCGGGATGTCGGTGACGGCCGTGCCTTTGAGGACGGTTTTCATGTGGCCGTCGAGCGGGCCGGAGTTCGTGAGCAGGGCTTGCAGCTCGGTGAGGTTGAGCGTGGGATCGGGCGGCCCTGCCGCGGCGGGGCTCACACCGATCGTGAGCACTGTCAGCGCCATGAGCACGGCGAGGAGGAGCAATCGTGTGCGGCTGCGCAGGCGTCGAGACACGTGATTCATGAAACCCCTCTTTTTCGTGGGTTCTGCGCCGGGGGCTCTGCTCGTCTGGGCCGCCCGACCCTGTGGCAGTGCATTGCCATAGTACTCTCAGGAATACGATCGGCAAAGAGGCAAAGAGGGCAGTGTTTCGTCCCCGGCGGACTATGATTCGCACGGAGGGCGAGCGGCCGTATTCGCACGCAAGGTGAGAGGCTAAAGACGCATGCAAGGTGAGCGGTTGTTCGCACGGAAGACGGACGGCTGTGAGTCGCGCGCCACAGGGAAGTGTGTGCCGAATCGTGGATCAGCCGCCGGATTCTCGCCAGTGAGCGGTGCGTCACAGGGAGGTGTGGGATGAAGTATGCGAGCGCGACGCTCGGCCGGATCCTGGTGATCCGGCTGGAGGACGGCGACGTCGTCCACGAGTGCATCGAGGAGGCCGCGCGGGCCGAAGGCATCGCGCGCGCGGCCGTGCTGCTGCTCGGTGGGGCCGACGTCGGCAGCTGCGTCGTGGTCGGCCCCGAGGACGGCCGCGCCGCCGAGATCGTGCCGATGGAGCGTCTGCTCAGTGGCGTCCACGAGATGGCCGGCGTCGGCACTCTCTTCCCGGACGAGGCCGGCCGGCCGGTGCTGCACCTCCATGCGGCCTTCGGCCGCGATGCAACGGTGACCGCCGGCTGCATCCGTACCGGCGTCCTCACCTGGGTCGTCGGTGAGGCCGTCGTGCTCGAGCTCACCGGCTCTCAGGCGGTGCGGCGGGTCGACGCGGCCACGGGGTTCGAGCTGCTCGAGCTGTAGGCCGAGCGCGGCGCAAGGCGCGAGAGCGCCCGCCCAGGCGCGAAGGTCCATCCTGTTCTCGGCCACTGACTCCTCCTTGTCCTAGGCTTCGTCACCCTCAAGGATGGAGCAGTGGTCACCTCTCCTTCAAGACGACCGCTCTGAGATTCTTCGTACACCACGCCTGTGGGCACTAACCAGATGCGGCGTACGTCTGCTTCGCCAACGAGCCGCGATCATTTGTTCGTACCATAGCCGTTGGCCTCACTGATGCCAATGGAAATGGCTCACAGCCGGTTGCATCTGAATGGCCCTCTCAATAGGCAGTGCTCGCGTTGTCAGTGGGTGCTTGACGCTTTGCTATCCATTGGATACGCTGTATACGCTTCAAAGAAGCGGTCTCTATAGCGTGGGTCGTCCGGCTGTCGCCGGAAGCAAATTCTCCATTCTCGAGTCGGTCTAGGGTCAGGAGGTCGTGAAGGTGGCTAGAGCGGTGCTGGAGGCGGTCAGCGCTTCGCAGTCGGCTGTCACTTGAGGGATCAGTTCAGGATCTTGGGGCGCATGGCGGATTATTGGTAGGGGAGGAGACGGCAAATGGTGGGGGTGCAGGTAATAGAGCCGGGGATAACCTCATGTGCTTCGCCTGAGACGTTCATCGGTGCCACGCTGAGGAGCAGACGCCTTGGAGCACCCTTCTTTGAAAGTGAGCTGAGGGACGTCGTTGGGGACAAGTGCCTGTTGTTGTGATGTCGCGAAGGAGCGGCTGGGCAGATCGCAGGTACTCACCAACCCCGCGCTCAGTAGGCTTCAAAGCTTCGACGATTCAGATGGTGAGAGGAAGTGACTCTTTGATGGCGGATCAGCAGAAGATTGCAGTAATCACAGGTGCGGCGCGGAACCCGGCGACCAATCTGACCTGCTATCGCTTGATTGCACGAGGATGGCGTGTGGTCGCCCTCGATTCACCACGACCCGGCACGCCGGACTCGATCGAGGTCGAGCTGTCTGACCGGGATGCGGTGAAGAAGGCAGTCGATGATACAGCTGGGGGCCTCGGGCCGATCTCGCTCCTGATCGCGGGCGGACTGTTCTATGACGTCGTCCCCTTTGCCGAAGTGACACCACAAGAATGGCGTCGCTACTTCGATGGGCACCTCGGTCATGCTGTGAATACATGCTGGGCCGTCGCCCCCCACATGATCGAAGCGGGGGGCGGAACCATCGTCCTGGTGTCGTCGGAATTCGCCATCGACGGACCCGTCGAGGACTGGTGGGCGGCTCACTACGCCTCAGCCAAGGGAGGGATTCTCGGGCTGCAGCGCAGCCTGGCAGCAGAACTGGGGCCTCGCGGTATTCGCGTCACCGGTGTAGGGCCTGGGCCATCGGAGAAGTCCTACCCTGGCATTACAGCCACCGATGCATACCGCTGGTCGTTGCCGCTCCGCCGTCGACAGACCATCGAAGAGACTGTCGAAACGCTGCTCTTCATGGCGGAGGAAGCCACATTCTGTGCTGGGAACATAGTCTCGAACAACGCAGGAGCTGTCATTTAATGGATGCCCACAGCAACCAACGTCACCAAGGTAAGGTCGCCCTGGTCAGCGGGTGTGGCGCCGCTCTATGCGGGGCCATCGCCAAGCGCATGGCCGAGACGGGCGCACAAGTGGTTATCAATCAAGCTCAGGAATCCGCAGAGATCGAAGCGCTGGCGCGGGCTATCGGCGCAACACTCGCCATCGGCGACCCGTCGGAGCCGGATGTAGCTGCCCGGGTTGTCGATAAAGCGCAGGAGCAGGCGGGACCCATCGACCTGTTCGTCTTCGGCGCCAGCACGATCGTGGAGGCTCCGTTCCTCGAGTGCGAGCCGACCGATTGGTGGAAGCAGATCGAGGTGAATCTGTCCGCCGCCTACTACCTCACCTACAAGATCTGGCCACCGATGCAGGAGCGCCAGCAGGAGTCGGGCGGCCGCATCGTGTTTGTGGCCTCCTCGGCGGGCATCACGGGGTGGCCGAATGCCAGCGCGGCTTCTGCCGCGAGCGCAGGCCTGATAACCCTGACCAAGGCACTGGGTCGTGAGCTCGCGCCTGAAGTCATCGTCAACTGCATCGCGACAGGGCAACTTGATGTGGCCCCGTACGACGTGAACGCCGTGTATGGACCGGTCGTTGGAGCCGATGCTCCCCTCCCGCCGATCGGCCGTGTCGGGACTGCAGATGAGATCGCCGTTGCGGTCGACTTCCTGCTGAGCTACCGCGCTTCTGGCTTCGTGGGGCATGTGGTGATGGCGAATGGAGGTGCAATCCGGACGCTGGCGTAGCGAAGTGCACCCAGGTACCCCTTTGTTCATGGTTCTCCGCCGTCCGCTCCCAGGCCGAGGCGCAGAGGCTGCTCTCCCGCGAGCACTTCTCCCTGGACGGCACGCTCATCGAGGCGGCCGCTGCGCTGAAAGAGCCTGCGCCCCATCGAAGCCGGCGACGATGACGAGACACCGACTGCGGCTACGACGTACGTGACTTCGGCGCCGGCGTGCGCGCTCTCGGGGTCACCCCGCAGATCGCCGCCAGGGACCGTGGCAGCGCCATCGACCGTCGCACGACATGCCACAACGGCTACGCCGTCAGCCAGCGCCGCCGCAAGCTGGTCGAGGAGCCCTTCGGGTGGATGAAGACCAGCGGCGTTCTCGCCAGGCTACGCCACCGCGGCAGGGCCAAGGCCGCTGCCGTCTACACCTTTACCTGCGCGGCCTACAACCTCGTGCGCCTGCGAAGACTGCTGGCGGAGCCCGCTTCGCCGTGAGGTAGAGAGCCGGAGACGGGCCCCTGCGGGCCCTGCCGGTGAGGCCCAGATGCGTCCTGATCACCCGATCGGCGGCAGACCTCGGCACCGCCGGCGTCCGTGTTTCTCTGAAGGGGCTTCTTCAGCAGCCTGCTAGCCTAGGTGAAGCGCCTAGCAAGGATGTGTTTGGATCAACGCCACGCAGTGCTTCGGGGGCGCGCCATCTCAGGTATTAACGTTCTAGGTGGAAGGCTACCAGATCTGTGCCGGGAGACTTAAGGATCGCAAAGGCCGACGGCTCACCTGCAACGGCCTCACGCACTGCCAGTACATGGTCGTCGCACAGGCCGAGACGATCGCGCTGATGAGCGAGATCGATGAGGCAATCGATGCCCCCGGCGGATGGCCGATCAAGCAGGAGACGATGGCGTCCCAAGATCCCGGAAGGAGCGCGTCGTCTGATTGCCCCGTTATCGCAAGTCCATCAAGCGTCACTAATGTGCATGGTATTGCTCCTCGGCTCCGCCTCAGTGTCGCACGCTGTTGTAGACGTAGCCCCCGAGGAACGACGCCCAGAGGGCTACGAGCAGCCAGAACGAGCTGTCGCCGGCGTTGCCGAGCTGCGCGAACTGCCAGGCCCAGTACGCCTGAACCGCCACGGCCATCACGCAGAACGAGAACTGCGCCGCCCCGCCGACGATGAACCGCTGGCGCTCGTCCTGGGCCTCGTCGAGGCGCTTGCCTCGTCGGGCCATGAGGATGGCCACGACGGCGCTCACGCCGAGCAGGACGAAGCCGCCACCGATAAGCCGCTCCGCATGGGGGCCGTCCGACCAGAGGCCGATGACCAGGTAGGGCAGCGCAAGCACCGCTGCGATCATCACTGTCGTACGTGCCGTGCGCATCTCACTCACCCTCCTCGAAGACGAAGAGCTCCTCGATGGTCACCCCGAGCCTGTGGGAGAGCCTCCAGGCCAGCTCCAGCGACGGGCTGTAGCGGCCGCGCTCGATAGAGATGATCGTCTGGCGGCTAACGCCGACCTGGCCCGCCAGATCCTCCTGGCGCAGACCGGCCGCCACACGCAACTCCCTGACCCGGTTGAGCATCGCCCCTTCCATGTCAAGTTACCTTGACATCATTGTGCGCCCAAGTCGGGCTGATGTCAAGTGTCCTTTACAAAAGACACGGCTATGCTGGAGTCCGCTCGTCCGTGCAGGATGGCGAGCTATCTGTGCCGGCAGGAGTCGGCACCGGAGGCGGAGATGGTGGAGGCGGGCGGCGCTCTCGCACCGCTGCGTGCCGGACTCGCCCCATCGAACTCGTAGTTGACGCCGGTCTGCTCATGCAGATCTCAGCCCAGAGACGTGTTGTGGCCGTTAGATCTTGTGCTGGGGCCGGGCTTCGAGGCGCGGCGCCTGAGGGCGATAGCAGCGATCCCCACTCGGTGCATCAGCATGGTAGCGTGGCAACGCTGATGCACCTGCTCGGCCTCGCCCACTCAGGCGCTTTCTGCCGGCAGGCTGCGACCGGCGAGCGCGACCTCGCCCTGATGATGGTGATCGACTTGGCCCACACCGAGTTTCCCTGCCACGGCAGAGGGAGACGTTAGGGCGGGTTTTTTCCTGTCCCGACTACCCGGAGAGCGCCTTCCGGGAGCTGGCGTCTCCACTCCGTGGTCATGTTGGGGTGAGCGTCGGAGCGCTCGGCGATCGCGATGATCGGTTGCTCACTATTGATCGCCTTCAGGGCGACCTTTGCCCTGAAGGCCGGCGAGCGGTTGCCTCGCAGTTGTCGTGGCATTGTCGATGCGCTTTCCCGGTCGGCTGCCGCGGAGCAGTATCACCGAATCGGGCGGTCGGGCTTCGCTCGACAACCCTCGGTGCCGCTGTGGCACTTGCGAAGTAGCTTCATGACGGCGGCCAAGTCTTGGGCTACTAATGCCTCCAAGATTCTGCGGTGTAGATCGCCCACGTCAGCTTGGTACGTAGGGCCAAGGGTGTACTTCATGCTGATGAAGCGCAGGATAGGATGAGCATAGATTTGGGCAAGCAGCCGGCGCAGATATGCGTTGGGGCACGGCTCAGTCAGCGCGAGATGGAAGGCGACCCCAAGCTCCACGATCTCCCGGGTGTCCGCGGGATCTGCAACTTCCATTTCTTCGATCAATGCGCGCATTCGCACAAGTTGCTGAGGCGTGTGGTGGCCACAGGCCTGCTGAATCGCCAGTGCCTCGAGCGCGAAGCGGACCTCGTACGTATCGCGTAGATCCTGTTCGGTGACGTCGTTAACCACGTAACCACGGCCTGGAATCAAAGTGACCAAATTATCCTGAGCCGCTTTGGCCAGTGCTTCCCGGATCGGTGTGCGCGAGACGCCTAACAGTTCGGCAATCTGCTCCTGTGCGAGGGGCGCTTTCGGCGGCCAGCTGCCGTCGATGATGCTCGTGCAGATGCGGTCGTACGCCTGTTCGGCCAGAGAGGCGCCGTCCCTGACCCTTGCCCGTGTCATGTGGCCTCCGTGCAGTGAGCGGATGGAATCAAAGCATAGCACTACAGACGAGCGCCCTTGTAGAGCGGCGATGTCGGCGTGCACTGGTGTTGCTAAGTATACTTGACCTAGCAGCATCCACTGTATACAGTGTATGCGATCCACTTACGGAGGGTCTCGGTCACATGGGTCGACTGGCGGCACGCCGGGTATTGCGGGAGCGATAGAGCAGAGTACAGCCAGCCACGAGAGGGGGAATCATCCATGTACGCTAACGGAACGACCGGAGGGAGCAGACGGATCTTGCGAAGGTGGGCTGTTGTTGTCGTGGTCGCCGCTGTCGCCATGAGCATGACGGTTGCGTTCGGAGCTTGCGGCGGCTCCGATGAGGTAGATTCGTCGAAGAACGAAACTGTCCGTATCGGGGTGCTGCCGAATCTCGCGCTGTATCTGCCGATGTGGATTGCGCAGGATAAGGGCTTCTTTGCGGAAGAGGGCGTGGACATAACGACGACCACGATCGCCGGTGGAGGTGCAGAGACGCTTGCCGCTCTGACGGGCGGCAGCTTCGATACAACCGACTTGGGCTTCCTCATGGTCGCTGAGGCGAATGAGAAGGGGATGCCCTTGAAATTCTCGTGCGGCAACTACATCAATATGCCCTTCGTGATCATGATCCGCAACGGCGTGCCCGGAACCGACCCGAATGCCAAGTGGCCTGAGGTCATAACGCAACTCAGGGGCAAGAAGGTTGCTGTCGCCACTATCGGCGGAAGTCAATACCGCACACTCATGGCGCTGCTCAAACGGGCGGGCATGAAGGAGACGGACGTCGAGATCATCTCGTCCGGGATGCAGGTGACTGCCCAGTTCAAGTCCAACCAGATCGACGCCTCTATCTCAGCCGAGCCGGACGTGACCATGCTCTCTCAGGTCCTGAAGGTGGCCTATCCCGCCTTCGATATTCGCACTGAGGAGAACATGAAGGTAACCGGTCTTGACGGCTTCATCTACGACGGATGGATCGCCAAGGCAGATATCGCTGACCAGCCGCGCATGATCAAGATGGGGAAGGCCATGGCGCGAGGCATCGAGGTTATTCAGGATCCGGCGACCGACATCAACTACCTGGTTAAGCTGACGACGGAGAATCTCAAGCTCGACGCATCTGATGAGGTGGTCGCATTGATGATCAAGGGGATGATGTCCGGCTACTCCGCCGAGATCCCTCCGGAGAAGATCGAAGCCGCATGGGATGCATACGGACTCTCTCCGCAACCGTACGAGGATATGTGTGCCGGAGTAGCTGCTGGGGAGAAGTGAGTAGTTGCGATGCGCGGCCCTGATCGGGCAACTGGTGTCGCCGTGTCGGCGTGATACAACCCGATACGGCGACATCCCTTCCGGTTTGTAAGTAACTACGAGAGATGCCGGCCAGGTGAGCGGCAATGGAGAGTCACTGTGACAGTCCGGGATTCTGACAGTAGTGTGATCGTCCACGAGGAGGGCTCGAGCGAGCCCATCGTGAAGCTAGAGCACGTTAGCCACACATTCGAGGCCACTATTCGCGGCCACGCTTCCAATCACGTCGTCGATGATGTGAGTTTGGCGGTCGAACGCGGAGCGTTCGTGGCGATAGTTGGCCCCAGTGGCTGCGGCAAATCCACGTTGCTAAACATGATAGCTGGCTTGATCACGCCGAGCGAAGGTCACGTGAGCGTGAAGGGCGAGCATGTTACCGGCATCAACCCTGACGGCGGCATCGGCTTCATGTTCGCCCACGATGCGCTTCTCCCGTGGCGGACGACGCTGGAAAACGTGGCTTTTGGGCCGGAACTGAAGGGCGACAAGGACGCCAAGGAGCGTGCACGGGAGATGTTGAGGGCCGTCGACCTTGCTGACGCTGAGCACAAGTACCGCTCTCAGCTCTCGAGCGGGATGAGGCAGAGAGCAGCACTGGCGCGGACGCTGGTCAACCGGCCGGACATCCTGCTACTCGACGAACCGTTTGGCGCCCTTGATGCTCAGACGAGAGTCTTCGTCATGGACGAGTTCGTGAAGCTGCGCGATGTCCACCAGTCCACGACGATACTGGTCACCCATGACTTGATGGAGGCGATCGTACTGGCCGACGTTATCGCGGTGATGACGGCTCGGCCGACGAGCATCAAGCGACTCGTGACGGTGCCCATACCGAGGCCACGTTCTTTGACCGAGACGCGCTTCAATCCCGCTGCGCAGGAGTTGTTCACTGGCCTCTGGTCTGACCTGAGCCGGGAGATCGTTGAGCAGGAGGAGCAGTCATGAGTGTTGTGGCGGCGCGAGAGAAACAGGCGATGCCATCACCTCGCCGGCGCGAGAGGAAGGCGTACAGGCAGATCGACTCCGTGCGTTTGACCATGTGGCGCGTGATCGTTGTCCTCGGCTTCTTGCTTGGATGGGAGCTGCTCGCGAGGACTGGGATCATCGACCCCTTCTGGATCAGTATGCCGAGCAAGATTCTCCCGGGACTATTCGAGTTCCTTGGGACGCGTGAGGGCTGGGAGGCCATCGGTGTGACGCTGTACGAGGCAATGGTCGGCCTCATTCTAGCCATCGTCTTCGGTGTCCTCACGGGCTATCTGGTCACGCGCTCCAAGAATGTCCTCCTCGTCGTCAATCCGTTCATCGGAGTCTTCAATGCGGTGCCACGGCTTGCCCTGATCCCGCTGTTCATCGTGTGGTTTGGCATCGGTAGCAACTCGAAGATCGGCATGGTCTTCGTGTTCATTTACTTCATCATCCTCGTCAACACCATTAGCGGCATCGAGAGTGCGGACAAGGACCATCTAGTCCTGGCCCGGATGCTCGGTGCGACGCGCCATCAGGTGCTCACGAAGATCATCATCCCGAGCACCATCCCGTGGCTGCTGGCGGCAGTGCGACTCGGCCTCGGCAGCGCTTTCGGCGGCGCCGTTGTGGCGGAGATGATCGCCGGCCAGGGTGGCTTGGGATTCCATATGACCGTGGCTGCCGGGCTGCTGAACCTGCGCGACCTCTTCATCTCTATTACCATCGTCATGGTCATCGCCTACACTGCTGATGTGCTGCTGCTGAAGCTGGAGCGGCGGATCCTGCGTTGGCGACCTTCCACAGAGAATCTGATGTGAATCGAACACATTCCTCGATTGTACGAGAATGCGCGAGAGTGTGAGTCCAGTCAATGCGTGAGAAGAGCAGATTGAAGGAGATGACCCGCTTCGTCCAGATGCCCCTTGGTATGGAGCGTGTTAGCGGAAGTCACCGTATCCTTCCTTGAGATGATCGGCTGGGCAGGGTTCGAGTTCGTACATCTCGATAATACGTTTGAATAGAGCCCAACCTGCTTCTAGCATAACCACGCACAGAGACACAGAGACGTGAGATGACGGTAACGGCAGAAGCGCACGCCCTCGTATCCTGCTCCCCTGATTCTTGAAGCCACCCTTAGTACGCGGCCATGATGGTCGTGTCAACGCCGGTCTCAAACACCTCTGCCGGTCTCGATCTGACCCAGCTTCAGGTCGTCTTGGTCTCGGTCTTGGCGTCTTTGTCTGAGAGCGAGGAGGGTGCCGTTGATCAGCATGGAGGAGTGGGTGGACATCGTCGCTCTGCACCGTCAGGGAGTCTCGATCAAGGCGATCTCGCGCGGGCTCGGGGTCGGCTGTAACACCGTCCGCCGGGCGCTGCGCCGCGATGGACCGCCGGCCTACCGGCGCCCCGCCGCACCGGGCAAGCCCGATCCCTTCAAGGACTACCTCGTGGCCCGCCTCACCGAGTTCCCCGAGCTGTCCGCCGCCGCGCTCCTCGAGGAGATCCGCGCCCAGGGCTACGTCGGTGGGATCAGCATCCTCAAGGACTTCACGCGCCCCTACCGCCGGCGGCGGCGGGAGCCGGTGGTGCGCTTCGAGACGCCGCCCGGCCTGCAGGCCTAGGTCGACTAGGCCGAGCTCGGTCGCCACGAGCTGGACGGCCGAGCAGGCGCGCCTGCCTGGTGACGGGCAGAGATGCCTCCCTGTCGATCATCGCCTTGCGCTCGCGCCGCCGGCGCGCTCGAGCGCCCCGGATAAACAATCGTTCTCCATCGTGAGCTCGCCGATCTTGGCGTGCAGCTTGGCGACGTCGGCTTCGCCTTCCCTCTCCTTCTCACCCTCTCCGAAGATCGTTGGTGCGCCCTCCAGGAGCTGGCGCTTCCACCTGGTGATCACGTTGGGGTGGACGTCGAAGCGTTCGGCGATCGCGATGATCGGCTGCTCGCCCTTGATCGCCTCGAGGGCGACCTTGGCTTTGAAGGCCGGCGAGTGGTTACGGCGTGGGCGTCGTGGCATCGGTGTGCTTCCTCCTCGGTCGGCTGCCGGGGAGCAGTATCACCTATCGGGTTGTCCGAATCCGCCCGGCCACTTCTCAGCATGGCTATCCGGGGTTGGGTTTGCTCCGGATCAGGACCAAGCGGGGAGATCGCCTTGGCTGTGCCCATCAGCTGCTGGCTGTGCGGGGCGCATCTGCGGCCTCCTTCATTCGCGCTCGGCGTGGCTTGAGCTGGAGTCCTCAATGATCCGTAAGGACCCGAGACCGAGGCTCATCATCGGCCGATCCTCGTCGAGAAGCCAGATGTCGTGCGCGATACGGGCGGCATGTGAGTATCCGATGACCGGCACCGTTAGCTTCCTGAACTTGCTCTCCAGCTCTGAGTCAGACAACGTCAGGGCCGGTTCCCCTCTGGGCGTGATTACTAGTTCGCTGTGAGTCCCGTGATCAAGTAGGACGGTGACACGGGAAGCGAGCCGATCCGGCCAAACACAATTGCATTCGCCCGACTCTCGCACGTGCACGCGTTTGGCAAGATCGTGTACTTGCGGGTCGTCGACATACGTGCTGGTGTCCGCCACGAAGTGCGGGCTCCCGTGGCAGAGGGTGATCGCTACGGCGAAGGGGAGGCTCCACTGCGCTTCGAGGGGGCTGCTCCACCGCTGTGCCGAGAACCCTTCCGCGATGTCCCTAGCCGTCTCCACCCGGATCTCCCTGATTTCTCTTATGCGAGGCTCATGCTTCTGAGCAATAGATTGAGCAGCATCAATGGCACTGTGCAGGCTTCGGCAGAACGGATACAGCTTCACGTATGTGCCGAGCATAGACCAGGAAGTGCCTAGGTTGCCGGTGACAAGACTTCTGTCGAGTTGTCTGCCGAGAAACGACTGAGACCAACCGCGAGAGGACTCGAACAGATTGCTCGGCCCAGCTATGCCCTCACTGGCCATGAGGCTGTACAGCACTCCGTCAGCATTCGTTCTGCCCACTTGGACACGGACTGCGTCCAGCCAGCTGGGCGTGTTCTCCAAGAATCCACCGGCGTTGACCCCGGCCAAGCTCAAGGCGCTTCGCAACGACTCAAGGCCTACCCCGAGAAGCTTGGCGGCGCCGGCTGTGGCACCGAAGACGCCTACCGTTGACAGGCCATGGAAGCCTCGGTTGCAGAGTTCGGGAGCACTGGCTATGCCGAGTCTACAGGAGATCTCGTAGGCGACGACGATACTTTCGAGAAGCGCGCGCGTGCTGCTCCCAACCCATTCACCGATGGCAACGATGGCGGGGATGCAGGTGGCACCCGGGTGGATGTGAGCGTGGGTGTGGCCATCATCCAGCTCAAGGGCAAATGCGGCCGTGCCGTTGGCCAACGCTGCGTGAGCGGGAGACAGGTGCAGGTCAGCGCCCAAGACCGAGCAAGGGTCGGCGCCGTTCAATCTCGCCACAGAGTGGCGAACCTGTCGTGCAATGCTGCTGTGAGCACCCCGCAACGTAACGCCCAGAAAGTCGAGGAAGGAGCGCTTTGCATGGTGAACGACCTCGGTGGGCAGGTCATCCAAGCGAACGCTGGTCGCCCAACTCGCGATCTCATCTAGGAGCCCGGCCTGCTCAATCGTCATAGGCCTTCATCCACCGGCATGGTGGCGTCCGCAATGCCTGGCTGAGCGCATCCTCCAGCGATGATCTGCTTCGTGCGATGGCGAGTAATCATTCGTCACCTCTTCCATGAAGTGCTACGGGTGTCACGATGCTTGGACCTACCCCTGGGCATTCTTGGCTGCGCGATGAGTTCGAAGGGGCAGAGGGCGGAGGCCCCTGAGCGCAGGGCGCATGGTCTCCTCGGGCTTTGAATCAGACAGACCGCGAACTCTCTGGCAGGCCGCGAATATATTGTATACACTGGATACTAAACGCGTCAACCGTGATAATGTATGAGAAGCTGCTTGTCGTCTTGGCATTGTTGCTCTGTTCGGCGTGGGTGGCATCGCGAGGCCACGTCCGTCAAGAACGAGGTCTCGGCGGTCCTGCAGCGCAACCTCAAGAGATGCCCGCCAGCGAGCGACCCCTTCGGTCGCAAGGGCCGCGCCTGGCTCGCCGCGCAGCACTTGCCGGCTGATGAGCCCCTCACGGTCGATGCCGGCCTGCGTCAGCTCGACTTCCTCGGCGAGGAGCTGGCTGCGATCGACCGGGCTCGTGGCGGTCGAGACGCAGGGCGACGAGGGCGTGAGGCGCCTGCTCAGGATCCCCGGCGTCGACGTGACGACTGCCGTGACGCTGCTCGCCGTGATCGGCGACGTTCGCCGCTTCCCGAGCTCACGTCACCTGGTCGGTTATCTGGGACTGCGTCCTAAGGTGCATCAATCCGGCAACGGGACAGCTCACCACGGACGGCTCTCCAAGCAGGGCTCGGCGGTCGCCCGCCATGTGCTCGACGAGCAGGTGCGCCTCTTCCGTGAGCGGCCGCTCGCGGGCAGCTACCCATACCTCTGGCTGGATGCCAAGGTGGAGAAGGTCAGAGAGCCGGGCGGCGTGCGCAGCAATGCGCTCGTCGTCACCCAGGGCGCGCGGGCTCACCGGCGTGCTGCTCTGCATCTCCGACGTCCACGAGGGCCTGAAGAACGCGATCGCCAAGGTGCCGGGCGGCCCCTGGCAGCGCTGCACCGTGCGCTTCCTGCGTGACATGCTCGGTTACCGCGACAAGGCTGGGCAGCCGCTCGTCAGCGGCGCCATCCGCCAGATCTTCGCCGCTGAGAGCGACGGCGAGGCGCGTCAGCGCCTCACCGTCGCCGTTGCCGCCCTACAGAAGACGACGCCAAGGTCGCCCGACTGTTCGAGACGACCGAGGACGACCTGCTCACCTTCACGAGCTTCCCGACCGAACACCGGTGCAAGCTGCGCTGGGGCGAATTCTCTGGAGCACATCAACCACGAGACCGGGCGCCGCTCTGACGTGGTCGGTATCTACCCGAACGATGCCGCTCCCATCCGCCTCGCGGGCAGCCTGCTGATCGAACAGCACGACTTTGTCTTTGGATTGCAGGCACCGTCAGAGACGACGGCGAAGGCAGCCCCTTCCTTGGCGGCTTGACTCACAGCAACGACTGTCGGCGTCCGATGTCGCGTCGCTGCGATCTTCGGTCGCTTGGCTCCCATTCAACATGTCGGCCGCGAAGGCAGGGAGCCCCGGCGACGGTGACTTCATAGGAGCGTTCGCGCCTGCATGGAAGGCTGCATGAACCAAGTCGCATCCCGCGCTGGGCCAACGGCATCATACCGCGGGAGGCAGTTCATGATCGTCGGGGTCGACGTCCACAAGCGCACGCACTGCGCAGCACTGATCGACGAGCGCGGCGTCGTACTCGGCACGCTCTCGTTTCCCAACACGGCGGCCGGTGTGCGCAAGCTACGCACGTGGCTGGCAGCGCGAGACGCCGAGGGCGCCGTGTTGGCATGGAGAACGGCGCCGGCTACGGGCAACTGCTCTGCGCGTCTC
This sequence comes from Thermoleophilia bacterium, assembly GCA_040769125.1. Classification (GTDB taxonomy): domain Bacteria; phylum Actinomycetota; class Thermoleophilia; order UBA2241; family UBA2241; genus CAIXSE01. The sequence goes on along the minus strand of JAXGLO010000001.1, from coordinate 250,409 downwards.
TCTCCGCCCACGGCTTTGAAGTGCTCAACGTGCCTGCCTGACGGACGAAGCGCGACCGCGGCAGGCACGGTCCCGGCAAGAGCGATCCCGGCAACGCCGCTGTAGCGCTCCCCCCATCTCAAGCCACCGCCTGTAGTTGCTGAGCCCTGTACTGATGCGGGCTCTGGCGCTCGTCGAGACGCTGCGCCGACGGACGGTGACTCGGCGCGGCGACGCTATCCAGCGCCTGCGTGCCCTTTGGACGCAGTTCGACCTCGAGGCCGAGGCTGCGACCGCAACCTCCTGACCGCCTGCAGCCTGCGCCGTCTCCGCCGTCTCAGGCTCGGCGGCAGCATGCCGGGCAGGACCACCACCTCGTGCCTTCACCGGCTCGCCGGGGAGATAGCGCACCTCGACGTCGCCGTGCGCGACCAAGAGATGGAAGCGAAAGCCCTAGTAGAGGCGCGAGCGGGCGGCGCAGTAGCCGTAGCCCGCCGCTTCACCGAGCGCCGAGCGTTTGACGGTCTGGCGGCTCTGGGCGCAGGGCCCCCGGGGTTGAGTCGATGAGCAGGAGGTCATCTTGAGAGCCCGGGCTCTGGCCCGCGAACATGCCCGAGCCACTCGATCGCATCGGCCAGACGGCGCTGGCGCTTCCCGTAGGCGGGTTGGCTGGGCAGGTTCGGGAACAGGTGGACGAGGTGTCTTCTCGCGACCGTCAGGAACCTGCGGCCGGAGGGGATACCCATGATCGCCTGGGCGACGCAGAGGGCGACGACCTGGGCGTCGCTGACCTGGCGTCGAGCGTTGCGTCTCGGACTTGGCAAGAGATCGTCGGCTGTACACTAGATGACCGTGCAGAGAGTGTCGAGGTCGGCGTCCATCGTGGCCTCCGGACAGACGGTGTTCTCGGCACCGTCGGTTTCGGCCTCTCTACTTTGCTTTCCTTGGACAGCCTCGATCTCGTGGAGTCAATCAACTAGGGTTTGCGGCCAGCTACGGCCTCTCAGCCTGAGGGATGACTCCAACTTTTACCCCCGGCACCGCCGGATGACAGTACGAAGGGCGCAGATCACCTCTTCATTCCACCGACGTCCACCTCGATCACCGAGTCGACCTCGATGAAGGCGCATCACGTCTGGGCACCAGCCGCGTAGGGAGGACTGTGTGAACCGGATGAAAGGTGTCCGGGCTCGTATCCAGTTGAGCCAGCAACGTCTGCACCGCGAGGATTCCCATGTCCTCTATGCGCTGCTCGACGCTGACGATGTTCATCATCTTGGAGATAGTCAGCCCATCGAAGCCGGCAAGTTCGACATCGTCCGGCAGCCGCACTCGTCTATCGACAAGAGCCTCGAAGGCTCCCAGGGCGACCGAGTCGTTGATGGCCACGATTGCGTCGAGGCGTACGCCCGCGTCGAGCCAATCGGCGACCGCCCGTGCTCCCGACTTCATAGTTGCGTCGCCCCAAGCAATCAGCATCTCGGCACCGGGTACCTCAGCCATCGCCGCCTCATGAGCGGCCAAGCGATCCCTCGCGTTGCTGGCGAAACTCGGACCAGCTACAAAGCCGATCCGTCGATGTCCCTGAGACAAAAGATGACGGGTAAGCTCCGTGGCTCCGGCTTGATTGTCGGATACGACATAGCTCACTGATGCACTGGCCGGCCGACGGTTCGCAAACACGATTCGACGGGCGTCGCTCAACAAGGACATGATCTCGGCCTCGTCATCACCAACGGATGCGTGGATGACGCCGTCAAGGCCGTTCTGCAAGAGAGTACCGATGTATCGGCGGCTTTCTTCGAGGCGGTCCTCGGTGTTGCAGACGGCTACGAGGTAGCCATGTTGCCTGGCTTCGCGCTCCACAGCTCTCGCCAAAGCGGGATAGAATGGATTAGTGATGTCGTTCACCAGCAGGGCAAGGAGGTTCGCGCGCCCCGTAACTAACGCGCGCGCAATGCCTGACGGATAATACCCGAGTCGGGCGATAACCTCACTGACACGGTCCTTGGTCTCGACTCTGACATCCGGGTGGTTACGGATCACGCGAGAGGCGGTGGACACAGATACGCCGGCGAGTCTCGCGACGTCAGCCAGCGTTGGTCCTCGGTTCCCACGAGATCTCGCCATTCCTCCCCCCTCATGGGTCAACTCACACGCGTGACTTAGTCTTGGCGGGTCGCAAGATCACGTGGTTGTGCGCGCAAAACCGCCTCAATACACTTGCCGTCATTGTCCCCGTTGGCGAAGAACGCAAGCATTAGATCGCTGCCAGCGAGAGGCCTGTTCATTAAACCTATAATACCTGATCATGGCGAGCATGGTGGTCACCATGCCCTTGTGTCGATGGCGTTCCGTTCCCAGACCATTCTGCCCCTGACCTCACCTGACAGAGGGTGGATTGGCCAATCGGCCGGTTGGGCAGGCTGGACATCGAGAAGCGTCTGAACGAAGAGCGCATCGAGGGCGGGGTCCGCGCCGGGAACACGCGCGATCACGCTTGATGAGCACCGCTTCTCTGACTTCACCAGTGTCGATTCGATTCCCAGATCGCTCAGGAAGGTCGCCACATGCTCGGCAGCGACTAGCCGATTGATTCCACGAGATTCGCCTCAGGCAAGGAAAGCAAAGCAGAGAGGCCGAGGCCGATGGTGCCTAAGACACCGTCTGCCCGGAAGCAATGATGGACGCCGACCTCGACACTCTCTGCACCGTCATCTAGTGCACAGCTGACGACCTTCTGCCAGAGGGACGAGCCAACGCAAGGCGTCGCATCACCGATGCCGAGCTGGTCACGCTCTGCGTGGCGCAGGCGAGCATGGGCATCCCCAGCGACCGCCGCTTCCCGGCGGTCGCAAGGAGGCACCTCGTCCACCTCTTCCCACAGCTGCCCAGACAGCCCGCCTATTGGAAGCGCCGCCGCCGGCTGGCGGACGCGATCGAGTGGCTCATGGGCGTGTTCGCCGTCCAGAATAGTGATAACGTTACCGAGAACGTTCTCTTCCACGGCGCAGATCATCCCAGGGCAGTGGTCGATCAGACACAGGCGTTGAGTGGAACAAGAATCACAGGCCTTTGGCAGGCACGAGTGTAGGGGTATTCAAACGACAGACAAGAAAGGCACGCTATGAGGGAGCCCACCATCAAGGCCAAGACCCTCGGCTACAGTGTCGATGGCGAATGGCGCGAGTCCACGACCGACAAATACATGCCGGTCTCCGACTCCTCGACGGGCGAGGTGTTCGCCCAGACGCCGTGCTGCACTGCCGCCGAGGTCGAGACAGCAATTCAGTCCGCCCAGAAGGCGTTTCAGCGCTGGTCGCAGCTGCCGATCCAGAAGCGCATCCAGGTGCTCTTCCGCTGGAAACAGCTCCTTGAGGACAACATGGAGGAGCTCGCCTTCCTCTGCTCGCGTGAGCTTGGCAAGAACCTTGACGAGGCCCGCGGCGAGATCGTCAAGGTCATCGAGGCTTGCGAGGTCGGCGTCGCCGCGCCGATGTTGATGAAGGGTGAAAGCCTCATGAACGTGTCCACCGGGCACGACACTGTGAGCTACCGCGAGCCCCTCGGCGTGTTTGTTGGCATCGCGCCCTTCAACTTCCCGGCGATGATCCCCTTCGGCTGGATGGTCCCCTTGGCGATCGTCACCGGCAACACCTTCGTGCTCAAGGCGGCCTCGCTGACGCCGACTAGCGGCGTGCGCCTGCTCGATCTGCTCTACGAGGCCGGTCTGCCCAAGGGCGTCGTCAACATGGTGACCTGCAGTCGTATCCAGGCAGAGACCATGATGACGCACCCACTGGTGCGAGGCGTCTCCTTCGTCGGCTCAACCAGCGTCGGCAAGCACGTCTACTCGATCGCCGCTGCTCACGGCAAGCGCGTCCAGGCCCAGACCGAGGCTAAGAACCACGGCCTCGTGCTTGCAGACGCCTCGCTTGAGCGCGTCGCTGCCGGCATCATCAACTCCACCTTCGGCTGCGCCGGCATGCGCTGCATGGCGCTGCCCGTCTGCGTCGTCGAGGACTCCGTGGCCGACGAGTTCATCGGCTACATGAAGCGTTTCGCCGAGGAGCGCATCGTGGGCTGCGCCTACGACCCTGAGACGGAGCTCGGCCCGGTGGTCTCGGCCGAGCACCAGGCGTTCGTCAAGAGCTGGATCACCAAGGGTGTTGAGGAGGGCGCCGAGCTCATCCTCGATGGCCGCGACGTCGTCGTGCCCGGCTTCGAGGGCGGCTTCTTCGTGGGGCCCACGATCTTCGATCACGTTACCGAAGAGATGGCTATCGGTCGCGATGAGATCTTCGGTCCGGTGCTAGCCGTGAAGCGCGTCGCCGACTTTGAAGAGGGTATCGCCATCATGAACGCCAGTCGTTTCGCCAACGGCTCCTGCATCTTCACCGAGAGCGGCTACCACTCGCGTGAGTTCGCGCGGCGCACGCACGCCGGCATGGTCGGCATCAACGTCGGCATTCCGGTGCCGGTGAGCTTCTTCCCGTTCGCCGGCCACAAGGACTCGTTCTTCGGCGAGAGCCACGTGCTCGGCCTCGACGGGATTCGCTTCTTCACCGAGACCAAGTGCGTCACCTCGCGCTGGTTCACGAGCGCCGACAAACAGGAGAAGAAGGTCGGCACATGGGAGGGCACGGTCAACAAGTAGTAGTGAGCGAGTCTCCTTGCTGACAGCGCATTGGAAGGTGGCGAGGCCTTGGCCCTGCCACCTTCCTTGTATGTTCTGCTCTGGGGTGTAGGGCGTGATGAGCTCCTGTCACAGCCGGTAGTCGCGGCAGGCGGCGTGGAAGCGCCTCGCCGTGAAGACCAGCCCATTGTCGAGTATGCGGCTATGCCTGAGGGGTCAACGCAGGAGAGAGGGCGCAGTTCATGCTCACTCGTGGTTAGCTCACGGTGGGTTGGCAACCACCAAGGAGGCACGACCATGAGAACAGCGGAGCTGCGCCCTGGAGCAGACGATATCATCGTCGGCATCGACCTTGCGGCGCGCGAGCACCTGGCGGTGATCGTCGATGCGGACGGACGGCGCCTCACGCGCTTCCGCGTCCCGCACTCGCGCGAGGGCATCGCCGAGCTACTGCACCGCAGCCAGCCGAGGAAGGAGCTGGCAGGCAGGCGGCCGCGTCTTCGCCTTCGAGGTCACCGGCCGCGTCTGGGAGGCTCTTGCGGCAATCCTCGAGCAGCACGGCGAACGCTACGTGATCGCGAGCCCGCTGGCCGTCTTCCGCCTGCGCGAGGCGCGGCGCATGGATCGCACCAACGTCGATACGCCAGGCCTGCTCGCGGTCGTGCGCCTCGGGCTCACGCCGGCGCAGATCGCGGCGCTTCCCCTGAGCGAGTTCCTGACGCGCGTCTGCGCCGAGCGCGGCGGGCGCCGTCTCTGGCGCGCCAAGGTGCGCGCCGCGCACGAGAAGGCGACTCACAGCATCGTCTCCAGCGAGCGGCTCGAGGCAGCAGCGCTCGAGGCGCGCCGCATCGTCGCCCGCTACGACCTCGTCGCGGCCCAGCTCGAGGAGATCCAGGCCGAGGTCGAGGCGCTGCTGGGCGAGATCGAGGAGGCCCGCTGGCTGGCGACCATCCTGGCCTCAGCTTCGCCTCGGTGGCCGGCATCATCGCGCACACGGGCCGATCGCCCGCTACCACATGGCGACCATCGCCTGCCTCGCCCACAACCCGCGCCTGCGCGCCCACTACGACCGCCTCGTGAGCCGCCCGCAGCGGCCGCTCGCGAAGATGACGGCGCTCGGCGCCTGCATGAACAAGCTCTCACTCTCTGGCGTTCGCGGTGATGAAGCAGCAACGCGCCTTCGAGCTCGATCACGAGTGAAAGGAGTGCGCCGCTGAGAGCTGTTCGGGGGCTCCGGCCACCCGCCGGAGAGAGGGTCACGTCGTCCGTTGTCTGGGGCGGTCCTCGCGATGCCAGGGCCAGAGCCCGTAGCCCTCCGCTGGGCGACCCTGGCTCCCCCGGCCACCTGCTCATCCGCATGGAGCACGATGGGCCTTGCCGCTCGGCGAGCAGCCCGCATCTTCAGCTCGATTGGACAGACAACGGCCACCGGAGCCCACGGAGAGCGTGGTTGACAAGAACCTGATAGCACGCGCTCCTGATGATTCGGGCGCGCTCGCAAGGCGTTCTCGCCGGTGGCGAAGAACCGCTCCTTCCGGCGTTCGATCTCGGCGATCGTCCAGGCCGTGCCTGCGGGCTTGCCTCGGCAGCCGAGGTCTCACCCTTCACGATGCTGAGAACCACTGCCGCCTTGCGCTTCGCCGTCGGAGCGCCGCATCTCCTCGGGTACGTCGGTCATCTGCGCCACCTCCTTCGTCGCGACCATCATGGCCGCGTACTAAGGGTGGCTTCAAGAATCAGGGGAGCAGGATAAGTTCGCTGCTCAGCGTGGGTGTGCGGGCGGGCGGCGCGTCGGTGCGGTAGGGCTCTTGCGGCCCGGACCGTCGCTACGCTCGGGAACGGGCGGGTGAGCGCAGGGCTCCCGTAGGGTGGGTGCCCGGTGGGCCGTCCTCAGCTAAGCTGATGAACGTCATGCCGACGGCCTCCAACGACATCCGTATCGAGTTCCTCAAAGCCCTGGGACGGGCTCTCTCGCGCTACGGCGAGGATGCCGCCGAGACCGAGCGCGAGCTCAGCCTCTGCGCCGAGCGCCTGGGGCTGCCGGCCGAGTTCGACGTGACGCCGACCACCGTGCTCGCCTCGATTGTCGAGAGTGGCCGGGAGCACACGATGATGGTGCGCACGGTCGAGAGTGGTATCGATTTGCAGAGCCTCTGTACAACGCACGACGTCGCTGCGGCGGTGGCCGAAGGCAGGCGCACCGCCGGGCAGGGGCTCGCCGAGCTCCGCCTGCTCATGGCGGCGCCGCCGCGCTTCGGTCTCTGGCTGCGGGTGGTTGCCTCAGCGCTCGGTGCGGCCGGCTTCGCCGTCCTCCTCGGCGGGGGCTGGACCGCGTTTCTGGCGGGCCTGCCGGTGGGGTTGGCGGTCGGTGTCCTCATCGCGCTCGGCGTGCGTTTCCACCGTCTCTCCCGCCTCACGGATCTGCTCGGTGGCTTCATGGCGGCCGTGGCAACCGTCCTCACCGGCCACTTCATTCATCACTTCAGCCTGCCCACCGTGGCGCTCGCGGGCGTCTTCCTGCTGCTTCCGGGGTTCAGCATCACCATGGGCGTGGCCGAGCTGGCGTCGCGGCACCTCAGCGCCGGTACCGCGCGCCTGGCCGGCGCCGCGGTGGTGCTGGTCAACCTCGGGCTCGGCAGCTTCATCGGCTTCACGCTGATGGCCCGGCTCGACCTCGTGCCGCAGGTTGGCCGCTCCGAGCACACGGCGCCGCCGATCGCGCTGGCCCTGGCCGTGCTCGCGATTGTCGCGTCGCTTACGGTGAGCACCAACTCCCGACGACACGATGTGGGCCTCGTGCTCGCCACCGTGCTGGCGGCGCTTTTCGGAGCTCGCCTCGGCGCATGGCTGGTCGGCCCCACGCTGGGTGTTGCCGTGGCGGCATTGATTGTGGGGCTGGGCAGCAACCTCTATGCACGGTTGACGAAACTGCCGGCCGCGCTGGCCCTGGTTCCCGGGCTTTCGGTGCTCGTCCCTGGAGCGCTCGGTCTGCGTGGTGTGAACGAGTTCCTGCGCACCGCCGCCGGTGGCATGAGCGTGCTGGAGGGTGCCCTGGTCATCGCGGCCGGTCTGGTGAGCGGCCTCTTCGTCGCTGTCGCTGCGCTTCCGCCGCACCCGCCACCCCCTTCCGCCGACTGACGTCGTGCGGCTCGGCGAAGGGCGCCACACAGCGCGATGCGCCTTCCCGTGGCGCTCATCGCTAGCTTAGGTTGCGGCGCTCTTGGCAAGCTTCGCCGCAGTGCGTGAGGCGATAGCCCGAGGGGCGGCTACTCCTGCGCCAGGCGCTGCAGCTTGCCGAAGTCGAGGATCTCGATGAGCTCGTGGTCGCCGCTCATGCGGATCACCCCAGCGCGCTTGAAGCGGTCGAAGGTCCGGCTGAGCGTCGCCGGGATCGTGCCGAGGCGCGCCGCCAGCTCGCGCTTGCTGGTGGGCAGCCTGACGATGCCAGGGCTCGCCGGCTCACTCTCGTCAGAGGGGGGCACGAGTTGCTCTGCAGCGAGGCGCAGTAGATAGCGCGCGAGCCGCGCCGGTACCGGCAGCAGGAGCTCCTCCACCCGGCGGGTAAGGAAGACGAGGAGTTCGGCCATCGCCGCCAGCAGGTTGATGGCGAGCTGGGGCTCAGCGCGCAGCAGATCGAGGAACTCGTGCGTCCCGAAGCGGAGGAGGCGGCAGTCGCTCATCGTCTCTGAGCTGGCCGCGTAGGTGTCTTGGAACAGCGTCGCCTCAGCGAATACGTCGCCGGGGCCGGCGTGGCGGATGGTAGCGGTGCGCCCGTTGGGGAGGAGCTTGTAGATCTTGATGCGTCCCTCGACGAGCAGATAGAAGCCCGAGGAGCGATCGCCCTGCATGAAGATCGAGCTCCTTGCAGGCAGGGTCACGGGTGAGGCGATGGCGGCGAGCGCCAGCAGCTGGCGCTCGTCCAGCCGCGAGAAGAGCGGTGTCGCCCGGAGCGCGTCGGCAGTCTGATGGCTCACCGGCATAGTATACCCCGGCACGTTCCCCGTCTTGACCTCGCTCGGAACCAGGTCCTATCATTCTTGCCACTTGGAGATGCCCGCGAGGGCCTCGAGGGAAGCCGGTGCGATGCCGGCGCGGACCCGCCGCTGTGACCGGGGACGAAGACCGCACGAAGCCACTGCCGGTTCGCCGGCGGGAAGGCGCGGCCTGAGGACGATCCGGAAGCCAGAAGACCTGTCTCCGAGCGCGTTGGCGACGCCCTGCGTGGTGAACGGGGCGGCGGCGGCGCATGCCGTGGTCTCGAATACGGGAGGCCCGGGCCAGACGAAGTGTCGGCCCGGGCTTTGTCGTTCTCGAGGTCGAAAGGCGGTGCGATGCAGGCAGTTATCGTCCGTGAGGTGGGCGGCTGCGAGCTCATCGAAGCGCCGGTCCCGGAGCCGGGGCTGCCGGCTCCGAATCGGCTGCGGCACGGCTGCGGGCGTCCCTGCACATTTGACGCTCACAGCCGCTCCCGTTACCCTTCGGCGGCTATCTCTCCGCTGCTGGGAAGCCGGTTCCGAGTCCGGCGCTGCCCCGCAACCGTAGACGCCGACGAAAGCCGCTACTCAGCCACCGTCCGGACGGGCGGAGAAGGCGCGGCCGGTAGGAAGAAGTGTAAGCCAGGACACCGCGGCTGGGAGAACACTGCGACAACGCCTCGAGGGAGGGCAGCGGTGGAAGCGTCTCCAGACCGGCCGACTCGCGGCCACCTTACACTCGTCACCGGCGGCGCCCGCAGCGGCAAGAGCAGCTACGGCGAGCGCCTGGTCGCGCACCTCGCCGAGCCGCACGGCGGCCACGTGACGTATCTCGCCACCTCTGAGGCTAACGATGCTGAGATGGAGGCGCGCGTCGCGGCGCACCGCGCCGACCGTTCCGCCGGCTGGACCACCGTCGAGTGCCCGCTGGCGGTGCCTGCGGCCATTCGCGCCGAGGCCGCGCGGTTTGCGGAGGCCGGCGGCGCCGCCTCCGGCGGCCCGGCCGGCCCACCGATCTTCCTGCTCGACTGTGTTACTTTCTGGACGAGTAACCTGATGTTCTCCGCGGACGATCTCGGCGGCACCGACCCGGGCGACGACTTCAACTACGACAAGTCGCTGCTGACCGCGGAGCAGGAGCGTCGTGTTGCCGAGCGCATCACGGCCGCGGTCGCCGACCTGCTCGCCGCGATCGCCGAGACCGGGGCGACCGTGGTTGCCGTCACCAACGAAGTCGGCCTCGGGGTGGTGCCCGAGTACCCGCTGGCGCGCCTCTACCGCGACCAGCTCGGCTGGGTGAACCAGCGTCTCGCGCGCGCCGCCGACCACGTCTACCTCCTCGTCTCGGGCCATGCCCTGGACGTTCGCGCGCTGGCCGTTCCCTGGCCGACAGCAACGCTTTCCCCTGTTTCCCCCTCCGATCACAAGGAGTCTGACTCGTGACCTCCCTGCTCGACCACACCATCGCTCATATCCGCCCCCTCGATATTGACGCCATGCGCGCCGCCGAGGCCCGCCAGGTTCAGCTCACCAAGCCGCCCAAGTCGCTCGGCCGCCTCGAGACTCTCTCCATCCAGCTCGCGGGCATACAGGGCAAGCCGGTGCCCGTGGTCGAGCGCAAGGCGATCGCCGTCATGGCCGCCGACCACGGTGTCACGGCCGAGGGCGTGAGCGCCTTCCCCGCGGAGGTCACGCCGGCCATGGTCATCAACATGGTGGACGGCGGCGCTGCCATCAACGTGATCGGCCGTCACGTGGGCGCTCGCGTGGTCGTCACCGACGTTGGCGTCAACGCCGATCTCAGCGCCGCCGACGTCCGCCACAAGAAGATCCGCTGGGGCACCGCCAATATGGCGCATGGCCCGGCGATGACACGCGACGAGGCCGTTCGCGCCATTGAGACGGGCATCGAGGCGGTCGAGGAGGAGATCGCGAAGGGCCTCGACATCGTCGCTACCGGCGAGGTGGGCATCGGCAACACGACGGCCGCCTCGGCGGTCATCGCCGCCCTCACCGGCGAGTCGGTAGCCAAGGTCACCGGTCGCGGCACCGGCATCACGCAGGAGGCTCTCTCCGCGAAGGTCGCCGTGATCGAGAAGGCCATCGCCGTGAACGCTCCCGACGCCTCCGACCCGGTCGACGTGCTCGCCAAGGTCGGGGGCCTCGACGTGGCGGCCATGGCCGGTGTCTTCCTCGGCGGGGCGGCGCACCGCATCCCGGTGGTCATGGACGGCTTCATCAGCGCGTCCGCAGCGCTCGCCGCCGTGCGCCTCTGCCACCAGTGCATCGACTACATTCTCCCGAGCCACGTGAGCATCGAGGTCGGCCATCAGGTAGTGCTCGACGAGCTCGGCCTCGTGCCGCTCTTCGATCTGCAGATGCGCCTCGGCGAAGGCACCGGCGGGGCGCTCTCGATGAGCATCGTGGAGGTCGCCGCCCGCATCCCCTCGGAGATGGCGACCTTCGAGAGCGCCGGCGTGGCCGGCGACCCGACGGCCGCCGACTCGGACCTCGCCCGCTGACGTCGCGCCCTCGTCTCTCGTCAACCACGTGAGCTCATCGCAGAGATCGATCGGCCGCCGGCTCACGCTGGCCGTGACCTTCCTCACCGGCATCCCCCTGCCGGTGCGCGGTGAGGTCGCCGCGGCCGACCTCAGCGGCAGCGTGGGCTGGTACCCGCTGGTCGGCCTCGGCCTCGGCCTGGCCGCCTGGGGGGCGTACGCGGGCCTGGTGTCGCTGCTGCCTCCGCTGGTCGCCGCGGTGCTCGTGCTGCTCCTGCTCGAGCTCGCTACGCGGGGGCTCCACATGGACGGCTTCATGGATACCTGCGACGGAGTCTTCAGCGCCGCGCCGCGGGAGCGTGCGCTCGAGATCATGAAGGACTCGAGCGCCGGCCCCATGGGCGTCGCCGGCGCCATCTTCATCGTCCTGCTCAAGGCGGCGGCCCTCAGCGCGCTCACCCGTACTGCGGCCGCCGCACCTTTGCTGGCCGGATGGGCGGCGGCCCGCGCGCTGCCGGCCGTCAACATGTACTTCTGGCCCTACGCGCGCTCATCCGGGACGGGCGAGGCGTTCACTCGCGAGCGCTCGCGCGGCTCTCTCGTGCTGGCGGGCGTCTTCCTCGCCTTGGCGGTGGTCGTCGCCGGCTTCGTCGCTGGCTCCGGCTTCGTCGGTGGCTTTGGCTTCGTCGCCGGCCCTGGCGGCTGGGCGGCGGCCCTTCGCGGCTGGGCGGCCGGCCTTATCGTGGTCGTTGTGGCCGGGGCCGTCGCGCTGCTCGCGCAGGCCGCCGTGGCGAAGCGCCTCGGCGGGCTCACCGGCGACGTCTACGGCTTCGGCATCGAGCTGGCGGAGGCGGCCGCGCTGGTGGCTGGCTGCGCCCTGGTGTGGTGAGGGTCGTGGAGATGCTGAAGGGTGACTCGATGAAGCTCTACCTTGTGAGGCACGGAGCCTCGACGGGCAACACGCCCGGCAACCTCATCGGGCACAGCGATCACGAGCTCACGGAGGCGGGCGTCGCCCAGGCGCGGGCCGTGGCCGCCCGGCTCGGGCCGCTCGGCCCCCTGCCGGTCTACTGCAGCGACCTGCCGCGCGCGCGCCAGACGGCCGAGGCCATCACGGGCGTGTGGGGCGGGCGCAGCGCGGAGGGCTCGGCGCCTGCCGTTCGCATTCACCCCGACCCGCGGCTTCGCGAGATCGACCTGGGCGATTACGAGGGGCGTTCGTGGGGCGAGTTCCTCCAAGACGCAATACTTGGCGCTGCGTTCGAGGCGGATCCGTACAACACGCCCCTGCCCGGCGGCGAGTCGCTCGCTCTGGTCAGGCGGAGGGTGATCGCCGCCGTCGATGAGATCGTAGCGGCGCATGGGCGCCCGCCTGCGGCCCCGGATCGGCCGGCCGACGCCGGCGATGCCGCCGCTGGCTCAGGCGCCACGGCATCGGCTCGCGCCGACGCCGGCGTTGTAGAGCCGGCCCAGGGGAGCGGCGGGGTGGTGGCCGGCCGGGCCTCGGCCGAGGCGTCGCCGGCCAACTCGAGCACGGTGATCCTCGTGGCTCACGACGGGCCTATCCGAGCCATCCTCAATCACTTCCTGGCGGTTCCGCCGGAGAAGTGGTGGACGCTGTCCACCACCCACGGCGGTCTCTCGCTCGTGGAGTGGAGCGACGGCTGGGTCAACGTACGCTTCGCCAACGACACGAGTCACCTCGCGGGGCTCGCGCCGTCCCCGCCGGCGGTCTGACGTGTCGCTCCTCGTGCCGCACGGGTGGGCCTTCGCGCTCGCCACGGTCGTCCTCGCCGCCGTCCTCGACGTCGCCTTCGGAGAGCCGCCGAGCGCCCTGCACCTCGTCGTCTGGATGGGGAAGCTGATCGGCGCGCTGGAGCGGCGCCGGCCGCGTCGCCGGCCCGGCGCCGAGCTCGCCTGGGGCGCCCTCATCGTCCTCTGCCTCACGGGCGTCTCCGCCGTCGCTGGGGTCTTGCTGCTCCAGCTGCTCGCCTGGCTGCCCTGGTGGTTGGCACTGCCCCTCGCCGCGGCCGTGCTCAAGACGACCTTCTCGCTGCGCGGTCTCGTGGGCGCCGGCCGTGACGTCGAGCGCGCCCTCTCTACCGACATCGAGGCCGCCCGCGATGGCCTCGTCGCTCTCGTCAGCCGCGACCGGAACCTCGAGCCGTCGCAGATCGTCTCGGCGACGGTGGAGTCGCTGGCCGAGAACCTCACGGACAGCGTCGTCTCGCCACTCGTCTACTTCGCTCTGCTCGGGCTGCCCGGGGCGCTCGTCTACCGCGCCGTGAATACGATGGACGCGATGATCGGCTACCGCGGCGAGTACGAGTACGTGGGCAAGACGGCGGCCCGCGCCGACGACGTCCTTAACTGGCTGCCGGCGCGGTTCACCGGCCTGCTGCTCGTGGCCGTCGCCGGACTGCGTCGCAGCGCGGCGGCGGCGTGGGCGACGCTCGCGGCCGAGCATCGCCACTCGTCGAGCCCGAACAAGCTCTGGACGATCGCGCCGATGGCCGGCGCCCTCGGGGTGCAGCTCGCCAAGCCGGGTGTGTACGCCGTCGGGGCCGCGGAGCGGCCGCTTACGGCGGGCGTTATCGGTGAGGCAATCACGATGATCTGGCAGGCCGGGGGCGTCGTCATCCCCGCCGCTGCGGCGCTCGCCGCGCTCATGGCCTGGGGGGTGTGGGCATGAGCGATGCTCGCGGCGCGGATGCGACCTCCTTCCTGCGCCTCGTCGCGGCGTCGGTGCACGGCGCCGTCGACCCGGCGGCCCTGCGCGCCGAGGGCGTCGACCCCGCGAGCGTCACCGATTTCAGCTCCAACCAGTCGCCGCTCGGGGCGGCTCCGGGGGTGGCCGCCGCCGTGGCCACCGCCGTCGTGGACGCCTACCCGGACCCGCGAGCGACGGCTCTGAGCGAGGCGCTGGCCGAGCGTCACGGGGTCGTGCCTGAGCAGGTCGTGGCCGGCAACGGCAGCACCGAGCTCATCCGCCTCCTCGCGCAGCTCGCCCTCGGGCCGGGCGACACCGCGCTCTCGCTGGCGCCTTCGTTCGGTGAGTGTGCAGTGGCGACGCAGCTCGCCGGGGCGCGTTTCGTCGAGGTCTGGCTGGAGCACGCCGGGTTGGGCGCGGGCTTCTTCTGCGACGAGCCTGCCCTGCGCGCGGCGCTCGCCGAGCTGCGGCCGCGCCTCTGCTGGCTCTGCTCGCCCAACAACCCCACGGGGGCGGCGCTGCCTGCGGCGCTGATCGCCGCCCTCGTCACCGACTACCCGCAGACGCTCTTCGTCCTCGACGAGGCCTACTGCGACCTGCTCGACGCCCCGCAGTGGAGCCTCGAGCTGCTCGCCGCCGGCAATCTCGTCGTGCTGCGCTCGATGACCAAGTACTGGGGCCTCGCCGGCCTGCGCCTGGGCTATGCACTGGCGGCTCCCGCGCTGGTGCGGCCGCTGCGGGCGGCGATCGCCCCGTGGAGCGTCAACGCCTGCGCCCAGGCGGCCGGCGTCGCGGCGCTCGCCGACGGCGATCATGTGCGCTCCTCCATGGCGCAGCTCACCGGCGAGCGCGACCGCCTCATGGCCGCATTGCGGGAGCGCGGCTGGGTCGTCGAGCCCACCAGCGCCGGTTTCTTCCTCATCCACGTCGGCGACGCCCGGGCCGCGCGATCGGCGCTGCTCGCGCGCGGCTGCCTGGTGCGTGACTGCACATCCTTCGGCCTGCCCGGGCACGTGCGCGTGAGCCCACGGCGGGCCGAGCAGAACGAGCTGCTGCTGGCGGCGTTCGCTACGCTCACGCCGCCGCCGCCGGAGTGACGAGTGGCCGCTTCGGCTCGCGTGAAGGGGTCATCTCCTCCTCTCCCGGCGGTGCGGAAGTTGCTGGGCCTTGCGTAGTCGAGGAGGAGTCATCCCTGCTCCCCTGGCGGCCCTTCATCTTCGGTCGCGGCGGCCCGGCTGCAGCCCGCACAGTTCCGCAGCGTGACGGGCAGCCTCTGATCCGCCGGTCGCATACAGGCTGCCTGTCGCTTCCGCTCGGTCTGCGTCGTGCGGTAGTGTGCAGAAAGCGGCAGCTGTGGGCACCTCTTTCATAGACCGCAGAAGACCGGCAGGGCGAAACAAGGCGGCGTTCATGCCGGCACCTGGCATCGATGCGGGGTTTGTGCACGGCGTCTGGCGCGGCGGCAGCCGCATTTATGGCCGAGAATGTGGAGCTGCCCGACCGCTGCGTGAATGCGGAGTCGACGGGAGACATTATGGTAGACGTTTCTGAGCTGTTTTGGTTGATCCTGTTCATCGCGCTGCCGGTGGCATCCTTGGTGGTGCTCGCGGCTGGCCTGCTCTGCCGCCGTGATCGGCCGGTATGGTTGCTATGGTGCGCTGTTGCCGTCCCTGCGTCCGCGCTCGCGATCCTCTTGGTCATGCTCCCCGAGGCCGGCGACGACAGCCTGATGCTGGCTCTGATTGTCTGGTTTGCGATTTGCCTGCTCGTCCTCGGCCTGGCGCTCGGACGACGCTGGCGCGGGGAGCGCAGCCGGCGTCTGGAGCGATGCGACGATTCAGCGTCTTTTGTCGCCTCCCTCCCTCCGAAGCAGGCGTAAGGTCGTAGTGCGCACCTGCGGTCTCCGCTAGCCCAAGCTGTCAAGCAGTCGGGCATCGTTCTCGCGAGGCTGCCGGGATAGCCGCGATGACCAGCGGCTCGAGGGGAGGTTGACTGAATCTGAGCGCCAGGGCGAAACCACGTCGCGGAAAGCTGTGGATAGGTGTTGCGCTCGCCGTCACCGTGGCTTGCGCGGCCCTGACCGCCTCGGTCGTGCACGCCCACCTGTTCTCGGCGCCGCCCGGCGAGCTCGTCGGCACAAGCACATCGCCAGACAATCGTTGGGAGGTCCGCAAGGCGGCGATCTGGCCGCCGCCCGGCGCCAGCTTCGCCTGGCGGATCGATGTGCGGTCGCTCGAACGCTCGGACTCCTCGTGGCGCACCGTCTACCTCGGCCCTGCGGGCAAGCCGCCCCTCCGGGGCGTCCCGGTCTGGTCTGATGCGAACACGATCACCGTCGCCGGGCGATCGGTGGACGTGCGCGGCGAGGGCTACCAGGCCGGCTGGATGTCGGCGGGCGAGGCCATCGTTGCCGAGCTGCTCACTCTCGGCGCCGGGCTGCTGGTCCTGGCGGGCGGCGTCGCGGTTACATGGCTTGTCGCGCGCCGGGTAAGACGTGGCAGTTAGGCCCTGACATGTGCATCAAACCTCTCCCTTCGGCGTCCTGGCGCACCAGCCAGGGCACAACGGCCACGGTCGCCAACCACGAGACCCAGATGACCTACAAGGCCCAAGGTCGCATGAGTTCCTACGCAAGCTCGACCATCACGAGCGCTTCCTACACCTACGACGCCACGGGCCAGCGCACGAAGAGCGTCGTCAGCCCGGCCGGTGGCACGGCGATCACGACCACCTACGCCTACGACGGCCTGACCCTGCTCTACCTCAGCGCGACCCCAGGGCAGCTCCTCCTGGAAGATCGAGTATCTCTACGACGAGGAGGGCGCTCTCTGGGGCGGCGTCTACCGCTCGCCGTCCTCCTCGACCAGCCCCACCTGCTTCAGCATCGTCAGCAACGACCACGGCGACGTGCTTGCGCTCTGCGACGCCGACGGCGAAGCCTTCGCGAGCTACCGCTACGACGCCTGGGGTTCACCGCTCTCCGCAAGCACGCAGGCCACGACGCTGATCACCTCGACCCTGGCCGGCGAGATCGCCGCCCGCCAGATCCTGCGCTACGCCTCCTACGCTTTCGACGCTGAGAGCGGCTTCTACTACTGCTCGGCACGCTACTACGACCCCGCCACGCGGCAGTGGACGACCGGCGACCCCGCCAAGGCCGATAGGGAGGAGAGCGCGTACCAGTACTGTGGGGGGGCCGGTGGGGAAGGTCGATCCGACGGGACTGTGGGCAGAGAGGTACATCTTCGGCGTCGACAGATTCGGCTTCGGCGTCAATATGCGTTGGCTGTTTCGATACAAGTGGTACTGCCAAGCATTCGCCGCCGATCTGATTTGGCACAAGAGAGAGACGTGGTGGCGATGGAGCTACGGGGGCATGGGGCAAACCCGCATTGCGGTTGAGCTGTACGCGCATGCGGTCGCCTACTACTCGATCGAAGCTCTCAACCGACGTGGCATCAGGTCGGACCAGATCACCGGGTACAAACAGAGAGCTGCTGTGGCGTATGTGAATAACTACGAGCCGTGGTGGCACGTTGGTCTCTTCTACACAGTGTGGTGGCGCGTTTGGGGCTAGTGTGCCATCACGTTCGATGGATGTCCCGACTGGTATGAGAATGTTAGTACACCATCCTTCTTCAGCGTGATCGTGGAATACTGATGCGAGGTCAAACGGAAGGAGCGTTCGCGATGTCCACGACGGGCGAGTGGCTGGCACAACAGCTCTGGCAGCTCTCCCCCTTCCTTCTCATAGGCGCGCTTCTCGCACTGAGCCTCGCCGTCGCCGGCGGCTTGTATCTGGTACTGGCGAGGAGGATGTCCGTGAGAAGCTCTGTGGCGATACCCGGTGCCTTTGCGCTCGGCAGTGTTGTGTTCATCGCCCTAGTGGTCGCATGGTCCTCCGGTGTTGTGGTGCCCGCATCGGGCCCCAAGCCCTTCGAGGCGCGAGCCTGGCAGTCCAAGCCATGGACGCGGTGGGGGATGGCTCAGCACCTGGTCGAGTCCGATCGGCTCCTCGGCATGGAGCGAGAAAGAGTCGACTCGCTCTTGGGCCGTCACGACGGCTCCTACTCCACTCCGGAGGTAGCACCTGACGAGCAGGACGCCTGGATGCTCTACAGGCCACAGGACATGATCGTGTCTCTGCCGCCGGAACTGGTGGTCGTCTACCGGGATGGACGAGTGGCTCGCGCATGGATTGAGCCCTGAATCTGCACGAAGAGGTGACGCTTGACTCGAATACGGATATCAGAGCACGCTACAGGCCTTCTTGTGGGGGTGGCAGGGAGCGGACAAGGGAAGCCCTCACTATGTGAATGTTCCGACCTACCGTCGGAAATGGATTCAGACCGTGACGGGCGACTGGGAATGCCTGTATATCTTGGGAATTCACACCTTCGCTGCGACAACTGTGACGCTTCGCTCCAATGGAACCGCGTATTGCTTCTTCGAAAGCTACTGATGGCTACGCTGAAGTCTCGCTGTGTGATTGCCTGTGACAGACACGTTGCGGGTGAAGAAACGCGCCTGGGCGTCGTGATCATCGAAGGCGGATTTCGGACGACGTGCCCACCCGGGGAGCGTCGTGTTGTGGTTCACATCAATTAGCGCGAACGGAGGCGAAATGGCATCGGTTCTCACATACCTTGCGCCGATCATCTTGGTGGTCTTGGTGGCTGCGGGAGCGGCGATCATGCTTTGTGCAGTTGTCTTGCCGCGCAGGTTGGCGCGAATGGCGAACCAGCTGAAGGATATCGCGGAGACGACACAACGAATAGAGCAGATGCTGTCCGACGCGCGATAGGGCGGTGTCTCGTGTCAGGGAAGTTGAAGGCAAGGGCCCTGAAGTAGGTGTGGCCCGGTAAGGTGCATGGCGAGCGGCTGGCGCCAGCCCAAGGTATCGCGCGGCCTGACCTCGTTGCAGAGCGCGAGGTGGTTGCGACCTCGTCAGCGAGTTCTGCGGCGGTGTCGATCTCGCGCTGGTAGAGGTGCTCGCACTTGAGCGACTGGTCGAAGCGCTCGATGACGCCGTTGGTATTGACAATGGCATCTCCAATGAGTGTCAAGCGGGGACCGTCAGTTAAAAAGAACTGTCATATGTATGCTGATTTGATGCGCGGCTGCATGTGGCATAGGGTAGTGGTAATTCTAATGGCATTTATCACACCTATTGTGGGAATTGTGTTACTCCATTGCGATAATGGCTTGGCTATCGTAGGTCTTGCGTTATTCGTCGCAGGTACTGTGATCGGAGACATAGTTATTGCAAGGTATAGGCGTAAGAAGATTGGAGAGTAAGTATCACGTGAAAGTATCAAATGCATGAATATGGCACGGCATCGTGATATTGCAATGGTATTGCGGAATGCTTCAATGATAGGAATTAGCGATACTGAGAAGCGAGAGAACTCTGAATGAGAGCGGGACGTGACTTAGCCGGGCGAACCGCTGGCGGACGGTCAAACGACCGTGGGGCTCGGTCTGGAGTAGGGTTCAGCTGCGGGTGAGCGTAGTTCTTCGCGGGCACGTACTCTCTGCGTCCGTTGCTCAGGTGCTGGGAGCGCACGGAGGAGTGACTTGAATAAGGAAGCACAGCGTGCGCGACAGGCATCGGGGCTCGGCCGTGGGGCTGCGCCTGGGGGCGACGAACGCGAACGTCGCATACGAAGAGTAGCGACGCTAGGCGTGATCCTGTCAAGTGCTAGCTTGATTACCGCCCCGAGTGCTGTGCTGGTGGCTTACTTCGCTCCTGTTTTCGACGCGATGACGTCGGGCGCCGCGTTATCGCCGCCCGCGGATCTTGTCTCGGGGCCCAGTGTGTGGTCTGTGATTTGTATCTTGGTTACGCTCCCGGGTGTCTTGGTATCGCTCGGCGCGCTCATGGCGGGGCAGGGGCACCGCATTGTTCGAGAACGTGCGCTTGTCGGTACCGCGATTGGTGCTCTAGCTTTCGTCCTCGCAACAGGTATAGCGGTGTACCTGTACTCGGGGGAGTGACGAGGGCTGCGAAGTGTCAGCTGTGAGGTGCGTTGAGGAGTCGTCTCAAATGCCGCGCGTGCTCTGTGGCATTTCCCTGATGCTCCCCTAGGCCCTGGAGTCCTCGGAGTGCTCGCCGGTCCGTGTATG
This sequence comes from Thermoleophilia bacterium, assembly GCA_040769125.1. Classification (GTDB taxonomy): domain Bacteria; phylum Actinomycetota; class Thermoleophilia; order UBA2241; family UBA2241; genus CAIXSE01. Next base: position 230,483 of record JAXGLO010000001.1, on the reverse strand, counting down.
GCCAAGTTGTCCCCTGATGCTCCTATAGATCGCCAAGCCCCTGGAGCGCTCACGGCTATGCGCACAGGCTGCGGAACACCTCGCGGGCCAGGTAGCGCTTGAAGCAACGGATGATCTCCAGCTTGGAGAGACCCTCCCGGACACGTCGTTCGGCCTAGGTGCGCATGCGGGGTCGGGCGGCACCGCAGAGACGTGCGAAGGCAGCCTTGCAACGCAGTCGTGTTAGTGTCCCAAGGCGTGCTGTACGAAGAATATGCGAGTTCAGACGGAGGGAGCGTTCGCGATGCCCACGGCAGGCGAGTGGCTGGCACGACAGCTCTGGGGGTTCTCCTTCCTCATTCTCGGGGCCGTGTTTCTCGCATTGAGCCTCGCTGTCGCCGCCGGCGTGTATCTGCTGCTGGCGCGGAAGCTGTCTGTGAGGCGCTCTGTGGCGAGCCTCGCTGCCGTTGCGCTTGGCGTTGTTGTGCTCATCGCCCTGGTAGGTACATGGACCTTCGGTGGCATCGTGCCCGCATCGGGCCCCAAGCCGTTCGAGGCGAGAGCCTGGCAGTCCAAGCCCTGGGAGCGGTGGGCAATGGGTCAGGACCTGGTCGCGTCTGATCGTCTCCTCGGAATGATGGAAGAGGAAGCGTACTTGCTCCTGGGCGAAAGGGACGGCGAGACCTCCTACAGCACTGAGGCGGCCGCACCTGGTGAACTGGTTGCGTGGGAGCTCCGGCGGCTACAGGATGCGTTCGTGCTTTGGCCGCCGACACTGGTGGTCGCCTTCTGGGATGGTCGAGTAGTGCGCGCATGGATAGACAACCCTGAATCCCGGGGTGAGCCGTGATGCTCCTAGGAGGTGACCCCGCAGCTCATGGCGAGCTGAGCCAGCAAGAGGTGGGTCAGTTTGAGACCGGCGTTGACAGCACGACCAAATCGCTAAGGTCGTAACAAAACGGAGCTTACGCCAGCTCCAGCTGCGTGTTACACGCGACGGATTATGCCGTCGTTGGCCTCGTAGAAGTCGAAGTTACGCTCGACGACGAGTTCAACCAAGTCGTCCATAACATCGGATAGTGCGACCGGTGTCTCCGCATCATTAACCTGATAGCACTCGAAGGTCGGACGGAACCGGTTCGCATCAACTAACACAAGGTAAAGGCGCTCGAACTGCTCATCACGACCAGCTGGATCCTCACGACCAGTGAACAGCCGAAGTCGCGGGAACGCGTTCTCAAACGTCGACCTTCGCTTGTCGGTGTTGTCGGCACGTGCGCCTTTGTCGAGGAATAAGAAGCCAGCGACCACGGCGTAGGGGAACCTCCGGTGGAGTGTCAGCGCTTCGGCAAGCATGTCTCCACGCCTGTTGGTGAGATTCTTCTGGTAGTTCTTGGATCGTCCATCACGGAAGTTGATGGTCTTAACGCTGATGCCCAGGAGTAGACCGGATTCCTCAGTTGCCCAAGTGACGTCGACCTTCTTGGCACCAATGCCTCCAGCCAGGCGTCGCTCGGCTCCCGACAGACCGAGTTCCCCTGGTTCGGCTGGCCGAGCTTCACGCATTCCTCGGGCTCGCAACTCGTCCGCCAAAGCCCTGGCGATGCGAGCGCTCATCTCCTCAGAATAGGCCTTCTTTGTGGATTGCGTCGCTCTGTCGTCCGGCTTGTCCCGGAGAGCCTTCAGAGCAGCAATGAAGTAGTCGTCAATCCGCGACAATGGGATTGGCTCCTCGCGCACTGCGACGCGCACTCAGCTCTGCGCATGCCTGTCGCAGCACCTTCACCTTGTTCCTCGACAGCTTCAACTGTCTGACCAGCAGGTACTCATCGACGAGCTTGACGGCGTCCCCGAGTCGTCCGCTCTGTAGTGCTCTGGCGACCTGCGGCCGAATCGCCGACAGGGCCTTTGAAGAAGACGCTAGCGACTCAGGTGACGGCACCGGAAGCTGGTCGGCCTCACGAGGTTCGAGCTTTAACATTCCGCCGCCGTAGGAACGTCCCACTGTCTCCGCGCCTAGGAGAGTCATCGAATTAAGGGCCCCCAGCGGCAGCAGATTGACTCCAGTTCGCCGTATCTCAGTCCGCAGATACACTCCGTGAACCGAGTTGAGATGATGAGCTCGTGCCCTGTTTGCGCACAGTCGCGGCGTGTCGGCGTTCATGTAGGTAAGAAACAAGTCGGGAGGGTCGATTAGAGGCACACGCCACCAAGGCGTTCGTACGCGACACTTGTATGCTTTATGGACGCTTGCCTCTTCCCCCGCCTTGATATATGCGAGGGCGCCGGGAGACGGGCCATCTGCCGGCCGGAAGAGAAGCGTCGACTTGCCCTTGCTCCCCAGCTCATTTCGTGCAGCCTCGCTAAACGTGAGTCCGCGCAAATGACGAGACCCTGGTGGAGACAGGGGGAGAAGTTCGCCTGCGGTCAGACCGAGCTCGGCGGCGCGAGACGGACTGAGGGCGAAGTAGCGATTGTTGCCTGTAACCATGCCAAGTGCTGTGTCGCCCCAGTCATGCAGCGTCACGAAGGCAGCGCTCGAACCAACCTCGGCATAAGTCTCCTGAGCGGCGGCAGGTATCAGGCTAGGTGTCCACTTACTCTCCGGCGGAACGGGTTTCCAGGTGCGACTGCCGTTGTCACGCGTCCACAGCTCTTTTAGATCAGCTACCTGGCGGAGTTCGCAATGATCCGTGGGGCCGATTCCATCGGCGAGGAGAAGTACCACTTCCTCCAGGACGCCTGGGAAGACGCGCTTTGTGAAGAGCACGAGTCGCACGCGTGCGAAGCGTTCCATCAGATAGCGTCGAACACCCGCGGCATAGTTCACAGAGAGCAATTCGGCCGGAAGGACCAGGCCTAAACGCCCGCCCGGTCTGAGGAAGAGCGCGGCATGTACTGTAAATGCCGCCCATGAGGAAGCCAGGCCGGTGAGAGAGACTCCGGCGCGAAGGGCGGCTTCCCTGCCGCGAGCCCTCGCCTCTCCAGTAAAGTCCTGATATCGGATGTACGGTGGGTTTCCGACGACAGCGTCATAGCGTGCGACCGGCTCAACCTTGAAGAAGTCTCTCGTTTCGATGTCAGCCCGAATATCGATCGAGTCCAGGTGCGCGCGGGCGAGCCTCGCGCTCTCTTCGTGAAGCTCGAAGCCGTAGAGCTGGTGGCAGAGACCCAGCTGATCGCCACTCAAGGAGCGAAGACGCTCTCCGGCAGCTGCCAGGAATGCCGCCTCGCCACACGAGGGCTCTAGAACAAGGTCATCCGCGCTCCTAACTGCCCAGTTGACTATGTAGTTGCACAGCTCACGTGGTGTGAAGAAGGCACCGCGCGTCTTGCGTGCGTAGGAGGTGTCTGGCGTCACGGGAGGGAGAGGCGTCATCGCCGTTCAGGTCCTGCTTGAGAGCTGGCTGGATCGCAGGCCTCGGTCCGGAGAGTGAATCGGAGCAAGTGGCGATGTGGGCATGGGCAGATACTATGAGATTGTTCCAAGGAAAACACCTACCCACTCACTGCAACTACCGATAAACGGATTATCTGACCCTTCCCGGACGGAAGAGTGGGTGCGTCGGCCCTGTCAGGCTAGTTGGAGCCAGCTCTTCGTGCTCTTTCCCGCAGCTCGCGCTTCTGTGTCCCGGTCAGCTCACCGAGTCATCCGTCCAGCCTGATCTGCGCGACGAAGCGCTTGACCTTGTGAGCTGAGGCGTCGTTCACGCAGGCCTCGTGGACGAGTGCAACGAGCGTCTTCTCGCTGCGGCCCTGCGCCGGATCGAGCAGAGGGGCAGTTGGAGGATCGCGGCTGGCCATCTCCCTGAACAGGTTGGAGTTGGCACGCTCTTTGAGGCAGGCGGCGGTGCGCCCGCCGGGCCAAGGCACTAGACTGCCTCCATGGACCTCTTCTCGATGAACGAAGAGCAGGCCGCGGCCGAGGCGCCGCTGGCGGCGCGCATGCGGCCGCGCGCGCTGGCCGAGTTCGTGGGGCAGGATCACATCGTGGGGCCAGGCACCGTGCTGCGCGCCGCCGTCGAGGGCGGCCGGCTCTTCTCCATGATCTTCTTCGGGCCGCCCGGCTGCGGCAAGACGACGCTCGCCAGGGTGATCGCCGCCGAGACGGGGGCACGTCTCGTGCAGCTCTCGGCGGTCAGCTCCGGCACGGCCGACGTACGCGCCGCGATCCAGGGCGCGCGCGAGTCGCGCTCCCTCAGCGGGGCGCGCACCCTTCTCTTCATCGATGAGATCCACCGCTTCAACAAGGCGCAGCAAGACGCGTTGCTGCACGCCATCGAGGACGGCGTGCTCACGCTGATCGGCGCTACCACCGAGAACCCCTACTTCGAGGTCAACTCGGCGCTCATCAGCCGCTGCCAGCTCTACCGCTTCGAGCCGCTCGCTGCGGAGATGGTGGAGCGGGTGGTGGAGGCCGCGCTGGCCGACGGCGAGCGCGGCCTCGGCGGCAAGAGCGTCACCCTCGGCGAGGGGGCGCTGCGCTTCCTCGCCGGGATCTCGCGCGGCGACGCGCGCGTGGCGCTCAATGCGCTCGAGATGGCCTGGCTCTCGCGGTCGACGGGGAGCCAGGGCGCCGAAGTCTCCGGGTCAACTCCGGCCGTCACCCTCACCGTGGACGATCTTCGTGACGCCGCCCAGAAGCACCCCATCTCGTACGATCGCGACGATGCCCATTACGACGTGATCTCGGCCTTCATCAAGTCGATGCGCGGCAGCGATCCCGACGCCGCCGTCTACTACATGGCCTCCATGCTGGCCGGCGGCGAGGACCCCAAGTTCATCGCGCGGCGCATGATCATCTTCGCCAGCGAGGACGTGGGCAACGCCGACCCGCGTGCCCTCGAGGTGGCCGTAGCGGCCTCGCGGGCCGTTGAGTTCGTCGGGCTGCCGGAGTGCCGCATCAACCTGAGCCAGGCGGCCGCCTACCTCGCCCTGGCCCCCAAGAGCAACGCCGCGTACAAGGCCGTCGAAGCGGCGCTCGGCGACGTCAAGCGCGAGGGTAACCAGCCTCCGCCTCCGCACCTGCGCGACGCACACTACAGCGGAGCCAAGCAGCTGGGCCACGGCGTGGGGTACGCGTACCCCCACTCCTACGGCGGCTGGGTCGAGCAGCAGTACCTGCCGGACGGCCTCGCCGGGCGCACGTACTACAAGCCGATCTGTGGGGTCGAGGTGGAGATGGCCGCGCGCCTGGCGGAGCACAGGCGGCGCGCGGCCGCCGGCGAGGAGCCTGCGACGGGAGCGCGAAAGAAGAGGAACGATGAGTAGAACCTCTCTCATCATCATCATCGCGTTCTTCGCCGTCGTGCTGATCGCGCTGGCCGTGGTGTGGTGGTACGCGCGTCGGGTCAAGCAGGATCTCGACGAGGACTCGCGTGCCGTCACCAGCGTGCGCAGCGTGATCGATCTCTCACCGGCCTGCGTGGAGCAGCTGCGCCGGCTTAGCGGTGAGCCTATCCTTCTCAAGCAGGCCGATGAGGGCGTGCGCGTGCAGATCGACGACCGCCCGATGATGCCGCTTATGGCGTTCGTCGGCCAGGACGTGAGCGTCGCCCTGCGCGAAACGGCGACTGAGGTTACGCGGCGCTACGGCGCACGGTGGGTCGTGCTGGTCGCTCCCGCGGGCGATGACCGTGTCTCTGTGCAGCGTCTTGCCTGACGCGCGCGGGCAGGACTGCATCGCGGGGAGCCGTATACAACACGGTATACATATAAAGTCTGAACCCGTTTCTTCCGAAATACACACAGCCGGCTTCGCGTGCCCGTGCGGCTGGCTTTACGCTGGGCGGTAGCAAGGAGGCGGCGATGAAACGGCTGATCAGGTTCGTGCTGGGCATCGTAATCGGTGCTGGGGCGGCGGTGCTTCTGGCCCCGAAGAGCGGCCGGGAGCTGCGCAAGCAGTTGCTCGGAGGAGCGAGCGGCTGGCTGCTGCCGGCAGCCCCCGATGAGTATCCTTTGCCGGAGAACGAGCACGAATGGCAGGCGCCGGAGGCGCTCGTGGAGCCCGAGGCGCCGGTGGAGCCGGCGTCGCTCGTTCCGCCCATGGCAGTCGTCGCCGAGGAGCCCATGGTCGTCCAGCAGCCGGAGCCGGCGGCCGACGAGCCCGTGTTCGAACCCGTGCCTGTATTTGAGCCCGCGCCCGAGTTCGAGGTCGAGCCCGAACCTGTGTTTGAGCCTGCGCCTGTGTTTGAGCCTGCGCCTGTGTATGAGTCCGCGCTCCAGCCCGAGTTCGAGCCCGCACCCGAACCCGAGTTCGAACCCGCACTCGCGCCCGACGAGCCCGTATTTGAGCCCGCACCCGAGCCCGTTGTCGAGGCCGAGCCGGCGGCCGACGAGCCCGAGCTCGCACGCGAGCCAGAGGTAGAGCCTGCGCCCGTGTTCGATCCTGGGCTTGTGTATGAGCCTGCGCCCGAGCCGGAGCCTGCGCCCGAGTTTGAGATCGAACCTCCGCCTGTATTCGATTCTGCGCCTCTGCATGAGCCCGCTCCCGCGCCCAAGGCAGAACCGGCGTTCGTGTATGAGCCCGCACCTGCACCCGCACCAGAGCCCGAAGCCGTCGAGGAGGGGCCGGAGGCGGACGAGGCGGACGAGGCGGACGACTTCGTCGCGAGCATCGAGCCGCCCGTGGTCGAAGAGTCGATTGTCGCCGTAGAGCCGCCCGTCGTCGCTGAGGAGCCGGTCGCTGCGGTCGAAGAGCCGGCGGTAGACGAAGAGCCCGCGGCAGAGGAAGTCGAGGAGCCTTTCGCGGTCGAAGAAGAGCCGCTGCCGCCGACCGAGGACTTGCCGCCGACGATCGTCGCCGTCTCTGACACGTCGGCTCCTGCACCTCCGCTCTCTACGCCAGCGGCTCCGCCGCGCGTGGAGCCCCCGCCTCTCGTGCCTGCCCGTCCGTCGTCGTTCGTGCCGCCGGTTCGCTCCGAGGAGACACCCGCCTTCGAGCCGTTTTTCGTCGAGTCCGGCGATGCCGAAGCCGTCGTTGCCGAAGAGGCGCCGGCACCGGATGTTGACGCACTCGACGCCTGGCCGCCCGAGGAGTCGCTCGGTGAGGGTGCGCAGACCGGTGACGAGACTGCCGCCGGCGAGGCGATATTCGCCGGCGAAGATCTCCGGGCACGCATTGAGGAGACCATGGCGGCCGTCGAAAGCGATGTTGCGCAGCCGTTCGACGACGAAGTCGCCCCGGGAGAGCCTGCCGCCGAACCGGGCGCCGAGTCGGGCATCTCCGAGCCTGACGTCACGTTCGTGCCCGACTCTGCCGCCGGGGAGTCGGCGTCTGTCGAGAGCTCGTTTGCTGTCGGAGCCGTCTACGGGCCCGAGCCGGCCGTCACCGAGCCGGCTGTCGCTGAGGCCGCGGAGCCTGCCGGTGAGCCGGCCGTAGAGCCCGTGGTCAAAGAGGCTGGGGCGCGCGAAGGCGCTTTCGACCAGGCCGAGATGCGTCGTCGGATCGAGGAGACGCGACTGCGCCTCAAGGCCAAGGCCTTCGATGCGATGATGAGCGGCGAGTCGGCGCTCCTCTCTCGCGACACGGGCGCCAGGCCGGTGCCGAAGCCCGACGATGCCGGTATCGACGGCGAGGTTGCAAGCACCATCGACGAGACGCTGTCGCAAGAGGACGACTGAGCGGCTGAAGCGAGCGGCTGAAGGGCGGTGTCGCCCGCCGCCGTTTCACGGGCAAGGCGTCGTTTTTGCGTTATCGCCTGAGCGGCCCTCGCTGCCGCTCGCGCGTGCGGTTGCGCGTGCGTCGCAGTTCGACCTCCGTCACTGCCGCCATCTCGGTCTCGGCGCGGGGCTCCCGGCGAGCCGGTCGCTCCGCGCTGCTGGCCAGGGCGCTCGCCGGCAGCCCGCGCTCGTGCAAGCTGTGGGCGAGGATGCCGGCCGTCGAAAAGAGCACTGCGCCGATGAGGACGACGATCGCGGGGATTGTGTGGTTCTCCAGCAGCACGAGGAAGTACCACCAGATCTTCCAGCCGACGTCCAGCCTGGCGGCGTAGTAGACCAGCGCCACCGGGAGCATGGCTAGGCCGAGGTAGACGGGAAGCACCGAGCGGGCCCATCCGCCGGGCCGAGCCAGCGGCCAGAATATGGCGGCCGGCAGCACGACGAGTATGGCGTAGGGATTCAGCAGCAGGGTGAGGACGGCGATCGCCAGAAGCGCGGCGTGCGCCGCGAAGATCGTGGCCCGCGGATCGGTGGTCACCCCGCGCTTGAGGCGGCGCTCCACGGCCACCGCGTATACATACGCGACGACGAGCACGGCCAGCAGAATGAGCGCCCGCAGGTAGAGGGGGCTCATTGCTATGGGGGAGTCTGGTGGGATGATCGCGCTGGGGCTCCTGGGAAGGAGGCCGACGAGGTTGGCGAGATAGACGATAGCCACCACAAGCATCCAGGGCGCCAGGTGCAGGGCCGCGCGGATGAACGCCGGTCGCAATCTGACCTTGGCGCGCAGGCAGTGCGCGAGGAGGTCTACCGTCACCGTGCCGAGTGGCAGGAGCGTTACGGCGAAGATGAGCGTCAGCGACGCTCCCGGCAGGGTGCGCTCCGGCGTCAGTGAGATGGTGCCGCCGCTCCGTGCGCCCGTACCCGCCGTCGCATCGATCGCGTTGACCATCTCCACGACGGTGGTGGAGATCTGTGTCAGGGTGTGCTCTGAGACGTTGTCGACGGTGTCCTGAGCGGGAGGCACCTCGGCGCCCGCTGCGCTCACCGAGATCGCCGGAACGCCGGCGGCGACGAACGGCGCTTCTGCTCCTGAGCCGGCGGGGACGGCCAGCCGAATCACCTGGTCGGCGATGGCGGGCAGGTGCGCGGTGGTCTTGGCGCGCACTCGGGTCACCGAGGCCGGGACGAGCTGCCAGAGCCACGGAGGCGCGATCCTGGGCGCTGCGCTCCATCCGTCGAGGCTGATGCCGGTCGACTCGCGCGTCGCCGTCCTGCGCAGGGCGATAGCGGCGTTGAGATCGTCGCTCCCGTAGTCCTCCACGAAGCGACGAGCCCCTGTCGCGCCGGCCGCGTCGCCGGTGGTGAACAGGAAGATGATGGAGCGGGAGTGCGCCGTAGCGCTGAAGGTGCGTGCCAGCGAGAGAAGGGTCGCCACGCCCGAGGCGTTGTCGTTGGCGCCCTGGGTCGCGACGGTCGACACATCGCGATTGGCCAGCATCAGGATCGTGCCGCTCCCTGTGCCGGGGGAGACCGCCCAGACGTTCTGCAGCGCCACCTGCTTGCCGTCGATGGTAGCAGGGAAGCTCTCCACGCGTGGCTCGAGGCCGATCCGCCGGAGCTGGTCGTGAATCCAGACGGCCAGGCTGTTGTCGGCGTCGGAGCCGGCCACCCGCTGGGGATACTCCTCCGCGATGGCGCGAAGGTCGCGAGAGGCCTTCGCGGCGTCGAAGGCGACCGGGAGGCCGCTTGGCGCCGGTGTGCCGGGTCTCCCAAGGATGAACAGGCCGACGACCACGACGACGAGCGCCGCCACCCAGGCGGTTCGATACACCTTCAGATTCGGCAGAAGAGACCTCCTCGGGCGTGCGGTGCATAGTATCAGACTCGGCCGCGGCGCCTGCTTCGCCGTGTGCCTGGCGGTGCCGCCCGCCGGCGGAAAGGCCCGGGAGGCGCGAAGGGCGGCCCGGTGGCCGCCCTTCGCGCTCGTGGCTCAGTGGTTCCGGTACAGCCTCAGTCCACCTGGGGCAGTCGGGCGATCGACGCGGCGATCGCCTCCTCGGGATGGTCGTAGTCCTTGAGGGCGCCGCTGAGGTACGAGTCGTAGGCGCCCAGGTCGAGGAATCCGTGGCCGGTGAGGTTGAAGAGGATGGTGCGGCTCTCGCCGGCCTCGCGCGCCTGCAGGGCCTCGTCGATGGTCGCGCGGATGGCGTGGCTGCTCTCCGGCGCCGGCACGATGCCCTCTGTGCGGGCGAAGAGCCGTGCCGCCTCGAACACCTTGGTCTGCGCCACGGCGACGGCGTCGATGAGGCCGAGATCGTAGACGTGGCTCACCAACGGCGACATGGCGTGGTAGCGCAGGCCGCCGGCGTGGATCCCTGCCGGGACGAAATCGTGCCCGAGCGTGTACATCTTGAAGAGCGGGGTCTTCTTGGCCTCGTCGCCGAAGTCGTAGACGAACGAGCCCTTGGTGAGGGTGGGGCAGGCCGTGGGCTCCACCGCGAGGAACCGGGTCTTCGTCCTGCCGGCGATGTTCTCGCGCAGGAACGGGAAGGCGATGCCGCCGAAGCTCGACCCGCCGCCGACACAGCCGATCACCACGTCCGGGTAGGAGTCGGCGTCCTGGCACTGCAGGATCGCCTCCTCGCCGATGATCGTCTGGTGCAGCAGCACGTGGTTGACGACGCTTCCGAGCGCGTACTTGGAGCCCGGACGGGTGGCGACGTCCTCCACGGCTTCGCTGATCGCCATGCCGAGGCTGCCGAGCGAGTCAGGATCCTCGGCGAGCACGGCGCGGCCGGCGCTGGTGAGGTCGCTCGGGCTCGGGACCACGTCCGCGCCCCAGAGCCGCATCATCGAGCGGCGATACGGCTTCTGCTCGTAGCTGACCTTGACCATGTAGACCATGCACTCGAGGCCGAACATCTGGCATGCCATGCTGAGCGCGCTGCCCCACTGACCGGCGCCGGTCTCGGTGGCCAGGCGCGTTGTGCCGTCCAGCTTGTTGTAGTAGACCTGCGCGATGGCGGTGTTGCTCTTGTGCGAGCCGGCGGGGCTCACGCCCTCGTACTTGAAGAAGATCTTCGCGGGTGTGTCGAGCGCCTTCTCGAGCCCTGTCGCGCGGATGAGCGGCGAGGGCCTCCACATGCGGTAGATCCGGCGCACCTCTTCGGGGATCTCGATGTAGCGCTCGGCCGAGACCTCCTGGGCAATGATGCTGGGCGAGAAGATGGCCGCCAGGTCGTCGGGGCCGGCGGGCTGCAGCGTGCCGGGGTGGAGGGGCGGCGCCGGGGGGGTGGGGAGGTCGGCCACGATGTTGTACCAGGTGGTGGGGATCCTCTCTTCGTCAAGGACGAACTTCTTCTTGTACTCGCTCATGACCTACCTCCTTTCAAGGCTCGACGGAGATGCCGACGTATGGGGCATTGCATCCTGTATCAGGGTACGGAGCGTCATGATGCCGGAGTGTGTGGCGAGGGCCGAAAGCCGTGCGGACGACGGATGGGACGAGTCAGGTACCCCTGGGTTCGCGACGCCGGGCAGCCGGGCGGGCGCAACGGCGGCTCCTGACGTCGATGATCGTCATGGCGGCCGCGATTCTAGTCGCGGCCTCGGGGTGATGCAAGTGTCGGGGATCCATCCGGGAGGGGCTCCAGACCGCGCTGCCGAAGATGTGTACGGGTTAGACTCAGGGGGTGCAGTCGACGTTCCAACCGAGGAGGCGCTCATGAAGGGATACGGCCCTGTCGATGCGCTGGAGCCGCCGGGTGTCGCGGGGGTCTCCACGTTCCTGCGGCTGCCCCACAGCACGCACCTCGAGGCGGTGGACGTCGCGGTGGTCGGTCTGCCCTTCGAGGGGGAGCAGGGCTCCTGTGGCGGCGTGCGGCTCGGGCCCAAGGCGATCCGCGAGGCTTCACTTGCCATTCGCCCGTTCTACAACCCGGGGCAGCGCGTGAGGGTCTTCGATCGCCTGTCGGCGATCGATTATGGCGACGCGCCGATCGTACCCGGCTTCACGGATCGCTCGTACGAGCGCATGGCCGAGGCGCTTACGGCTGTGCACGCCGCCGGGGCGACGCCCCTCTGCTTCGGCGGCGCGCGCGACGTCCTGCTGCCCGAGCTGAGGGCCGCCGCGAAGGCGCACGGCCCGCTCGCCCTGGTGCTCTTCGGCCCGCGCGCTGATGTCGCGGACGCGGAACTCAGCGAGAGGCCGGCGCCAGGCACCGTCGTGCGGCAGGCCGTCGAGGAGGGTCTCGTCGACCCGGCGCGCTCGACGCTCCTGGGGGCGCGCGGCGGCATGGATGAGGCCGACGAACTCGAGCGCGGCCGCCAGATGGGCTTTGTGGTGATCGGCTGGGATGAGCTCGCCCAGCTCGGGACCGGCGTGGTGGCGGCGGCCGTCGACCGCGCCGCCGGCATGGCCTACCTCTCATTCGACATCGGCTTCGTCGACCCGGCGTTCGCGCCCGGGACGGCCGCCCCCGTCTGCGGCGGCCCCACGTCGACGCAGGCCCTGGCGCTGCTGCGCGCCTGCCGGGGGCTACAGCTCGCCGGCGCCGACGTCGTCGAGGTGCTGCCGGAGCTCGATCAGTCGCGCCTCACGGCCACGCTGGCGGCGACCGTCGCCTGGGAGATGCTCGCCCTCATGGCCGCCGTCCGGCCGGAGGCCGGGCGGTGAAGCTGCGCGGCGCCGGCCGTCGAGGGCGGCGCTTTCGTTGACGAGCGGCGACGACGCGCTCGAGGATCTCGAGATAGTCGTGCGCGAGGGCGCGCCGGTCGAAGCGCTCCAGCACGTAGCGGCGGCCGTTCTCGCCGAGACGGGCGGCCGCCTCGCGGTCGGCGGCCAGGCGAAGGATCGCCTCAGCCAGCTCGGCGCCGTTGCCCGGCTCGAAGGCGATGCCGCAGTCGGCTTCCTCGAGCATCGCCAGGGCCTCGCCCTCGAAGCCGAGCAGGATGGGCTTGGCCATCGCCGCGTCCTCGAAGAACTTCGACGGCAGGATCGTCGAGAACAGCTTCTGCTTGCGGAAGTGCACCAGGCACGCGTCGCTGCTGGCCAGGTAGGCCGGAAGCTCGCCGCGTGGCACGAGGCCGGTGAACACGACGTTGTCGAGGCCCTGGGAGCGCGCCGCCGTCTCCAGCTCCGCGCGGACCGCGCCGTCGCCCACCAGGAGAAAGGCGATGTCGCCCCGGCCCTGCTCCTTGAGACGCCGCGCGGCGCCGAGGGCGACCTCGAGCCCGCTGGCCATGCCGATGGTGCCGGCAAAGGTGATGACGAACCTGTCGCTGAGGCCGAGCCGCGCGAGCAGGGCCGCGTCGGGAGCCCTCGGCGTGAAGAGATCCGCGTCGACGCCGTTGGTGACGACGTCGATCTTCGCGGCAGGTACGCCCTTGCGGATCATGTTCTGGCGGTAGCCGTCTCCGACGGTGACGATGTGGTCGGCCGCGTCGTAGAGCTTGCGCTCGAGCGTGCCGAGCGCTCGAATGGCGCGGCCTTCCCGCAGCGCCCCGACGGCCGTGATCGAGTCCGGCCAGATATCACGGATCTCGAGCACGAACGGGGCGCGATGGGCGTGGCTCACCGGCAGGCCGGCCCACCCGGCGAAGAACTGCGGCGAGGTCGCAATGACGACGTCGGCGCGTGGCCGCAGGGCGCAGCCGGCGACGCCGGCCGTGGCCATGTACGAGAGGTAGTTGAGGCCGCGGCGCACCCGCCCGCGGTTGGCGGCGAGGTACGTCCAGACGCGCGCGGTGCGAATGTCGCCGACGAGCTCCTGCTGGAACAGCCGGTTGGCGTATCCCTCGTACACGACGCCGGAGGGGACGTTGGGCGCGCCGGTGAGGACGGTGACGCGGTGTCCGAGGTTCGTCCATTCCCTGGCCAGCGCGTGCACGCGGGCGGCGGGAGCATTGTTCTCGGGAACGAAGTAGTGGCTCAGGAAGAGGATGTGCATGGCGCTAGAGGTCGGCGCACAGCGAGGCGTAGAACTCGAGGAGCCCCGTCTGGGCGGCCTCCCAGGAGTACTCGCGCTGAACGGCCTCGCGGCCGCGGGCGCCCATGGCCGCGATATCGCGGCGCATCGCGAGCAGACGGCGTACGCCCGCCAGATGGCCATCGACGTCGGGGGGCACGGCGATGCCGCAGCCGACCCGCCGCACGAACTCGCCGCGCCCGGACATGTCGCTGACCAGCGAGGCGAGCCCGACCGCCATGCCCTCGTAGATCTTCGTCTCGACATTGGGGCGGGCGTATTGCACGCTCGGCAGGGACGGCATCCAGACGACCTCCGCCGCCGCAAGGTAGTCGGGCAGCTCCGGCGGCGGCACGCGGCCGAGGAGCACCACGCGATCGTCGAGGCCGACCTCGAGACGACCCCGAACCTCCGCCTCGAGGTCGGGGCTGGCAAACGACCCACCGAGGATGAGGACCGCGTCGTCGCGGCGCAGCCGCTCCATGACGTCGAGCATCAGGCTGCAGCCCCGGGTGCGCGAGAGGCTGCCGATGTAGACGAGCCGCAGGCGGGGGTCGGCGGCCAGCTCGGGGATCGGCTCCGGGTCGGCGAAGCGCGAGAGGCGCGGGTAGTTGGGCGCTACGGTGCGCAACTGCGGACGCGTGCCGAGCAGCGTGAGCATCTCCTCGTACGCGGTGACCACGCCGTGGCCGCAGGTTGCGAGGATCCTCTGGCTCACGTCGCTCACCCGGGCGACGACAGGTCGTACGGCTGAAGGGATGTAGTCCTTCGCCATGACCTGCTGGGGCACGTAGTCGTGCATGTCGTAGACGAGCCGGGGTACCAGCGGCCTCAGCAGCGGGAACAGGGTGAGCAGCTCGGGGTCGTGCACGTGGACGACGTGGGGCTTGATGCTTCGCACTGCTGCCAGGATCTCTCGCGTGCTCATCCAGCGCCGGGAACGGGACCGCGGCGGCAGCGGCATGAGCCGGACGCCGACGTCATCGCGGTGAGGCGTTACTCCGGGAACCAGGTACACGACGTCGTAGCCGGCCTCCGCGAGGCTGCGGCATTCGCGCTCATAGATGCGGGGCTCGTCTGGGCCGTGAACCACCGAGAGGTGCATCACGCGGATGTCGGCTGGATTCATGCTGGATCCTTTCTCGTCGCCGAGGCTCCTGGCCACGATTCGCCGGGGCGCATTCTACCATCGCGGTCCTGAGCCGGCCGGACGCCCGGCCGGCGCGGAGCATGGCGCCCGGCAAGCCGGCGCTTGCGGGCGGCATGCCTTGACGCCCGACTTGCGCGGAGCGTGGCGCTCGGCCTTACGTCACATTCGCCGTTCTGCGCTTGACGCCCAGCTCACGCGGAGCGTGGGTGCTTGCGCGGGCGTCGCGACGACCTCCTGCGGCGCTCCGCGCGGCTTGCGGCTATACTACGCTGTGGCTGCGACTCTGGAGAGGATGGTGATGCTGCGCGAAGCGACTCGACGGCTGCGCTGTACGGCGAGCTTCGGCCGCGCCGTGCTCCTCATCATAGTCGCCACAGTCGTAGCCGTTCTTCTCACCGTCGCCCCGGACGCGGCGCTGGCGTCGCCCACCGCCGCCCAGATCGACGACCTTCTCAGCCGGTACTCCTCGCCGATGACCGGCACCGGCGCCGTCTTCGTCCGCGAGGGCGAGGAGCACGGGGTCGACCCGGCCTTCCTCGTGGCGATCACCGGCGCCGAGACGAGCTTCGGCCGGTATCTCTACTCGCAGGGGGGCGACGTCTGCACGTTCAACGCGTTCAACTGGTTCTACGGGCCGACCTGGCCGCAGAGCGATTTCGCCTCGTGGGAGGAAGGTATAGCGCGTGTCGCCGAGGGCATCTCCGGCTCGCTCTACTACGGCTCCGGCCTCACCTCGGTGGACGCCATCTCGTTCCGCTACTGCCCCGTGGGCACCGCGGAGTGGCTGGCCAACGTGCGCGCGTTCATGCTGACTCTGGGCGGAGACCCCGCGGACACGAGGCTGGGGTACTCGCCGGCGGCGCCCAGCAGGGCGCTCCCCGGCGTCTCGCTCGTCGGCGGCGTCCGCGCGCGGCCCGCGAAGCCCCTTCTCGGCGACCTCGTCGAGATCCGCTTCGTTCTCACCAATCCCGGCGAGACGCCTGTCGATCTCGAGGTCGTCAGGCTCGCCGTTCGCGGGCCGCGAGGGGCGAGCGCCGACATGGTCTCCCGGGAGGGCTTCACGCTGCGCGCCGGCGAGTCGCGGGCGGTCACGGCCGCGGTCGCCGCCACCCTCGCCGGGCGCTGGCACGGCTGGATCGAGGTTCAGCGCGGCGGCAAGGCCGCGCGCGTGGGCGCGGCCCGGGCGCTCTCATACCGCGTGGCGGAGCCGCCGCAGCTCGCACCTGTGGGCGGGCAGAGCGGGGAGCCTGCGGCGACGCGCTGACCGGAGCTGGGCGAAAGGGCGCTCTGTGGAGCGCGGTCGTTGCGCCTGGGTTAAGGCCTAGCGGCCGCGCCTGGAGTGAGGCTCAGCGGCCGTGCTTTGGCTGAGGCTCAGTGCGCGAGCAGCGCGTCGATGCGCTCGTAGAGGCCATCCCCAGTCAGCTCGAGCACCTCTCCGTTCTGGTTCGCGCTGCGCCCGGCGACGGGGAGACCGGCTTCGCTGAGATCGAGGACGGCACGGATCGCGCTTTCATGCGTCACCAGCAGCGCGGTGCAGCCGCCGCGAGCCGCGTCGCGTACGGCGGCGAGCACTCTGCTTCGCTGATCGTCTGCGGTCTCGCCGTTGGGGTAGCGGAACTCGTTCGGCGTCTCGCGCGAGGCCTGCCAGGCGACCGGCTCCTCGGCGGCCAGGTCGCTGAGGTAGCGGCCCTCCCAGTCCCCCTGATGGATGTCGGCGAGGCGCGGGTCGACAATCAGCGGGATGCCTCCGAGCGCCTCACGAACGATGACGGCTGTCTCTCTGGCGCGCTGTAGGTGGCTGGTCACGATGAGCTGGATGCCGTGCGCCGCGAGCGCGCGACCGAGCTGGCGAGCTCGCGCGCGACCGGCTTCGTTGAGGGCAACCTCCGCCCAGCCCATGCAGCGGGCGGGCTCCCGGTCCCAGTCGGTGGTGCCGTGGGCGACGAGGTAGAGGGTCACGGCGTTTACCTCCGTCCGACAGTGTCGGGGCGGGAGTATGGATACCCCTCGCCTCTGTGTCAAGAGAGATATGGTCGTCCACCATGCGGAGGCGACTTGCTCGCTGAAGGGGCAGCGAGGGCCGTGTGGATCGCTGGTCGCAGCGGGGGCGTGGGATCAGCCCGTCGCCGTGTACTGCTCCCGGAAGAAGGCGAGCAGGGCCTCGGCGGCGCGCGAAAGCACGCGTGAGCGCGAGCGGATCGTGTAGAAGTCGCGCAGGATCTCGAAGTCGGCGAGCGGCACGACGCGGAGCGTGCCGTGCTCGATCTCGGGGCCGATCGCCCACCGGCTCAGGAAGGTCACGCCGCCGCCGGCGATGGCGGCCTGCTTGGCGGACTCCATGAGGCCCATCTCCATGATGATGGTGAGCCTGTCGGGGCGCACGCCCGCGCGCCGCAGCTGCTGCTCGACGACGGCGCGCACGCCCGAGCCCTTCTGCTGGACGATCTGCGGCTCTGCGACGAGCTCTGCGAGGGTCACCTCGTCGCGCGTCGCCCAGGGGTGGGCAGGGCTACAGACGAGGACGATCTGGTCGCGTGCCAGCGGCTCCGCGATGATCTCGGGCCGCGACGTCACGGCGCCCACGGCGGCGATCTCGAACTCCCGGCTGAGCACACGCTCGATGACGGTGTGGGTGTCGTCGACCTGCAGCGAGACGGCAACGCCGGGGTAGAGGCGCTTGAACTCGGTGAGCATGGACGGCAGAACGTGCTCGCCGGCGCCGCTGGAGGCGCCCACGACGATGCGGCCGGCCACGAGCTCGCCGAGGTCGAGCATCTCGTTGCGGGCGCGCTCGTGGAGGTCGAGGATCTCGCGCCCATATCGGTAGAGCACCTGGCCGGAGTCGGTGGGCGTCACGGTGCGCCGGGAGCGGTCGAGCAGGATGGTCTTGAGCTCCCGCTCGAGGCTGTGGATCTGCTGGCTGGCGGCCGGCTGGGTGATATGGAGCTCGTCGGCCGCGAGCGAGAAGCTGCGGCGGTCGACGATGCGGCAGAAGAGGCGGAGCTGGCGGATATCCATGCGAATAGCTTATCGTGTGAATCAGGAGGCCGGCGCGAGCCGTGGCACGCGCGCGTCAGTCGAATGGGGTCGTCTGGCGCAGGCCGCGGACCAGGTCGGCGAGGCGCGCCCGGCGTGAGCGTCGGCGTGCCAGCTCGAGCAGCCGGTTGACGAAGATCACGGGGTCGCGCGTGTACGCCGGCGCGGTGCGCGCATCCTGCTTCACGGGGGCGATCTCGGCCGCGGTCGCCACGCGCCGCAGGCGGCCGGAGGCGAGGAGCGAGGCGTCGACCGGGGTCGCCGGCCGCCATGAGACGGTGTAGGCGGGCACGCCGAGGGCCGCCGCCTCGCGCGTCATGACGCCGCCGGCGCCGAGTATGAAGTCGGCGGCGGCGATCAGGCTCGCGGCGCCGGTCAGCGGCGTCGCGGGCGCCAGTAGGGCGGATCCGTCGATCTCCAGAAAGGCGCGTCTCTGCGCTTCGTCGCGGGCGACGACGATGAGCGTGAGATCCGGATGCGTCGCGAGCTCTCGCGTGATGCCCAGCAGCGCGGCCTCCTCGCGCCGGCTCTCAGCCCCGGCTGCCGCACGCCCCGGCCGCACCACGCCGACCAGCCGCCGGCCGTCGACGCCCAGCCCGGCCAGCGCGCCCGGATCGGCGGAGAGGTCGTGGAGGTAGTACTCCTCCTTGAAGCCCGGGTAGCGAAAGAGCCTGTCGCTGGGCGCGCCGTATGTGGTGAGGGTCGCCGGGGATACGGCGTCGGGCGCGGCGACCTCGTCTACCAGGCGCATGTTGAGGGTGTTGCCGCGGTGCAGATGCTCGTCGTCGAGAAATGTCATCGTCGGGATGCCGAGAGCCCACGTCGCGCCGGCAAGGTCGCTGGCGTGGCTGCCGACGGCGACGTCGAAACGCTCGCCTGCGGCCAAGGCGAGGAGTCGCGCCGTGCGGTTGGCGAGGCCCACGGCGCGGGTGCCGAGGCCGCCTCCACGGTGGCCTGTGGTGAGCACGGCGGGGAGGCCGTACCGGCGCAGCACGAGGTCGGCTTCGGCGAAGCGCCGCGCCGTGAGCGTGACGGTGTGGCCGGAGCCCTCCAGGCGCCGCACGATGGGCGCCATGAAGACCACCTGCGAGGCCTCGGTGACGTCGACCCAGACCCTGAGGGATGCGCCGGCCATGCGGGGAGTTTCCTTGCTGCGCGGCATCGGTGCCCGAACCTACCACAGGCCTTCGCGGAGCGGCCACCGGTCGAACCGGCCGGCGGGGTGCGGTACTGTGTGGCGCATGCAGTTCGTGATCAATGAGGTCGTCCAGTGGGCGACCCAGCTCATCGGCGCCTGGGGTCTGCCCGCCGTCTTCGTTCTCATGCTGCTGGAGAGCGCCTGCATCCCCGTGCCCAGCGAGGCGATCATGCCGTTCGCGGGGTTCGCCGTGAGCGAGGGCGACCTCTCGCTCTTCGGCATTGTGGCGGCCGGCGTTCTCGGCAACCTCGCGGGTTCGTGGATCGCCTACGCGGTCGGCTATCTCGGTGGTCGCCCGTTCGTCGACAAGTGGGGCCGGTACGTGCTGCTTCGCTCGCACCACCTCGACCTCGCACAGCGCTGGTTCGACAGGTATGGGGCGCCCGTTGTCTTCTTCACGCGCATGCTGCCGATCGTCCGCACGTTCATCTCGCTTCCCGCCGGGTTCGGCAGGATGCGGTTCTGGAAGTTCACCGCGTACACCACGCTGGGGTGTATTCCCTGGGTGGCGATGCTCGGCTACGCTGGGGTCAAGCTGGGTGCGAACTGGGAGCGTATCCAGCCCTATCTCCACTACGCCGACTATTTCGTTGCCGCGGCGCTGGTGGCCCTGGCGGTGTTCGCGATCGTTCGATGGCGGCGGCGCGGTGGCGCCGCCTCGTCAGAAGCGGAGGATCAGGCGTGACCGAGACGATGTCGTGCCGTGTTCGGGTGCCGGCCACCACGGCGAACCTGGGGCCGGGCTTTGACTGCTTTGGTCTCGCCCTCAATCTGTGGAACGAGGTCAGCTTCGCGCTCGACGGCCGGGGGGTGGTCGTCAGCGTCGACGGCGACGGCACCGAGTGTCTGCCGACCGACGAGAGCAACCTCATCGCGCGCTCGTTCCTGCGAGTGTACGAGGAGGCCGGCGCCGCGGCGCCGGCCGGCCTCCGTATCCATAGTGAAGCGCACGTGCCGCTCTCGTCGGGGCTTGGCTCGAGCTCTACGGCGATCGTCGCCGGCCTGCTCGGCGCCAACGCGCTGCTCGGCAAGCCGTTCGAGCGCGACCGTATCCTCGAGCTCGCCGTCGAGATCGAGGGGCACCCCGACAACGTGGCGGCGGCCATGTGGGGCGGGCTCACGATCGTCGTGAAGAAGAGCGGCACGTTCCTGACGAGGAAGATCCGGGTGCCAGAGCTTCACGTGGCCCTCGTCGTGCCCAGGATCGAGATCAGCACGAAGACGGCGCGCGCCGGTCTGCCCACCGAGGTGTCGATGCAGGATGCGGTCTTCAACCTGGGTCGCGCGCCGCTGGTCGTGGAGGCGCTGCGTACCGGCGACTACGACCTGCTCAGCCAGGTCATGGAGGATCGGCTGCACCAGGCCGTCCGCCTCGAACTCATCCCGGGTGGCCTCACGGCCTGGCAGGCGGCGGAGGACGCCGGGGCGGCGGCCGTGGCCATCTCGGGCTCGGGCCCGAGCCTTGTCGCCTTCGTGCGGGTAGTCGCCGACGTGCCGCGCATCGCCAAGGCTATGGCCGACGCGTTCGACGCCGCCGGCATTTCCGCGATTCCGCTGAGCCTGTCTGCCTCGTCCTCCGGAGCTACCGTCAGCATCTGACGTGCCTGGGTGACTACTCGCCGGCGGCCTCGCGCTTGGTGACCTCGACGATCTTGCGGTAGATCTCCTGTACGCCCTCGGGTGAAAGCGGCCCCGGGTTGGCGCGCGTCACGAACGTGAGCATCCATTCCTCACGCGAGGGACTGAGCATGTCCAGGCCTTTGTCGGCCTTGTACTTCCAGAGCTGGCGCACCAGCTTGAGTCGCTTGTTGACGGCCTCCATGATCCTGAGGTCGTTGTCGGAGATCTGGTCGCGATACTGCTTGATGACGGGATCGTCCTGGGGGGTGGGCACGGTGGTGTCTCCATTCTGGCGAGAGGCGGCGCCTAGCCGTCAGGCGAGGTCCCGTCCTTCGTCGTCGGCCTCGTCGTCGGCGTCGCTGTCTTCGTCGCCCTCGTCCTCCTCATCGTCCTCCGGGCTCTCGCCGGAGGCGATGTCGTCTGGTGTGCTCTCGGCGCTCACGAAGTCGTCGGGCGAGACGCTGTCGAGGAAGTCGCGGAAGCTGTCGACGATCTCCTCCGTGTCGTCGATCTCGTGCTCGAACTCGATGGCGTTTTCCTCGATGAGGGCGGTGGAGGCGAAGATGGGGGCCTCGGTGCGCACCGCCAGCGCGAGCGCGTCGCTCGGTCGCGAGTCGATGTCGATCTCGTTGCCGTCCTTGCTGAGGGTGAGCGTCGCATAGAAGGTGCTCTCCTTGAGCTCGGTGACGGTGATGCGCGTCAGATCGGCTTCGAAGGTGCCGATGATGCTGGTGATGAGGTCGTGCGTCATGGGACGCGGCAACCTGGTGCCCTGGAGCTTGATGAGGATAGCGGCGGCTTCGGGGTGGCCGATCCAGATGGGCAGGAAACGGTTGCCCTCCACCGTCTTGAGGAGGACGATCGGCTGCTTGCCGATGACGTCGAAGCTGACGCCGTAGATGACCATTTGCTGGACGTCCATCGTGCCTTGAGTATACGCCAGGCGCCGCGACGCTCACACCGCGACCTGAGCGCCGCGGCTCGATATTTGGGCCGCCCGCCGCGCTTGACCTTGCGCGTCCTCGCTCGTAGACTCCACGCCCTGTGGGCGCATAGCTCAGTCGGTTAGAGCGCTTCTCTGATAAGGAAGAGGTCCCTGGTTCGAATCCAGGTGCGCCCACCAGCTTCTTCAGCGCGATCGTTTCTCCCGCTGCCGTTCACCCTGTACCCCGCCGCGCGCATTCCGCAGCGCCTGCGCGCTCGATCGTGGTACGGCAGCGTTCCCGGCGGGTCCTCACAGCACCTGCTCAGCCTGCTCTCGTCGTGCCTCCCAGCACTCCCGCGTAGGCTACGCCGCTCAGGTGGTGCAGATCCCGGTCGAAAGTCACGAGGTCGTCGGGGCAGAACTGCGAGACGTGGCTGTGGCCGCAGGCCCGGGCGAGCACGGCGATCAGCTGTGTCGTCGCCGTGAGGAACCGGGCCAGCCGATCGGCCGCGGTGTCCACCGGCAGCCTGCTCCGCAGCCGCTCGTCCTGCGTGGCGATCCCCACGGGGCATTTGTCGGTATTGCAGGCCCGCATGCCCACGCAGCCGATCGCCTGCAGCGCCGAGTTGGCGACGGCGACCGCGTCGGCGCCCAGTGCCAGCGCTTTGGCGAAGTCGGGCGCGGTTCGGAGGCCACCCGTGGCGATGAGGGTGACGTCGGCCCGCCCGCGAGCGTCGAGATGACGGCGGGCGCGCGCCAGCGCGGGGATGGTGGGCACGGAGATGTGGTCGCGGATGATCTTCGGCGCAGCCCCTGTGCCGCCGCCGCGCCCGTCGAGGATGATGTAGTCCACGCCGATCTCGAGTGCCGCGTCGATGTCCTCCTCGATGTGCTGGGCAGAGAGCTTGACTCCGAAGGGGATGCCGCTCGCGACCGCGCGCAGCCCGGCGAGGAAGTCGCGCACGTCGGCGACCGAGCGGAGATCCGGGAAGTTCGCCGGCGACACGGCGGCCGTACCCTCGGGCAGGCCGCGCACCTCCGCGATGCGGCCTTTGACCTTGAGGCCGGGCAGGTGGCCTCCGGTGCCGGTCTTGGCCCCCTGCCCGAACTTGAGGTGGAAGGCCTGTACCGCCTTGAGCAGGCTCGGCGACCACCCGAACCGCCCGGACCCCAGTTCGTAGAAGTATCGCGAGCTCTCCGCCTGTTCCTCGGGGAGCATGCCGCCCTCGCCGGAACAGACGCCGGTGCCAGCGCGTTCGGCGCCTCGGGCGAGGGCGATCTTGGCCTCCGCGGAGAGGGCGCCGAAGCTCATGTCGGAGACGAGGATCGGGATCTCGAGACGCAGAGGCTGTTCGGCGCCCGGGCCGACGACGACGTCGGTGCCCACGGGTTCGTCGTCGAGGAGCGGCCGGCGCGCCAGCTGGGCGGTGACGAACTGGAGGCCGTCCCAGGACGGGAGCGTGTCGCGAGGCACGCCCATGGCCGCCAGGGCTCCGTGCGGGCCGACGCGGTCGAGGCCGCGCAGCGCCAGACGCTGGATGTCCCCGACGAAAGGCTCCTCATCCGGGGGGTCGGAGGAGGCGTAGTAAACGTCGTACTCGCTCCGTTGCGTGCCATCGGGCGCGAGGCCGTGCCGGGTGCGGTGCTCGGCCAGCTCGGCCGCCGAGATCATGACGAAGCCGTCGACGACGTCGCTGCGGAAGCGGTGCAGGTGCTCCGCGGGGTTGTAGGTCGAGACGCCGGTGTCGATGCGGAAGTCCCAGTAGTGCAGGCCGCACACCAGGTTGTCGCCGCGCACCATGGCGTCGGCCATCAGGGCGCCCCGGTGCCGGCAGCGGCCGGAGAGGACCGAGTGCCGGTCGTCGAAGCGCACCACGACCAGGTCTACACCGTCGACATGGGCGGCGAAGGGTTTGCGGTCCTCGAGCTGAGCCCACGCGACCACCGCGACGTCGAGCGGCTTCGTGTCTTTGCCTGTACTCATGGCTCTCCCTCCACGCCTGCTTGGCGAGCACGTTCCAGTATCGAGTCTACGGCACCGGCGTCGCTCCGGGTAGGGCTGGGCGTTACCGGTGCGGCAGGCCGGGGCGGGCGTGATAGGCTTGCTCCTTCCTACGACCTGTCTCGTTGAGAGGACATCGCCGTGCTGGCCGCGCTGCTCGCTTTGGCTTCGAGCGTTCTCCTCGGTTCCTCAGACTTCATTGGTGGGTTTGAGACCAGACGGCACTCTGTCTGGTCGGTCGCCCTGGTCAGCCAGATCGCCGGCGCCTCGGCAGCGAGCATCCTGCTCCTGGCGCACGCAGAGCCGCTGACCAACCTCCCGTACTTTCTCGCGGCAGTGCTGGGCGGCGTTTCGAGTGCCTTCGGCCTCGCGCTCTACTACAAGGCTCTGTCTTCCGGCGCCATGAATGTCGTCGCGCCGATCGTTGCGGCTGCAGTCGTCGTGCCCGTGCTGGTGGGTATCGCGATCGGCGAACGCCCGAGCGGGGTGCAGTACGTCGGTATGGTTCTCGCCGTGGCCGGGATCGTGTTCATATCGCGGGCGGAGTCGCGCGGCGGCGGCAGCATCGGTCTGCGCAGCATCCTGTACGCAGTCATCGCCGCCCTGTGCTTAGGCGCGACCATGGTGGGCCTCAGCATAGGCGGCCGTGCCGACGTGTACTGGTCGGTCTTCGGTATGCGCTTCGGTGGCATGGTGGCCGTCATTGCCTATCTCGGTGTGCGTCGGCAGGCAACTCCGGTCCCGCGGCGAGCGCTGCCGGCGATGGCGGCGGTCGGGGTCACCGGCTTCATGGGCGACGCCTTGTTCACGGCTGCGAGCACGATAGGCTATCTCAGCATCGTTTCAGTGCTCGCCAGCCTGACGCCGGTCGCGACGGGTCTGTTCGCGTTTGTCTTCCTCCACGAGCGACCGTCGCGGGTTCAGCTCTTCGCCGCCGGCGTCGTCATGGTCGGCGTCGTCGCCCTCTCGGCGGGCTGAGCGAGGCCGTCCGGCGGCACGGCCGCTTCGTCGCGCATCTCTCGGCGCCGGGTTCAGGCGACGGTCTCCGGGGGTTGAGCGGGCTTGACCAGGGGAAGAGGATCGTGGAACGGAGCCGGCTAGCGCCGGCTCGTGTGGCAATATCAGGCCAGAGGAGGCAGGCGTGTCGAGCTACTTGAAGGTGCCGGCCCGTGAAGCGCGGGCGCTGCGCGTCGCCGAGCGTACGAGCTTCAAGGTGATCGACCTCGAGGGCGGCCAGGTCGTCGACCTGTTCGCCTTCTCGGCCGTCGACGTCCGCGAGTATCACAGCGCCGAGCACACGCGCGTGCACGTGCGGCATCTCTTTCCGCGGGTGGGCGAGCAGTTCGTTACCAATCGCCGCCGGCCCATCCTCACCTTCGAGGAGGACACCACGGACGGCGTTCACGACATGCTGATCGCCGCCTGTGACCCGACCCGCTACGAGATGTTCGGTGTCACCGGCTGGCACGCTTCGTGCCAGGAGAACCTGCGGGCGGCCATGGCCGGCCTCGGTCACGACGAGGTGGAGGTGCCGCAGCCGATTAACCTCTTCATGGACATCCCTGTCGCCGCCGACGGCTCGCTGGAGTGGCGCGCGACGCGCACCAGGGCCGGGGATTACGTGCGCCTGCGCGCCGAGATGGACTGTATCGTGGTTGCGTCGGCCTGCCCCCTGGATGTCACGCCGATCAACAACGAGGGACCGACTCCGATCGCCCTCGAGGTCGTGTGACGCTGGGTCGCGGGGGATCGGGGCGCGCGGCGCCCGCACCTTTCTGCGCCGTCGGCTCGTTCCGCCTGCATCCCGCCGCCGATCTGCGTCGATCCGGACGCTCTGCCGGCCTGCATCTGGCCCGTGCTTCACGATTCCCCGGCGTCGTCAGCGGGAAGAGGTGAGAGGTATGCGGCTGAGCGTTGCGGCGGCCGGAAAGGACGGTGGGTCATGAGTGAGGAGCAGGGCCGAACCTGGACGGAGACGTTCAAGGTGGAGGGTGGGCAGCTCGTCGACAAGGTGAGAGAGCTGATTCACCAGGGCAACGTCCGCCAGATCTCCATCAAACAGGGGGGCAGGGTGGTCGTCTCGCTGCCTCTCACCCTGGGGGTCGTGGCGGCCGTGCTGGCGCCCATGCTCGCGGCGGTGGGCGCCGTGGCGGCGCTGGTCACGCACTGCACGGTCGAGGTGGAGCGCTACGAGGGTGAGCCGGCCGCGCAGGAGGAAGAGGCTTCGCAGACGCCGGAGGCGGCTGAGTAAAGCCGTCCCGGCGGCTCTCAGGGAGCCGGTCGGCCGGCGAGGATCGTGCCGTCCTCGCCGGCGACCCACGCCGAGGTCGGCCCGGGAAGGACGGCCGCGAACAGGTTGTTGACGGTGCCGGCGTCGGCCTTGGTCCACTTGGCGCCACCGTCGGCGGTGCGCAGCATTCTGCCGGCTGCACCCACCGCTAGGCCGTGCAGGTCGCCGCTGAAGGCGAGATTGCGCAAGGGAACGTCCGTCCGCGCCTGTACCGTCCACAATGCCCCTCCGTCGCGTGTGATGAGGATCGTGCCGTGAGCTCGGTCGCCATCCGGTCCCCAGTCCTCGGCTGCCGCCCAGCCTGTGAACCGGTTCGCGAACCAGAGATCGTGCACGCGGCCTCGCACCGGTACCGGGCAAGGGAACCAGCTCGCGCCGCCGTCCTCGGTGCGGAGAACGACGGCGGGCTCGTCATCGTCCTGCCCGCCCCCGCCCGCCCAGCCATACGAAGCGCGCGGAGGCGTCCAGACCGCCTCGTGTGCGCGAGCGCCTTTTGGAGATGCGCGTCCAGTTGAGGCCGCCGTTCTGGGTTCTGAGCACGACGCCGTCGTCACCGCTCGCGAAAGCCCTGAGTCTCGAAGAGTACTGGACGGCGTTCAGACGGCTGTTGACCGGGGCGCTCGCCGCCTCCCAGGTGAGTCCTCCGTTGGCGGTTCGCAGCAGGGTGTCGTCCGCGCCGACGGCGAGGCCGCTGCTCCTGTTGCGGAAGGCGATACCGTGGATCATTCCCATGGAGGAAGTGCCCTGTCGCGTCCAGTGGGATCCTCCGTCGGTCGTGGCTGCGATGCGGCCGGCGCCAGTGGTGAGCCAGCCGCCACCGATCCAGCCTCGGTGCGCGTCGACGAAGCAGATGGCGAAGAGCGCGTCTTTTGTTCCCGGATTGCGACGCTCCCAGCTTCACCCGCCGTTCAGCGTGCGGCGCAGGGTTCCGCGCTGGCCGGCGACCCAGGCGACGCGGCTCGAGACTGCGGAGACGGCGAACAGCGTCTCGGTGGTGCCGGAGGACTGCCGCTGCCAGCTTACCCTGCCGTTCGCGCTCCGCAGGATCGTGCCGTGTGTGCCGACGGCCCAGCCGTAGCGATTCCTCACGAAGCGGACAGCGGTGATCTGGTTGCCCTGCGGCTTGTGGCTGGCCCGCCGGCAAGCCAGGCGGGGCTGAGCCGCTGAGCTCCGGGCGCTGCGCGTCGCGGTGGGCGCCGCAACGCCCTGGTCTGCGTCGGATGCCAGGCGCCAGGAGACTCCTGCGTCCTCGGAGAGCAGCAGCATCCGACGCTGGGACGGCACCATGCCCGACGACCCTCGCCCCAGTACCATCGCCTCGGCGAGGGTGCTGCGAGTGCACCACACGTCCTCATCGCCGACGAATGTGGAGGCTACGAACAGCCGGTTACGCTCGTCGAGCGTGATCTTGTGCTGGAAGCCGCAGTAGCCGGGATCGAGAGCGAGTGCGAGCGTATGTGGCTCGCTCCAGGCTCCGCCGGTCGGCTGGCTCTGGTGGATGAGCGCGCCGTACTGCTGCTTCAGGAGAGCTTGCTCTGCGGAGCGCCGCCACTGCCGGGTAACCAGATGAAGAGTGTCGTCGCCGTCGCACACGAGGCCGGGATTGGTCTGAGACCCTTTGCTCTCGCCCGTCGCAGTCTCCCAGCCTGTGGTGAGGACCGGCTCTGGCTCGCTCCATCCTTCGTCTGTCGTCAGCGGAGCCAGCGAGTAGGAGTGCAGCGTCGGGGTGCCATGGGTGCCGGTGACGACATGCAGTATGCCAAGGCTGTCGATGCAGACGGCCGGTCGGTTGTGGGTGTCGTTGGCGCCCGGCGAGACTCCGACGAGTGACGGGGCGCTGACGGTGCCGCTGGAGGGGTCGAAGCTGGCTGCGAATGTGGGAACGTCCGTGCTCCCCTCCGGAGTCGTTGCCCCCCAGACGAAGAAGGTGCGCCCTCCTTTGGTGACTGCGAAGCTGCTGCCTCCGTAAGCGACTCCCTGGCCCAGGCAGTCGTCGGTCACATGCACCGGCTCGGGAACGACGAGCTGTTCGCCCTCAAGGCGCGGCTGGGTTACCAGTAGCGTGTAGCGTTGCCGGCGAATGTGGGGAAGGCAGCCGCCAGTGCATCGGTGAAGTCGAGGCGAGCCCAGCCAGAAGCGGCCGGCGTCTGGACGAACCTGGACAGGTCGGGGTCGGCCGCACGATGCCGGATGTAGATCGTTCCGTCTGGGTCGAAGGATGGCACGTTGCGTGTATAGAGGGGGTCGTACCCGTACTGCTCCCAGAGCCCGACGCCGGCCTTCAGCAGGAGAGGCGATGTGGCATCCGCCCCAAGGGAGGCGCCGGGTATGGCGAGCAGCGCGGTGGCCAGGGCGCAGGTGGCGGCGGCTCCCGTAGCGGTGCGCACGGCCGTACGGAGCAAGGCGTACCGCAGGCCTGCGTCGCCTGGAATCTGACTGCGGCGGAAGTGCAAGCGCATGTCGTGACCGGCTGGACGCGAGCCCTGCTCTAGACGAGGGCTCCCGCATCGATGAGCAGATCCAGCAGGGACGGCAGGAGCTCGGGGGACGCCCCCACCACAGCGGGTCCGCTCCCGTGGGCGCCGCGGTGGAGCAGCACGTCGGCGCCCGCCTCGCGGGCGATCACGCAGCCTGCCGCGTAGTCCCACGGGGCGAGGTCGAGCTCCCAGTACGCGTCCACGTGGCCGGCCGCGAGGTGGCAGAGATCGAGCGCGGCCGAACCCCCCCGGCGGATGTCGCGTACGCGCTCCAGCACGTAAGCCACGGCCGCTCCCTGACGTGCCCGCTGGGCGGCGTCGTACGAGAAGCCGGTGGCGACGAGGGCGCCGGCCAGATCGGTCTGCCGGCGGGTGTGGATGGGCCGGTCGTTGCAGACGGCGCCGAAGCCGTCGATGGCGCAGTACATGAGGTCGGCGACGGGATCGAAAACCACGCCCACGCGTGCCGTGCCGTCCACCTCCACGGCGATCGAGACCGCGTGGCCCGGATAGCCGTAGATGTAATTCGTGGTTCCGTCGAGCGGGTCGATCACCCAGCGGATGCCGGTGTCGCCGTCTCTCAGCGCTCCTTCTTCGGCGAGCACGACGTCTGCGGGCCGCTCGCGGGCGAGCCGTGCGACGATCAGCCGCTCGGCCTCCCGGTCGATCTGGCTGACGTGGTCGGTCGGAGAGGACTTCGTCTCGATGTGGAGCTCGGTGAGTCGCCCCTCGAGATGAACGTCGCCGGCCGCGCGAGCCAGCTCGGCGGCGAGGTCGGCGAGCTCTCGCAGGTCGGCGGGGGCGGTCGGCCAGAGGTCGCCGGCCAGCGACGGGCCGGCCGAACCGACGCCTCGGTTGTCGTGCGCTGCGGTCATCGGCTTTGCTCCTCCGTGCTGCATGCTCGCGTGTGGCGTGCCGCAAGACGGTCTGCGCCCCGGCGAGGAGTACACTCCGCAGCATAACAGAGAGGGCCGCGGTGCCTACAGGGCGTCGGGCCGGGGCGCCCACACGGCGTCGTTGCTGCGGCGATGGGTCGCGGAGAAGAAGAGCGTCGCAAGCAGGTCGAGAGCGCCGCAAGCAGGGCCGCCGACGGGCGCCGCGCAGCCGTCGGCGGCCTCGCGGCTCCCCGCCCGTCGCCAACGCTTCGCATGTTGTGCGCTCAGGTGCGGCGATGCTAGAGTGTTCCGGCCGAACTGGAGTGAGGCAGCCCGGAAAAACGCCGTTGATATGCTGGCCGTCAGACAGGGTGGAAGTCTCACTCTGCCCGTTTTCGGTTTATATATCGGGAGCGGCGGCTCCCCGTACCCGCGCGTGTCAACTTGCCGCAAGCAGTGCGGGCACGTCATAGAGCGAGTTGCGGCAACGCCGACTGGAGGCACCATGGCCGACGAGACCTATCCTCAGGAACTGAAGTACCACAAGGAGCACGATTGGGTGCGCGTTGAGGGCGACGACGCTGTCTTCGGCATCAGCTGGTTTGCGCAGGATGCGCTCGGCGAGGTCGTTTACGTCGACCTGCCGTCCGTGGGCGACACCGTCACCGTTGGGGAGCCGTACGGCGAGCTGGAGTCGGTCAAGGCCGTCTCCGACGTAAAGGCTCCCATCAGCGGCGAGGTGGTCGAGGTCAACGAGTCTCTGGAGGACTCGCCGCAGAGCGTAAACGAGGATTGTTACGGTGACGGTTGGCTCATCCGCGTGCGCATGAGCGATCCGGCCGAGCTCAACGAGCTTCTGGACGTCGACGCCTATCGCAGCTTCCTCGACGAGGCTTGACGTGAGAGCATCCACCGACTATGTGCCTCACGGCGGGTCGGATGTCGAGGCCATGCTCGCCGCCTGCAAGGCGGAGAGCATCGAGGATCTCTTCTCCGAGATCCCGGCCGATGTGCGCCTGAAGCGGCCGCTCGACCTTCCGGCCGGCCTCTCCGAGTTCGAGGTTCTCGCCGAGCTGCGGCGTCTCGCCGCCGCCAATTCGCCCGCCACCGGGATGGTGAGCTTCCTGGGCGCCGGCATCTACGACCATTACGTCCCGGCGGCCGTCGACGCCATCGTCTCGCGTTCCGAGTTCGCCACGGCGTACACCCCATACCAGCCGGAGCGCAGCCAGGGCGTGCTGCAGAGCATCTTCGAGTGGCAGACCGCCATCTGCGAGCTCACGGGCATGGACGTCTCCAACGCATCCATGTACGACGCGGGCACCGCCATGGCCGAGGCCTCCGTCATCGCTGGCAGTCAGACTCGCCGCGGGCGCATCCTTCTCAGCGCCGGCGTGCACCCTGAGTACCGCCAGGTGCTGGCCACCGAGACCGCCCATCACGGGCCGCGCCCCAGCCTCATCCCTCTGCAGAAGGGCGCCGGCACCGATCTCGAGGCGCTCAAGGCGTCGCTCGACGCCGACACGGCTGCGGTCGTCGTGCAGCAGCCCAACTTTTTCGGCGGCTTCGAAGACGTGCGCGCGGTCGCAGACCTCGCGCACGAGGCCGGCGCTCTGCTGGTCGTCGTCGCTGATCCCATGTCGCTCGGCCTGCTCGAGGCGCCCGGCGTGCTCGGCGCCGATATCGTGGTCGGCGAGGGTCAGTCGTTCGGCAACGCGATGAGCTTCGGCGGCCCCGGCGTGGGCTTCATGGCCGTTACGAAGAAGCTCGTCCGTCGCATCCCCGGCCGCCTCGTCGGTGAGACCGTCGATGCCGAGGGCAAGCGTGGCTTCGTGCTCACGCTTCAGACTCGCGAGCAGCACATCCGCCGTGAAAAGGCGACCTCCAACATCTGCTCGAACCACGCCCTCAATGCTCTCGCCGCGCTCATTCACATGACGTGGCTCGGCCGTGAGGGCCTCCCCGAGCTGGGCCTGCTCTGCGCGCGCAAGACCGCGTATCTGCGTCAGCGCCTGCTCAAGCTCCCGGGCGTCGAGTGCTTCACGGAGGGCCCGGTGTTCCGTGAGTTCGCTCTTCGTCTGCCGGCGTCCGCTGCGGCCCTGGTCGATGCCCTCGTGCCCCAGGGGTTCCTCGCCGGCGTGCCCGTCGGGCGGTTCGCGGGGTCGTTCAGCGGCGCGGGCGCCGACGATCTCGACAACGTTCTGCTGGTGGCCGTCACCGAGAAGCGTACGCGCGCCGAGATGGACGCGTTCGTCGCTGCCGTGGCTGCGCATCTCGCCGACGCGGGAGGTGAGTCATGATGGAGGCGGATCGCCGGACCATCTACGAGAAGTCGCACTGCGGGCGGCGCGCCTACAACCTTCCGGTCACGGACGTCCCTGAGCTCTCCCTCGATGAGCTCGTTCCGGCCGGTTTGCGCCGTGAGGTTCCCGCCGGTCTGCCCGAGGTGAGCGAGATCGATCTTCTGCGCCACTTCACCTACCTCTCGACGCTCAACTTCGGCGTCGAGACCGGCAGCTACCCGCTCGGGTCGTGCACGATGAAGTACAACCCCAAGGTCAACGAGGTGGCGTGTCGCCTCGAGGGCTTCGCGGGCCTGCACCCGTACCAGCCGGAGCAGCTCGCCCAGGGCGCCATCGAGCTCATGTACGATCTCGAGCGCTCGCTGGCTGAGATCGCCGGCCTGGCTCGCACGACACTCCAGCCGGCGGCCGGCGCTCACGGTGAGCTCACCGGCCTGCTGGTGATCCGCGCCTACCATCAATCCAAGGGGCGCGATCCCAAGAAGATCATCATCCCCGATACTGCGCACGGCACGAACCCCGCTTCGGTGGTGCTCGGGGGCTACAAGCCCGTCGCCGTGCCCAGCGACGCGCGGGGCGGCGTCGATCTCGAGGCGCTCAAGGGCATCCTCGACGACGACATCGCGGGCCTCATGCTCACAAACCCCAACACGCTCGGCGTGTACGACGAGAACATCGTCGAGATCGCGCGGCTCGTGCACGAGGCCGGTGGCCTTCTCTATTACGACGGCGCCAACGCCAACGCCGTGCTGGGTATCTCGCGGCCCGGCGACATGGGCTTCGACGTCGTCCACTTCAACACCCACAAGACCTTCAGCACGCCGCACGGCGGCGGCGGGTCGGGCGCCGGCCCTATCGCCGTGCGCGACGACCTCGCCCCGTTCCTGCCGGTGCCGCTGGCCGAGAAGGCCGAGGACGGAACGTTCTTCCTCGACTACGATCGCCCCGAGTCCATCGGCAAGATCCGTACCTTCTACGGCAACTTCGGTGTTCTGGTGCGCGCCCACACCTACATCCGCGCGCTCGGACCGGACGGCCTGCGCCGCGTCAGCGAGATGGCGGTGCTCAACGCGAACTACGTCATGGAGGGCGTCCGCGACCTCTTCGACTTCCCCTTCGTGCGGCGCTGCAGCCATGAGTTCGTGGCTTCGGGTGCGCCGCTCAAGAAGCAAGGCGTGACTACGCTCGACATCGCCAAGCGGCTGCTCGACTACGGGGTGCACCCGCCGACGACGTACTTCCCTCTGATCGTCGACGAGGCGCTCATGATCGAGCCCACCGAGACGGAGTCGCGCGAGGATCTCGATCGCATCATCAACGCCTTCCGCATGATCGTGCAGGAGGCGAAGGACGATCCGGATCTGCTGCACAACGCGCCGACCACCATGCCGGTGCGGCGGCTCGACGAAGCCGGAGCCGCCCGTCATCCTGTGTTGCGTCAGCAGCCGCCGGCCGAAGGGGAGACCTGCGGCTGAGGTGCACTGACGGCAAAGGGTGCGTGCGGTGAGCATCGTCAAGGTGCTGCCCGATCTGCGCGCTACAGGCGGCGCGCAGATGGCGCTCGATACCGGGTTGCTCGAGACCGCCGAGACGGTCATTGCTCGGCGGTACACGTGGGCGCCGCCGGCTCTGTCGCTGGGTAAGCTCCAGCGCTTCGAGCCGGCGGCGCCTGCGCCGTTCGACGTCGTGCGGCGGCCCTCCGGTGGCCGCGCGGTCATGCACGGCGAGGGCTTCGAATGGTCCTTCGCCGTAGCGTTCCCGCCGGGCGCGCTCGGCTCGGGCGCGCGAGCCACCGTCGACGTGAGCCGGCCGTACGACCTTGTGGCGGAGGCGTTCGCCGGCAGCCTCACCGAGCTCGGCGTGAAGCTCGATGACGGCCGCGTCACGCCGTACCAGCGCTCCGCCCTCTGTTTCGCTACGGCGCTGCGGCAGGATCTGCTCTCGCGCGGCGAGAAGGTCGTGGCGATCGCGCAGGCGCGCCGCGGCGCGCGCGTTCTCGTGCATGGCTCCGTGCTCGAGCAACGACCGCCTGAGGAGCTGGTGCGGGCGGCCGAGGCACTGCTCGGCGAACCGTGGCAGGGAGAAGGACTGGCGGGGGCCGGTGTGGTGCCGCCGCCAGAAATGATCTGGAACCGTGTACTCGTGCGGCTCGAAACTGCTTTGCAGTCGCCGGCCGCGGGATGAGGAGGCAACGATGACCAAGGTACTGGTGCTCGGCGGCGGTCCGGCCGGCTACGTCGCGGCAGGCCGCGCGGCTCAGCTCGGCGCCGAGGTGACGCTCGTCGAGGAGCGTGAGCTCGGCGGCACATGTCTCAACCGCGGCTGCGTCCCCACCAAGGCGATGGTCGCCGGAGCCGAGCGCTATCACCATGCCCAGAACAGCTCGTCTTTCGGCGTGAACGTCGACAAGGTCACCCTCGACTTCGGCGCCTTCATGGCGCGCAAGGAGGCAGTGACCACCCAGCTTCGGGACGGCATTGCGCATCTGCTCAAGGCTCGCAAGGTCGAGGTCGTCAACAGTCGCGCGACGCTCGCCGGGCCTGGGCGCATAGCGTTGGCCGACGGCACGGTGCTCGAGGGCGACGCCGTCATTCTGGCGAGCGGCTCCGAGACCATGAAGCTGCGCCTCTTCGACTTCTCCGATCCGCGTGTCATGACCAGTGACGAGCTCCTGTTCATCGACCACGTCCCCGAGAGTCTGCTGATCGTCGGCGGCGGCGTGATCGGCTGTGAGTTCGCCTCGGTGTTCGCGCGTCTCGGCACCAAGGTCACCATCGTCGAGATGCTCAGGCAGCTTCTGCCGGGCGAGGACAAGCGCATCGGCCGCAGCTTGCAGCAGGCCTTCAAGAAGGTCGGCATCGAGTCGCTGGTCAAGACGACCGTCGAGTCGATGGAGGCCGGTGCGGACGGCATCACGCTGCATCTCGCCGGCGGCCGCGAGGTCGTGGGCGACCGCGTGCTCGTGTCTATCGGTCGCCGGCCGGTCACCGCCGGCCTCGGTTGCGAGGAGGCCGGCGTCAGGCTCGACGAGCACGGTTTCGTCGCGATCGACGAGAGCTGCCGCACTTCGGTGCCGGGTATCTTCGCCGCCGGCGACGTGGCCGGCCCGCCGCTGCTCGCTCACTGGGCGTATCACCAGGGCATGATCGCCGCCGAGAACGCGGTGACCGGCTCCAACCT
Source organism: Thermoleophilia bacterium (assembly GCA_040769125.1). Taxonomy (GTDB): domain Bacteria; phylum Actinomycetota; class Thermoleophilia; order UBA2241; family UBA2241; genus CAIXSE01. The sequence continues at coordinate 195,817 of JAXGLO010000001.1, read as the reverse complement.
GCTCTGCGACCGCACCATGGTCCCCAGCTGCGTGTTCAGCTCGCCGGAGGTCGCCAGCTGCGGCCTCACCGAAGACCGGGCTGCGGCTGAGGGCGTGGCCCACGAAGTGGCGCACGTCCGCTTCAACGGCAACTCGAAGGCCGTGATCGCCGGCGAGGCCGACGGTTTCGTGCGGCTGGTCTGCGAGCCCGGCGGCGGCCGTCTGCTGGGAGCGAGCATGATCGGCCCGCACGTCACCGAGATGATCCACGAGCTGGCGGTGGCGGTGCACGCTGGCCTCACCCTGGCCGACGTCGCCAACACCATCCACGCTCACCCGACCCTCTCCGAGAGCATCGGCGACGCAGCGCTGAGTGGCTTCGGCCGCGGCGTGCACAGCCTCTGAGCTGAGGATGAGCGCAGCGGGCACAAGCCGGCGCAAGCCGGACTGGCTCAAGGTCAAGGCGCCGGCGCCGCGGCAGTTCCGCGCCACCGGCTCGCTTCTCGACGAGCTCGATCTGCACACCGTGTGCCGCGAGGCGCGCTGCCCTAACAAGGGCGAGTGCTACGCCTCGGGTACCGCGACCTTCCTGATCATGGGCGACGAGTGCACGCGGGCCTGCCGCTTCTGCGCTATCGATACCGGCGGGCCCGGCCTCCGCCCTCTCGATCCGGACGAGCCGCGCCGCCTCGCGGAGGCGGCGCGGCGTCTCGGCTTGCGGCACGTCGTGATCACCAGCGTCACGCGCGACGACCTTCCCGACGGGGGCGCCGGCCAGTTCGCCGCCGCGATCGCGGCGGTGCGGGCGGCTCTGCCCGCCGCCACCGTCGAGGTCCTCATCCCCGACCTCGGCGGGGACACAGATGCGCTGCAGGTCGTCCTCGATGCCGGGCCGGAGGTGCTCAACCACAACCTCGAGACGGTTCCGCGCCTGTATCCCACCGTGCGGCCGCAGGCCGAGTACGAACGCTCCCTGGAGCTGCTGCGCCGGGCAGCCGCGTGGGCGCGCGGGCCGGCGGCTCCGCCGTCCGCCGCGCCCGGCGGCTCGGCCCGCCCGCAGGTCAAGACGGGCCTCATGGTCGGGGTCGGCGAGGAGGCCGAAGAGGTCGCCGCGGTGCTCGCCGATTCCGCGGCCGCCGGCGTCGACCTCGTCACGATCGGCCAGTACCTGCAGCCGCAGCGCGGCTGCCTGCCGGTTTCACGTTACGTTGAGCCCAGTGAGTTCGATGAGTACGAGCGGCTCGGCGCCGAGCTCGGCTTGATCGTCGCTGCGTCGCCGTTCGTGCGCTCGTCGTATCGCGCCGGGGAGATGCTGGGACGCAGGGGGGTCTGAGGCGATGTCGCCCGTTTCGCCATCGAGGGGTTCGACAGATCCGGCTGGGGCCGGCGCTCCTGGGGAGCCGGGCGTTCCGCCACCGACCGGCGTGCCGCCCGAGCTGGTCATGTTCGACTTCGACTACACGCTGCTGCGGCCGGGCGAGCAGTTCGAGGCCGTCGGGTATCAGCGCATGGGCGCGCGGTTCGGCCTGTCTCTCGATCCGGCCCGCTGGCCGGAGGCGGAGCGGGCGGGCTACCGCGCTGTCGTTGCCCATCGGCGCGAGATCGGGGACGCTCACGACGATGCTCTCATCGAGGTCATCGCACGGGCCGTCATCACCGGCATGGGCGGCGACGATGCGGACGCCGTTACCGCGACCGCGGGCGCGATCGCCACGGCGTGGTCCAACGCCGAGAACTTCGTTCTGTACGAGGATGTCCTTCCGTGCCTGCGCGCACTTCAGGCCGCCGGCCTGCGGATGGTCATCGTCTCCAACGCGCTCGGCCACGATCTCAAGGATGTCGTCGCCCACTTCGGGCTGGACGAGTTCATCGATCGCTCCTGGTCGAGCGCCGAGCTCGGCATTACGAAGCCGTCCCCGGCGGTCTTTCGCACGGTTCTGGAGTGGGCGGGCGTCGATCCGGCAAGCGCGCTGATGGTGGGCGACAGCCTCACCGACGACGTCCAGGGCGCTTTCTCGTACGGCTGCCGCGCTGTGCTGCTCGACCGCGGCGGCCGCCGGGCCGCCGCGGATGTGCCGCGCATTGAGTCTCTGGCCGAGCTCCCCTGCTTCCTCGGGCTGCCGGCGGCGTAGCGGCTCTGAGACGGTAGCGGCGCAGAGACGGCTTTCGGGCGGCGCGCCTGCCTCCGAAGGCTCGCCGGCGCAGAGGCAGCCTACGGGCGGCCCGCCGGCCACCGAAGCCTGTCCGGCATGTCGGCCCGCGAGAGCCTGCGGCGCGCTTGCCTCCGAAGGCCCGCCGGCGCGCCGGGTGTCGCCGAGCAGACATGCTCCCGAGGGCTCGCCGTCCGCTGGTGGGTCAACGGTTGTTGCCTTCACGAGACAGTCACGCCCCCGAGGGCTCACCACTGAAACGCGTCTGCGGATCTGTGCAGCCGGCTCCGCGTGAGCCCGGGTGCGGTAAGCTGTAGGCATGACCGAGAAGATCCGCCTCACGCAGTACGCGGCCAAGAGCGGCTGAGCTTCCAAGCTGGGTCCGTGCGACCTGCAAGCCGTGCTTGACGCCCTGCCGCGCAGCTCTCCTGAGTTCGCGCGGCTGCTCGAGACGCGCGATGACGCTGCCGTCACGCGAGTCTCCGCCGACCTCTGCCTCGTGCAGACGGTCGACTTCTTCACGCCCATCGTCGACTCACCCTTCTGGTTCGGGCAGCTCGCGGCGGCCAACGCGCTCAGCGACGTCTACGCCATGGGCGCCCGGCCGCTCACCGCCATGAACCTCGTGGCTTGGCCGGCGAAGCTGGGCATGGAGCATCTGGCGGAGGTGCTCACCGGCGGCGCGAAGAAGGTCGCCGAGGCCGGCGCGGAGCTGGCGGGCGGGCACTCCGTGGACGACAAGGAGCCCAAGTACGGCCTCTCGGTCACCGGCGTGGCGCGCCCCGAGGAGATCGTGTACAACGGCGGCGCGCAGCCCGGTGATCGCCTCATCCTCACCAAGCGGCTCGGCATCGGCGTGCTGGCCAGCGCCCTCAAGAAGGGGCTGCTCAACGAGGAGGCGATGAAGCCGGCGATCGAGGAGGCGGCTATGCTGAACGCCGCCGCCGCCGAGGCGATGTCGGCCGTGGGCGTGCACGCCTGCACCGACATCAGCGGCTTCGGCCTGCTCGGTCACCTCAGCGAGATGCTCGACGCCGGCGGCGTCGCCGCGCTGGTCTTCCGGAGCGAGGTGCCGCTTCACGACCAGGTTCTCGACTTCATCTCCCAGGAGGTCTATGCCGGCGGCCTTCGTGTGAACCGCGACTACGTCCTGCCGCGCGTGAGCGGCGTCGGCGTGGCTGCCGCCGCGGCGGGCGAGGCCGACCCGCTCCTTCTCGCGCTCTTCGATCCGCAGACCTCCGGGGGGTTGCTCATTGCGGTGGAGCCCGGGAGGCACGCGGTCCTGGTGGAGCGCCTGACTGCTTCGGGGGTGGGCGCCTGGACCATCGGCGAGGTCGTCGAGGAGCAGGCCGGTACGATCATTCTCGAGGCCTGATGTCTCAGCATCGCGGGTCGGAGGAGGCGCACGAGATGGCCGAGACATCACGCCGCGAAGCTCCCACGTCGCCTGAGCAGCAGGAGGCTCTGCGTTCGCTGGCCGCGGTCGACGAGGTTCTCCGCGACCCTTCGGCGGCGCCGCTTCTGGAGCGCTACCCGCGGGAGCTGGTCACGAAGGCCGTCCGGACGGTGCTCGAGCGCCTGCGCCGGGAGATTCTCGCCGCCTCCGGCGAAGCTCCCGCGGCGGCGAAGCTCGCTCCCGGCGATCTTGTGCCCTGGGCGGCGCGGCTTCTGGAAGCCGCAGTCACGCCGTCGCTGCGGCGTGTCATCAACGCGACCGGCATCGTGGTGCATACCAATCTCGGGCGCGCCGTGCTGCCGCAGGAGGCGGTCGAGGCGGTCGTCTTGGCGGCCTCGGGGTACAGCGACCTCGAATACGACCTCGCGCGTGGGGAGCGCGCCTCCCGCCAGGATCACGTTCACGACGCTCTGTGCTCGCTTGCGGGCACCGAGGACGCGCTGGTGGTCAACAACAACGCCGCGGCGGTCCTGCTGGCGCTGGCCGCGACTGCTCGCGGCGGCGAGGTCATCGTCTCGCGCGGGCAGCTCGTCGAGATCGGCGACGGCTTCCGTATACCGGATATTCTTCGCGAGAGCGGCGCCGACCTGGTTGAGGTGGGCACCACCAACCGCACCTATCTGCGGGACTACGAGGCGGCGTGGACGGAGCGCACCCGAGCCGTGCTGCACGCCCACACCAGCAACTATCGCATCGTCGGGTTCACGGCCGAGCCTTCGCTGGCCGAGCTGGCTGAGCTGGCGCACGAGCGCGGCGCCTTGGTGATCGCCGACCTGGGCAGCGGCGCTCTGGCGAACATACCGCTCTTCGCCGATGAGCCCTCCCTCCAGGACAGCGCCGACGCCGACATCATCACCTTCAGCGGCGACAAGCTGCTCGGCGGCCCGCAGGCGGGCATCGTCGTAGGCCGAGCCGCCGGCATCGCGGCGATGCGGCGGCACCCACTGGCGCGGGCAGTCCGCATCGACAAGCTCGACCTCGCTGCGCTCGACGCGGTGTTGCGGCTCTACCTCGATCCTGAGGCTGCCCTGGAGCGTGTCCCTACGCTCGCCGCCCTCACGGAGCCCCAGGCGGCCGTTCGCGCCCGCGCCGAGCGTCTGGCCGAGCTGCTCACGACGCCGTCGGGTGGGTCCGAGGCTCTCGACGGCGCCCAAGTGGATATCCTCGACACCGTGGCGCGCGCCGGCGCCGGCGCTCTGCCGGTCACGGACGTCCCGAGCGCGGCTGTGACCGTCGCCTGCGCCGAGGGGGAGGCAGAGCGTCTCGCCGCTGCGCTCCGCACCGGCGAGCCCGCGGTGGTCTGCCGTGTGCAGGAGGGCAAGCTTCTGTTCGATCTTCGCGCGGTCGCGGCAGGTGACCTCGAGGAGCTGGCAGCCGCCGTCCTGGCGGCGACGGCCTGAGCGTCGGCATGGCCCACGAAGACGGAAGAGGGGCGCCCGTCGACGAGTCGACGACGCTCACGCTCGGCACCGCCGGGCACATCGACCACGGCAAGACCGCGCTCGTCACGGCTCTCACCGGCAAGAACACCGACAGGCTGGTGGAGGAGCGGGAGCGCGGGATCTCGATCGAGCTCGGCTACGCGCAGCTGACCCTGCCCGACTGGGGGCGCCTCAGCGTCGTCGATGTGCCGGGCCACGAGCGTTTTGTGCGCGCCATGGTCGCCGGCGCCACCGGCATCGATCTCTTCCTCCTCGTCGTCGCCGCCGACGACGGCGTCATGCCACAGACCGTGGAGCACCTGGCGATCATCGAGCTGCTCGGCGTGCGTGAGGGCGTCGTCGCCCTGACGAAGGCCGACCTCGTCGACGATGAGCTGTTGCAGCTCGCCGCCGCCGATGTGCGTGAGCTTCTCGCCGGAGGGCCGTATGAGCAGTGCGAGATCGTCCCGGTCAGCGCCCGCGACGGTCGAGGTGTGCCTGAGCTTCAGGCGGCTCTGGCCAGAGCCGCCGGGCGCGCTCATGCGTGGCGGCGCGGCGGCGTGGCGCGGCTGCCGGTCGACCGCGTCTTCCCGCTCAAGGGGATCGGCACGGTGGTGACCGGCACGATCTGGCAGGGCGACATCAAGCCGGGCGACGTCCTGGCGGTGGAGCCCGGCGGCGCCCGCACCGTGGTGCGCAGTGTGGAGGTGCACGATCACGAAGCTGAGGCGGCGTACGCCGGCAGTCGGGCCGGGATCAATCTTCGCGGCCTCGGCCGGGACGACATCAGTCGCGGCGACTGGCTGGTCGGCCCGGAGCTGGCCGGCCATGTCAGCCGGCGCTTCGACGCCTGGGTGAAGCTGCTCGCCTCCGCATCCCCTCTGCGGGCCGGGGCTCGCGTGCGGCTGCACCACGGCACCGCCTACTATCTGGCCCGTCTGTCTCCTCTCGAGGGCCGCGAGATTTCTCCGGGCGCCGAAGCGGCCGCGATCGTCCGGCTCGATGCTCCCGCGTCGGTCCAGGCGCACGACCGCTTCATCATCCGCGTCCTCTCTCCGGCGACGACGATCGGCGGCGGTGAGGTTCTGGCCACCGGCCACCGTCGCTGGCGCGAGCGGCAGCGGCACGGGGCCTTTCTCCGCGCGCTGCACGGCGGCGACGTGGGCGCCGCCGTGCTCGAGCTCGCCGCCGACGCCGCACAGTCCGGCGTCGTGCCGGCGGATCTCGCGGTTGCGGGCTACGGCGAAGCTCAGGTCTCCGCCGCGCTCCTCACTGCCGAGAAGCGCGGCGAGCTGGAGGCTCTTCGCGTGCCTGGTCAGGAGGCGCCGCGCGCCGGCGCGCCGGGCGCGAGCCGCTGGTTCGTCCCCGGCGCTCTGGCCGCCCTGCGGGCGGCTGTCCTCGCCGGGGCGGCCGCGCGCGCGACGGATCGCCCGCAGCGGCCCTTCTCGAGCGCTGCCGAACTAGGCTCACTGGTGCCGGCCCTACCGGCGGAGGATGTGCAGGTGATTCTGCAGGGTCTGGCTGCCGAGGGCGAGCTCGTCGCCGGCGAGGGCGGCTACGCGCCGGCCGGCGCCGGAGTGCTCGGCGACGCGCAAGCCGCCCTGGCCGACGATCTTCTCGCCCGCCTGCGCGTCGATCCATTCGCCCCGCCGACGCTGGCGACTCTCACGGAGGCCGTGCGCCAGCCGTCACGCGACGTCGCCCAGGTGCTCGACGTGCTGGCGCGCCGCGGAGACGTGGTGCGGCTCGACAAGGACCTGTGGTTCGATCGTGCCGCCGTCGACGCGGCGCGCGGCGAGCTGGAGGCGATCCTCGCCACCGAGGGCAGCGTGACGATCGCCGGCTTCCGCGACCGGCTGGCGTGCGGGCGACGCAACGCACAGGCCCTCCTCGAGCTCTTCGACCGGGAGGGCCTCACCCTGCGTCGCGGCGACGAGCGCGTGCCGCGACGCCGCCGGCGCTGATGCCGCGACGTCGCCAGCGCTGATCCTGCGGCGTCGCCGGCGCTGATCCCGCAGGCCGCGCCCCGTGATGCCCGCCGCCGGTTCGGCGTCCGGCGTGCCGACTTCAGCGTGATGCAGGCCTGCCTTGGCACGACGCCGGCCGGCCTTGCGTCCCGCGGGTGACGACGGCGGGCAGTCGTGGCAAGATGGGGCTGCACGGAGCGGCTTCCGGTCCGGTGACTGGCGCGGTCTTCAAAACCGTCTGCGGGGCAGTGGTCCTGTCCTGGGTGGGTTCGACTCCCATGTCGCTCCGCCACTGCACTTGCAGGGCATTTGTAGATTTCTACAGTTAACAGCAGCTTTCAGATGACCCGTCTTCACTGTTCGGTCAAATGCCAATGAATGCCAAGTCTGCGGCCGGCTATCGTCCATGCAGCGTCTGCGACCCTCCCTACTGAGCCTCGCGTTCCTGTGACCAGGCTGCGCATCAGACGAGGCTTGCTCTGGCTCGGACTGCTTTCAGCCTTCATCGTCTTCGCGGTCGGATGCGGTGACGGCACCGGCACGACGACGGCCGATTCGCCTCAGCCTGCCTCCTCTAAGGCGGCAACCACTAAGGCGAAGTCGAACAAGAAGCCGAGCGCAAGTCCTTTGGCCAAGCCGAGCGCCAATCCGTCCGCGAAGTCCAGCGTCGAATCGATCGGCCCTGCCGCCAAAGGCAAGCAGACCACGATCGTCTTCGTGGACGTTGGCCAAGGCGACGCCATCCTCGTCAGGTCGGGCTCCCACGAGATGCTCGTCGACGGCGGCCCTGGCGGCTCGGCTGGCGCCGTAGAGGCGGCTGCGCGCAAGGCCGGCATCAAGGATCTCGACCTCGTCGTCATCAGCCACATGCACGCCGACCACATCGGCGCGACCGATGACCTCGTCTACGCCTACAGCCCCGAGCGGGCGCTGATCGCCGGAAGCTGCGACAGCTCCGTCAAGAGCGCCTTCAACGCTGTGGGTGCCAAGGTGAGGCAGACCCGTCGCGGGGACGGATTCACACTGGGAAAGGTCAAGGTGCGGGTCGTCAGCCCGAAGTCCATCTCCGGCGATGCCAACCAGGACAGCGTCGTCCTGCTTCTTGAGGTTGCCGGGAAGCGCATCCTCCTCACCGGCGATGTCACGGGGCCGAACGAGGCCGCGGTCGGCTCAATCTGCTCCCGCGGCCCACCGCTGTACCTGCTCAAGGTCGCCCACCACGGCTCGCGCCACTCGACCTCGAGCGGCTTCCTCAGCGAGATCGACCCCAGGTTCGCCGTCATCTGCGTGGGGCAGAACTCCTACGGCCATCCGACGCCCGACACGATCGGCCGTCTCAAGGCCCAGGGCACGCGCATCTACTCGACACACAAGAACGGCACCATCACCCTGACGATCAGCCCCTCGGGTGCAGTCAAGTGGCAGTTCGACAAGAGCTCCAAGCCGGTCACCGGCGCCGGCGGCTCATCGGGCGGAGGCACGAGCAACGCCACCTCAGGAGGTTCCTCCAAGTCCAAGGGCAACTCCACCGTCTATGTCACGAGGACCGGCGAGTGCTACCACCGCAGCGGTTGCCGGTGCCTCTCGCAGAGCAAGACCTCCATGAGGCTTAAGGATGCCAAGTCGCAAGGTTACCGGCCTTGCAGCGTGTGCAAGCCTCCGAACTGAATTCGGCCGTTCAGTGAGACGCAGGGGCGCCGGAGTCTTCAAGTTCCGAAACCGCGTCAGCTACCGGACGATCTCGATCGCGGTGGGAGCGGCGACCGTCCTGGATGCGTTTACGCACTCGCGGGCAGTGGTAAGGCTACGGCACGAGACGATCACGATGGCGGCATCATTCTTCCTCATCTCATGGAGGCGCTTGTCCGGTACCAGTAGAGTCATGTGCAGTGCGGTGAGGGCGACCCGGCTCAGCGGTTGTCGACCGCAGCCGGTCATCAGCGCCGACTATCGCGGCAACGCCGGGGAGGTGATGCCGCGGCTCATGGCGAGCTGAGCCGAGAGCTTGCGCATGGAGCTGAGATCCGTATACCAGCTTGACGGGCGGCTACAGCCAGGCTGGAGCCTGTCGATATACCAACGAGAAGCCGACCGTCAAGGGTGAGTACTGTCATTGCGTCGACGGTAAAGATTTAGCCGGAAATATGCAAAGCATGCCGGGGGCGCCTATGTCTGTGTAGTGGAGGGGAAGCAGCGCACTGCGCTCGCAGGATCCGATGAACGCTCCATTGGATCTGAATCGGTATGAACGGAGGCAAAGTGACAAAATACGTAAGGAAGCTGGTTCTAACCGCCTTTGTCGCGCTCTTGGCGGCTTTCGCTCTGGGTGCAGTTTCGGCTTCTGTGGCCATGGCGGCTGATCCTGAACCTCCAGGGACCGCCCTGCCCGACCCGGGCCCGGCAGTGGGGGCGCTGACCGAAGAAGCGCCAGTTAATCTCTGGCGCGTTCCGGTTCTGGGACTGGGGACGCAGTATAAGTTCAGGATTGAAGCTACAGACCCAGACCCAACCGGCGTCTTCACCATCTCCGCGTATCTTAAGGATATGGATCCGGAGTCCGAGGCTCCTTGGGCCGATTACCCAGATAATCCTGTGTTTACAGTAGACTCGGACGCCGAGGACCCGACGATTGTCGTGCCGTCATATGTGGGCGGCGAAGAGTTCATGATTGCTGTAACCAGTAAGGAGGGATACGGCTCGTACAAGCTGTCGTATGAGCTGAAGCCGGCCTCGACTATCTCGGGTACCGTTACGGGTAGACTCGATCCCGAGGCTGATCCGGAACCGGTGAAGGATATCACCGTCAAGGCCTTCCGGATGGTTGGCGAAGAAGCAGACCCCGACTACGAATGGGCCGGCACGGCAGTCACGGCCGCAGACGGCACCTATACAATCAATGAGCTGTTGGCCGACGATTACGTCGTCGAGTTCAGCGATGCGAAAGGGACGTACGGCCGGCAATACTACAACGGCAAGACTCAGCGCAGTCAGGCAGATAAGGTGGTAGCCGTTGATGAAAATGGCGACGGGATCGATGTGACCGACATCGATGCTTTGCTGCAGAAGGGCAGCTCGATCTTCGGCAGGGTCGTCAACAACCAAGGCCTCGGTCTGTACAACGTCACAGTGGATGTTTATGAGATCGACGACGGCAGCGTCGATCGAGTCGCTGTCGAATCGACCACTTCGGAGGGGTATTTCTCTGTGACCGGGCTGGCGCCGGGGTCTTACCGAGTCGCTTTCAACGACGAAAACGACGAGTATGTGAGCGAGTTCTACAAGGACGCGACGACGATTGAGGACGCTACGCCGGTTGAGATCGATGACGCCGGCGAGATGGTGTTCCTTGAGTGGGCCGACCTGGCGCGGGGTGTTCGCATTGAGGGCCGCGTGCAGAGTAGTTTCCGCAAGGGCCTTCAGGGAGTGCAGGTCACGGCCTATCGTCCCACCGATCTCGAAAACCCAGTCGGCTTCGATACCACCGGCAAATCCGGCACGTACGGTATCGGCGGTCTTCCGGCCGGCGACTACCTTGTGCGCTTCAACGACGACCCGGTCGGCCCCACGATATGGGTCGATGGCAAAGAGTATACGTACACCTCGGAGTGGTACGACAACGCAGTCATTCCGGCCGAGGCCACGCCGGTAAGCGTCGGCGCCAACCAGACCGCTACCGGCATCAACGCGATCCTGCACACCACCTATGAGCCTGCTGCGGGGTGTGCCGTCGCGCCGGGGCAGTTCGCGGTGAATGCAACGACCGGTTGGGTCAATGCTGTCCAGACACTGACGTTCACGACCGAGTTCGATCCGCCGGTGGGCGCGCTTGGAGCTGGCGCGCTCGGAGATCCGGAGCCGCCGCTGGTTTCGCGCACCCACATTCACTACACGCTCGACGGCGGTCTGGCCTGGATGGTTGCGGACAACGACACGGCAATGGTCGAGGTCGACAGCCAGGGCTCGCATAAGGTGCAGTACTTCGCGAGCAACCAGTTCGGCGCCGAAGAGGTGAAGACGGCTGGCTATGTGAATTACGACAGCATCAAGCCGAAGACTCGCGCGTACTCGGCGACGGTCAAGAGGAACCGCAATGTAAACCTCAGGTACCGTATCAACGACTTCGTGCCGGGTAGCGCAAGAGCAAGGGCCAAGCTCCTCATCAAGAAGGGCAAGAAGACCCTGAGGACCATTAATCTTGGCACCAAGCGCGCGAACGCCACCCTGACGTGCAAGTATCGGGCAAGCCTGGCCAAGGGCAAGTACACGCTGCTTGTTACTGCCACCGACCTGGCAGGAAACGTTGCTACGCAGCGCACGACGGGTACCTTGACCATCAGGTAATAGTCGGAGTCGCGAGAAGCACGACCGGTGCGCGGCGGGGCGGGCCACAGTGCTCGCCCCGCCGCTTTTCGCCGATCGAAAGACTGTCAACGCTGGTCTCAAACTGAGCGGCTCTGCTTCCGCGCGCACGTGGCGACAGAGGCCGGCTGCGCACAACGACTCGATCTCCTGCATGGCCGGACGACAAGAAGTACGCGGCGATCACCAGCTACGCCGGGCACTCGACCCCCTGTATGGCTGGGCGACAGGCGTGAGAGCGTGAGGAGAGGTAGCAGCGGTGTGTTGCTCCGAGTCCCGTGCCGATCTGTCCGGCGCGGAGGGGTTTTGACCCCCTATGGCTCGTGGGTAGAACCGTGGCGGACCCATCGCTCAAGGAGGACGAGAGATGCTGAACCCCAAGATACAGGACGCGATCAACGAACAGATCAACTGGGAGCTGTACTCCGGCTACCTGTACCTCGCCATGGCGGCCCAGTTCGCGGAGCTGGGAATGCCCGGCGGCGAGAACTGGATGAAGGCGCAGTACAAGGAGGAGCTCTTCCACGCCGAGAAGATGTTCGACTACGTCAGCGCTCGCGGCGGGCGTGTGCGCCTGGGCGCGATCGCCGAGCCTCAGAGCGAGTGGGCTGACGGCCTCACGATGTTCAAGGAGGCTCTCGCTCACGAGGAGTTCGTCACGTCACGCATCCACGAGCTGGCATCGCTGGCCCTGGAGCTCAAGGACCACGCCACCTACAACTTCCTGCAGTGGTTCATCGCCGAGCAGGTCGAGGAGGAGGAGACGGCCGCCGACATGGTGCAGAAGTTCACCATGGCGGGCGAGCACCCGGCCGGCCTCTACCAGCTCGACAAAGAGCTGGCGGCGCGCGTGTTCACGCCGCCGGCGACGGAGTAGCGCGGTCGGTAACGGAGTAGCATGCCGATGACGGAATAGCGCGGCGGGCGGCGGCGGGCGGCCGCGAGCGGCGGGCAACGCGCACTAGCGCGTTCTCGCCGCGCCCCTCGGCCGGCAGCTCCGCGGGCGGCGGCGGGCAGCGTGCGCGCCGCCGCTCAGGCCGTGTGCATGAAGTTGATCACGTCGCCGTCCTGCACGATGTAGTCCTTGCCCTCCGTGCGCAGGAGTGCCTTCTCGCGCGCGGCGTGGAATGACTTCAGCGACGTGAGGTCGTCGATGTCCACCACCTGGGCACGGACGAACCCCTGCTCGATGTCGGAGTGGATGCGGCCTGCGGCCTGCTTGGCTGTCCATCCGCGCGGGAGCTGCCAGGCGCGGGTCTCGCTGCTGCGGAAGTCGCCGGTGAAGAACGTGATGTAGCCGAGCACCTCGTAGGCCGCGCGCAGGAAGACGTCGACGGCGCCGGCTTCGTCGCCGCCGAGCTCCGCGCGGAACTCGGCGGCCTCCTCCTCGTCGAGATCGGCCAGCTCCGCTTCGAGGCGGGCGGCTACGGCTACGCAGCGATCGCCACGGGCATGGGCCCACTCGACGAAGTCGGCGTGGGCCTTCAGGGCGTCCTGCGCGCTCTGGTCGTCGTCGGTGTTGAGGACGAAGAGCACCGGCCGGTCGCTCACGAGCGCCAGCTCGCGGAAGAGCGCCGCATCTTCCGGGGCGCGCTCGACGGCGCGCGCCAGGTGGCCCTGCTCGAGCTCTGCGGCGAGGCTCTTGAGAGCCTGGAGCTCGCGTTGCGCGGCCTTGTTCCCACTGCGCGCCGCTTTGCGCGACTTCTCGATGCGGCGCTCCACCAGTTCGAGGTCGCTGAGGACGAGCTCCGTCTCCACCAGGTCGACGTCGGCGGCGGGGTCGGTTGCGTCGCGGACGTGCGCCACCTCCGCATTGTCGAAGACGCGGACCACATGGGCGATCGCGTCGACTCCGCGGATGTCGGCGAGGAAGCGGTTGCCGAGGCCCTCGCCGCGGCTCGCGCCCTCGGCGAGGCCGGCGATGTCGACGACGTCCATCGTCGCGTTGACCTTCCGTGGCGTCTCGAGTACCTCGTGGAGCAGGTCGAGACGGGGGTCGGGGATGGCGACCACGCCCACGTTGGACTCAGCTGAGGTGTAGGCGTACGCGGTTGCCGCTGCGTGACCGCGGGTCAGGGCGTTGAAGAGGGTAGTCTTGCCCACATTGGGCAGGCCGACGATGCCGAGCTTCACAGGTGTTTCTCCAGTTTGCTGGTGAGCATGGTTTCGAGCAGGCGGGAGAGGCTTCCGAGCTGCCTTCTCACTCTGCCGGGGTAGGTCTTCTCGAGGATTGCAACCGAGTCCTTGCGCGTGTGCTGTGGCGGTGAGCCCAGCGGCGCCCAGCCCGCGCTGGTCAACGTCATCGTGGCGGTTCGGCCGGCGGCGAACGGAGCCTCACCGGCGGCGAGGCTCCGGGTGTGGAGCGGGGTGTGGAGGGGGATGCGGAGGCTCTTCGCTGCGCTGAGCGTGTCGTCACGCAGCCAGGTCGTGCCACTGCGGCTCGTAGCGACCAGCCGCGAGCCGCCGGCGACCGTGTTGAGGACGATTACTCCGAGGGTGGCGCGTTGTTGTGCGGCGCCCATGGTTCGTACGAAGTGCTCGGCGCCGAGAGAGCCGGATTCATCCGCGCCGAGGGCGACGAAGACGACAGTGTAGGGCGTGCTGCAGGACTTCAGGCGGGCCGCCGCCTCGAGAAGGAGGCCGAGGCCCGTGGCGTTGTCGGTGTAGCCCTCGCCGGGGCCTTTCGAGTCGTAGTGAGCGCCAACCACGATCTGCTCGGCTGAGTCGCCGTCCTTGACGGCGACGATGTTGGCCGAGTGCACCCGCTTCGCACCGGATCCCGAGATGAACTCCTGCGTGCGGGGGTAGTAGCCGTAGCGCTGGAGGGTGTCGAAGACGAAGGAGCGGGCGTCGATATCGCCCCAGGTGTCGGCGGCACGTGGATGGATCGACGTGGCCAGGGCTTTGGCGGTGACGTGGGCGATCGCCCCGTAGGGGCTCGACGACATGGCCGCCGACGGCCTGACATCCTTGTTCGGCTCACCGTCTCGGCCTGAGAAGGCCCCGCTCGCCGCCAGCCCGACCGCAAGCACGAGAATGGCGGCGGCGATAGCGATCGTCGTTCCATGGGGGCGCAGCGCCTTCATCTCACGCTCCCAGCGGTACGAGCCATATCCAGAGCGCTCCGAAGGCGAGGCCGTAGAGGACTCCGCCCAGCACGTCACCGAGGTAGTGCACGCCGAGGTAGACGCGGCTGCAGCACAGCGTGACGGCGAGCGCAATGAGGGCTGGAAGGAGCCCGGGGTATAGCACGCTCACGGTGAGGACGCCCACCATCGACATGCTGGCGTGTGATGACGGAAACGACTTGCTGCGCGGCAGAGGTATCTGCCGCGGCTGCTGCGGGTCGGCGACGGGTGGGCGCTGCCGGGCGACGAGCTGCTTGACAAGGTACCCCGTGGCCTCGACAGCTGTGACGGGGACGGCGACGAAGAGCGCCTTGGCGAGCGGTCGTGGCTCGCCGAGGAGCAGGGGCAGGAGCGCGACGCCGTACCAGAGGACGCCGTAGTTGGCGGAGAGCGAGAGGGCGCCGAGCGGCACGGTCAGCCAGCGCGGATGCGGCAGCCGCGTGGCGATGACGCGCGAAACGTCGCGGTCGAGGCGCTCAAGACTCTCTGAGAAGGAAGACGGCACGGCATTATGGGAGCCGGATACGGGGACATCGCAATCGCCACCTAGTATACCTGTGCTCCCGTCCTGCTCATCGGCGGCCGATGGCGCGCCACAGTCCGGCGTTCGCCGTCAGAGATGCGTGCGGAGCTCCTCGAGCATCTCGTGGATACGCTCGGCTGGCCCCTCCATGCCGAGAGCCCGCGAGATCTTCTCCGCCTCGGTGAGCTGCAGCACGGCGTCGAGGGTGCGGCCTTCTGCGCTGAAGGTCGTTGCCTGGTCGACCGCGAGCTTCACGAGGTCGGTCAGCATGCGCCGGACATCGGGGTCTCCGAGGTCGACCATCTTATTGCTGGCGGTGGCGATGATGCTGGAAAGCGGCACCATCCTGTTGCCGGAGCCGGGCTGCTGCGCCTCCGTCGAGCTGGCGAACTCACTCTCGGCGGTCGGTGTGGACGCTGCTGTGGCCGCCGGGAGGTCGTCTTCCGCCGGATGAACAGGCGCCTGCCCGGTTGGCGGCCAGACCGTCGCCGGGGTGGCCCCGATATCGGTGCGGAGGTGCGCTTCCCGCTCGATTGCCGGGTCGAGGGTCACGTCCTCCACCGGTCGCTCTGGCTCGCCCAGCTTCGCGAGCGTGTCGGTGGGGGGCTGGGCGAGGAAGAGCTCCTCGTCGACGGGTTCGCCCTCCCAGGTGTGGCGGCGGCGTGTGACGATGAGCGTGACGATGAGCGCGACGACGAGCAGTGCGGCCACTCCGATGGCGACGTACTGTACGTTGCTCATGCTGCGCAGTCTCCTCGCTGTCGCTCAGTCTCATGCCGCTTGCGTGTCTGCTGTCGTGTATCCTCTCTTTTCGGTTGCCTGCCGGGTATTCCTTGGCGATGCGACGGTACAATGGCGAGGTGATCGACCCATCCGTCATCGCCGCCACCGTAGAGGATCTGGGTGAGCCTCGATATCGAGTCGGCCAGATCTACCAGGCCGTCACGCGTGGCTTGGTCACCGACTTCTCGGAGATGACGAGCCTTCCGGCTGGTCTGCGCGGGGAGCTGGCGAAGCGGCTGGCGGTGCGCTCGCTCACGGAGGTGGCCACGCGCGAGGCGCCGCGCGGGGCCAGCTGCAAAACGCTCTTCTCGGCCGCCGACGGCAGCCCTGTAGAGGCCGTTCTCATGCTCTCCCGGTCCCGCGCGACGGTCTGCGTGTCGTCGCAGGTAGGGTGCGCCGTGCGCTGCGCGTTCTGCGCCTCGGGGCAGCTCGGCCTGCGTCGGAGCCTCTCCGCGGAGGAGATGGTCGACCAGGTGCTGCACTTCGCTCGTCTGATGCGCGGCGTCGACCGGCGCGTGACCAACGTCGTCGTCATGGGCATGGGCGAGCCGTTCCATAACTACGATGAGACTCTGCATGCCTGCCGGCTGCTCAATGACCCCGAGGGCTTCGCCCTGGGCGCGCGGGCCGTCTCGGTGTCGACGGCCGGCGTTGTTCCCGGCATCGAGCGCTTCGCCGACGAGCCCGAGCAGTTCAACCTGGCCGTGAGCCTGCACGCGGCTACGGACGAGCTGCGGGATCGGCTGGTGCCGCTCAATCGGACGTATCCTCTGGCGGTGCTGCTCACGGCGTGCGACCGCTACGCGAAGAAGAAGGGCCGCCGGGTCATGATCGAGTATGTGCTTCTGCCCGGCGTCAACGACGGCGACGAGCAGGTTCGTGAGCTTGCCCGGCGGCTGAGGTCGCCGCTCTATCATGTGAATCTGATCCCGTACAATGACACCAGCGCCGACTTCCGCTGCCCCACGGCGGCCGAGGTCGCGTCGTTCCGCGAGCGTCTCCGGGCCGCCGGCGTGAGCTGCACGGTGCGCCGTTCGCTGGGCGGGGAGATCGAGGCGGCCTGCGGTCAACTGGCGTTGCGCAGCGCGCGGGGTAAGCCGGCTTCCTGAGGTCCGGCTTCGGCGGCCGCGCAGCGACCGCTCACTGTTCCGCAGCCTCCTCCGGCGCGCGTGGCTCAGGCTCCTTGCTCTCCGGAGCGAGCCATGTCGAGTCGAGCGATGCCTCGAGGAGGTTCTTGGCGTCCTCGTTTCGGTGGCGGTACAGCTCCCGGGCGTCTCGCTGGCCGTGGTCGTCGTCGACGACGACTGCGGCCATCTCTCGCCACAGGCAGATGTCCTGTTTCAGGTGGCGCCGTCGGATGGTGTCCGTGCACTCGTCAGCGAGCGGGCAGGCGTAGCAGACCTCGTTGTCCACGGAGTTAGCCGACTTGCGCGCGCGCTCGCCCTCGTCGATCCGGCGGCAGGCGTCGAGGAGGAGCGACTGCACGTCGCCTTGGATCGCGATCTTGAACTGGGGCATCCGCTCCGGTTCGTCGTAAAGGAAGACCCCGTTCCGCCAGTGCGCCAGCTCGAACACCTGGTCGTGCGTCTGCTGCGCCATGACCTCGCGCACCTTCGCTTCACTGGTGAAGCCCTGTTCGATGAGTCGCTGACCCAGCGGCTTGAGCTTGCGCTGCTCACGAGAGAGCCCCGTGTCCTCCATGAGCGCTTCGGCGAGCTGCTGATCGGTGAGGCATCCCGCCTTCACCAGCCGTGTGCCGAGCTTCTCGTCGGTGATGGGCAGGGAGATGGCCTCGACACGGCCCTCCACCAGGTAGACGAAGCCGTACTCCTCGAAGTCGCGAACCTCAAGCACACCGGTAGCCTCGTGCTGGGCGAGGAGCTGCAGCACGCTGGCGAGACTGAATCTGTGGATCGAGCCCTGGAGAAGCATCGTTATTCTTTGTGGCTGATCGCCTTTCATTGATGCTATCAGCACGACCGTCACCTTCGCTGAGTCCCGCTCTCGCTCGGCCCGGGCGAGGCGCCTGCTCGAAATTGACCCGCTCTCGAGCGCTTGGCTATACTGCACCTTCTGAGTATCGACGATCTAGCGAGGACGCTGTGAAGAGGACCTATCAACCGAACACCCGCAAGCGCAGCAAGACCCATGGTTTTCGCAAGCGCATGAGCACGCGCGCGGGCCGGCTGATCATCAAGAAGCGGCGGCAGAAGGGGCGCAAGCGCCTCTCCGCCTAGAGCTCAGGCCTGATGCCCGCCAAGCGATTCCGGCTCTCGCGTTCCTCCGACTTCACGCGAATCTACCGGCAGGGCAGTTCGACCGCCTCTCGCTTCCTCGTGCTGTACACGTTCGAGCGCCCGCTCGAGTCCGGAGAGGGCGGTCCCAGGCTGGGGCTTTCGGTTTCGAAGAAGCTCGGCGGCGCTGCCGTCCGTAACCGTGTCAAGCGTTTGCTTCGCGAGGCGTTTCAGGAGTGCGCGGAGCAACTGGCTGAGGAGTATGATGTCGTGCTGATCGCACGCCCGAAACTGCTCGATCTCATCGAGCGCGAGAGCGCCGGCGAGAAGGGTGCGGTCGGCGCGGCGGTGCGCGAGCTGCTGGGCCGCGCCGGAGCCCTCAAGAAGGAGGGCGCTACGTGAGCCGTATCGTCGGCGTCGCGCTGGTCGGCCTCATCAGAATCTACCAGTACTCGATCTCACCATTGCTGGGGGAGCGCTGCAAGTACTACCCGTCATGCTCCAACTACGCCATCGGTGCGTTGTGTGAGCACGGTGTCGTGCGCGGGTCTCTGCTCGCAGGCTGGCGTCTGCTGCGCTGCAATCCGTTCAGCTACGGCGGCTACGATCCGGTCCCGTCGCGTGGAGACCGCGGGCCCAGCCACGAAATGAGCGCCCGTGTCTAGCCTCCCGCTCTTCAAGCAGCTCGTCCAGCTGCTGCACTGGGTGCTCGTGTCGCTCAACGACGCGCTCGCGGGTCTGGGTCTCGGCCCGGAGTGGTCGTGGGGTCTGGCGATCATCGGCCTCACGATCGTCGTTCGCCTCATTCTCTTCCCACTGACGTGGCGCCAGTTCAGCTCCTCGCAGGCGCTGCAGGCGATCCAGCCCAAGCTCAGGGCTCTGCAGAAGAAGTACAAGAACGATCGTGCGAAGCTGCAGGCCGAGACGATGAAGCTCTACCAGGAGCATCGCATCAACCCCATGGCCTCGTGCCTGCCGATCCTCCTGCAGCTGCCCGTCTTTCTCAGCCTCTACTATGCGATCAGAGGTACGGATTACCTGGACAAGGCGACGACCGCCGCCTTGGCGAACGCGAGCTTCCTGTGGATCCCCAAGCTCGGCGATCCGGACCCGTACTACATCCTGCTCATCATCTACGTCGTCTCGCAGCTCATCTCGACCGAGCTCATGCTCACGGCCGCTACCGAGAAGTCGCAGAAGATGTTGATGCGGGCGATGCCCATCATGTTCGTCCTGTTTCTCTACAAGTTCCCTGCCGGCCTCTTCGTCTACTGGGTCACCACCAACCTGTGGACGATCGGCCAGCAGCTCATCATCCGTAAGGTCATGAAGCCTGTAGACGCCGCCGCTCTGGCCGCCCGGCCCGCCAAGCGGAGCCGATTCATGGCGGTTTTGGCGGCCGCCCAGGAACAGCGTGACGCACGCGAAGGCGCTGCCGGGAAGAACGCAGCTACGTCGGCCGGGGCGACTTCCGCGCGGCGGGGCAAGCCGGGCGCGGGCAGCTCAGGCCGACAGCCGGGGAAGGGTCAGCGCAAGTCCGGCGCGCCGCCGGGGAAGGGCCAGCGCAAGTCGAGCGCGCCGCCGGGGAAGGGCCAGCGCAAGTCCGGTGCGCCGCCGGGGAAGGGCCAGCGCAAGTCCGGTGCGCCGCCAGGGAAGGGTCAGCGCAAGTCCGGCGCGCCGCCGGGGACGGGCAAGCGCAAGTCTGGGACATCGCCCGGCAAGAAAGGTGGCTCGCCCAAGGGCGGCGCCGCAGGCGGCTGAGGCCCGCGGTTCCACCGTGGGCTTCACTCCTGATAGGTGGAGGTAGCCATGGCAGGCCCTGACGACCTGGAGCAGGTCGAGAGCGGCTCAGAAGAAGAGACGGAGTTCGCCACGATCGCCGCTGCGGCTACCCTCGAAGAGGCGCGCCGCAAGGCGTTGCAGCAGCTTCGCAAGGTCGTACCCGTCGTTGTGGAAGAGGACGTCGACTTCGTCGTTCTCGAGGAAGGCAGCTGCGGCGGGCTCTTCGGGCGCGGCAAGGTCGAGGTTCGCGTGGAGGCTCGTCTGCGTTCTCGGGACGAGGTCGCCGCCGCCGATGTCTCGGGAGACGCCGGTGTCCTGCTCGACTTCATCCGCAATGTCGTCAGCCTGATGGGCATCGAGGCGCATGTTGTCGTCAGCGAGAGTGCCGACGCCGTGAAGGCCGTGATAGCCAGCGACAATCTCGGCCTCTTAATCGGTCGCCATGGGTCCACAATCGACGCCATCCAGCACCTCGCTGCCATCGTCGTCAACGGCGATCGTCGCCGGCGGCGCCAAGTGATCGTCGATGCCGAGGGCTACCGCGGTCGTCGTGAGCAGGCCCTGACGGCCCTCGCCGACCGCACCGTCCAGCGGGTGATGTGCGACGACGCCGGGGTTGCTCTTAAGCCTATGACCGCGGGGGAGAGAAAGGTGATCCATCTTCATCTCAAGGATCACCCGGACGTCGAAACTTACTCTGTAGGCTCTGAGCCGTACCGCTCCGTCGTGATCGCCCCGCGAGGCGGCGCGAGTGATCCGCGGCCGGTGGACCGGTAGCGGGAGCCGCACCACCACATCCCGGGAGGAACTCCTCATGTCCCACAGGCTCTCCATCAAATGGATTCTCGCTGCGTTGGCGGTTTTCGCGACCGCTGTTCTCGTAGGGGGCTGCGGGGACTCGTCCTCGTCCGTCAGCCCATCGCCCTCTGTCTCTGCGGCCGACCTGGTGGCGCAAAGCTGGGACAAAACGAGGGAGGTGAAGAGCGCGACGTTCGATGCCGATGCCTCCCTGCGCGTTGAGGCTGACAAGGCGGATGCGTCGTCCTCGGCGGAGAAGGCGCTGCTGGCGGAGGGGGTTACGATGCGTGTCAAGGGCAGCGCGCAGGCGTCGCCGGTCTGCGCTGACGCGTCGCTGCGACTCGCTCTCGGCGAGCAGACGCTTACCTTTGGCGTCCGCTCGGTGGGCGGCAAGACCTGGCTGCAGTACGAGGGTACATGGTATGCGCTGGGCGACGAGATCGTCGCCGGGCTCAGCCCGGCGGCCGGCGCAAGCGCCTCGCCGAGCGCTCAGCTCGAGAGCCTCGGCCTCGGCCCGCAGGCGCAGGGTGTCGAGTACGTGCTGGTTGGTACTGAGACGCTTGGTGACGTCGAGGTGCACCACATCAAGGCCACCATCGATCCCTCAAAGGCTGTCGATGCGCTGTTCAAGGCCGCGCAGAACCTGGAGCAGGGCAAACAGCTGGGGAGCGGTCAGGCGGAACAGCTCGAGCAGGCGCTGTCGGAGGGCAAGGAGCAGGCCGACGCCCTCAAGCGAAGCATTGCGGAGATTAAGGTCGAGTACTGGATCGGCGTGGGCGACCTGCTCATGCGCAAGGTGGCCTTCTCCGGCCGGCTCGTCCCCAAGGGCCTGGAGGGGATGGAGAGCGTTGATGCGATGGCGCTCAAGGCGGTCGTCAGACTCGGGGGCTTCAACGAGGAGATCACAGTGACGCCGCCGGCCAAAGCCCGGCGTGCTGAAGAGCTCTTGACCGAGGTGCTCGGGGGCATGATGACCGGCGAGGCGGCGGGCACCGGAGCCTGAAAAAGCCAGCGGGCCGGCGGGGAGGCGTCTCCCCGCCGGCCCGTTGGCGTATCTCCGATCGGCGCGCTCAGCGACCCCGGCCCGACTGGCTCACCGGTCCCAGTTGAAGTCCCGTGCCTGCGTCTGCTCCCAGGAAGCGGGCGCGTCGTCGCTGCGCTGGCCGAGGAGTGACTTGCTGAGGATCTCGGGAGCCTTCTGTGAGGTGATGCTCGGCGGTTCCGGCTCGCTCGGCTGCGGCGTGGCAGGCTCGTCCTGGGCGTGCGGTGGCGCCGAAGGTCGGCTCAGCTGGCCCGCCGCGAGCTGGACAGTGCCGTCGGTGCGTACGCTGGCGTTCGGCAGCAGGGACGAGAGTTCATCGTAGCCGCGATCGTCCATTGATACCTGGCCACTGTCGGTGTCGACATGGAAGCGATACCAGCCGATCGACCACATGAACGTTGCGGCGAGGATCTGGCCGTCGTAGGCGACGTGGACAGTGGGCATGCCGAGCTGCTCGTTCGTCTCCGCGATCTTACGGGGCACCGTGCTGACGTTGAGGAGGTCGACTCCGCGTTGCAGGAGCGTGAGCGAGGCCGCCTCGGCTTCGGCCTCGGCCTGCGCCCGGGCATCGGCTTCGGCCTGTGCCTGTGCTTCAGCCCGCGCCCGGGCATCGGCATCGGCCTGCGCCCGGGCATCGGCTTCGGCCTGCGCCCGGGCATCCGCCTGCGCCTGGGCATCGGCCTGCGCCCGGGCCTCGGCCTGTGCTCGGACTTCCGCCTCGGTTTCGGCGGCGGTGAGCTGTGCCGCCACGTCGGCGGCATCGTCTGCCGCGTCCTCGTGCGGCTCCGGCGCGGCGAGCTCTGGGCCGACGGATTCCTCCGGTGCAGGCGCGGCGAACTCCGGGCCGACGGACTCCTGGGGTGCAGGTACGGCCGCGCCTGAGTCGATCGCCTCCTCGCCGGAGACGACGGGGATGGGCTGGGTGTCCTCCTGGCTCACGGCCGTTGCCTCAGAGTCGACGGCAGCGGCGCTTACACCGGCATTGGCCAAGGTATCCTCGACGGCCGCTTCGTCCTCATCTGGCGCCGGCTTGAGCTCGACGGCGGGCTCTGCGGGATCCTCGTGACGCGTGTCTTCGGCGGTCGCTGAGATCTGCGAGAGACGACCCAGCATCTCCTGCCGCTCCGCCTCCAGGCGGGCGAGCTGGGCCTGGTACCACTCGATTTCCGCGTTCTTGTCTTTGAGGGCCCGCCAGAAGGCGTCGCTCTTGCTGCGCGCGCTTTCGGCCGGGTCCGCCGGCTGGGGTGGACGACGGGTGTCGTCGACTGTCGGTTCCGGCGCGTCCTCTCTTTGAGGAGAGAGGCCTGGCTTCGCGCAGAGCGAGCACACGCGCAGCTCACGACCCTTCTCGTCGACGGTCGTTTGGGTCCATTCTCCGGCGAGCAGGGTGCGGCCGCAGGAGGCACAAGCCGCGTCGTTGGGGTCGTTCTTTTCGCGGCCGAAGATGCGTTTCAACATCATTTCTCCCGTTGGTGCGCCGTCCTGGGGGCAGGGCGGGTGGTGCAAGAACACGTCATGATAGCAGACGGTTCGAGCCTACCTCTCGTACTCTTCCTCGTCGGGCGTCGTCTCGTATTGCGCGAGCACATCGCGGGCGCGTTCGGCGTCCGCCGCGGGGACGAGGATCACCAGGGGGCTAACCTCGGGCGTGACGAAGACGTCCTCCGAGCCGGCGTGCGAGACAGCGGTGTCGATGCCCTCCTGCTCGAGGATGCCCCTGACGACGTTCGCCAGACCGACGTCGTCCACGGTGGTCACAGGTACCAGCTCCATGGCCTCACCTCGATGTCCGGTTCGCCGGCGCCGTGGTACGGCGCAAGGTCAGTATACCCGGGGCGCGGCGTGGTGTGCTGGTGGCAGCCGCAGAGGCCCCGCAGCCACCGTCGGCGCTCCGTCGCCCTCCCGGGAGGCCGGCCTCCGACGCCCGGTGCTCGGCCTCCGCGAGCGCCTCTCTGGCGCGCTCGAGGTCTTCGGCCCGCACGATCAGGCTGATCGTCGCCAGATGGGCCATGCGCGGGTACACTGTGCTCAGGTGCTCGCCGTAGATCTCCGAGGGGATACCGGCCGTGGCGAGGACGTCGCGCCAGATGTGGGCGAGCAGCGGATCCGGCGTCGTCGCGCAGACGGCGGTGCCGGCGGTCACGCGTCGGGCTCCTTGAGGCCCCGCAGGATCGCGATGTTCTGCAGGTCCGGTCCGCCGCCGTCGAATCCCGGAACCTCAAGGATGCCGGGCAGGTCGGCGAAGGCGGGGTGTGTGACGATGTTGCGGAAGCCTTCGAGGCCGATCTCGCCGTCGCCGATGTTCTGGTGGCGGTCGCGGTTCGAGCCCAGGGGCGTCATCGAGTCGTTCAGGTGGAGCATGACGAGGCGGTCGAGGCCGCACGCTCGGTCGAGGTGCGCGAGCAGATCGTCGAGGCCCGCCGCCGTGCGGAGGTCGTACCCCGCTTCGAAGGCGTGGGCGGTGTCGACGCAGAGGCCAAGGCGGGGGTGCCGGTCAGCGGCGTCGATCATCGCGCCCAGCTCGTCGAAGTCGACGCCCATGGTGCCGCCGGCGCCGGCCGTGTTCTCGAGCAGGAGGCGCACCGGAGAGTTCTGGCTGTCCTCCAGCGTCCTTCGCAGCGCCGCCTGCACACGCTGAAGACCGACCTCGAAGCCCGCGCCCTGGTGCGAGCCGACGTGGGTCACGATGGCGTCGGCGCCGAGCTGCTCGGCGGCCGCGGTGGCGCCGATCAAGGACGTCACCGACTTCTCATAGAAGTCGTCGCGGGCGCTGGCCAGGTTGATGAGGTAGATGGTGTGGATGACGGCGAAGCGAATGGCCGATGCGGCGCGGGCCTCGCGGAAGCGCGCCGCGTCCTTCTCCTTGTACAGGGTCGGCCGCCAGGTGCGCGGGCTGCCGGCGAAGAACTGGATCGCCTCACAGCCGAGTGACACGCCGTTCTCGACGGCCTTCCAGACGCCGCCTGCGGAATTCACATGCGCGCCGATGTACATGGTGCCTCCCGACAGCGACTTGGACACAGTCAGACAGTGAGTGTACCGGCCGTCGGGAGGCGGGGGCAATGTGGCCGCGCCGCTACAAGCGCAGGCGCGCGGCCGCTGGTGCAGCTGTGCCGCCCGCCGTGATAGGGTTTGCCGGCGTGGCGTTCGCCAGCGCCGCCACGCCGTCTCGACAGCCATTCCAGGAGCCCTGCGCATGTGCGGCATCTTCGGTTTCGCCGGCTCTCCGGACCGGCAGCTTCTCGGCCGCATGGCGGCCGTCCTCGTGCACCGTGGGCCGGACGACGCCGGCTCGCTGGAGCGTCCCGTCGTCAGCCTCGGCCATCGGCGCCTGGGCGTCATCGACCGCGTCGGCGGCCACCAACCGGTCGCCAACGAGGACGAGTCCGTCTGGCTGGTCCAGAACGGTGAGATCTATAACTTCCGCGAGCTCCGCGCCGAGCTCGAGGCCGCCGGTCACCGCTTTCGCACGCAGAGCGACAGTGAGGTGATCGTCCACGCGTACGAGGAGTGGGGCCCGACCTGCGTGACGCGCTTCAACGGCATGTGGGCGTTCGCTCTCGCCGACCTCCGCGAGGGCGAGGGCACGCTGATCCTCAACCGCGACCACCTCGGCATCAAGCCCCTCTACTACGCGCGCTCGCCCCAGAGCGGTCGCCTCCTGTTCGCCAGCGAGATCAAGGCGCTGCTGCAGGACGCGGAACTCGATGTCGTCCCCGACGAGCAGATGGTGTTCGACTACCTGAAGCACGGCTTTCACGATCATCGCACCGAGACGTTCTTCACGGGTGTCTTTCGCGTGCCAGCGGCGACCTGGATCGAGGTGTCTCTCGGGCGGCGGGCGCCGGCTGCGGGCGACGACGCCGGGCCGGCGTCGGCGACAACCGGTTCAACGGCGCCCGGTCCGCTCCCGGCTCCGCTGGCGGCAACGCCATACTGGGTGCCGGAGCTGCGCGAGGACGGCAACCCCGACCCGGCCGACTTCCGCCGCCGCTTCCGCGACGCCGTCGAGCGGCGGCTGGTCGCGGAGGTTCCCGTCGGCTCCTGCCTCTCGGGCGGGCTCGATTCGACGACCGTCGTCAGCTTCATGAGTGAGCTGCTCGAGGAGGGCGCGCCTGACGCGACTTCTTTGCGCGGCCAGCTCAAGACGTTCAGTGCCGTGTTCGACGGCGACCCCATCGACGAGCGTGAGTACATCGAGATGGCCGTGGCCAGCACCGGCGCCGACACGACGTACACGCGGCCTACCTCACCGGAGTTCGTCGATGAGATGCGCGACTTCATCTGGCACCAGGAAGAGCCGATCGTGAGCACCGGTCCGTACGCGCAGTGGTGCGTCATGCGCAGCGCTCGCGAACAGGTTACCGTGCTGCTCGACGGCCAGGGCGGCGACGAGCTGCTGGCCGGTTACGTGCCGTACCAGCTCGTGTACCTGCGTCAGCTGCTCCGGCAGGGGCGAGTCGCCGAGTTGCGGCGCGAGGCGGCGGCGGCGCGGGACGTGCTCTGGCCGCTGACTCGCCGCAGGCTCGGTCAGCGGCGCAAGCGCCTGTCTCTCTGCCACCTTCTGCGGCCCGGCTTCGTGAACCGCGTGAGCGACCCCGGGTACGGACGCTCGCAGGCCGACCTCAAGCAGCGGCTCCTCCAGGACCTGCTTACCTACAGCCTGCCGTGCCTGCTGCGGTACGAGGACCGTAACTCGATGGCGTTCAGCATCGAGAGTCGCGTCCCGTACCTCGATCAGGAGCTGGTCGACCACATCCTCAGCCTGCCCGATACGGCCATCATCAAGGACGGCTGGAGCCGCTGGATCCTGCGTGAGGCCCTGAAGGGCACTCTGCCCGAGAGGATCCGCAGGCGGCGCTGGAAGGTCGGCTTCACGACGCCTGAGATGCGCTGGATCAAGGCGCGCCGGGCGGCATTCACCGGCCTGTACCAGTCGCCGAGCTTCCATGCCCGGCCGTACTGGAACGGCGCCGCGGTGGTCGACGCCTTCCGCGCCTGCTGTCGCGGCGAGGTCGAGGAGTCGATGTTCTTCTGGCGCGCCGCCAACGTCGAGCTCTGGCTGCGCGAGTTCGTCGACCGCAGCGTGGTGCTGAAGAACGTCGACGTCGATGCGGCGCTCAGCGCACCGGCGCCTGTTGGCCCCGGACGCCGCGGCTCCATCGCTGCTGCCGGCGACGGTGGGGTGCCGGCCCTCCTCGCGGCGGCCGGCGGCGGCTCCGCCGCCCGGGCCGCCGCCGAGGCCGAGCGTCTGCTGGCCGGTTACGAGCCCAACGCCACGAAGCACCTCTTCGCCGCCGGCTATGGCGCCGTGTGGGCGAGGCTGCCGCTGCGGACCGATCTCGTCGGCTGCGGCGACGATCTCGTGGATGTTCTGCGCCGTCATGTCGTCGCCCATGTCAGGCCGGGCGACGTCGTCATGATGGCCGAGAAGCCCATCGCCGCCAGCCAGGGGCGCAGCTACGCGCTCGACGAGATCAAGCCGGGCGCGCTCGCGAGGCTCCTCAGCAGAGCCGTGACGCGCACCCCGCACGGTATCGGCCTCGGTGTACCCGAGACCATGCAGCTCGCTCTCGACGAGGCCGGAGCGCCGCGGATCATCGCTGCCGCGGCCGTCTCCGCCGCGGGCAAGGCGGTGGGCAAGCGCGGCCTCTTCTACAAAGTGGCCGGCCCCGATGTCGAGGCCATCGACGGCCCCACGCACAACACGCTGCCGCCGCACAACACGCACGCCAAGCTTGGGCCGGCCGACCCGGATGGCGTTGCGGCGCGCCTCGCCGCGGTGCTCAGCGACGCGGTCGGCGGCCGTGTCGAGTTCGTCGTGATCGACGCCAACGACCTGAGCGTCACGGTGCTCGGGGCGTCACCGGGTGCCGACCGCGAGCTGGCGATGAAGCTGATGCGCGACAATCCTCTCGGGCAGGGCCACGAGCAGACTCCCGTGTGCGTGCTGCGCCGCGTGGGCTCGCTGCCGCAGGCCGTCTGACCCGCTCCTCCGGCTCGCTGCCGCAGGTCGACGGCTGACTCGTCGCTTCGGCTCGCCGCGCTCCTCCGGCTCGCTGCGCCTCTCGGGCTCGCTGCGCTCGCCTGCCGGGGGTCGCTCTTATGGCCGAATCAACAGGTGACTTCGCATGACGTTCATGCTATATAGGTTCCGACACGGTGGGCGCTGGCAGTGGAGGGCGCTGTGGCTATCGTTGAAGTCCAGGATCTGCACAAGCAGTTCGATCCACCCAAGGGCGTGCACGCCGTCGACGGCGTGAGCTTCAGCATCGAGCCGCGCGAGATCTTCAGCCTGCTGGGCCCCAACGGCGCCGGGAAGAGCACCACGATCTCCATGCTCTCCTGTCTGCTGCGCCCGTCCGCGGGCGACGCGCTCGTGGACGGGCATTCGATCGTCACCGAGGCACAGGCGGTCAAGGCGGCGATCGGTGTGGTCCCGCAGGACGTCGCCCTGTACCCCGACATGAGCGCTCGCGAGAACCTCATCTTCTGGGGCAGGATGTACGGCCTCTCCGGCGCCGCGCTCCGCACGCGCGTCGACGAGGTGCTTGAGCTCATCAGCCTCGTCGATCGCCAGAAGGATCGTATCGACAAGCTCAGCGGCGGCATGAAGAGGCGCGTCAACATCGGGGTCGCCCTGCTGCACCGTCCCAAGGTGCTTTACCTCGATGAGCCCACGGTCGGCATCGATCCGCAGAGCCGCCGGGCGATCCTCGACGGCATCCTCGAGTTCCGCGAGCAGGGCATGACGATCCTGTACACGACGCACTACATGGCCGAGGCCCAGGAGCTTAGCGATCGCATCGGCATCGTCGACCACGGCAGAATGATCGCCACGGGGACGCACGCCGAGCTCGTACGGCTCGTGGGCGAGGAGGCGCACGTCGACGTCCGCGTCGACCGGCATCTCGAGGCCATAGTGGCGCGCTGGGCGGAGGTTGCCGGCGTGAGCCGGGCCACCGCTCACGCGGATCATGCGGAGTTGTTCGTGCAGGATACCGATGCAGTCTTGCCGCTGCTCTTCGAGACGGCCGCCGCGGCCGAGGCGCGCATCACCGAGATCAACGTCGCCGAGCCAAACCTCGAGATGGTGTTCCTGCATCTCACGGGGCGGGCTCTCCGCGAGTAGCGCTGTGATGCGCGTTGTGGCACAGGCGTGCTACAGGGTGAGGCCATCGTGAGCCGCATCTTCGCCATCGCCGCCAAGGATCTGCGCAGCACCTTCCGCAACCTGCCGGCGCTGACCATGATGCTTGCCGCTCCGCTGGCTCTCTCGGCGCTGCTGGGCCTCGCCTTCGGCGGCGCCGGCGGGTTCTCCATCACGGCGGCCAAAGTTACGCTCGCCAACCTCGACCGGAGCACGGCCGCGGCGCCCGCCGAACACGGCGGCACGGCCGGCGACCTGGTCGCCGGCGTCCTGCAGGCGCCGGACCTCAAGGACGTGCTCGCGGTGAACACTGCCGCCACGGCGGAGGCCGCGCGCCAGAAGGTGGACGACGGCGAGGCGGCCGTCGCCGTGGTCATTCCCGCCGATTTCAGCCGGGTGGTGTACGGCGCATCCGCGGAGACCACCGAGGTCGAGCTCTACAGGAACCCCACCCATAGCGTCGGCGGGGCTGTCACTGAGAGCGTCGTGAGTCAGGCCCTGCTGGTCTTCAATGGAGCCCGGGCTGCGGCCGCAGCTGCGCAGGGGCTGGCCGTCGCCGACGGTCGCGAGGCTGGCGAGGTCGCGGCGGCGGCGCAGCGAGGTGTCGCGACGTTCGTGCGGGATGCTGAACGCGGCTCCGCGGGGCTGGCGCTTGACCAGCGCCCGCCTCAGCTCGCCGACGGCGAGAAGTCAGAGGACGTCGGCATCATCGGAGGCGTCCTGGCCGGCATGATGGTTCTCTTCATGCTCTTCGGGGCGTCGGGTGTGGCTCAAACCATCCTGACCGAGGATCAGGACGGCACTCTGGCGCGGCTGTTCACGACACCGTCTCCTCGTCGCGTCATCATCGGCGGCAAGTTCGTCTCTACCTTTGCAACGGTGCTCGCGCAGGGCATCCTGCTGGTGATCGGGGGGCTCGTGTTCTTCGGCATCGACTGGGGTGCACCTGCCCCGGCGGCGCTCCTCGTGCTAGTGACTGCGGCCGTCGCCGCCGGCCTTGCCCTGCTGGTCATCTCTCTTGTGCGCACGCCCGGCCAGGCTGGTGCGATCGGATCCGGCGTGTACCTTGTTCTCGCGCTCGTGGGCGGGAACTTTACCGGCCCGGCGCAGGCGGGCAGTACGTACGCTATCGTTCAGCGGCTCACGCCCAACGGTTGGCTGCTCGAGGGCTGGAACACCACGATGCGGGGCGGCGGTGTGGCCGACATCGTCCCGGTACTGCTGGTGACGCTGGCGTTCTGCGCCGTCTTCTTCGCGCTCGCTGTGTGGCGCTTCCGGCGGCGGTTCGCGTGAGGTGTCGATGAAACGCATCTGGGCTCTCGCCGCGAAAGACTTGCTGGAGACGCGCCGCGACCGCCTCGCGCTGCTCTTCATCGTCGTTATGCCGCTGGCCTTCACGGCGTTCTTCGGGACGTTGCTGGGCGGCGAGAGCGACCGGCTGCCTCTCGCTCTCTGGATCGGCGACTCCGGCCCCTCGGCGCAGGCGCTGGTACGGGCGGTCGAGGGGTCCGACGCTCTGAAGGTCACTCGTATGGATGCGGTGGAGGCGGAGAAGGCCGTCGACGAGGGCGACGCCGCGGCTGCTCTTCTGATCCCGTCGGGGTTCTCGGCGACGGTCAGCAGCGGCAAGCCCGCGTCGCTCACCGTGGTCGGCGACTCCGGCTCTTCGGGTGTGCAGACGGTGCAGACGGAGGTGTATGCGCTCGCCGGACAGGTCGTGGCTGCGGAGCGCGCAGCCCGTGCGGCGGTGACTGCGGTGGCCGGCGCTTCTGCCGGGTCTCAGGGCGGCGGTGACGCTGAGGACGCCGCTCTGCTCAAGGCTCGGCCACTCGCCTCCAAGGCGCTCGCCCGCCCTGCCGCCACAATCCGCGTGATCGACGCGGGAGCGGCGGCCGGGCAGGTGCCGACGGGCTTCGTGCTCAGCTCGCCGGGCATGCTCATCAACTTCATCCTGTTCGGGATTATGACCGCGGGAGCGACCTTCATCATGGAGCGGAGGAACTTCACCCTGCTTCGCCTGATGACGACGCGGGTGCGGCGTTCCGAGGTCATCGCCGGCAAGATGGCGGGCATGTTCGTTCTGACGTTCATGCAGCAGGTGATCCTCATGGGGGTCGCCCAGCTGGTGTTCGGCGTCGACTACCTGCGCAACCCGGCGGCGCTGCTGCTCATGATGGTCGCCCTCTCCTGCTTCGCGGCGGCGCTGGGGCTGATGCTGGCGGCGCTGCTGAAGTCCGAGCAGGCTCTCGTCGCCACTACGGTATTGGTCTCGATGGCCGTATCGGCGCTCTCGGGCGCCTGGTTCCCACTGGAGATTACCGGCCCAACCTTCCAGTTCGTCGGGCACCTGCTGCCCACGTCGTGGATCCTCGATGGGCTGCGCGGGATCGTCGTACGCGGGTTCACCGTCCAGGACGTGCTGCCGGCCTTCGGCGTGGTCTTGGCGTGGTCGGCAGGGTTGTTCGCGGTGGCGGTGTCGCGCTTCCGCCTGGCGGACTAGAGGGAGCCGGCCGGGCGGCGCAGCCGCTCCCGGCCGGAACCGCTCAGTCGCGCGACGGCCTGATGCTCGCGTCCTTCGGCAGCGCCAGCCGCGCCTCCACCTCGATCGCCTTGATGATGCCGGCCGGCACCGGGCAGGCGGGGTGGGCGAGGTGCTCGGCGGCCAGGCGGAACGTCAGGGGACCCTCGCCCCGGAAGCTGATTTCGCGCCACGGATCGACTTCGGTGAGGTGCTCGCCGAGCTCGTTGACGTGGGGGCAGGTCGACTCGATCTCGAGACGGACGACGCTGCCGTCGCTCCGGGAGCGGATCGTGGTGCAGAAACCACAGATACCGCTGTCGATCTCAGCGGATGCCATGACGCCTCCTCGTGTGGCCGGACTTGCCGGGAATTATACCCCATCAGGTATGAGGCGCTTCTGCCGCGAGCGACGCGCTTCGAGGGTGCACGCGATGACGGTGAGTGAGAGAGGTGCTGGTGCCCCCAACGGAATTCGAATCCGTGCTGCCGGCTTGAAAGGCCGGTGTCCTAGGCCGCTAGACGATGGGGGCACGCGTGGAGCAGAAAGGGATTATACAGCCTGACCGCGCTCTTGCCTGCGTCGCGTGCGTCTGCCCGTCGGGAGACGCCGTGCTCCGGCGAGCCTCAGCAGCCGCGGTAGGCGCAGACAGGCGCGAGCCCGCAGGCGTCGCAGACCTCGTCATCGGTGAGAGGCCGCTCGCCGAACCCGATGACGAAGGAGAGGGATTTGGGTGGGCGGACGAGGCGCGCCGTGGTGAGCTCCATGACGCCGGGAGCCTCGTCGCCCGGCGCGAGCAGTGCGAAGATCTGCGCCTGCGCGTCGAGGGTGGGCCAGCCGTGCCGGCCCGGCCAGCAGGCGATGCTGCAGTCCGCGCCGCCTCGCGCCGCCTCGCAGCGGAGCATGCGACACGCCTGCCCGGCGAGGTCCTCGACGGCCGCGCCGCCGACGCCGTGCACGCCGAGGGCGTGCATAGGGTCGGCGGCGAAGACTGCGATCGCGTGATCGTCGACCGGCTGGCCGACGGTCGCCCCGACGACGATGAGGCGATGGGCCGACGCCAGGCGGGCCGCCACGTCGGGGCTGCACACGAGCTCCCCGCCGTCGACGCGCACGCGATCCTCATCGTGTCCGGTGACCGTGAGCTCACGGGAGAGCACGACAGGCTGAAGGTACGGGCGCGCGTCTTCGATGGCCGCCTCCGCGGCGGCGACGATCCGCGGGCTGCGGGCGCGCACGGCGGCGGGGTCCATGCCCTGCAGGCGGATTACCGCATCGACGTCGAGGCTGATGGTCCAGTCGTCGTACCTGTGTAAGATCGCACACCTCTCGAGTCGGCCGGCGAGAGCCCGGCGTGTCAGGAGCGGGTGGTGGGCCGCACAGGAATCGAACCTGTGACCTTGGGATTAAAAGTCCCCTGCTCTACCAACTGAGCTAGCGGCCCGCAAACCGGATTGGATTGTACCATCGCGCAGGGCGTCGGGGCTTCAGGGTGCGCACGAGCCCGCGCGCGTCCCCGCGCACTCCCTCGTGCGCGCCCTCGACCGTGTCGCTGTGCCAAAGCTCGCCGGTGGTGCGGCCTTGCTTGAACCAGGGTTGCCGCTGCCGCGCGGCCTGCGCCACTTCATGGCTCCTCCTTCGCAGGCGAAGCACCCTGCCTCACGACTTCTGGGGGAGCGTCTAGTGCAGGAAGTGGCGCCGGCCTGTGAAGACCATCGCTGCGCCCCGCCTCTCGCAGGCGGCGAGGGCGGCTTCGTCGCCCTTCGAGCCACCCGGCTGCATGAAGGCGGTGACGCCGTTCTCGATGGCCAGCTCGACGGCGTCGGGGAAGGGGAAGAACGCATCCGAGCCCACCACGGCACCCTTGAGGTCGCTTGTCGCCTTCTCGATCGCGATGCGCGTGGAGTCGACGCGGCTCATCTGGCCGGCGCCCACGCCCAGGGTAGCGAGGTCGCGGGCGATCACGATCGCGTTGCTCTTGACGTGCTTGGCGACGCGGAAGGCGAAGATGAGGTCGCCCCACTCCTGCTCGGAGGGGTGGCGCGTGGTCACCACCGTCATCTCGTTGCGCTCCTCGTTCCCGGTGTCGCGGTCCTGCACCAGCATGCCGCCCAGCACGCGCTTGTAGTCGAGCTCGGCGGCGCTGAGCTGCCGGCGCTCCTCGCCGAAGAGGATGCGGATGTTCTCTTTGCGGCAGAGGATCTCGAGGGCGGCGGCGTCGTAGCCGGGCGCGAAGAGCACCTCGACGAAGAGCTCGCTGAGACGCTCGGCGAGTTCCATATCGACGGTGCGGTTGACGGCGATGACGGAGCCGAAGGCGCTCACCGGGTCGCAGGCGTAGGCCTTGTCGTAGGCGGCCGCGAGGTTCTCGGCGAGGGCGCAGCCACAGGGGTTGTTGTGCTTGATGATCGTCACGCACGGTAGCGAGAACTCGTCGCAGATGCTGCGGGCGGCGCTGAGGTCGTAGAGGTTGTTGAAGCCGAGCTGTGGACCGTGGAGCTGCGTCACCTGCGAGAGCAGGTGCTGGCGCACGTCTCTCTCAGCGTAGTACGCCGCTCGCTGGTGGGGGTTTTCGCCGTACTTGAGGTCGAGCACCTTGTCGTAGCCGCGCAGCACGCAGCCCGGGAAGTCGGTCTTCTCCGCGCTGAACCAGTTGGCGATCGCGAAGTCGTAGTGCGCCGTGCGGCAGAAGGCCTTAGTGGCCAGCTCTCGTAGTGTCTCGTAGCCGAGCTCCCCGTGGTTCTCGCGAAGCTCGGCGAGCAGATCGTCGTAGTCCTCGTGGCTGGTGACGACAGCCACGCCGGCGTGGTTCTTGGCCGCGGCGCGGATCATCGAGGGGCCGCCGATATCGATGTTCTCGATGACGACCTCGTCCGCCACGCCTCGGCGTCCGGCTACCTGCTCGAAGGGGTAGAGGTTGCAGACGACCATGTCGATGGGCTCGATGCCATGCTTGGCGATCGTGTCGACGTGCTCGGGCACGTCACGGCGCGCGAGGATGCCGGCCATGAGCCGGGGGTGCATCGTCTTGACGCGACCGTCGAGCATCTCGGGGAAGCCGGTCACTTCCTCCACGAGGGTGACGGGAATGCCCGAGTCTTTGAGAAGCTTCGCGGTCCCGCCGGTGGAGATGAGCTGCACGCCGAGGTCGGTCAGTCCTTTGGCGAACGCCTCCACGCCGCTCTTGTTGAACACGGAGATAAGGGCTCGCTTAACCTTCACGGTCACGCTCCTTCAGGTGGTCAGGTCACGCGGGTCGGCGTCGTACGTCGGGCGGTCTGAAGGTCAAGCGTAACCGAAATGGCTCCGCCGGCCAAAGCCCGTGCTGTCGGAGGCGCTTACGAAAGCCTCTGCCTGGCCTTATCGGCGAGCTCGCCGGCCTTCTCTTTGGCCTTCTCGTAGGCCGGTTCGGCCTTCTCCTTGAGCTTCCCGATGGCCGGCTCTGCCTTCTCCTTGATCTTTTCGAGCGCGGGCTCGGCCTTTTCGCGCGCTCTCTCGATGGCCGGCTCGGCTTTCTCACGTACCTTCCCGATGGCCGGCTCAGCCCTCTCACGAACCTTCTCGTAGGCCGGCTCTGCCTTCTCCTTGAGCTTCCCGATGGCCGGCTCTGCCTTCTCGCGCACTCTCTGGATGGTCGGCTCAGTTCTCTCGCGCGCTCTCTTGATGGTCGGCTCGGCCTTCTGGCGTACCTTCTCGATGGTCGGCTCAGCCGCCTCCTTTGCCCTCACAGTGGCCTCTTTCGCCCTGGTCGCCGCCTCCGTTGCGGCTTTCTTCGCTTCGTCGATGAATGCCATAGTGGTTCCCTCCTCTGCGAGCTTCCCCTGAGACCCGACCGGTTGCTCGGCTGGGCCGTCGAGCCCCTCACCCCCTGTCGTATGTGGATCTATTCCCTACCGGCGAGCAACAGCATCGCTGGAGCCGCGCTCCTCCGCGAGCCGCAGGCGCCAGGTCGCGGCGTCGGGGTAGGAACTGCGCCCCAGCCCCATGATGCCGCGGCTCACGGTCCATGCAGCGAGCCGTCCTGCGCTCTCCAGGCTCACCTGCTCGATCATACCGGCGATGAAGCCTGCGGCGAAGAGATCGCCGGCGCCGGTGACGTCGATCACCTCGGTCGGTACCGGCGGCACGTAGAGGTCGCCGCGGCGGCCCACCAGCCGGGCGCCGCGGTCGCCCATCTTGAAGACGACCAGGTTTACGCCTGCGCGCAGCACGAACTCGAGGGACTCCGGCAGGGAGAGGCCGCACAGCATTTCGAGCTCGCGCTCGGTGACGAAGAGGTAGGCGCATCGGCGGAGGATCGGGAGGAAGCGCTTCACGCCTTGGCGAGCGTAGATCTCCCCAGGGTCGAAGCACACTGCCACCTCGGTCGGCAGCCGCGCGAGCAGAGCAAGCTGCGCTTTGAGGGGGCCGTCGCCGGCGAAGCTCGTGAAATGGGCGTAACGAGTGGCCGGCAGCCGACGCGGGAGGTCGCTGGGGCGGAGATCGTCGTTGGCGCCGGGCCAGACGAGGCTGCGGCGTTCGCCGTCCTTGTCGAGCAGGACGTAGACGCGGCCAGTGCTGCCGCCGCGGGCGACGAAGCGGGCGTCGGCGGGGTCGAGCTGCTCGATCAGGCTGGCGCCGTGCTCGTCGTCTCCGACCCGGCCGACCATCGCCGTACGATACCCGAGCCGCGCCAGGGCGCAGGCTGCGTTGGCCGCCTGTCCTCCGCCGGAACGCGCCGGGGGCACGTCGGCCAGGGCGTCGTCGAGGGCGCGCCGCAGACGTTCGTCTGCGACCTGCTCGCCGCCCGGCGGTCCCAGATCCTTCCAGAGCGGGAAGTCGGGCGAGAGCCGGTAGATAAGGTCGAGGTTGAGCGCGCCACAAGCAATGAGATCGTACGATCTCACAGCCTGAGATTACCCCTGTATCTCACAGCGTCCTCGCCGGCGCGATCCACGACCCGGCCGACGATCTGGGCCTCGAGCCCGTGCGATCTTACGACCTGGAGGCTCGGCTCGGCGTCGGACGCATCGAGCGCGATCACCATGCCCAGGCCACAGTTGAACGTCCGCAGCAGTTCGCTCTCCCCGACTCCGAGCGCGTGAATCCAGCGGAAGACGGGAGCTGGCGACCAGGCCTCGAGGTCCAGCTCGGCGGCCAGCGCGTCGGGGATTGCACGGCCGACGTTGTCAGGGAAGCCGCCGCCGGTGATGTGCGCGGCGGCGTGCACGGCGACCGCCTCTCCGAGATCGCGCAGGACGGGGCTGTAGATGGTGGTCGGCGTCAGCAGGACGTCGCCGATGCTGGCGACTGAAGCGTCGGAGACGTCAGCGGGGTTGTTATCGACTGCGAACGGGCTGTGGAGGTCGATGGCGTGCTCCTTGAGGAGGTGCCGCACGAGACTGAAGCCGTTTGAGTGCAGCCCGCTCGAGCACACGCCGAGGAGGATGTCGCCGGCGGTGACCCGCCGCGGCCCCCAGAGCGCGTCGCGCTCCGCGGCGCCCACCGCGAAGCCCGCCATGTCGAAGTCGCCGCCGGGGAACTGCCCCGGGTGCTCGGCGGTCTCGCCGCCGAGCAGCGCGCAGCCAGCCATCAGGCAACCCTCGTCGACGCCGGCGACGATCTCGGCGACCTCCTCAGGCACCACCCTGCCGACGACGAGGTAATCGAGGAAAAAGAGCGGTACGGCGCCGCAGGCCGACACGTCGTTGACGCTCATCGCCACGAGGTCGATGCCGATGGTGCCCAGCCGGCCCATGGTCCGCGCCAGCTCGATCTTGGTGCCGACGCCATCGGTGCCGGCCACGAGAACGGGGTCGTTGAGTCGTGGCAGCCTGAACGCTCCGCCGAACCCTCCGAGTCCGCCCAGCACGAGCGGGTGGCGCGTACTCCTGAGGCGTTGCTTCATGAGCTCGACGGCGCGGTTGCCGGCCTCGATGTCGACGCCGGCTTCCTTGTACGTGAATCCCTGCTCTCCACCCATCGGACTCCGATCGTCGCGAGATAACGTGGGCCTCTACCCGGATCAGGCTATTCTACGGCACGTGGCGGTCGCCGGTTGCTGCAAAGGAAGGCAGCTCCTGATCTTCACTGCCGCCGCGCAGTAGTCACGGCGTTCCGTGGCTACTCCATGAGGGAGGGAGGCGGCGCGTCTGTGATGGCAGGCGACGCATCGGACCGCCTGCCTTCGTCTGCCAGGCGCTCGGCCGTCGCCTCGGGGGTCGCTTCGTCGAACATGCCGGCGTCTCTGAGCCTCCGGTAGGCGTCGAGACCGATCTTGGTGAAGGGAGCGGCGAAGACGCCGCCGATGGCGCCGCCGACGATGGCTCCTGCCGTTGTCGCGAAGAGCACCACCAGCCCGTGGAGCTTGAGCGTGCCGCCCAGGGCGAACTGCATCACCACGTTCTGCAGCGGGCCATTGGCGATGATGATGAAGACGAGCATCAGCGCGGCCTTCTCGAAACCGCCGACGCCCAGGGCGATGAGGACCGCGAACGCGCCTCCGATCAGTGCCCCGAACATGGGGATGTAGTTCGACGCCCAGCACACGATGCCGATCGTTGCCGCCAGAGGCACGTCGATGATCGCCGCTCCCACGCCCGCCACGAGGCCGTTGAAGACGCCGACCAGCGTGCTGCCCCACAGGTAGCCGCGCAGGAAGCGTGCGCTGTCGGAGAGGATTGAGTAGGCGATCGCCTGGGGCACGGGCTTGACGACTCCCGAGAGCCAGGCGCCTATGCGTCGTCCGCTGATGAGCAGGTAGATGAGGATGTTGAAGGCGATGAAGATGCCGAAGACGAGCGAGGCAACCGAGGCCATTCCGTGGACGACGCCGCCCACCGCACCGCGGGCCAGCGACGAGGCTCCGTTCTTGATCGCCGACTCGACCGAGCCGACTACGCCCGGGTCGATGTTGTGGCTGGACAGCCAGGCCTGGATCCAGCTTAGCGCCG
Organism: Thermoleophilia bacterium; assembly: GCA_040769125.1. Classification (GTDB taxonomy): domain Bacteria; phylum Actinomycetota; class Thermoleophilia; order UBA2241; family UBA2241; genus CAIXSE01. Next base: position 157,593 of record JAXGLO010000001.1, on the reverse strand, counting down.
CGTCGATCTGGGCGGCGATGGCCGGGGCCTGCTCGAGGAGTCCCTTGACCACGATGAGGACGAGCACGGCGCTTCCCGCAATGATCAGCAGCGTCACCAGCACAGCGCCGACCCAGCGTTTGAGGCGCCAGCGCTCCAGGCGGTCGACCACCGGCAGGAAGGTCGCCGCCAGCAGGATCGCGAAGAGCGTGGGGACGACGATGCCGCGCATCGCCGAGAGCGCGGCGCTGACGCCTATCAGGACGATGGCGATGCCGATCAGAAGCCAGCTGGCGTAGCCGAGCTGGCGCAGCCAGCGCGGGACCGCCAGCGAGATGCGGTCGGGCGCGTCTTGGCCGCTCACCGGGGCTGGCCTAGGTCTGGCAGGGCGGTGCACCTCCCTCGAATCGCATCTTGCACATCGCGTACTCCTCCGGGACGACGATCGGGTAGTCGCCGTCGAAGCACGCCCGGCAGAACTGGCTCTTGGGCAGCCCGGTGCTCTCCTGCAAGCCTTCGAGCGTAAGGAAGTGCAGGCTGGTGGCGCCGAGCTTGGCGCGAATCTTCTCAACGCTGAGGTTGGCGGAGATGAGCTCGGCGCGGGTGGCCATGTCGATGCCGTAGTAGCAGGGCCACTTGATGGGCGGCGCGCTGATGCGCAGGTGCACCTCTTTTGCCCCTGCCTTGTAGAGCATGTCGACGATCTTGCCGGTCGTGTTGCCGCGCACGATGGAGTCGTCGACTACGACGAGGCGTTTGCCATCGATCACGCCGCTGAGCGGGTTAAGCTTCATGCGGATGCCCACCTGGCGCAGCCGGTCGTCCGGCTGAATGAAGGTGCGGTGAACATAGCGGTTCTTGATGAGGCCCTCGGCGTAGGGGATGTCGGCGGCGGCGGCGTAGCCGATCGCCGCCGGCATCCCTGTATCCGGCACGGGGATGACCAGGTCGGCCGCGACGGGCGCCTCGGCCGCGAGGTGCCGGCCCATCGCCTGCCGCACGAGGTGCAGCGTACGGCCCAGGATGACGCTGTCGGGCCTTGCGAAGTAGATGAACTCGAAGATGCAGAGCGCCGGCCGCGAGCCTTCGAGCTCGACGCGCTCGCTGCGGAGGCCGTGCTCGCTGTCGACCATGACGATCTCGCCGGGCAGGATCTCACGCACGAAGTCGGCGCCGATGATGTCGAACCCGGCGGTCTCGCTGCTGATTACGGGGTGGCCTTCGTAGTCGCCGAGGCAGAGGGGGCGAGCCCCGAAGGGGTCGCGGAAGCCGATCAGAGCATCACCGCTCATCACCGTCGCCGAGAAGGCGCCCCGGATCTTGCTGACCGCGGTACGCACGGCGCTGAGCAGGTCGGGCTCCGCCGCGTGGGCGATGAGCGCCGTGATCACCTCGGTGTCGCTGGTGCCGGAGAACCTGACGCCCTGACGGAAGAGCTCGTCGCGCAGGTCAGTGGTATTCACCAGGTTGCCGTTGTGGCCGAGCGCGATGACGTCGCCGTTGCGGCTGTGGACCAGCGGCTGTGAGTTGCGCCAGTTGTCGGCGCCGGTGGTGGAGTAGCGCACGTGGCCGATTGCGTGCTGGCCGCTGAGGCTGGCGAGCATCTGCTCGTTGAAGACCTGGCTCACGAGGCCGAGGTCCTTGATCACCGTGATCTGGCCCCCGTCGCTGACTGCGATCCCGGCGCTCTCCTGACCGCGGTGTTGCAGGGCGTAGAGGCCGAAGAAGGTCAGGCGCGCCACGTCGTGCCCCGGCGCATGGATGCCGAAGACGCCACAGCTGTCGTGGAGTTGATCGTTATACACGAGACTCGCTCAGGCGGTCACGAGAGTCGCTTAGGGAGCGACTCATAGGCGCAATGGAGATCGCTTACCGGCACGGTGAGAAGCTCCTCGCCGCCCATGGTACACCGGAGGTCGGCGCCGGTCACCCGGCCGAGGACGCGGTGTGGAAGGTCGCCGAGAACGGCCTCGAGGGCGTCGAGCAGCTCGGGGGCGACGGTGGCGACGACTCGCGTCGGCGCCTCGCCGAAGAGCGCGAGGTCGGATCGCCCGCCGGCGCCGTCGATCGCGGTGACTGCGCCGAGGTCGACATCGGCGCCGAGCCAGCGCCCGCGTCCGCCGGGGATCTGCTCCGGCGCCTCGGGGTCGGCGTAGGACGCGCCGCCTGTGGAGCCGCTCAGGATGCAGCACTCGGCCAGCGCCACGGCGAGGCCGCCGTCGGCGCAGTCGTGAGCGCTCTTCAGGAGACCGGCGGCGATGGCCGCGCGCAGCCTGCCCTGGAGCTCGGCCTCGAGCGTGAGGTCGACGTCGGGGATGCGTCCCTCGACCTTGCCGAAGTGCGTCTTCTGGTACTCGGACCCGTCGATCCAGGCGGCCTCGGGGCCGAGCAGGAGGATCACGTCGCCTTCGTCCTTGAATGCCGCGTCGAGATGGATGCTGACGTCCTCGTAGAGGCCGAGCATACCGATCACCGGTGTCGGATAGATGGCCTGGCCGAAGCTCTCGTTGTAGAAGCTGACGTTGCCGCTGACGACCGGTGTGTCGAGCGCCTCGCAGGCCTGGGAGATGCCCTCGACCGCCTGCTCGAACTGCCAGTAGATGTCGCCCTTCTCCGGGTTGCCGAAGTTCAGGCCGTCGGTGACGGCGATCGGGAGCGCCCCGGCGCAACTCAGGTTGCGGGCGGCCTCGGCGACGGCCGCCTTGGCGCCGCGGTATGGATCGAGATAGCAGTGGCGCCCATTGCAGTCGCTGGTGAAAGCGATGCCCCGTGTCGTGTCTTTGATGCGCAGGACGGCGGCGTCGCCGCCAGGAGTCTGCACGGTGTTGGCCTGCGCTATGAAGTCGTACTGCTCGTAGGCCCAGCGCTTGCTGGCGATGTTGGGCGCGGCGAGCAGCTCGGTGAGCGCCGCGCCGAGGTCTGCCGGCTGCGGGTAGGCGTCGTCTGTGACGGCGACCGGCTGGTCGACGAGGTGCGAGGGCTTGAAGGAAGGCGTACGGATCACCGGGCTCTCGTCGGCGAGGCGCCGGGCCGGGATGTCGGCGACGCGCTCTCCGTGCCAGATGACGCGCAGCATCTTGCTGTCGGTGACTTCCCCGATCACGGTGCAGTCGAGATCCCAGCGCTCGCAGATCTCGCGTACTTCGTTGATCTGCTCGGGAGTGACGATCGCCAGCATGCGCTCCTGGCTCTCGCTGATCATGATCTCCCACGGCTCCATGTCGGCATCACGCAGCGGCACGCGGTCGGCGTGGACGTCGAGGCCGACACTGCCTTTGCTGGCCATCTCGGAGCTGGAGCTGGTGAGGCCGGCAGCGCCCAGATCCTGCATGCTCACGACGAGCTTGCGGTCGAGCAGCTCGAGGCAGGCCTCGACGAGCTTCTTCTCGGTGAAGGGGTCGCCGACCTGGGACGACGGCAGCTTTTCCTCCAGGGTTTCGTCGAACTCCTGGCTGGCGAGTACGCTGGCGCCGCCGATGCCGTCGCGGCCCGTCTTGGATCCGATAAGCACGACGTGGTTGCCGATGCCCGAGGCGACGGCGCGCACGATACTGTCGCTGCGGATCAGGCCGGCGCCCATGGCATTGATGAGGCAGTTGCCTTCGTAGCTGGGCTCGAAGCAGATCTCGCCGCCGACCGTGGGGACGCCCAGGCAGTTGCCGTAGTGGGCGATGCCGGCCACGGCTCCGTCGAGCAGGTAGCGCTGGCGGGGTTCGTCGAGCTCGCCGAAGCGCAGGGAGTTGAGCGAGGCGCAGGGCCGCGCGCCCATGGTGAAAATGTCGCGCACGATGCCGCCCACACCAGTGGCGGCGCCCTGGAAGGGCTCGACCGCTGAGGGGTGGTTATGGCTCTCGACCTTCATGGCCACGGCCCAGCCGTCGCCGATGTCGACGATGCCGGCGTTCTCGCCGGGCCCCTGGAGGATACGCGGCCCGCTCGTGGGGAAGCGCTTCAGGATCGGCCGCGAGTGCTTGTAGCTGCAGTGCTCGCTCCACATCAGCGAGTAGATGGCGAGCTCGACGTACGTCGGCTCGCCGCCCTGGATCTCGCAGATACGTGCGTATTCGTCTTCGGTCAGGCCGAGCTCAATGGCGGCCTCGAGCGTGGCTCGCTGGGTCATGCCCTCACCTCCGAGGTCCGCAGGACGCTCTCGATGATCGACTGGAAGAAGCCTCGGCCGTCGGCGCCTCCGGCGAGCCCGGCCTCGACCGAGTTCTCCGGGTGCGGCATCATGCCGAAGACGTTGCGGGCCTCGTTGCAGACGCCGGCGATGTTCTCCAGGGATCCGTTGGGGCTGGAGGACGCCGTCGCTGCGCCCGTGGCGTCGGCGTACCGGAGCACGATCTGGTCGTTCGCCTTCATGCGCTCCAGGGTCTCCGGGTCGACGATGTAGTTGCCGTCGTTGTGCTTGACGACGATGCGAAGGAGGTCTCCCCGGTTGTAGGCGCCGGTGAACGGCGTCGTCGTGGCCTCGACTCGCAGGTTGACGTACGTGCAGACGAACTTGAGGCCGGTGTTACGGATGAGGGCGCCAGGCAGGAGGCCGGCCTCGACCAGGGTCTGGAAGCCGTTGCCGATGCCCATAACGAGGCCGCCGCCGCGGGCGAAGTCGACGACCGACTGCATGATGGGGCTGAAGCGCGCGAGCGCGCCGCTGCGAAGGTAGTCGCCGTAGCTGAAGCCGCCCGGCAGGATAACGGCCTGCACGCCCTGCAGGTCGGTGTCCTTGTGCCACAGGTGCTGTGCCGTGGCGCCGGGGAAGGTGGAGATCGCGTGGTGGGAGTCGGCGTCGTTGCTCCCGGGGAAGACGACGATGCCGAAGCGCACGGGGGCTGTGGAGGTGGGGCTCATGCTTCAGCCCTCGCCGATCTCAAAGGTGTAGTCCTCGATGATCGGGTTGGTAAGGAGTCGACGGCACATATCGTCGACCTTCGCGCGAGCGTCGTCTGCGCTCAAGTCGCTGCTCAGGGTGAGGTTGATGATCTTGCCGATGCGCACGCCGCTGACGCCGTCGTAGCCGAGATCGGGGAGGGAGCGCTCGACGGCCGCGCCTTGGGGGTCGAGGATGCCCTGCTTAGGGGTGACGTAGACGCGGATGTTCATCGCTAACCTGCCAAGAGTGAGAACTATCGGGACAGGCGTCAGTTTATCTCAGGGAGGCGCTGTCGTTCATGGATCCTCGTCGTTGTGCGTTACGATCCACCCGTGGGTGGATGCGCGGACGTGGCGCCCGGTGCGCTCTGCGCAGGCGCTCCACGCAGAGGAGGACGACGTCGGCCTGCGGCGGGGCTATGCTGCCCGCTCCACGAGCCGGCGGCTTCCGAGCTCTCCGTCGGCCACCGGGCCGAGGGGCGCCTCGCCGGCGTCGGGAGACGAGGGGGGACATGACGGAGAGAGCGCCGGCGTCCCGGGACGCCGGCGATTCGGGGTCAGGTGCTGGCTGGGGGCCGGGGTGCGCCGTGAGCGTCGCTCACGCTGCGCGCGGCGGTTCGCTGGAGTCGCTCGCCGGCGGCGCCGCGGTGGTCGTCGACCCCGATCCCCTGTCGCGACTTCACGCCGAGGCGGCGGCGCGCCTGCTGGGCTTCGTGGTTCCGGAGGGCCTGCCGGCATCCGAGTGGGGCGGTTGTCCCTCGGTCGTCTTTCTCAGCATGGATGCCATCAACGATTGCCCGCGCCTCTCGCAGCTCGGCGCTGCGGGCGGCTTCTCTCGCGGCCGGCGCCTGTGGGCCGATGCCGCGGCCGGCGGCGGGCTGCTCGTGGGGTACGTCGCCGGGCCGGAGGCCGTGCTGGCGGCCCACCGGGTCCACGGCTGCTGCGCGATCGTCCTGCGCCTCGGTGCCCGTGGCGGCCGGGCGCGCTTCGCCTACCCGCCGGCCGGTCACGCGCTCGAGAGGGCGGGGATCACGGTTCGTGAGGCCGACGTGCTCCTTCTGATGCTCGAGGGGCTGACGACGCCCAGGATCGCTGCGCGCCTCGGCGTCTCACCGGCGACGGCGCGTACGCACTGCCGAGCGGTGCTGCGCAAGCTCGGCACGACGGACCGGCGTGAGCTGCGTGCTGTGCTGCTCGGGGGGCCTGAGCCGGCGGGGCCTAGGGCCGGATGATGACCGGCATGCCGATGACGACGCGGTTGAAGAGGTCGATAGCATCCGAGTTGTGCATGCGGATGCATCCGTGGGAGGCGTAGGTGCCGATGCTGGCGTCCGCGCTCGGCGGGACGCCGTGGATGCCGATGCCGGGCGCGCTCGTCCCCATCCATCGCGTGCCGAGAGGGTTCTCGATTCCCGGAGGGATGGGTTTGGCCTCCCTCGCCCAGTCGGAGTTGGGCGGCAGCCAGGTGGGGTCCTTCTGCATCGTCACGATCGAGTAGGAACCGGTGGGGGTGGGGTACGCGGCGACGCCCGTCGCCACCGGGTACGTCTTGACCAGGCTGCCCTTACTGTAGAGGTAGAGCCGCAGGTCGCTGAGGTCGACGATGATCTTTCCACTCAGTACGGCGAGCACGTTGTCGCCCACCAGGCCGTCGACGGTCATGCCGTACTTGGTCTGCAGCTGTTGCACGGCGCTCGTCGTAGCGTCGTCGTAGACGCCGGTCAGCTTGCCCTTGTACACGCCGGCTTTCGCGAGCTGCCTCTGCAGCTCCTTGACGTCCTTGCCGCGCGCGCCGGGCCTCATGGACGCCGATCCGAACTTCTCGGTGCTGTCGACGACGAATCTCTGCCTCTTGGTGACCACGTTGCCGCCCCGGTCGCTGGCGCTGATGCTCAGCACATGGGAGCCTTCGGCGAGCCCCGTGAGCCTGATGGTGCCGTTGGCGACCGGCCCGGAGATCGTGCACGGGTTGCCGTTGAGCTTGGCGCGTACCGTGGGTTTCCCGAGCTGGTCGGTGGCGCGCACGCTGATCTTGAGGCTGGTGCGGCGGACGATCTTCGCGATCCGTGTCACCTTGAGCTGCGGCGGGACGGAGTCGACGTAGACGTCGAGCTGCCGCGTGGTGGAGTTGCCGGCGCGGTCGGTAGCCGTGATCGTCACTGCGGAGGGGCCTTCCGGGAGCCCGGCGCTGACGGCGTAGTTGCCGCGCTTGTCGGCCTGCCCGGTTGCCTTGATGGAGCCGCTCGTCACTGTGACCAGGGCGAGCGCCTCAGTCTTGCCTTCGAACGTCGCCGGAGCGGTGTTGATCATCCCCTTGCCGGCCTTGCCCGTGATCTTCAGGGTGGGGGCGACCGTGTCCACGGTGAACCGCCAGTGCTTGTCGATGCTGCGCCGGAAGAGATTGGAGCTGCTCGCCGAGAGCGAGACCGAGTGACGCCCTTCGGCCAGTTTGCCGGTGGTGAAGACGAGCGTATCGTCGCGCAGCGTGGCGCCGGCTGTGATGTCGCGCCCGTCGAGTGCCACGCGCAGGTTCTTGAGATTCCGCAGGCAGTGGATGTCGAGGCTGATCGTGAGCACCCGCTTGTTGACGTATGCCTCCGGGCCTGGCGTCACGGCTGAAACGCGGGGTGCGGTGAGGAGTTGCCATGTCATCAGCGCCGCTGCAGCGCAAGCCGCCACCAGCACGACGTACGGCCAGCGGCGGCGGGGTTTCATTCTGTAGACGGTGTAGTTGCTCTCCCGCATAGAGTCGGTCGTGGGCTATAGTGCTCCGATTATACTGACGGTTATCGGCACCGCTTACTGTTTCTGGAGCATCGCGACAGAACCTGCCGGAGAATCGCGTCTCTCTCGGCCAGCGCTCACGGTTGGAGGCGGCGCGCAGACGTAATGATCGCCATGAAGGGTCGAGGCACGCCCATGGATGATTCCATCGACGCTCTGCTGGCGGAGGTCGCCGCCGGACGGCTCCCGCCGGAGCGTGCGGCCGAGCGCTTGCGGAGCATCGGCTACACGTCCGTCGGCGATTACGCCTGCCTCGACGTTTCGCGAGCCGCCCGCAAGGGCGTGCCGGAGGTCGTCTTCGCAGAGGGCAAGACGGACGACCAGCTCGTGGCCATCGTCGCACGCTTTCTCGACCACTCCCCCTTGGTGCTGTGCAGCCGTGTCGCGGCGGCGCAGGCGCAGGCCCTGGCCGCCGGTGTGCGCGGTGTGGTCGAGCACGATGCGCGCAGCCGCGTGGTCATCGTGCGCAGGGCGGGCGCGCCGCTGCCGCAGAAGCGCGGCGCTGTCGGCCTATTGGCCGCCGGTACGAGCGATGTGGCCGTGGCCGGCGAGGCGGCGGCGGTCTGTGAGGCGATGGGCGTGCGGGTGGTCAGCGCCTACGATGTCGGCGTGGCCGGCCTTCATCGTCTTGCAGCCCCTCTGGAGGAGATGCGCGAGGCCAGGGCTTCCGCCGTGATCGTCGCCGCCGGCATGGAAGGAGCCCTTCCCTCGGTGGTCGCCGGCCTGGTCGACGTACCCGTCATCGGCCTTCCGACCTCGACCGGCTACGGCCTCGGGGGTCGCGGCGAGGCGGCTTTGCTCGGCATGCTGCAGAGCTGCAGCCCGGGGCTTGTCGTCGTCAACATTGACAACGGGATCGGCGCGGGGGCGACGGCCGCCCTCATCGCGAGGCGAGCGGCGTCCTGAGCGGCCTTCCGCGCCGTCGGCGCGGAAGGCTTCGCCGGAGCGTGGAGCGATCACCCGGCGCCACCGGGTCTCCATGCGAGGGCCTCGCGTTGCGCGCCCTGCGGCGCGTAGGTAGGCTTGCTCTCATGCTCGATCTCGCCCTGATCTTCGGCGGTCGCTCCGCCGAACACGACATCTCTCTGAGCTCCGCGCGTTTCGTGGCCGACATGCTCGACCGCGACAAGTACAACGTCGTTCCCGTCGGCATCACGAAGGAGGGCCGCTGGATGCGGCCGGCCGATCTCGACGCCGCGCTCAGCGGGGGCCTTGAGGCCGCCGAAGGCATGAGCGTTCAGCTCAGCATCGATCCTGCCCGGCCGGGGCTTCAGGGCGAAGACGGCTCGTTCCAGCCGCTCGGGTACGTCTTTCCGATGATGCACGGCACCTTCGCGGAGGACGGCACGATCCAGGGGCTCCTCGAGCTCAGCGGCCTGCCCTACGCCGGGGCAGGTGTGGCGGCCAGCGCTGTCGGCATGGACAAGGAGCACATGAAGGACGTGTTCGCCGGTCGCGGCCTGCCGCAGACCGACTACATGGTGCTCCGGGACGGGGCCGCCCGGGGGGCAGCCGCCGTAGCCGCCGTCGAAGATCGGCTTGCGTACCCTGTCTTCGTGAAGCCGGCCAACCTGGGATCGAGCGTGGGAATGACCAAAGCACATGACCGCGAAGAGCTTGAGACGGCCCTCGAGCTGGCCGCCTCCTACGACCGCAAGGTCGTCGTCGAGGCGGCCTGCGACGCTCGCGAGATGGAGTGCGCGGTCCTCGGCAACGAGGACGCTCGCGCTACTGTGGCGGCGGAGATCATATCCGTCAACGAGTTCTACGACTTCGAGTCCAAGTACACCGAGGGCATGATGTCCTTCGTGGTTCCGGCAGACATCGACTCCGGGAAGCAGGCGGAGATCGCCGAGCTGGCCGTGGCGGCCTTTACGGCCATCGACTGCTGCGGGTACGCGCGCTGCGACTTCTTCCTCGAGCGTTCCAGCGGAAGGGTTCTTGTCAACGAGATCAATACGATCCCGGGGATGACGGCCTTGAGCGGCTTTCCTCGCCTCTGGGCCGCGATGGGCATCGAGGGCCCTGCGCTGATCGAGGAGATCGTGCAGCTCGGCTTGCGGCGCCATGCGGCGCGTCGGCGCTTGCGCACCACCTGAGCGACGGTACGAGCGCCGCCGCCGTGCTGCTTGGGGTCGGCGGCTAGTTCGACTCTCCGACCGCCGAGGGGTTCGTCAGCCGGTCGACCCACTTCCTGAGGCCCAGGTTGCCGAGATACTTGAAGACCCGCGTCTCGGCGTGGGTCTGGGCGCCGACGACGAAGACCAGCTGGCCTTCGAGGTTTCTTCTCGTGTCGAACGAGGACATCGTGTGGCCGCTTCTCTCCAGGTATCCCTCGGCAGCCTGTCTGGCCGCCCCAAGGTCGGTGGTCTCCGAGTAGACGATTCGCGCCTCGTTCGCCGCCCGTGCGGCGTCGTTGCTGGCCGCCTCGTTGGCGCGGAAGATGGCCATCCCGTCGAGAACGACGATGGCCAGAATCGCGACACCCAGGGCGACCCAGAGGATCTCGCGAATGAAGCCGTCCTCTTCACGCAGTCTGCGACGGCGCATCTGGCTCCCTCCTTCGTCGACGTTTGCGCGCCCGGCGGTGCCTTGAGGCTAGTCTACAGCAGTTGAGCCGGCGAGCCGGACGCACAGGATGGCGAGGTCGTCGCGCTGGGGGCGGGCCGCGAACCCGGCCGCAGCGCTCTCGAGGCGCTGGACTACCTCGGCGGCGGGGCGATCGTGCGCGCTTGCGAGGACGGCCGCGATATGGTTCTCGAAAGCATCTCCCCGCGAGCTCCTCAGCTCGATGAGCCCGTCGGTGAACATGACCACGAGATCCCCCGGATCGAGCGCAACGGTCTCCTCAGGGTACGGCTCCAGTGCGGCGCCCAGCTCGACGCCGATCGCCGGCTCGGTCAGCAGGGTTGGGCGCTCAACGCCTGAGCGACTCACGAGAAAGGGCGTCGGATGGCCGGCGCTGGCCAGCTGCAGAATGCCTCTGCGCACGTTCAGCGTACCGAAGAGCACCGTGATGAAGCGCTCGGAGCTCGCGGCGAAGTCCGGTTGTTCGAGGAGCGCCGTGCGCAGTTCCTGCAGGGCCTCTCCAGGCCTGACGGGCCACGAAAGGTGCCCGCCGTGGACCGCTGCGCGGAGGATGTACTTGGCCGCGAAGGTGGTCGCCATCGCGTCAGCGCCTTTGCCGGCTACATCGCCGATGGCGAAAGCGAGAACGCCGGGCGAACGGCTGTAGTAGTCGAGGAAGTCGCCCCCACTGAGCACGCCGGCGCTGGCCGAGCTGTAGGTGAAGGCGACGTCGAGCCCGGGGAGACGCGGGGGGCTGTCCGGCAGGAGCTTGCGCTGCAGGCGATCGGCCACGTCCGCCTGGGCGGCGGCGAGCTCGTTAACGCGTCCGCCACCCGTTGTCGAAGCGTGAATACGCCCGGCCACGAATGCTGCAAGATGGGCGAGCAGGCGCACATCGCGAGCCTCGTACGGTTCGCTGCGGTCTTCGACATGCAGGAAGCCGAGGGAGGAGCCGTTCTCACCCAGGAGGGGGACGCAGACGAAGTGCGCCGCTCCGGGACGCGCGGCCGTCTCCGTGATGGCGTCCTTGGCGCGCGGGGCGTCGTTGCAGACGAGGGGCGTGGCGGAGGCGCAGACCCTACCCGGCGCGCCTTCGTCCTCACGCCAGCGGCGCTGGCCGGGCTGCCAGCCGGCTTGCGCGTCGAACCAGCCTTCGGATGATGCGGCCTCGCCGTCGCAGAGCCCGGCCTGTCCGCGCCGGGATCGTGTGGCCCGGCAGGCCGCCTCCGCGGCGGCGCGGAGCACGGAGCCTGTGTCGGCCGCCGCACCGGTTGCGGTGAGGCTGACCAGGAGCGAGACAAGATCGTCGTCGCGGAGGCTCATGAGGGGAGCGCCGCCGAGCTGGTCAGCCGGCCGTTCATGTCCGCTGGCGCCGTGCTCTCAGGAGCAGGTCGACGCCAATCTGCACGGTGACTGCTACAAAGGCCAGGATGAGCGCCAGGTTCAGCGGCAGCCCGATGACGGCAACGACGAGCACGAGAGCGGTCGCCCAGAGCATCGCGCCGGGCAGGATCCGCCTGACCAGGCGTTGCTGCAGCCCGAGCCACCCCAGACGGCGACGCATGCGCACTGCGCGGGCGTCGTCGTCCAGGTGGTGGGCGCCGCGCGAGCGGAGGGCGGCTGTGATTTCACTGCCCTCGACCGAGAAGAGACGGGACTCGAGCCGAAGGCCTGTGCTCTGCCTCAAGTGGCCGCCTCGCAGTCGCGTGAAGTGCTCGACGAGAGCGAGGAAGCGGTCGTCGGTCGAGAGCCTGTCGTTCGCCAGGCGTACGACGAGGTAGAGCCTGTCGGCGGCAGGATCGAACTTGATCTCCGAACGCCAGCCTCCGCGGTCGAAGAAGGCGCCGAGGAAGCTGTCGAGCTCGGCGGCAATGCCTTCCGCCTTTCCGTGTGACTCCGCGCTCATATGATCATTGTACCCGCCACAGCTCGGGAGCAGCTCGATCGCTTCACGTGTGGGCGAGACGGCGCCCGCGTTCGGCGGTTCGGGTTCTGAGGTGTGTGCCGTTTGGCTGACCGGTGTGGGGGAAAGGATTAGCCGAACGATCACGTCGCAGGCGCCGCCGTCGGCGGGCGGGGTGCGCCTGCAGGAGGAGGATCACGCATGAAGTACCGCTGTCTTGTTTGCGGCTACATCTACGACCCGGCCGTCGGCGACCCCGACGGCGATATCCCCGCGGGCACGGCCTGGGAGGATCTCCCCGACGACTGGATGTGCCCGGACTGCGGCGTCGGGAAGGACGAGTTCGAGCCGGTCGACGACTGACTCGGCGGGCTTGCGGAGCGGGGGGCGGCGGAAGCATCCGCCGCCCCCGCTCTACGCCTGGCCCGTGCTAGGGAGTGAGCGAGGGTGAGCCGGCGACGGCCAGGGCCGCCGACCCGTCGGTCTGGTCGACCGCGCCGCCCGATATGGCCGCGGAGAGTCGAGACCCGAGGGTCCGGTAGTGCGCCGTGCCTTCGGTGGTGGTGACCGCCGAAGCCAGCGTCTTTTTGAACGGGCCGCGCAGCCAGTAGGCACCGCCCCGCGACTTGTGCATCTTGATCGTGTAGATACCGGTGGTGGCATCGACCTCGTAGGTGAATTCACCCCACCAGGTGCCCTGATGCATGCGCTCGTGGTTCCACGGGTTGTGCGGCCACCAGGCGATGCTGCGCAGTTTGCCGACGGCGCCGTTGGGGGCCATCTCCGCGGCTGTGGGCGCCCGCCCGCCGTGGCGCCGGGCCCATTCGTCGGCGAACCGCTGCAGGAGCTGCGCGCCTTCCATAGTGCGATGGTCGTTCTGCATCTTGCGGCTGTACGGCACTCGGCTGCGGACGACGATGGTCCCGCCCGGGTAATGGCCGGTGAGCCTGCACCGCAGGCGCCCGGCGGCTACCCAGTACGTGAAATCGCCGGCCCCGGTGCCCGGCTTCATCGGCTGCTTCGTCCAGGGATTGGTCGGCCAGACTGGCGCGCGGATGCCGCCTTTGCGAACGCTTGGGGCGGGCGGATACAGGTTGAAGTGATCGTTGGCGTAGTGCTCGAGGTAGCCGTCGAGCAGGTGGAGTCGCTCGCGGAGACGATCGACGCGGACGCCGGCTTCGGCCGTCTGCGGACCGATGGCGGTGGCCAGCGCGCACCATGCGAGCGCGAGACACATCGCCAGGATGATCCTGCTTCTCATGGTTCTCCCCTCCGCTCGAGTGTGAGTGGCCACAGTCTGCAGTTGACCTCCCGAGGCAGTCAAGCCGCCTGCCGGCGAACTCGCGCGCGGCCTCCGGGTGGCTGGGATCGCGTCATCGCAGCGTGTACGTCGCGCCGCCGCTGAGGTGCGCCTCCAGCCGGTAGGCCTTGCCTCCGTTGATCTGCTCGTACGTGTAGCTCCCGACGCTGCTGCCCAGTGCCATGGGCCGGCCCGTCTCGGGGTTGCGAGGCCATGGATCCACGTAGGAGGCGATGCCGCCTTCGCTCGAGACCTCTGCGGTCGTCGGATAGGCGCCCCCGTGGCGCGCCGCCCAGGCGATCACGCCGTCCTGGATCGCGGTTACGCCGGCGATGATCTTCTCATCTTCCGGGGAGAGCGGCGCGGCGTTCGTGTCGGGAGAGGCGCTCGCAGTCGAGGAGGGTGAGGCTGCCGGTGACGAGGGCGTGAGCGCCAGTACGCGCTGGAGCGGCATCGACACTCTCGTCTGGTTGGCTGCCGTGACGGTGAATACCGCCGTGTCGGCGGCGCTCCCGGTGGTCAGCTCACAGTCGAGCGGGCCTGGGAGTTCGCTGAACGAAGAGTCTTCAGGCAGCGTGAACGCGAGCGTGCGCCCGTCGCTGCTCGCCGTCGCTGTGGCCGAGCCCGTGACAGCCAGCCGGGCGTCGTAGACGCTGACGGTGTACTTGTCGCCGGAGGATTCGATCGCGAGGCCGCCCGCCACTCCGTCGGTGCGGCCCCAGGCTCCCGCCCACGAGACGGTGGCCGGGCTCGTCGACGGGCTGACGACTGGGGAGGATCTGCCCTGGTCTCGCAGGACGAAGTACCAGACGCCGCCGGCTGCCGCTGCGGCGAGAATCAGCAGTACGAAGGCGATCCAGCCCGCTCTGGAGCCGCCGCCTCGCGGTGTTCTGGACACGACGAGCGTCGGCTGAGGGCGCTGGTGCGATTCCGCCGGCCCGGCAGTCGGCGGCGCCGAGGTGCTGGCCGCCGTGTTGTCGGCCGCTGCGTCCGGCCGCCCGGTGGTGTCGCTGCGCTGCAACGTCGGGTCGGTGGCATCCTGCGGCCGGTCCGTGCTCTCATCGTTCATGCTCGCCCTCCCTGGTGAGTGACGTCGCTTGTGCTCAAGGTGCTGCTCATGCCCTGGCCACGTCAGGTCGCCTCCCGTTCCAGGCTGCTCCACACCGCGAAGAAGTCGGGGCAGGTCTTGGCGACGCAGGCGGGGTCGTCGATGACGACGCCCGGCGTGCGTAGTCCGAGAACGGCGAACGACATGGCGATGCGGTGGTCGCCATGGGGATCGACGTGCCCCGCGTTCGGCGTGGCGGGGTACACGCGCAGGAAGTCTGGGCCCGATTCGGTGGGGACGCCGAGGCGTCGCAGATTGGTCTCCATCGCGGCAATACGGTCGGACTCCTTGAGACGGACGTTCGCCACTCCGGTCATGGTGACGGGGGAGGCGGCGTAGGGGGCCACGGCGGCCAGCGTCATGAAGGTGTCGGACATGTCGGCCATGTCGATGTCCAGGCCGGCGAGCGTGGCCGGTCCGGCCACGGACACGCCTTCGGGATCGTCGCTGATCTCGCAGCCCATGACCTCGAGCGCGTCGAGGAAGCGCACGTCGCCCTGCAATCCGCCTCGTCGTTGCAGGCCGAGGACGCGGACGCGGCCGCCGCTGACTGCGGCGGCCGCGAAGAAGTACGACGCCGTGGAGGCGTCCGGCTCGACGAGGTAGTCGCGCGCCCGATACGTGCCGCACGGCACGCGGAAGCGATCGTCTCTGCGATGCTCGGCGGTTACGCCGAACTGCTCCATCATCGTCAGCGTCATGTCGACGTAGGGCCGGCTCACGAGGCCGTCGACGACGAGCTCAAGCGGCCGCTCGCCGAGCGGCGCCGCCATCAGCAGCGCGGAGATGAACTGGCTGGAGATCCTGCCGGGGAGTCGCAGCGCGCCGCCGGTCAGCCCTGCTGCTTCGAGCGTGAGCGGCAGACCTTCGGCGGCCGCGGGCTCGGTGCGCGCTCCCTGCGTTCGCAGGGCGTCGAGGAGCAGCGCCAAGGGCCGGCGCCGCAGTTGCGGCGCCGCGTCGAACCGGTAGCGGCCGCGGCCGGCAGCGGCGGCGGCGAGGAGGAAGCGCGCCGCCGTGCCGGCCTCGGCGCACCAGATGTCGGCCTCGCGGGCGGGGATGCGCCCACCGCCTCCGGCGACGCTCCAGGTGCCGCCGCCGGTCTCGACGTCGAAGCCGAGGCTGCGCAGGCCGCCGGCGAAGGCCAGCGTGTCGTCGGCCGAGAGCGCTCCGCGCAGCCGTGACGTGCCGTCGGCGAGCGCGGCCAGCAGCAGGGCACGGTTCGTGACGCTCTTGGATCCCGGCACGCGCACGCTCACGTCCAGCTCCGGGCGGGCTGGGCGGATCTCGCGGGGGTTTGTGGGTAGCGCCGCGTTCATCGCTTCTCCGATGATAGCGCAGCCGCATGGGTATGGCGCGGCTGGCATGCGTACTGCAGCGCCGAACAGGTCAGGGCCGCAGTACGCGCTCAGAACCGCAGGTCGTCCAGTCGCGCGAAGATGGCATCGCGGCCCTGCAGGTACTGGTTCGGATCCATCGCGTCATCGACCTCCGCCGGGTCCATGACCGCCATCGCCTCGGGGTTCTGCTTAATGACAAAACCGAAGTCGACATCCTGGCGCCAGGCGCGCATCGCTGCGTCCTGAACCACCCGGTAAGCGTCTTCGCGCAGCATGCCTTTGTCGATCAGGGCCAGCAGCACGGCGCCGCTGAAGACGAGGCGGCAGCTCTGGTCGAGGTTGGCGAGCATGCGCTCGTCGTCGACGACGAGCGTCTCCATGAGGCGCGTGAACTTCTGCAGCATGTAGTCGAGCAGGATGCAGCTATCGGGGAAGACGATGCGCTCGGCCGAGCTGTGGCTGATGTCGCGCTCGTGCCAGAGGGCAACGTTCTCCATGCCGACCATGGCGTTGCCGCGGAGTACGCGGGCGCAGCCGGCCATGCGTTCGCTGAGGATGGGGTTGCGCTTGTGCGGCATGGCCGAGGAGCCCTTCTGGCCCTTGCCGAACGCTTCCTCGGCCTCCCGCACCTCGGTGCGCTGCAGGTGCCTGATCTCGGTCGCGAACTTCTCGAGGCTAGCGCCGATGATCGCGATGCAGGTGAGGAAAGCCGCGTGCCTGTCGCGCTGCACCACCTGGTTGCTGATCGGTTCGATTCCCAGGCCGAGATCCTCGCAGACGAGCTCCTCCACGCGTGGGTCGATGTTGTTGTACGCGCCTACGGCGCCGCTGATCTTTCCTACTGCGGCGCCCGCCGTCACGGTGCGCATGCGCTCGACGTGGCGGCGTATCTCGAAGGCCCACATGCCGAGCTTCATGCCGAAGGTGATGGGCTCGGCGTGGACGCCGTGCGTACGACCTACCTGCACCGTGTCGCGGA
Organism: Thermoleophilia bacterium; assembly: GCA_040769125.1. Classification (GTDB taxonomy): domain Bacteria; phylum Actinomycetota; class Thermoleophilia; order UBA2241; family UBA2241; genus CAIXSE01. Next base: position 140,763 of record JAXGLO010000001.1, on the reverse strand, counting down.
ACTCGAAGGCTCGCCGGCGCAGGACCTCGCCGAGGGCGACGAGATCGCGCTCGAGGAGCGCCCCGGCTCGCTTGATCTGCAGCGCCAGGCCGGTGTCGAGCATGTCGCTCGAGGTCATGCCGTAGTGCACGTACTTGCTGGCGTCGCCGACGTGCTCGGCGACGCTGGTCAGGAAAGCGATGACGTCGTGATTGGTGGTGGCCTCGATCTCGGCGACACGGGCGGCGTTGAAGCCGGCCTTGGTCACGATCTCGTCGACGGCCGCGTCGGGGATCTTGCCGAGCTTGTTCCAGGCCTTCACCGCGGCGATCTCGACGTCGAGCCAGGCGTTCATCTTGGCCTCTTCGGTCCAGATGGCGCCCATCTCGGGCAGTGTGTAGCGCTCGATCATACGGGCCCTCCGGCGGCGATGACTGGGCGGCGCGTCCTGGTGGAAGGGCGCAGCCTGATTTGCTGTCTCACGCTGGCGATTCTCTCACATCGCGAAACGATGGGCGCCGCACAGAGGTCGACGGAGCGGCGGCCTGGTCGCCAGCGGAACTCAAGCGGAGACTGATTCAGCGACGGGAGGAAGCTGTCGCGTGCTCGTTCTCAGGAGTCAACGAAGACGGGGCAGCTCCACAGGGGAGCAGGATAGGAGACTGATGCAACGAACCTGATCAGGGGGTGAGTTTTGGACCGTCACAAAGGGCCAACTTTGGACCGTCATTGACACGACATCGGAGAGAAGCATTATTACGTCAAAACCAGTTGGGGCGTAGACTACAGTAGGTAAGAGGAACCAATTATGCAAACGAGAAGACACCATGCACTCTATTACATCACAATCACTCTGTTTATTATTTATTGTCTCTTTTGTGTATGGGTCATCTTATTCAAGCTAGGATTCTCGCTGAAGGAGATTGAAGAGCCACGGGCGTATAATCTCATTCCGTTTCATCATGAGGATGGACAAAGCATCGGACTTCATTTCTCCGAGGTTATCGACAATATCCTGATCTTCATCCCCGCAGGCGTATATCTGTGCCTATTATTCAAAAAGATGTCGTTTTGGGGAAGAGCTATACTTCTTCTTGCTGTTTCCCTTGCGCTGGAATGCGCTCAATACATCCTTGCAGTAGGCCGCTTTGATATAACAGACATAATCGTGAATACAGTGGGCGGGATTGCTGGCATTGGGATTTGCTTAATTGTGCGTGTATTGTTTCGTGACAAAGAGAGGGCAGATAGAGTCATTTCTGCTATCATTAACTCTATTACGGTATTGCTTGTCGGTGGGACGTGCCTAATATTGTCGTTAAACTAGATGAGTTGGTACAGTGAGTGCATCAACTCCAACCTGCACAGGTCGCACTCGTCGCTCGGCAACTTGTCGCCAGCGGAACTCAAGCGGAGACTGATTCAGCGACGGGAGGAAGCTGTCGCGTGCTCGCTCTCAGGAGTCAACGAAGACGGGGCAGCTCCATCCCAATTGGGTCGGCACGGTCTCACCTGCCGCGGGCGGTCCTCAGACGTCGAGGATCTTCGCTGCCAGGATGGCAGCGTTGCGGGCGCCGTTGATGGCGACGCAGGCCACGGGCACGCCGGCGGGCATCTGCACGATGCTGAGCAGGGAGTCGAGACCTCCGAGGTCGCTTGTGCGGATCGGCACGCCGATCACCGGCAGATTGCTGTAGGAGGCGAGGACGCCGGGGAGGGCCGCCGCCTTGCCCGCGGCGCCGATGAGCACCTTGATGCCGCGCGACTGCGCGGTGCGGGCGTAGTGAGCGACCTTGTCGGGGTCGCGGTGCGCCGAGAGGACGTTGATCTCATACTTGATGCGGCGCTCTTCAAGCTCCCGGCAGGCGGCCGACATGACCTCGCGGTCGCTCTCGCTGCCCATGACGATGCCGACCATCACCGGGTCCATCTCGATGCCGCTCAACACGCTCGTGACCTCGATCCTGACCTCTTCCACGCTCACTCCTCTCGCTCAGTCGGGCAGTCCGGCCGGGAACAGATCGGTGGTTCCCGCGGCCGCGTCGACCGCGCGCTCCGCGATGTCGGGCCGCGTCTGCGCGCCGTCGAAGCCGATGAGGCGCGCGGCCTCGTAGGCGCGGGCGCGGGCGGCCGCGAAGTCGCGGCCGAGGGCGCTCACCGCCAGGACCCTGCCGCCGGCGGTGACGACCTGACCGTCCTGGAGGGCCGTGCCCGCGTGGTAGACGGTGACGTCCTCGAGGGCGGCGGCTTCGTCGAGGCCGCTGATGACGTCGCCTTTGCGGCTGCCGGCAGGGTAGCCCGCCGAGGCCATCACGACCGTGACGCAGTCGAGAGGCTTCCACGAGGCCTGCATGCCGGCGAGCTCGCCCGACGCCGTGGCGGCGCACAGCTCCAGCAGGTCGCTGTCGAGGCGCGGCAGCACGGCCTGGGTCTCCGGATCGCCGAAGCGGCAGTTGAACTCGAGCACCTTGACGCCGGCCTCCGTCACGATGAGGCCGGCGTAGAGCACGCCCCTGTAGGTGATGCCGCGTTTGCGCAGCGCCGCCACGACCGGCTCGGCGACGGCCTCGACCACGTGGTCGATCGCCGCCTGCCCGAAGCCGGGCACCGGGCAGTAGCTGCCCATGCCGCCGGTGTTGGGGCCCTGGTCGCCGGCGTGGATGCGCTTGTAGTCCTGGGCGGGGGCGAGCGGAACAACGGTGTCGCCGTCGCACATCATGAGCAGGGAGACCTCCGAGCCGGCGAGGAACTCCTCGATGATGACGACGTCGCCGGCGGCGCCGAAGGAGCGCTCGACGAAGCAGCTCCGGACGGCGGCCGCGGCCTCCTCGGCATCGTGGCAGATCATCACGCCCTTGCCGGCGGCCAGGCCGTCGACCTTGATCACCGCGGGGTATGTGTCGAGCGACGCCACGTGCGCGAGGGCGGACTCCAGGTTCGTGTGGCGGCGGTACGTCCCTGTGGGCACGCCGCCCTCGTGCATGACCTCCTTGGCGAAGACCTTGCTGCCCTCGAGCTGGGCGCCGGCCTGCGAGGGTCCGAAGACGCGCAGGCCGTGCTCAGCGAAGAGGTCGGCGATGCCGGCCACGAGCGGTGCCTCAGGGCCGACGACCGTAAGGTCGATCGCCTCTGCCTGCGCGAAATGGAGAAGGCCCGGCAGGTCGTCGGCGTCGATGGCCAGGTTCTCGGCTTTCTCGGCGGTGCCCGCGTTCCCCGGGGCGCAGAAGATGCGCTCTGCGAGTGGGGATTGGGCGAAGGAGTGGACGAGGGCGTGCTCTCTGCCGCCGCCGCCGACAACGAGCACGCGCATGTTGCCTCCAAGAGGTGTCGTGTGATGCCGGGCGGCGCTACGCCCGCCCGGCCGAGTGACGTCCGCAAGTGTACCTGCGGGAGTGCGGTGGAGGCAACGAGGGCCGAGGCGCCAGCTGGCGCCGCGGCCCTCGTTGCCGCGCCTGCGCGCACGGCCGCCGGGCGAGGCTGTGAAGCCCGCCGGGCGGGGCCCTCAAGCGAAGCGCTCCGCCCCGGCCGCTCCGCCCGCTAGAAGGCTCCGCCCCGGCCGATGCTGCGCGGCAGCACGATCGTCTCCTCGCGGCCCGGGCCGACCGCGATGAACTTCACTCTCGTCTGCGTGAACTCGGCAATGAACTGGATGTAGTCGCGCGTCGCCTGCGGCAGCTCCTGCCATGTCTCACACTCGCTGATGTCCTCGGTCCAGCCGGGGAGTTCCTCGTAGATCGGTTCGGCATGGTGGAAGTCGGTCTGGAGCAGCGGAAACTCGTCGAACTCGGCGCGGCCGGCCCTGTAGCGAGTGCAGACCTTGAGGGGCGACATGCCTCTCAGTACGTCGAGCTTCGTCAGCGCGAGGTGTGTGATGCCGTTGAGCCGCACGGCGTACTTGAGAGCGACGAGATCGAGCCAGCCGCAACGCCGCTCGCGGCCGGTGGTGGTGCCGAACTCCTGGCCCGCATCGCGTATCGCGGCACCGGTCTGATCGAAGAGTTCAGTCGGGAAGGGGCCTTCGCCGACGCGCGTCGTATACGCCTTGGCGACGCCGATGACGTGGTCGATGCGGGTGGGGCCGACGCCGATGCCGGTGCAGGCCGCGCCGGCGATCGGGTTGCTGCTGGTGACGAAGGGGTAGGTGCCGAAGTCGATGTCGAGCAGAGCTCCCTGGGCGCCCTCGAAGAGCACGTGCTTGTCCTCGTCGAGGGCTGTGTTGACCAGCAGGCTGGCGTCACAGATGAGGGGTTCGAAGCGTTCGCGGTAGGTGAGCAGCTCCTCGGTGAGCTGCGCAGGGTCGAGCGTGCCGATGTCGTAGCGCTGGAGCAGGAAGTTCTTCTCCTGCAGCGCCGTCTCCACCTTCCGCTCCAGGATCCTGTCGTCGAGGAGGTCCTGAACGCGGATGCCGATGCGCGTGTACTTGTCGACGTAGCACGGCCCGATGCCGCGTCTCGTGGTGCCGATCTTGTACTTGCCGAGCTGCTGCTCACTGGCGCCGTCGAGTAGCAGGTGGTAGGGCATGATCAGATGGGCGTTGCCGCTGATGCGCAGGTTGTCGCCGCTGACGCCTCGTGCACGCAGCGCTTCGAGCTCGCCGAAGAGGATGCGCGGGTCGATGACGACGCCGTTGCCGATGATGCAGGTCTTGGCCTCGTACAGTATCCCCGAGGGGATCAGGTGCAGCTTGAACTCCTCGCCGTCGCGCACGATGGTGTGGCCCGCATTGTTGCCGCCCTGGAAGCGGGCGACGACGTCGGCCTTCTCGGCGAGCAGATCGGTGATCTTGCCCTTGCCCTCGTCGCCCCACTGGGCGCCGACTACGACTGATCCTGGCATGTGTGCAGTCTCCCTCCGGCCGGCTCAGACCGCTCCTCACACCGGGGCTGCGCGCCCCGGGGAGGTCGTCCTCGCTCGGCAGATCGCTGAGCTTCTCGTCGCGCGCGCCGTCGCTGGTATCACCTTGCGGGCGTCGCCGGCGGGGCCGGGCGCGCGCTCCGGATCCCGAGAATGCTGCGGGCGGCGATCACGCCGGCGGCCGAGGCCTGCATAATGCCTCGCGTTACGCCTGCCCCGTCGCCGATCGCGTACAGGTTTCTCACCGGTGTCTGTAGTCCCTCGTCCATCTCTGGCTTGGCGGAGTAGAACTTGGCCTCTACGCCGTAGAGCAGCGTGTCGTGGCCGTTCACTCCCGGCGTCAACTTGTCCATCGCCTCCAGCATGTCGAGGATATCGCGCAAGTGACGGAACGGCAGCACGAAGCCCAGATCGCCGGCGGTGGCCCCGTGGAGCGTGGGTGTAACGGCGCCTCTGCGGATACGGTCGGCGGTGCTGCGGCGCCCCTTGCGCAGGTCGCCGAGGCGCTGGACGATGATATCCTTGCCGATCAGGTTAGCCAGCCGCGCAATGCTCTTGCCGTAGGCGATCGGATCGTTGAACGGCTCGGTGAAGTCGGTGCTTACGAGGAGCGCGAAGTTGGTGCGGTCGGTCTTGGCGGCGGCGTAGCTGTGGCCGTTCACGGTGACCACGTCGCCGTAGTTCTCGAACGAGACCTCGCCGTAGGGGTTCATGCAGAAGGTTCGCACGGGGTCGCCGAAGCTCGGCGTGGAGTAGACGAGCTTGCCCTCGTAGAGCGCGTCGGTAAGAGGCTCCATGATGACCGCCGGCACCTCGACGCGCACGCCGATGTCGACCGGGTTCGCGTGCATGGCGATGCCGAGGCGCCGGCATTCGTCGGCCAGCCACCCGGAGCCCTCACGACCTGGGGCGAGCACGACGGCGTCTGCCGTCAGCCTGGTTCCGTCCTCGAGCAGCACACCCGTAGCGCGTCTGCGCTCCCCGGCGGGCGGATCCTCCGTCAGGGCACGCTCGACCTTGGCGCTGGTGCGGACCGTGATGCGGTCCTCGAGCTCCGCGCGCATGTGCGTGAGGATGTCGTAGCAGCGCTCTGTGCCAATATGGCGCACGGGAGTCCGCACCAGCTTCATGCCGTGCCGGAGTGCCTGACGCCGGATGTCGTCGGCCTCCTTGCCGGCGCCGTGCACTTCGTCGTCGGCGCCGTGCTTCAGCCAGACCTCGTCGACGTAGGCGATCAGCGCGGAGAGCTCGTCCTTCGGGACGAATTGGTCCAGCCAGCCTCCGACCTCGGTGCTGAGGGTGAGCTTGCCGTCGCTGAAGGCGCCGGCGCCGCCCCAGCCGCAGGTGATGCTGCAGGGGGTGCAGCTCACACAGGTCCCCGTCGCGCGCGCCGGGCAGGACCGGCGGCTGATGTCCGGACCGCGCTCGATGAGCAGGACGTCGCGTGTGTCCCGCCGCACGAGCTCGAGTGCGGCGAAGATACCGGCGGGTCCGGCGCCGACGACGATCACGTCGAAACGAGTGCGGGCAGCGTCCATGAGGATCGGAAGGGGGGTTGCGAGATGGGCTGAGCCAGGATCCTGTGCGGGATACTTTACCGGCGGGGCGAACCTATGACAAACGACGGGCGTCTCTCAGGATGGATGTATGCGACGGCAGGACGACGGGGGAGGAGCCGTGAACGGATTGAAGCGGGTAGCTTGGTATGCGGGGTTCGGGGCGGTTGCGGCGTTCGCGCTGATCGTGGGAGGTTGCTCCGGCGATTCTCCCCGGATGGTGACCGAGGACGACAGCGGCTCGACTCTTTCCTTGGCGGTTGGCGACGAGTTCACCATCCTTCTCGAGGAGAACCCGACGACCGGCTACTCCTGGGAGCTGAAGTTCGGTGCGGGGCTGCGCGTATTGAGTGATGCGTACGAGGCGCCCTCTCCCTCTCCATCGCCCGGTCCGCGGCTGGGCGCCGGCGGTGTGCATCGCTGGGTGGTAAAGGTGGTGAGCTCTGGTTCGGCGGAGGTAACGGGCGTGTACCGCCGACCCTGGGAGCCGGCGACGGCCAAGCCGGCTCAGGTCTTCAATCTCACCGTCGACGGACAGTAGCCTCTGCTCGGGCGTCGTGCATTCAGTGAGACGCGCCGGGCGCGGGGCGGGAAGAGTCATCCCGTGACCTCGCGGCTCTGTTTGCCCGTGGGATACCTGGCGGAGCGCGAGCAGTCGTCCGGCCGAGGCGACGAGGCGCACATGCATTCCGGCATGCGGTGAGGCTTACGATGAAAGGGACGGTGGGTGCGGGACATACCGTCGCCAGCTGAAGGGCGCCCTCAGGCCGCCGTTTGCCGGGCGCCGCGGGAGGGTACTCAGCTCAGGCGACCGGTGGTATGTCCGCGGCGTCGCCCGTCGGGCTTCGACGTGCGCACCGGACAGTTTCTCGATGCCCCCGCTGAGGTCGACATCTGAACCACGAGAAGGAGGAACGATGGCGCTCGAACTGCCGCCTCTCCCGTACGCCGAAGACGCGCTGGAGCCGCACTATTCGGCGCGCACGATCAGCTTCCACTACGGCAAGCACCACAAGACCTATCTCGATACGCTGAACAAGCTCACCGCGGGCACCGATCTCGAGGGCAAGTCGCTTGAGGAGATCATCATGACCGTGGCCGGCAAGCCGGACAAGCAGGCCGTCTTCAACAACGCAGCCCAGGTGTGGAACCACACGTTCTTCTGGAAGGGCATGACGCCGGGCGGCGGCGGCGAGCCGGACGGCGAGCTGGCGGAGAGGATCGCCGCGACCTTCGGCAGCCACGAGGAGTTCGTCGAGGCGTTCAAGGCCGCCGCAGTGGGGCGCTTCGGCAGCGGCTGGGCCTGGCTCATCTCCGACAACGGCGAGCTCAAGATCGTCAGCACCCCAAACGCGGAGATGCCGGCGGCGCAGGGGGTTACGCCGTTGCTGGTCGTGGACGTGTGGGAGCACGCCTACTATCTCGACTACCAGAATCTCCGCCCCGTCTACGTGCAGACGTTCTTCGACAAGCTCGTGAACTGGGAGTTCGTGGCCGCCAACCTGGCCGGCGCGCGCTGACGGATCGCGAGCGCCGCCGGCTGCTTCGGCGGACGACGGGCAGCAAGGGCCGGGCGGCTTCTTCCCCGGCCCTTGCTGCCCGGAAGGCCGAGCGGCACAGGGCGGCGCCGGAGCCGTCTCTCGCTGTGGGGTACAACGAGGCGGCCGCAGGCCGCCGGATAGGAGACAGGATGCTCAGGGGATTCCGCGATTTCTGCATGCGCGGCAACGTCGTCGACCTGGCCGTGGGGATCATTGTCGGCACCGCCTTCGGCGCGGTTGTCAGCTCGCTGGTCGACGACCTCATCATGCCGATCATCGCTGCGCTGGGCGGCAAGCCGGACTTCTCGCAGTTTCTCTTCACGCTGAACGGGGCGGAGTTCCGCTACGGCGCCTTCCTCAGTACCATTATCACGTTTGTTCTCATCGCCGCTGTGATCTACTTCTTGATCGTCGTGCCGCTCAACAGGTTGGCCGAGCTGCGGGAGCGCGGCCAGGCGCCGGCCGAGGCCACCACGAAGCAGTGCCCTGAGTGCCTGAGCACGATCCCGAGGGCGGCCCGCAAGTGTGCCTTCTGCGCCTCGGAGCAGAACGAAGTCGCCTAGCGCCGTGCCCATCTTCGCCGAAGCCATAGCGGCGTGCGTCACGAGGGCAGTCGTCGACCTCGGCGTGGCGTGCACGAGGGCTCGCTCAGGCGCGAGGCGGTGGGGCAGGCTCTGTGGAGGCGTCGGTGCCCATGCCGGCTGTGCAGAGGAGCACCGCAGCGCCGGCTTGCGATCGCTGGCCCCGCGCCCGCGCCATCCTCTTCGTGCCGGTTCTGGTATCGTGTTTCCGTTAGTGGTCAGCCGAGCGCGGAGAGGGCGGCTCTGGGAGGTCGCGGCGAGCCGCTGGAGGGTCTGTTCGGCTACGGACCGAGATCGTCGCCTTCGTGCGTCTCGACGATCTTTGGCACGATCTTTAGCAAGGCTACACCTTCGAGTGGCTGGACTGCGTCATCAGCCTGAGCCCCGAGTGCGTAGGCGCGCGGTGCTCCCGGTGCCGACGATCGAGGATGTGCTCCGCGATCACCCCATCGACCTCGTTTTATGCTGACAACTGCGGGCTCGTTGACAAGGAGCACCCCGCACTCGAGCGTCTGCCGGACGTCGAGACGGCGCGCGGCGTGTTCGTCGACGAGGCTGCGATGAGCAAGGGGGCGACTGTGGGGATCAGCAAAGGCTATTCTGTCAATCTCTTCGGCTCAGCCCAGCGGCGTTGGCAGCACGCTGGGATTGCGGCGGCGACCGAGGCTCTACCGAGCCTGATCGTCGACCGGGGCCGTACCGTCGACTGATCACGAAAGGAGCTCGCGCCATGCCCGTTCTCTACGAGTCGCACGAGTCGGACTGGAAGCTCGTCAGCCGCGGCAAGGTGCGCGACATCTACGAGTATGGGCCCAACGAGCTCCTCATCGTGACGAGCGATCGCCTGTCCGCCTTCGATGTCGTTCTGCCGACGCCAATCCCCGAGAAGGGCAAAGCGCTCACCCAGATCAGCAACTTCTGGTTCACGCGGCTGCGCGACGTTGTCGTCAACCACATCATCGACCCTGAGCCTTTTGCCGCCGACGGCAGGCATGGGCACCTCGCCGGGCGTTCGGTCGTCGTGCGCAAGGCCGAGCCGCTGCCCGTGGAGGCCATCGTGCGGGGCTACCTAACGGGCTCGGGTCTCAAGGAGTACCGGCAGACCGGCGCGGTGTGCGGCATGTCCCTCCCGCCTGGTCTGGTGGAGGCGAGCAGGCTGGAGGAGCCGCTGTTCACGCCGTCGACGAAGGCCGCCGTCGGCGATCATGACGAGAACATCACTCTGGAGCAGCTCAACGATCTCATCGGCGTCGAGCTGGCGGGCCGGGTGCGCGACACGGCGATCGAGCTGTACAAGGCCGGCGCCGCTTACGCCCTCGAGCGCGGCATCATCATCGCCGACACCAAGTTCGAACTCGGACTGCTCGACGGCCGGCTCATTCTGATCGACGAGGCGCTCACCCCCGATTCGTCGCGCTTCTGGCCGGCCGTCGGCTACGAGCCCGGCCGGGTTCAGCCCAGCTACGACAAGCAGTACGTACGCGACTACCTGGAGACGCTCGACTGGGACAAGCGGGCACCGGGGCCGGAGCTCCCGGCCGAGGTGGTCGAGAAGACGGCCGAGAAGTACTGGGAGGCGTGGCGCCGCCTGACACAGGGATGAGCGAGCAGTCTGCAGAGGCGGCCTACTGGGACGGCCGCTACGCGGTCGACGGGCGTCTCTGGGGCGAAGGCCCCAGCGAGCTCGCTCGTCTGGCCGTCACCCGACTCCGGCCGTACGGCTGCCCCGGGTTGATCGTGCTCGACGCGGGCTGTGGCTCCGGTCGCGACTCCCGCTATCTCGCGGCCGAGCTGCGCTGCCGTGTGCTCGGCCTGGACCCGTCGCCCAGGGCGATCGCCGTCGCCTCGGGTGAGCCCGCGACGGGGCTCGACGTGGAGTTCCAGACAGGGCAGGCGGGCTGGCTGGCCGTCGAGGATGAGCACGCCGGCGGGTACGACGTCGTCTACTCGTGCAACGTCTACCATCTGATGGGTTCTCGCGAGCGGCGCAGCTACGCGACTGCGCTCGCTGCGCTGGCCCGGCCGGGCGGCCTGCTCTTCCTCAGCACGCTCTCGCCGCGCGATCCGCAGCACTACGCGGTCGGCAAGAGGGTGCCGGGCGAGGAGCGCAGCTGGTTCGAGCACGTCTACCTGCACTTCTGCACCGCGGAGGAGCTCGCCGACGACTTCGCCGCCTTCGAGATCCTGGACATCGAGGAGCGCTCCTACCTTGAGCGCAACGTCAACGGTGTGACCCACCGGCACGCCGGCTGGTTCCTGGAGGGGCGGCGAAAGGCGGAGTGATGGCGCCTCGCCGGCCGGAGACGGCCGTTCAGCAGTACGTGGTCCGGAAATCCGTGGCGCTCGCCGCTTCGGCCGCTGCGACCAGTGAGCGCAGGCGCATCAGCAGCTCCTCGTCGACCTGCAAGGCGTAGTTGTCTACGCTCTTCACGGCGACGATGCCGCGCACGCTGCTGGTGAGCAGCATGCCGTCGTCGGGGCGGAGATCGGGAATGCGGACATAGGCCTCGATGACAGGGATGCCGTCGGCTGTGGCCAGCTCGTCGATCTTGGCGCGGAGCACTCCCGGAAGGATGGCGCCTTCGGCCGGAGGGGTGACAAGACCGCCGCCGCGGGCGAGGAACATGTTGGAGGTGGCTCCCTCGAAGATGCGCCCCTCGTCGTCGACGAGGATCGCGTCGTCGACGCCTGCGGCGGCGGCGGCGCGCTGCGCCAGGAACGACTGCATCACGGTTATCGCCTTGAGCTGGGCGCCGACGCGCACGCCCAGATAGCTCACGACGCGTAAGGGGTGTGGCGGGAAGGTGCGCCGGTCGGTCTGGATCAACAGCGTTGGATCCCCGCCCGGGCTGCCTGCTGTGACGAGGAGTCGGCAGGCGCCGTTGAGCACGTCGCTCTCGCACGCCAGCCGCCATATCTGGGTTGCCAGCTCGGATCGTGGGCAGGGTGGCTCGAGGCCCAGTTCCTGCATTCCGAGATCCAGGCGGGCGACGTGCTCGTCGAAGAACACCGGAACCCCGTCGAGGAGCTTCAGCGTTTCGTAGAGACCCAGGCCGTGTGTCAGCCCACGGTCGGTCACGGGGATGGACGCCTGCTCCACGGGCAGCAGAACACCGTTCAGCATGACCAGGCTCATGCGCCGCTCCTTCGCAGTCTCTTCGGCGCCGGGGTCATCCCGGGCTCTCGGCGATGCTGGCGCTCACGGCGCGCAGCATGCCCTTCGCTTTGTGCAGAGTCTCATGGTATTCGCGGGCGGGCACCGAGTCGGCCACGATACCGCCTCCTGCCTGGAGGAACAGGCGGTCGCCGACTCGCACGAGCGTGCGGATGACGATATTGAGGTCGAGCGCGCGCTCTGCGATCCAGCCAAAGGAGCCGGTATAGGGGCCGCGCCGGACGGTCTCGAGCTCGTCGATGATCTCCATGCAGCGCACCTTGGGGCAGCCGGTGATCGTGCCGCCGGGGAACATGGCCCTGATGAGGTCGATCGCGTCGCGGTCGGCGTGCAGGCGCCCGCGCACGTTGCTCACGATGTGGATGACATGCGAGTAATACTCGTTGACCATGAGTTCGGAGACGCGCACCGTGCCGTACTGGCAGACTCTACCGAGGTCGTTGCGCTCGAGGTCGACCAGCATGATGTGCTCGGCGCGATCCTTGGGATCGAGGTTGAGCTCGGCGGCCATGGCGTCGTCTTCGGGGCGGCGGTCGCTACGCGGGCGCGTGCCGGCGATGGGCCGTGTCTCGGCCCAGCCGTCGGTGTTCAGCGAGACCAGGCGCTCCGGCGACGACGAGATGATCTCGTAGTCGCCGAAGTGCAGGTAGCCTGCGAACGGCGACGGGTTGACGGTGCGTAGCGTCTCGTAGAGGAGCAGGCTCGGCAGCGTGTACATGCCGTCGAGACGCTGCGATAGATTCGCCTGGAAGATGTCGCCGGCGTACACGTACTCCCTCGTGCGGGCGACGATCGCCTCGTACTCCGGCTGTGTGTAGTTGGAGCGGAAGACGGGCAGGTCGTTGCCCTGGAGCACGACTCCGGAGCCGGTGTGTGCCTGCAGGATGGCAGCGGCCACGCGCTCGGCCTCACGCGCCGCTGCGGCGGCGTCCGCGGCGAGGCGGTCGATGAGGACTAGTTCGCCGCTCACGAGGTCGTAGCGAAGGAGTCGACCGGGCAGGAAGACATCGATGTCCGGCAGGCCCAGGTCGTCGAGCGTCGTGTCCGGCAGGCGCTCGAGATACCGGACGGCGTCGTACGAGATCAGGCCGAAGAGCGCCTCGGCCTCCGGGAGGTCGTCGGCCTCGGCGCCGGGCGTGGCCGCGGAGCCGGCGACGTGGCGTCGGGCGGTCGAGCCTGACACAGGTGGCCGCTCGTCTTGCGTCACGAGCGTAACGTCGGCGGCCAGTCGAGTGGCCTCGCGTAGCGCCTCGAAGGGGGGCAGGTTCGCCAGCGCTGCGGCGCGCTCGGCGAGAGACCCGGCCGTGTTGCCCGGGCGCTGCGGCGCGGTGATGACGGTGACGCTGCCGCTGCGGGCCCGCAGCCTGAAAACCGGATCCCAGGCGAGATAGTCGCGGCGCGCCAGCTGTGGGGAGCCTCCCGCCGAATCGAGGAGGGCAACGGGGGAGACGCCCTCCAGACTGAGGTCCCGCAGCAGGGCGACGGGGTCGAGCGATGGGGCGTGCAGCCGTGTGAGGTAGGCGTTCGTCGCCTGGGCTGAATGCGGCTCGTCGCTCATCGTCTTACTCGAAGTCCTCAGCCTGGTTCAGTGTGCGGAATTTGGTGTAGTCGCGGACGAAGCCGAGCCGGACGAGGCCCGTGGGGCCGTTGCGGTGCTTGGCGATCTTGAGCTTGACGATGCCCTTGGACTGCGGGTCGCTGGGATCCTCGTAGATGAACATGACGAGATCCGCGTCCTGCTCGATGGCGCCCGACTCGCGCAGGTCCGAGAGCTGTGGCTCACGATCGGCACGCGCCTCGGGGGCGCGGTTGAGCTGTGAGATGGCGATCACCGGCACCTCAAGCTCGCGAGCGAGCTGCTTGAGGGAGCGCGATATGTTCGAGACCTCCTGCTGCCGGTTGTCGGCGCGCCCGTCGCCGACCATGAGCTGCAGGTAGTCGACGATGAGTATCGCCAGCGGGTGCCTGGACTGAAGCCGGCGTGCCTTGGCGCGCAGCTCGAACATGTTGAGGCCGGCGGTGTCGTCGATGAAGATGTCGGCCTTCTCGAGCTCGCTGGCCGCCTGTACCAGCTTGGCGAAGTCGTCGCCGGAGAGGCTGCCCGTGCGCACCTTGTGGGAGCTCACGCGGGCGGCGGAGCACATCATGCGCTCACCGAGTTCCTGGGCGCTCATCTCGAGGCTGAATATGGCCACCGGAAGCTGGTCCTGGGTGGCCACGTGCTGGGCGATGTTGAGGGCCAGGGATGTCTTGCCGACGCCCGGTCGTGCGGCGAGCACGACGAGGTTTGATTTCTGGAAACCGCCCGTGAGGCGGTCGATTCCCTCAAAGCCGGTTCCGACGCCGCTCACCCCGCGGTTGCGCCCCATCGCATCGAGGTGCTCGAAGTTGCGGACCAGCACCTCCTTGATGTGCTGGAACTCGGAGACCCGGCGCTGCTGCTGGATGGCGAAGACCTTCTGCTCGCAGGTGTCGAGCAGCGTCGGGGTGTCGCCGGGGTGCCGGTACCCGAGTTCGGCGATCTCGTTGCCTACGCGGATCAGCGAGCGCAGGACGCTCTGCTCGCGGACGATGTCGGCGTAGTGCAGCGCGTTGGCGGCGGCCGGCACGAACTCGGCCAGCGTGTGCACGAACTCGCGGCCGCCGGCTCGCTCGAGCACGCCCTCGCGCTCGAGCTGTGCGCCGAGGGTGACGACGTCGACCTCCTCGCTCCTGTCGAAGAGTGTGAGGACGGCGCGATAGATGAGGCGGTGGGTGTCGCGGTAGAAGTCGTCGGCAGTGAGGACCTCGGCGACGGCCATGATCGCGTTGGGATTGACGAGCATGGCGCCGAGAACCGACTGCTCGGCTTCGAGGTTGTGCGGCGGAAGGTGGTTTGCCACGGCCGCGGTGAGTTCGCCTGCCACGAGAATCTCCGGGGGCTGTGGGTGATCCGGAATCAGCAGTGTACTGCCTGGTGTGCGCGGACGCTAATATGAGGCGGCAGCAGGATGCAGCTGCCGGGAAGCGAGGACGGGCGGGGCGGCACAGCCGCCCCGCCCGTCCTCGCCGTATCAGCGGCGTTGCGCGCGCCTACTCGGCGATGACGATCGTCTTCACGGAGGCCACGAAACCCTCCGCCACCTCGACGTCGACCAGGAAGGTGCCGATCTCCTTGATCGGCTCTTCGAGCAGCACCTTGCGCTTGTCGACGACGAAGCCACGGGCATTCTCAATGGCCTCAGCGATGTCGGCGGCAGTGACCGATCCGAACAGGCGGTCGCCCTCGCCGACCTTCATCGGGATCGTGAGCACCGTGCGGTTGAGGGTCGCAGTGCGCTCCTCGGCCTGCGCGGCCAGGCGCGCCTCACGGGCCTTGCGCTCCTCTTCGCGGCGCTGGAACTCGACGATCTTGCCCGGCGTGGCCACTTCGGCCAGCTTGCGCGGGATCAGGTAGTTACGAGCGTACCCTCGGGCGACGTTGGCCAGGGAGCCCTTGTCGCCGAGGTGCTCGACGTCCTGCAGAAGAATGACCTCCATGACGTCCTCCTCAGCGGCTTGCGTAGGGCAGCAGGGCGGTCTCGCGTGCGCGCTTCACGGCTATCGCCACCTGGGCCTGGTGACGACGGCACGTGCCGGTGACGCGGCTCGCGCGGATCTTGCCCTTCTCGGAAATCAGGTGGCGTAGCGCCGTCACGTTCTTGTAGTCGATCTCGTCGACCTTCTCCTGACAGAAGGAGCACAGGCGGCGGCGAGACTGGCCGGCGGCGCCGGCCTTGCTCTTCCTCGTGCGCCGCGGTGTTGGTCTGGCACTCGGCATGTGGTGTTCTCTCCTTGCGGCGCCCCGGGGCGCCCTCAATCTCTGACTCGAAATCTCAGAACGGGATGTCGTCGTCGTCACCGTGTGACATGTCGGGATTCACGACAGGATAGGCGGTGCCGCCCGATGGAGGCTCGGACTGCCACCCGCCCTGCCCACCGGATGCGACGGCGTCACGCGGGCCGATGAACTGCACGTTGTCGGCGACCACCGAGACGGCCTGACGCTTCTGGCCGTCCTGGGTCTCCCACTCGCGCCAGCGGAGCTTGCCCTGGACTGCCACCTGGCGGCCCTTGGCGAGGTACTGCGCACAGCGCTCGCCCTGGCCGCCGAACACGTCGATGTCGAAGAAGTTGGGCCTGTTGCCCCACTCGCCGGTCACCTGGTCCTTGACGCGATCGTTGACCGCCAGCCGGAGGCTGCACACACTGGTGCCGCTGCCGATTACTCTGATCTCGGGGTCGCGCGTGAGGTTGCCCACCAGTACGACGACGTTAACTGACCCGGCCACGGTGCTCTCCCTTCCTGGGTGAAGCGTCTAGGACTTGAGGCGGATGGTCTTGAAGCGCATCACTCCGTCGGTGATGCTCAGGACACGCTCGACCTCGGCGAGAATCTCGGGAGTCGTCGAGAATGTGATGACGGTGTAGACGCCCTCGGGCTCTTTACCGATCTCGTAGGCGAGCCTCATCTTGCCCCACTCGTTGATGTCGGCGATGGAGCCGCCGGCGTTCTCAACGGTGGTGCGAAGACGGCCTATGATCTCCTTCTGGCGCTCCTCATCGGTATTCGGGTTGACGATGAGCATGAGCTCGTACTTGTTGATCGCGATCACCTCCTGTGGTCTGTGCGGCCCCAGCCCTCATGCTGGAGCAGGGGTGACACATCGCCGAGCGGCGACGTGAACGGGCACTTTACCAGCCGGCGGCGCTGCTGTTCAAACCGTAGCCGTCCTCAGATACGAGCGCGAGGGTGACGCGTGGCGGTTTGGTCGACGTTCGCCCGCATGGCGGATGGCGCTGGCACCTTCGTCCCGGTGGGCTCAGGCCTCGGCGACCAGCTCGCCGCCAAGCGGCGAGCCTGTTTCGGCCTGCCGCAGGACCAGCCCGCCGCCCTCGCGGAGCTCGACGCTCCAGATCGCCGTCACGCGCGCGAGGCTGAAGTCGTCGCGTTGCAGCTGCACGAAGACGGGGCGCACCTGGGTCATGAGCGCGCGCGCTCGGGCTTTGTCGTCGCCGAAGGCGGCCACGGTCGCTCTGAGCGCCTGGGTCACGGTGTCGGCGCACATGGTCGCCATTCCGCCGATGCGCGGGTCGTCGGCGAGGAGGCTGAAGAGCTCCCGTGCATCCTCCTCCCCGAGCTCACTGACTACGAGGCGGCTGGGGTTCATGCGTCCTGCCTTCTCGAAGAGCGCAGGCCTGTCGGCGCCGGGGGCGGAGGTGAGTCGCACACAGAAGGAGCGGTCCTTGAGGGCCGGGAGCGCGGGACTTCGCTCGATCGCTACGCAGCGCTCGTCGGCGGGCACGTGCTCGAAGAGCGAGTTGAGGAGCGTCGACTTGCCGGCGCCGGCGGCTCCGATGATCACGATCGAGCGCCGCTCGCCCACGAACTGCGCCAGCTTGGCGGCCTGGCCCATGGTGACGGTGCCGTCGTGCGCGAGGCTGCTGAGCGTGGTCGAGAGCACGCCGTCCGCGCCGACCGCGTCGGCGTACATGATCGAGGTGTGGGAGGCGAGCGTCGCATGGCGTTCGGCGACGTGGTCGAGGTAGGCGCGCACCTGCGCCTTCAGCAGGGCGCGCAGGGTCTCGAGGTGCTCGCCCGTAGCTTCGTCGGCGTGAGCGCGCTCGAGGTCGTCGATGGCTTGGTCGATCTCCCCGACGAGCCTGCCCTGAAGGACGCGCAGCGCGGTGTCACGGTCGGCGCCGGCCGCGGGGCGGCCGCCTTCGCCTCCCGCCGCTCTCTCTGTCTCGAGCTGGTCGTCGTACACGCCCGCCTCCTGGCGTCGTTCTTGGGGTCCGCACCAGTATCGGCAGACGGGCCGCCCGAGTCCAGCGTGCCCGGATCAGAGTGGTGCACGTCACGGCGCCGCGGTCCGCGTGCGACGCACGGTACGCCCGCCCGGCGCCGGTGGTACAGTCGTGGCATGATTCCGATGACCGACCCTTCACAGCTCGCCGAAGGTGCATCACAAGGGCACCCTCCATCTCCGCAGCGGAGGCGACGCTTCGCCACCGCGATCGTCGGCCTCCTGGTCGCTGCGTCACTGGTGTGCGTGGCGCTGATCGGGGCGCGGATGGTGTACTCGCACACCGTCCATTACTGGTTCCTTCTGTGGAACCTCGCGCTCGCCTGGGTGCCTCTCGTTATGGCCGGGATTGCGCACCGGCTCTCGGCATCGCGCCGAGGCAGCGTCTGGGTGGTCGTGGTGCTCGCCGCCGGCGTCTGGCTGCTGTTCTTCCCGAACGCCCCGTACATACTCACCGACTTCCTGCATCTGGGCAGCATGGGGGATCTGGTGCCGGGATGGTACGACGTGCTCATGCTGTTCTGGTTCGCCTGGACAGGGCTCCTGCTCGGCGTCGTATCGCTGTACCTCATGCACGACATCGTCGGCCGCGCCGTTGGGACCGTGGGCGGCTGGGTTTTCGTCGTGCTCGCCGCGGGTCTCGGCAGCTTCGGCATCTACCTGGGGCGCTTCATGCGCTGGAACAGCTGGGACCTCTTGCAGCGCCCGCTGCCGCTCGCCGACAAGGTCTGGAGCGGCGTCAGCGATCCGCTGGCGCAGCCGCGGCTCACGGCGTTCACCGTCCTCTTCGCCCTGCTGTTCCTCTTCATCTATGTCGCCGTGTACATCTTCGCGAGGTTCGCCCGGCCGGCGCCCGGCGGGCGGTAGCGGCGGCGGGCTCTCGACCACGGCTTGTGGCTGCCGTGATCCGGACGACGATGCGCTCAGCGAGCGATCGCTCCACCTTTGCCGTCCTGCTCCTTCGCCCGGGAGCCTGCATGTGACGCCGCTGGCTGGCGCTCCTGCCTGGGCGATTTGCGCGGCGTGTCTGTCTTCGCTATAGTTCCCCTTCGCGCGTCCGCAGGGGGCGCGTGTTGAGACCAGTGAACCGAGTGAGCGCATGAAGACCTACGTCGCCAAACCCTCCGCTATCGAGAAGAAGTGGTACATCGTCGACGCCAAGGGCCATACCCTCGGCCGTCTGTCCACGGTCGTCGCCGACTGCTTGCGCGGCAAGCGCAAGCCGATCTACACACCTCACATCGACACCGGCGATTTCGTCGTCGTCATCAACGCCGACAAGGTCGTTGTGACGGGCAAGAAGCCCGAGCAGAAGATGTACTACCACCACACGGGCTATCCCGGCGGAATCAAGAGCGAGTCGTACGCCAAGCTCTCGGCTCGCCGTCCCGAGGAGATCGTGCGCCGCGCCGTGCGCGGTATGCTGCCACACAACAGGCTTGGGCGCGCGCAGCTCCGCAAGCTCAAGGTCTACGCGGGCGCGGAGCATCCCCACGAGGCGCAGCAACCCACAGCGCTCGAGATCAAGGAGTAAGGCGTGCCTGATGCAGTGACCTACCGCGCCACCGGTAAGCGCAAGACGAGCGTCGCCCGAGTCATCCTCAGACCCGGCGCCGGCAAGACGGTCATCAACGGGCGTGAGGTCGATCAGTACTTCGGCCGCAAGGTGCTCGAGACCATCGCCCTGACGCCGTTCGAGACCACCCGCACTGCGGACCGCTTCGACGCGACGGTTAATGTCTTCGGCGGAGGAATCGCGGCACAGGCCGGCGCCGTTCGTCACGGTATCGCCCGTGCGCTCTGCGTCGCCGACGAGAACCTGCGCACGCCGCTCAAGCGCGCCGGCTTCCTCACTCGCGACGACCGCCAGGTCGAGCGCAAGAAGGCCGGCTTCCACAAGGCGCGCAAGAAGCCGCAGTTCAGTAAGCGCTAGTCGCCGCCGCGCATACGAGACTCTCCGACGGGCCGCCGCAGGGCGGCCCGTCGTCGTCTGGGGGGCTTCGCGGCGGGCGTCCGTCCTCGCTCTGTGGTGACGACGATGTTCGAGACTACGAGACCGGGCGCGAGCCGTCGTTTGCGGGCGCCGAGCGACGCACGTAGCATGGCCCAGGCACCGGCGCGGGTACGGCGTCGTTTCTCACAGAGGCGGGACGGATTTTCATGAGTACTTACTTTGGAACTGACGGCATCCGTGGCGTGGCCGGCGAGTTGCTGACCCCCGAGTTCGCACTGCGCGTGGGGCGTGCTGCCGCCGCCGTCCTCGCTGCCAAGACTGGGGATCATCCGCTCGTCGTCATCGGCCGCGACACGCGGTTGTCGGGGCCGATGCTCGAAGCGGCGCTCAGCGCCGGCCTCACGAGCGGCGGCGCCGCCGTCGAGCTCGCCGGCGTGCTTCCTACGCCGGCTCTGGCGTCGCTGGTCGGCGCGCGGGAGGCGGCCGCCGGGGTCGTCATCAGCGCCTCACACAACCCCTACGCCGACAATGGCATCAAGTTCTTCTCGTCCGAGGGGTTCAAGCTGAGCGACGAGAAAGAGGCGGAGATCGAGGAGCACATCGAGCGCGACGACCTCCGCTCGCTGTCGGGCGACCGGTTCGGCTCTGCCGAGGTTCTCGAAGGGGCGGTCGAGGGGTATGTCTGGGATCTCATCAAGCGTATCCCGCTCGATCTCAGGGGCATGCGCATCGCCGTCGACTGTGCCAACGGCGCGATGTACCGGGCTGCCCCTCTCGCTCTGACCGAGTCCGGCGCCGACGTCACCGTGCTGTTCGCCGATCCCGACGGCGTCAACATCAATGCTGGTTGCGGCTCCACCCATATCGAGGCGCTTCAGGAGGTCGTGGCCGCCGACGGGTTCGACCTCGGCTTTGCCTTCGACGGCGACGGCGACCGCGTGCTCGCCGTCGACGCGGCCGGGGCGCTGGTCGACGGCGACTTCATCATCGCGATCCTCGCCAGGCACCTCAAGGCCCAGGGCAAGCTGCCGCACGACACCGTGGTCACCACGGTAATGACCAATCTCGGCTTCCATCAGGCGATGAATCGCGAAGGGGTCGAGGTGCTCGTCACCGATGTCGGCGATCGCTACGTGGTCGCGAGGATGCTCGAGGGCGGCTATGTGCTCGGCGGCGAGCAGTCGGGCCACATCATCAACCGCGAGATCGCGACGACGGGCGACGGCCTCGCTACAGCTCTGCTGCTGCTCCAGGCCTTGCGTGAGACCGGCACTCCGCTGGCTGAGGCAGCCGCGGTGATGCGGCGCCTGCCGCAGTGCTTGGTCAATGTGCGCGTGCGCGACAAGCGGGCGCTGGGCGACGCGGCGGCCGTCTGGGCGGCCATCGAAGAGGAAGAGCGTCGACTCGAGGGCGTCGGTCGCGTGCTCGTGCGCACCTCGGGCACCGAGGATCTCGTACGGGTCATGGCCGAAGCCCCGACGCACGACGAGGTCGACGGCGTCTGCGGGCGCATCGCCGCCGTCGTAGAGCAGCATCTGTCCTGATGCCCCAGGGGCGGCGGGCGACGCCCGAGTCGCGGTAGAATAGCGCCAGCCAGAGCAGACTGGCGGCGCGGACACCTGTACACAATCCCAGCGCCTGGCCCTCGCCCGATTCCCTTCGGGTCGCGCGAGGGTGACGAGGTGGAGGTTGATCGAGAGCTTCGGCGGATGCCTCCCGGCCGGGCACGGTCGTGAGCGAGTCGTCAAAACCCGTCGGTAACGGCGGCACAAAGCGGCTTGCATGTGTCGTTCGCGTTTCGCCTGCTGCGCCATCACCGCGGAAGGGAGTACCCATCCATGTGCGGCATCGTGGGTTACGTCGGGCACCGCCCGAGCAATGCCATCATTCTCGACGGTCTCAGACGGCTGGAGTACCGGGGCTACGACTCCGCAGGCATCGTGCTGGTGGAGGACGATGGGCTGCGCACCGTGCATGCCGTCGGCAATCTCGACGCTCTGTTCGCGGCGGTCGGGGCCAGCGAGAGCCGCGCCAAGGCGGGCCTCGGGCACACGCGCTGGGCCACGCACGGGCGGCCCAGCGAGGCCAACGCGCACCCTCACAACGATTGCAGCGGCCGCGTGTCGATCGTCCTCAACGGCATCGTCGAGAACTACAAGGAACTGCGCACCGAGCTCGCCGGCAGAGGGCACAGGTTCACCAGTGAGACCGACGCCGAGGTGGTCGCCCACCTGGTCGAGGAGGGCATGGCCGAAGGCCTTACCACCGCCGTGCGCAAGGCGTTCTCCCGTCTCACAGGGCGCAACTCCTTCTGCGCCGTGGCGGCCGATGAGCCCGACGTCCTTGTCGGCGTCCGCAACGAAAGCCCTTTGGTGGTCGGCGTGGGCGACAACGAGATGTTCCTGGCATCGGCCATCCCGGCCTTTCTCAACCATACGCGCCGGGTCGTCATTCTCGAGGACGGCGACGTCGTGACGCTGCGCGCCTCGGGCGCAGAGTTTTGCGACGCCGCCGGCGCTCCGCTCGTGCGCGAAGAGACCGAGGTGTTGTGGGACGCCGAGACCGCCGAAAAGGGCGGCTATGAAACCTTCATGCTGAAGGAAATCCACGAGCAGCCGACGGCGCTGCGGGACACGCTCGCCGGTCGGCTCCACGAGGATGGCACCGTCGATCTCAGCGAGGTGGGGATCGGCGACGAGATGCTGCGCCGGCTGCGGCGCGTCTTCATCGTCGCCTGTGGCACGTCGTATCACGCCGGCCTCGTCGTGAGCTACGCGATCGAGCAGCTCGCGCGCGTGCCGGTGCAGATCGACGTCGCCAGCGAGTTCCGCTATCGCGAGCCGGTCTTCGACCCCGACGCCCTGGTCATCGGCATCACGCAGTCAGGCGAGACGGCCGACACGCTGGCCGCCATGCGGCTCGCCCGGGATGCCGGCTCGCCGGTGCTCGCGCTCACCAACGTCCAGGGCAGTCAGGCAACTCGCGACGCCGACTTCGTCATGCTCACCCGCGCCGGCCTCGAGATCGGGGTGGCGGCGACCAAGACGCACACCGCCCAGGTGGCGGCGCTCCTGCTCCTCGCCCTGCGCTTCGCCTGGGCCCGGGGCGTCATGCCCGAGGGTGAGCTACGCCGCCTCGGCCAGGAGCTGCGGGCCGTCCCCGAACTCGTGCAGCAGCTCCTGGAGCGCGACAGCAACATCGTCGAGATCGCGCGGCGGTACCATGACGAGCGTTTCTTCCTCTACCTGGGTCGCGGCATGGGCTTCGCCGCCTGCCTTGAAGGTGCGCTTAAGCTCAAGGAGATCAGCTATACCCCGACCGAGGCGTACGCGGCCGGTGAGATGAAGCACGGCCCCATCGCCCTGATCGACGAAAACTCCCCGGTCGTGATCGTGGCCGACGACAGCCCCGTCCTCCCGAAGCTGATCAGCAACATCGAGGAGGTGCGGGCCCGCGGCGCCGACGTGATCGCCGTGGCGACCGACGGCAATGAGGCGATCGGCGAGCTCTCTCGCAACGTGCTCTGGATCCCGCCCTGCGACCATCACCTTGCGCCGATCCTCGCGGTCATACCGCTGCAGCTGCTCGCCTACCACATCGCGGAGACCAAGGGGCTCAACGTCGACCAGCCCCGTAACCTGGCCAAGACCGTTACGGTAGAGTAAGCGTCGATGCTGCCGGCTATTCCCGCAGGCGGGTTGCTTTGCGGCCTCGGCATCGACGTGATCGAGGCGCCGCGTATCCGGCGTCTCCTCGAGCGTCTGCCGAGCGCCTATGAGCGGCTGTTCAGCCCGCAAGAGCGGGCGTACTGCGAGCGCTTCTCCGACTGCTGGTCGCACTACGCCGCCCGCTTCGCCGCCAAGGAGGCGGTTGGGAAGGCCCTTGGAATCGGTATCATCGGGTTTGTGTGGCGCGAGATCGAGGTCCTCTCAGGCGGGAAGCCTGAGATCGCGCTGCACGGCGATGTGGCGCGGGTCGCCCGCGACCTCGGGGTCACCCGCGTCGAGGTCTCATTGAGTCACACCGGCGTCATGGCGTACGCCGTGGCCGCCGCCCTGAAGGAGGGCGCCGATGTATGAGTCCCTGCTCCGCGGCCTGTATTCGGCAGAGGAGATGGCGGCGGTCGACACCACTGCCATCCAGAGCTTCGGCATCCCCGCCGGCCATCTCATGGAGCGCGCCGGTCTGGCCGTCGCCACCGAGATCCTGGAGCGCTACGAGCCCGACGAGGCGGTCGTCTTCACCGGCAAGGGCAACAACGGCGGCGACGGCTTCGTCGTCGCCCGGGAGCTGTTCGACGCCGGCGTGGACGTGACTGTTTTCACCCTGGCGGATGAGGAGCAGTACGCTGGCGAGGCGCGGCTCAACCTCGACATCCTGGGGAGGCTCGGCGTCGATGTGCGCCGTGCTTTCGGGCCTGAAGCGCCGGCCGAGGAGGTCGCTGCGCTCACGGAGATGGCCGACGTCGTGGTCGACGCCATCTTCGGGACGGGGTTCGCGGGCGCCGCCAAGGGCGATGCGGCCTCCGTGATCGAACTCATCAACGAGGCGCCCGGCGTCGTCGTGAGCGTCGACATCGCCAGTGGGGTGGGCGCGAGTCTGGGTACCGTGAACGGGCTGGCGGTGGCGGCCGACCTCACGGTGGCGTTGCACGCCGCCAAGATCGGCCATTTTGTGACGCCGGGCGGCAGCTTCAGCGGCGAGGTCGTGGTCGCCCCGATCGGCATTCCCGACCTCTGCAACCGCGATCCCGGCGTGTGGCTACTCACGGATGAGGGAGTGGCGATCTTCGTCGTCCCCAAGGGCTCTCTCGATCACAAGCGCTCGGTCGGCAAGGTTCTTGCGGTCGGCGGGGCGGAGGGCATGAGCGGCGCCCTGCACCTCACCGCCATGGCGGCGCTGAGATCCGGGGCGGGGCTCGTGCACGCCGCTTTCCCCGAGGGCGCCCACGGCGCGAAGCCGTACCCCGAGGTGATCACCGTCGTGACGCCGGGTGCGGCCGGGCAGTTCACGATGGCGGCCCGGGGCGCGCTCTTCGAAGAGGCAGCGCGGCTCGACGTCGTCGCTGTTGGGCCCGGGCTGGGCCGCGCCGACGAGGCTCAGCTGCTGGTGCGCGAGCTGATCGGCGTCGAGCGGCCGTTGCTGCTCGACGCCGACGGCCTGTACGCGCTCGGCGACCGGCCGGAGCTTCTGGCAGGGCGCACGCTGCCGACGGTGATCACGCCTCACGAGGGCGAGCTGGCCCGTCTGCTCGCCCTCCCGTCGGGCGAGGTGGCCGCGCGGCGGCTTGACTGCGCCTTGTCCGCCGCGCAGCGGAGCGGCGCCACCGTCGTGCTCAAGGGCGAAGGCACCATCGTCGCCGATCCGTCGGGGCAGGCCTTCGTCGTCCCGACCGGAAACCCTGGCCTTGCCAGCCCAGGCACCGGCGATGTGCTGAGCGGCGTCGTCGCCGCGCAGCTCGCCAAGGGCCTGGGCGCCACCGAGGCGGCGTGTCTGGGCGCCTATCTGCACGGCCTGGCCGCCGACCTCGCCGCCGAGCGCGCCGTCGGCACCGAGGGCATGGTGGCGAGCGACCTGCTTCGGTTCCTGCCTGCCGCTGTGGAGCGGCTCAAAGCCGGCCCCGAGGAGGAGAGCCATGCCCACCATTGAACCGCCGGCGCTCGAGGAAGCTCTGGTCAAGGACATTATGACCACGGAGGTGGTCACCGTCGGGCTCGATCTGTCGATCAAGGATCTGGTCGCCGTGTTCCGCGACAAGGATGTCGGCGGCGCGCCGGTCGTGGGCGACGATCGCAGGCTCCTGGGCATCGTCACGGAGGGCGATCTCATGGCCCTCGACGCCGACCTCCAGTACCCGCACTACTTCGAGCTCTTCGACAGCATCATCTACCTGGGCAGCCAGAAGAGGTTCAAGGAGCAGCTGGAGAAGGCGGCGGCCGCCAACGTCGGTCAGCTCATGACTCGTCGCGAAAAGGTCATGACGGTCGCCCCCGAGGATCTGGCCAGCAAGGCTGCCACCCTGATGTCGCGGCACCGCATCGACCGCGTGCCGGTCGTCGACGAGGACGATGTCCTGGTGGGGCTCGTCACGCGGCACGACATCATCAAGGCCATTGGCTTCTGAGATGCTGGCCGGCCGCGAGCGGGCGGTGGCCGAAGTCGACCTCGAGGCGATCCGCCATAACGTGCGGCGCTTCCATCGCGACCTCGCGCCGGGGGCGGCGATCCTCGCCGTGGTGAAGGCGGACGCGTACGGGCACGGCGCCGTGCCCGTGGCTCGCGCCGCGCTCGAGGCGGGCGCCAGGTGGCTCGGGGTCGCCTGCGTCGGGGAGGCGGAGGAGCTGCGCGCGGCCGGCATTACGGCTCCGATTCTTATTCTCGGTCCGCTCACCGGGGCCGAGCTCGCGCGTGTGGCGGCGGCTGGCGCCGAGGCCGTGGTCTGGTCGGCGCCGTTTCTCGCCGAGGCGCGCCGCTGCGGCGTGCGCGTGCACGTCAAGTTCGACTCCGGGATGGGGCGGCTCGGCGTCAATGAGGGTGAGGCACGGGAGCTGTGTGCTTCTGCGTCGGCCGCCGGCCTGCTTGGCGGCCTCATGAGTCACTTCGCCACCGCCGACGAGGCCGACACCACGTTCTTCGCGTATCAGCTAGGTCGCTTTACGGCCCTCGCCCGTGAGCTGCGGCCGGCCTACCCCGACCTCCTCTGCCACACGGCCAACAGCGCCGCGGCGCTGAGGGGCGGGCACACCCACTTCGACATGATCCGCATCGGCATCGCCATGTACGGCCTGGCGCCGGCCAACGACGACCCGTTCAAGGACGGGCTGCGGCCGGCCATGAAGCTGAAGTCGTACGTGGCCGACGTCCGCGAGGTTCGCGCCGGCGACTCCGTTGGGTATGGGCGTCGTTTTATCGCCGGGGGCCCTTCGCGCATCGGCATCGTGCCGATCGGCTACGCCGACGGCGTCCGCCGCAGGCTGGGCAACCGCGGCGAAGTCCTTGTCGCCGACCGTCGCTGCCCAATCGTCGGTACGGTCAGCATGGATCAGCTTACGGTGCTGCTCCCGGGCGGCTGGGGCGGGCCGGGCGACGAGGTCGTCTTCTTCGGCGCGGCGGGCGAAGGAGAGCCGTGCATTCTCTGCGAGGAGGTCGCGCAGCTCCTCGAGACCATTAATTACGAGGTGGTGTGCGACGTCTCGGCGCGTGTCGCCCGCCGCTACCGGGGCGTCGCCCCGGGGGAGTAGGGCGCGCGCGTGAGGGCGCCCGGGCAGGATCTCACGCTTCCTTCGGCCGCGGCGGTGGTTGCGGCCGCACGTGCCGTCCTCGAGGGTGGCCGTCCGGCCTGGCTGGTGGGCGGGTGCGTGCGGGACGAGCTGCTCGGCCTGCCGGTCGAAGACGTCGACATCGTCGTCGAGTCCGGAGCAGACGCCTTCTCCCGGGCTCTCGCGGAGCGGCTCGGCGCCGCCGCGTTCCTGTCCTCTGAGGCTTACGGCGCGTGGCGGGTCGTGCTCGGCGAACTGCGCGTCGACGTGACACCGCTGGGGGGCCTCGGCATCGAGGACGATCTTGCGCGGCGGGACTTTACCGTCGACGCCATGGCGCGACCGCTCGCCGGCGGGGAGCTGCTCGATCCCCTGGGCGGCTGCCGCGATCTGGCGGCGGGGAGATTGCGCCTCTGCCGGCCGACCGCCCTCGCCGACGATCCGCTGCGTATCCTGCGGCTCGCGCGTCTGGCCTACGGCCTCCGGCTCTCACCTGACGCCGAGGCCGTCGCGGCCGCGACGGCGGCTTCCCCAGGCCTCGCGCTGGTGAGCGGCGAGCGCGTGCGGGATGAGCTCAACGCCGTGCTCGCCACCGGCGACGCCGCCGACGCGATTCGTGACCTCGCGGCCTGGGGCGCGCTCGCCGTGGTTCTGCCGGAGGTCGACGCACTCCGGGGCGTGGAGCAGAACGACTACCATCATCTCGACGTCTTCGGGCACACGCTCGAGGCGCTCACGTTCGTCGCCGGCGTGGTGGCCCAGCTCGGCGGGGAGCGGCAGCTGGCCACCCCCGCCGAGGTCGGCCTGCCCGGATCCAGAGCGCTCGTGCCGGTGACGTGGGCGCTTCTCCTGCACGACATCGGCAAGCCGGCGGCGCGCCGGGTCGACGCCGAGGGCCGTGTCCTGTTCTGGTCTCACGACGAGTTCGGCCGGGAGATGTCCGCCGGCATCGCCCGTCGCCTGCGTCTGAGCAACCGCTTCACCGCCTTTGTCGGCACTCTGATCCGCCAGCATCTGCGGCTCGGCTTCCTCGTCCACGAGCGGCCGCTGACGCGTCGCGCCCTGGCTCGCTATCGGCGGGCTGTGAGCCCGTGGGTGTTCGAGTCGATCGTCGTCTCGCTGTGCGATCGTCTGGCGACCCGCGGTGAGAAGACCTCCCCCGAAGCCATGGCGCGGCACTACCGCCTGGCCCGCTCGGCGTGGGGCGCCGTCGAGAAGGCGCCCCCACCGCGGATGCTGAGTGGCGAGGATGTCATGGCGCTCCTGGGGATCGGGCCGGGACGGGATGTCGGGCGGGCTCTCGCGGCGCTCGACGAGGAGGTCGAGGCCGGCGAAGTGACGTCCGCGGAAGAAGCCAGGGCGTTCCTTGTGAACTGGTGGAACGGCGACCATGCCTGAGCTGCCCGAGGTCGAGACGGTGCGCCGCCGGCTCGCCGCCCGGCTGCCGGGACGCGTGCTGCAGGAGGTGGTCGTCCACGACGCGACAGTCAGCGGGCAGACCGAAGCGGAGCTGCGCTCCCTGCTGGCCGGCCGTCGCGTGGAGGGGCTGCGACGACGCGGCAAGTACCTGCTCGTCGATCTGGCGGCGCCCGCGGGCGTCGCGGGCGGACTCCCCACCGTTGCCGTCGTCCACCTGCGGATGACGGGGCAGCTCCTCTTCTGTCCGGAGCCGTCCTCCCAGCCGCCGCGCTTCGTCTGGAGGTTCGAGAGAGGCGTGGAGCTCCACTTTCGGGATGTGCGTCGCTTCGGGCGGCTCTGGGCCATCGCCCCGGACGCCGAGAGCGAGTTCTTCGCGGGGATGGGGCCGGAGCCGTTCGGCGAGCACTTCGACGTCGCCTGCCTCCGGGCGGCGCTCGCCGGCCGCACGGCGCCGCTCAAGTCGTTTCTGCTCGATCAGCGGCGCATCGCCGGCGTGGGCAACATCTACGCCGACGAGGCTCTGTTTCGCGCCCGCCTCAATCCTCTGCGGGCGGCGGGAGGGTTGGGGCCGCGTGAGGCCAGGCGGCTGCACGCGGCGATCCTCGAGGCCCTGCAGGCCGGGATCGACCACGAGGGAGCCTCCATCGAGAGCTTCGTCGATCCGGCAAGCCGCCGGGGCCGCTTTCAGGAGATCCTCAACGTCTACCAGCGCACCGGGGGGCCCTGCCGGGTATGCGGCGCGCCGATCCAGCGTGTCGTGGTCGGGGGGCGCGGGACGCACTTCTGCCCGCGCTGTCAGCCGCAGCGCGGCAGAATGGCGCCGTCGGCCCGAGGCCTCCGCGGCAGTGCCACGCCGTCTCGCGGCGGCGGGCCCGCCGCCGCCGTACGCCGCTCGTATGAGCAGGGCGGCCGTGAGCCGCGGGCGGGACTCACGTGTGGCCGACCTGCCGGGGACGCGAACGCCTGCCAGGGTCCGGGCACGAGCTCCGGAAGGGCGAGCGCTCGGCCTTCTCCGCGGCTGTACGTGGTCGCCACGTGGGTGCCACGGCGGGCGAGCCTCATCGTGGGCGCGCTGGGATCAATCGTGCTGCCACGCGGCTGGTACGCCTACGTGGGCAGCGCCGCGCGGTTGCGTGAGGCCCGCGTCGCGCGTCATCTGACGAGCCGCAAGACGGTGCGCTGGCACGCCGACTACCTCTTCGCCTCGTACCCGGCGCGCGCGGCTTGGCTGGTCGACGGCGCTGAGGGTGAGTGCGTCCTCGCCCGCGCCCTCGCGGGGCTGTCCGGCGCCGAGCGGTATCCGCGCGGCTTCGGGGCAGGAGACTGCCGTTGCCGCGGTCACCTCGTGCGTCTTTCCCGTCGCCCGGGGCTTCCGGACATCGCGCTGGCGGCTGGCGCCGGCGCCGCGGTGCGTGCGTTCGGCTAGCGCGACTCCCACTTGGTGAGGTAGGCGACCTCGGCCAGTGTCCTGCCGGCGTCTATCTCGGCGCGCAGCCGGTTCTCGCGCTCGAGCACGTCCATGGCGCGATTCGCCGTCTCGACGACCTGGGCCTTCGGTACAACGATGACGCCGTCGTCGTCGGCCACGATCCAGTCGTCGGGGGAGATCGCCTGTCCGCCGATGTTCAGCACGACGTTGATCTCGCCGAAGCCCCTGGGCTCGCTGGCGTCGGGGCTCACCAGGCTCGAGAAGGCCGGGAAGCCCATGCGCGCGATCTCGGGGGTGTCGCGGATCGCGCCCCAGACGACGAGGCCGGCGACGCCCTTGACCCTGGCGCTGTGTGTGGCGAGCTCCCCCCACACCGCCGGGTAGCTGTTGAAGGCGTCGACGACGAGGACGTCGCCGGGGCGGCAGACGTCGATCGCCTCAACCGGCTTGGCCCAGTCGCCGGGGCACGTACGGACGGTGACGGCCGGACCGCAGACACGCGCGCCGGGCGTGAGCGCGTGGATGCCACGCAGGCTCGGGTGCCGGTGCATGGCGTCGCTCAGGTTCGCGGTCGAGACCTGCTCCAGGATGCTGCGCACGTCCGCCTCGCCGGCGCGTTTGTAGAGCGACGTCTCGATGTGGACGCGCTCGTCGAGGGCCCGGCGCAGCGCTGCGGTTGCGGTCGTAGCGTCGGTCGACTTGGTGACGGCGCCGCCCACGACCACGATCCTCGCGCCTGCTTCAACGGCCGCGGCCGCCGTCTCGCTGTTGATGCCGCCGGCGACCGTGACCGGGATCTGCACTGCCTCCGCGACCGCGCGCAGCGTCTCGAACGGGGCTTCGCCGCGCATCTGGCGGTCGATGGCCGTATGGATGCCGACGTAGTCGGCGCCCAGTTCCTGGGCCCGCATCGCGCGCGACACGGGGTCGGGCACCTCGATCATGTCGACCAGCAGCCTGCAGCCGTAGTTGCGAGCTGCCTCTGCGCACTCGCGGATGGTGGCGTCGGAGGCGACGCCGAGGACGCCGACGACGCTTGCGCCGGCCTTGGCCGCGTACTCCACCTCGGTGCGGCCGGCGTCCATGGTCTTCATGTCGGCGACGATGGTGACGCCGGGGAACTCGGCCTTGAGGGCGCGCACTGCCTGAAGGCCCTCGGCCTTGATCAGGGGCGTGCCCGCCTCCAGCCAGTCGGCACCGCCGGTCACCGCCTCGCGGGCGACGGAGACGGCGCGTGGCAGGTCGACGAAGTCGAGGGCGATCTGCAGGATGGGCCGTTCCCGCAGGGGGTCGCAGAGCGGGTCGCTACGGGAGCCGCCCACCGCACCGGCGGCGCTCATATCCCCATCACCTGCGTCACGACCTGCCGCTCACGCGGTCGCGTGTCGAAGTCGCAGAAGACGATGTCCTGGTAACGCCCGAGCGTGAGACTGCCCCGGGTGAAGGGCACGACCAGCGAGGGCCCGAGGAGGCCGGCGCGCACGTGCGAGTGGCCGTTGCCGTCGCCGAGGTTGCGGTTGTGTGCGTAGGCGCCTTCGCGGGGAGCGATGACCTCGAGGGCGCGCCGGACGTCCTGCACGACTCCCGGCTCGTACTCGATGGTCGTGAGCGCTCCCGTTGCTCCCGGCGCGAACAGCGTCAGGGTTCCCTCGCTGAGGCCGCTGCGTCGCACGGCGGCCTCAGCTTCGGCGGTGATCATCACGACATCGGCGTCGCCTTGCGTCGTGAACTGGATTGTATCGGTGCAGACGGACATTGTGCCCTGTCGGGGGAAGATGTCCGTGCGGCCGCCCGGGTGCGCAGTCGCCATAGGTGCCTCACTTTCGAGTAGTCGCGTCCCCTGCGGGGTACGCGCTGGCGCCGGTCGTTAGGGGCGCGTCGGCCGGCGATGACTCGCGGAGCTTCATGTTGTCGATGAGCCGGGTGGAGCCGAGACGGGCCGCGGCGACCAGCAGCGAGCGAGGTCCGAGCTCCGTCTCGCGCTGGAATGTGACCTCGTCGACGACCTCGAGGTAGTCAACCACGAAGCTGGCCTCGGGCCCGGCGCTAGTGGCGGCGTCTGCCAGCACGCGCGCGGCCTCCCGGGCGACGCCGGCCGGCGTCGCTCCGGCGGTAGCCGCGGCCGTGCGGGCCGCCTGGAGGGCGCCGTGCAGGTTCGGCGCGGCGGCGCGTTGCTCCACACTGAGGTACGCGTTGCGCGAGCTCATCGCCAGGCCGTCGGGCTCGCGCACGATCGGCAGGCCGACGACCTCGACGGGCAGGTCGAGGTCGCGCACGAGCTTGCTGAGCACGGCGAGCTGCTGCGCGTCCTTGCGGCCGAGGAAGAGCACGTCCGGCCGGACGACGTTCAGCAGCTTGGTGACGACGAGCGCCACGCCGTCGAAGTGGCCCGGCCGGCGCTCGCCCTCGAGGACGGCGGTGAGCGGGCCGCCCACGCTCACCGTGACGGCGAAGCCGTCGGGGTACATCTCGGCGGCGGCGGGCGCGAAGACGACGGCAACCCCGCGAGCCTCGAGGGCGGCGAGATCGCCTGCCTCGTCACGCGGGTAGCGTTCCAGATCCTCGCCCGGGCCGAACTGCGTGGGATTCACGAAGATGGAGGCCGCCACGGAGCCGCACCGGTCGCGCGCCGCGTCGACCAGGCTGAGGTGGCCTGCGTGCAGGGCTCCCATGGTGGGCACGAAGCCGAGGGGGCGCGGCAGGCTGCGCAGCGCGCCTCGCGCCTCTGCCACGGTGCGGGCGACGATCATGCGTGACTCTTTGTCGCGTTGTCGTGCTTCTCGAGGAGCCCTCTGAGGGCGCGCACCTGCTCGTTGTCGAGGCGCGGCGCAACGAGCGCGAGCGACTCGAGCGAGAGCGCGCGATAGACCTGCCCAACTCGTGGCGGCTCCGCGTCGAGGCGGCGCAGGTGGGCGCGCACGGTGCCCGCGTCGCCGCGTGCCACCGGCCCCGTGAGGACGTGCGCGGGATCGCCGTCGGCGAGGAGGTTGGCCAGCGTCGTGCGCAGCAGCGGAGCCATGCGCTCGAGGCCGCGGTCGTCGCCGGCGGCAGCGTCCATGAGGCGTCCGGCGGCGCTCTCGAGAGCGACGAGCAGGTTGCAGCCCATGACCGCCGCGAGGTGATACAGCGGCTTCTTCTCGTCTGGAAGCCGGAAGGGACGCATGCCCAGGCGTTGCGAGAGCGCCTCGCCGAGGTCGACGTCGGCAGGGTCGGCGGCGGTGACGGCACAGGGCGTGTCCTGCAGCAGTCCGGCGTCTGGCTCCTGTGTGAATGTCTGCAGGGGATGCAGGCAGAGGATGCGCACGCCGCGCTCGGCCAGGGGTGCGAGTAGGTCGATCGATCCGAGGCCGCTCGAGTGGATCGCAACGGGCCGCCGACCGTCGCACTCTGCTGGCACAGCGGAAGCGAGCCGTGAGGCGATGCCCCGGATCTCGTCGTCGGGAACCGTGAGCCACCAGAGGTCGGCCTGGAGAGGCGCTTCGGCGACGCTCACGCGCCTCGGAACGGCGCTGGAGCTTGTGACGTCGTCGCGCACGCCGACCGCCGGCACGGTGAGCCCGGCCTGAAGCAGCCCGGCGACGAGCGTGCTGCCCAGGCGGCCGGGGCCGATCACACAGAAGCGGTATGCGTCGATATCCACGGCTGCGTCCTCGCTGGTCGGATCCCCAGGCGGGAGGGGGCCGAGCAGCGACCGCAGGCCCGCGAGAGGAGGGTGTGGCCTCCGCACGGGGTGTCGCTACTGCTCCGGCGGGGCACTTCGGCAGGGTACTGCCTTGCGTGCGTGAGGTCAACGCGGCCCCCGGGATCACCTCCGGCTCAGGATTGGGCGAGTCGCCTCGGGAGCGCCTTTCCGGGCGAGCTGTTCCGGTGCGTGAGGGAACCTCGCGGGATGGTACACTTCGTCCATGCCGATCTACGAATTCTCTTGCAGCCAGTGCGGAACCGAGTTCGAGGAGCTGATCCGGGGAGACGCCAGGCCGGCGTGCCCCGGCTGCGGCTCGGGAGACGTCCGCCGGCTCCTCTCCACGTTCGCCGTGCACTCATCGACCGCCGATCTCGGCGGCAAGGCGTCAGGCAAGAGCTGCTCGACCTGTTCTGGTTCGTGCTGTGCCACCTGCCACTGACGACATCGTGGCGGCGCTCAAGGCGCTGCACCATGAGATCGAGGCGTGCACGGGGTGCCCGCTGCACGAGTCGCGGACGAAGGCCGTGCCCGGTGAGGGCGATCCACACGCCGACCTCATGTTCGTCGGCGAGGCGCCTGGGTATCACGAGGATCAGCAGGGCCGGCCGTTCGTAGGCCAGGCCGGCAAGCTTCTCGATCGTCTGCTCGCCTCGATCGGCCTTACGCGCGACCAGGTATTCATCGCCAACGTGCTCAAGAGCCGCCCGCCGAACAACCGCGACCCTCAGCCCGATGAGATCGCGGCCTGCACGCCCTATCTGTGGC
Source organism: Thermoleophilia bacterium (assembly GCA_040769125.1). GTDB lineage: Bacteria > Actinomycetota > Thermoleophilia > UBA2241 > UBA2241 > CAIXSE01. The sequence continues at coordinate 106,741 of JAXGLO010000001.1, read as the reverse complement.
GCCAGATCGAGCTCATTCGCCCGAAGGTCGTCTGCACGCTCGGCAACCACGCCACGAAGCTGCTCACCGGCAGCCAGCGCGGCATCACGAAAGTACATGGTGTGCCGCAGGCCACCGAGATCAACGGCGTGCGGCTGTACCTGTATCCGATCTTCCATCCGGCGGCGGCTCTGTACACGCCGTCGATGCTCACGGTTCTGGGGCAGGACTTCGCGCGGCTGCCCCAGTTGCTGACGCAGTCGCCCGCTGCGGCCGGTGGCCCTGAGGCGGCGGCGGAGAGCCGGCGTGACGCGGAGCCGGACGCGGATCCTGGCGCGAAGCCTGCGTCGCCGCCGACGGAGCCCGCCGCCGAAGCCGCCGCGCCGGAGAGCCGGCCCGCCTCCGCTACGGAGGGCGCAGCGGAGCAGCTCGGCCTCTTCTAGATGATCGCGCTCACCCTTGGATCGCCCGCCCAGACCCGGCGGTTCGCCCGGCTGCTGGCAGGCCTGTTGCGGCCTCCGGCGCTGGTGACCGTGGAGGGCGACATCGGGGCCGGCAAGTCGACTCTCGTGCGCGAGATCCTGCGCGCTCGCGGGGTGCGTGGCGCCATCACGAGCCCGTCGTTCACGCTTGCCCAGTCGTATCGCGGGCGAGGTGACGAGGAACTTCATCACCTCGACCTCTACCGTCTGAGCAGCGGCGCGGACGTCGATCTCTTCGCCTGGGACGACTACCTCGGGGCGCGGGCTCTGACGTTCGTGGAGTGGCCGGCGGCCGGCAGCGAGGCGCTGCCTCGGCCGGACGCCCGTATCGAGCTGTTTCATCGCACGCCGCGCAGCAGAGCGCTGGTGCTGCATGCCTCACCGGAGCTGGAGCGGGCCGTGGCCGGCGAGGCTGCGGCTCAGGGTCTCGGCCCGGTCGGGCCGGACGCGGTCGGCGGCTCGGCGCGTGTCCAGCCAGGCTGCGGACGTCGCGGAGGGGGGGCGTGATTCTCGCCCTCGAGACTGCAACGGCGGCCTGCTCGGCGGCACTGTGTGCGGCCGACGGATCTGTTCTCGCCGAGGCCGTCGCGGAGGACGGCGCGGCGCACGCCCGGGAGCTGCTGCCCGGCGTGCACCGTGTCCTGACCGAGGCGGGCGTCGGCTGGGACGACGTCGACGTCGTTGCCGTGAGCCTCGGCCCCGGGGCTTTCACAGGTCTGCGCATCGGCCTCGCTACGGCGCGCGCCCTGGCGCTGGCCGATGGGCGGCTGCGGCTCGCCGGGGTGCCGACGACGTCGGCGCTGGCGCTGGCCATGAGGTCCGCGACACCCGACGGTCCGGACGCGAGGCGGCTCGTGCCGCTGATCGACGGCAAGCGCCATGAGGTCTTCACGGCCGTCTACGAGCGCGATGCCGGGGCCGGCGTGCGGGCAGTGGAGGGCGTCTCGGTTGTGCCGGCGGCGGAGTTGACGGTGTGGCTGGAAGGTCGTGGCGCCATGGCTGTGGGCGGCGACGGCGCGGCGCTTTACGCCGAGCTGCTCCCGGCTGCAGCACGGTTCGTCGCCTCTACGGAGACGCCGACGGCCGCGATGGTGGGCCGGGCGGTCGCCTGCGGCGCGCCTGGCCTGGTCTGGGGCGTCGAGTCGGTGCTGCCGCTCTACGGCCGCTCTCCGGACGCCGTTCGCTGGCCGGGAGGCGGCCGGTCATGAGCCCGGAGGTCGTTCCGGATCAGCCGTCCGGCCGCCGCGTCGTGCGGCGCATGCGGGTCACCGACATCGAAGCCGTTGCCGAGATCGAGCGCCGCACCTTCACGTCGGGCTGGTCCGCATCGGTCATCTCCGGCCAGCTCGCGCGCGAGACCGGCATCGCTCTGGTGTGCGAGATCGACGGGCGTGTGGTCGCCTACCTCATGGCCGACATGTTCGTGGACGTCTGGCACGTCATGAACGTGAGCGTGGACGAGCCGCACCGGCGGCGGCACGTCGCCTCTCAGCTTCTGGAGGCCTACTTCACGATCACGGAGCGTCGCGCCCATCGCGGCCACACCCTTGAGGTGAGGGCGTCCAACCTGGCGGGCATCAGCTTGTACCGGAGCTTCGGCTTCGTCACCACGGGCGTGCGGCCCGGCTACTACAGCGACGGTCGCGAGAACGCCGTGATCATGTGGAAAGACTGGGAGGGGGACTCGGCGTGAGCAGCATCCTCCTCTGCCTCGAGACCTCCTGCGACGACACCAGCGCGGCGCTCGTGAGCGGCCGCGAGGTGCTGTCGTCGGTCGTGTCGTCCCAGAACGATCTGCATGCGCAGTTCGGCGGGGTCGTCCCTGAGGTCGCGTCGCGCGCCCACACCGAACTGGTCAACGCGGTGGTGGCGGAGGCCATGGCCTCCGCCCGTGTGGGCTGGGACGATCTGGGTGCGGTCGCCGTGACCCAGGGGCCGGGCCTCATCGGAGCGCTGCTCGTGGGGCTGGCGGCGGCCAAGGCGATCGCGTACCGTCGCCGGCTGCCGCTGATCCCGGTGAATCACCTGCAGGGCCACATCGCCGCCAACTACGCTGTCGGCGTGGAGGCGCCCTTCGTCTGCCTGGTGGCGAGCGGCGGGCACACCGTGCTCGCCGTCGTCGAGGAAGGCGTCCGCTACCGCGTTGCGGCGCGCACTATGGACGACGCTGCAGGCGAGGCCTTCGACAAGGGAGCGCGTCTGCTCGGCCTCGGCTACCCCGGGGGCAAGGAGATCGACCAGCTCGCGGCGCAGGGCGATGCCCATTTCGCGAGCTTTCCGCGGGCGGTGCCGCGCGGCCGCGATTTCAGCTTCAGCGGCCTCAAGACGGCGCTGCTCTACGATGTGCGCGGCCGCGCCCCAGAAGAGCTTACGGTGCACCGCGCCGACATCGCCGCCTCGTACCAGGCGGCGATCGTGCGGCAGCTGGTCGAGAAGACTCTGGCGTGCGCCGCGGCCGAGGGCTTGCGACGGGTCGCCGTCGCCGGCGGCGTGGCGGCCAACTCCGGCCTGCGTGGCGCCTTGGCGCGGCGCTGCGAGGTCGAGGGGCTGGAGCTCTTCCTGCCGCCGCTCAGCCTCTGCACCGACAACGCCGGGATGATCGGTCTGGCGGCAGGCTTCCTGCCGGCCCTGCCCTGGCCGAGCTATCTCGGCCTCGACGCGTTCGCCGCGGACGCCGAGGCCAAGGCGGCGCGGCCGCAGGTCGGCCGGCGCGGCCGCCGCTGACCGGCGTTGTGGCTCATGCCTCGAGCAGGATGGTGACCGGACCGTCGTTGGTGAGGGCCACCTGCATGTGCGCGCCGAAGATGCCGGTCCCGACCGGCACTCCCTCGGCGCGCAGCGCCTCGACGTACGCCTCGTAGATCGCTTCGCCGTGCTGGGGCGGCGCGGCCTCGCTGAAGCTCGGCCGGTTCCCCCTGCGGGCGTTGCTGTACAGGGTGAACTGCGAGACGGCGAGGACCGCTCCGCCGACGTCGGCGACGGAGAGGTTCATGAGGCCGTCGCCGTCGGCGAAGATGCGCAGCCGGGCGGTCTTGGCGGCGAGCTTCTGCGCCGTCGCCGCCGTGTCGCCGTGCGTGACGCCGACCAGGGCGAGGAGGCCGTGACCGACTTCGGCGACGGCCTCCCCGTGCACGGTTACCGAGGCGCTGGAGACGCGCTGAACCAGGATCCTCATAGTCTGAGTGTAGCGACGCGGAGGCCGCTGCGCGAGCCCTCAGGCGATGTTTGACACCTCCGGCCGGCGGCACTACGATTACGGCCCGTGACGCTTAGCACTCTCAACCATAGAGTGCCCGAATCCTGTCGAGAGTAGAGGAGGGTTACTGCATGAAGCTCAAGCCGCTTGAAGATCGCGTGATCGTCAAGGCTATGGCCGAGGAAGAGAAGACGGCCAGCGGCATCGTGCTTCCCGACACCGCCAAAGAGAAGCCGATGATGGGCGAGGTCATCGCCGTCGGCGACGGCAAGTGGGACGAGTCCGGAAGCAAGCGCATCCCCGTGGACGTCAAGACGGGCGACAAGGTCATCTACGGCAAGTACTCGGGCACTGAGTACAAGACCGCCGATGGCGGCGAACTGCTGATTCTGCGTGCCGGGGAGATCCTGGCCGTCGTCGACTGAGAGAGGAGGCTGACCAAGAGTGGCTAAGGAACTGAAGTACGCTGACGAAGCCCGGCGCGCACTCGAGCGTGGTGTCAACGCGCTCGCCGACGCCGTGAAGATCACCCTCGGCCCCAAGGGCCGTTACGTGGTGCTCGACAAGAAGTTCGGCTCCCCGACGATCACCAACGACGGCGTGACGATCGCTCGCGAGATCGAGCTCGAGGACGTCTTCGAGAATCAGGGCGCTCAGCTCGTCAAGGAAGTCGCCACCAAGACCAACGACATCGCCGGCGACGGCACCACCACCGCCACCCTGCTCGCCCAGGCCATGGTGCGCGAGGGCCTGCACATGGTCGCCGCGGGCGCCAATCCGATGGCGGTCAAGCACGGCATCGAAGAGGCCGTGGACGAGGTCGTCGTCGCCATCCGCGAGCAGTCCAAGGAGATCTCCGGCAAGGAGGAGATCGCTCGCGTGGCCACCATCTCCGCGCGCGACCGCGCCGTCGGCGACGTCATCGCCGACGCGATCGAGAAGGTCGGTAAGGACGGCGTGGTCAACGTCGAGGAGTCCAACACCTTCGGCCTCGACCTCGAGTTCACCGAGGGCATGCAGTTTGACCGCGGCTATCTCAGCCCCTACATGGTCACCGATCCGGAGCGCATGGAGGCCGTGCTCGAGGAGCCGTACGTCCTCATCGCCAACCAGAAGATCGGCGCCGTTCAGGATCTCCTGCCCGTGCTCGAGAGGGTCATCCAGCAGGGCAAGTCGCTCCTCATCGTCGCTGAGGACGTCGAGGGTGAGGCGCTCGCGACCCTGGTCGTGAACAAGCTGCGCGGCACCTTCACCAGCGTTGCCGTCAAGGCTCCCGGCTTTGGCGACCGTCGCAAGCGCATGCTCGAGGACATCGGCATTCTCACCGGTGGCGAGGTCATCACCGAGGAGATGGGCCTCAAGCTCGACAGCACCCAGGTCTCCCAGCTGGGCCGTGCCCGCAAGGTCGTCGTGACCAAGGACAGCACCACGATCGTCGACGGCGCCGGCGATACGGATCAGATCAAGGCCCGCATCCGGCAGATCAAGAGCGAGCTCGAGACCACCGACTCCGACTTCGACCGTGAGAAGCTCCAGGAGCGTCTCGCAAAGCTGGCCGGCGGCGTGGCTGTCATCAAGGTCGGCGCGGCGACCGAGGTCGAGATGAAGGAGACCAAGCACCGCGTCGAGGACGCTCTCAACGCTACGCGCGCGGCCCTCGAAGAGGGCATCGTGCCGGGTGGCGGTGTCGTGCTCGTCAATGCCATCAGTGCGGTCACGATCGACACGAAGTCCGAAAACGTCGACTTCCGCTCCGGCAAGCAGATCGTCGTTCGTTCGCTTGAGGAGCCCCTCCGTCAGATCGCCGAGAACGCGGGCCTCGAGGGCTCAGTCGTGGTGAACAAGGTCAAGGAGCTCAAGCCGGGCGAGGGCCTCAACGCCGACAAGGGCGAGTACGAGGATCTGATCAAGGCTGGCATCATCGACCCTGCCATGGTTACGCGTTCGGCGCTGCAGAACGCCGCGTCGATCGCCAAGAACATCCTCACCACCGAGTGCATCGTGGCCGACAAGCCGGAGCCGCCGGCGGCTCCGGCCGGCATGCCGCCCGGTGGCATGCATCCGGGGATGATGTAGTCCGGGCTGTTTCTACGGCACCGTATGGAGTCATCGTCGACGGCGGGCGGCCACGAGAGGCCGCCCGCCGTCGGCTCGTTGGCGGTCGGTTCTCGTCCCGTCTCTTTCGCGTTTGTGCGAGCGCCGGGTCGGCGGCCGGTTGTACAGCGCAGACCGGCGTTCGCATATACTGATAAGGATTCTGACGTTCCGTCTTTTGTCTAACTGACGTGGGGGTGGTGAGCATGCTGTTGATGGGTGAGTCGATCAACGGGACGCGCAAGCAGGTCGCAGATGCGATTCAGGCGCGCGACGCGGAGTTCATCAAGTCGCTGGCGATGGATCAGGTTGACGCTGGAGCAGGGCTGCTCGACGTGAACGGTGGGGTTGCGGGCGGCAACGAAGTGGAGGACATGCTCTGGCTCATCGACGTCGTCATGGGTGTCACCGACACGCAGCTCATGGTCGACTCGGCCAGCCCCGAGGTGCTCGAAGCCGGTGTCCAGGCGATCATCGACAAGGGCGGCAAGATTCCGTTCATCAATTCGATCAGCGGGGAGCAGTCGCGCAAGGACGCCGTCCTGCCGCTCGTCGCGAAGTACAAGTGCCCTGTGATCGCACTCTGCCTCAGCGAGGACGGCATCCCGCCGACCGCCGAAGATCGCTTCACCGTCGCCAAGGAGCTCCACGACCTTTGCACCGGCGAAGGCCTTGATGCCGAGGACATCTGGGTCGATCCACTCGTGCTCGCCGTGTCCGCCGATCCGCAGGCCTCCGTCGTCTGCATGGACGCTCTGCGGCTCATCAAGGAGCGTCTGCCTGTGCGCACCACCGGCGGCCTTAGCAACGTCAGCTTCGGCCTCCCGAACCGTGCTCTGCTCAACCGGACCTTCGTGGCTATGTGCGCCGGCATCGGCATCGACGGTGCCGTGCTCGACGTGCGCAACGCCGCGATGATGGCCGCCGTCAGGGCGATCGAGGCCCTGCGCGGTGAGGACAGCTACTGCATGGGCTATCTGGGCGCCCATCGCGCCGGCAAGCTCGGCGAGTAGCCTCTCAGGCCGGGCCGAGGTTCTCGCCTGGCAGGCGGCGCCCCGCTCCGCGCGCCGCCGCCGGAACCTCCGCTGTCAGCACTGATACGCCGGTCTCTGCGCCGGCATCTGCGCGGTCCCGTGGAGCGGATTCGGGCCACTGCCCGAATCCGCCCCACGGCCGCGGTTGTCCGCCGCTGCGGCGCGACCGTCGGCCGGAGCCCGACGGCGCCGGCGGTCGCGATGAGCCTCGGTACCCGTGGGGGCGCCTTGCGCTCCGGCCGGGCAGGACCTTCGCGCTGCATCGAGCCATCTCGTAGAATCACGGCGATGATCACGGTCCAAGACATCCTGGCGATCCCGGACCTTCGCCTTCGCCTGCTGGCTGGCGCTGGGGCGACAGCCAATCCGGTACGCTGGGTTCACATCACTGAGGTTGAGGACCCCACGGCCTGGCTCAGGGGCGGAGAGCTTCTCCTGACCACGGGCCACGAGTTCGTGGGCTCCGAGAGCGAGCAGACCACCCTGCTCGAGAAGCTCATCGACCACCAGATCTCCGGTCTGGGCTTCGGGATCGGCACCACCTGCGATGAGGTTCCGGCCGCGCTGGTCGAGCTCGCGGAGAAGCGAGACTTCCCGCTGTTCGAGATACCCTCCCACGTGCCGTTCATCGCGATTACCGAGGCGGTGGCCTCGAAGATCGTCAACGAGCAGTACGCGCTGTTGCAGCGGAGTCTCGCCGTGCACGAGAAGCTCACCAAGATCGTGCTGGAGGGAAAGGGGTTCGAGGCGATTCTCGAGACGCTCGCGACCCTCGTCGGCTGCTCGGCCGTCCTCTTCGACTTCAATGGCGTCCTGCTCTGTGCGGCGTCGCACAGGCGGCGACTCGACGAGGAGGCGGTTGCCGCCCTCTGGCGCCACATCGTCGTGCGCCGCGCCGACCGGCGCGACTTCGCGCTCGAGGTAGAGGGCTTCGACTCGGGCGTGCAGGCGTATCCGGTGGTTGCGTCTCATCGCATCGGCGCCTTCCTTGCCGCAGTCAAGGACGGCGGTGATTTCAGCGAGTACGACCAGATCATCCTGCACAGCGTGGTCACCGTCACGGCGCTGGAGCTCGTCAAGAAGAAAGCCGTCGCCGATGCGGAGCAGCGGCTGGCCGGCGACTTCTTCGACCAGCTCATCGCCGGCGACCTCTACGAGGCCGAGATCGCCCGGAGGCTCTCGTTCTTCGGTCTCGACCCGGCGGCCTCGCACCTCGTCATCCTGGTCCACATCGACGATTGGGGAGCGGTCGACGGCGGCGGCCGGCGGGTCGCCGCGCAGGAGCTCAAGGAGCGGCTTCATTGGGCCGTGGACGAGTTCATGGCGCGGCGCGACCTGATGTTCGTCTCGGCCTCCCGCAATGAAGCCATCGTCCTCCTTCTTGAGCCCGGGTCTCTCGACGGCTCCGCTGTGACGAGCCTGGTAGAGGAGCTGCACTCCGACCTGCACCGGCTTCTGCCCGGCTGCGTGCTGTCCGCTGGCGTCGGGCGTCCGCACGACGTTCTCTCGAGCCTTCGCCGGAGCTACTTCGAAGCAAGCTACGCGATCCAGTTCCGGCAGCAGAGGGGCGAGCGTGGAGTCATCGCCGGTTTTCGGGACCTCGGCTCGTACGGCCTTCTGCTCGGGCTGCACGACACGCTCTCCCTGGAGGTCTTCGCCGACAGCGTGCTGGGGGCCTTATTGCGCTACGATGCCGAAACGTCGAGCGACCTCGTCCATAGTCTGGCCGCGTTCCTCGAGGCGAACGGTCACTGGGGCGATGCCGCCGACGGGCTCTACGTCCATCGGCACACCTTGCGCTATCGGATGAAGCGAGTGGAGGAGATCAGCGGGCGCGACCTCACCAGCTCGCAGGATCGCATGGATTTCTGGCTCGCCCTCAAGGCTCGCGAGCTCGTCGATCGTCTGGCGCAGGCGACACCGGGCGAGTAGGGGCCGATTACATCCGGCCGGGGGCGGCGATCCCCAACATCGGCGGGCGCACTCCGCTTCGTTCCGGGCCTGCCTCAGACGGTCACGAGACAGCCGTTGTCGACGATCACGTTGGCGCCCGTGACCGAGTCGACCTCGAGGCAGTACCTTACGGTTGCGCCGACGTCGGCGGCCGGCACGAGACGCTGTGCCGCTGTGCGGGCCGCAGCGCGCAGCGAGGCGTCGCGGCGCTTGTCGTCAGGCAGGTCGACGGGGCCGGGCGCGACGCCGCAGACGCGGATGCCGTCGGCCGCCCAGCTGCACGCGAGCGTCCTCACGAGGTGGATCTGAGCGGCCTTGGCGGCGCCGTGAGCCGTGAAGCTCGGGCTCGGCTGGAGCCCCAGCGGGTCGGTCAGTGCGATGATCACGCCCCGTGTGGCGTCACGGTCGCTCCGGCGCTCGGCGAGCATGTGTTTGCGGGCGGCCTGCGCCGCGAACAGGAATCCTTTAGCGATCGTGTCGAACGAACCGTCCCAGCCCGCCTCGTCGAGGCGCTCCGGCGGCGTCGGCGCGAAGGGCCCGCTGGCGGCGTACACGAGGGCGTCGAGGCCGCCGAGGGCGGCCGCCGCCTCGGCGACGAGGCGTGCCGCTTCGAGCGGCACGCCGGGATCGCCGCAGGCTACCGCCGCCTGCTCCGCGCCGGCTTCGCGCAGCGCTACGAGCTGCTCGTCCGTCGCCTCCCCTTGTCGGCGGGACGTGATGCAGACGGCTGCACCGTGGCCGGCGAGGTCGAGGGCGAGCGCGCCGCCCAGGCGCCGGACGCCGCCGACGACGAGGACGCGTGCATGAGCGACGTTCATGGAAGGGGCTCCCTTCTGGTGATTGCGCGCCTTAACGGGGAGCTGGCTCGCGCGTACGGACCGGCTCGCCCGTTCATCGCTCGACCGGGGCTCAGCGGGACCCGTAGCTCGGCGACGGGCTCAGGGCCCGAGCCCGAGGTACGAGCCGACCCTGTGGCAGGGGCGTGCCGCCTGCCCAAGGGCTGAGGCCAGGATCTGAAGGCGGGTGAGCGAAGCCTGCAGGCTCGCCAGATGGGCTTCAATGCGCTCGCCGTTCGTCGCCAGGCGTTCCGCCAGGCGTTCCGCTTCGCCGGCGCGGCCGGCGAGTTCGGCGGCCATCGGGGCCACCCTGCCGGACACCTGGATACCGTGCCTGACCAGGCGCCAGGCCGTGACAGCCAGCCAGGCGAGCATGCCGAGGACCAGGCCCAGGCTGGCCAGCCCGATGATGAGGAGCACGATCCCACTCATGGGCCTAGTCTATCCCGTTGGCGGCGCGTATGACAGGACGACGTGCACGGGCTTCGCGCGGGCGCCGTATCACGGGAGCCTGATGGGGTAGCGGCACGCGAGGGTGCAACCGCGCCCCGCGAGACGACTGACCTTGACGACGTCGCCGGTGTGCGGAGCCTCGATGAACAGGCCTCCTCCGATGTAGATGCCGACGTGGTGGTAGAAGGCGGGTGAGCCGAAGAAGACGAGGTCGGCCGGCTGCATCTGCGCGAACGAGACGGGCGTACCCATTCGCGCCTGCATTGTGGCGCCGTGGGGGAATTGCACGCCGAACTTGTTGTAGACGAACAGGACGAGGCCGGAGCAGTCGAACCCACCGGCCGGGGTTGCGCCCGCCCACACGTAGGGGATCCCGAGGTAGCGCATGGTCTCTCTGACGAGGGCGATCTGCGCGGGGGTGCCGTGGATCTGATCGAGGTTCACGCCGGCCGCCGCCGCCAGCCGGCGCGCGGCGGCGGCGTCGCGCCGCTCCCGGCGGGCGAGCATCTCTCTCACCTGGGAGTCCAGCTCCGCCAGCAGGCTCTTTCGCTCGGCGAGCCGGTCCTCTACGTCCGCCTGCCGGCCGCGGAGGTCGATCTCCTTGGCGAGGGCTGCCTCACGCCGGTCGTCGAGTTCGGCGGTGAGTGCCTCGACCTGTGTGGTCAGCGCCTCGAGCTCATGGATCGCGTCGGCGTCGGCGGCGTTGATCTCGAGGAAGTAGTCGATGTGGGTGTCCAGCTCCGTGAAGTCATCCGTCGACAGCAGCACATCGAGCACCGAGACGCCGCCGCTCTTGTAGATGTCGGCCATTCGCTGCCCGTAGACGGCCTGGGAGACATCGAGCTGCGTCTGCTTGTGATCCAGCTCCCGGCGCGCCTCGAGCAGGTGCCGGTTGATCTGGTCGAGCTCGGTGCGCGCCGTATCGTAGCGCTCGACGGCGATCGCGGCCTTGCGATCGAGCACGTCGATCTGGTCTCGCACGCGGGCGGCCTCGGCCTGAAGGTCGCCGAGGGTCCTCGACGGCTCCGCGAGAGCTGCGGGCACAGAGCACAGCAGCATGACTGTGCCGAGGAGGATCGCCGCCAGGAGCGACAGGGATGACTCAAGTGCGGGTCGTCTGGTGATCATCTCCGGATCAGTGTATCGGAATATGCTCTTCGCGCTTGAGGTCCGCGACGTACACGATGTGAGCCGCCGGTTTTGCAATTGCTTTGCCGAGTGTGTACAATATGCTTTCTTCGTCGCGGGGTGGAGCAGTTCGGTAGCTCGTCGGGCTCATAACCCGAAGGTCGCAGGTTCGAATCCTGCCCCCGCTACCAGGTCATCAGAGGCGCTCTCCGGGCGCCTTTTCTTTTTGCCCGAGGCGCGACCTTTGCGCGCGGCCTCCGGCGGTTCCGTTGCGGGCCTGGGCGTCTGTCGTGTTCGAGGGCGGCGCAGGGCGAGTCCCTGCCTGCGTTCTCCGCGCTGGAGGAGGGGGGTCATGTCGGTTCTCATCGTCGTCGACACCCCATCGTGCGGCTGCGAGGGTCCATACGATGCGGCCCACCTTACCGAGGCGCTGACCGGCTGCGACAAAGCCCAGTCCTTCTGAGGTTGGCACGTGGCGACCTCGGCGGCGAGTCATCGGCTGGAGCGGCGAGTCGCCGACTTCATCGCCGCGGAGGCCGTGCTGAAGAGAGGTGAGCGGGCCCTTCTGCTCCTCTCTGGGGGCGCCGACTCGATGGCTCTGCTCGATCTCCTTCGGCGTGTCGACCGTCGCCTCGGCCTGGGCCTGGCTTTTGCCGCGCTGCACGTCGACTACGCGACCCGTGGCGTCGACTCCGAGAACGACCGGCGAATCGCAGAGCGCGGCTGTGCCGACGCCGGCGTGGAGATCCATGTGGTGCGTCTCTCCACCAGGCTGACGGGCGGCGATTTCCAGGCGCGGGCGCGGGAGCTGCGCTACCGCCATGCGGAGGAGCTGGCCGCGGCCCGCGGCTACGACGTCATCGTTACGGCGCACAACCGGGACGACCAGGCTGAGACGGTGCTCTACCGGCTGGTCAAGTACGCGACCCCCGCCGGGCTCGTCGGCATGCGCCCCCGCGAGGGGCGGCGGGCGAAGCCCCTGCTCTGCCTCGGAGCGGCAGAGATCCGGGAGCACTGTGCCCGCGAGGGCATCACCTATGGCCGCGACGTCTCGAACGACGATACGGTGTACGCGCGGAACCTCCTGCGGCACGATGTCGTGCCGCGCCTCGAGCGCCTTAACCCGCGTCTCTCAGAGACGCTGGCTGACTCGGCGCTGATGGCTGCGGCGCACGTCGCCGTCGTCGCTGCCGCCACGGAAGAGGCGCGGCGGCGTGTGGCGGCGTCGGTAGAACCGGGCGAGCTGGTCGCCCTGGATGTGAGAGCGCTCGCCCGCGAGCTGCCCGCTCTTCAGGAGCTCGTCCTGCACGACGTCGTGAGAGCTGCGCTCGGCGGAGAGGCACTGGTTGGTCGACGCGTCGTCCGGGCGCTTCGTCGCCTCAGCGCGCAGCGCGGTGACGGCGGCCGCGTCTCTCTGCGCGGAAGGATTGAGGCGGCGCGCGCCGGCGGCCGCCTCGTGCTACAGGTCGCCGCGCGGCCGCTGTCGTACGCTGCGGCTGAGCTGAGCGGAGCCGCCCTCATGGCCGCCGGCGCCGAAGGCCTGCGGCTGTGCGTCGGCGGCCGGATCTGGCGTCTGCGCCTGCTTCCGGGGGCGGAGCTCGACCGTGAGGCGGCTTGCTCCGGCCAGGCCTTCGTGGCCCTGGCCGGGCCGCCGGGCAGCCTGGTGCTGCGCGCTCCGCGCCGCGGTGAGAGGTTCTCTCCACTCGGCCTCGGTGCGGAGACGACCGTCGCGCGCTACCTGGCCGCCGCTCGGGTGCCGGCCGTCCGGCGATCGCACGCCGTGGTTCTCGACGTCGACGGCGTCACGGCCTGGGTTGGGTACGAGGGGCGCGGCGGCGAGGCGGCCGGCAGGGTTGCGGAAGCCTGCCGGGTGCAGGAGAGTACTCTGATTACGCTGCACATGGCCCCGGAGGACATATGAACGTGCCCATCGCTGAGGTGATCGTCCGGCGGGATGAGTTGGAGGCGCGCGTCGGCGAGTTGGCCAAGCGCATCTCCCGCGACTACGCCGGCAAGGAGATCGTGCTCGTCGGAATCCTGAAGGGCGCGGTGTTCTTCCTGGCCGATCTCGCGCGCCGCGTTGAGGTGCCCGTGTCGCTCGACTTCATGGCTGTGTCGAGCTACGGTTCGTCGACCAATTCGTCGGGCGTGGTGCGGATTCTCAAGGATCTCGACCTCGACATCGGCGGCCGGCACGTCATCGTCGTGGAGGACGTGATTGATTCGGGCCTGACGGTCGGCTACTTGCTCAAGAACCTCCGCGGCCGCAGGCCTGCCTCGCTCGAGATCTGTTCGCTGCTCACCAAGCCGTCTCGGCGGCGTAGCGACATCACCTGCAAGTACGTCGGCTTCGAGATCCCCGACAAGTACGTGGTTGGCTACGGCCTCGACCTTGCCGACCGCTTCCGCACCCTCGAATTCATCGGTGTCCTTACGCCTGAGGCGGCAGCCGAGACCGTCAATCAGGTGGGCTCTTTGCCGTAGTCCAGCGGGTATGTTACCCTCGCGAGGCGGGCCCGTGCCGGCGCACGCGGCTTGTCTCCTTCCCGATTCGCCCCGCCTTGAGAAGGATCCATGTGACCAAGTTCATCCGCAGCGCTTTCTTTCCCATCCTCATCATGGTCATCCTCGCGATGGTCATCCAATGGGTCTTCCGGGGCGACGACAGGCGGGCGGCGCCCAAGCGCGAGTACTCGGCGCCGGGTATGGCATCGCTCCAGATCCTCGAGAACGACCTCCAGAGCGGAGTGGTAAGGAGCCTGGTGATCGACTCCAAGTCGAGTGCCGCCAAGGTCAGCCACACCGCCGACGTCCTGTACTACGTCACCGATCTGACCGATCCCTCGGCGCTCGCCCTGCAGATCGGCGACGAGCACCCCGAGGTTTTAGTCAGCAGCGGGCCGGTTACTCCGCCGAAGTCCGTCACTCCCAGCTTCACCGACGACGTCATCAACGGACGGGTCGCCAGAGCCGTCATGAACGTCAAGGACCAGATGCTCCAGGTCACCCTCAAGCCCCATGGTGATGCCGGCGAGCAGACGTACAGCCTTGCCTACACCGATCCCGCGACGACTACGCAGCTGCTGAGCCAGTACCAGGTGCCGTACAACGCCACGAGCCCCAAGTCGGCCTGGTGGGTCAGTGGGCTTACGTTCATCCTGCCGTTCCTCCTCATTCTCGGCTTCTGGTTCTTCATCATGAATCAGATGCAGGGCGGCGGCTCCAAGGTCATGAGCTTCGGCAAGAGTCGGGCGAAGCGCGTGAGCATCGACTCGCCGAAGGTGGCATTCAAGGATGTCGCCGGCGCCGACGAGGCGGTCGAGGAGCTCTACGAGATCAAGGAGTTCCTCGAGAGCCCCAGGAAATTCCAGCAGCTCGGCGCCCGCATTCCCAAGGGAGTGCTGCTGTACGGCCCGCCGGGCACCGGCAAGACGCTCCTGGCCAGGGCCGTGGCCGGCGAAGCGGGCGTGCCGTTCTTCAGCATCTCCGGCTCCGACTTCGTCGAGATGTTCGTGGGCGTGGGTGCGTCCCGTGTACGCGACCTTTTCGAGCAGGCCAAGCAGAACGCGCCGTGCATCATCTTCGTCGACGAGATCGACGCGGTCGGCCGCCATCGCGGCGCCGGCATGGGCGGCGGCCACGACGAGCGCGAGCAGACCCTCAACCAGCTTCTGGTAGAGATGGACGGCTTCGAGATGAAGGACAACATCATCCTCATTGCCGCCACCAACAGGCCTGATATCCTCGATCCGGCGCTCCTGCGCCCCGGTCGCTTCGACCGGCAGATCGTCGTCGACCGTCCGGACCGGCCCGGCCGCCGCGCGATCCTCCAGGTTCATTCGCGCGGCAAGCCCATCAGCAAGGACCTCGACCTCGACGCGCTCGCCGCGCAGACGCCGGGCTTCACCGGCGCCGACCTCGCGAACCTCATCAATGAGGCGGCGCTGCTGGCTGCGCGCCACGGCAAGAAGGTCATCGAGATGAACGAGCTGGAAGAGGGCATCATGCGCGTTCTCGCCGGGCCCGAGAAGAAGAGCCGCCTCATCTCCGAGAAGGAGAAGGCGATCACGGCCTATCACGAGATGGGGCACGCCTTGGTGGCTCACTTCCTGGAGCACACCGATCCGGTTCACAAGATCTCGGTCGTGAGCCGCGGTCAGGCTCTCGGCTTCACGATCTCGCTGCCCACCGAGGACAAGTTCCTGACCACCCGGCAGGAGCTCATGGACACGCTGGCGATGACGCTCGGCGGACGCGCCGCCGAGGAGGTGGTCTTCGGCGAGATGACGACGGGCGCTGCCAACGACCTCGAGAAGGTCACCGCCACGGCAAAGCAGATGGTCATGCGGTACGGTATGAGCGAAGAGCTGGGCCCGCGCACGCTCGGGCACGACCAGTCCATGCCGTTCCTCGGCCGCGAGTACCAGCAGCAGGCAGACTACTCGGAGGAGGTGGCGAAGCTGATCGACAGCGAGATTCACCGTATCATCGCGGACGCGCACCAGCGCGCGCGAGATCTTCTCATCGAGAAGCGCGAAACGCTCGATCGTATCGCCAGGATCCTCATGGAGCGCGAGACTATCGAAGCGTCTGAGTTCGAGGCCCTGGTCGACGGCGTGTCCGAGGAAGAGGCCTTCCGCAAGCGCGACGAGAGGGCGGCGCAGCAGCACGAGCGCGCCCATCGGGATCGCGATTCGAGGGAGCGGCACGCCCAGCCACCCGTGCCGAAGCCGGCACACATCAGCCCGCTGGGCGGGGGCAGCGTGTGACTACGCCGACCGCGACGACGATGGACTACGAGAAGATCATGGCTGGCGTGCGGCTGATCCTCGAGGGCGTCGGCGAGGACGTCGAGCGGCCGGGGCTGCGCGAGACGCCTCGGCGTGTTGCCGAGATGTATGCGGACATCTTCTACGGGATCGCGGCCGGCGACCCAGCGCAGCTGCTGGTTCCGATGGACGGCGACCATCACCGCGAGATGGTGATCATCCGCGACATCGACTTCTACTCCGTCTGCGAACATCACTTGCTGCCGTTTGCGGGCGTCGCGCACGTGGCCTACATCCCCAGCAAGGAGGGGCGCATCTCGGGCCTCTCCAAGCTGGCGCGACTCGTGCGGCAGGTGGCTGCCCGGCCGCAGCTGCAGGAGCGCATCACCTCTGAGGTCGCCGACGCGATCGTACGTGCTCTCGACCCGGCGGGCGCCCTGGTCCTCATCCGCGCTGAGCATCTGTGCATGTCCATGCGCGGTGTACGAACCCCTGGTGCGCAGACAGTGACCAGCGCCGTGCGCGGCATCATCCAGACGCACGACGCTACACGAGCCGAAGCATTCGCGCTCATCAACGCGCCGCACTGAGAGGAGACCTCGAGCCGTGAACGCCTCCCCAAGCTTCAGTCTCGACCTGCGATTGCCCTGCATCATGGGGATCGTCAACGTGACCCCCGACTCGTTCTCCGACGGCGGACGCTTTCTCGACCCCGAGGAGGCCCTGGCGCGGAGCCTCAGGCTGGTGCGCGAGGGAGCGGGCATCATCGACATCGGCGGCGAGTCCACGCGGCCCGGCTCCGATGCGGTGGGGGAGGACGAAGAGTTGCGCCGGGTGGTCCCGGTTGTCGCGGCCCTGGCCGCTCGCGTCGGTGTGCCGATCTCAGTCGACACCGTGAAGGCGTCCGTTGCCCGAGGCGCGCTGGGAGCCGGCGCTGCGATCATCAACGATATCAGCTCGCTGCGCGCCGATCCTGAGATGGTAGAGGTGGTGGCCGACTCAGGCTGCCCGATCTGTCTGATGCACATGCTGGGCGAACCCAAAACCATGCAGGATAATCCGGTTTACAAAGACGTCGTGGGGGAGGTGCTGGCCTTCCTCGAAGAGCGCATGAACTTCGCCCTCGCGCACGGGGTGCGCGAGGAGCAGATTCTGGTCGATCCCGGCATCGGCTTCGGCAAGACGGTCGAACACAACCTCGTGCTGCTTCGTGAGCTGGGCCGCTTCCAGGAGCTGGGGCGGCCGATCTTGCTCGGCACGTCGCGCAAGCGGTTCCTCGGCTCGATCCTCGGCTCCGCGCCGCGCGAGCGCGCCGTCGGAACTGTCGCGACCACAGTGATCGGTCTTCTCGCCGGCGCTCACATCTTCCGGGTGCACGACGTCAGGCCGAACTTCGAGGCGCTTCGTGTGGGCCTGGCCGTCCTGGAGGGCGCGCCGCCTGCCTGAGCGTTCACCCGTAGGCGTGGGCGGTGGTCCGCAGGGGGAGGGCAACACCATGACGCGCAGCTTGGCGATCGCGATCGACGGGATCGAGCTTCGGGGTCGCTGTGGCGTCACCGTGGAAGAGCGTTCGGTCGGGCAAACCCTCGTCGTCGACGTCCGCATCGAACCGGCGTCGTGCCGGGGCGCCGAGACCGACGAGATCGACGGTACCGTCGACTACGCGCGTATCGTCGACATCGTCTTCGATGTGGTCCGCCGCGACGACTACAAGCTTCTCGAACGCCTGGCGACGGTGATCGCCGAGGCTCTCTGGGACGCCTTCGAGCCGGCGGCGCTCAAGGTCAATGTCGCCAAGGTCGCGCCACCGGTGGCGATTCCCGTGACGGCGGCACGCGTCGAGGTCTCCCTCGCGCGGTGAGCGCCTCGGCGGCCAAGCGAGCGTTCCTCTCTCTCGGCTCGAACCTCGGGGACAGGGCGGCGATGCTCGCGGCTGCGCGAGAGGCGCTGGCCGCTCTGCCGGCGACGTCCCTGGTGGCGGCCTCCGGCCTCTACGAGACGGCGCCTCAGGATCTCGAGGATCAGCCCGACTTCCTCAACCAGGTCGTCTGTCTGGACACCGGGCTTCAGCCGCGTGATCTCCTCTCAGAGTGTCAGCGAATCGAGAGTGAGCATGGCCGCACGCGCACGCTCCGCTTCGGCCCGCGCACGCTCGATATCGATATACTGCTCATTCAGGACGTCGAGTCGGATGATCCGGTGCTCACGTTGCCGCATCCTCGGCTCGTGCAGCGCGCCTTCGTCCTGGTGCCGCTGGCCGAGGTATGGGGATTGGCGCGGGGCATGCCGCGATTCGACATCCCCGCACTGGCGCGCGCGGCGGCGCGCGATCAAGCGGTGCGGCCTTGGTGCGTCCCGGAGGAGCAGAGACCTTGATCGATAGTCCCCGAGTGGCCGGCGCAGAGCCGCCCGTCGTGTTCGTCGCAGTGATGTGCACGTGAAGACCGTGACGCGATGACACGGCCCTACATCGTCGGCCGCGGCAGCGAGCCTCTGCACCGTCGGGTCTTCGATGTCCTCGTCCTCGGAGGGGGTATCGCAGGCCTTACCGCCGCCATCGGCGCAGCTCGCCGCTGGCGCGTCGGCCTGCTCACCAAGTCCACGTTCGACGACACCACGACCTTCCTCGCCCAGGGTGGGATAGCGGCGGCCCTGGGTCCCTCCGACTCGCCCGAGTTGCACTTCGAAGACACCATGAACGCCGGCGACGGTCTCTGCGACGCGGAGGCGGTCCGCGTCCTGGTCAACGAAGGCCCCGAGCGGGTTCAGGAGCTCATGGAGATCTGTCCGCGCTTCGACAAGGTCGACGGGCAGATCATCCTCGGGCGCGAGGGCGCCCACTCGGTGGCGCGCGTTCTGCACGCCGGCGGGGACGCGACCGGCAGCGAGGTCTCCAGCGCCCTGGCCGAGGCGGCGCGCATGGGCAGCCGCGTGCAGCTTTACGAGAACGAGTTCGTGATCGATCTCCTCACCGTGGGCGGCCGCTGCGTCGGGGCGCTCACCCTCAACCTGGAGGATCGCGGCCTGACGCTCAACGTGGCCATGGTGACGGTGCTCGCCACCGGTGGCGCCGGTCAGGTTTACGGGCGCACGACGAACCCGTCTGTGGCGACGGGTGATGGTGTCGCTATGGCGTATCGCGCCGGCGCCGCCATCCGCGACCTGGAGTTCGTCCAGTTTCACCCCACCGGGCTGGCCCTGCCCGGGCAGAAGACGGTTCAGCTCATCACGGAGGCGCTGCGCGGCGAAGGGGCCTACTTGCGCAACGGCCAGGGAGAGCGATTCATGCTCGCCGCCGATCCGCGCGCCGAGCTGGCCTCGCGCGACGTCGCGGTGCGGGCCATGGTGGCGGAGATGCGCCGCGAAGGCTCGGATCACGTGTACCTCGACGCCACCCATCTGGAGAGCGCCTGGCTGCACGAGCGGTTCCCGTGCGTCACCGCCGGCCTCGCCGAGCACGGCCTCGACCTGGCGAGGGAGCTCATCCCCGTGGCGCCGGTCTGCCACTACTTCGTCGGCGGCGTCGTCACCGACCGGTGGGGACGCACGTCGGTTCCCGGTCTCTACGCGAGCGGTGAGGTCGCCAGCACCGGTGTTCATGGAGCCAACCGGCTGGCCAGCAACTCCCTGCTCGAGGGCCTTGTCTTCTCGGACCGCGTGGTTCGCGACCTCGATCGCT
Organism: Thermoleophilia bacterium; assembly: GCA_040769125.1. Classification (GTDB taxonomy): domain Bacteria; phylum Actinomycetota; class Thermoleophilia; order UBA2241; family UBA2241; genus CAIXSE01. The sequence goes on along the minus strand of JAXGLO010000001.1, from coordinate 87,138 downwards.
ACATCGGCAGCCTCGGTGAGGACGTTCGTCGTCTGCGCTTCGATCTCCCGGCCGCGGTGGGTGGCTCCGACGGGCTGGCGGCCGCCGAGGTGCGCGGTCGGCTTACCGAGATCATGTCGACCCGGGTCGGCGTCCTTCGCCGGGCCGATGAACTGCGAGCGGCGCTCGCCGAGCTCGCCGAGATCATGTCGAAGCTCCGGTTCGACGATCTCGGTGTGCCCGAGTACGAGGTCCTCAATCTCCTGACGCTCAGCACCCAGATCGCACGGTGCGCCTTGCTTCGCGAGGAGTCCCGGGGAGTTCATCTGCGCGAGGACTTCCCGACGAGGGACGATGCCCACTGGCAGCGTCATCTCACCCTGAGACTGCCGCCCGACGAGCGGGACGACGGCGCTGTGCTGCGGACGGGCCCTGCGTGAGCGCGCGCAGCTACCAGGAGGCGGCGCGCGTTGCGGCGCGCCGGGCGGTGCGCGAAGACCTTGCCGGCTACGGCGATATCACCGGTTCGGTGTTCGCGGGCCGCGGCGCCGCGCGGATCGTGGCGAAAGAGGACGGCGTCCTCTCCGGCAGCGCGGCCCTGATCGCCACCGCTGCGTTCGTCGATCCTGCTCTCCGCGTCGAACTCCTGGTCGCCGACGGCGGCCAATTCGCCGCCGGGGAGACGCTGGCGCGGGTCAGCGGCCCCTTCGCAGCCGTTCTCGCGGCTGAGCGCACCGGCCTCAACTTTCTGTGCCGCCTCTCCGGAGTGGCGACCCTCACGGCCAAGTACGTGGCGGTCGCGGCGGGCACGAGGGCTCGCATTGCCGCGACGCGCAAGACCACTCCGGGGCTTCGCGCCCTCGAGAAGCAGGCCGTGGTGCACGGCGGCGGCATCCTGCATCGCTTCGGGCTCTTCGACGGCGCCATGATCAAGGACAACCACGTGGTGGCGGCCGGCGGCGTGCGGCAGGCGATCTCGCTGGTGCGCGGCGGGGCCGCGCATGTCCACGGGATCGAGGTCGAGGTTGACACGCTCGCACAGCTCGAGGAGGCGCTCGATGCCGGCGTCTCCATGGTCCTCCTTGACAACATGGATACCCCGACGGTCCGGGCGGCGGTCGAGATCGTTGCCGGCCGCGCCCTCGTCGAGGTCTCCGGCGGCGTGCATCTGGAGCGCGTGCGGGAGCTGGCGGAGGCGGGTGTTGACGTGATCTCAGTAGGGGCGCTCACTACACGCGCTCCCTGGCTGGATCTCAGCCTCGACATGGAGACGTGACGATGCTGCTGGCCGTCGACGTCGGCAACACGCAGACGCATCTCGGCCTCGTGGAGGCCGGCCAGATCACCGGCGAGTGGCGGCTGACCACCGATCGTGAGCGGACCGGCGACGAGATCGCCGTGCTGCTGCAGGGGCTGTTCGCGCTTCGTGGCGAGTCGTTCCCCACGGCGATCGACGAAGTCGGCATCGCCTCCGTCGTGCCGAGCCTTACTCAGCAGTGGGCCGAGATGTGCCGCACGTACATGGGCGTCGACGCCTTCATCGTAGGGCCGGGCGCCCGCACGGGTATGCGCATCGTGATGAAGAATCCTGCTGAAGTAGGGGCCGATCGGGTGGTCAACGCCGTAGCGGCCTTCGATTCATACGGCGGCCCCTGCATCGTCGCCGACTTCGGGACGGCGACCACTGTCGACGTCGTCTCGGCTGAGGGCGACTACCTCGGCGGCGCTATCGCCCCCGGCATCGAGGTCTCTCTCGACGCGCTCACGAGCTGCGCGGCGAGGCTCGTCAAGGTCGAGCTGGTCGAGCCCGACTACGCTATCGGCAAGTCGACGACCGAGGCTCTGCAGGCGGGTGCCATGTACGGCGTCGCCGGCGCGCTCGAGGGTATCGTCCGTGCCATCTGGCGCGAGCTCGGCCAGGAGGCCACGGTGATCGGCACCGGCGGGCTGGCCGAGATGATCGCCCGCCACACGCCGGTGATCACCGCCGTCGATCCCCTGCTGACGCTGCGTGGCATCGAGCTCGTGATGCGCCGTCGCTCGCGGGCCTGACGGAGCCGGTACCGCGTGGCGTTCAGCCTCTCGTCGCCGGCGCCCGGCTTCACGGCGGGCGCGGATCCACTGCTGCGGCCTCTTCACATGGGCCGGCTGGAGCTCGATCGCCGACTCTTCATGGCCCCCATGGCGGGCATCACCACGCCGGCCTTCCGTCGCAGCGTGCGCCGCTGGGGCGCCGGGCTCCTCTTCACCGAGATGATTTCGGCCTGCGGCGTCCACTATGCCAACCGCCGCACCCTGGATTACCTGGCGTGCACGGCCGACGAGCACCCGCTCGCGTTTCAGCTTTTCGGTGCGGATCCGGCGATCATGGCCGAAGCTGCGACCCGCTGCGTGGCCGCTGGGGCTGACGCGCTCGACCTCAACATGGCCTGCCCGGTGCGCAAGGTCGTGAAGACGGGGGCGGGCGCGGCTCTTCTGGGCGAGCCGTCCCGGGCGGCGGCCATCGTTGCCGCCGTCGTCGCGGCGGTGGGTCTCGCTGTCCCGGTCACGGTCAAGATCCGCGCAGGGCTGCGCGAGGGCGATGATGCCGGGCGACGCGTCGCGCACGCCGCGGTTGCCGCCGGCGCGGCGGCCGTCTGTATCCACCCGCGCACGGCGAGCCAGCTCTACCGTGGCTGCGCCGACCACGCGGCGACGTTTGCCCTGGCGGCGGAGCTGCCGGTGCCGGTCGTAGCGTCAGGCGACGTCGACGGCCGCGTCGCGGCGCTCGCGCTGCTCGCCGGCGGCGCCAGCGCCGTGATGCTCGCGCGCCATGCGCTCGGCCGGCCGTGGCTGTTCGCCGAGATTCTCGGCCACCCCGAGCCGGAAGCGGCGGAGCGCCTGGCGGAGCTCCGCCGCTTTGTGGCCGACGTCCTCGCGGAGATGGGACCGCGGGGCACCGCGTATCTCCGCCAGTTCTGGCCCCGGTTCCGGCGCTCCGGCGTCCTGAGCCGCGGGCTTGTCGCTGAGCTGATGCGCGCGCCTGACGCGGAGACGGTCCGGCGGCTGCTTCCGCCTGAGTGAGCGGAGCGGCTTGCGTGAGATTGCCGTCATAACCTACACTCTCACACCTGTCTGGGGCGCGGTCTCATCGTTGCTGTGAGGCCGCGCTGCCGTGCTTGAAGAGGAGGCATCAGTTGGTCGACCGCGAGATCATTCTCACGCCTGAGGGTTTTCAGCGCCTCAAAGAGGAGATTGAATACCTCTCCAGCGTGAAGCGTGACGAGGTGGCGGAGCGTATCCGTGCTTCACGCGAGTTCGGCGATATCTCCGAGAACTCCGAGTACGACGACGCCAAGAACGAGCAGGCCATGCTCGAGGCGCGTATCTACGCGCTCGAGGAGCGCCTGCGCGGCGCCACCGTGATCGATGCGGACGACATCTCCACGGAGACGGTCGGCGTCGGTACCAAGGTGACGCTGCAGGACCTGAACGGCGGCGACGTCGTTCAGTACGCCATCGTCGGCTCGGCCGAGGCCGACCCGGCGGCGCGCAAGCTCTCCAACGAATCGCCCGTCGGCCGCGCCATCCTCGGCCGCAAGCCGGGCGACATGGTCGAGGTCAGCGTCCCGCGGGGATCCAGGCGCTTCAAGGTCCTCGCCATCGAGAGGGCGTGACGGTGCCCGTGGCGGACGAGCGCAGCGAGCACGTCGACGTCTTTGCAGAGCGGCGCGCCAAGCTCGAGTCCTGGCGCGCCAAGGGCGACGTCTTCCCGACGCGCTTCCAGCCGCGCGATGAAATCGCGACACTGCTGGACGCCCACCGCGACCTCGAGGCCGGGCAGGACACAGACCAGGTGCACCGCGTCGCCGGGCGTGTCATCGCGCGCCGCGTACACGGCAAGCTCACGTTCGTCGTTCTCAAAGACGCGACCGGCGAGGTGCAGCTTTTCGCGCAGCTCGACGCGCTCGGTGAGGCCTCGTACGCGGAGCTGGGCGATCTCGATCTGGGCGACATCATCGGCGCCGAGGGGACTGCCATGCGCACGCGCCGCGGCGAGCTGTCGCTGCGCATCACCTCCTGGCAGCTGCTGACGAAGTCCCTGAGGCCGATGCCCGAGAAGTTCCACGGTCTCACCGACGTCGAGACGCGCTACCGCAAGCGGTACCTGGATCTCATGGTCAACGACCACTCGCGCGACGTCTTCGTGAAGCGCGCCCGCATCATCAGCGCGATCCGCGGTTTCCTCGATCGCCGGTCGTTCATCGAGGTCGAGACGCCGGTGCTGCAGCCGTTGTACGGAGGTGCGTTTGCGAAGCCCTTCGTTACCTATCACAACGAGCTCGAGCGCCACTTTTACCTGCGCATCGCCACCGAGCTCTATCTCAAGCGCCTTATCGTCGGTGGCATCGACCGCGTCTACGAGATCGGCAAGGACTTCCGCAACGAAGGCGTGAGTTTCAAGCACAACCCCGAGTTCACGATGCTCGAGACCTACGAGGCCTACGTCGACTACTATCATGTGATGACGATGGTCGAGGAGATGGTCGCCGAGTCGGCTGACGCCGTCGGCGGCCTCTCCGTTACCTTCCGGGAGCATGAGATCGACCTCACGCCGCCGTGGCCGCGCCTCACCATGCGCGAGGCGATTCTCGGTGAGTCCGGCATCGACATCGGCGCCGACGACGTCCGGACGGTCGCCGAGCTGCGCGCCGCCATCGAGGCCAAGGGCCTCGGCGAGATCGTGCCGGCTGCCCCGACCTGGGGCAGCCAGGTCGACGAGCTCTTCAGTGAGACGGTCGAACCCAGGCTCATCCAGCCGGTCTTCATCACCGAACACCCGCTCGAGACCAGTCCGTTCGCCAAGAAGTGTCCCCATGACCCGCGCTTCGTGGAGCGGTTCGAGGGCTTCCTCGCCGGCATGGAACTGAGCAACGCGTTCAGTGAGCTCAACGACCCCGACGATCAGCGCGCCCGATTCCTGCAGCAGATGGACGACCTCGCCGACGGCGACGAGACGGCCCACCGCCTCGACCTCGACTTCCTCGAGGCCATGGAGCACGGCATGCCGCCCACCGGCGGTATGGGCATGGGCATCGACCGCCTGGTCATGGTGCTCACCGGGTCGTCGTCGATCCGCGACGTCATCCTCTTCCCGGCGCTGCGCACCTGATGCCCCGCGCGGCGACGCCGCGTGGCTTATCTTCCTTTGCCGCGGGTCGCGTCCCGTGGTGAATCGGGTACCATAAGGCTACGTGGCGGCCTGGCGATGCACGCTGGAGGCGCCAGGCACTAACCGGCGACTGCCGTGTCCTTCCGAGCCTGGTCGGCGGTCCCGTATCTCAGGAGGAATGGCCGGATGTTCGAACGCTTCACCGAACGCGCTAGACAGGTCGTCGTCCTTGCCCAGGAAGAGGCTCGCGCCCTCAGGCATAACTACATCGGCGCCGAGCATCTCCTGCTCGGCCTGCTGCGCGAGGAAGAGGGCGTTGCCGCGCGCGTTCTCGAGGGTCTCGACGTGTCGGTCGAGGAGGTTCGTGCGGCGGTTGTGCGCATCGTCGGCTCCGGCGAGGAGGCTCCTCAGGGGCAGATCCCCTTCACCCCGCGGGCCAAGAAGGTTCTCGAGCTCGCCCTGCGCGAGGCGCTCTCGCTGGGGCACAACTACATCGGCACCGAGCACATCCTGCTGGGTCTCGTCCGTGAAGACGAGGGAGTGGCGGCCCGCATCCTGCTCGACCTCGACGCCGAAGCCGACAAGATCCGCAACGAAGTGATGCGTTCGCTGAGCGGCCCTGGCAGGCGCGTCCAGCAGCAGGCCGCCGGCGAGGGCAAGCGCACGGTCAAAGTGCTCGAGCAGTTCGGGCGCAACCTCACGAAGCTCGCCGAGGACGACAAGCTCGACCCGTGCATCGGCCGTGGTACCGAGATCGAGCGCGTCATGCAGATCCTCTCGCGGCGCACCAAGAACAACCCGGTGCTCATCGGAGAGCCGGGCGTCGGCAAGACGGCCGTCGTGGAGGGCTTCGCGCAGCGTATCGCCAACCATGATGTGCCGGAGCTGCTCAAGAACAAGCAGGTGTACACCCTCGACCTGGCCGCGCTCGTCGCGGGCTCCAAGTACCGCGGCGAGTTCGAGGAGCGCCTCAAGAAGGTCATGAAGGAGATCCGCGACACCGGCGACATCATTCTCTTCATCGACGAGTTGCACAATCTCATCGGGGCCGGCGCCGCCGAGGGCGCAATCGATGCAGCGAGCATTCTCAAGCCTGCCCTGGCCCGCGGTGAGATCCAGACCATCGGCGCGACGACCATGGATGAGTATCGCAAGCACCTTGAGCGCGACGCAGCTCTCGAGCGTCGTTTCCAGCAGATCAAGGTGGCTGAGCCTACGGTAGAGGAGACGATCGCGATCCTCAAAGGCCTGCGTGACCGCTACGAGGCTCATCACCGCATCCGTATCAGCGACGAGGCCGTGGTCGCGGCGGCTGAGCTGGCCGACCGCTACATCAGCGAACGCTTTCTTCCCGACAAGGCCATCGACCTGGTCGATGAGGCCGCCAGCCGCATGCGCATCCGCACGATGACGGCGCCTCCGAGCTTTCGCGAGCTGGAAGAGAAGATCGCCGCTGTCCGCAAGGAGAAAGAGGCCGCGATCGAGGCCCAGGAGTTCGAGAAGGCCGCCAACCTGCGCGACAAGGAGCGCAAGCTCGGCCATAAGAAGGCCGAGCTCGAGGATCAGTGGAAGACCAGCGAAGAGGACATGCGGGCGAGCATCGGTGAGGAAGAGATCGCGGAGATCGTGAGCATGTGGACGGGCATCCCCGTGGTCAAGATCACCGAGGCCGAGAGCAAGAAGCTGCTCCGCATGGAGGATGAGCTGCATATGCGGCTCATCGGGCAGGATGCTGCGGTGCGGGCCGTGAGCAAGGCCATCCGCCGGGGCCGCGCCGGGCTCAAGGATCCACGGCGGCCCACCGGCTCGTTCATCTTCCTCGGCCCCTCCGGCGTGGGCAAGACGGAGCTGGCGCGTACACTCGCCGAGTTCCTCTTCGGCGACGAGGCCCATCTCGTTCAGATCGACATGAGCGAGTACATGGAGAAGCACTCGGTGTCGCGGCTGGTCGGGTCGCCGCCGGGCTATGTGGGCCATGAGGAGGGCGGACAGCTCACCGAGGTCGTGCGGCGCCGGCCATACAGCGTCGTGCTCTTCGACGAGATCGAGAAGGCGCATCCGGACGTGTTCAACATCCTCCTGCAGATCCTCGAGGACGGACGCCTCACCGATTCGCAGGGCCGCGCTGTCGACTTCCGCAACGTCATCCTCATCATGACGAGCAACATCGGCGCGGAGATGATCACCAAGGACGTGCCTCTCGGCTTCAGCCAGGCGACCGACAAGGGCATGACCTACGAAGATATGAAGCGGCGCATCACCGGCGAGCTCAAGCGCGTGTTCCGGCCGGAGTTCCTCAACCGCGTCGACGAGATCATCGTCTTCCACAAGCTCGAGCGCGCCGAGATCGCACAGATCGTCGATCTCATGATCGCGCGGATGCAGCAGCAGCTCATGGCCGCCGGCATCACGATCCAGCTCACCGATGCCGGTCGCGAGCTGCTCGTCGAGAAGGGCTACGATCCCATGCTCGGAGCGCGGCCGCTCCGCCGGGCCATCCAGCGGTACATAGAGGACAAGCTGAGCGAGGCCATGCTCGAGCGGCAGTTCCCCGCCGGGACCATCCTCGTGGTCGATGCGGCCGATGGAGATACGGTGCTCACCGTTGACGGCATCGTGGTCGGGGGCCGGGTCGAGCTGCCGATGGTTGGCCTCGACGAGCCCGTCACTCAGGGCGTGGGCCGGGTCACGGTTCCGTCGCGGGGCGACGAGGGCGTCACCGACGCCGGCGGGGCGACAGCCGGCCTCTAGCCGTATCCTGCGGGCCGTGAAGACCCGCCCTGGCCTCACCGACGAGCTCGCCGTTTTCGAAAACGGGGGCTCGCTCAGGGCTTCGTCCGGTGGCCGATGCCTCACGGCTCTTCCTGGCCGACGGGACCTCGCCGTTGGCTCGAGCGGCCACGTTGTGGCGGAGGGTAGCCGTTGCGCCCTGGTGGAGGTCAAGGCCTTCGTCAACGCGTCTGGGGAGGTGCTGGCCAGGCGCTTTGCGGTGGGTCTGGACCGCAACCGCTGGCGATGCTGACCGCGTGCTGGTCCGCCACGCCGGCGTGTCGTTGTCAGGATCAGACGTTTTTGCTATAATTGCAGGAGGATTTCAGATCGACGAACGTGCGGTCGATCTTGCCGTCGCTCTGGCTCTTGCTTCCGCAGAGCGCGGCAAACCGCTTTTGTCACGGTCGCGGCGATTGGAGAGAGCAGCCTGACTGGCGAGTTGCGTTCCCGCAGCCAGATGGAGCGACGCCTTGCCGAGGCTGGTCGCGCCGGCTTCGGGCATAGTGTGGTTTCTGCTGCGGCTGCGGGCGCTTCGTGTGCAGGTAGAGTCCCGATGGGCGCAGCCGATGTGCGTGGTGCTCTCGCTTTCTTCCTGGGTGAGGGTTCGTTCGTGCGTCGGCCATCGGGGTGGGTGAGCGAGACAGGGGGGTATGAGGACGTTGTACTCAGTCGGTGACAAAGTCGTGTACCCACATCACGGCGCGGGCAAGATCGTGAAGATCGAGCAGAAGGAAGTGCTCGGTCAGCGGCGCAACTATCTCACGATCCAGATTCTCCACAACGACATGACGGTGATGGTTCCCGTCGAGAACGCCGATCGCGCCGGGCTTCGCAAGGTTGTGGAGGCGGATGTGGTCGAGGAGGTCCTGGTGGTCCTCCATGGGGACCCAACGAGGATGCCCAAGAACTGGAGCCGTCGCTATAAGCACAACCGCGACAAGCTCAAGACCGGAGACATCTTCGAGGTCGCCGAGGTCGTGCGCAATCTGGCGATCAGGCACGCCGACAAGGGGTTGTCGACCGGCGAGAAGCAGATGTTCTCGAAGGCCAAGAAGATCCTCGCCAGCGAACTCATGTACGCTCGTAACTACAGCGAGGATCAGGCGAACGTCTTCCTCGACGAGGTGCTGAGCGACCTCCGCTTCGACGCCCGCCCGGTCGCCGACGAGCCTCGAGAACCTGCTCCTGTCGCCTGAGACCGCGCGTCCGCTTCATCGGCCCACGAGGGCGGCCATGGCTGGCTCGGGCGTCACGCCTGAAGCGGCTGGCAGGCTCCCGGGTCGCCCCCGGCAGCATGGTAGGCGCTCGAGCGGCGTCGTGAGCGCATCGCGCGGACAACCAGTAGGGAACTGATATGAAGGGGCAGCAGACCCACGAGACGTGGGTGGTCGTCGCCGCGGCCGGAGAGAGCGAGCGCATGGGTCTGCCGGACGGCGAGTCCAAGCAGTTCCTGCTTCTGGGAGGCGAGCCGATTCTCAGCCATTCGGTGCGCCGGCTTCTCGAGATGCCCGAGGTCAGCGGCGTCGTGGTGGTGGTTCATCCGTCGCATACCGTGCGCTTCGCCGGTGAGCTCGGCTCGTTCGACGACAGCAAGCCGTTGCTGATCGCTGAGGGCGGTCGCAGGCGTTGCGACTCCGTGCGCGCCGGCCTCATCGAGGTGCCGCCGACGGCGACGGCGATCGCCGTCCACGACGGCGCCCGCCCGCTGTTCGCGCAGCATGTCTTCCGCCGCTGTATCGAGGCTCTCGAAGACTTCGACGGGGCCGTTCCCGGCGTGGAGGTCAGCGACACCCTGAAGCGCGGCGACGCCGAGGGCGTAGTGGCGGCGACGGTCGATCGCCGCGATTTGTGGCGCGTTCAGACGCCGCAGGTCTTCCGCGCTGAGGTTCTGCGGAAGGTATATGCGGACGCCGACTTCGAGGGCGCGACCGACGACGCCGCTCTCCTGGAGCGTGCCGGGTTCAAGGTCAGGCTGGTCCCGTCGATGCCGGCGAACGTCAAGATCACGATGCCCGCCGACCTTCCTCTGGCCAGTGCGCTTCTCTCCTGGGAGGTCGAGGCCGACGTTTAGGGTCGGGCAAGGCTACGACGTTCACCGCTTCGCAGAAGGGCGCCGCCTCGTGCTCTGCGGCGTCGAGATCGAGCACGCCCTGGGCCTTCTCGGGCATTCAGATGCCGACGTGGCGGCGCACGCCGTGATGGACGCGCTGCTGGGGGCGGCGGGGCTGGGCGACATCGGCGAGCTGTTTCCCGACAGCGACCCTGCGTACACTGGCGCTTCGAGCATCGGGCTGGTTCGCCACGTGGCTACGCTGCTCGACGGTCAGGGCTGGTCGGTCGTGAATGTCGACGTGACGGTCGTCTGTGAGCGCCCGAAGCTGTCCATCTACCGGGCGCGGATGCGCGATCGCCTTGCCGAGGCGCTGGGTGTTCCCGGGGACGCTGTGGGCGTCAAGGCGACCACAACGGAGGGCATGGGATTCGAGGGCCGCGGCGAAGGCATCGCCGCCCTCGCCGTCGCCCTTCTCACGAGGGCAGAGTGGGGCGCGCCTCAGGCTTGAGGCGCGCCCTCATTCTTCTTCGCGGCCATACGCGTGCAGCTCGTCGAGCCGCGACGCCAGCAGGCGGGCGAGCCCTGCGGCGTCTTCAAGGGAGAACCGGTGGGCGTGCGGCAGGTCGGCATCCGTGACCAGCGCGAGCGTTGTCTCGGGGGAGCTGAGCGGGCGCTCGTGTCCGGCCCCGGTGCGGAAGAGTTCGACGCGGTGAGGCGCTTCTTGCTTGTAGCCTTCGGCGATCACGATGTCACACGCCCTGAAGTATCGCTGGACTATCTCCGTCAGCGAAAGCTCGCGGTCGGGCCGGGCGATGAAGGCGAGGCGCGTCGGCGAGGTGACGACGCAGGCGGAGGCGCCCGCCTGCCCGAGGCGCCAGGAGTCCTTGCCCGGCCGGTCCATCTCGAAGCCGTGGACGTCGTGCTTGACGGTTCCCACCCGCAGACCGAGCAGCATCAGCTCGGGGATCAGCGACTCGATGAAGGTCGTCTTGCCCTCTCCGCTGCGGCCGATGATGGCGACCAGAGCCGGCCCATCCCCGGCGCCCGGGCCTCTGCCCGTATCGTCCGCGTGGCTGGATGGGCGCTGGCTCATGGAGGGAGAGTACGGCAGGAAGGAGCGCCGTGAAACCGGGGCGCCACCTTCGCCATGCCTTCGCTCCTTTGCGGATGCGCGGAGCTCTTGGCGTTTCCACGGCAGGCCCACGGCGGCGTCAGGTCACACCGTCCCACGATCTTTCCGCGGTACGACCCTGCGTCTGTAACGGACACCGCAGGCTGCGGGGCTCGGAGTCGGTTCCGGCGTTCATTGCGGCACGGACCTGTCGTGGCTACGTGTCGCTGCTCAAGCCGAGGCGTGCGGAGAGGAAGCGTGCAAGCCGGGCCTCCTCATCGAAGCGGAAGACGAAAGCGTGGTCCGGGTCGGCGTCGCTCACGACGGCCAGGGCTTCTCCCAGGCCATACGCCGGCTCGCTGTGGCCGGAGTCGCGCCGGAAGATCTCGATCGTGTGCGGCGCCTCGCGACGGTAGCCCTCGGCGATCACCAGGTCGCAGTCGGAGAGGTATGTCCGGACGATCTCGTCGAGCGGCGCCTCCTCATGGGTGGCGGCGACGTAGGCTAGCTGGTCCGGCGAGGACACGGCGTACGCTGCAGCTCCGGATTCGCCGTGCCGCCACGAGTCTTTGCCGGTGCTGTCGATCTCGAGGTGGGCGGCGCGCTTCACGGCGCCGACGCGCAGACCCAGCGCGAGCAGCTCGGGAATGAGCCGCTCGATGAGCGTCGTCTTGCCGCTGCCCCGGCGCCCGGCGACGCCGAGCACGATAGGCCGGCCAGGGTCGCTTACGGCCGTCGCTGCGAGCGTGGTGGCGCCGACCCACGTTTCGCGCACGCAGGTCTGCCGGCACGCGTCGAACCGCCGGCGCGCCTCTCGCCAGTCCGCCGGCGTATTGACGTTGAAGAATGGAGTGTCGTCGGTGAAGCGCACCTCCACCACCCGTACGTCGGGCAGGAGATCGCGCACGCGCCGCCGGCCGTCCCTCAGAAGGCGCTCAATCGTGGGGAGGCAGCCAGGCCCATAGATCGCATGAAGCGGTTCGTAGTGGTCGTGAAGAACCGGGAGCGCCACGTCGGCTTCGCGAAAGGCCTCGCGCACGCGCCTCACGGCCGTCTCGTCGGGAAGCGCGATGTCTGCAGCGAGTACGAAGACCGGCGCGCGGAACCGGGCGAGCAGGGCGGCGATTCCGGCCAGCGGCGAGCCGGGGTCGGTGTCGGGGACGACCAGGACGCCCTCCGGCAAGGGTCCAGGCGTCGACGTTGTGTCGCGCACCGAGAGAGCGACGGTGGGGAAGATTCCGCGCAGGAACGCCAGGTTGCGTGTGAGAAGCGTCGTGCCCGCGAGCTGCAGGAGGCGCTTGTCGGTGCCCATACGCCGAGCCTCGCCACCGGCGATGAGAGCGCCGATGGTGACGGGCAGGCTGTCGTCTGCCGCGTGAGTCGCCATGTCGCGGAGTCTAACGCAGACGGCGGCGGGCTCATCGCCCCGAGGTGAGGTTCACTTTGCGCCGTGTCCCGTTCCGTCCGTATGATGGCGGTGGTCATGGTGCACGAGGCCGTGGCCCCGCGTCGGGTGCGAGGCGATCTCGCGTCGGCGACGCCCGGTGGCTCAACGACGCCTCAGCTGCGCGGTCGGCGACGAGGAGGACGGAGAGATGGGAACGATGGGCACGCAGGCACGGGTCGTGGCCGTGATCGGCAGTCCACGCAGAGGAGGCAACACCGAGCTGCTGGTCGAAGCGGCGGTCGCCGAGCTCGAGGCGCGCGGCGTGTCGTGTGAGGTCGTCAGGCTCGCCGAGCTGAGCGTGGCGCCCTGCCTCGGCCATGACGACTGTGCGAGCCGGCAGGCATGCTTCCAGCAGGACGACGCGGAGGACGTGCTCGCGGCGCTCTTCGCGGCGGACGGCCTGATCCTCGCCTCACCGGTGTTTTTTCAGAGCGTGTCGGCGCAGATGAAGGCGCTCATCGACCGCAGTTTCTTCCAGTACTGCAAAGCCGTGCGGCTTCGCGCCAGAGCGGTCGGGCTGGTGGCAGTAGGCGCGGGCTCGGGCATTGAAGACGCGTTCGACGTTCTACGGCGTTTCGTCACGCTGTCCAGTGATCGCGATATACAGGCTCTCACTGCCGGTGGTTTCGCCGGTCCTTCCGGGAGCGCCGCCGAGAATCAGGAGCTGATGGCCGACGCGCGGCGCCTCGGCCGGGAGCTTGCGGAGGCGCTGGTCTGAACGAGGCCGTTGGGCCCGGCGCGGCGTTCGGGTCGCTCTCGGTCGGGGCCGTCGACTTCAGGCCCGCCTGATCACGTGCGTCTCAGTGACGACGATGTCGACGGCGAGGTCGTGAGGCTCGCACGGGAGCCGATCGATCACCTGTGTCTCGTAGGCCAGGGCTATCCAGCTCGTGTCCGCCCGGGTCAGCGGCAGGTAGGTGTCGTAGAAGCCACCGCCGTAGCCGCAGCGGTTGCCGCCCAGGTCGAAGACGGTGCCGGGCACCACTACGGCGTCGAGCTGCTCGGGCGCCACGACCGCGAGGTTCTCGCGCGGCTCCGGGATACCCCAGGCGCCCGGCGTCAGGTGGGCGGCGGGATCCGTGACGTGGTAGGCGGCCATGCGGCGCGGGGCGAGCACCCGAGGCAGGCAGACCGTCTTGCCCTCGGAGAGGGCCCAATCGATCAGTGGCGAGGTGTCCACTTCGGTCCGGAAGGACGCGAACATGAGGATTGTGGCGGCCGACCGCAGCTCCTCCAGGTCGCTCGCCCGGGCGCAGATCGCGGCGCTGTAGCCGGCGCGGTCTGCCGAGGTGAGCGCGTCGCGGCGCGCGAGTGCGCGTTTGCGGTGTTCGTGCTTGATGTGGTGGTGATAGCGTCCCGGCATGTGGTGCGAGGCGTCTTTCTGTCGCCGATGGAGAGCGTCGTACACAGAGCAGGCAACGCTTCGCGTGCTTCATCGCCTGCCCAGCGCTCCGGCTTGCCCGGAGTTCGCCTATAGTATAGGCGTGATCGCCTGGTGAGCCGACCAGGCGGATTGCGATGAGAGAGGGTCGCCACAGGCGGCGGTCGGAGGGTGAAGCATGGAGTACCGCTCCAAGGCAGAGGTGTCTTTGGCGGCCGTCCTGGCGCGCACGCTGCGCAATGTAATCGCCCTGACGTCTGCGGAGGAGGAGCGTGCGTGGCCGACCTCGGCCGATCTCGTGGCGGCCTCATCTCCGGCCACTCAGGTGCCCACGGCGCTGTTCCGGATGCTCCAGTTCTCGGTCCTGCCCGGGATTCTCGGCGCAAGCGCCGGGCCGGCAATCTACCTCGCCAGCAAGCGATTCAGCCGCAGCCTCGGGATTCGCTCGATCCAGGCTCTTAAGGACTGGTTCCGCGAGATGAACCTGGGCGAGCTGGAGGTTGAGCTCGACGAGGAACGGATCCTGGTGAAGCTCCATAACTGCCTCAGCTGCCAGCAGCTCACTCCGGGGGGCACTCCCCTGTGCGACTTCGAGCGCGGCCTCGTCGACGGCGTGCTGGAGGGCATCACCGGCACCGAGGTGCTCACGAAGGAGACGCTCTGCTGGGGCCTTGGCGATACCGTGTGCCAGTTCGAGGGCTACGTGGGTGAAGGAGTCGGCTACCTCTATCACGAGAATGGCTTCCACCCGGATGTGCAGCGTCGGCTGCTCGGGCAGCTCGCCGACCAGGCGGAGGTGGCGCTCGACAACCTGCGTCTTGTCAACGAACGGCGGGAGCGCGAGACCCACGACGCGCTGACCGGGCTGCTCAACTTCCGCGCGCTACGGGAGCGCGCGACCTTCGAGCTCGCGCGCTCCGAACGGTTTGAGCGTCAGGTGGCGTTCGTCATGCTCGACCTCGATAACTTTCGCGCGGTCAACCAGGCGGTGGGCCGTGAAGGGGGCGACGACGTGCTGTGCCACTGGGCTGCCGCCCTTACGGCGCAACTGCGCTCGTGCGACTTCATCTGCCGCTACGGCGCCGACGAGTTCCTCCTCGTTCTGCCGGAGACCGCCGGCGAGCAGGTCGGCAAGGCTCTCAAGCGCGTTTACGCAACGATGCGGGAGCTTGCCGTCGAGACGCACGGGCAGACCTTCGCGCTGACCGCCTCCGCCGGGGTGACGATCTTCCCGCACGACGGCTCCACGGTCGAGGAGCTCGTCGCGAAGGCCGCAACGACGCTCTACGCGGCGCGGGCCAAAGGAGAGGGGCGGGTCGCCTTCTTCTCCGGCTCTCCGAGTAACTGACGCTGCAGGTGCCGGCAGGCGTCGAGATTCTCGTCGTGGGGTCGTTGCACCGCGATCTCGTTCCTGCAGCCGGGCACTACCTCGATCTTCTCCGCCCGCTTATCCCCGTCTCGCAACGTGAGGTCAAGGAGGTGCCCCTGCGCGGGCGCAGCTCCGGTGAGGTGCTGCGCGACGAGGGGCGGCGGCTGCTTGCGGCATGGCCCGCGGCGCCGGTCGTGACGGCGCTCGTCATCAGCGGTCGTGCCATGAGCAGCGAGCAGTTCGCCGTCTGGCTACGGACGCGGCTTGAGGGGGGAGGCGTCGGGTTCGTGCTGGGAGGCTCGCTCGGCCTGGCCGCCGACGTCCTCGAGCGCGCCGACGAGCGCCTGTCGCTGTCGGCGTTCACGTTTCCGCATCAGCTCGCTCGTGTGGTGCTCCTCGAACAGCTCTTCCGCGCGGTCAAGATCATGCGCGGCGATCCGTACCACCACTGAAGCCGCGGCGGCGGGAGTCGGAAAACCCGGGTCACCGTGCGGCGTCGCCAGCAGGGTCGCCGGCCCGCCGCAAGACGTTCGCGTGCTCCTGTGGGACCGATACAATGTGCGCTCGGCAGTGGCGTCCACTGCCGATGCGAACGGGGTGGTGAACCGATGACAGACGAGCTCTACGACCTGAATGGTCTGGCGGCATCAGTGTGCGCCGTCTTGACCGAGATCCTCGAAGAGTCGGGTGCTGCCGCTACGCCAGCGCCCGCCGTAGAGCTGGCGGTTTCCAGGCGGTCCCAGCACGGCGACCTCACCACCAACGCCGCCATGGTGTGCGCCAAGCGCGCCGGGCGGCCGCCGCGCGAGCTGGCGCAGGCGCTCGGCGAGCGCTGGCTGGCCGGCCCTGGCGCCGCGATCTGCGAGCGCGTCGAGGTGGCCGGGCCCGGCTTCCTCAACCTCTTCCTCGGCGACGCCTGGTACAGGGGTGCGCTGCGGCGGCTGCTCGCGGAGGGCGCCAACTACGGACGTGGATCTCTTCCGTGGAGCGAGCGTCGTTCTGTCAATGTTGAGTTCGTCAGTGTGAACCCCACCGGGCCTCTGCACGTGGGCCATGCTCGGTACGCTGCGTTCGGCGACGCTCTCTGCCGCATCCTCGCCTTCGTCGGTCACGAGGTGACGCGCGAGTTCTACGTGAATGACCATGGCACGCAGATGCTACGGTTCGCGCAGTCATTGGCCGCACGGTACGGGCAGCGCCTCGGGCTCGAGGCGCAGGTGCCGCAGGACGGCTACATGGGGGAGTACCTGATCGAGCTTGCCGACCGTCTCGTCGATGAGGTCGGCGAGCGATATCGCGGCGATCTCGTCGCGGCCGGTGGCGACCCCGCGAGACTCTCCGCCGGGGTGCTTGCCGAGCTGCGGGAGTGGGGCCGCGATGCCATGCTTGCGCAGTTTCGCGCGTCCCTCGACCGGCTCGGCATCGTGTTCGACGCGTGGACGTCGGAGAGCGCGCTGTACGTCGGCGGCGAGCAGCACCGCGGTTTCGCCGGTGAGGCCGGCAGAGCGCTCGCAGACCTCGATAGGGAGGGGCTGCTCTTTGAGCACGAGGGCGCCGTCTGGCTGCGCACGACATCCTTCGGAGACGACAAGGATCGCGTGCTCGTCAGGTCCAGCGGCGAGGCGACCTACTTCCTCTCAGATATCGCCTATCACCGCGACAAGCTGGATCGCGGTTTCGCGCATCTGATCGACATCTGGGGAGCCGATCACCACGGCTACGTGCTTCGCATGAAGGCCGCCTTCGCCGCTTTGCCTCCTCATCAGCCCGAGCGGCTGGAGCTTCTGATCGGCCAGCTCGTCAACTTGATGGAGAGCGGGCGGGCGAGGCGCATGAGCAAGCGTCGAGGGGACATCGTGACAGTGGACGACCTCATTGAGGCGATCGGCGTCGACGCGGCGCGCTTCCTGCTCGTCGGCCGCTCGCATGACACCGTCCTGGACCTCGACATCGACCTGGCGGTGGAGCAGTCGAACCAGAATCCTGTGTACTACGTGCAGTACGCGCATGCGCGGATCTGCAGCATCATCCGCAATCTCGGCAGCGCGGATCCTGACTCGTCCGAGCTTCCGGACGTTGCCGTGGGCGCGTATGAGCGTTCCCTCCTGCGAGCGCTGGCGCGCTTCCCGGAGGTCGTGCTGAGCGCCGCAGCCCTGCGTGCGCCGCACCGTGTGCACGCGTATCTCAGCGAGCTCGCCGCCGAGTTCCACGTGTTCTACCGTAACTGCCGCGTCCTCAGCGACGATCCGGCGTCGACCGCCTTCAGGTCGGCTCTGTGTGTCGCGACCAGGGCGACGCTGGCCGGCGGCCTCGCCCTTCTCGGCGTAAGCGCTCCCGAGGCGATGTGACGGCTACCCGGTGCGCCCGGAGACGCTATTCGGGAGCCCAGGCTCAGGAGCCCAGGTGCGTCCTGGCCCAGGTGCGCAGCTCCTCGAACTGCTCGGGTGTGAGGTCGCGGTCGAAGCCCATCAGCTGAGAGACGGCGACGTTGTACTGGCCGCCGAGCAGGCGATCGACCACGCTCGTGAGCACTGTGCGCGCGACCTCGCGGCCGGGGATGGCGGGCGAGTAGGTGTAGGCGACTTTCCGTTTGTCCTGGTCGAGCAGTTTTTTCTTGACCAGGTTGTTCATGACCGTCATGACGGTCGTGTACGCGATCTGGCGCCGCTTGAGGAGCTTCTCGTAGACGCTCCTCACCGTAATCGCTTGATCGGACGCCTCGCTCAGCCCCCAGATCACCGCCAGGATATCGGCCTCGAGCGACCCGATGCCGGTGAAGGGCGCTCCTTTGGTGCTGCGCAGCCAAACGGGCCGCTGGTCTGGCTCCATAGCGCCCCTCTCAGTTCGTAAACGGATTCTCACTGTCGGAGCGCGAGATCGCTGACCTTCATGATCGGCGCTCCAGTGCCCCTACGTAGTGTAGCCCTTAGTATGCTCTTACCCCTATTCTCATCCATGACAACATTGGGCCTGGTGAGGAGGGATGCGGGCGGGCGTGCTGGCGCCCACTTGCGGGCTCGCGGCCAGTGTGGTCAACTAACTGGGCGGGCGGATGTAGTGTAGCTGGTAACACGTCAGCTTCCCAAGCTGAAGATCGCGGGTTCGAGTCCCGTCATCCGCTCCATTCCGCCTCCTCCATCGCCGTCCGGCCCGTCTCCTCCAAGGCCATCCGGCGTCGGTCTCGCGGGCATCGCTCGCAGTTGCGGCACATGAGGCGATCCGGAGTGCTGCGCCGGCGGCAAAGCCGAGGCTCGCGCATCCCTTCGACTGCGGCGCCCGGCACCGCTCCCTCGCTCGCCTCCGGGCGCACCTTGTGCGACGCGGCATCGCCGCCTCGATGGACAGCTGGCGGCGACGTCTGCGACTGCGCCGCCAGCGGGAGCGTCACGAGCGCGATCGAGGTCCTCTGCGCTCCGCTGCGTCGTCATTCCGCGCCCGGCAGCTTGAGCCCGGCGGTGCTCGAGGAGAAGGCGGGCGAAAAGCAGGCGACCGCCCGGGCCACCTCATGAAGAGGTGTCAACCGGAACGAGGCAAGATCGAGCCCTCTTTGACCATTGTCATGGTTCCCTCATGAACTGAGATAGGCTATCCTAATGGTTATCGGCGGGTGGCCCTCCTGGCGTTGACGGGGCGTCGCCGGCTTCGGTGAACAGGCTGAGGGCATGATGCGCAAGCTGGGCAAGCTAGGCAGGCTGGGCAAGCTTGGTAAGCGGACGGAGCGCATCGAGGAGTACCTTGAGGCTCTCTTCAGGCTGCAGCTCGACGGCGCTCTCGTCACCGTGAAGCGCCTCGCGGACGAGCTGGGCGTCTCCTCGCCGTCCGCGTCGGAGATGATCGCGCGTCTGCGGATGGTCGGCCTCGTCGCCCCTGCGGACGGTGGCGGCATCCGCCTCACGGAAGAGGGCGAACTCGAGGGCGCGAGGCTGGTACGCCGGCATCGTCTGAGCGAGAGGTTCCTCGTCGACTACCTCGACATGCCGTGGGACGCCGTTCACGACGAGGCCTGCAAGTTCGAGCACGTCCTCAGCCCCGAGGTCGAGGCGCGACTCGCCGAGCAGCTCGGCCATCCGCAGACCTGCCCCCACGGGCGTGCGATCCCGGACGTCGATGGCTCGTTGCCCGAGGATCGGCTTCGCCCGCTGGCGGAGCTCTGCTCTGGGGAGCACGGCGTGATCGGCTGTATCGCCGAAGAAGACGGCGAGCTCCTTCGGTACCTGGGGTCCCTTGGGCTGCTGCCGGAGACGCGCTTGAAGGTCGAGAGCGTGGCGCCGTTCGGAGGTCCGCTACTGGTCCGCGTGGGCGGTTCACAGTATGCGCTCGGGCGAGAGGTCGCCGGGAAGATCCTCGTGCGGGACTGAAGCTGTGGCGACGGCCCCGATAACCTCTCGCCGGGGGCGTGCGGACGGCGCCGGCCGTGAGGCCCAGCTCGTTGTCTGCATCGCCGGTAATCCCAACGTCGGCAAAAGCTCCCTGTTTAACGCCCTCACCGGGGCCGGCTGCGAGACGGCGCACTGCGCCGGGGTTACCACTGAGGCCTGCGCCGCGTGCATTCGCTGGGGCGGGCGGAACGTCGAGGTCGTCGATCTCCCCGGGGCGTACTCTCTCGACGAGCAGGGAGGCGATCAGCGGGCGGTGCGCATGGCGCTGCTCGCGCGGCGTCCGGGCGTGGTGGTCGCTGTGGTCGATGCGACGAACCTGGCGCGGAGCCTCTACCTGCCCCTGCAGCTCATCGACCTCGGTTTCCGTGTCGTTGTGGCGGTCAATCTCTCGGACGAGGCCCGGCGTCGGGATCGCAAAGTGGATGTGGACGTCCTGGCGCGCGAGCTCGGTGTGCCGGCGGTCGCGACGGTGGCGCCGCGTGGCCAGGGCCTCGAGCGCCTCGCTGCGGCGGTGTTGCGCGCCGCGTCTCCCGACGGCGGGCCGGCGCAGCCGGCCGGCACGTCGCTTCCCTCCGAGGTGGAGGCCCGGATCGCCGATCTGGTGCCCGAGATCGAGGCGGGCTCGGCGAACAACGGGTCGACGTTCGGTCTCTCGCCGCGCGCCGCAGCTCTCGCGATCCTTGAGGGTGACGCCGAGATGGCGGCCCGACTCGGCCTCGAGGCCGGCGCAGGGCTCACGCTGGCCGACGACGGCCTGGCGATGCCCATCGCTCAGGCGCGCCACGCCGAGGCCCGCCGCCTGGCGGCCGCAGCCCAGGCCCCTGCCCACCTGACGGCATCCGACCGGGTCTGGCAGCTGGCAACGGCGACGCGTACCGGGGTGCCCATGCTGATCGGGGTCATTACGACCATGTTCGTCGTTCTCTTCGTGGTCGGCGAGGCTCTCGCCTGGGCTCTGACGACGGCGTGGAACGCCTTCATCTCACCTGCAGTTACGTCGTTCGTCACGAGTCTGCTCGGCGACGGAGTGCTGGGCCGGGTCGTTCTGTGGGGCGTCGACGGGGGCGTGCTGGCGACGCTCGCCGTCGGCATCCCGTACATCCTCACGTTCTACCTCATGCTCGCGTTCGTGGAGGACTCCGGCTATATGAACGCGGTGGCGTTCCTCAGCGATCGCGTGATGCATCGCTTCGGCCTTCACGGTCGTGCGGTGATCCCGCTCATCGCCGCGGGCGGCTGCAATGTCCCCGCCGTTATCGCGACACGTTCGCTGCGAACCATGCGCGAGCGGGTCATCGCCGCGACGCTCGCGACGCTTACGCCGTGCTCCGCGCGCACCGCCGTGATCATCGGCGCCGTAGCCGGAGTCGCCGGTTGGCAGTACGCCCTGCTCACCTACGCTGTACTGATCGTGGTGATCGTTCTCGTCGGTCTGGCTCTCAACCGTGTGCTTCCCGGGCAGAAGAGCGCCTTCGTCATGGAGATGTTCCCCTTGCGGCGTCCGGTGCTGCGCCAGGTTATCGCCAAGACGTGGCGGAGGTTCCGCGAGTTCGTCTGGGATGCCGCGCCGATTATTCTCGGGGGCAGCATGGTGCTCGGCCTGCTCTACGAGACGGATGTGATCTGGAGATTCACGCCGATCCTGGCTCCGCTCGTGGAGGACTGGCTGCGGCTGCCTGCGGCAGCGGGGCTGACGCTGATCTTCGCTGTGCTGCGCAAAGAGCTCGCGCTGCAGCTCCTGCTGGTGTTCGCCGCCGTGAGCGCCGGCGGCGTCGTCGCCGGCATCGGCAGCATCATGACGACCACCCAGATCGTCACCTACGCCATCGTCAACGCTTTGTACATCCCCTGTGTCGCCACCATCGCTGTCCTCGGCCGCGAGATCGGCTGGCGGCGCACGGCGATGGTCACCCTCGGCACCATTCTGCTCGCGGTGCTCGTCGGCGGCGGCGTTGCGCGCCTGCTGCCGCTGCTGGGGGCGTGATCTGAGGGCGACCCGCGTCTATCCCCTCCCCTGAGCCGATCGGCTGTATGCTCCATCTCGACGTCGCCTGCTGCCCAGGCGTTGTCTTGCGTGCGTCGGGTAAGGCGGAACACAGGACGGGTTGGGGAACGGACGTCGCCCGCTTCCCGGGCGACGCCAGGGGTGGCCATGAGCGATGGCGAGTGCGGAGCGGGTGGGCGGAGGCCATCTGTGCTGCTCTCACGATGCCGGCGAGGCAGCGGCGCGAGCGACTTCGGCATCTGCGCCGCGTGGTCCGCACGAGCAGCATTGGGAAGTGGGCGAGCGCTCAGCTCAAGCACATCTCCGCCGAGACGGGCGGCGAGGCCTTTCTGCCAGCGCCCCCCGGGCCCTCTGAATCGGGCGCCGGGTCAGGCGCCGAGCATATCCCGGTAGATCGCTTCGTAGTCGGCGACCATGCGCTCGACCGTAAAGCGCTCCTCGACGGTGTGCCGGCAGACGGCGGGGTCGATCTCTCCGATGCGGTCGATCGCGGCGACGAACTCCTCGAAGGAATCACAGACGAACCCGGTGCGACCGTGATCGACGACCTCCGGCACCGAGCCCTGTCTCAGGGCGATCACCGGGGTGCCTGTCGCCATCGCCTCGATCATCACGAGGCCGAACGGCTCCGGCCACGTGATCGGGAATAAGAACGCCTTGGCGCGTGCGAAGAGCTCACGTCTCCGTGCGTCGGTGACCTCGCCTTCATAGACGATCTGCTCGCCGTCGATCAGCGGCGCGATCTTCCCCTCGAAGTAGGGCCGGTACGGCTTCTGCAGCGCGCCGGCCATGATGAGGCGGTGACCGGTGCGCTTCGCGGCCTCGATCGAGAGGTGGAAGCCTTTGGCCTCGCAGACCCGACCGAAGGCCAGCAGGTAATCGTCCTTTGCCGGCGTGTAGGGCCACCCCTCGACGGCGATGGCGTTGTAGACGAGCCCTGCCCAGTTCATGCCGGTCGGCGCCATCGACTGCTGGTACTCGCTGATGCCGATGTAGCCGACCTCGCGCTTGAACTGCTCGTAAAAGCCGTAGGCCGCGGTGTCGAAGGCGCAGTGCACGGTGTGCGCCATGGGCGTCTGGAGATAGCGGCCGAAGGCGATGCCGAGGAAGCCGGAATGGTCGTGGACGAGATCGAAGCGGTCGCGCTCGATGTCGGCGAAGGCGAAGGAGACGTGGCGGGCGTCGTAGCTCGACTGGCCCAGCGCCTCGGGCATCTGCGCGGGGAAGAGGGCACGAAGCTCGGCGGAGGTGCGCGAGTCGCCGGCGGCGTAGAGCACGACCTCGTGGCCACGGGAGACGAGCCCGTCGCACAGCTGCTGCACGACCCACTCGGTGCCGCCGTAACCGGCGGGCGGCACCGTGATCCAGGGGGGTGCGAGCTGTGCGATCCTCATACCTCCATGATACAGGAGGAAGAGGAGGCAGGAGGTGTGTGCGGCCCTGCAGCCTTGAGGACGATGCGCGGCGCGGCGGCGAGCCTGCCGCTCCGCCGCGCGCTCTCAGGGCTGTCCGGCGGCTGCTGCCGCCGGTAGAGTAGCTCCCATGATCCTCTACCTCGACTGCTCGAGCGGCGTCAGCGGCGACATGCTGGTCGGCGCTCTGCTCGTCGTCTGTGGCGACGATGGCGGGCCGGCCGGGGCGCTCGACGGTGTGGTGCGGCCCGCCCTGGTCGCCGCCGGCATCGACCCGGCGCTGGTCGGCGTCGAGCAGGTGCGACGCGGGGGCATGGCAGCGCTCGGCTTCAGGGTCGCCGACGCTCCGGGGTTCGCGACCTTCGCCGAGCTGATCGGGCGCCTCGAGTCCTCGGCGCTGGAGCGGCCGGTCGTTGAGGCGGTCGCCGATGTGGCGCGGCGCCTCTCGAGAGCGGAGGCCGAGGTGCACGGCAGCGACGTGGAGCACCTGCACGAGCTCAGCGACCTCGACACGGCCGTCGATCTCATCAGCGTCGTTACGCTGGTTCGCCGGCTGGCGCCGGAGCGCGTGATCGCCTCTCCGCCGGCGCTCGGTGGCGGCACCGTGCGCACCGCCCACGGCGAGCTCTCCGTGCCGGTCCCCGCCGTCATGTCGCTGCTCAGGGGCCTGCCCACCGCGGGGGGAGCCTCGCCGGTCGGGCAGGAGCCCCCGGGCGAGCTCACCACCCCTACGGGCGCGGCGCTTCTCGCATCGCTCGCTGGATCCTTCGGCGGTCTGCCTGCCGGCACGATTTCGCGGAGCGGCTGTGGCGCCGGTCGGCGCGAGGTGCCCGGCCGGCCCAACCTTCTGCGGGCCGTCCTCGTCGAGCCGGTTGCCGGTGTCGCTCCGGCGGCCCTCGGCGGTGGCGGGCACGCGCTCCTCGAATGCAACATCGACGACATGAGCCCCGAGCTGCTCGCGGGCGCGGCCGAATCGCTCCGCGCCGCCGGCGCCTGCGACGTCTGGGTGACCCCTGTCGTCATGAAGAAGGGTCGGTCTGGAGTGGTCCTCCATGTGCTCGCGGCGGATGAGGACGTGGATCGGCTTGCGGAGATCGTGTTCGCCGAGAGCTCCTCATTCGGGCTGCGGGTGTCGCCGGTGCGGCGCCTGTACGCCGAGGAGCGGCGCGAGAAGGTCTTGATCGGTGGCCATCCGGTCGGGGTTCGGCTCGGGTATGTCAGGGGGCGCCTCGTCACCGTTTCCCCTGAGTACGGCGATGTGCGCCGCGTTGCCGACGTGTCGGGCAGGCCGGCGTGCGTGGTGTACGAGGCTGTGCAGGCTGCCGCGCGAGACCGCTTCAGCGTCCCCTGAGCGCACCTGCTCCCGGCCGGCTCTCGCTTGCGTTTCCGTCGCGCTTCTGATACTCGATGAGGGCGGTCGGGTCTGCTGGGCGCGGGGCATGGATGGCCGGCCTGCGTGTACAATCCATCTCAGTCTGGTGTCGCCCTGAGTAAGGGCGGCGGCGCCACAAAACGTGCCACAACATGCTGTAGGGGTGGCCCCAAAAGGAGGACGCGTTGGCTTCGTCTGCGAAACCCGTTCGTAAGTCCCCGGTTCCGAGCGACATCGAGATCGCGCAGGCCGCGACGATGCAGCCCATCCAGGCGATTGCCGAGAAGGCTGGCATCCTCGACGGCGAGCTTGAGCTCTACGGGCAATACAAGGCCAAGATCGACCATATGGCCGTCCTCGAGCGTCTCAAGAGCGAGCCGGACGGCAAGATCATCAACGTCACAGCCATCACGCCGACGCCGCTCGGCGAGGGCAAGACCGTCACCGCGATTGGTCTCGCCGAGTCGATGAACGCCATCGGGCTCAACACGATGCTCGCCCTTCGTGAGCCTTCCCTCGGGCCGGTCTTCGGCATCAAGGGCGGCGCTGCCGGCGGTGGGTACTCGCAGCTCCTCCCCATGGAGGATCTGAACCTCCACTTCACCGGCGACATCCACGCCGTGGGCGCAGCAAACAATCTGCTTGCCGCCATGATCGACAGCCACATCATGCATGGCAACGATCTCGACATCGATCCGCTGAGCATCTCCTGGCGGCGCTGCGTGGACCTCAACGACCGCGCCATGCGGGAGATCGTCAACGGCCTGGGCGGCAGGCTCAACGGCCTGCCGCGGCAGACCGGCTTCGACATCACTGTTGCCAGCGAGGTCATGGCCATCCTCGGCCTTGCCACCAGCCTCGCCGACCTGCGTGAGCGCCTCGGGCGCATCACGTGGGGCTACACCAATTCCGGCCAGCCGCTCACGGCCGACGACATCGGCGCCGGCGGCGCCATGACGGTCCTCCTGAAGGACGCCCTCAAGCCGAACCTCATGCAGACGCTCGAGGGTAACCCGGCCCTCGTTCACGCCGGGCCGTTCGCCAACATCGCCCAGGGCAATAACTCGATCATCGCCGACAAGGTCGCTCTCAAGCTCAGCGACTACATCGTCACCGAGAGCGGCTTCGCCGCCGACCTTGGCTCCGAGAAGTTCATGAACATCATCTGCCGGTACGGCGGATTCGTGCCGAGCGCCGTGGTCATCACCTGTACCATGCGCGCCCTCAAGATGCACGGCGGCCTGCCGGTCGATCCCGAGTTGCTCAAGGCCGAGAACAACGAGGCGCTCGAGAAGGGCTGCGAGAATCTCGCCAAGCAGGTCGAGAACATGAAGCTGTTCGGCATCCCTGTGGTGGTCACGATCAACCGCTTCGCCTTCGACCGCGACAGCGAGGTTGAGATCGTGCGCAAGGCGGCGGTAGCGGCCGGCGCCGAGGACGCCGTGCCGATCAACGTCCACGCCCTCGGCGGCGACGGCGGCCAGGAGGCTGCCGAGGTCGTCAGGGCCGCGGCCGACCGCGGTGGTGACTTCAAGTTCCTCTATTCGCTCGATGCCTCCATCAAGGAGAAGATCGAGACGATCGCCACCAAGGTCTATGGCGCCGACGGCGTCGACTACCTCCCGCCGGCGGAGGCCAAGATCAAGCAGTTCACGGAGCAGGGCCTCGACAAGCTGCCGATCTGTATGGCCAAGACGCACCTCTCGCTCTCGCACGACCCGGCGCTCAAGGGTCGTCCGCGCGGCTTCCGCGTGCCGATTCGCGATATCCGTCCTGCCACCGGCGCGGGGTACCTGTACCCGCTGCTGGGCGAGATGCGCACGATGCCCGGCCTGGCCAAGCGCCCGGCTGCCGTCGACGTCGACGTCGACGTCGAGACCGGCCGTATCATCGGCCTGTTCTGATACCTGATTTGCGCGGATGCGTGGGGCGGGGCGGGACAAGCGCCGGCCCGCCCCATGGCGCCGCCGCCCCGCCCGTCTCTGGGGCAGCGTCGCCGCGCAGTCGCCTGGTGGAGCGGAGGTGCACGGTGAGTGAGGGAGCCACGATCTACGCGCAGGAGTCTCTGCGGACCTATCTCGACGACGCCGCATCGGGTAAGCCCGCGCCGGGCGGCGGCAGCGTCTCGGCTTGTGTCGGCGCGCTGGGCGCGGCGCTGGTCGCCATGGTGGGTAATCTCACGATCGGCAAGGACAAGTTCGCCGGCGTCGAGGTGGCGATGACGGATCTCGTGGCGCGCTGCGAAGAGGTTCGCGCCGAGCTCGAACAGCTGCTGCAGGACGACACAGTTGCGTACAACGGCGTCATCACGGCTTACAAGATGCCGAAGGACAGCGACGAGGAGAAGGCGGCGCGCGCCGCTGCGGTGCAGGCCGGCCTCATCGTCGCGGCCAACGTCCCGCTCGATATCTGTCGTGTGGCCATCGAGGCCTGTCGCCTCGCCAAGGTGGCCGCCGACCTCGGCAATCCGGCGGCAGTGACCGATGCCGGCATCGGGGCCATCCTCGGGGAGGCCGCCGTCGTGGGCGCCGCCCTCAACGTCAAAATTAATCTCGGGTCGATCAAGGACCAGGAGTACGTGGAGCAGGCCGCTGCGGAGATCGCGGCTCTCGAGGCAGAGGCGGCGTCTCTGCGAGCCGAGGTCCTCGACATGACCATCGCCAAGCTCTAGTCACACTCCGACGCCACCACACGAAAGGCACGACATGGCAGCTCAGATTATTGACGGCAAGGCTATTGCCCAGCAGATCCGCGAGGAGATCAAGGCCGAGGTGGCGGCTCTCGCCGCCCGCGGCGTGACTCCCGGTGTGGCCACGATCCTCGTCGGCGACGATGGCGGGGCTCAGTTCTACCGCGGCCAGATCGAGAAGAACACCGGCACCGTCGGCTTCAAGTACTTCAGCAACGTCCTGCCGGAGGGCACCTCGGAGGACGAGGTGATCGCCCTCATCAACTCGCTCAACGACGACCCCGAGGTGCACGGCATTCTCGCCCTGATGCCCATGGCCGGCGGGATCGACCAGAACAAGGTCTTCAACGCGATCGCGCCCGTCAAGGATCTCGATTGCGTCAACCCCGCGAACATCGGTCATGTGCTGCTCGGCGACTTCCTGTTTGCGCCGGCTACACCCTCGGCCTGCGTAGAGATTCTCGACCGCGAGGGCGTCGACCTCAAGGGCCTCGACGTGACGATCGTCAACCACTCGAACATCGTCGGCAAGCCGGCAGCGCTGCTCTGTCTCAACCGCGACGCGTCGGTTCAGGTCGTGCACGTGTTCAGCAAGGACGTGCCGGCCGCCTGCCGCCAGGCCGACGTGCTGATCAGCGCAGCGCCGGTCCGCAACCTCGTCAAGAAAGACATGGTCAAGCCGGGCGCCATCGTGGTCGACGTGACCACCATGCGCGGTGACGACGGCAAACAGGTCGGCAGCCTGGAGTGGGACGGCGTCCTCGAGGTCGCCGGCAAGGTGACCCCGGTCCCCGGTGGGGTGGGCCCTGTCACCAACGTGATCCTGCTCAAGAACGCCCTCGCGGCCTGCAAGGCGCAGATCGGGGCGGCCTGAGGAGCATTCTGAGGCGGCGTCGGCCGCCCGGCAAGGCTGATCGCAACACGGAGTGAATGTGATGCCCAAGGGAGCAGACCCAAGGAGTACGGTGTGTCCGGTCGAGACGGCGAACAGCGGCCTCGACATCTCCAAGGTCGAGGCCATGGTCGCGGCCGGCGACGCCCGCAGCAGCCTGATCGCCCTTCTGCAGCGGGCCCAGCAGGAGTTCGGGTATCTACCGGAGGCAGTCGTCGACGAGATCTCCCGCCTCACCGGCGTGCCGACGTCGCGCATCCACGGCGTCATCACTTTCTACGCGCAGTTCTCCACGGTGCCCAGCGGGCGCCACAGAGTGTGCGTCTGCCACGGCACCGCCTGTCACGTGGCGGGCGCCTCGCGTGTCACCGAGGCTTTCGAGCAGGAGCTGGGCGTGGTCAACGGAGGCACCACTGAAGACATGGAGTTCACGCTGGACTCGGTGGCCTGCATGGGCGCCTGCTCGCAGGCTCCCGTGATGCGCATCGACGACGAGGCCTACGGCAATCTGAGCTCCGACGAGGCGCGGCGCATCATCCGCGCCATGGTCAAGGAACTCGGCCTCGAGCCTGGCGCTTCCGGCCCGGGCTCTGGCGCGAAAGGCGGTGAGGGTGATGCCTGAGCGGCTCAACGGAGTCGAGGCCGTGCCGGCCGAGGGCGTCCGTGTCGGCGTCACGACGACGCCTGACGGCAAGCGGCGCGTCTCGGTCTGCGCCGGCACAGCCTGCGTCTTCGCCGGCTCGATGAAGATCCGCGACGCCTTCGTCGCAGAAGTGGAAGCCGCCGGCCTGTCCGACGAGGTCGAGGTGAAGATCATTGGCTGCCACGGCCTCTGCTCTCAGGGGCCGCTGGCCGTGGTGTCGGACGGCGACACGTACTACCCACGGCTCGAGGACAAGGATGTCACCAGGGTGGTCGCCGAACACCTCGTGGGCGGGTCGCCCGTCGAGGATCTGCTCTACGTCGATCCGGCCACCGGGGAGAGCATCCCCTGTTTCCACGACATCCCGTTCTATCGCCAGCAGACCCGGGTTGCGCTGCGCGACGTGGGCGTGATCGATCCCGAGAGCATCGACGAGTACCTTGCGCGCGGCGGCTACGAGGCCGCGCGCAAGGCGCTCACCACCATGCAGCCGGACGAGATCATCGAGACCGTTGTCGCGTCGGGTCTGCGCGGGCGGGGCGGGACGGGATTCCCGACCGGCACCAAGTGGCGTTTCACGCGATGCTCACCCGGCCCGGTCAAGTACATCATCGGCAACGGGGACGAGGGCGACCCCGGCGCGTTCATGGATGTGTCGATCATTGACGGCGACCCGCACGCCGTGGTCGAGGGCATGCTCATCGCCTCGTACGCCATCGGCGCCTATGAGGGCTTCATCTGCGTGCGCGCCGAGTATCCGCTGGCGGTCGAGCGCTTGCGGCGCGCGATCAGCACGGCGGAGGAACGCGGCTACCTCGGCCCGGACGTCTTCGGCAGCGGCTGGAGCTTCACCCTGAAGATCGAGGAAGGGGCCGGAGCCTTCGTGTGCGGCGAGGAGACCGCCCTGATCGCCTCGATCATGGGCGAGCGTGGTATGCCGCGAAAGCGGCCGCCGTTCCCGGCCACCTCCGGTCTGTGGGGTAAACCGACCAGCATCAACAACGTCGTGACGTTCGCGACCGTGCCGTGGATCATCGCTCACGGCGCCGAGGCGTTCGCCGCCCTGGGCAAGTCGTGCAAGGGCACCAAGGCGTTCAGCCTTGCCGGCAAGATCGTTAACGGCGGCCTCGCCGAGGTGCCGATGGGCTCGACACTGCGGCACGTAATCTTCGACGTCGGCGGAGGCGTCAAGGACGGCCGCGCTTTCAAGGCCGTGCAGCTCGGCGGACCTTCGGGGGGTTGCGTGCCTGCGGAGCTCCTCGACACCCCGATCGACTACGAGAGCCTCGCCGCGACCGGCGCCATCATGGGATCCGGCGGCATGGTGGTCGTCGACGACACGACCTGCATGGTCGACCTGGCCAGGTACTTCTTGCAGTTCACCCAGAACGAGAGCTGTGGCAAGTGCGCGCCCTGCCGGCTCGGCACCAAGCGCATGCTCGAGATCCTTGAGCGCATCACCTCCGGCGACGGCCGGGAGGGCGATATCGATACGCTGGAGAGGCTGGCGACGACGATCAAGATGACCAGCCTCTGCGGCCTTGGCCAGACGGCGCCCAACCCGGTGCTCGCGACCATTCGGTACTTCCGCGACGAGTACGAGGCGCACATCGCGGAGCGGCGCTGCCCGGCGCGGGCGTGCGAGGATCTGGTTGCCTACGTGGTAGACGCGGAGGCGTGTACCGGCTGCATGCTCTGCGCCGAGAAGTGCCCGACGCAGTCAGTGCGCGGCGAGAAGAAGCAGGTGCAGGCTATTGACCAGGATACGTGCATCAAATGCGACGCCTGTCGGGCCGCATGCGAGTTCGACGCCGTCCGCGTCGTCAGCGGACCCGAGGAGATCGCTGAGGCGGTGGCCGCGCAGGCCGTGGTCTAGAGACGGGGCGGCAGCTGGCGCTTCGGCGAAGGTTCGGCGCGTCGCCTCGCGCCGTCGCGAGATCGGGCACGGACGAGTTTCGCGCCCGGCGCCTCGTGGCGCATCTGCTTCGGCTGCGCTGTGCCGATGATCGATGCATTCCTCGACTGGTTGGACTGCTGTCTGGACCGCTGTCGACCTGGGCGAGGACGACTACCAGAAGGCCGGGATCGTCACGGTCGCCGAGAAGGTGCGGGCGCGAATCGACCTCGAACCCGAGGGTCGCAAGCGGGAGAAGCGCGCCAGGAAGGGCGCCTCGAGGCTCTGGCGCACCTCCGGCTCGTTTACTCCAGGAGGGTCGTGGTGTAGGGTCGCGTCGTGTGCGGCGCCGCATGGGCCGTGCCGCCGGCCGCAGTGCAAGCACGTGGTGCTTGATGAGAAGGAGTTCGTTTTGGCTGAGGGGACCGTGAAGTGGTTCAGCAACGAGAAGGGGTATGGCTTCATCGAGCGGGAAGACGGTGACGACCTGTTCGTCCATTACTCCGAGATCAACATGGACGGCTACAAGACGCTGATCCAGGGCCAGCGTGTCGAGTTCGAGATCACTGAGGGCGACAAGGGCCTTCAGGCCTCCGCCGTGCGGCCGCTCGGCTGATCGCGGCTGACTCGCCCGGGGCCGCGGACCGTCAGGGCCGCGGCCCCTTTTCTTGTGGCCCGCCGTGGGCTTGCAGTAGTATATCCCTCCCTTTCTCGTGGCTCGCGGCAGGAGGAACACGCCATGATCAGTGAAGACGATGTCCGCTACGTGGCGAACCTCGCACGGCTGCTCCTGGAGGAAGACGAGTCACGGCGCATCGCCGGAGAGCTCGGCGCCATCCTCAGCCACATCGACAAGATGAGCGAGCTGGACATCTCCGGCGTCCCTCCCACCGCGCATGTCCTCGATCTCGTGAACGTGATGCGCGCCGACCGACCGCAGGCAAGCCTGTCCAGGGCGGAGGTGCTGCGCAACGCGCCGGCCGTCAGCGACGAGTGCTTCCGCGTGCCGAGGATGGGGTGACGATGTCCCTCGATACACAGCTGCTCACCGCCCGTGAGGCCAAGCGCCTGCTGGTAGACGGCGAGATCTCCGCTGCCGAGCTCGCCAAGGTATACCTCGACCAGATCGACGCGGTCGAGGACCGCGTTGGCGCGTATATTCGTGTGACCTACGACAACGTCGCCAAGTACGCGACCCAGGTCGACCGCGAGGTGCAGGCGATGCGCGGCCCGCTGGCAGGGCTGCCCATCGCCGTAAAAGACAACCTCATCACCGAGGGCGTCGTCACCACCTGCGGGTCGCGGATGCTGGCCGACTACATGCCCGTCTATACAGCCACGGCCGTCCGCAAGCTGTGGGACGACCACGTCGTCATGCTGGGCAAGACCAACATGGACGAGTTCGCCATGGGATCGTCCACTGAGAACTCGTCCTTCAAGGTGACGCGCAATCCTTGGGACCTTGCCACGGTGCCGGGCGGCTCCAGCGGCGGCTCTGCCGCCGCCGTCGCCGCCGGCGAGGCGCTCTGGGCGCTGGGTAGCGATACGGGCGGCTCCATCCGTCAGCCGGCCGCCCTCTGCGGCGTCGTGGGCATGAAGCCCACGTACGGCTCCGTCAGCCGCTACGGCCTCGTCGCCCTCGCCAGCTCGCTCGACCAGATCGGGCCGCTCACGCGCTCCGTCTACGATTGCGCGTTGCTGCTCCAGCGCATCGTCGGGCGCGACCCACGCGATGCAACCAGCGTCGAGCCGCCCGAGCCCATCACGCTCCCTGATGCGACGCTCATCGATGGGCTTCGCATCGGCATCCCGCAGGAGTACCTTGCTCTCGGCATCGACGCCGGCGTGCGCGAGCGTTTCGACGCTGCGGTCAGGCTGGTCGAGGAGCTGGGCGGCAGGTGTGTCGAGGTCAGCCTGCCGCACACCGAGTACGCGCTGCCCGCCCACTACGTCATCGCTGCGGCCGAGGCGAGCACCAATTCCGCACGCTTCGACGGCGTCCGCTACGGCTATCGCTGTGCCGAACCCGCCGACCTGCTCGACATGTATCAGCGGACGCGCGGCGAGGCCTTCGGCCCAGAGGTGAAACGCCGGATCCTGATCGGCACGTACGCGCTCTCGTCGGGTCACTACGACGCCTACTATGGCCGCGCCCAGCGGGTGCGCACCCTGGTGTGCCGTGATTTCGCCCGAGCCTTCGCCGACGTCGACCTGCTGGTGTCTCCGACCTCTCCCAGGGTTGCCTTCGGGATCGGGACGAAGGGCGACGATCCGCTGGCCATGTACATGAACGACGCCTGCACGATTCCGGTGAACCTGGCCGGCCTGCCGGCGATCAGCATTCCCTGCGGCCTGAGCGAGGGCCTGCCGGTGGGATTGCAGCTCATCGGGCCGGCGTTCAGCGAAAACCGCATCCTGCAGACGGCGCACGCCCTCGAGGCCGCCATCGGCTTCGAGACGGCCCCGGCATTCCGCAGCTCCGGTGTCGATGAGCTTGCCGGCGGCTGCCAGGGCGTCGAGAGAAGAGAGGAAGCGCAGTGACCGCCTGGGAGCCCGTCATCGGCCTCGAGATGCACGTCGAGCTCGACACTCAGACCAAGATGTTCTGCGGCTGCCGCGTGGCCAGGGGGGATGAGCCCAACGTCCATACGTGCCCCATCTGCCTGGCTCATCCCGGGACGCTGCCCGTCGTCAATCAGCGCGCCGTGGAGTACGCCGTGCGCATCGCCCTCGCTCTGAACTGCACCGTTCGCCCGCGCAACATCTTCCACCGCAAGAACTACTTCTATCCCGATCTGCCCAAGGCATATCAGATCAGCCAGCTCGATGAGCCGCTGGCCGTCGATGGCCGGTTCGAGTACTGGATGGGCGAGGAGAAGCTGTGCTGTCGTATCAACAGGGTGCACATGGAGGAGGACGCCGCCAAGCTCGTTCACGCCGGTGGCGAGACAGGGCGTATCGCCGGCTCTGACTATTCGATGATCGACTGCAACCGCGGCGGCACGCCTCTCATTGAGATCGTCACTGAGCCTGACATCCCGTCGCCTGAGGCGGCCCGGGAGTTTCTCCAGCAGCTCCGCAACACCATCGTCGAGCTCGGCGTGAGCGAGTGCAACATGGAGGAAGG
Organism: Thermoleophilia bacterium; assembly: GCA_040769125.1. Taxonomy (GTDB): domain Bacteria; phylum Actinomycetota; class Thermoleophilia; order UBA2241; family UBA2241; genus CAIXSE01. Next base: position 53,461 of record JAXGLO010000001.1, on the reverse strand, counting down.
CCAGGTCCGCTGGGACGCCAACATCAGCCTGCGTCCACAGGGCAGCGACGAGCTTGGTACGCGGGCGGAGCTCAAGAACATGAACAGCTTCCGCTATCTCCAGCAGGCCCTTGAGGCCGAGATATCGCGACAGGCCGGTGTTCTTGAGGAGGGTGGCCGCATCGAGCGGGAGACGCTCCATTTCGACCCCGACACCGGCTCTACGACTCCTCTGCGCTCCAAAGAAGAGGCCAACGACTACCGCTACTTCCCGGACCCCGACCTTGTGCCCCTCGAGATCGACTCCGCCTGGGTCGATGAGCTGCGCGCGACGCAGCCGGAGCTCCCGGCGGCGCGCGTGACCCGCTTCATGGCTGACTACGGCCTCTCGCGCGGCGATGCACTGGTCCTGGGCGGCTCCCACGACCTCGCCGTGTTCTTCGAGGAGGTCGTGGCCTGCGGGGTTCAAGCCAAGCCGGCGGCCAACTGGACGATGGGCGAGTACCTCGCCCATCTCAACTCCGCCGGCCTCGATCCCGGTCGCGGGCACGTCACGGCCGGGCGCCTCGCCAAGCTGGTGCAGCTGGTGGACAGCGGGGTCGTCTCGAGCAGCGCCGGCAAGGAGGTCTTCGCGAGGATGGTCGTCGAGCGGGCGGAGCCTGAGGAGATCGTGGAGAAGCACGGGCTCGGGCAGATCAGCGACGCCGGCGTCCTCAAGGCAGCCGTTGCCGAGGTGCTGGCCGCGAATCCTGCGCAGGTCGAGCAGTATCGGGCCGGCAAGACGAAGGTGCTGGGCTTCTTCGTCGGCCGGGTGATGAAGGCGACGCAGGGGCGCGCCAACCCGGCGCTCGTCAACGAGCTGCTGAAAAAGGCGCTGGGCGCCTGACGCCGCTTGCCCGGCCTCGCCAGGCTATGGGACAATGCAGCGGCATTGTTGTCACGCGTGGTTCAGATCCGCCGCGCGCGTCGTTTCTCTCGTCTCTTGTGTGGACAAGCCGGGAGCCGTGGTGCCCTGAGCCCGGTTCGTGGAGGCGTGTCCCCGTCGACAGGTAGGTGCATATGACCAGCGATCTCTCCAGCTTCGTCATTGGTAGAGCAAAGCCGGCCGAGCCGCCGGTACGTATCGACGACACGACGCTTCGCGACGGCGAACAGACGGCCGGCGTCGTCTTCTCCAACCACGAGAAGATCCGCATCGCAAAGCTGCTTGCCGAGGTCGGGGTTCACCAGATCGAGGTGGGCATCCCGGCGATGGGCGGCGACGAGAAGACCACGATCAGGGAGATCGTGGAGGCAGGGCTCGACACCTCCATCCTCGCCTGGAACCGCGCGGTGATTGGCGACCTCAAGAACTCCATCGATTGCGGCGTCGACGCCGTGGCGATTTCCATGTCGGCCAGCGACATCCACATCGAGCACAAGCTCAAGAAGTCGCGCCAGTGGGTTCTCGACCAGATCAGCCAGTCGGTCTGTTTCGCCAAGGAGCACGATCTCTACGTGTCGGTCAACGCCGAGGACGCTTCCCGCGCCGACCTTGATTTCCTGCTGCGCTTCGCGCAGACCGCCAAGGAGGGGGGCGCCGACCGTCTGCGCTTCTGTGACACACTCGGCATCCTCGACCCCTTCGACACCTACAACGTCGTCGCGTTCCTGAGGCGCGAAAGCGGTCTCGAAATCGAGATGCACACGCACGACGACTTCGGCATGGCGACCGCCAACGCGCTCGCCGGCATCAAAGCGGGCGCTACGTACGTCAACACCACGGTGAATGGCCTCGGAGAGCGCGCCGGCAACGCCGCCCTCGAGGAGGTCGTCATGGCGCTCAAGCATCTGGGAAAGGTCGATGTCGGGCTGCAGACCCATCGCTTCCGCGAGCTCAGCGAGTACGTGGCTGCGGCTTCCGCGCGCACGGTGCCGGCCTGGAAGAGCATCGTCGGCACCAACGTGTTCGCCCACGAGAGCGGCATCCACGCCGACGGCGTGATCAAGAACCCCCTCAACTACGAGGCCTTCGCGCCCGAAGACGTGGGCCTCGAGCGTCAGATCGTGGTCGGCAAGCACTCGGGCTCGCGCACCATCTACCGCAAGTTCCAGGAGTTCGGCCTCGAGCTCTCCCAGGCGGACTGCAACGCGATCCTTGAACTGGTCCGCAAGACCGCGGTCGAGCTCAAGCGCGCGCTGTTCGACAAGGAGCTGATGTATATCTACCAGGACTACCTGGGCAGGCTCGGCGAATCGGTGCCGGTGGGCTCGCGGAAGGCAGCCACCGAGACCAAGTCGTGACGCCGAGCAACCTCGCCGAGAAGCTCCTCGCCGCTCATGCCGGCCTCGAGGCCGTCGTGCCCGGCCAGATCGTCGTCTGCGATGTCGACGTCGCCATCGCCCAGGACGGCACGGGCCCCCTCGCTATTCAGCAGATCGAGGAGCTGGGCAGCGGCTTAGTCACGGCGCCCACCTGCGTGTTCTTCATCGACCATGCGGCGCCGGCGCCGCGCAGCGAGCTGGCCAACGCGCAGGCCGCGATCAGGGCCTTCTGCGCATCCTCCGGCGCCGTTCTCAGCGACGTCGAGATGGGCGTCTGCCACCAGCGCGTCGCCGAGAGCTACGCCAAGCCGGGCGACCTCGTCATCGGCGCCGACTCCCATACCTGCACCGCCGGCGCCCTCGGCGCCTTCGCCACTGGAATGGGCAGCACCGATGTCGCCGTAGGCATGGTCAGCGGCCAGACCTGGCTGCGCGTCCCCGGGACATTCCGCATCGAGGTCGAGGGCGAGCTCGCCGACGGGGTCGAGGCCAAAGACCTCATGCTCACGCTGATCGGCATCCTCGGCGCCGACGGCGCCACCTATAAGGCGTTCGAGTTCGGCGGCCCCGGCATCGAGAACATGCCGATGGCCGGCCGTCTCACGCTCAGCAACATGGCCGTGGAGGCCGGCGCCAAAGCCGGGCTCATCGCGAGCGACGAGAAGACCCGCGCGTTCCTCGCGGCCCAGGGCCGGGATGCGGACTGGCGGCCGCTCACCGCCGATCCCGGAGCCTCCTACGAGCGTGTTGTGCCGCTCGACGCCGCCGCCGTGGTGCCCATGGTGGCGCGGCCGCACGCCGTCGACAACACCGCTCCGGCCGCCTCGCTCAAGGGGACGCGCGTCGACCAGGTGCTGATCGGTACCTGCACGAACGGCCGCCTCGAGGATCTCCGCGCCGCAGCGAGCGTGCTGCGCAGCCGGCGCCGCGCGTCGCACACCCGCCTCATCATCACGCCGGCGTCCCGGGCCGTAGCTCGAGCTGCCGCGGCCGAGGGTCTCTTCGACGTCTTCTGGGACGCGGGCGCCCTCATCACCAACCCCGGCTGCGGCGCCTGTGTCGGCGTGCACGCGGGTATCCTCGCCGACGGCGAGTCCTGTGTCAGCACCGCCAACCGCAACTTCCATGGGCGTATGGGGAATCGCGAGGCGTTCATCTATCTAGCCTCGCCGGCTACCGCGGCGGCTACGGCTGTCGCCGGCGAGATCACCGATCCCAGAGAGCTTCTCTAGCAAGGAGGAGGTGTGGCCAAGCAGTATGATGCACCGCCGCCGCTGGTCATCGATCCGAGCAAGCGATACACGGCAACCATCTCTACCGACCTCGGCGACATCGTCGTTCAGCTGTACGCCGACATGGCGCCCGCAACGGTCAATAACTTCGTCTTCCTGGCGCGCGAAGGCTTCTACGACGGGGTCACCTTTCATCGCGTCATCAAGGGCTTCATGGCGCAAGCCGGTGACCCCAGCGGCAGCGGTCGCGGCGGCCCCGGATACTGTTTCGCCGACGAGTTCCACGCGGCGCTTCGTCATGACGGGCCCGGCGTGCTGTCGATGGCCAACGCCGGCCCCGGCACGAACGGATCCCAGTTCTTCATCACTCATTGCGCCACGCCTCATCTCGACGACAGACACGCCGTGTTCGGGCGGGTTGTGGAAGGCATGGAGGTCGTCGAGGCGATTCCGGAGCGCGACCCGATGCAAGCACGGGAGCCGGGTCTCGTGATGAACAGCGTGATGATCTGTGAGGAGGACTGGATTACGTGAGCGCCGATCCGTTGCGCGGCAGAGCATGGTTGTTCGGCGACGGCATCTCGACCGATCACATTGCCCCCGGCCGCCTCTTCCACCTGCGCACGAACTTACCCGAACTCGCCAAGCACGTCCTCGAGGACGCCCGTACCGACTTCGCGCCCAACATGCGGGCCGGCGACTTCGTCGTCGGCGGCCGTAACTTCGGCCTCGGGTCGAGCCGCGAGCACGCGCCACGGATCATCAAGCTGGCGGGCGCCGGCGCCGTGCTGGCTCAGAGCTTCGCGCGCATCTTCTTCCGCAATGCCATCAACGTCGGCCTTCCCGTGCTGCAGTGCGATACCAGCAGCATCGGCGAGCAGGACGAGCTCGAGGTCGACCTCACCGCCGGTGAGGTGCGCAACATGACGACCGGCGCCGTGATCTCCTTCGTGCCGCTACCTCCGGTGATGGTCACGATTCTCGATGACGGCGGCCTTGTGCCGCACCTCAAGAAGCACGGCGGGTTCGCGCTGCCCGAGAGTTGAGGCGGGCGGCCGATCTCCCTGTTGCCAGACAGACGAGCAGGAGCACCATGACCCACACAGTCACTCTCATCCCTGGTGACGGCACCGGCCCGGAGCTGGCTGCCGCTCTCGAGACGGTTATCGCCGCCACCGGCGTGCCCATCGAATGGGAGCGGCATGATGCGGGCCTCGCGGTGATGGAGGCCGAAGGTACGCCCCTGCCCCAGCGGGTTCTCGAGTCGGTCCGTCGCAACGGCGTTGCCATCAAGGGACCGATCACAACCCCGGTGGGCAGCGGATTCCGCAGTGTCAACGTAGCTCTGCGCAAGGAGCTCGATCTCTACGCCTGCCTGCGCCCCTCGAAGACCATGAAGGGCGTGCGCACCCGCTACGACGACGTCGACCTCGTCGTCGTCCGTGAGAACACGGAGGATCTCTACGCCGGCATCGAGCACATGGTCGGCGACGACGCGGCCGAGAGCATCAAGATCATCACGCGCAAGGGCAGCGAGCGCATCGTGCGCTTCGCTTTCGAGTACGCGCGCAAGCACGGCCGCCGCAAGGTCACCGCCGTGCACAAGGCCAACATCATGAAGTGCACCGACGGCCTCTTTCTCTCCGTGGCGGGCGAGATCGCGGAGCAGTACGCCGACATCGAGTTCGAGGATCGCATCGTCGACAACATGTGCATGCAGCTCGTCCAGAAGCCCGAGCTGTACGACGTGCTCGTGATGCCGAATCTCTATGGCGACATCGTCAGCGATGTCTGCGCCGGGCTGATCGGTGGGCTCGGCGTCGCTCCCGGGGCCAACATCGGCGACGCTGCGGCCGTCTTCGAGCCCGTTCACGGCAGCGCCCCGAAGTACGCCGGCCAGGACAAGGTGAATCCTGTGGCCTTGCTGCGCTCGGGCGTGCTGCTGCTCGATCATCTCGGCGAAGCCGAGGCATCGCGGCGCATGGAGGACGCAATCGCCGCGGTCGTAGCTGAGGGCAAGGACGTCACGTACGATCTCGGGGGTTCCGCGGGAACGAGCGGGATGGCTGCGGCCATCGCACGCCGCATCCAGGCTTGACCGGCGTGATCCGGCGATTGCGCCTGCCTGCTTTGCTGGAGCGGGCAGGATCAACGCACGCCGGGCGCTGCCCGCTGCACGGAAAGGAGACTCCTCGTGGATGAGGAGAAGCACATCAATCTGCACGCCACTCCGGAGATGATGGCGGGCGTGTACGCCAACTTCGCCAACGTCAGTCACTCCGACTACGAGTTCTCGATCACCTTCGTGCGGCTCGACCACGAGACGCAGGAGGCCGACGAGGTGAATGGAGTAGTGGTGAGCAGGGTCAATCTCGCGCCGCGCTTCATGAAGGAGCTGCTCGACGCCATGGTCGACAACTTCAGCAAGTGGCAGGCGGCCGAGAACATCAAGAACCTGCCGGAGGTGCCGGGTAGCGACTGAGCGCCGCGACCTCGTCGCGGTGATACGGCTGCGCCTCTGCCCGGCTCGCAGTAGCAAAATGGCCGCGCTGCGGCGTTGTGGCGCGCTTCTGCCGCGTGGCGGGCTCGCCGCTGGAGCCGACCCGGCTACGACGCGCGCGTGACGTACGCGGTGAGGCCGCGCAGCAGCGCCTGCGCTAGGGCCTCGATATGGTGGGGCCGGGAGGCCAGCTCGGCGTCGTCAGGGTTGCTCAGGAAGAGGGGCTCGACCATGACCGCGATGGCCTTCGATTCGCGAAGAATGCCGTAGTTGCGGCCGACGCCGGCGATGTAAGGGACGCCGGCGGCCGCAAGCTGCTCGCCGATGTGGCCGGCGAGCCGGTATCCGTGCTCGGAGAAGTAGTGGCCGCGCTGGAAGTAGTAGCACGCGGCTCCCCGGGCCTTCGGCGCTTCGTTGGCGTTGCAGTGGAGAGAGATCATGAAGCGGGCGCGTGCGGCGTTGGCCGCCTCGGCGCGGGCATAGTACGGCATCTCTGCGTCGTCATCCCTCGTGAGGCGGACGCGACATCCTTCGGCGCGCAAGAGCTCTCCGAGGCGCAGGCCAAGCGCCAGCGTGACGTCCTTTTCGGCGATGCCCTCCCGGGAGACGAAACCGCTGTCGGAGCCGCCGTGTCCCGGGTCGATGACGACCTCCTGGCCGGTAAGGTTGCGAGCTGAGCAATAGCCGCCGTCGCGCTCCGGGATCTTCTTGCCCTCGCGGCCTGACTCGGCCTTGCGGAGTGCCTGCAGCTTGGCGATCGTGCTTTCTCCGACGAGGCCGTCGGCGGGGAGGCCCGCGTTGCGCTGGAAGTCGAAGACGGCGCGCTCCACGTCCTTATCGTGAATCCCGCGCTCCGGGCCGGCATTGAAGCCAAGGAGATTGAGCTTGTGCTCGAGATCCGAGACGTCGTCTCCGCGGAAGGGGGGCTCGCGAAGGTAGAGGAGGCGGTCGCCGAGAGAGTAGCCTGCCTCGACCAGCTCGCGCCAGGTGTCGTCGCCGACGACGCCGTCGACGAGCAGGCCGCGCTGCTGCTGGAAGAGGCGGACGGCCACCTCGGTGTTGGGGCCGTACAGGCCGTCGGCGCCTTCGCGGCCGAGATCGCAGCCCAGACTGCGGAGGCGTGTCTGAACGTCAAGGACTTCTTTGCCGCGATCGTCGCGAGAGAGGTTGCGCACCGTAGACTCCTCGTTGCTGCCCGAGGATTCTACAGGAGTCTGCGCTCGATGCCTGCCGTGCCGAGCGGTACGGCTCGGGTGGTTTCACCGTGCATCTGGGTAGGCTTCTCCTGCCAGTGTTGAGGGAGTTCGCTGCGGGAGCGCGACGAGACCAGGAGGAAGGCCATGGCGACGAGCGAGCCGATAGTGGTCAGCTGGAGAAAGGCCGGGTTGACCTTCGAGGCGGTGACGGAGCACGGGAGGCTCGATCTGGCTTCCGGCCTCGACGAGCCGGGGAGCGGTGTGACGCCGATGGAGGTGCTGGCGGTCGCGCTCGGGGCGTGCACCGGCATGGACGTGGTCTCCATCTTGCAGAAGATGCGTGAGCCCCTGGAGGGGTTTGAGGTAGAAGTGCGGGGAGAGAGAGCCGACGAGCACCCCAGGCGCTTCACGTCGCTCGAGGTCGTCTATCGACTGCGCGGCAAACTGAACAGCGCGAAGGTGCGGCGGGCCATCGATCTGTCGGAGAGCCGGTACTGCTCCGTGGGGGCGACTCTCCGCCCGGCGCTGCCCCTCACGTCGCGCTTCGTCATCGAGGAGTGAGGACCGTATCGTTCGTCGCCAGGACTTTGCGCGCGGCGGGCGCGCGACCCGGACGGCGCCCGTATCAGTCTGGGAGACGCTCGCTGTGAGCTGACCTGCACCTACGCGCAGCGCGCAGGGCGTGGGGGCAGGCGGGCCTGCGGTGATAGAGTTGCTCGCGGATCGATCTTGCGAGGGGCCAGTGACCGTCGACGACGCTGTTCGCGATCTGCTGAGTATTGCCACCGACATCTCGGGCGTCGCCGTTCTCGACGCCGGGGGGCGCGTGCTCGCCGCGAGCCCGGCGGCCGCTACAGACGACCTCGGCTCCTGTGCCAACCGCTTGTGGGCGGCGGCCTGCTCCGCCGACGCCGCCCGGGAGGGCGCTGTCGCCGACGTGGTCGTGCACGACGGCCGTGGGGTGGTCGCCATGCTCGAGGCATCAGGCCATCGCATCATCGCCACCACGGGGCCTCGTCCCGCGGCAGGCCTGCTGCTGTTCGACCTCAGGGCGTGCCTCGCCGACGCGTTCGATGACGGCGGTGACGCCTCGTGAGAGCGCGCTCCGTCATTGTAGCGGGCCTGGCGGTTACCGCGGGCATCGTGTGGTGGCGCCGCCGGGCGGCGACTCCCCTGGCCGAGATCGGCCTCGTCGGCGGCGCCATGCGGCGCGTGCCTGCCGACGACCCCTCCGCGGCTGAGCTGCTCGGCGCCGCGGCCGCGGTGCGTCGCGCCCTCGAAGGTGGGGCGTGATGCAGCTCCCCGCTTTCGATCGCGAGCTTCTGCACGCCACCCTGTCGCGAGCGCTGTGGCGGGGCGGCGACTTCGCCGAGGTCTTCCTCGAGGATCGGGATACTCTGAGCCTGCGGCTGGACGACGGCCGCATCGAGCAGACCAGCGGCGGCCGCGAGGTCGGTGCCGCCGTGCGCCTTCTGAGCGGCCAGCGCACGTTCTACGCCTACAGCGATGTTCCGGACGAGGCCGGCCTGCTCGCCGCGGCCGACGCCGTCGCGGCGGCCGCGGGCGCCGCCAGTAGCGTATCCCTGATCGACCTGGGGCCGGTCGTCAGCGATACTCGGCGTCACCCGGTGCTCGTGCCTCCGGAGACCGTGTCGACGTGGCGCAAGGCGGAGTTGGTGCGCGCCGGCGACGAGGCGGCGCGCTCGGCAGGCGCTGAGATCGTCCAGGCGGTCATCGGGTACGGGGAGGTCCGCCAGCGAGTGCTCGTGGCCAACTCGCTCGGCGAGCAGGCGTTCGACGATCGCACGCGGACCCGGTTCACGGCACAGGTGGCGGCCCGTCGCGGGGGGGTCATACAGACGGGCCATGAGGCCGTGGGCGGTAGTGCCGGTTTCGAGCTCCTCGACGAGGACCGGGCGGCCGCCGCGGCCGCCGCGGCCGCCGCCAAGGCGATCACCATGCTCGACTCACAGCCAGCGCCGGTGGGCGCCATGCCGGTCGTCCTGGCCAACGGATTCGGCGGCACCCTCTTCCATGAGGCGTGTGGCCACGGCCTCGAGGCCGACGCTGTGGCCAAAGGAGCGAGCATCTACGCCGGGAAGCTGGGCGATGCCGTTGCCTCTCCGCTGGTGAGCGCCTACGACGACGGCGGGTTGCGCAACGGTTGGGGATCCCAGGCTTTCGACGACGAGGGCGTGCCGACGCGTGAGACGCTGGTCATCGAAGGGGGCAGGCTCACCGGATATCTGTACGACCGCCTCCGTGCTCGCGCTGCGGGCGTCTCGCCTACCGGCAACGGTCGTCGCCAGTCCTATCGCCATGCGCCCCTGCCGCGGATGACCACCACTTACATCGCTCCGGGTGACGCCACGGTGGCCGAGATCATCGCCGCGACGCCGCGGGGCTTCTACGCCAAGAGCCTCGCCGGAGGCCAGGTCGAGCCGGCCAGCGGAGCCTTCGTGTTCGGTGTCGCCGAGGGGTATCGCATCGAGGGCGGCCGGATCACCACGCCGCTGCGCGGCGCCACGCTCGTCGGCAACGGGATCGACATTCTTCAGAAGATCGACATGATCGCCAACGACTTCGACGTCAAGACCGGGATGTGCGGCAAGGACGGCCAGGTCGTGCCCGTCGGCACCGGCCAGGCAACGCTTCGCATCTCCGAGATGACCGTGGGGGGGACGGGCTGATGTTCGCGGCCATCGACGGAGCCCTTGCGGCCGCGAGAGCTCAGGGCGTACGGGATGTCGAGGTCTACGCGGAGAGATCGAGGTCGAGGCGAATCAGGGTGTTCCGGCAGGAGGTCGAAGAACTCACCGCTGCGGCACGCCGGGGCGTGGGCGTGCGCGTCTTTCGCGGCGGCGTGGTCGGGCATGCGTACTCCTCCGACATCGGCGCCGAGGCGCTCGCCGATGTAGTGCGGCGCGCTGCCGACAATGCCGCCGTCGGCGACCCCGACGGCTTTACGAGTATCCCCGAGCCCGGCGGGCCGTTCGCCGACGTTCGCCTGTACGACGAGCGCCTCACCGCCGCCGTCGACGCCCGGCGTATCGAGATGGCGCTCGGGGTCGAGCGGGCCGCGCTCGCCGCCGATCCGCGCGTCAAGATGGTCGAGGACGCGATCTATGCGGATGTCGACGGCGAGGTCTTCATCGGCAGCAGCGCGGGGGTGCGCGGCAGCTACCGCGTCGGCCAGTGCTACGTCTACGCCTACGTCCTCGCGGAGCAGGACGGCCGGGTGGAGACCGGCCGTGCCTACACCGTGGGGCGCGCGCTCGAAGATCTCGAGGTGGACGTATGCGGACGAGAGGCGGCCGGCCGTGCCTGCCGGTTGCTTGGCGCCCGGCGCTGCCCGTCGTTGCGCGCCCCCGTGATCCTCGATCCGTTCGTAGCCGCTGCCTTCCTGGGGGTGGTGAGCGCCGCTCTCGCCGCCGACGCGGTCCAGAAGGGTCGCTCGCTCTTCGCAGGGAAGGAGGGGCAGCAGGTCGCCGGCGAGATCCTGCGGCTCGAGGACGACGGCACGCGCGCCGACGGCCTCAACACCGCCCCGTTCGACGGTGAGGGGATGCCGGGGCAGCGCACCGGGCTGATCGGCGCCGGCGGGGTGCTCGAGGGATTCCTCTACGATACCCGCACCGCGCGCAAGGCGGGCCGCTGCTCTACCGGGAACGGCCTGCGGTCCTCGTACACCGGCCTGCCCGGCGTGCGTCCCACCAACCTCGTCGTCGCCGGCCCGACAACGCCGCTCGATGCCATCGTCGCCGGCATCGAGCGAGGAGTGCTGGTCACCGATGCCGCCGGCGTCCACTCTGGGGCCAACCCGGTCTCCGGGGAGTTCTCCGTGGGCATCGCCGGCATTCTTATCGAGAGCGGCGCGTTCACTCGACCTGTCCACGAGATGACGATGGCGGGGGATATCCTCGGGATGCTGAACAACGTGTGCGCTCTCGGCGACGATGCCCGCTGGGTGCCCGCCGGGAGCATTCATACGCCTTCGCTGCTCATCGACGGCATGAGCATCAGCGGCACGTGACGACGCAGTCTTCGACTGAAGGGAGATCGATGGGCGATCTCGGCCAACGCCTCCTCGACGCCAGCTACCTCGAGGGCGACTTCCTGCTGCGCTCGGGGAGACGAAGCAGGTTCTACCTCGACAAGTACCTTTTCTCCACACAGCCCGACCTGTTGCGGGACATCGCGACCGGCCTCGCCGCCAAGCTGCCGGCCCACGAGCCTTTCGATCTCCTTGCCGGCCCGGAGCTCGGCGCGGTGGCGATCGTAGCCGCCGTGTCGCTCGCGAGCCGCAAGCCGTTCGTGATCGTGCGCAAGGGCAAGAAGGGGTACGGCACCGACAAGGCCATGGAGGGCAGGTCAACGCCGGGGCAGCGCGTCGTGATGGTCGAGGACGTCGTGACCTCGGGTGGCGCGGCGCTGGAGGCCGCCGACCGGCTGCGTGAGGCCGGGCTCGAGGTGGCGACACTGCTGTGCGTCGTCGACCGCGAGGAGGGCGGGCGCGAACAGATTGAGGCGAAGGGGCTCGTCTTCGATCCGCTGTTCACGGCGACGTCGCTGGGCATCAGGAAGGGGTGACCCCGGCGGTCGCTCCGGGGTGCTGGCCTCTCTCCAGCGTGCGGAACGCAAGTGATAGACTGAACGTGTTTTGCAGGGAAAACAACGACTCGGGATGGAAGCCATAAGTCTCAACTCGAAGGTTAGAGTACGGTTCGCTCCCAGTCCTACGGGGACGCTGCACATCGGCTCGGCGCGCACTGCGCTCTACAACTGGCTGTATGCGCGTCACCATGGCGGGGCCTTTGTGCTGCGGATCGACGACACCGATCTCGTGCGCTCGGAGGATCGCCACGAAAAGTCCATCATGGCCGATCTGCGGTGGCTGGGCCTCGAGTGGGACGAGGGTCCCGATGTCGGTGGACGGCACGGTCCGTATCGGCAGAGCGAGCGGCTGGAGCGCTACCGTGAGGCTGCCGCGGCGCTGCTGGAGGCGGGGCACGCCTATCACTGCTTCTGCTCTGAGGAGCGCCTCGCGAGCCTGCGGGCCTCGGCGCTCGCCGCCGGAGGCGCTCCGCGCTACGACCGTCGCTGCCTCGCTCTGTCGCCGGCTGAGGTAGCGCGGCGACTGGCCTCCGGGGAGGCCGCTGCCGTGCGCTTCAAGGTGCCGGGCCGCGACGCGGTGATCGACGATGTGGTGCGCGGGCAGGTAGCGGTGGGAGCGGCTGCGATAGGCGACTTCATTATGATTCGCTCCGATGGCGTCGCGAGCTACAACTTTGCGACGGTGGTTGACGATCTCGACATGGAGATCACCCACGTGATCCGCGGCGATGACCACCTCACCAACACCGCTTGGCAGGTGCAGATCGCCGAGGCGCTGGGCGCCGAGCCGCCGCGCTTCGCCCACCACTCGATGGTTCTGGGTGCGGACGGCGGCAAACTCTCCAAGCGGCATGGCGCCACCTCGGTGGGCGACTTCCGGAAGCTGGGGTACCTGCCGGCTGCCGTCGTCAACTACCTGGCCCTGCTGAGCTGGTCGCACGGGGACGACGAGGTGCTCGGGCTGGGCCGGCTCGTCGAGGAGTTCGAGCTCGAGCGATTGTCGCTGAGCCCGAGCATCTTCGACCGGGCGAAGCTCGACTGGCTCAATCACGAGCACGTCATGGGCCTGGATCCGCGCGAGCACGAGCGGATCTTCGCGAGTCGTCTGCCGGCAGAGACGCCGCCGCCGGCTGTGGCGGCGCTGGCCGCGGCGTTTCAGCCGTCGCTCGTCGTCTACGGTGAGGCGCCGGCTCTGGCCGCCGGCGTCCTCGAAGAGCCGGCGCCGGATCGCGCGCGAGTCGCCGGCGCACAGCTGCAGCTCCAGGAGGCGCGCCGTCTGCGGGCGGCCGCCGGCGACTGGCTCTCTCCCGTGGTCGCCCGAGATCTTCTGGCCGCGTATCGTGTCTGGGGCAAAGAGCGTGGCATCCGCGCCCGCGAGCTGCTCATGCCGCTGCGCATCGCGCTCACCGGCGTGGAGCACGGCCCGGAGCTGCCGTTTGTGCTCGCGGCGCTCTCGCGCTCCCAGACGCTTCGCAGGCTCGACGCCGTCATCGCCGGGGCTCATACCGGCGCATCCAATCCGACGCAAGGGGACGCACCGTGATCCGCCTCTTCAACTCGTTGACGCAACAGAAGGAACCCTTCCAGCCGCGCGATCCGGGCAGGGCGGGCATCTACTGCTGCGGGCCCACGGTCTACAACCTGGTGCACATCGGCAACGCCCGGCCTTACGTCACATTCGCTGTTCTGCGGTCGTGGCTGCGTCACCGCGGCCTGGACGCCACACTGGTCGTCAACATCACCGACGTCGACGACAAGATCATCGCCAAGGCAGCGGCCGAGGGCCGCACCTCGGAGAAGATCGCTGGCCAGTACACGGCCGCCTACATCGCTGACACCGACCGCCTCGGCCTTCCGCGCCCGGACGTGGAGCCCAGGGCGACCGAGATGATCCCCGAGATCATCGACCTCGTCTGCACGCTCATCTCGGGAGGGCACGCGTACGTGAGCGACGGGAGCGTCTACTTCCGGGTACGCAGCTTCGCCGACTACGGCAAGCTCAGCAAGCAGCGTATCGACGAGCTGGAGGAGGGCGTTCGTGTCGAGGGGGAGCCGGGCAAGGCGGACCCACTCGACTTCGCCGTCTGGAAGGCCGCAAAGCCCGGCGAGCCCTCCTGGGACAGCCCCTGGGGTCGAGGACGGCCGGGCTGGCACATCGAGTGCTCGGCGATGGGGCTCCGCTATCTCGGCGCCGGTTTCGACGTGCATGGTGGCGGCCGCGACCTTATCTTCCCGCATCACGAGAACGAGATCGCCCAGAGCGAAGCCGCGGGCCTTCCGTTCGCCAGGGTGTGGATGCACAACGGCATGATCCGCAGCGACGGCGAGAAGATGGCCAAGAGCGTCGGCAACATCTTCCTGCTGCGTGAGGTCCTCGACCGGTACGAGCCGGCGACCGTGATGATGTACTTCCTGACGACGCACTACCGCAGCCCCCTGGAGTTTTCGACCGAGAAACTGGATGAGGCGCAGGCGGCGTATCAGCGTCTTGCCGATGTGCTCGCCGACCTGGAGTTCCGCATCGGCAGTGCGGACAGGGCCGCCCGCCAGGGCGAGTGGCCCGATCTCACGCTGCGCGCGGAGACCGCGCGCCTCGCCTTCGCGGAACACATGGACGACGATCTCAACACCGCCGGGGCGCTGGGTGAGCTGTTCGGGCTGGCGGCGGAGGCGAGGCGCTATCTCGCGGAGGTCGACCGGGGCGAGACGCCGCTCGACGCCGAGGCCCTGGCGGCCGTCTGTGAGGTGGTCCGTGAGCTGCTGGCGGCGCTGCTGATCCCTGCTCCGACGTCGTCGCTGACGCTGACTCCGGCCGGCAGTGTCCGGGGTGCGGCCGCCGGGGCGTGCGCGACGGGCGATGTGGCGCTGCTTTCCGCGGGTCGCCTGGCCGCTGAGGAGCGCTGGGACGATATCGCTCTCGTCTGCGAGGATCGGCTCGCCTGTGGTGACGCGTCCTACGCCTGCGCTCTGCGTGATCATTACAGGGCCACCAGGGACTTCGCGGGCGCCGACCGTCTGCGCGAGCTGATGCATGCGGCCGGCTTCGAGGTTCGCGACACCCCGCAGGGCACACAGGTCGTGAAGAAGTCGTAAGACGGCTTGTGGCGCTGTGAGCGGCGCTGGGGAATGCGGCTGCGCCGGCGGCCGGATCCGGCCATGGGACAGGGTGATCAGGTGGAGTGGATCTACGGCAGGAATGTCGCCAGGCTTGCGTTCGCGCCGGGTGCGCGGCGGCGGGTCCATCGGGTGGCCGCCACGGCCGCCGCTCTCAAGGCGCTGCGGCTCGACCTGCCACCCGGCCTCGCGGTGCGGACCTGCGCGAGCCGCGAGCTCGACGAGCTCACCGGGAGTCGCGAGCACCAGGGCGTCGCGGTGCAGGTCGATCCCTATATGTACGCCGCTGAGGACGCAGTGCTCGCCGCCGATCTGGTGCTGGCCCTTGACGAGGTGAGTGACCCGCGCAACCTGGGCGCGGCCGCGCGGAGCGCCCTCGCCGCTGGAGCCGGCGGCCTGGTCGTGACGAAGCATCGTTCCGCCGCGGTGACGCCAGCCGCGGTCAAGGCTTCGGCCGGGACCATCGAGCATCTCGCGGTGGCCCAGGTCACCAACATGGTTGCGCTGCTGCGGCGCGCCAAGGATCTTGGCTTCTGGGTGTACGGCGCCGCAGGCGAGGCGGGGCAGTCATACCTCGACCTCGATCTCGAGGGCCGTGTCATCCTCGTCCTCGGCGCCGAGTGCCGCGGACTGCGCCCGCTCGTGGCGCGAACCTGTGACGCCCTGGGCTCCATTCCCATGGATCCGCGCGTCGAGAGTCTCAACGTCAGTGTGGCCGCCGCGCTCTTCTTGTACGAGGCCAGGCGTCAGCGCTCGGCGGCAGTCGCGCCGGGAGAGCTCGCGCCTCGCCCTCCGAGGTGATTCATCTTGATGTCGACCCTCTACATCGTCGACGGGTACAACGTTCTGCACGCGCTGTTCCCGGGAACAGAAGCCGGGGAGCTCTTCGCGCGTCGGGACTGGCTCGCCGACCAGCTCGCCAGCTTCGCCGCCCTGCGTGGAGCCGCGGCAGTCGTCGTCTTCGACGGTCGCGGAGAGCACAGCTCGAGTCGCACGCCGATCAAGGGAGCGCCGCTCGAGGTCTGCTTCGCCGCCGGCTCCTTCACCGCTGACACGTTGATCGCGCGGCGCATCGCGGAACGGCCTGCCGACGTCGACGTCGTCGTGGTGTCGGGCGACCAGGAGGTGCAGCGCACCGCGGCGCGCAGCGGGGTGAGACGCATGACGCCTGCCGAGCTGGGCCGCGAGCTGGGCGCACTCGGGGAGGCGCCGGATCTTGACTCTCCACCAGACTCTACTAAAATGCCGTCACGGCTTGAGGATCAAGTGGACCTTGAGACTTTACGCAAGCTCAATCGTATGCGACTCGGATCGAGCTGAGCGCATCGAAGCCGGAATCTTCGGGTTTTACAGGGCAAATGAGTAGAGGTGGGGCAATCGCATGACGCGCCAGGCCGACCACAGCCGCGGAGTCGGAACGCCATATAACCCTCAACCTTTTTCTGAGACTGCTGATTACACCCTTGTGCAGGCCTACCGGCGCGGCAACCAGGCGGCCCTCGACGCGCTCATGCTGCGCTACCACCAGTTCGTGCGCCTGAAGGCGAGCTCGTACTTCCTTGCCGGCGGGGACAATGAGGACCTCATCCAGGAGGGCATGCTCGGCCTCTACAAGGCTGTGCGGGACTACCGCGACGATCGGCTGGCCTCGTTTCGCAGTTTCGCCGAGCTGTGCATCACCCGCCAGATCATCACTGCGATCAAGACGGCCACGCGCCAGAAGCACGTCCCCCTCAACGGGTATCTCTCGTTCAGCCAGTCGCCGAGCGACTCGTCCGACGACGGCGACTGCTCCCTGGGCGATGTGCTGCCGGGTCCGAGCACGCACGACCCGGTGAATCAGGTCATCAGCTCGGAGGAGATCCACAGCCTCACCGGCTGCCTGGCCAACACGCTGTCCGTCCTTGAGGGCCGCGTCCTGCGCCGGTACCTGCAGGGGTTGAGCTATGAGCGCATCGCGGAGGACCTCGACTGCGACAGCAAGACGGTCGACAACGCCCTCCAGCGCATCAAGCGCAAGGTCGACCTTCACCTCGAGAGGCGCAAGGTCCTCAGCTGACGGGCGAGCTGTCCGGCCCGCACGCGCGTTTCGACCGAGCCCGGCTCCTAGAACGACATCAGGCTGACGTCATGCCCCTGCTGCTGGACGAGCAGCTTGAAGTCGTGGGCGTTGCTCGCCACCTGCGCCGCGTCCCCGAGGGTGATCAGGCCGTCCTCGTAGAGCTTGAGCAGCGCCTGGTCGAACGTCTGCATGCCGTAGTAGTCTCCCTCGCTGATCGCGTCGTTGATGAGCATCGCCTGGTCGGGGTCGAGGATGAAGTCACGGATGCGGTTTGTGGCGATCATGATTTCGATGGCCGGCACGCGGCCGGATCCGTCGGCGCGGGCGAGCAGGCGCTGGGAGATGATTGCTTTCAGGGTGCCGGCCAGCATGATGCGGACCTGTTTCTGCTGGTGCAGGGGGAAGAAGTCGATGATTCGGTTGATCGTCTCGGTGGCGTCGATCGTGTGCAGCGTGCTCATCACGAAGTGGCCGGTCTGGGCAGCGGTGAGCGCCGCCGAGACCGTCTCGACGTCGCGCATCTCACCGATCAGGATGTCGTCCGGATCCTGTCGCAGGACGTACTTGAGGGCGCTCGCGTAGGAGTCCGTGTCGAGCCCGATCTCCCGCTGGTTGATGATCGAGCGCCGGTCCTTGTGCAGAACCTCGATCGGATCCTCGATGGTGACGATGTGCCGGCGCAGCGTGCAGTTGATGTGGTCGATCATGGCCGCCAGCGTCGTGGTCTTGCCGGAGCCCGTCGTGCCGGTGACGAGGACGAGACCGCGAGGCTCCAGGGCGATCCGCTTGATGATCTCCGGGAGATGCAGCTCCTCGAAGGAGGGGATCTTGGTGGCGACCTGCCTCATGGCGATGCTGATGCTGCCACGCTGGCGGTACACGTTCACCCGGAAGCGCCCCAGACTCGGCGAGGAGTACGCGAAGTCGATCTCGTTGTACTCGCTGAAGCGCCGGATCTGCTTGTCGGTCATGATCGCGGCGGCGACGTCTTTGGTGTCCTCGGGGCTGAGCGCCGGCTCGTCCAGGAGGCGCAACTCTCCGTCGACACGGATCACCGGTGGGCTGCCCGCTTTCATGTGAAGATCCGACGCGTTCTGCGCCATCATGTCGTTGAATAGCTTGTCAATGGGTTTCACGGGCCCCCCAAGTGGTTCGACTCAGAATCCGCTGTCTATTTCGGCACAATCGGGCAGAAACTTACCTGTCGGGCGTCGATAAGCGCACCTGGCGCTCAGAACCTGTCGTCGATGCGGGCGTCTCGTTCTCCCAGTGAGCTGTGCTGCACGACGTGCCCGGTGGAGAGGAGCCTCGTTGACGCTCCTGCCGTCGCTGTTGCCGAGTCGCTCCATCATGTCGAGCCGGGCGACGAGGCAGCCGAAGGAGGTGCTGCGAAGAGGATGTTGACGACTTCGGTGAGGCGAGTGTGGAGCGTCAACGCGACGGTGCGATGCACACGTGGAAGAACGATCACCTCGAGGGCTCTTTTTGCGCCTGCGGCGTCGGTGTACATCGGGCGTCGTGGTGCGCCGTCATCCTGCTCTTGATTCGAGTCGCAGGAGCGCTCCCTGACTGGGTGTTGCGCCACAGTCGTCGCTGCTGCGCGGCCGGCCGCGCAGCAGCGACGACTGGCAGAGCTAGAACCTGCCGCCGATCCAGGCGCCGCCGATGGAGCCGTAGCTGACCACGGCGCCCGTGTGCGGCGCGTGGATCATGCTGCCGCCACCGGCGTAGATGCCGACGTGATGGCTGTAGCTGGCGCTGCCGAAGAAGACGAGGTCGCCGGGCTGAAGGGCGCTGATGGGGACCGGCGTGCTGGCGCGCTGCTGGTCGGTGGCGCCGTGGGAGAGGCCGACCCCGACCTGAGCGTAGCAGTACATTGTGAGGCCTGAGCAGTCGAAGCCGCTGGGGCTGGCGCCGCCCCACACGTAGGGAACGCCGAGGTAGCGCCTGGCGATGGCGACGACGGCGGAGTTGCCCGAGCCGCCTGGATCAGGGACGTTGCCGGGAGTGGAGCCGCCGCCGGAGTCGTCTCCCGGCAACGTGTTCGCGGCGGCCTGTGCCGCGGCCGCCCGCGCAGCAGCCTGCGCCGCGGCCCGCGCCCTGGCAGCCGCTTCCTCCTGCAGCCGGCGGATGTCGTTCTTGATGCCGGCGGTAATGTTCTCGAGCTTGTTCTGCACGGCGAGGACGCGGTTCTTCTGCTCGGTGCGCTGGGCGACGAGCTTGTCGGCGGCCTTCTTGTCGGCGTCGAGCTTGACCTGGCGATCGCGGATTTCGCGCTGATAGGCGACGATCGCGCTGACCGTGTCGGCGTCGCTGTCGCCGAGGCGCTGCATCATGCTGATCTGCGTTACGAGATCGTCGAAGGTATTGGAGGAGACGAGCACGTCGACCATGCCGACGCCGCGACTCTTGTAGATGTTCTCGACGCGCGCCTGCAGCTGCTTCTGGGCGATGCGCAGCTTGTACCGGGTGACTTTAAGCCGGTGCTCGTTCTTGGCGATCTGCTGGCGGACGCTGGAGAGCTGACTGGTGGCCTGGTTGTACTTCTCGACGGCGATGTCGGCGTCGCGATAGACGCCCTGCAGCTTGGACTGAACCTCCCTGAGGCGCGCCTTTTTCTCGGAGATAGGCGAGGCGAGAGAGGAAGAGGTGAAAGCGAGGAAGAGGAGAGAGAGGGTGCCGAGGAGGAAGAGGACTGCGAACCGTCGTCTATCGAACATTGCATCGCCTCCATACGGGCGCGCTGTGAATCTCGTGGCGCCATCGCTGGGGTGAGTCGTTTCTGTTTTCATCCACTCACCAGATTCAAGTTGCAGACTTTACCACCGGTTGCCAGAAGTGACAAGCCCCTGGCTCCGGCTACTTTGCGCTCACCTGGCCGACGCTGCCCGGCGGTGTTGGGTACGGCCACATACGCTTGAGCGCCTTGACGAAGGCCTTGTTGCGTTCGTCTCGTCGCCAGTTGCGGATGATCACCATGCCCCAGCTGTGGAACAGCAGCTGCTTCGTGAATTGCAGGGTGAAGACGTATTTGAGCCAGGTGCGCAACGAGTAGAAGCGCATGTAGCCGCGCAGCACCTCGATCTGCAGCTCGTACGGCGTCATGAGCCTGGGCTTGAACACGGCGTGGTGCGCGTCGTACAGCTCCCAGCGCTTGTCGAAGATGCGATCGGCTTCGTCGAACTCCCGGAACTGGATCGTGCCGGGCAGCGGCGTGAGGATGTTGAGCATCAGCGAGTCGATACGGTTGTCGATCGCAAACTGCACGGTGTCGCGGACCGTCTGCACCGTATCGGTGTCGGCACCCAGCACGAACATGCCATGGCTCTTGATGCCGTGCTCGTGCAGGATCCGGATGGCCTCTTCGACGTCGCCGACGGTCTGCGACTTCTCGAAGCCGTCGAGCGTCGCCTGATTGATCGACTCGAGGCCGAGATAGACGAGTTCGCAGCCGCTCCTCCGCATGAGGTCGAGCAGCTCGCGGTCGCGTACGACGTCGGTGCGAACCTGGGACGACCAGGGGATGACGAGACCGCGCTCGATCATCATGCTCAACAGCCTCTTGAGCCGCTTGCGGTTGGCCGCCATGTTGTCGTCGTAAAAGAAGATGCGCGTCGGTCGCTTGTCCTCGATCTCGGCGATCACGCTCTCGGCGCTGCGGAAGCGGTACTTCTTGCCGAACATCGCCGTGACCGAGCAGAAGGTGCAGTCGAAGGGGCAGCCCCAGCTGGTCATGATCGGGGTCGTGTTGAGGCGCTCGTGCCCGCGGATCGCGCTGATGTCGGGGTGGGGCAGCGTATCGAGGTCGGCGCAGGGCTCGCGCAGCGCATTGTGCTGCGCGACGCCGTCGCGCAGGAACGAGAGCCCGGCGATGCTCTCCAGCTCGCGCCGGCCCTCGAGCGCCTCGACGAGCTCGAGCATGAGCAGCTCGCCGCCCTCGCCACGGGCCACGAAGTCGGTGTGCTGGAGCGCCTCCTCGGCCATGAAGGTCACGTGCGAGCCGCCGATCACCACCTTGATGCCGCGGCCGCGCAGATCTTCGCTGATCTGGTAGGCGGTGGGCGCCGTCGAGGTGGTGCTCGACAGCCCGACGATCTCGGCGCCGTAGACGTCGTCCCAGTCGATCGGCGCCATCTGCGGGTTGTAGATCAGCACGTCGTGGCCGGCCGCCTTGAGCTTCGCGGCGATGATCGGCAGGCCGAGGCGCGGGAGAAGGACCTTCGCCCAGACGTGCATCCCGGGCGGTTCAGGCTCGATGAGGCGGATCTTCATGATGCTCCTTGGGGGGCGGCCGGGTCGTGCAGCACGCGTCGGATGGCGTAGCCCGGCCGGGCGGTGCCGCGGGTGTGCAAAGTCACATGGTATCGGCAAGCAACCTCGAAAGGAAGTCGCCCTGGCTTCTGGTGAGCCGTCCGGAGAGCCCGGGCTGGGCCGTCGTCAGAAGACGAGTGCGCCCACGATGTAGACGATGGCGGCTACGACGCCCGCGGCAGGGATTGTCAGGAGCCACGCGGTGAGGATGTTGCCGGCGACGCCCCAGCGCACCGCGGAGAGCCGCTGGGTCGACCCGACGCCCATGATGGCGGCAGTAATGGTATGCGTCGTCGAGACCGGCAGGCCGAAGCGGGTGGCGAGCAGGATGATGCTCGCGGCGCCGGTCTCGGCGGCGAAACCGTGGATCGGATCGAGTTTGATGACCTTTGAGCCCAGTGTGTGAATGATGCGCCAGCCGCCGGAGTAGGTGCCGAGGGCCATGGTGACGGCGCAGGCGATCTTCACCCAGAGCGGGATCTCGAAGCTCGCGATCCTCCCGCTGGTGAAGAGGGCCAGGGTGATGATGCCCATGGTCTTCTGGGCGTCGTTGCCGCCGTGGGAGAAGGCCATGGAGGCGGCCGACACGGGCTGCAGGATCCGGAACCAGCGGTTGACCGGCGCGGGGGGCCAGCGGTGCACGAGCCAGGTGAGCCCGGTCATGATGAACCAGGCGACGACGAAGCCGAGGAGCGGGGAGCCGAGCATCGGGAGGATGACCTTCATGCCGACCCCGCCCCAGAGCACGCCGGAGACGCCCGCCTTGGCGATCATCGCGCCGATCAGGCCGCCGAACAGGGCGTGCGACGAGCTGGACGGCAGGCCGAAGTACCAGGTCGTGAAGTTCCAGACGACGGCCCCGACGAGCGCCGCGAAGACGAGGGGCAGGGTGACCAGATCGGTGTTGACGATGCCTTTGCCCACCGTCTCGGCGACCTCTGTGAAGGTGAGCGCGCCGAGGAGGTTGAGGGCGGCGGCCATGAGCACGGCCACCCGCGGCGAAAGGGCTCGCGTCGAGACCGAAGTCGCGATTGCGTTCGCGGTGTCGTGAAAGCCGTTTGTGTAGTCGAAGACGAGCGCCAGGACGACGATCGCGATGAGAAGGACCACGATGGCCCTCAGCTCAGTTGTGCTTGAGCACGATGCTCTCGATGACGTTGGCGACGTGCTCGCAGTCGTCGATCGCCGCCTCGAGGATCTCGTAGATATCTTTCCACTTGATGATGTCGGTGCACGGCATGCCGTCCTCGAAGAGACTGGCGATCGCCTTGCGGAGGATGCGGTCGCCGGCGTTCTCCAGGCTGTTCACGTCGATGATGTGCTGCTCCAGGCCCTTCGGCTTCTCGAGGTTCGACATGCACTCGAGCAGGATGGGGGTGATCTTCGCGATGACCTCGACCTGTTGCTTGGAGAACTCGGTGGCTTCGCCCAGCCGGTAGAGGAGCATTGCGTCCGAGGCGGCCTGGATGTTGTCGAGGATGTCGTCGGTGCAGGCCACGAGGTCGTAGATATCTTCGCGGTCGAGGGGCGTAATGAACGACTTGTTGAGCCGCCGCACGATGTCGTGAACTATCTTGTCGCCGACATGCTCGTGCTCGAGGATGGAGGCCGATAGATGCTTGCGGCTGTCGTCGTCGGTAGCGTTGATGAACTTGACGAGCAGCTGGGCGGCGTCGTCGAGGTTGGCTGCAAGCTCTGAGAACAGCCGGAAGTACTCGCGTTCTTTCGGGATCAGGCTGAGCTTCACGCGGGCTCCTTTCGAGGCGCCGGCGTAGCCTCGCGCCGGAGGTAATGCTATCCGTTATGAAAGGGTGCGCAACCCCTGGCGGCGGGCACCGGCAGGGGTTGCGCACGGGCTTGCGGAAGCCTTTGCGCAGGCCGGCGGCGTGGCGTTCGCGAGCCAG
Source organism: Thermoleophilia bacterium (assembly GCA_040769125.1). Taxonomy (GTDB): domain Bacteria; phylum Actinomycetota; class Thermoleophilia; order UBA2241; family UBA2241; genus CAIXSE01. The sequence continues at coordinate 30,245 of JAXGLO010000001.1, read as the reverse complement.
GGTGCGGCGTGCAGTGTGAGTCCCTGCGAGCCATCCGGTAGAGTGCACAGCCGATGACCGTCGATCACGCCGCATACTTCGTAGAGGTCGAGGCCCGCTTCGAGCGCGCTCTCGACTTCACCCTCGGTCTCGAGGAGGAGTTCCAGGTGCTCGACCCGCGCGACCTGGCGCTCACGCCGGGTTTCGAGGCCCTGAAGGAAGCCGCTCCGCAGCGACTCGGCGAACGCATCGCTGGGGAGCTGCTGCGCTCCGAGATCGAGGTATCCACGCCGCGCACCCTGCACTTCGGGCAGGCGGCGAAGCAGCTCCTGCTCAACCGCGCAGAGCTGTTCGCGCTCGCCGAGCGCGAGGGGTTTGCGCTCGGCGCCACAGGGACGCATCCTTTTTCGAGCTGGAAGGATCAGCAGATCGTCGACACGCCTCACTACCGGCTGGTCGAGGAGCGTCTCAAGTACGTCGCCTGGCGCAACAACACGTGGGCGGCGCACGTGCATGTGGGGGTGCAGGGCCTCGATCGCGCCGTCGCCGTCTGCGACGCCATGCGCACCTATCTCCCGCACCTCCTCGCGCTCTCGGCCAACTCACCGTTCGTGGAGGGTGTGTGGACCCAGCTCCACTCGGCGCGTACCCAGACCTTTCTGCGCATGTTCCCGCGCTGCGGCATCCCCGACGTCTTCGCGACCTGGGCCGAGCACCGCGCGTTCTACGAGGAACTCGTCGATACGAACTGCATCCAGGAGTTCACCGAGATCTGGTGGGCGGTACGCCCGCATCATCGCTTCGGGACGGTCGAGGTGCGCGTCTGCGACGCCCAGACAGAGGCGTGGCAGAGCCTGGCGATCAGCTCTCTGACCGTCGGCCTGGTGGCTCATCTCGCGCGCATCTACGACGAGGGTATGCCGCTGCCGATCCTCCCGACAAGGTACGTCGAGGAGAATCTGTGGCGGGCCATTCGCTTCGGCCTCGACGGCAAGCTGGTCGACTGGTCGATGGGGGAGGAGCTCGACGCCGGCGACGCGATCCGCCACCTCGTGGAGCTCGCCGGCGGGCAGGCCGACGCCCTCGGCCTGACTCCGCACCTGGAAGGCGTCGAGCGCATGTTGCGGGAGGGCAACGGGGCGCAACGGCAGATGCGCGCGCATCTGGCCGGGCAGTCAATCGAAGAGGTCTACGCCGGGACGGTGGAGCGGGCGCGGGCGTCGTCCCTCGGCTTCGCCGCCGGCGGTGAGGAGGAGGGCGTGTGAACGAGAAACAGCAGGGCGACAAGGCCGGCGAAGAGGCATCCGCGCGGGAGCTCCTCGAGGAGCTCGGCCGGCTCCACACCGTGCACCTGGCCGACGAGATGATCGGCCGCCTCCTGGAGTTCGGCGCTCTCAAGCTGGGCCTCAGCGACGAGACTCGCGCAATCCGCGACCTGGATGATGCGCGCCTGGCGGTGGAGCTGTTGCGCGGCGTCGCCGACGTGCTTGAGCGGGAGCGCGGCGAGGCGGTCGTGCGTCCGTTGCGCGCAGGGCTGGCGCAGATGCAGCTGGACTACGCGCGCGCTGTGCGGGCGGACGCGGAGGAGAAGCTGTCGGCCGCCGCAGGAGACGCGCCCGCCGGCGAGGAGACGGAGACGGGCGCGGAGTAGGCTGCCCGCCCGGGGTCGCTCAGACGCTGGAGAGGTTCCAGAAGCGCTCCTCCTCGAGGGTCTCGCCGGGCCGGACGACGATGAACTCGTCGTCGTGCGGCCCGTGCATGAGCTTCTCGAGGAGGCGCAGCGAGCCCTCTATGCGCTCGAGCGGCAGCTCGTAGAAGGCCGACACGGTCTCCAGGTAGGGTTGAATCTCCTCGAGACCCGGCACCTCGGGGTTGTCGACGATCACCAGCCGCTTGTAGTTCTGCAGTATCGTGCGCGCGAGATCGGCGGCGACCTTCTCGCCGTACTTGGCGGCGGCCCTGAGGTAGTGCTTGTAGGGATCGTCGATGTAGTCGGTCCACCCGCGCGTGTAATAGAACGTTCCCGGCTCGCTGGCGTGCACTTCGAGGTACCGTTGCCGCGAGCCGAGAATCAGCGAGATGCAGTCGTCGACGGCCGGCAGGACGAGCTCGTGGGGTCCGGCCTCCAGGCCTGCGGAGCCGTTGCTGCACCGTCCGCAGCAGAGGAGGATCCGGCGCTCGCCGGGCGTGGCGCTGATGCGCTCCTGAAGAGTGGCCCGCAGCTTGTCGGGGTAGTCGTGCAGGGCGCCCTCGTAGAACTCCGCCTCGAAGCCCGGGTTGACGTACTCGACCTCGTTGCGGAGGACCTCACAGGAGATGATCTTGGGCCGACGGTCCATGACGTCATGGTATCAGGACGGCATCGTCTCGTTTCGGGGAAGGGCCGCGGCGTCCACATTCGCGCCTCGCCGGCCGCTGGGATACCATGCCTGGTCGTGCCACGGTGAGAGGCCGGCGGTGCTGCTCGCGTCGGCTTTCTGCTGGATTCGCGAAGTCGGGAGGCGATGAGATGAAGAAGCCTCGCAGGGGCTACGTCCAGGTGTATACAGGCAACGGGAAGGGCAAGACGACTGCTGCCCTCGGCCTTGTGCTCCGCGCTCTTGGCCAGGATCTCCGCCCGCTCGTGCTGCAGTTCATGAAGTCCGATCCGGCTTGGGGCGAGATCGTGATGCTGGGCAGGCTCGGCGTGGACGTGGTGCAGTGCGGCCTCGACCACTGGGTGATGAAGGGGAAGGCGACGCCGGATGACCTCGCCGCCGCCGCCGCCGGCCTTGCGAGGGCTCGCGAGCTCATCCTCGGCGGAGCATACGACGTGGTCGTGCTCGACGAGCTGGTGACGGCCGTGTCCTTCGATCTCGTCCCGCTCGACGACGTGCTCAGGCTGCTCGCGGACAAGCCCGACTTCGTGGAGCTCGTGCTCACCGGCCGGGACGCCCCGCAGGGGCTCGTGGAGGCCGCCGACCTCGCCACCGAGATGTGCGCCGTCAAGCATTACTACGAGGCCGGCGTGCGGGCGCGGCCGGGCATCGAGTACTGAGGCCGACGGTGCACGGGGCCTGCGCCTCGCCGGCGGCATCACGGCTGTGCGGCCGATGGTAGGATTACGCCCATGACGCACACGCTCATCTATCCCCACACTGCGGCTCACAACACCGTCGGCCATCTCGAGATCGCAGGCTGCGACGTTGTCGATCTCGCCCGTGAGTTCGGCACGCCGCTCTTCATCTACGACGAGCGGACGCTTCGCGACCAGTGCCGCGCCTACCGCGAGGCTTTTGCTGCCCGCGCGGACTCGTTCGAGATCTCCTACGCGAGCAAGGCGTTCGGCTGTCGCGCGATGGCCGAGCTCGTGGGGCAGGAGGGGCTCTCGATGGACGTGGCGACGGGCGGCGAGCTCGCCGTGGCGCGCGCCGCGTCCTTTCCGCCCGAGCGCATCTACTTCCACGGCAACAACAAGTCGCCGGCCGAGATCGAGTTCGGCCTCGACGAGGGCGTCGGCTGCTTCGTCGTCGACTCCTTCGAGGAGATCGAGCGCCTGGAGGCCGCCGCCGCCCGCCGTGGCGTCGTGCAGAAGGTGCTCGTCAGGGTTACCCCTGACGTGCGCCCAGACACCCACGACTTCGTGCAGACCGGCCAGCAGGACAGCAAGTTCGGCTTCGGGCTGGCCGACGGTCGTGCGGCCGAGGCCGTGCGGCGCATCTCGGAGGTCGCCCACCTCGAGCTCGACGGCATCCACGCTCATATCGGCTCGCAGATCTTCGAGCTCGACTCCTATCGCCGGGCCGTCAAGATCCTCTTCGGCGCCCTCGACGACTGGCGCCGCGACTTCGGCTTCGAGTGCCGCGTCTTCAACATCGGCGGCGGCCTCGGCATCCGCTATACGGCCGCCGACATGCCCAGCACGGTGTCCGCGTTCGCGGAGGTGAGCGTCGCGGCTCTGCGCGAGGCCGTCGAGCGCCACGCGATGCCGATGCCCCGCATCATGGTCGAGCCGGGGCGCAGCATCGTCGGCAAAGCCTGCGTCACGGCGTACACGGTCGGCACGGTCAAGGTCATCCCCAGGGTACGCACCTACGTCGCCGTCGACGGCGGCATGAGCGACAACCTGCGCCCCATGCTCTACGGCTCGCGGTACTCGGCCATGCTGGCGAACAAAGCCGAGGTGCCCGCTAACGAGCTCGTGACCATCGTCGGCAAGCACTGCGAGTCGGGCGACGTGCTCGTGCGCGACGTGCGCATCGCTCCGCCGGAGCCCGGCGACACCCTCGTCACGCCGGGCACGGGCGCGTATGGTTACGCTATGGCCAACAACTACAACGGGCAGCCGCGGCCGGCCGTCATCATGGTTTCGGACAGCCGGGCGCGCGTCATTATCGAGCGAGAGACCTGGGACGACGTCCTCCGCCTGCAGCTCCCGCTGAGGTAGCGGCCGTCCCCACAACCCGGGAGGCACCAAGTGGACAAGGTAGGCATCGGGCTTCTGGGCTACGGCACCGTCGGCTCCGGCGTGGGCAAGCTCCTCGCGAGCCACGCCGACGACATCGCTATGGCCACTGGAAAGCAGGTCTATCTCAAGCGGGTGCTGGAGAAGGACGCGTCGTTCAGCGCTCCGGGGCTCGACCCGGCGCTTCTCACGACGCGGTTCGAAGACATCCTCGAGGACCCCGACATCGACATCGTCGTGGAGCTCATCGGCGGCGTCGACGCAGCGCTCGACTTCGAGCTGCGCGCCCTGCGTGCCGGCAAGAGCGTCGTCACGGCCAACAAGCAGCTCCTCGCCCAGCACGGGGCCGAGCTCTTCGAGGCGGCCGAGGCCGCCAATGTGCATCTGCGCTTCGAGGCGAGCGCGGCGGGTGCGGTGCCGGTCGTCAAGGTGCTGCGCGAGTCCCTCGTGGCCGCCAAGGTCAAGACGGTCTTCGGGATTGTCAACGGCACTACGAACTACATGCTCAGCGCCATGGCCGAGACCGGCGCCGACTACGACGAAGTGCTCAAGGAGGCGCAGCGCCTGGGCTTCGCCGAGGCTGACCCCACGGAAGACGTGGGCGGCAAAGACGCTGCCGCCAAGATGGCCATCCTGAGCTCCATCGCCTTCCACAGCCGCACCGGGCTGAGCGATGTGGCGTACGAGGGCATCACGGGCGTCACCGCCGCCGACATCGCCCGCGGCCGCCAGCTCGGCCTCGTCGCCAAGCTGCTGGGCGTGGCCAAGCTCATCGATGGCCGCATGAACGTCCGCGTGTACCCGGCCTTCATCCCCAAGGCGCACCCCCTGGCGAGCGTGAATGGTGCCTACAACGCCGTCTTCCTCGAGAGCGACGCCTTCGATCAGATCATGCTCTTCGGCCCCGGCGCCGGCAGCGTGCCGACGGCCTCAGCCGTCATCGGCGACATCATCTCGGTGGTCAACACGGCCAAGGGCAGCTTCGTGCGCAACTGCCTCTGCTACCAGGACGTGCCGACCTTCGACGACGCCGACATGGTCTCGAGCTTCTACCTTCGTATCCGCGTGGCCGACCGGCCAGGCGTGCTCGCCAAGATCTCCACCCTGTTCGGCGATTACGGCGTGAGCATCGCCTCGATGGTCCAGGAGGGCTACGGCGACGACGCCGACATCGTGCTGGTTCTGCACCCGGTGCGCGAGGCGCAGTTCTTCACGTCTCTCGAGAAGATCCGGGCGCTGCCTGAGGTGAAGGGGGATGCCGCCTACATCCGCGTTGAGGGAGACGCCTGAGCGAATGGTTGGCCCGGTGGCCCGCGGCCGTGGCCTGAGGCGCAAGCATGTCGTGCTGGTGCCCGACGGCATGGCCGACGAGCCGCAGGCGGCCCTGGGCGGCAGGACGCCGCTGGAGGCCGCCCGCACGCCGGCCATGGACGCGCTTGCCCGCGCAGGTATCGTGGGCACCGTCCGCACCGTCCCTCCGGGCATGACGCCGGGCAGCGACGTCGCCGGCCTCGCGGTGTTCGGCTACGATCCGGCCGAGGTCTACACCGGACGCAGCCCGCTCGAGGCCTCCGGGATCGGCGTCGAGCTGGGGCCGCTGGATGTCGCCTACCGCTGCAACTTCGTCACCGTCTCCGGCGGCGTCATGCGGGATCACACCGCCGGGCACATCTCCGACGCCGAGGCCCGTCGCTGCGTCGCCGCCCTTGAGGCCGCGCTGGGCGGCGGGCCGTTCGAGTTCTACGCCGGCTTGAGCTACCGCAACCTGATGGTCTGGCGAGGCGGTGCGGTGGTGCCGTGCACGCCGCCCAGCGACATCCTCGACGAGCCGGTCGAGGGCTTTCTGCCGGGCGCGTCCGCCGGCCCGGGCGACGTCGCAGCCGCCGAAGCGCTGGCCGGACTGCAGCGCAGCGCCGACGAGGTGCTGGCCGGGCTGCGACCGGCGACCGGCGTCTGGTTCTGGGGGCCGGGCCGGGCGTCGCGGGTACCGGGCTTCCGCGCCCTGCATGGCCTCAGCGGGGCCGTCGTGGCGGCCGTCGACCTCGTGCGCGGGATCGGCCGGCTGGCCGGGTTCGAGGTCATCGACGTCCCGGGCGCCACCGGCGGGCTCGACACCGACTACGGCGCCAAAGCGCGCGCCGCGCTCACGGCGCTCGACGACCACGACGTCGTGGTCGTCCATGTGGAGGCGCCGGATGAGGCGTCGCACATGGGCGACCTGACGGCGAAGGTCGAGGCCATCGAGGCGATCGACGCATACGTCGTGGCGCGTCTCCTCGCTGCTCGCCACGCGCCAGCCGTGCTCGTCGTTCCGGATCACGAGACGTCTCTGGCGCGGCGCGCGCACGGGGCGGCCCCTGTGCCGTTCGTTATGAGCGACACCTCTTCGGACGTCGGCTCCGGGCGGGGCGTGGACCGTGCAGGCGCGGCGGTCTTCAGCGAGGCCGCCGCGACGGCCTCCGGCCTCGCGCTGGCCTCGGGCGCCGAGCTGTTGCGGATGTTCCTTGAGGCAGGCGCGGGTGCCCGCGAGAGCGCCCGCGACGGCTTGTGCGCGTGCGGTTCGGTGCAGGGAGGCGGAATGGCGGCCACGGGCGGGGGGCGGCCGGCATGATCACCCGCGACAAAGTGGGCGTGCCGTCGCTCGGCAGCCGGCCTCCGGCATCTCCGAGCCGGTCGTCGTCCAGGCGGCCGAGCGCTCCGTCATGAGCGGCAGCCGGGCGCCGTGCCTGGTCATCAAGGAGGGCGAGCTCTTCCTCTGCAGCGACGTCCTCGGGCAGATGGACGGCGGCGAGAGCTCATTCCTCGGTCTGTACCATCAGGATACGAGATTCCTCAGTCGCTGCGAGCTATCGATCTGCGGGCAACAGCCCGCGCTCCTTTCGTCGACCGCCGAGCGCGGCTATGAGGCGACGATCGAGCTGACCAACCTCGAGGGGCGCACCTGCGACGGCCGCCTGTTGCCGCAGGCCGCTGTGCATGTGCAGCGCATCCTCTTCGTCACCGACCGCCTGTACGAGCGGATGGAGGTACGGAACTACCACTGCACCGAGGTCGATATCGTGCTCAGGCTCGACTTCGAGGCGGACTTCCTCGACTTCTGCGAGGTGCGAGGATTGCGCCGGCGCAAGCGCGGCACGCGGCTGCCGGTGGCCGTGGAGGGCGCCGCCCTCAGCTTCGCCTATCTCGGCCTCGACGATATCGTGCGCAAGACGACTGTGACCTTCTCCGCCGCGCCGGACTCACTCGAGGACGGCGCGGCATGCTACCGCATGCGGCTGATGCCGGGAGACAGCGTGACGGTGCAGTACGACGTCGAGGTCGTCGCACCGGACGCGCCGCAGCCGCGATCGGGCGATCTCCGGGAGAAGCTGGCCTTCGTGCGTCACGACCACGAGCTCTGGGCGGCGGAGGCGACCGAGATCGTGACCGACAACGAGGCGGTCAACCGGGTTCTCCGGCGAGGCCAGGGCGACCTGCGTATGCTGGCCGCCCCGGTCGAGGGGCAGGTCATCCCTCTGGCCGGCATGCCTTGGCTCATGGCCCCCTCCGGCCGCGAGATGCTCATCACCGGTCTCGGGACGCTGATGCTCGACCCGCGTTGGGCCAACAACTCGGTGGCCTATCTCGAGGGATACCAGGGCAAGCGCCACAGCGGCCGTCGCGAGGAGCAGCCCGGCAAGATCATGCAGGAGCAGCGCCGCGGCGAGCTGGCGCGGCTGCACGCGATCCCGCATACCCCGTATTACGGGTCGGTCGACGCGACGCCGTTGTGGCTCCTCGCGCTCTGTGAGTCGACGATGTGGACTGGCGATCTCGACGGCTTCGACATTCGCCGCGGCTCGATCGACGCGGCGCTGGAGTGGCTGGAGCGCTACGGCGACCCTGACGGCGACGGGTTCGTAGAGTGCGAACAGCGCTCACGCATGGGGCTGCGCAATCGGGGGTGGCGCGATGCCGGTGACGCGATCCTGCACAGCGACGGGACGCCTGCGGAGGGCCCGATTGCCCTCGCCGAGACGCAGGCGTACGTCTATTACGCGAAGCGGCGCCTCGCCGCCCTGTTCGGCGAGCTGGGCGAGGTGGAGCGCGCGGAGCGCCTCTCGCGGGAGGCCGCCGCCCTCAAGCGTCGTTTCAACGAGCGCTTCTGGATGGAGGACGAGGAGTACTTTGCCATGGCGCTCGACGGGGAGAAGCGCCAGGTCCGGAGCGTGTGCTCGACCATCGGCCGCGCCCTCTGGGCGCGCATCGTGGACGACGAGCATGTGGCCGCTGTAGTCCGGAGGCTGATGGCGCCGGACATGTTCAGCGGCTGGGGCATACGTACGCTGAGCAAAAGCATGACGGCCTACAACCCGGTTAGCTTCTACAACGGCGGCGTGTGGGCGGCCGACACCGCCATCATCGCCAACGGCATGAAGAAACACGGCTACATCCACGAGGCCAATCGCCTGGCGTGGTGCCTTGTGGAGGCGGCCCTCGCCCAGGAGTACGCCCGTCTGCCCGAGCTCTTCTGCGGGTTCACGCGGCGGACGATGAGCAAACCGGTGTCGTTCCCCATGGCCTGTTCGCCCGCCGCCGGCGCCGCCGGCGCGCTGTTCCATATCCTGCAGGCGATGGTCGGGATCTATGCGCAGGCGGACGAGAACATCGTCTATGTGCACAACCCCGCGCTCCCCAAGTGGCTCGGCGAGGTGACGCTCGCCAACCTCAGGGTGAGCCGTACCATCATGAGGCTCCGGTTCCGTCGTACAGGCAACCAGACGAGTCTCGCGGTGCTCGACAAGGACGGGCCCGGCCGTATCGTCGTCGTCGAGTGAGGACGGGGAGGGCCGGGCCTCGACCGCGCGTCCGCGCGTGAGGGTTGCGGGCGGGTAGTGGGAATCTCTTGCGTGGTGTGACATACTCTGTAGTGGAGTCCCGCGCGGACTTCGTCTTCCATCGCACGTGTCACCTTCGTCCGTTCGACATCTCCTGTCAGCCAGGGCGCTTGGCTGCGACGGGCGGTACCAGATCTCACGGGAGCCCATGAGCACGCACGACACCACAGATCAGACGACCATCGCCCAGGACGCGCCGTCGACGGCGTCCCAACCGGCCTTCGCCCCCGCGGTCGCCGGCCGGGCTGAGGAGACATCCTCCGCGCCGTTCCCTGAGGAGGCGCCGGCGCGCGGCGGGGAGGTCGACGAGAAGCCGGCGCCCGAGGCGCCTAAGCCGGCCGCCGAGGCACCTGGGCCGGCGCCCGAGGCGCCCGCGGGCGCCTCGGAGCCCTCGATAGAGGCCGGCGCAGGCGCCTCCGAGCCGGCCGTGAAGCGGAGCGACGACGGTGGCTCTGCGGGGCCGCGTCAGGGCCAGCCACGCCAGCAGGGCAAGGGCAAGGGCCGCCGCGGCCGCGAGCGCGGCGACAAGCAGCGCGACGACCGTCCCCCGACCCCCTGCGCGGGCATCCTCGACGTCCTGCCCGACGGCTTCGGCTTTCTGCGCACCAGTGGGTTCACCCAGGGCGATCGTGACGTGTACGTGAGCCTCAGCCAGATCCGGCGCTTTGGCCTGCGTCGCGGCGACAGGATCGAGGGCCAGGTCCGTGAGCCCAAGGACAACGAGAAGTACAGCGCGCTGCTCAAGATCGACACCGTCAACGGCGTCGATCCCAATACGGCCCGCAAGCGACCGGTGTTCGAGCAGCTCACGCCGCTCTTCCCGGAGGAGCGCCTGCGCCTCGAGACGGAGGAACACGACACGGCGGCGCGCATCATGGATCTCATGTGCCCCATCGGCAAGGGCCAGCGCGGCCTCATCGTCTCCCCGCCAAAGGCTGGCAAGACGACCATCCTCAAGAAGCTGGCCAACTCGATCTCCGCCAACAACCCCGAGGTCGACCTTTTCGTGCTGCTCGTCGACGAGCGTCCCGAGGAGGTCACCGACATGCAGCGCTCCGTCAAGGGTACCGTGGTGGCCAGCACCTTCGACCAGCCGAGCGAGAATCACGTCCAGGTCACGGAGCTGGTGCTTGACCGCGTCAAGCGCCTGGTCGAGATGGGTCACGACGTCTGCGTGCTGCTCGACTCGATCACTCGCATGGCGCGCGCCTTCAACCTCAACACGCCGGCCAGCGGCCGCATCCTCTCGGGTGGCGTCGACTCCACGGCGCTCTACCCGCCCAAGAAGTTCTTCGGCGCGGCCCGCAACATCGAAGAGGGCGGCTCGCTCACGATCCTCGCCACGGCGCTCGTCGACACGGGCTCGCGCATGGATGAGGTCATCTTCGAGGAGTTCAAGGGCACCGGCAACATGGAGATCCGGCTCGATCGCAAGCTCGCCGACAAGCGCATCTTTCCGGCCATCGACATCGAGGCGACGAGCACGCGAAGGGAGGAGCTGCTCATGGAGCCGGCTGAGGCGGCGGCGGTGTGGAAGCTCCGCGCGGTCCTGCACTCGCTCGATCCGGCGGCGGCTATCGAGCTGCTCATCAAGAAGATCCGCGAAACCAACAACAACGGCGAGTTCCTCAGCAGCCTGATCAAGAACTCGCGGTAGTGGCGCCTGGGCCGGTGCCGGCTTGTGGCGCGCGTGCGGGCATCGCCCCGCTTGGTTCGCAACCAACGTCGCCCACCGCCGGCCTGCGGCGCGGGTGCGAGCGTCGTTTCCGGCGCGCCGCTCGTTCGTGCTAAAATGCCATTTCGGCCCGCCTCGCGGGCCATACTTGTGAACCGCACGGACGATTCGAAGGGATCCGTCACGATGAAGAAAGACATCCACCCCAAGTACGAAGAAGCCACCGTCCGCTGCTCCTGCGGCAATACGTTCACGACGCGCAGCACCAAGTCGGAGCTGCGCGTCGAGCTGTGCTCGCAGTGCCACCCGTTCTACACGGGCAAGCAGAAGCTGGTCGACTCCGGTGGGCGCGTCGAGCGCTTCAGGCGCCGCTTGGGCAAGAAGGTCGGCGCTGCGGGGCAGCCACGTTCCGAGCGCGGGACGGTGCGGTGAGCGCCGAGCTCCGCCTTACGCTCCTCCAGCATACTCCGGACCCTGATCGCGCCGTCGCGGTCGCGGGCCGGCTTTGCTATGCGCCGGTCTCCGCCGCCGATCTCAGGGACGAGATGAGCGACGGGGATGTGGCCAGGCTGGTGCGTATCCTCGTGCGCTCCGGGCACCACTCCGCCCTCGAGCACGCCTCGTTCAGCTTCGCCGTCGACGGCGTCTCACGGGCGCTCACACACCAGCTCGTGCGGCACCGCGTGGCGAGCTTCAACCAGCAGTCGCAGCGCTACGTCAATTTCGGGGCGGCCGACAGCTTCGTCGTGCCGCCCTCCATCGACGCCAGCGCCGAGGAGCGCGCCATCTTCCTCGACGCGATGGAACACGCGCGTCTGGCCTACGACCGGCTCGTCGAGCTGGGTATGGCCAAGGGGCGCACCCGCGAGAGCGTGCAGGAGGACGCGCGCTTCGTGCTTCCCAACGCCGCCGAGACCAAGATCGTGGTCACCATGAACGCCCGTGAGCTGCGCCACTTCTTCACCGTGCGGTGCTGCCGCCGCGCGCAGTGGGAGATCCGCGCGCTGGCCTGGGAGATGCGTCGGCAGGTCAGGGCGCTCGCGCCCAACCTGTTCGACGGCAGTGGCCCGGCTTGCCTGTACGGCACCTGCCCAGAGGGCAAGATGACGTGCGGCGAGCCCTACAGGCCCGAGGACGTCGACGGCCCGGCCGGCGGTGCCGTCGGCCGCTGAGGTGCCGGTTACACTGCGGCCCTGCGCCGTTCCCGGCGAGAGAGGCCGCCTCCTCCGGCACGGTGCAGCCTTCGCGAATCTGGTCGCCCTGGGCGCACGACGCGCTCAGGTGGGCGGCCAGGCTGTGATCGAGGGCGTCATGATGCGCGGCGTCGATCACTGGTCGCTGGCCGTGCGTCGCCCAGACGGTACGATCGGCGTCCGGGATTTCCCCCTCGTCAGCTGGATGCAGCGCTGGCCGATCCTCAAGACGCCGGTGGTCCGCGGCGTGGTGGCGCTTGTGGAATCCCTCGTGATCGGCGTGCGCGCCCTCACGATGTCGGCCAACGAGTCGCTCGGCGAGGAGGAGCAGGAGCTCAGCAAGAAGGAGATCGCCGGCACCCTGGTCCTCGCCGTGGCGCTCGCCGTCGGGCTCTTCTTCCTGGCGCCGCTCTTCTTCACGGGTCTTTTCCGTGGCTGGCTCGGCACGGGTTTCGCCTTCTGGATCGTCGAGGGTCTGGTGCGCGTCGGCATCTTCGTCGCCTACGTCGTCGCGATCACCCGGATCAGGGATCTGCGCCGGGTCTTCGAGTACCACGGAGCCGAGCACATGAGCATCCATGCTCTCGAGCACGGTGAGGAGCTCACGCCCGCCAACGTCGGCAGATACAGGACTCTGCACCTGCGCTGCGGGACGTCGTTCCTGCTCGTCGTCATGGTCGTCAGCATCTTCGTGTTCGCGCTGGTGCGCTGGCCGGCGTGGTACTGGCTCGTCCTCAGCCGCATCGTGCTGGTACCGGTCATCGCCGGCATCAGCTACGAGATCATCAAGGTGGCCGGCCGCCACGAGGACAACTGGCTGGTGCGTGTCGTGATGGCCCCCGGTCTCGCTCTGCAGTGGCTTACCACCAGGCAGCCGGACGAAGAGCAGGTGGAGGTCGCCATCGCCGCCCTCGAGCGCATCATCACGCTGGAACCCCAGGACCGGCCGCTCGTAAAGGGCGTTGAGGTCATGGCGTAAAGGGAGTCGCATGGACGCCATCGAGAGTCTCATCGCCGAGATCGAACGCACCCACGCGGAGCTCGTGGAACAGCTCGCAGACCCCGAGGTTCTCGGCGATCGCGGGCGTTACGCCGACGTCGCGCGCCGGCACGCCGAGCTGCAGGGCGTCCACGAGCTCACGCAGCGGTACCGCGCCGCCCAGAAGACCGTCTCCGATGCTGCCGCACTCCTCGAGGACGCGTCCTCTGACGCGGAGATGTGCGAGTTTGCGCAGACCGAGCTCGTCGAGGGCAGGCACGCCCTCGAGGCGCTCGGCGAGGAGATCCGCGTGCGCATGCTCACGCGCGACCCCAACGACGCCAAGGACGTGATCGTCGAGATCCGCGCCGGGGCCGGCGGCGACGAGGCCAGCCTGTTCGCCGGCGAGCTTGCCCGCATGTACACGCGCTATGCGCAGGGCAAGGGCTTCCAGGTCGAGCAGCTGAGCGGCAGCGAGAACGACGACGGCGGCTTCAAGGAAGTGACGCTCGAGGTGCGCGGCCAGGGCGCCTACTCGCTCCTCAAATACGAGGGCGGCGTGCACCGCGTGCAGCGCGTGCCGGTCACCGAGTCTACGGGTCGCATCCATACGTCCACGGCCACCGTGGCGGTGCTGCCCGAGGCCGAGGAGGTCGAGGTCGACATCCAGGCCAGCGACCTGCGCATCGACATCTTCCGGGCACGGGGCCCTGGCGGGCAGAGCGTCAACACCACCGACTCGGCCGTGCGCATCACGCACCTTCCCAGCGGCATCACCGTGAGCTGCCAGGACGAGAAGAGCCAGCTGCAGAACAAAGACAAGGCGATGCGCATCCTGCGTGCGCGGCTCTTCGAGCTGGAGCAGGCCAGGCAGCATGAGGCCCGCGGGGCGGCTCGGCGGAGCATGGTAGGGAGCGGCGACCGCTCCCAGAAGATCCGTACCTACAACTTCCCGCAGAACCGCGTGAGCGACCATCGCATCGGCCTCACCAGCCACCGCATTGCCGAGGTTATGGAAGGCGCGCTGGACGAGTTCACGGAGGCCCTTGCCGCCGAAGACCGGCGCAAGCAGCTGGCGGTGGCCGGAGGGGAATGATGGTGGCTGTGGCCACCGTCGGCGAGGCGCTCCGCGCGGCTGTGCTCCGGCTGCGGGCCGGCGGCTCGCGCTCTCCGCGGCTCGACGCCGAGCTGCTGCTCGCCGACGCGCTCGACGTCGACCGCATCACCCTGTTCCGGGCGCCTGATCGTCGGCTCGACGGCAATCAGGCCGAGCGCTTCGAGCGCCTGGTGCGTCGCCGCGAGGCGCGCGAGCCGGTGGCCTACATCCGCGGCCGGCGCGCCTTCCGTACCATCGAGCTCGAGGTCACGCCGGCCGTCCTCATACCGCGCCCCGAGACCGAGACCCTGGTCGACGTGGCGCTCGAGGTTCTCGCCGCGGCGCCGCTCCGGGCGCGGGCGCCGGGCTCTCCCGGGGAGGCTGCCGAGGGCATCTGCGAGCCCCTCGCCCTCGACGTCGGCACGGGCTCCGGCTGCATCGCCCTGGCGCTCGCCGCCGAGAACCCCTTTGTGCGCGTCGTCGCCGTCGACGTGGACGAGGCCGCCGTGGAGGTAGCGCGTCGCAACACGGAGCGCCTCGGCCTCGCCGGCCGCGTCGATGTGCTGCACGGCGACCTCCTGGCGGGCCTTCCTTGCACACAGCGTTACGACCTCATCGTCAGCAATCCGCCCTACATCCCTGACGCCGAGTATGCGACGCTCGAGCCGAACGTGCGCGAGTACGAGCCGCGCCTGGCGCTCCACGGAGGGCACGACGGCCTGGATGTCTATCGCCGTCTGATCCCGACCGCGGCCGGGCGCCTGCGGCCGGGGGGCGTGCTGGCCCTTGAGGTCGGCGTTGGCGCGGCGGCCGTCGTGGGCGCGCTGCTCGGGGCGGCCGGCTCGTACGAGCCGGCCGCGGTGCGCGCCGACCTCGCCGGCACCCCGCGCGTCGTCTTCGCCCGCTCCCGGAGGTGAGGGTGCGCAGCGAGAAAGCACGAGCGATCATCCTCGCCTCGCGACCCCTCGGCGAGGCCGACCGTATCCTGCGCCTTTACACTCGCGAGCTGGGGCGTCTCGACGCCGTGGCGAAGGGCGTGCGCAAGACGACCTCGAGGTGGGGCGGGCGGCTCGAGCCGTTCAACGTGTGCGATCTCGTGCTGCATCCGGGCCGCTCTCTGTACACCGTGACCCAGGCACAGCTTGTCGACGTCTTCCCGGCGCTTCGTCAGGATCGTGAGGCGCTGGCGGGGGCGGCCATGGCCTGCGAGGCGGTCGCCGGCGTTACTCCGCTGCACGAGCCTGACGAACGCCTTTTCGCGCTTCTGCGCAACGCGCTCCGCGCGCTGGACGCGGGGCCGACCCGGCCGGCCTTGGGCTCGCCTCTGCTGCTCGGCGTCCTGCTCAAGATGCTCTTCGAGGCGGGGTACTTCCCGATCCTCGAGCACTGCAGCGCCTGCGGCGGCGGGGATCTGGCGCTGGGCTTTTCGGCGGCGCGCGGCGGTCTCGTGTGCGGCCGCTGCCTCGACGACGCCGCGCCTATCACGCCCGAGGCCGTGGAGGCTCTGCGCGGCGCGGCGGAGCAGCCGTTGGCCGAGCTGCGACACGAGCCGGCGTCGGCGGCCGCGGCGGAGGCGCTGCGCCACATGCACGCCCTGTACGCCTACCACACCGGGTCCCGTCTGCGTTCGCTGCGCTTCGCGCAGGCGGCTGCGCACGACTTCGCACGGCCGCGGCGATGAGGCCTCAAACCGTGCTCCTTGTCCTCACTGGCGCCCGTTTTGGCCTGCGTGGGGAGCCTGTTAGAATCTCCGCGCTCTCGACTACAGAGGAGTATTGAGCATGCACGGATGTGGCGCGGATCCCCAGCGATCCACCCCCACTTTCCAGCAGATTATCTGC
Source organism: Thermoleophilia bacterium (assembly GCA_040769125.1). Classification (GTDB taxonomy): domain Bacteria; phylum Actinomycetota; class Thermoleophilia; order UBA2241; family UBA2241; genus CAIXSE01. The sequence continues at coordinate 14,161 of JAXGLO010000001.1, read as the reverse complement.
GGTTTGCAGGCCTTCTGGGAGAGGCAGGGATGTGTTGTCCTTCAGCCGTACCACACCGAGGTCGGGGCGGGCACCATGAACCCCGCCACAACCTTGCGCTGCCTCGACGCGCGCCCGTGGCGGGCAGCGTACGTCGAGCCCTCCATCCGCCCGACCGACGGCCGCTATGGCGAGAACCCGTACCGCCTCGGCCACTACTACCAGTACCAGGTGGTCATCAAGCCGTCGCCTCCCGACATCCAGACCGTTTACCTGCAGTCGCTGGTGGCTCTCGGCATCGCTCTTGAGCGGCACGACGTGCGCTTCGTCGAAGACAACTGGGAGAGCCCCACGCTGGGCGCCTGGGGGCTGGGCTGGGAGGTCTGGATCGACGGCATGGAGGCCACCCAGTTTACGTATTTCCAGCAGGTCGGAGGCATCGACCTCGACCCGATCACGGTGGAGCTCACCTATGGCCTGGAGCGCATCGCGATGTACCTGCAAGGCGTCGACAATGTCTTCGATCTCGTGTGGTCGCGCCGGGAAGAGGACGCCTGCACGCACACGGTCACGTACGGCGACGTCTATCTCGAGAACGAGCGCGAGTTCAGCCGCTACCATTTCGAGGTGGCCGACGCCGACATGGTGTATCGTCACTTCCGCGATCACGAGGCCGAGGCCGAGCGTTGCCTCGAAGCCCGGCTTCCTGTCCCGGCCTACGACCAGGTGCTCAAATGCAGCCATGCCTTCAACGTGCTCGACGCGCGCGGCGTGATCAGCGTCACCGACCGCACGATGCACATCGCCCGCGTGCGCGATCTCGCCCGCAAGGTGGCTGTGCTGTACCTCGACGTCGTCGGCGACGGACGCGAGCCGGCCGGCGGCGCAGCCGGCCCGGCCGGTGAGGAGGTCGCATGAGCAGCACCCTGCTCGTCGAGATCGGCTGCGAGGAGCTGCCGTACAGGGCGTGCGAATCGATTGTGAGGCAGCTCGAGGGTGGCGCTGAGGCGCCGGGCCTGGTGCAGACCCTGCTGGCCGTTGAGCGTCTCCTGCCGGACGGCGAGCCTGAGATCCGCGCCCTGGTCTCGCCCCGTCGTATCGCCGTGCTCGTTGCCGGCGTGCCGGAGCGCCAGACCGCCAAGGTGCAGGAGTTCCGCGGCCCCAAGGCCGCCGTCGCCTTCGACGCGGAGGGCGAGTTGACCAAAGCGGGCCAGGGCTTCGCGCGCTCGCGTGGGGCGGCCCCCGAGGACGTGCGCCGCGAGGTGATCGACGGCACCGAGTTCGCCGTGGTCACGGTCGAGGCCGAGCGTCGCGAGGCGGCCGGGGTTCTCTCCGGCGTCATCGCGCGGCTGATCTCCGGCCTTCAGGTCGCCCGCGGCATGCGCTGGGATCGTCGCCCTGAGGGCGAGGCCGAGTACGTGCGCTTCTCGCGGCCGGTGCGCTGGCTCGTGGGCAAACTGGGTAGCACGACGATCGAGGGCTCCTTCTACGGCCTCGCGGTGGGCGATGTGTCACAGGGGCATCGCGCCCTGGGCGCGCCGGTCGTCATCGACGCGGCCGACCAGTACGAGCTCCGCCTGCGCGAGCAGAAGGTCATCGTCTCGCAGCACGAGCGGCGTCGCCTTATCGAGGAGGGCCTGGCCGCGCGAGCCGCGGAGCTCGGCGGATGCTGGTCAGACCCCGGCGGCGTGCTCGCCGAGGCCGTGTACCTGGCCGAATGGCCGAGCGTGGCCTCAGGCTCATTCCGGGAGCGCCGTCTGCGCCTGCCTGGCGAGGTTCTCGTGACGGCCATGCAGAGTCACCAGCGCTACTTCCCTGTGTACACCGGGGAGGGCCGGCTGCTGCCGTCCTTCCTCTTCGTCTCCAACGGAGATCCTGCGGCCGCCGAGGTCATCGCCCGCGGCAACGAGCGCGTGCTCGAGGGCCGTCTCGACGACGCCGAGTTCGCCTACGACCACGATCTGCGGGAGGGCCTCGAGGCGATGGCCGGTCGGCTGCATGCGGTCGTCTTCCAGGAGCGGCTGGGCTCGCTGGCCGACAAGGCCGACCGTCTGCAGGGGCTGGCCGCCGGCCTGGCCGCCGGCTCGGGCGTCTCGGACGTCTCGCCTGGCGCCAACGGCTCCGGCGCCAGCCTCTCCGAGACCCTCCGCGAGTCGGCCCGCCTCGCCAAGGCCGATCTCGTCAGCCAGGTGGTCATCGAGTTTCCGGTCCTGCAGGGTGTCATGGGCGGCATCTACGCCGCTTCCGCCGGGCTCAGCGAGGGCGTGGCCAAAGCGATCGGCGAGCACTACCGTCCCCTGTCGGCGTCGGCGGAGCTGCCGTCTACACTGGCCGGCGCCCTTCTGGCGGTTGCCGACAAGGTCGACAACATCGTCGGCGCGTGGGTTACGGGGCAGAAACCTACCGGCTCGCGTGATCCCTATGGTCTGCGCCGCGCCGCCATGGGCATCGTGCGCATCGCCCTTGAGTACAACCTGCGCTTCTCCCTCGGTGGCCTGCTGGCCGCGGGGCTCGATCTCCTCGAGATCCAGGGGGTCGAAGGCCTCGACGAGGACCGCTGTGCGGCCATCGTCGAGGAGGCGTCCGCCTTCGTCGTCGAGCGCCTGCAGGTTCTACTGCTCGACGAGGGCGTGCCCTTCCAGAGCGTCGAGGCGGCTCTCGCGGCGCCGGTTGGCGAGCTGCCCGGGCTGGCGGCGCGCGCCCAGGCCTTCGCCGTTCTGGCCGGCCGCCCGTACTTCGAGGACGCGGTCATCGCCCACAACCGCTGCGCCGCGCTCGCCGCGAAGCGCACCGCGACCGGCGCGCCGGCCGTCGACCCCGGACTCTTCGCCGCCGACGCCGAGCGTGCGCTTCATGAGGCCTGCGAGGCAGCGCGCGGGCCTTTGCTGGAGAAGCTGGCGCGTCTCGAGATCGAGAGCGCCGTCAAGGTGGCCGCCGGCCTGCGACCGGCCGTCGATCGTTACTTCGACGACGTGCTCGTCATGGATGAGGACGAGGCGGTCCGCGCCAACCGCCTCTCGCAGCTCGCGGCCGTGGCCGCGTTGATCGGCCGGATCGGCGAACTGGGCAGCTTGCCGCTTTCCCAGTAGAGGAAGACACGAGACCTGACAGATCGCACGACGCGTTTCGGGACGCCCCAGGAGGCAGCATGTCGAGCAAGCACGTCTACGGATTCAACGAGGGTAACAAGAACATGAAGGCTCTTCTCGGCGGCAAGGGGGCCAACCTCGCCGAGATGACCAGGATCGGTCTGCCGGTGCCCCCTGGCTTCACGATTACGACCGAGGTCTGCAACTACTACTCGGCCGAGGGCAGCTACCCCAACGGTCTCGAGGATCAGCTCAAGTCGGCGCTGGAGGCTCTCGAGTCCGACACCGGCAAGAGATTCGGCGATATCGCCAATCCGCTGCTGCTCAGCGTGCGTTCCGGCGCTCGCGCCTCGATGCCGGGCATGATGGACACTGTTCTTAATCTCGGCCTCAACGACGACACGGTGCAGGGCGTCGTCGAGAATACGGGCAACCCGCGCTTCGCCTACGACTGCTACCGTCGTTTCGTGAGCATGTACGGCGACGTGGTGCTCGGCTGCAAGCCGGAGAGCGAGGACGAGGGCGATCCCTTCGAGGAGCTCCTCGACGCTATGAAGCGCGAAAAGGGAGTCGGCCAGGACACCGACCTTACGGTCGACGATCTCAAGGAGCTCACGGCTCGCTTCAAGGCGGCCGTCAAGGAGCGCACCGGCCACGACTTCCCCGACGACCCGGTGCAGCAGCTCTGGGGTGCCATCACGGCCGTCTTCGCCTCCTGGAACAACGACCGCGCCGTGGCGTACCGCCGCCTGTACGACATTCCCGACGACTGGGGCACGGCCGTCAACGTGCAGACGATGGTCTACGGCAACACCGGCGAGGAGTCCGGCACCGGCGTGGCCTTCACGCGTAACCCGGCGAGCGGCGAAAACGTCTTCTTCGGCGAGTTCCTCGTCAACGCCCAGGGCGAGGACGTTGTCGCCGGCGTGCGCACGCCGCGGCCGGCGGAGGAGATCGCCCAGGTATGGCCCGATGTCTACGTCCAGCTCATGGACGTCTGCAAGACGCTCGAGCACGAGATGCGCGACATGCAGGACTTCGAGTTCACCATCGAGAAAGGCCGCCTCTTCATGCTGCAGACGCGCAACGGCAAGCGCACCGGTCTGGCTGCGATCCGTATCGCCGTCGACATGGCCGACGAGGGCCTGATCACCCCCGAAGAGGCGCTCATGCGCATCGATCCGGAGCAGCTCAACCAGCTCCTGCGCCCGATCTTCTCGGCGGACGACAAGCAGCGCGCCCAGGAAGAGGGCAACGTGCTCGCCTCCGGTCTGCCGGCCGGCCCCGGCGCTGCCGCCGGCCGGGTCGTCTTTAACGCTCTCGACGCCGTCGCCTGGGCGGAGCGCGGTGAACGGGTTCTCCTGGTGCGCGACTTCACGAGCCCCGAAGACATCCGCGGCATGGACGCGGCGCAGGGCATCCTTACCGCCCAGGGCGGCATGACCAGCCACGCGGCGCTCGTTGCGCGACAGATGGGCAAGGTCTGCGTCGTGGGCTGCGGCGCGCTCGACATCGATGGCCGCGCGCGCCAGATCTCCGTCAATGGCATCACCATCAAGGAGGGCGACTGGGTCTCCATCGACGGCTTCACCGGCGAGGTTATTCTCGGCCAGCTCGAGGCGCATCCGTCGGAGGTTCTCCAGGTTCTCATCGACAAGACTCTCGACGCCTCCGATTCCGGGTCGTACCGCTACTACGCCGAGATCATGAAGTGGGCCGACGCGGAGCGGAAGCTCCTCGTGCGCGCCAACGCCGACCAGCCCGACCAGGCCGCCAACGCAATCTCGTTCGGCGCCCAGGGCATCGGCCTCTGCCGTACGGAGCACATGTTCTTCGGCGAAGATCGCATCAACCCGATGCGCGAGATGATCCTCGCCGACGACAGCGAGTCCCGTGAGCACGCGCTCGCCAAGCTGCTACCCATGCAGCGCGACGACTTCGCCGGGCTCTTCCGCGAGATGGGCGACCGCCCCGTGACCATCCGCACCCTCGACCCGCCGCTGCACGAGTTCGTGCCGCACGATGCGAAGGGCCAGGCCGAGGTCGCCGCGCTGATGGGCGTCGAGCCCTCCGTGGTGGCCGCCAAGGTCGCCGATCTGCACGAGAGTAACCCGATGCTCGGGCATCGCGGCTGCCGGCTCGGCATTGCATATCCCGAGATTACGCGCATGCAGGTGCGTGCCATCCTCGAGGCCGCCTGTCTGGTCAAGAAGGAGGGCAAGGAGGCTTACCCGGAGATCATGATTCCGCTGGTGGGCGTCAAGGCCGAGCTCGAGAACCAGGTGGCGCTCGTCCGTGAGGTCGCCGACCAGGTCTTCGCGGAGCAGGGCACCACGGTCGACTACATGGTCGGCACGATGATCGAGGTGCCGCGCGCGGCTCTCACCGCCGACGAGATCGCCGAGGTCGCCGAGTTCTTCAGCTTCGGCACCAATGATCTTACGCAGATGACCCTCGGCGTCTCGCGCGACGACGCCGGTACGTTCCTGCCGCTCTACCTGCAGCATGAGATCTGGTCGAACGATCCGTTCGACAGTCTCGATCTGGATGGCGTCGGCCAGCTCGTGGAGATCGGCATCGAGCGTGGGCGCTCCGCCCGCGACGGCCTCAAGATCGGCATCTGCGGCGAGCACGGCGGCGACGCCGCGACGGTCAAGTTCTGTCATCGCGTCGGCATGAACTACGTGAGCTGTTCGCCCTTCCGCCTGCCGGTGGCTCGCCTGGCGGCGGCCCAGGCGGTGATCGAGGAGCGCGGGGAGCTCGAGCTCGAGAAGTAATCAGGCTCGAGAGCGATTCGGCGGCGCGGCGCCCGGCATTGCCGGGCGCCGCGCCGCGCACGACGCGCCGGCGCGCGCGCCGGCGCTCCCGCCCAACGCGGGCGGGTTTCATGAGGGGAGGGGCGTGCCCATGGCCACCACTCGTACGGCTCCACGCTGATGCGCGCGGCTCTTCGCCATGTCGCAACTGCGTGCGTCGCTCTTCTGGCCATAACCCTCGCGTTCCTGCCGGCCGTAGTCGCTTCGGCGCGCGGCTGGGTGGCCCTCGGCAGCCTCCCGGGCTCCGCGGCTCTGGCCGCGACGTCGCCGGAGGCGTGGACCCTCTTCGCCTTGTTCTACCTCGTCTGGATGGTTGCGCTCGGCGTGGCGCTCGTCGCCGTCCTGCAACACCTGGTCAGGCGGCGCGATGTCGCCGAGCGGCCGCTGCGCGGGCGGCAGCGCCGGGTGGCGGCGGGGCTGCACTACCTGGGTAGCCTCGAAGAGATGCCGCAGGCCGTCGCTGCCGGCGCGCTGCAGGTCGCGGATCCGTCGCCCAGCGGGCGCGAGAACGGTCGCGGCCGGGGAGCGCCCGGCTGATGCCCCGCATCGCCCAGAAGAGCATCGAGCAGGTTCTGGCGGCGGCCGACATGGTCGAGATCGTCGGCCAGTACACGCAGCTGCGCAAAGTCGGCGCCAGCTTCAGCGGGCGTTGCCCCTTCCACGAGGAGCGCACGCCGTCGTTCTCGGTCAACCCGACGGAGAAGCTCTACTACTGCTTCGGCTGCGGAGCCGGCGGCAATCTCTTCGGCTTCGTGCAGGCCAAGGAGAACCTCGACTTCGCCGCCGCCGTCGAGTCCCTGGCGGACCGCTACGGCATCGCTCTCGAGTACGAGGAGATGAGCGCCCGTGGCGACGCCGAGCGCCGCCGGCGCGAGCGGCTGCGGGCGCTGCTCGAGCAGGCCACTCACTACTACGAGCGTGTCCTGTGGGAGTCCAGGGCGGCGGCGCCGGCCCGCGACTACCTCGTGGAGCGCGGCTTCAGCGACGACGTCTGCCGACGCTTCCGCCTTGGCTACAGCCTCCCTGGCTGGGACAGGCTGCGTGATGCGGCGCGGGGCGCCCACTTCACCGACCAGGAGCTGCTTGACGCCGGCCTGGTGCTGCCCGGTCGCCAGGGTCGCCCCTACGATCGCTTCCGCGGCCGTATCATGTTTCCCCTGACCGACGACCGCCACCGCACCCTGGGCTTCGGCGCCCGCACCCTCGGCGACGAGAAGCCCAAATACCTCAACTCACCGGAGACGCCGCTCTACCACAAGAGCAAGGTGGTCTTCGGACTCGGGCACGCGCGCGCGGCGGCCGCGCGCGAGGACCGGATCTTCATTGTTGAGGGGTACACCGACGTGCTGGCGCTCGCGCAGAACGGGGTCGAGAACGCCGTCGCCAGCATGGGCACGGCGCTCACGGAGCAGCAGTTCCGCCGCATCTCGCGCGTTACGCGGAACCTCTACCTGTGCTTCGACGCCGACGCGGCCGGCATCGGCGCCATGAGCCGCGCTCTCTCCCTCGGTCGCAAGATGGGTCTGAGGCTGCACGTGGTGCGCGTCCCGGACGGTCTGGACCCGGCCGATTACGTGCTCGCGGGGGCGGGTGCCGAGGGCTTCCTCAAGCTTGTCTCTCAGGCTCAGACGTTGCTACAATTCCATGTCCGAGCGGTGCTCGCCGCGCACGACCTCGACAAGCCCGACGGCCGGGCCGGCGCGTTTGCGCAGCTCAGAGAGGTTCTGCGCGAGGCGGCGACGCCGATCGAGCGGGACGACGAGCTGAGATACGTCGCCGACAGGCTGCAGCTCTCACCTGAGAGCGTGAGGTACCTCCTCGCGGGCGGCGGGGGAGGCGGCGCGGAAGCGCCGGGCTTCACGGCGGGTGGCCCGGCGGCTCGCCCGGCGTCTCGACCGGCTGCCGGCCGCGGCACCGCGTACGAGCTCGAGGTGCGCTTCCTCGCTGGCTGCCTCGCTCGACCCGAGCACGGCCGCGCCGTGCTGGCCGGCATCGACGAGCGCTACTTCGCGACGGCCCAGACGCGGCTCGCGCTGGCCGCCGTGAAGGCGCGATTGGCTGCCGCTGGGCCAGGGAATACCCTGCAAAAGGCGGCAGAGGGTGATGCCGCCGCGGGCGCGGGCGAGGTTCTCGCCGAGATCGCTGTGCGGGCCGGCGCCGAGCGGTTCACGGCGACTGTGGTAGACGAGCTGTTCCTGCGTCTCCAGGAGGCGCATGTGGGCCGCCTCATCGCGAGGCTCAAGCTCACGGTGAAGGATGACGAGACCGGGAGGCAGAGCGCGGAGTTGGCGGCGCTCGAGGCCGTGCGGCGCTCCCTGCGCGACGCGCGGCGACTCATCCCGGTGGACGAGGAACTCGAGCAGGCGTAAGAGGCGGCGGACTTGAGCGAGTTCACAGAAGAACGCAGCAGGCACGCCGAGCCCGTGGAGCTGGCCATCGACGAGGTGCGCCTGCTCGTCGAGGAGGGCCGCGAGCAGGGTTACCTCACCAGCGACCAGGTCGCCGAGGCTCTCCAGGACGTCGATCTCACCCCCGACCAGATCGACGGCATCTGCACGTTCTGCGCCGAGCTCGGCATCGATATCATCGAGAGCGAAGCCGCTGGGCCGCAGGCCGGTCAGGAGGTCGGCGGCGAGGAGGAGAGCGCCAGCAAGCTCGATCTCTCGGTCAGGGCGCCCACCAACGACCCGGTTCGCATGTACCTCAAGGAGATCGGCAAGGTTTCGCTCCTCACCGCCCAGCAGGAGGTCTCGCTGGCGAAGCGCATAGAGCGCAACGACATGGAGGCCAAGCGTCAGCTCATCGAGGCCAACCTGCGCCTCGTCGTCTCGATCGCCAAGCGTTATGTCGGGCGCGGCATGCTCTTCCTGGATCTCATTCAGGAGGGCAACCTGGGCCTCATCCGCGCCGTCGAGAAGTTCGACTACCGCAGGGGCTTCAAGTTCAGCACCTACGCCACCTGGTGGATCCGCCAGGCGATCACACGGGCGCTCGCCGATCAGGCGCGCACGATCCGCATCCCCGTGCACATGGTCGAGACGATCAACAAGCTCATCCGCGTGCAGCGCCAGCTCCTCCAGGACACCGGCCGCGAGCCCACCCCCGAGGAGATCGCTGCCGAGATGGGCACCACGCCCAACAAGGTGCGCGACTTCCTCAAGATCAGCCAGGAGCCGGTGAGCCTCGACACGCCTATCGGCGAGGAGGAGGACTCGCAGCTCGGCGACTTCATCGAGGACGAGGACGCCGCCATGCCGGTCGAGGCGGTCAGCGAGATCCTGCAGAAGGAAGAGCTCAACGCGGTGCTTGCCACGCTCGCGCAGCGCGAGCGCGGGGTCATCGAGCTGCGCTTCGGCCTCAAGGGCGTGCAGCCGCGCACGCTCGAGGAGGTCGGCCAGAAGTTCGGGGTCACCCGCGAGCGCATCCGCCAGATCGAGGCCAAGACGCTGGCCAAGCTCAAGTCATACCGCGACGTGCAGCGCTTGCGCGGCTTTCTCGACTAGCCGCTGGGGCGCACCCGGTGCTGGGCGCGCACTGTTTGTCGCTCTCGAGCGGGTCGCCTATAATGCCGTGAGTGATCCTCGGTAGCTCAATGGTAGAGCATTCGGCTGTTAACCGAAGGGTTGTAGGTTCGAGTCCTACCCGAGGAGCCAAAATTCAATCCGCTGATTTCAGCGGTTCTTGTTTAACGCAAGACCCCGTGGGGTGATCCCCTCGGGGTCTCGTCGTTTCCGGCGTGTCCACGCCGACTTACGCCCGCCCGCACATTAACCCCGATTCTCCGTTTCGAAGCTCACCGCTCGGGGTTCGGGTGCAACCGTTGGGTTTGCGCGCGCTCACCGAAAATGTCCTCTCCGAATTCTCCCGTTCTCCGTTTTTCGAGTCGCCTTGTTTAACAGCCCGGTTGCATCCGGGCACCCGCTTCGACGTTTCGAACTCCCCTCCGGTAGGTATCCGACGAAAGCCGGATCAAGTGGTCCGGCGAAAGCGGATTACCAGACAGCGGAATCGGCCGTGAGAACGGAGACCGTTGTGGGTGCCGGCGGCATCGCCTTCGGGTGGTGTCGGACGGGCTCCAACGGTCTTCTCGACGTCAGGCCGATCCCGCCCCAGCGGCATCCACGACGGCACCTTTACGCGGCCTCCCGCAAAAGGAGGACCGGATGCCGGACAACGAACACGTCCCCGCCTCACTTGAAGAGGTGATATCGGAAATCGCCACGATCCTGGCCAGAGGCTACATGCGCCACCGCAACGGCCGCCGACTTGCCCCCGAATCGGATACCGAGGCGGTGCATGTAGCGCAAGTCGAAGAATCTGAGGCGTTTACGGAGAAACGCCTTGATGTTTCGGGCCACCGAAGCCTTCATTCATTCACGAGTTAACGCCCTGAGATTGCGGTGCGGACGAACCGCCCGCCGGGGCGAAGCCCATGAACCAAGGAGGTTTCGGATGGAAGCAACAACGTATCAAGAGGTCCAGGGGCTCTCCCGGATGACCGTCGGGGAGCTCAGGGACAAGTACATCGAGGTCTTTGGAGAAGAGACCCGCTCCTACCACAAGGAGTTCCTTCGCAAGCGAATCGCCTGGCGTATCCAGGCACACGCAGAGGGCGACCTTTCGGAGCGGGCCCGACGCAGGGCTGAGGAACTGGCCAATGACGCCGACCTGAGAACGCGGGCTCCGCGTGATCCGGTCGCCTCGGGTTCCTCCGAGGTCAAAGCGAGAACGGCGACCGGCCGCATATCCCCGTCGCGTGACCCGAGGCTGCCTCTGCCCGGAACTCTGCTCGCCCGCGAGTTCCAAGGCCGCGACATTGTGGTCAAGGTCCTCGACAACGGCTTCGAGTTCGACGGCCGACGCTACAAGTCCCTTTCCGCCATCGCCCAGGAGGTCACCGGCAGCAAGTGGAACGGGTTCCTCTTCTTCGGCATCGCCGATGCCGCGGCCAGAGGCGGGAGCCGCAAACCCGAGAGGAGGAACGAATGAGCAGAAACAATAACCGTGGCCGGGGAGAAGCCCGGGAGTCGGCATCAAGAACCAACGGGACGATCCGTTGCGCCATCTACACCCGCAAGTCCACTGACGAGGGGCTGGAGCAGGAGTTCAACAGCCTCGACGCTCAGCGGGAATCCGCGGAGGCGTATATCGCGAGCCAACGACACGAAGGGTGGGTGTGCATCCCGGATCGCTTCGACGACGGCGGGTTCACCGGCGGCAACATGGAGCGGCCCGCCCTCAAGCGGCTCTTCGCCGGCATCGAGTCGGGCGAAATCGACTGCGTGGTGGTCTACAAAGTCGACAGACTCAGCCGATCCCTCCTGGACTTCGCCCGCATGATGGAAATCTTCGACAAGCACTCCGTGAGCTTCGTCTCGGTCACCCAGCAGTTCAACACGACCAGTTCCATGGGGCGGCTCACCCTAAACATCCTGCTTTCCTTCGCCCAGTTCGAGCGGGAGATCATCTCGGAACGTACGCGGGACAAGATGTCCGCCGCGCGCCGCAAGGGCAAGTGGGTCGGCGGAATGCCGGTCCTTGGGTACGACGTCGACCCGAAAGGCGGCAGGTTGATCGTCAACGAAGACGAGGCTGCGCAGGTCCGGGCGATGTATGAGATCTACCTGGAGCAAAAGGCCATGATTCCTGTCGTCCAGGAGATCGACCGCCGGGGTTGGCAGACCAAGCGGTGGACCACCAAGAAGGGTCAGGAGCGCGGCGGAAAGCCATTCACCAAAAACAGTCTTTTCCGGCTCCTGACCAACGTGATCTATGCCGGCAAGGTCGATTACAAGGGAACCATCTACAACGGCGAACACAACGGGATCGTTGACGTCGATCTTTGGCAGCGGGTGCAGGATGCTCTCCGGCGGAACGGCAGCACCGGAGGAAAAGAGGTGCGCAACAAATACGGAGCGCTGTTGAAGGGACTGCTCTACTGCGCTCCCTGCGGCACGGGGATGGTGCATACCTACACGGCCAAGGACAACGGCAAACGGTATCGCTACTACGTCTGCCTGAACGCGCAGCAACGAGGCTGGGCGTCCTGTCCGACCAAGTCGCTCAACGCGCACGAGATCGAGACCGCGGTGGTCGAACACATCCGAGGCATAGGCAGGAACGAGGAAATCATCGCAGCGACGGCTGCAAAGGTCCGGGAAGAGAGCGGCAAGCGCATGGCGGAACTGGAAACCGAACAACGCGGCCATGAGCGTGAACTCAAACGGCTGCACACCAGAGTCCAGAAGCTGGTGAGCGAGTCCTTCACCGCCGTCTCGAACGGAGGGGCGGCCATGGACCAGCTCGCCGACCTGCAGGATCAGATTCGAACCATAGAACAGCGGATGACCGCCATACGCGAAGAGGTCATCACGATCCAGAGAGAAACTGTTGATGAAGGCGACCTGGCCCGGGCGCTGGCGGTCTTCGACCCGGTTTGGGAGTCACTGTCTCCCCGAGAACAATCACGGATCGTCCGACTCCTCGTCGAGCGCATCGGGTATGACGGGCGGGACGGCAGAGTGACCGTGACCTTCCGCTCACCGGGAGTCAAGGCGCTGTGCAGCGAGGCCGACATCCGCAGTCGGGAGGTGTCGGCATGAGGAATACCGCATCCGACGGAACCGGTCTGAGCCGGTTGGAGATATCCTTCAGTTTCAAACCAAAACACGGCCGGAAGAACGGCAACGATCTCCGGGACGAGGATCGTTGCATCGAGCCGGGGAATATACCCCGCGTATCGAAGCTGATGGCCTTGGCGATCCGCTACGACAGGCTGGTGAGCCGCGGTGAAGTGCGTGATTATGCAGATCTGGCGCGACTCGGTTACGTGACGCGGGCCAGAATCACCCAGATCATGAACCTGCTCAACCTGGCTCCTGACATCCAGGAGGCGATTCTCTTCCTGCCCCGGACGGTCAAAGGGCGTGACCGGCTTCGAGAGAAAGAGGTCCGTCCCATTGCCGCAGTTCCCCACTGGGCGCGTCAACGAAAGATGTGGGCGAAGCTGACCGCCGAGCGGATGAGCTGACGCCCCCGCTCAGGGCTACCGGCCGCCACTCTATCCACCCGTCCGATCACCGATCTCTCTTCTCCTCACCCGCCAGCGATTCCTCAAACCCCCTGATTCATGTACATTTTTCTATTGACCTGACGCCTATCAGGTCGTATAATATCAGCCTGTAACGTGGCCGTAGTTTGCCCTGACCGGGCCCTGCGGCTGTTGGTGTTCGACGATAGCCATTTGGATGGTTGAGGATACACATGAGTCAAAGACCGCGAGGCAGACGCCCCGTTCAGGAAATAACCGAGCCGCAGCGCCGTACATTGAAGGAGATCCGCCTCTTCACGAACCGGCGGGGGTTCCCCCCGACCATGAAGGAACTCGCGGATATCCTCGGAATATCGCACGCCAGCGTCCACGGTCAGGTGAACCAGCTTGTCCGCAAGGGCTACCTGAAGCGCGAACCCCGGAAGGCTCGTGGAATTGCGATTATCCGCGAACCCGAAGACGACGTCCCCGATCTTGTGGCCGTCCCCATTATCGGCCGAGTGGCGGCCGGCCAACCGATCCTGGCCGAAGAAAACATCATCGGAGAGGTGCTGGTCGAAGGCGGGGTCGCCCGGGCAGGCCGGTGCTTCGCCCTGGAGGTTACAGGCGACAGCATGATGGACGCCGGAATCCGAGATCGCGACCTGGTGGTGGTGCGACAACAGCCCGTGGCGGAGAACGGTGACATCGTTGTCGCGTTGTTGGAGGACGAAGCCACGGTGAAGCGGCTTTATATCCGAGGCGAGAAAATCGAATTGAGGCCGGAAAACCGAAAGCATCGACCGATCCCCGTGGGGCCCGACGACGGACTCCGCATCATCGGCAAGGTCGTCGCCGTCAGGCGGCCCGGCTCGGAAACGTAAACGCCGGGAACGGCCTGGCTATAAAGAACAAGGAGGAAAGAACGAATGGCGACGTACAATCTCAGGCGTTTTGCCCATGCCGACGGCCTTAAGGCCATCGCGCGTGAGCATTTATTGGCTCTGCTGAACCCTCACAAGCCCTACTTCGACGGCCGAGGATTGACGTTGCCGCCGCCATCCGCCTCCGACGGCATCGATTACGACCAACTCGTCAACGTGCTCATGAACCCGGACACGGACACGCCGAAGGGACTGCTCGACGCACTCTATTTCGTGCACGAGATGGCCACGCCGGAAGCCATGGACGTCCTCTTACAGGAGGCGGAAAACAACGGCATAACCCTCAACGGGAACCCGGACCCC